>CAWIMA010000005.1:0-164917 GCA_963837045.1 uncultured Gammaproteobacteria bacterium
GGGCCCGAGGTGCCGCGCGAGTTCGAGAACAAGACTGTGGTTCAAGTGCACCCCAACTGGGCGCCCGCAGATCCGAATCATTCACCGGCGCCGCGCGAATTCTGGAACACGCCACAACAGAAAGGGCCAGGGCGCGGATGAGCGCCACTTGCGCTATGTGCGGTGACGTCATCGAGATCGGCGAGGACGGAATCCCGAAAAGTTGGCCGGTGCTCTGGAATAGGCCGCCGCCTCGAAGTTTGCAATCCGTGCGCCACGCTGATCAATTGCTCGAGCGAGTTGGAGCGTAAGGAATTGTTCGCCCTCATCGCGCCGGCGGAGGGACGCGCGTGAGTGACTCCGAGCGCACCGCCTACCACGAAGCGGGGCACGCTGCCGCTTTCGCCGCGCTCGGCATCGCGCTCGACCGCGTCACTATTGAGCACAGCGCCGGTTTTTCCGGTCGCACCGTGCCGGCTCTCAGTGAAGCAGGCGATCCGCTTCATCACGAATCGCGGCGCTGGCCGGACCATTGGCGACGCGCCGATGGGACCCCGCGCGGCTCGACTGGCGAGACGAGAAGGATTTTCTCGCCGCCGATGAGGCCATCGGCCGAGCCGCCGCCGACTGGCGTTCATTTCCGAGCATCGGTGCGTACGCCAGTCGCCGCGCGACGATCGCGCTGCGCGTCAGGGCGGCCGCGGAGCAGCTGGTCGAGCGGCATTGGGCCGAAATTGAATCGATGGCGAATGCCCTGCTCGTGTTTGGGACGCTCCCCGGCGAGGCGGCCGTCAGGATCTTCGATCGTTCGCTCGCGGCGCGAGGTGCGCAATGAAAATGAGACCCGACGCACTCACGTCGGGCGCGCTGCAGCTGATCGACAGCGCGGGCATAGAACATCGACAGCAGTTGCGCGATGCGGGGCTCCTTCGTCTTCCCTTGTCCCCAGGCGCGCACCGTATGAAAGCTCAGCGGTTGAGCATCGGGCTAGCCGACCCTCGAAGACCCGTCGTTTGTCTTGTGCGGCGGTCTTCGAGAGGAGCACGGGTGACGTGAAATGTTAGAACGGTGTGCGATCTGCGATGCACCGTGCATGTGCAGCGTGCCGGTGACTTATTGGCCGGACTTCGATGCTCGCCCGATTGAATGCGAGCTGTGCAAGGAGTGCGAAGCACTTTTGCGACTCGGCGACCGCCGGCAAATGAATTTGTTCGAGCTGCGACTTCTGATGCGTGAGTGAATGAGCAACGTACAAGTACCCGCTCCCGGTAGTCCGGTCTGGATCGAGAACTTAGACCAGGTCGACCCGTACCCGTATGTTTCCTTAGGCGCCCCAGGCCCCGACTACAGTTTCACCGTCAAGCCACCGACCGGCGCGCTCGCCGTCGCGGACGCGAATGCCGTCGGGCCGTACGTCACCAATAAGCTGATCACGCCGCAAACCGGCTCGATGATGTTGACGCTGTTCGGCGAGACCTCCTCGCAGACTCCGCTGGCGGGCGTCATCGCCATAGCGGATGCGAATGCGGTTGGCCCATCGCTCACGTTGGGCACGACGATCACGCCGCTCGTGGGTTCGGTCGCTATTGCCGACGTCAACGCTACTGGGCCGCAGCAGCAGGTAGAGATCACGCCGAGCGCGGGCGCCGTCGCCGTGGCGGACGTCAACCTGGTCGGTCCGACGATTGTGCTCGGTACGGTGCTCGCACCGCTCGCCGGTCCCCTCGCCGTCGCGGACGCGAACGGTGTCGGCCCGACGATCGTACTCGGTACGGTACTCACGCCTACAGCCGGTATCGTCGGGGTTACCGGTTACGCATCAACGCAGTCGATCGAGATCACGCCGAGCGTTGGGGCGGCCGCGCTGGCCGGCAGCGCTCCAGCGGTATCGCAAGCGGCGGGGGCGATATCGCTCACCCCGTCCGCCGGATCGATCGCATACACCGGTTCCGCGCCGTCGGCACAACTTTACGCGCCTCCTATCACGCCCGCCGCCGGCGCGATCAACCTCGGCGCACCGTGCACGTTCGATTCTTCGCTGATCACGTTCGACAGCAGTTCGGTGACCCTCGACGCCTCGGTCGGCGGACTAGCCCCGCTGATTGGTGTAGAAATTGCCCCCGCGGCGGCGTCGCTTGGATTGACGGGTTACTTGCCTCCGCAGACTCTGACGTTGCCCTCGCCCATCTCGGCGCTGCTTGCGCTGGCGGATTACACACCGAACCTGCCGGTAGTCAACACGACTTTCACGCCAGCCGCGACCGCCCTGGCATGGACGAGTTACACGCCGATCCAGGAGACGTTCGCGATCCCTGGTTCGGGCGCGATCGCGATATCTGACGTAAACAGTACCGGGCCGATGCAGGCGATTGAAATCGTCGTCGGTACGGGCACCGTCGGTCTTACGGCGGGAATTCCTCAATTGCAAGGCCGCATCACCCTCGGCCCCCCGAACGGCGTAGTGGCGCTCGACGGGCAGGCGCCGCAGACCCTCGTCGCCACGCTCATCACGCCGGCCGCGACTTCGATCGGCTTCACCAATTACGCGCCGTCTGCGACTGTCGCGATCGAATTGGTGGCTTCGCCGCCTGCGGCTTTGCTGGGGTTGGCCGGCATCGTGCCGGCGATAGGAACCGGCCTCAAGATTGCGGGTACCGCGCTCGCGCTCGCGGGCAATTCCGCGGTCGTTCGTTATAGCCCAGTGTTGTCCCCGAGCGCTGGCGCGCTCGCGCTCGACGGCTCGCTGCCGACCCAGGGGCTCGATGTCACGCCGGGCGCCGGCAGCGTTGGGATCGACGGCGTCGCTCCGACAGCCGAAAGCCTATTCGCCACCGAACCGCCGGCGGGCGCAGTCGATATCACCGGGCAGGCGCCGCAGCTCGTCGTGAACTCGATTCTCACGCCGAGCACCGATGCGCTCGTTTTCACCGAGCAGCAGGCGGCGGCATATGAAACGCTGATCCCGACGGCGGGCGCTCTCGCGCTCGAAGGACAGGTGCCACTCATCACGGAGTCGATGTCGCCGGACTCGGCGCTGCTTGGGATCCAGGCGTTCGCGCCTGTCGTTATCTTCAGTTCCCCTGACGTCGCTCCGCCAGCGACGGTGCTCGCGTTTGCGGGATATCCGCCGTTTTGTGAGCAAAGCACGCCGACCATCCGAGAGCGAATCCTCGCCTACGTCTCGTCAATGTTGGCGGTGCAAACTGGATTTTCCTTCACTCGCAGCCGCCAGGCCGCCGCGTCTCGCCGCGAGGGGGTCGTGTGCTGCCTGCAGCCCGAGAGCGATGAAGCCGAGATGATCAATTGGCGAGCGGTCAAGCACCGCCTCACGATTCAAATCCATGTGATCGGCCGCGGCGCCGCACCGGACACGGCAATCGACCGTGCGCTCGTCGCCATCACCAACGCGATCCGCGCTGATAGCACTCTTTCCGGGCTCTGCGCGCAAATTCTCGACAATGGCGACCCGGCAGAGTGGACCTTTGAATGGGCCGATCAAACCGCCGTCGTTTGCACGCAGAAATGGGTCGCGATTTACCTGTGTGCCGCGAACGACCTCACCCAACCCGTGCAGACGGCATGAAGCAGCTCGCGGAATGGTGTTGGCTCGCGGCGATGGCCGCGGTGTCGGTGGCGCTCGCCGCGGTCGTCATCGTCATGGTCGTCTACGGGAGCGGGTGAGAGAGAGAGACGTGTTTGAGCTGGTGCAGTTTGATGAAGATTGTCGGTTGATGAGCTGGGAGATGGCGCGGCACCTTGCGGGGTACAGGATTGTTTTTCGAGGACGCGCTGGGGCGGAGCCTCGCGGTGCCGCTGCTGGTGCGGGTGCAAAAGGAGAGGCGCCCCACGCTCGCCGCGGCGGGGATCGACAAAAACCTAGCGCATCGGGCGCGCGCCCGTTGTGTTTGGAGATCGTGCAAAACGGCGACCGGCGCTTGCGCGAACTGATCGAATTGAGACTGCTGCTGCGGGCATAAGGAACGACCATGAACAACGCGCACGAAATTGAGATCACCCCGGAGATGATTGAGGCGGGTTTTCGGGTGCTTGCGGCCTCCGGAATAACGGATGACCCTTTGGAGGCGGATAAATTATTGGTTGCTGAAATATATCGAGCCATGGCTTTTTATCAGCGTCGTTCATCGGACTGCCGTCACGCATGACAAGATCGAATAGGTTTAACAGCCTTGAGAAGAAATCACATTTCTCTATAAATTCCTGCATCCCGAGCGAGTCCTTTTCCGGCAGGTCAGCGTTGGGCAGGAACATAAATGCGGGCGGCCGCAGTACCTAAGTTAACCCTTACCCCGCCGTCACCATCGCCGAAAATGCTGTTCACCATGTTCCAGTGCACGATCTCGTTCCTCTCCCTGCCGAGGCCATCTCGGAGTTCCTTGGTCAGAGAATTGCGAAACAGGCTATATTTATCGCCAAATCTTTGCTGAAAGAGCTTTTCGATTATTGGACCTCGGACGGCATCGCCGATTCGGAAAAATATAATCGCAGCAATCGCATCGGTGGTGCCCGACAGCATTGCAAATAGGCGACACAGCGTTTGTTCAAGATTCGCGTAGGATTGAATGGCGCGTCCGCGGATTGCCCAGAACGGGTCCGCCGCTGCAACACGCAGTAATTCGCCCAGATCGATATCAGTGTCCGGCATAGACGGCGGATTGTATGCCCCTCGTCGGCACGTCGAGTGTGTCGCTTTTGGACTTGCAAATGTCTCAGTGGGACGTATAATGCGTCTAATTGGACATACGAACGTCCATTTAAGCCAATGAGGTGCTCACTGTGGAAAAGATTTACGCTTTCTGGAACAACAAGGGCGGCACAGGCAAGACTAGTTTGGCCTTTCAGTCCATCGCTAGGTACGCAGAGACGCACCCAAAACAGCGGGTCCTGGCCATCGATGTGTGCCCCCAAGCAAATCTTTCGGAATTGATGCTAGGTGGTCTGAATAATAAGGGCAGCGATAAATTGTTGGCTCGCCAGGGATTGACGCCGCGATGCAGCCTAGGCGGGTATTTTCAGCTTCGACTGCCGTCACCGTACGCGGCACCAAAATTCGCCGCGACGGATTTCATCACTAAGCCAAAAACCTATAACGCAAGCCTTCCAGAAAATATCGATTTAGTGTGCGGCGACCCGTTGCTGGAACTTCAGGCCAACGCGGTCAACACATTGGCGAATAATATGATCCCGGGAACGAATTCGTGGATCGCGGTTGTAGATTGGTTGCGTGACTTCCTGGAACCCCTCAAAGACGAATACGACATTGTGTTTATGGACTGCAATCCAAGCTTCTCGATGTACACGCAAATTGCGCTAGCCGCGTGCGACCGTATAGTCCTGCCGGTGATGGCTGATGACTCATCGCGACGTGCAATTCAAAACGCATTTTCACTTGTCTATGGGCTCAAGCTGCCCTCAGCAATATATTCAGCCTATGCTTTCGCGACGAAACTCAAAGACGCGGGACGGGCCCTTCCCCTGGTCCACTTGATAGCGAAAAATCGGTTGACCCAATACATGGGCGCCGCATCCGCATACGCCGCTGTATTAGCCGCAGTCGAGCGTGATGTTGCACAGTTGCTGAAAACGAATCCGTCTCTGTTTACCTTCTCAAAGGTTGACGATGGGTTTGTCGAGGTCCGAGATTTTCAGACGACCGGCGTAGTAGCTTTCGCGAAGGGACTGCCGTTCTCGAAGGTCCAAGTCGGTAAGCAAACAATCAACGGGCATCGGGTCCAGTGAAGGCTGATTACTTGCAAAACGCAAGAGCTGCCATGAAGGACATCGGCGAGCTCGGCTGTAGGGCGACGGCCTCGACGAGCGAGACAGCCCACTGCGGACCTGCCCCGCACAACCAAAACGCAACCAACCGGCTCCAATTCCGGCCAACGCGGGCAACTTGCCGGCGATGCGAAGCGAGCAAAATCAGGCGCTTAGGGCGAGTGCGGTTGCGCCCAGGAGTGCTGACCGACCCCTGTTAATCCGTTGGTCGGGAGTTCGAATCTCTCCCGGGGAGCCAATAGATATCAATAACTTACGACTCTTTCCTCCTGTTTTAACGCACTCGCGTACGCATCTGACCCCTCGTTTGCCATTTCTATTCCGAACTGCCGGACGGACTCCAATACTTCATTGTCGAACCCCGTGTCGGTCGAACTGACAATCGCGGGATCGCCAGCCTAACCAAGCACATCTACCGCGAAAGCCGCGTGGGGCGCCGCGAATGGGGGGATGATCAGGTCCATTGGCCGCGAGCCATCCTGCGTGTATCCGCGGCGTCACCCGAGAGCCAATATGCGCAAGCAATGGGGACTCATCATTGCAATTGTCGCAACGGCTCAAGCGCCCGTTGCTACCTCCAAACCGGATGTCCTGACGGAATCCGGCGCGATATCGGGAGCGTCCCATCATGGGTTGATCAGTTACAAGGGCGTTCCATTCGCCGCCGCCCCGGTCGGCAACTTGCGTTGGCGTCCCCCAGCACCGCACGCACCTTGGACCGGGACACGCAAAGCAACGGTGTTTTCTCCGGCGTGCATGCAACAAGGTGTATCCATGCCGGGTGAGACGCCGCCGGCAATCAGTGAGGATTGCCTCTACCTAAACATCTGGACGCCGACATCGCGTGTTCAAGCACACTTGCCGGTGATTGTATGGATCCATGGCGGTGGTTATCGCAACGGGTCGGCCGCGATGCCCCTGTATTGGGGCGACCGGCTTGCACGCAAAGGGGTAGTTGTCGTTACGATCGCCTACCGACTGGGTCCGCTCGGTTTCCTCGCACTGCCCGAGCTTACTCGCGAGTCGCCACAGCACTCGTCGGGCAACTACGGACTGATGGATCAGATTGCAGCCCTTGAATGGGTACAGCGGAACATCGCCGCCTTTGGCGGCGACCCGACTCGGGTGACGATCGCCGGGCAATCCTCCGGTGCGATATCGGTGAGTGTGCTAATGGCTTCGCCTCGGGCGAAGGGGCTATTTCAACGGGCTATCGGCGAGAGCGGCGGCCTGTTTGAGCCATTACAGCTCGCACCGAGCTACCTCTTGGCCAATGCTGAGCGCGACGGCGAGAAATATGTATCTTCGCTACATGCGGCCTCGATTCAGGAGCTCCGTCTTCTGCCGGCCGCCGACTTGCTCGGCGGGGATAACGCCGGCGGAATCACCCACCCCGTGATTGAGCCTTATGTGCTCCCGCTTTCGCCGAGCGAGGCATTCGCCGCGGCGGCGCAAATCGATGTCCCGCTATTGGTCGGATCAAATGCCGACGAGGCGCGCGCGCTGACGGACATCACCCATGTGAAGGCCGCGACGTTCGATACCGACGTTGAACACAGCTTCGGACAACTGCCGCCCGCGATCATCGCCGCTTATCCGCACCGCACAGACACGGAGGCGCCACAAGCGCGGCTCGATTTGGAGCGTGACCTGCGCTTCGGGTGGGACATGTGGGCCTGGGCGAGGTTGCAAGCCGCAACCGGACGCGAACACGTGTACTACTATTTGTTCACGCAGCAACCGCCATTCCCCGTCGGGTCAGTTTACCAAGGCTGGGGCGCGAGCCACTTCGCCGAACTCTGGTATGTATTTGATCATCTCGACCAGGCACCGTGGAGTTGGACGCGGGTTGATCGGCAGATGGCCGCAGTCATGTCGAGGTATTGGGTCAATTTCGCGCGCTCAGGCAACCCGAATGGCCCGGGTTTGCCCAGTTGGCCGCCATACAGCAACACGGCCAACAAGGTCCAGTATCTCGGCGACCCGATCACCACGGGTGGAGTCCCGAATATTGATCGGCTGGAAATTCTCGACTCCGTTTACACAGCCGTGCGCGGCAAGGCTCTCCTAGCCCCATAACGCTCAAATGCAGAAGACCGAGGGTACTGCAAAGGACTTGGATCGAAAAATCTCGACCCGCTGGTGCCGGTCGCCACCAGCAGCTATCGCGCCGCTCCAACAGTTGCATCAGAACGGCTCATATAACCCCCCACCTGAATTTCCGAGATGCAGCGCGGCAAGCATATTGCTGTGTGCGACGCAGAAACGCGACATCAAGCTAAAGTGCGCTACCGAACAGACAACGCGACGCAACATGCGGCAGGTTTGCGCCAGCTATGAAGGAACTTTTGCAGCAGATTGACCCCGATTACTATCGCTCCGTGCAATTACTCATTGCGCGCGCCGAGGTTGAGCGATTGCGCGAATTGCGCGTTGACGTCAGGAGACAGAGCAAAATTCCTCTCGGGATGTCGCGCTCGCCAGATAACTCTAGTCAGGTGCTCGCGGGAGCAGCAATAGTCCGATCCCTTTCGCCAGAAATGTGTACCAGCGGCTGAGAGTTCGCAAGTCCCTGGATCAGCTCTTGCCGCGCGCGGACTGTCATCGACGGCACCAGCGTGGGTTCGTCAATCCCAGCTGTGTTATCCCAAACTTCTTGAAAGGAGGTTCCGAGTCGCCCGTGACAGTTGTACGAGACTTGGCAAAGTGACCAGCAGCAGCTGTGGATTCAAAGGTTTGCGCGCCAACCAGACGACCACTTCGACAATGCGTGGGAATTTTGCGTGGCTCACATCACCGGTCAGCATGATGATGGGCGGGGCGTAGCTGAGGACTCTCCGAATCTGCTCAGCTATTTCGGCGCCGTTTATCTGCTGGCCAAGATTGAAGTCCACTATGAGAACATCTGGATGAAGACCCTCATGCGCGAACTGAAGCGCTTCGGCTCCGCTGGCAGCGCTGCTCACCCCGTAACCGTCGGTGCTCAGTAGAATCGACATGGACGCGCGTATCGATTGCTCATCGTCTACGTGCAGAATCAGGCCCGCGCTCCCGACATTCATGAGGAATGGTGTCCTCGTCTTAAATCCTTGATGCTAGGCTACAGAGTACCTGCGCAGTTGCCATACGCATTTGAACGTAGCGGCTAGCGCTATCTCAAATGAGGCAGAGGGCAATTGGCCTTTTAGACCTCTGATATCCTGCCTGAGGACCGCTCAGCAGCGTTCATTGACTAAAGTACTGCTTGCGCGCACCGTGGACCAATTAGCACACAGATCGACGGCGAGACTCACTGCTTAAGGAATGGCCATGGATCTGGTCGTCGACACAACCCTGCCGTCCACCTCAATCGATCCTTCAATGCTGCAGGCCTGGACGGACGTCCTGGAGGACATGCCAGACGCAGTGTTCATTGTCGCCGGGATCGCGAGCGGCGGGCAGATCTTGTATTTGAACTCTCAGGCCGCTCGAATGTTCGGCTACGAGCGCAGCGAGCTCATGAATCATTCGATCGACATCCTGGTGCCTCAACCCGTTCGAGAGCATCATTTGCGACATCGCAGCGAATATGCACAAGATCCAAGACTCCGCACCATGGGCGCGGATCTCGCCTTGTGCGGCCGCCGCCGAGACGGCACGGAATTCCCGATTGATGTCTTGCTGAATCCCAATAGACACAGCGCGCCAGCGGCCACAATCGCGATTGTGCGTGATATGACGGATCGCAAGCGGTTAGAAGATGCGCTCGTGCAGACGCGCGATTCGGCAGTACGTGCCAACGAAGTGAAATCCAGATTCCTCGCTGCCGCCAGCCACGACCTGCGCCAACCCCTGCAGACGATGTGGAGTCTGCAGTCGGTGCTCGCGCGAGCCTTCAAAGATACCGATTACGCTCCGCATGTCGCAATGCTTGAAGAAGCAGTGCGCAATATGGACCATATGCTGTCTTCTCTGGTCGACATCAATCGACTGGAAAAGGGCGCCATCCAACCGGTGATTCGGGACTTCCCGTTGCGGGAGATTCTCCCGCAACTGCGATCGGAGTTTGCGTATTCCGCCGCCAGCAAATCGATCACATTGGATATTCAGGAGTCATCGGAATTTGCACGCAGCGACCCGATGCTCTTGCCGGTGATTCTCCGCAATTTGCTCGGCAACGCAATTAAATACACGCAGCGCGGTACGGTTCATCTACGTGTCCGTGCCGAAGGCTCTCAGCTGTTCATTGATATCGTCGACAGTGGACCAGGCATCGCGCCTGAGCACTTAGAGCGGCTCTTCGATGCGTTCTATCAGGTGGATAACCCGAATCATGACCAGCGTCAAGGCGTCGGGCTCGGGCTTTCAATCGTGCAGACTATTTGCCGGCTCCTCGACCACACGGTAGCGATCGATTCGCGCGTGGGGGTGGGTTCGACCTTTACGGTGCAGCTGTCCCGCGGCGTGGTCACGGATATTCGCGCCGACCTAATCCCGACCGCCGTCTTTATTCCGGCGGCGTCGACAAGCGTCATCAAAGTGCTGCACATCGAAGACGATCCGGGTATTTCTCGATCCATGGAGATGCTGTTGCGCCTCGAAGGATACGAGGTCATTAAAGCTGCCTCTCGCGATGAAGCGCTGCAGCAGATCGAAGTCCACGGCTTGCGACCCGATTTGATTTTGTGCGACTTTCAGCTGCCCATGGGATTCACCGGCGACGAGATTGTCGCCGAAATCGCAGCGCGACTCCAATTCAAACCCCCCACGATCATGCTCACGGGTGATCTTGCAGACATACACGTCCAAAAGGCTAAGTTAATTGTAGACCGGATACTGCCTAAGCCGGTGGATATCAACCTGCTGCTGCGCGAGATCGACCATCTGCTCGGCGCGCAGCAGTGTGCCTCTACCACCACCCCCAGCGGCATTGAAAGATCACAAGAGCGCGCGTCAGCCGCTTTCAGCCCCAACATGCCGCTCGCAGAACGTTGCTAGGAGCATTTATCGCGAAGACTAACCCCACTATTGCGCCAACGGTTCATGTGGTCGACGACAACGATGGCATGCGCCGCGCACTGGAAGCGCTATTGAGTACGATCGGCTACAAGACGGCCGCCTTTTCCAGTCCCAAGGAATTCTTGGCACACTTCAACGCCGATGCGCCCGGCTGTCTCGTGCTCGATATTCGTATGCCGGAAATGAACGGCCTGGAATTGCAGCTGCATCTTAATCGCGTGGGCGCGATGATTCCGGTCATTTTCATCACCGGTCACGGAGATGTGGCCATGGCCGTGCAGGCGTTGAAGGAAGGAAACTGGGGCGCGTTCGGTCGCGCATCTCGTCAAGTTGCACATGTCCCTTAGCAGGATTTAATCGCAAAAGTGCTACCGTACGGATCGCACGATGCAATTTTGGTACGGTCCGCGTTCACATTTGCCGACATGCAGGAAGCAAGGTAATGAATAGGAACGCCCCTCGCAAAGCGCCAATTTATCCAGCACTTAGCGGAGAAGTTTGGAGTAACACGACTACGTCCGATGAGCGGAGGACTAGTATCGACAGGCCGCGCGGCGCAAATTCTG
The DNA here is from genome assembly GCA_963837045.1 of uncultured Gammaproteobacteria bacterium. GTDB lineage: Bacteria > Pseudomonadota > Gammaproteobacteria > Steroidobacterales > Steroidobacteraceae > Bog-1198. The sequence goes on from CAWIMA010000005.1 coordinate 11,340, forward strand.
ATCCCATGTCCGAGATCTCTGAGCCAGTGATATTAGGGAGTTCGAATCTCTCCCGGAGAGCCAATTTTCAAAAATGTTGAGGACCGTGGGCCGGTCCGAGCCGCTCATTGGTATCAATTCGAACTCCCGACAGACCAACAAGGCGAGTCCCACAACTTGGCCGGCGTAGCCGTCCTAGTTGGACGCCGGAGCATCAAGCGAGGCGGTCCCGAGCGTGAGCGAGGGACGGGGCGCGCAGCGCCGAGCAATCTCTAAACGGGAGTTCTCTCCCTTTTTTTGAGATGAAGTTGGGTGAGAGCCTGGAATTACCGGGCTTTAGCGGGAATTGTGCGTCCGTGATGAGTGCATAATGTAGCCATGTAATTTGAGATTTTGCGGTTGCGATTTGGTGCGGGAAGTGGCATCATGTAGCCATGCATATTGATGGCGTGCCGAACCGCACTTCAAGACCTACGTATTTGCTGCGCGAGTCGTACCGCGAGGGCAAGAAGGTGCGCAAACGCACGCTCGCCAACCTTTCAGCGCTATCCGACGAGCAAATCGAGGCGATTCGCGCGGTCCTCTCGGGTCAGAGCATGCGCCCGGTGGAGGAGCTGTGGCAGGCCACCCGGTCGCGCTCGCACGGCGCGGTGCAGGCGGTGCGTGTAGCCATGCAAAGGCTCGGCTTTGAGTCCTTGATCGCCTCGCGGCCGAGCCGCGAGCGCGATGCGGTCTGTGCGATGGTGGCGGCGCGGGTCTTGGCGCCGCACACGAAGCTCGCGACCACACGCTGGTGGCACACGACAACGCTCGCTGAGGAGTACGGCGTGGTGGACACGGATGAGATGGATCTGTACGCGGCGATGGACTGGTTACTCGAGCGCCAGGGACAGATCGAGAAGAAGCTCGCCGCTCGGCACCTGTCCGAGGGTGCGCTCGCGCTCTATGACTTGAGTTCGAGTTACTTCGAAGGTAACTGCTGTCCGCTGGCGAAGATCGGCTATAGCCGCGATGGCAAGCGCAATACGCCGCAGGTGAACTACGGCCTGTTGACGACGCGCGCCGGCTGTCCGGTGGCCATCTCGGTGTACGAGGGCAACACAGCGGATGCGAGCACGCTGATGCCGCAGGTTACGCAACTGCGGGAACAGTTTGGCCTCGAGCGTCTGGTGCTCGTCGGGGATCGCGGCATGATCTCGCACAAAGCGATCGACACCTTGCGTTCGCTCGAGGGGCTTGCCTGGATCACGGCGTTGAAGAGTGCGCAGATCCGCGCCCTGGTGCAGGGCGGTGAGCTGCAACTCGGGCTTTTCGATGAGCGTAATCTCTTTGAGTTCTCGCATCCGGACTTTCCCGGTGAGCGGCTGATGGCCTGCCGCAACGTTGATCTGGGGAGGCTGCGTTCGCACAAGCGCGAGGCGCTGCTCGAGGCGACGCAGAAGGAGCTTGAGAAAGTCCGTGCCCGCATCGAGAACGGATCGCTCGCCGGTCGCGACAAAATCGGGGTGCGGGTCGGCAAGGTCGTCAACAAGTACAAAGTCGGCAAACACTTCGCGCTCAGCATCGAGGAGACCGGGTTCGAGTTCCGGCGGCTTGAGAAACAGATCGCCGCCGAGGCCGCGCTCGATGGGATCTACGTGATCCGCACCAGCGTACCGAAGAAGCAGATGAGCTCAGCCGAGGCGGTGCGCAGTTACAAAGCCCTCGCCGAAGTCGAGCGCGCGTTCCGTTCGATGAAAACCATCGATCTGCATATCCGCCCGATCCACCACCATCTGGAAGGCCGCGTGCGCGCACACATCTTCCTATGCATGCTCGCCTATTACGTCGAATGGCACATGCGCGAGGCGTGGCGCGAGTTGATGTTTGCGGACGAGCAGCTTGAGCGCAAAAAACACCGGGATCCGGTCGCCGCCGCTGCACGATCCGAGGCAGCACTCGAAAAAACCGCCACCCGCACACTCAAAGACGGCTCACCGGTTCACAGCTTTCGGACGCTCCTCGGCGAACTCTCCACCATCGTGCGCAACACCTGCGAGGCACGTGTCGGCAAGAACCGCGGCTCGACCTTCCAGATGACGACGACGCCGAATCCGGCACAGCATCGAGCGTTGCAGCTACTGCAAGCGATCGCCGTGTAGCCACACGCTCGACATCGCGAAATGCTTCAACTCCATGATCTACCGACAAATCCCCGTCAGGCGGAGCAAGAACTCCCGTCTAAAGATTAGTCAATTAATCAATTACTTAAGCGTGACATCTCGACTCATCTCGAAGGGTTTGTCCGGTATTTGTCTGGGCGCAAGGACGAAAAATGAAACGGCTGCCCACCAACGCCACGTATTCTGGTATTGACGAAAGAACAGTTCACCGCGGCTTCTTTCCGGGTTGCGTAACTCGGTCACGGAGATAATGGACTAGGTTACCCAGCTGCAAGGCCTGAACGGTGTCAACCACAGGGGCGATTTTGCCAAGATCGTCGGGCGAATAACCTCCAGCTCTATACCAGAGCGTAATTTGCGTGCCGCCCGCCACTGCGGCCATGCGCCACTCGAGAACTCCAGATAGGCCCATGCCCTGCAGCGGCCCGAGGCCACCGATCATTCGCAGCAACTTTGGTGGATCGGCAAATACCACCTGCATGTGCTGCGCCTGCCGGTTCGCGCCTATTTCGCAGAAGCAGCCACCAGCACGCGCGTCGATCGTCAGCCTGGAGGAAGCGCCCCACCAGGTATGATCTTTCGGCCACCATGAATCCACATTGCCGACCAATGCTTGCCACGCAGTCGACAAATCAACCGGAACGATCGCGGAATTTTCTATTGTAAACCCGGATGGTGACGCATCCAGGACCTTCGCCAATGCAGGCAACGCCGCTAGGGTCATTGCGAACAGGACAAAAACAACATATGCCGGGTGCTTACTCACGCTAAACCTCCTTGACCGAAGCGACATTACCTCTGCCTGAAGTGCCACGCGACACTATTGGACCAAATACTGATCGAAGAACAGGCGCGTTCATACGAATCTCTGTCAATCTAGACTCGACGTGCACAGGAGCACCGAATCATGGCAAATCTAGTGGTATTGAAATTCGATACGGCCGACGGGGCGGAGACGGGCCTTGAGCTCGCGGTGAGCTTGCAGAAGCAGCAATTGTTGCAAATCAAGGATGCAGCAATCGTCACGTGGCCAACCGGCAAGAAGCAGCCAAAGACGCGCCAACACCCGGGCCTCGCGACCGCCGGCGCCCTTGACGGCGCTTTTTGGGGACTGTTGTTCGGAATTCTCTTTTTCCTGCCCGTATTCGGCATGGCCATAGGTGCGGCAATCGGGGCATTGGGCGCCCACCTCAGCGGCTACGGCATCGACGAAGACTTCATCAGGCAGGTGCGTACCAAGGTGACCGAGGGCACATCCGGCCTGTTCCTGCTGCTCGGCGCCGTGACGCCCGACAAAGTCGTGGAGGCCTTCAAGGGAGCGCCGCATTTCGAACTCATCGCGAGCAACCTTACGCATGAACAGGAGCAAAAGCTCAAGGACGCCTTCGGCTGATCGAATCGAGTTCGAAGCCGAGCAACTTGGATCTGCTGGATGCGCTCTGTCGCTATTTCGGAGCCCAGCTTTTGCCCCTCGGCATTCTGCCGGGCCATGTGCGGCGCAGCACCCTGGGATGCCTGGCCGGCCAGGGCGCACGCTTCGGTGGGCAGCCCAGCTACCCGAGCGGCGGACCCTCGCGCGCCGTCTGCGTGTACCGGGGCAGACGATCGTCCAGCTGCACCCAGGGCAGCTGCTCCCCTGCGTGCACGTGCATCTGGGGGGAAAATGCGGTCGGATCATCGAAGCTCGGCACGAAGAGATGAATCTCGCCCGGCCACCGCTCCCCTGCGAAGCTCAACGGCGAGCCGCAGCGGGTACAGAATCTGCGCTCGACGCCCGGTGATGACCGATACACGGCGGCGTGTGTCCCGCTCCAAATCACCTGTCCGCTCAGATAGCCGGCATAGGTCGTGAACGGCGAACTCGTCGCGCGCCTGCAGCTCTCGCAGTGACAGTGCGCCACCCAGCGCGGCGGTCCCTGGGCGACGAAGCGGACCGCGCCGCACAGGCAGCGGCCGGGATGACCGATCGGGCTGGTAGCGTCGGGAGGCACGGGCGGATTGTAGTCCCGGCGTGCAGCGTGCATCAATCGGCGCCGAGATGAGCCGCGAATCTGCGCGCAGCCGCGACGCCTGGATCTGCGCATCCGGGTCGAGGCGGTGCGCGAGCACATCGAGCGCTTCGCCCGTTTGCTTGAGCGTGAGAAGACGCTCGATGTACTCCTCGGTCATGCGGGTCACATTGCGTGCATTCGTGCCAGTGCTCAAGTCTCGCTAAGAGCCAGCGATCACACTGGCGGCCGATCCGCGGAGGGGCCGAAAAAAGTAGGCGATGATCCGAATAAGCGCTGAGGCTCGCTTTACTGATGCCGGAAATTCTACCGACCGTGAACTCATGAATTAGGCGTGTTCGGTGATACCGATTCGCCCATAAAAATGTGAACCTGCATGGTTACCAGCGTTCGGGTCGAACCCCCGGCGTCCCAGCTTCCGTCTGAGCCAAAGGATGGTGCGCGACCAGCTCCGCCCTGACGAAGGCGAGCGATGTGGTATTGACAATGGAGTCGCGACTCTCGCCCACCCCATCGGACGGGACGCTGCGAAATTTGACCAACGGCAGCGAGACCTCAACGGCCAGCAATGGCGCGGATACCTCGGTCGTGCCGCCATCGCCGCTGTGTTGCCATGTTACGAGCTTGTAGTACTTGCCGATCTCGAACATGCTCGTCTCTCCAATATAATAGTTTTAAATCAATCACTTACGTATCATTACTTGAATCTACTTCATTCGTCGCGCGCTCGTTTCTCGAGTCGCGTTGGCAAAGAGGGTTGACGTCGCCTTTTCCCAGTTCCTTTGCGCTTCGCCAGCTTTTTCTTCATCTTGAGCTTCTTTTTCACCTGACGCCGCATCTTCACCAGTGCATCGATGAGATCATCGACGGGCTGATGCTCTTTAACCTTCCGCCGCATCCATACGAGAGCGTCCAGCAGGTCGTCAACGGCTTCCAGCTTTTTTTTCGCCATGCAATATCCTAGCCCAAGATCGAACCCGCGGCCGCACAGCTGGTCAAAAATGGCCAGTTCTTCTCGATAGCACCCAGTATCATGTTCGAAACCACCGGCATGACCAATTGCTCAGACGTTTCCCGAGGAGTAGCGATATGACGAAGGATGAAACAAGAAAGGTGCTGCTGGAAGACATCGATAATTTTCGGCTTAAAGCCAAATACTACCAGTCGCTGCGGCTATTTGAGGCGGCAAGGTATGCCGACCGCCTCGCGTCGAACATCGAATTGGCGCTTACGACACTGCCCAGCGACGAGGACACCGAGATTTCCTGAGTCAGCACGCGCAGTATCACCACCGACAGGCGCCGGCACTTGGCGAACCGAATTTTGAGGCGGCTGGCGACACTGCTCGCGGCAGGGGCGCTGGCGGCGAGCGCAACAGCGCAATCCGGCAAAATCGATTTCCAGCTACTCCCGTTGCCGCAAAATCTGGACCTGTCGGACCAGCACTCGAATTTCGTGATTCGTTCGGCGCAGGACTGGAACGCACGCGCAGGCGATTCGCCGGACGCAACCGAACCCCTGCCAACGATTGATTTCGAGCGCTTCACATTGCTCGTGGCCAACGCGGGCTACAAGGCAAACGGTCCGGTCGTCGTGACGATTGATTCCATAACCGATATGGGAAATGAAATCCGAGTCCATGTGTCCGTGACCAGCCCGAAAACCTGTCCCCAGGTGCCGGAAGCGGGACATTACGCCGCGATGGCACTCATTCCGCGTACCGACAAGCCGGTTCAATTCGACGTCTCGAACAGAGATACGGGCTGTTCTCACCGTTAACCGAGCGCCGGTAAAGGATTCTGCGCCAGATATCTGCGGTATTGGTCCATCGCCGATGCGGTGAATTCCCGCGCCTCTCGTTCATATCGGTTCGCCCGGTAGCCGCAACGTGCTGATTCCACCACATAGCGCCAGCGCGTCAAATCTCCGGTGCGCCATTGGCGAACCACGTGGAAGTACTCATGCAACAGCAGGTCCGCGCGCGACACGAATTCGGCTCCGCTGATCGCGAGCAGGATGCGGTTCGGGCGCGTCGTTGCACACATGCCCCGGTGCAGCCGCGCGTAGCATGAATGCTCGATCACGATGACTCCGTCCACCGGTTCGGCGAATACCTGCTCGAGCGCGGTGTTCACGGCGGGCGGAAGCAGGTATCGGCGGCCGAATCGCATCCGAGGTATCCTGCGCTCCCGTGCGCGCAATTATGATGTCTTGGTGAGCACGACGTGCATGACGTTCGCGGTCGCAACGTGTTCGCGCAATTGATAACCGAGTTTGGGCAGATCGATGCCGGTGAGAAGATGCTCCCCTGATCCGAGCAGCACGGGCGAAATCGCCAGATGCATCTCATCGATCAGCCCCGCACCAAGGTATTGCCGGATGGTGGCTACTCCGCCGCCGAGTCGAATGTCCCGGCCGTTGGATGCATCCGCCGCGCGCTCCAATGCAGCGTGAATACCATCGGCGATGAAGTGGAAGACGGTGCCTCCGGCCATGGCAATTGATGGGCGGGGATGGTGAGTGAGCACGAAGACGGGAGTGTGGTAAGGGGGGGTGTCCCCCCACCAGCCCTTCCAGGTATCGTCGAGCCAAGGTCCGCGAATCGGCCCGAACATATTCCGTCCCAGTATCCAAGCTCCGATGTTGGCAAAACCGCGCGACGCGAAATCGTCGTCGATGCCCGATGTGCCGCCGTCGCTTCCAAACATCCGCTTGAATGTTCGGGTCTCAAAAACCCATTGGTGCAATGCCAGACCACCCACTCCCAGAGGGTTGGCGAGGTCCTGGCAGGGGCCTGCCCCGTAGCCATCGAGGGAAATGGCGAAACAGTGCACGCGCAGCTTGGTCATGCTCTCGTTGCCCTCACGGCTTGTGCTTGTGCGTGCTCATATACCTGAGGTAGGCGATCAGATCCAAAAGTTCCGCATCCGGAATCGCCGCCTCGGAAAATCCTCGCATCGCTCTGCGCGGCCAGGTCCGCACGCCGGCCGGATCCCGAATAAGCGAGACGAGCGCCTTCGATTCGAAGTACTCAGTCGGATTCATGGGGAGGTTCAAGTCGGGCCCGATCGTCCCTGCCCCATTCCCGTTCATCTTGTGGCAGGCGAGGCAATTTCTCTGAAACGAATTGAATCCATTTTGAACATCTGGCGTGGCATCCGCGGCCGGGTAAATCCCGGGAAACACGCTGCGCAGATCCGACAAAATATGAAATGAGGCAATCTGGTAGGGCCATTCCTCCGGTCCTATGGACGATGCCTGCGGATGTGTCCAGACAAGGTAGAACGGTCCCGCGGAACTGCCTGTTCCGTCGAGATTCGGCCACGGGCTCCCCGGATCCTCTATCGCCAGATAGGCTTTCGATGCCTTGGGGTCGGTGCCGAACAGACGTGCTTTCTCCAATACCGCCGAAAAGCCGTCCGTGGAGCTGCATTGAACCACCGCTGGTTCGGGGACGGATATCCCTTTGAACAGATTCGCGATTGGAATAGCCTTGAACCGGGTAAATCGCCGCCCGTATGCACTATCGGCCACGGTGATTGTCCTGACGTCGCTGCGGGACAGCAGCTGAGACTGGGAAAAGATCAGCCGCTCCCTGTCGGCAACGATTTCCAGCGTGGCCTCCGCCGCGAGCGCGTTCAGAGATACTAGGGCGAGAACCGCCAAGATCCATTTCATTTGAAAACCATGGGCCATGTCGCAGCGCCGGCAGTTTCGTGGATGCCGCCGGTGCAGGCAAGAGGTGCGTGCAGCATGGGTCGAGCGGCCTTCCGTGACATAACGTCTATTGGCCTGCGACGGACCGCGTATTTTTGCAGCGGCGGCGTTGCCGCGAATCGCAGATCGAACGAACATCCTTTCAAGCGTCATGCGTCATGCCTTAGGTGCGTCGGGCGAAGGGGGTGGCTTAGTATGCAGCGTCGGGGAAACAGTGCATCGGCCGGATCGTGGCAGGTGTCCGTTCAGTTTGACACACAGCCCAACGTCGCATGGCGTCGGCATATCGCGAAAATCGCGGCCTATATCCGCGTTTCATCGCCAAGCCCGACCTCGCGGCGCCCTCCCGATGGCAAAGCGTCAGCGCCTACCTAAGCGTCGGTAAACTGATGGCGGGCCCGGTCTCCGCGGGCGCGCCGGCTTTCCGGGGGATGGGGATCGATGAGGAGAGACACGCTGAAAATCCTGCTGGCGAAAGTGCGTCTCGATGATACTGCGGCGGTACAGTCGCTCTTGTCGCCGATCCGCGAGGACGCCAATCTGGCCAAGATGTTGCGCGAGCGTCAATCGGGTTTTTCCCATGCATACGAGGAAGAATCTCGCATTGGCCGCTTCATTGCGAGCAACGGGGTCACCGTGATGAGTTTCAGCGTAACCGGGGTAACGCGCCAGGAGGCGGCATCGATCGCCGAGGAGTGCGAGCGGATTGCGGTATGGGACATGTACGAAATTCGCAAGGCAGCCGACCGCGCACTCGGCGCCTCGCGCGAGCGCGCGCAGTGATCGCTCTGCGCGCTTGACCCTTGTTCGATTATCCCCTGAGAATGCCGCAACACCGTTTTCCACGAGGAGCGTGCTGTGACTGAAGTGTTCATCCGATTCCCCGTGCTCTGCCCGGTATGCAAGAAGGAATGGACCTCCCAGCGTACCAAGAGCGAGATTCTGGACGCACTCGACAACAACAAGCCGATTCGCGCCTATGCCGAGTGCCATGACTGGCACTGGGACTTGACGGAAAGCGAGCGTGCGGAGCTCTCCAAAAGGGCGCGCGCCGCAGGTTAGCGGCCGCCTGTCGTCTCAACCAGCCGCTTTCCTTGCCTGCAGGTACGCAACCCGGTCGGTCGTGATGCTCTGCCCCGCTTCGACCGTCGGCCGGAGTATGCGTTCGAAATACTCACGCTCCTCGGGCGTGAAGCGCTCAGCGAGAATTTGGCTTAGCGAGGGCGCCAATGGATGCGGCGAAGCGCCCAAAAAAATCTCCCACGACGTGATCAGCGACGGCATCACGTCAATGTGCAGCTGCAAATGGATTTCGCCAAAGCCGCAACCACGCGCGAGATTGATCAAATCCCGTTCAGAATAATTGGCGATCGGGCTTTTTGCGCATTGCTCTTCCGTGTCCGGAAACTGCGCGGCCTTCCATCGGTGCAGAAGCGTCAAGAATCGATCTGCAGGCGGGGATCCCTTGTCCTCGACCCTCTTTCTGAGCGCCCTCGCGTAGAAGGCGTCGTCCTGCAGAATGGGCTCCGCAAGCGATATGCGCCCGCCCGGCTTGAGAATCCGGTGAAATTCGCGAAATGCCGCACTCTTGTCGGCAACGTATGCAAGAACCGCACGAGTCGTCACGACGTCCGCTGAAGCATCGGCAATGCCGTTGAGCTGTTCGGCGGTGCCCTCGACAAAGGCACATTGCCCGCGCACGTTTCTCTGCACGGCGACTGACTCTGCATGACGCAGCATGGGCGCCGAAATGTCGGTAAGCACCACGCGCAGCGCCGCACCGACGCGATCGATCGCCCGGAAGGCGACCAGACCTTCGCCCGCGCCGACGTCGACGAGCGTCATGCCCTGTGCAAGCTGCGCGCCGTCGAGAACGCGATCCGCGTACCCCTGCACGGCCGTACGGACAACATCGCCGTATTGGGGATCGTCGGCATGCCGGCGATGCAACAGCCATTCGGACCACACGTCCGCCCGTGAGTCGCACCGGCTTTCCATCACAATTCAGGCCTCATCGGCCATAGTGTGAGCGCGTTCGAACCCGGCGACAAGCCGCGCAGTCCCGTCGCGATTCGCCAGGCGGCGCTCGTCGCGCCAATGCACGCGACATGACACACTCATTCGAGCTTCGAATGCAAGACTTTCCGCACTACGGGGCCTCTGCCCGCTCGATGAATTTGGACAGCGCCAGCCGCCCGTCTCCCCACATTTTGAACGGCGTTTGCAGAGACTCCTGCGGCATTTGGACCGATAGCTCGCGGCTCGAGGCGATGAAGCGCAGCGTCGACGCATCGACCGAATAAGCGTGAGTGATGACGTCGCCGTGGCCCGGTACGTGCAGTTCCCGGCGCTGGGACAAACTGACCGGCATCTGATCCAGCGGCATCAGCTCGATCACCCGGCCCTCCGCCAGAATCCTGAGCTCGCCCGTTTGCGGATCCGGTGCAGGAGACATGCGCGGGTCCACCGTCGACCATCGATAGAGCAATAGATACTCGGCGTATTGTCCGGAATTGTCGACCTCTACGGCCACCAGTGTCGCGTAGTCGCGAGCATGTGCGGCGACGTCGGTGCGCTCGCGCGCGAACACGAGCGGCTTCGCAACCGCCGACAGCGTCGTGCCGGTCTGCTCATCGAGAAATTCATGGAAGGCGGTCTGCCGCGGCACGCTGCCGCAGGCGGTCAGCACGCTCAGCGCCACGATCGAAGCCACGCTGATACGCATACGTCCCTAGAAGCGCAACCGGTATGACACCGAAATATATAGCGAACGCTGATCCAATGCACTGGTCGTGCTCTGCCCGGGGAGCAGCCCCTGCTGTTGTATGGCCTGCTGTGTCTGAATTTGATAGCCGGCGGTCGCCTCGAAAACGGACCTCCTGCTGGTCCAGTCGGCGCGCACCTGCGGAAGGTAAAGCACTTGCTTGCCGCCCAGCGTCGGGTTGTTTATCTCTGAGACACTGAAGCGCGGCCCGGCACGCCAAGCGCCGGGGAGCACAAAGCGCGCATCCCACGAAACCGTGCTGATTCGCGCCGTGGGCGAATCATCGTACTGCGCGCTGAAGACGTGCAAATCGCCGGCCTGCAGCAGGCTCGAGCCTGACACCTGCAAGGTGGCATCCTTGTCGAATCCCGTCGAGGGGGTCGCTGGTACGCCGCCGGAGGCCGGGGTGGCGCTGAGCTGCGTTCCACCGACATTCATCATCAGCTGCCAGCGTTCGCCCATCGGTCGGCTGGCCGACAGTACGTACGTGTTGCTGGTCGCCGTGCGATCCAGCGCGAGCTGCTTTATTTGCGCAGTCGAATACACGGCTGCCAGCTCGGGAAGAGTCGTCGCGCTCTGGCCGATCAGCGCATTGCTGAGCAGCAACAGCGGACTGCGGCGGTGATCGGCATCGAAGCCGAGAATCCACGACTGCCCCACCTTGGCGTTGCCGATCAGGGTGGCCGAGTTGAGCTGTGCGAAGTAGGTGTCGTAATCGACCAGCATTACCGCAGTTCGCCCAGGCTGCGAATACCGGGTCTCCAGCCCGATCGATCGACGGTCCGTGAGGCCGGCATCGGTCTGATCGAACAGGTAGGTGTCGAAAATCCAGGCTTGGGACGGGCTGTACTCCGCGGTCACCGTGCCGAATTTCGTTTCGGTCGAGAATGCCGAGTAGCTCGTGTAGGCGGGATAGCCGCCGGCAGCGCTCACCGAGAAGCGCGGGTTGATCTGGTAGCCGAAGAACAGTCCGTCAAAGATGCCGATGACGCCCTGGCTGGCGAGGGACTGGCGCCCGACACGGCCTGTCACGCCCGTGTTGCGGTCCGTGACCTCGACGAAGGCTGCCGTGGTGCGATCCTGGCTGCCGCCGCCGGCGGTCGTCAGCACATTTTCCGTGTAGCCGGCATCGACCCGGGAGGTGAAATCGTAGCGCTGACCGCGGTCGCGCACCAGCAAATCGGCATACACGAGCGCGGCATTGACCGCGGTCGTGGTGGTGGTGGTGCCGGAAGACACGAGTTGCTGCGTGCCGTACTGGTAGGTGAGCGCGGTGCTCCCCGCCACGGTCCACTGATGGTCCGCGGCTGCACCGAACTCGCCGATCGATTTGGGTGCGAGTGAAGCCGCCGCGAGCGTCTGCAACCGGCCGCGCACCCGAACCGCCCCCGGCCCGTCCGGATAGCGGCGCAAATAGGCTTCATATTCGGCTTTGGCCTGCGCCAGCTGACCGGCCCGCTCACGGACGAGGCCGAGCAGTTCCTGCGCATCGGCGCGCCCGGGGTACTCCGGTTGGCGCAGCAGCCGGCTGAGCAGGTCGACGGCTTCAGGGTACTGATGTTTTTCCAGCGCGGTGCGCGCATCGCGCAGCATCTGGGCGCGCTGAGCATCGGGGAGCGGCGGGTCGGTCGGAGCTTCAGCGGCCGGTGCCTGCACGCCGGCGCGTTCGACGGGCGCAAGATCGGTCTGCTCATCGTTGACCGCAAGCCACGCGCGCGGATACTTGGCGAGTGCGATCTCGAGCACGCGCTCGGCTTCCGCGCGGGTGCTGAACGGCCCCACCCGCAATCGATACCAGTGCTCGTCCTCGATGTCGGTCTCCGACACGTACGCCTGCGTCTTCAAGCTGGCGGCCGCCGCCTCGACGGCTTCGCGCGCGTATTTGTTCGACGAGGATTCAAGATTGACGGCATAGGTCGCGGGCGCCTCGACTTCGGACGCGTAGGCACTGGCCTTGCGGCGGCTCGAGCCGATCAGCCGCACACGCAGGCCGAACCCGCTGGCGGTCGGTGCCATCACGAAGTCCAGATCCCGGGCCCAGGTCAATTCGAGGATCGCTTCTCCGGGCACGATCGATTCGACTCGCGCCCCGGTCACGAAGTGACCGCCGCCGCCCACCAGCGGCAGCTCCGGCGGCAGCGAATAGAGCCGCGCGCCGCAATCCTGACCCAGCCGCAGCGTGATTCTGGTGCTGCTGCCATGATTCTGCGGCGCATTGGAGACGTAGCGCACGGTGCAGTAAAATTGAATCGTGATGTCGGTGTGGTCCTCGCCCTCGTCGGCATCGATGACCTGGACGAGAGGTCCATTCTGAAGAATCGCTACCGATGCGGCCGGCGAGTTGCCATTGAGTCCGGCCAATCCGATCAAAAGGGCTAACGCACGCAGCGGCGTTGCCTGCTCGAGCAGAACGACAAACTTCGCACCTCCCATCACTTGATTTGACCGCTGGTCGCGCCGCGCGGGCTCGGCAGCACCGGGCGCCGCGGTGCCTGCACACCCAAAGTCGTCCAATTCAAGGTGCTATGGCAGCTGCCGCAATCGAGCGTGGTGCTCACGTGCTGAACCTGCTTGCCGATCGCGTTGATGCCGTTATGGCAGCTGCGGCAGGGCTCGTTGAGGCTCAGGTGGCTGAAAGTCGCCGCCGCCCAGGTGATCGTGCCGTGGCACGCCGCGCAGTCCTTCACCGTTGCGACGTGCTGCGTCGTTTTGCCGAGCGCCTGCACGCCGTTATGGCAGCTCACGCAGCTCGCCGTGACGCCCCGGTGATCGAAGCGCGCAGGCAGCCAGGCGAGCGTCGTGTGGCAGTTCTGGCACGCGCTGTCGCTCGCGATGTGCCCACCCCCTCTTCCGCTCGCCAGAACGCCGTTGTGGCAGCCGGCGCAGTTGCTGGTCACGCCGGCGTGCGACGGAGCCGAGGGGGGCGCAGCGCGCGCTGTGCTCATCTGCGCCGTGCCCGGCTGAAGCGCGCTCGCCGCACTCGACATGGCCGCGGGCGCGCTGACGACGGTGCTGACCGTGCTGCGCGTCGCCACCTGAGCGGCGAGTTTCCTTGTCTGCGCGCCGCCGTCCCAATTGTTCGTGTTGTGGCAGCCGCTGCAATCCTGGCCGACGTGGTGGCCGCTCGGGCGCCGGGTCAGATTGGTCACGCCGTAGAAGCTCTTGCCGCTCTCGTGACACGCGTCGCAGGTATTTCCGATGACGGCGAACATGGAAGTGTGCTTGGCCGAGCTCATCGTCGTGCCGCTGAACGCGGTGAAACTGATCGCGTGGCAAGCCTCGCACGGCGTGGTACTGGTCGGGATGTGCACCGGCGAGAGCAGCGCATCCTTCGGCGTGTAGCTGAGATAGAAAACCGGTGCAGGCGCATTCGGCGCGCCGTGGCAGGTGATGCAGCCGCTGGTGATGCCGGTGTGCAGAACCGCGTTGGCCGCGAGCGTCGCGTAGTTCGCCGGTGCGGCAGTGTGGCAAACGTTGCAGCCCTGGCTCGCCGGATTCGGCATGTGGCCCGCGGGCATCACGGTGCTGTTCCAGTTCGCCGTGGTGTGGCAGAGGCTGCAGTCGTTCGGCGCCACCATCTGACCGGAGGTGTGGTCGGCCGGCCGCCCCTGCAGCGCCGGACTCGCCGCCCCCATGTAGAAGCTCGATCCCGCCTCGTGGCAGGTATCGCAGGTCGTTGGGACGAAGGCGTGATTCGCCTGCGTCATGTTCATCGGACCGAAGCCGCCCACCGCGTACGTGGTCGAGACGTGACAGGAGCTGCAATCGGCGCCGGACAGGTACGGGATATGCGGGGGCGCGAGCACCGCGTCCTTGGGGTTGTCGTTATTGTTGTAGAACGTCAACTGTTTGGTGGCGCCGTGACACTGGGCGCAGCCGGAGCTGATGCCGGTGTGCAGAACCGCGTTGGCGGCGAGCGTCGCGTAGTTGGTCGGTGCGGCGGTGTGGCAAACGTTGCAGCCCTGGCTCGCCGGATTCGGCATATGGCCCGCCGGCAGCACGGTGGTGTTCCAGTTCGCCGTGGTGTGGCAGAGACTGCAGTCGTTCGGAGCAACCTGCTGTCCGGCCGTGTGATCCGCCGGCCGGCCCTGCAGCCCGGGGCTCGCCGCACCCATGTAAAAGCTCAGACCCGCCTCGTGACAGGGGATGCAGGTCGTCCCCACGCCCGCGTGGGTCGCCTGGCTCATGTTCATCGGACCGAAAGTACCGGCCGAGTAGGTCGTTGAGGAATGGCAGTTGCTGCAGTCGGTTCCGTTGAAGGCAGGAATGTGCGGAGGCGACAGCACGCCGGACTTCGGGTTGTCGTTGTTGTTGTAAAAGGTCAGCGCCGTCGCGCCGCCGTGGCATTGGGCGCAGCCTGAGCTGATGCCGGTATGCAGAACCGAGTTGGCGGCGAGCGTCGCGTAGTTGCCGGGCGCCGCCGTGTGGCAAACGGTGCACTGCTGGCCGCCCGGATTCGGCATGTGACCCGCCGGCAGCGCCGTGGAGGTCCAGTCGGTCGTCTCATGGCAGCCCGAGCAGTCGCCGGTCTGCTGCTGCGGGGTTCCGGTGGGGCTCATGTGATCAGCGGGCCGGCCCTGCAGCGCCGGCGTGGCTGCGCCCACGTAGAAGCTTAAGCCCGCTTCATGGCAGGTATCGCAGGTGGTGGGCACGAAGGCATGCTTGGCTGCGCTCATATTCGTGGGGCCGAAGCCGCCCGCGACGTAGTTCGCGGCATGGCAGGAGCTGCAGTCGGTGCCGGCAAGATACGGAATGTGCGCGGGCGTGAGCACCGCGGCTTTGGGGTTGTCATTGTTGTTGTAAAAGGTCAATTGACCCGACGGGCTGCCGTGGCATTGGCCGCAGTTGCCGCTGATGCCGGTGTGCAGCACCGCGATGCTCGCGAGCGTGGCATAGCTCGCCGCCGTGCCGCTGATCGCCGTGTGGCAGACCGCGCAGGCCTGGTCGCCGGGATTCGGCATGTGTCCCGCCGGCATGATCGTGGTATTCCAGTCCGTCGTCTCATGGCAACCCGAGCAGTCGCCGGTCTGCTGCTGCGGGGTTCCGGTGGGGCTCATGTGATCGGCGGGCCGGCCCTGCAGCGCCGGCGTGGCTGCGCCCATGTAGAAACTTAAGCCCGCTTCATGGCAGGTATCGCAGGCGGTGGGCACGAAGGCATGCTTGGCCGCACTCATGCTCGTGGGACCGAAGCCGCCCGCGACGTAGTTCGTCGCATGGCACGAGCTGCAGTCGGTGCCGGTCAGGTACGGGATGTGCGCGGGCGCGAGCAGCGCATCCTTGGGCGTGAAATTGTTGGCCCAAGTCAGCGCCGTCGTCGTATTGCCGTGGCACAGCCCGCAGTTGGCGCTGATCCCGGTGTGCAGCGCGGATATCGCCGCCAGCGTCGCGGGCGTGTAGTCGCTCGGCGCGGAGGCATGGCACTGCACGCAGGCCAGATTGCTCGGATTCGGCATGTGACCGACCGGCATCACGGTGCTGATCCAATCCTTCGTCTCGTGGCATACCGAGCAGTCGCTCGAGGCCATGCGCGTGTCGGTGCTGCTCACGTGATCTGCGGGCCGCAGCTGCAGCGGCATGCCGCTGCCGACGTAGAAGCTCTTGCCGGTGTCGTGGCAGGTATCGCAAGCGGTCGACACGAAGGCGTGCTTCGCGGCGCTCATCGCCGTGGCCGGACCAAAGCCGCCCGCCTGGTAGGCCGCGCCATGGCAGGCGCTGCAATCGGTGCCCACGAGGATCGGGATGTGCGGCGGCGCGAGCGGCGTCTTCTTGGTGGGCGAGATGCCGCTGACCGACATCGGAATGTAGGGCGCCGGCACGCCCGCGTAGGTCTCCCCGGCGTGGCAGAGCAGGCAGTTGCTGACCGGCAAGCCGGTGTGCAGCGTCGGGATGCTCGCGGCGAGCACGGTCCAGGTTTCGGCGGACGGAATGTTGCCGTGGCACACGCCGCAGTCGATCGCGGAGGGAATCGGCGGCACGTGATTGGTCGGCTGGCTGGAGACGAACCCGGTGCTGATCTTGACGGTGCCGTTGTGGCAGGTTTGGCACGTCGTCACCGTCATTTGCGTGTGATCGAATTTCGAGGGCACCCAGCTCGGTGTCTTGGTGCCTATGCCCGTGGTATGGCAGTTCTCGCACAGGCTGCTGGTGGGCATGTGGTTGCCCTGCTTGCCAACCGCTTTCGTGCCGTTGTGGCAGCTCACGCAGCCGGTGGTGATTCCGGTGTGATCGAAGGTGGCGCCGAGCCAGGTGGTGGTCAGGTGGCAATCGCCGCATTCGAGATTCGTGGCGACGTGGCCCGGCGGTTTGCCGGCGGCC
This sequence comes from uncultured Gammaproteobacteria bacterium, assembly GCA_963837045.1. Lineage (GTDB taxonomy): Bacteria > Pseudomonadota > Gammaproteobacteria > Steroidobacterales > Steroidobacteraceae > Bog-1198. Next base: position 28,286 of record CAWIMA010000005.1, read on the forward strand.
TGGACGCCGTTGTGGCAGATGATGCAGAAGCCCGCGACCGCCATCGGAATCTGAGTGTGATCGACCGCCTTGGTCGGACTCCAGCTGATTACCGTGTGGCAGGATGCGCAGTCCTGGCTGGTCGCCGGATGGTTCGGCCCTTCGCCCTGGGCAATCGAGCCGTTATGACAGCTGATGCAGCTCCCGAGCACCTGGGCGTGATCGAAATGCACGTCTGGGCGGAAGGAGTTCGTGTCGTGGCAGGCCTCGCAAAGATTTGTGGTCGGTATGTGCGTCGCTGTCTTCGGTGTCGCGTTGAACGGCGAGCCCGTGATGTGGCAGGTACCGCAGTCGCGCGGAGTGCCCTTGAAGATGGCATTGAGGTGGCAGGCCTCGCACGGCAGGTCGCGGTGCAGGCCGTCGAGTTCGAAGCCGGTCGTCAGGTGATCGAAGGGCACCGTGATCGGCGGCGCTCCCGTGGCGGCGCTGCCGGGCATCGGCGCGAGCAGCGACCAGGCCATGGCGAGCGGCACGATCCATCCCAATGCGTGGCGAAGCTTCATGGCCGAGACCTACTGGATCCGTGCGCCTTTCCAGGAATAGGCCGTGTGGCAGCGGTCGCACTGCGCGCCATACTGCCCGAGGTGCCGGTCATCTTTGTGGTGACACGCGCCGCACTGCTGCGACATCTTCACGGTGCCCGGCGGCTCGCGGTGGCAGGCGGCGCATTGCAATTTGACGTGCGCGCCCAGAAGCGCGAAATGCGCCTGCTTGGCGTGATCGAACACCCACAGCGGCCAACCATTGGGCGAATGGCAGCTCTCGCACTTCTTGCCGAGCCCTCCCTTGTGCACGTCCTCGTGCGAATGACAGTCGACACAGGCCGCCGGCGCCCGGCTGTAGGCAAGCGTCGTATGACACTGTGCGCAGCTGACGACGCGGTGCAGCCCGAGCAGCGGGAACTTGCTCAGGTCATGATCGAACTGAATGTCGGCGCGCCATGTATTCTGGCCGTGGCACGAATCGCAGCGGCCCTGGACTTTGCCCCCGTGCGGGTCCTCGCTGCGATGGCAGCCGGCGCAATCCTTGGCGAGCTTCTGATCGGCGACCGCGGCCGTATGACAGGTGTGGCAGTCGATCTTGGCATGCGCGCCGACCAGCGCAAACTTGTGCCGGGCGGCATGATCGTAGGCTGTCGCGAGACGCCAGTGCTCGTTGTCGTGGCAATCGCCGCACTTGGCGCCGAAGCGGGCGGCGTGGGCATCGTCGGCCCGGTGGCAGCCATTGCAGTCCTTGGGGATCTTGTCCTTGTAGTTCCCGCTCCGGTGACAGGTCAGGCAATCGGTCTTGGCGTGCGCCCCCAGCAGCTCGTAGCCGGTTTCCTTGAAATGATCGTACTTCGCGGTCTTCCACTCCTTGGTCACATGGCACTTGCCGCAGTCGCCACCGCGCGACCCCCGATGCTCGTCGTCGGTGGCGTGACAGCCGACGCAGGTTTTCGGCGTCGGCTTGTAGCGGCCGGCGACGTGACACGCATCGCAGGTGAGTGCCGAATGGGCGCCCGTCAGCTTGAAGTCGGTCTTGTCGTGATCGAATTTGCCGCCCGCCCAGCTCATGACGCTGTGGCACTCGCCGCATGATTTGGTGAACTGTCCGCGGTGCACGTCGTCGGCCTTGTGGCAGCCGACGCAGGTCGCCGGAGCCTTGCGCCACGCCTGGCCCGTCTTATGGCAGCTGCCGCACTCGAGAGCCGAATGCGCGCCCTCGAGCGCGAAGTCGGTCAGATGATGATCGAAGCGCGCAGGATTGAGCTGCACGATGTCGGACGCGCGACCCTTGTGTTCCGTATGACAGGCGCGGCATTCGCCGGCGCCCGAATTGGCCATTCGCCCGTGAAACCTGAGATGATCGCGCACGTCCGACGCGATCTCCTTGTGGCAGTCCAGACACAGCGATGATTGCGTACGCACATTCGAGCGATCGTGGCAGTTGGCGCAGTTCTGTTCCTGCTTCTCATGGGCGCGCGTCACCTGGCCCGGCATCAACAAGGTTTCCACCGATGCCGCGAAGGCGGTCGTGGCGGCGATGCATGCCATGGCGGTCATCCACCCGCGCATGACCAATCAGTACACGTTGACCGCAATGACATGCACGATTCCCGACGTCAACAACATGAAGAAAAGCGGTATGTGCAGCACGTGCCATAAGGAGAACAGCCGCGCATACGCCTGGTATTCCGCCACGCGCCGGCCGGCCTCCAAGCGCCTGTACGCGTAGCGGCGCGCCACCGCGGCGATCCGCTCGGCGTGCCGCGCGACGAGGGCCGACTCGCCCCGGACCGCGCTCTCGACGGCTTGGCGGATTGCACGCCGTATCATCCAGCGCGCCAGAGCCGCGCGGATGCCGCCCGTGAACAAATTCAGGAATCGACCGCCGGCCGCTTTCGGCGGCTCGACCAGCCGCTTCTCCACGCGGTCGATCGCATCGAGCAGACCGGGCAGGAAGGCGATCGATGTCGTTTGCGAGCGGAGGCGTTCGCCGACCGCCCTGAGCTGCTCGAGCGTGTCCTCATGGCCGTCCATGCGCGCATGCAGACGCGTGTAGATGTAGCGACCCACGACGCCGCTGCCGGCGACCACCAGCATGCAGATCAGGGCGACGTTGCTGTTGGTGGCGCCCAGGCTGAAATTGGCGTGAAACAGCACCAGCACGGGTCCGGCGACGCCGAGCGCCATGTGGATGTCGAACCAGACGGGGATGCTGCCGAGCCAGCGCAGCCATTCGGCGCGCTTCCGGGCGGAATAGACTAAGAGCAGCAGCATCATCGATCCGCCGGCGATGCCGAGCCAATAGCCGAGCCCGCTCTTGGGCGTGACGTAGCGCTCGAGGTGCGCGTGGCTTCCCCACCCGATCAAACCCGCCACCACCACGCTCCACACCAGCGGCCAGTGCAGGCGCGGACCCTTCACCGCTGAAAGCTTGGCGGCGACGACGTTCATGAGATGACGTGGTCGATCACAATTTTGACCGGCCGGTGCTCGGCCGGATTGATCACGGCGCTCGCGCCCTGAAGATCGCCCGCAGCGGGCATCGGCTGGCCGCTCAGTGAGACCCGCGCCTCGATGGTCACGCGGCCCGCACTCGAGAGGTTGCGGCCCGCGATCATCGACTGGGCATCATCCAGCGTGAACTTGACCGGCCAGGTGCCGACGCTGCCGCGAAATACGGCGAGCGGAATGCCGGGCGAATCGACGGATTTGGCCACGATGTACAGCGTGGCGCCCGTCGGCGCCTTGGTGCGCAACGCCGGCGCGAGCGACACCTCGCCGCTGACGGCCGCGCCGGCGCCCGCGGGCGCGGCGGTAACAGCCGCCGCTTCGCCGGCGTCGGACGCGAGCGGCGGCAGCTGATGCGCGCGCGCCCTGGCCGCATCCTCCGGACGGCCCATAAATTCGAAGGACTTCGCGAGCAGCTCCCAGTCATCGCCCGTGCCGCCGCCCTTCGCGAGGCGCGACTCCAGCGACGCAACCGCATCGCTCATCGAGGATGCGGATTTCGGCGCTATGCTCGCCGCATCGCCCGAGGCATTGACTGCATCCCGGAATCCATTGGCCGCGATCCGCGCCGGGCTCTGGCCCGCACGCTCCGAGTGGCTCAGACCTTGGTATAAACCGACGGCCGCGACCGCGATCACGATCGCGGCGGCGCCCGCCGCCGCCGGCCATCCCAGAGTCGGCAGCGAAGCGAATCGCGGATTCGCGCGCAGCAACGGCAGCAGCAAGATGAGAATGGCCGCCGCAGTCAGCATGCCAGCCAGAAACCAAAACGGCGCCAAGACAAATCTCCTTGTCCAAAAAAAACGTCTTTCACCTGGGGGATAGCGGTGCTCTGCCATCCGCCGCAGCTTTGTTCTGCAAAGGATTCTAATGTTGCTTGATCGGCCCGCTCCAATGTGTGCGAACTGCGACAGTTTCCCCATACGCGACAAGTGACGAAAATCACAGAATCCGGCGGTACTGATCCATTAGCCTAGGGAACCCGCGTCGGTCATGCGTTGAGCTCGAAAAACATGGACTTTCTCTGGTCGCTCGCTCTGTACGGGCTGCCGCTGCTGGCCATCCTCGGGTTCTATCTGTGGCGGCAGCGGCGCATCGACGCGCGCCACCGGCACGCGCTCGAGGAGTCCGTCGCCTCGGGAATGCTCGAACCTGCCTCATTGCATCCGCTCATCGATGCCAGCAAATGTCTCGGCTGCGGAGCGTGCGTCAAGGCCTGTCCGGAGCAGCCGCACCACGAGGTGCTCGGGCTGATCGAGGGCAAGGCGGTGCTCGTCGGACCTGCCGACTGCATCGGGCATGGCGCCTGCAAAACCGTCTGTCCGTTCGATGCGATCACCCTGGTATTCGGCACTGAGCGGCGCGGCCTCGACATTCCGGTGCTCAAGCCGAACTTCGAATCGAACGTTCCGGGCATCTACGTGGCCGGCGAACTCGGCGGCATGGGACTTATCAAGAATGCCCTCACGCAGGGCCAGCAAGCACTCGAAGCCATCGCCAAGGCCGGCGCCAAGCGCCCCGGCGCGCTCGATGTGCTGATCGTCGGCGCGGGACCCGCCGGCCTCGCCGCTTCGCTGGCCGCGAAGAAGATGGGATTGCGCTACCAAACCGTCGAACAGGATTCATTGGGCGGCGCGGTGTTCCAGTATCCGCGCGGCAAGCTGGTGATGACCGCGCCGGTGGAGCTGCCGATCATCGGCAAGGTCCATTTTCGAAATACCTCCAAGGAGACGCTGCTGAAATTTTGGACCGACGCATGCAGCAAGAATGGCTTGAATATCCGCTACCAGGAGCGCGTGGAGAGCATTGTTCGCGAGGACGGCGTCTTTCACGTGCGCGCCGGGGAGCGGCAATACGTCGCGGCGGCGGTGCTGCTGGCGATCGGCCGGCGCGGCACGCCGCGCAAACTCGGCGTTCCGGGCGAGGATCTGCCGAAAGTCGTCTATCGCCTGATCGACCCCGAACAGTACCGTGGCCGGCAGGTCATCGTCGTCGGCGGCGGGGACAGCGCGCTCGAGGCTGCGGCCAGCGTCGCCGAACTCGGCGACACCTCCACCGTGCTCTCCTATCGCGGTGAGGCCTTCCAGCGCGCCAAGCAGCGCAATCGGCAGCGCGTCGAGGAAGCGAGCTCCAATGGCCGGCTCAAGGTGCTGCTCAACTCGCAGGTGCGCGAGATTCGGCCCGGGGAGGTGCTGCTGCAGCACTCCGGGCGCGAAGTCAAAGTACCCAACGAGGCGGTGATCGTGAGCGCCGGCGGCATCCTGCCGAACGACTTCCTGCGCTCGATCGGGATCGAGGTCGAAACCAAGTACGGAACCGCATGACGAGAGTGTGCCGCGAATGCACCGGTCGGATCGCCGCGCTCTGCATCTTCGGGCTCTGCGGCATTATCGGTTTGTCCGCTGCCGCAGCCGCCCCCGGGCAGGTCAGGGCGAAGGATCCCCTGGAGCCGGCGCGCGCAGCGCTGCGTACGCTGCAATTCGCCAAAGCGATCGAGCTGCTCAGCGCCGCCGGCAGCGCCGGCAATCCTGATGCGCGGTATTTGCTCGGGCTCGTCTACCTCAACGGCGTGGGCGTTGCCGCCGACCCTGCACGCGCGCGTGCGCTGCTGCAGTCGGCGGCCGAACACGGTCAGGGAGCGGCTGCGTACGTGCTGGCCGCGGAGCTTGCGAATGCGCCGGACGCTCCGCCGGGAGCGGCGCAGTCATGGCTGGAGCGCTCCGCCAAGCTCGGCTATATCCGCGCCGCCGAGGCGCTGCGATCCGGCCGACCATTGCTTGCACGCGAATCCGTCGGCGCCTCGGACCCGGCATTGCTGACGGCCTGGGTGATCGACCGCGTGCGCAAGAACGATGCGGCCGAACTGCGCCGGATCGGGCCGACGAGCGCCGGCGTGCGCGATGAGTTCGGATGCGCTGCGCTTGCGTATGCAGCCGCGGCGGATACACTCGCTGCCGCCGCGGCGCTGCTGGACATGGGCGCCCAGGTGAACGCGGGTGACAACGCCGGCACCACCGCGCTGATGGTCGCGGCCGAGCGCCCCGATGCGGCCATGGTGGATTTGCTGTTGCTTCATGGCGCCGACCCGCAGGCGGCGGACGCCGAGCGCCGGACCGCGCTCTTCTACGCCGCGCGAGCCAATCGACCAGCAATCATCGAGCGGCTGCAGCGTGCCAATGTCCTCCTCGATGCGCGTGACGATCGCGGCTACAACGCGCTGGAAGCCGCGCTCGCCGCCGGCGCCGCAGCTGCCGCCGAGGAGCTGCGCTCTCTGGGCGTGCATACCGATGTAGTGGCCGTGGACGGCGAGCGCCAGAGAGGCAGGTTCGATCCGGCGCACCCGGGCGACATATATCGCGGCTGGCCGCCGCTTGCCCTGGCGGTATCGCGCAACGACACGGCCGCTGTGAAGCAATTGCTCGATGCCGGAGCCAATGCAAATCTGCGGATTCCGCTGGGCGACCCGCTGCTGCAGGTGGCGGCCGATGCGCATGCCATGGACACTTTACCCTTGCTGCTGGGGCACGGCGCCGATCCCATCGCAGCCGATCATGCCGGTCACGGCGTGCTGTGGCATGCGGCCGTTCGCAACGACATCGCCGTACTTAAGGTGCTGCTCAGCGCGGGCGTTTCGCCCGATGCGCATGCCGCCGGCGAACGAACGCCGCTCCTCGCGGCGCTGCGCGGGACGCACCCTGACGCTGCTCAGATGCTGCTCGCTGCTGGAGCGAATCCGGAAGCCATCGATGCACAAGGCCGCACGCCGCTGATGCTCGCCTGCGCAGGCGGCCAGGCCGCGCTCGCTCAGATGCTGCTCGCGCACCATGCCCGAATCGATGCTCAAGACCACGCGCAGCGAACGGCGCTCTGGTATGCGGCCGCCGCCGGCTCGCGCGATGAGGTGGACGCGCTGCTCGCGGCCGGTGCGAGTCCGAAGGGGAACGACGCTCAGGGGCTCACCGTCCTGCACGCCGCCGCCGCACAGCAGGATGCCGCCGTCCTCGAGCGCCTGCTGGGCGCGGATGCACCGATAAACGAGCGCAGCACAGGCGGCGATACCGCACTGCTGATCGCCGCGTCGCTGGGTCATGCCGAGGCGGTCAAGGCACTGCTCGCGCACTCGCCGGATCTCGACGTCCAGAACAAAGCCGGCGATACGGCCTTGATCGCGGCCAGCCGCGGGGGCTACACCGCCATCTGCCGTCTGCTGATGGGGGCGGGAGCCAACAGGGAACTGCGCAACGCCGCCGGCGTCTCTGCGGCCGATATTGCCTCGGGGCGAGGATTCGCGGCGATTGCCAGGGAAATTGCCCGCACGAGCTGACCGCTCGAGCGCCCCGTTCAGTAGGCGTAATACGGGCCCGAGTAGATGCCGGCCACTCTCTGCTCGATCCCGATATACACCTTGCGGCCGTAGAAGAACGGCATCCCCCAGGTGAAATTGGTCGAGCCGCCGCCGCCCGCCAGATCGATGAACGCGGCCGCATGGGCCACGAAGGTATTCGGATCGGCAATGGCAAAGTTCACGGTGCTCGTGGCATTGTTCACGCCAACGCCGGTATTGACCGCGAACACACTTTGCGGCGCCACCGCGGGACAGTAGTAGCCGACAAAGGCGCCTGAAGAGCAGACCGCGATGCTCGCGTCGTTGAACGCATAGGAGTCGGTTCCCGAGTCGATCAGCGCCGGAAGCACCACCGTGCCGCCGTTATAGGTCGCGGTGAAGTCCCCGCTGCCATTCGCTCCAAGCACGGTGATCCCAGTGAGCGGCAGCGCGTTATCCGGCTGCGTGTCGATCCCGAAGATCACCGAGCCCTGGACCGACGCATCGCCGTTGTCGTTGTGCAGATTCGGCAGATCGACGATGAGGCCGTTGTTGTCGGCCGCGAACAGGACCACCGGATTCGTGACCTGATCCGTGAGCGCTGCGTTCTCTGCGGTGCAAACCCCGGCGGCGGTGCAGCCGTAATAAAGGGCCAATGGCGCGGCCGCATTGACGCACGCCTGCCCGCAGTCTTCTGCGAAGACACCCACTCCCAGCACCCCATTGGCATCGAACCCGGACACTCCGTTGATCAACGTGCCATTCGCTCCGCAGCCCGACGGCGGAGGTGCACCGGCGCCGGTGTCGTCCATGATCTGCACCGGCAATTTGGCGGCGGTTTCCCCGGCCAGCGACACGTCGGCCGGCGCCACCGGTCCCCATGTCTCGCCGCCGCCGAAGCTCACGCACTCTTCGACCGCCCGCCCCTGGGCGTCGGCCTCGGCGGTGAGCGTGACCCCGTGCGCAGTCAATACGGAGCGCACCAGCCGCAGGCCCGAGGAGCCGGTATCGAGAAGCACGTGATCGATGCTCGCGCACTGCGTCTGGCTGCCGGGGACACAGACCTTCACCGTCGCATAGGCATGATTGATCGCAGCGGCGGCGCCGGTAGGCCCGGAATCGACGCTCAAGGTCAGCGTATTGTTGGTCGAGACCGGATCAGTGGCCGCCGCCGTCGTCGTGCCGTTGCCGCCGATGCAGGCGCTCATCGCAGCGGCCGTCAGCATCGTGCCGATTCGAACGATCGAACGCGTGCCGCCGTGCATCCGCGAGCCCCTAGCGCAGTTCCGCAGCGAGTACGCCGGCCGGAACGAGAGCCGGCAGATATGCGCGGCCCGCATAGGCGCGCAGGTGTCCCGCGGACTCGGCGACGAATTCAGGCGTCGACAGCCGCACCGAGCGCTGCAGGCCGGGGTGTCTCAGCGCCGCGAGCCCCGTGGCGTACTGCGTAAAATGCGCGCCCAGAAGCCGCTGCAAGTCAGGCAATACCGGGCCCGACCAGCTCACCGCGAAAACATTGCCCGCCCGATCCAGGTACTCGCGCACCCGCATCCCGGCATCGTTGGTGATCTCCTGAACATCGTACTGCTGACGCAGTTCTGTAGTCGCGTTTCCGTGCAAGTCCGCTTCGTCGGCGACCACGCTGGCGGCATCGCCGCCGAGCGCGGCGTGCGCCGGCGCAATCCACAGCGCGCTCATGCCGATGAGCAGAGCCGACGATGCATTGCGGGCGGCGCGACAAATCATGCGCCTGATTTTGCAACACGAGCGCCCCGCCAGACACTGTCATCGTTGAGCGACAGGTCACAAGTTTCGCCTAAATCCCCCACGCGCGCAGCCGTCCCCGGCTGCTCGGGCGAGGCCGCGCCGCGCTAAGCCTTTACGTTGATTCCGCCGCTGCCGTCGCGGTCGCCGTCCGTATCCGCCGCCGGCTTGACCGCCGGAGGCGGCGCGGTTTTGCCCGTTTGCTGCGCCTGGGTCAAGGGCGGCCTGCCCGCCGCCGGAACGGGATGCAGGTTCGCGACGGACGGAGAAACACCTGAAATGGCCATATTGCGGATTCCTCACGTGTAAGGACCATTGTAAAACGCACGCGCCAGTACCTTTGCACTGCAAAGTATCGGCCTCTCCCGATGAAACTTTAGGGTCTGGCCCGCCGCGGCCACACGCGCGAGAGCATCCCCCGGTGAAAAGCGATGGCGCCGGAACCATAGCGTTCAGAACTTCTTGGAAAATCCAACCGACAATCCGCGCGGCAGTACCTGAACCGAGATGGGGACGGCGCGGGTGGTGCTCCAATATCCCACGCCCGTGCCGAGCGCCCACCCGGCAATGACATCCGTCTGCCAGTGCGCCTGGCTCTTCAAGCGCGCGATCGCGTCGTACACCGGCAGCACTTCGAGTGCCCATACCCAAGGGTCTTGCCGCCAGTAGTTCACGATGAACGGGGTCACGAAGCTCGCCTGCAGGGTGACCTCCCCGCTCGGAAAGCTCTGGTGGCCGCTGCCCTGAAACCAAAGATTAGGATTGTCGCCTTGGTACGGGCGGGCGCGGCTAAATGCATACTTGAGCCCTATTGCGGCAACTCCGGAGATCACTGACGAATCCACGCTCTGCCAGAACGTATGCCCGAGTTCGTCGTCGTTTCCCAGCCACAAGCTCCCCGCGACCTCGAGCGCGACCACGCCATATTCGAGTCCCGTTTGGTAGTGGCGCGCCCAAATCCCGCTTTGATCGAGCGGCAGCTCATGGTCGAAGCCGGCAAACGCGCTGCCCGATCCCAGCAGCACCAAGAGCGGCAACATCGACAAGAACTTCGTTTGCATACGCACATGAACACCTTTCACTGCTTAAAGACCCCGCGCACCGCTGACTTCACAATGCAAAGCAAAATCCAAAATTGAGCCGCTCATGCTTGACACCGGTTTACTCTGCACTACAAAGTACACGCACATTCACGTTTCGCGCAAGTGTCGCCGCACCCCGAAGGAGCTCCGAGCGATGATGAGGTGTTTTCTGCTGGGCATTTTCATCGTCTCGTGCGCGACGGCCCGCGTCGCTTCGCCGCTCGATCTCACCGCCCTTCGCGACAGATACATCGAGCCGAACGTACGCTGGTATCGTCAAACGGAGGCCGATTTTTACCTCCCTTTCATCCTGGAACCCACAACGTCGACCACCGGCTACGAATCCTCGGATTCTCGGCTCGGGCCGTTCCATGCGATGACCTACGGTGTAAAATTCGCGCAACGACTTGCGGGGCGCGGCAATGGCGCGGGGTCCGAACTCAGTGTTCGCGCGGAGTACTACCGGCAGACATTCAATGAGCGGGCGGCGGTGCCCGCCGGCCTGCAGGGCCTCGATCTGTATCCGGGTCTGGAGGCGATCCTGGTTCAGGTTGGGTGGCGGTTCTAAGTCCTAGCAGCGGCGGGTTCAATGCGTGGGCTGCAGCACAATTGGCTCCCGGAAGCGAAGCTCCTGGCCGCCGTTGCAGTCGTGGTCACGGTGGTATTCGCCGTCACACCGCTCGACAGCGCGGCGGCGCGCATTTTTTATCACGCGCAGGGGACCGATCACTGGCCGCTCGGCAGCCGTTGGCCATGGTCAGCCCTTTACCTGCTCGCACCGTACATCACCGCGTCGCTGCTCGCCATCGGCGCGCTCGGGCTTCTGATCGGCCATTTGCTCAAACGAGAGACTTGGCGTGAGAACGGCATCTTTTTGATATTTTGCATCGTCATCGGCCCCGGACTGATCGTCAACGCGGTGTTCAAGGATCACTGGGATCGACCGCGGCCGCGCGAAGTGGTGGAATTCGGCGGGGCGCTGCATTACACACCGGCGCCGTGGCGCGGCGAGGGCGGCAGTTCCTTTCCCTGCGGACACTGCTCGGTGGGGTTTCTATACGCGAGCGGATGGTGGATCTGGAAACGGCGGCGGCCCGTGTGGGCGCGTGCTTCACTCACGCTCGGGCTCATCGTTGGTTCCGCGCTCGGCCTCGGCCGCATGGCGGCCGGAGCCCATTTCCTCTCCGACGTCATCTGGTCGGCGCTGTTCGCGCTCGGCCTGGCGCACATTCTGTACCATACTCGGCAGCTGACCGTGCTGGACGATGCGATTCGAGGCGCATCAGGTCGATGGCCGGTGTGGATACGCGGAAATCGAGTCACGACGGCGCTCGCGCTGCTGGGGGCCGCTTTCGTGTTGACGGCCCTGTTCCTCGCGCCCCATGGGAAGCCATTCTCGGCGCAGATGGATCTCGCGGTGCTGCCGCGCCCTCCGCAGGTTCTCGAGATCACCGCGCCCAGCGCGAACATCGACATCGTGATCGGCGATTTTCAAAGGCCGCAGATACTCGCCAAAGGCGAGCTGCACGGATTCGGCTGGCCGGGCAGCCGGCTGGGGACGTCCGTCGTGTGGCATGAGCTGCCGGTTCCGACCCTGAGCTTCGAGATTGCGGAGCATGGGTGGATCACCGACCTGAGCGCTTGGGCGACACTCATGGTCCCACCGGGGCAATTGCAGCGCATTGTGGTGCGGCTGCAGCAAGGTAACATTCACGTGACCGATGCGACGCGAAGTGGCGTGGTCCGCAGCGGCATACTGCAGCTCGATCTGCACACTGACTCGGGGAGCGTGCAGAAGCCGGCGGATGTTCAGCCGGGGCATCGGTGACGACCCGGCGGCGCTGGGAGCCTAAGGCTTTAGCCAACCGAGGCCGACGGCAACCGTGATCGCCCCGACGGTGGCCGCCGTCATGGATGCCAACAGGACGGCGCCGGCGGCGCAGTCCTTGGCGGCCTGAATGGCGACGTGGATTTCCGGATGCAGCCTGTCCGCAAGACGCTCGAGGGCCGTATTTACGAGCTCCAAGGCGAGTACCGCGCCGGCGGACATTACGCACATCGCGACCCACACGAGCGGCGGCCGCAGCCAGGCAAGCACCCCCGCGGCCGCCAAACCAAGCAGCAGCTGCGTTCGGAAGCTCGCCTCGTGCAATAGCGCAATGCGAATGCCGAGAAGCGCGAATCCGAACCGCCTCCAAAAGGACTGGCTTTTCATGAATTGCCTCTGGTTACAACTGAAATGGCGAGCGCGCGCTTCGTGCTGACTGACTCGATCATTGCTGGATCCAATGTCGAACGCCCTGATCCTGCAGAAACTGCCGTGCCCGCGCGCCGTGCAACAGCGCCAGCGTCGACAGCAACCCCACTTCAGTGCAGCTGCTGGCCGCAACGGTCACCGAGCGCGGCGAGTCGCGCACCGGCCATCCGGTACGCGGATCCAAAATGTGGCCGTATCGTATGCCGTCCTTGAGCAGATAGCGGCGCGAGTCGCCGCTCGTCGCAAGCGCGCCATGCTCCAGATCCAGCAGCAGGGTCGCCGCCCGGTCGGTATTCGGCCGCTCGATACCCACCTGCCACGGGCCGTGCGGCGGCGGGCGATTGGCGCGCAAATCCCCGCCGAAATTGACGAGGAAGGGACCCGGGTCATGCTCTGCCAGCAGCTCGTAGGCCCGGTCAACCGCATACTCCTTGCCGATGCCCCCGAAATCCAATTCCATTTCGGGGGGCAGCAGGAGCCGCGGCGATTGCCACCGGAGTTTGTCGAAGCCCACCAGCGGCAGCAGCCGTCCGACCAGCGCGGGGTCGGGTATTCGATCCGATCCGTCAAACCGCCAGGCGCGGCGCAACACGCCCGATGTGATATCGAAGAGACCGCCGCTCAGGTCAAAGCACTGGCTCGCAAAGTCGATGAGCGATGCCGTTTCCTCGTCCACCGCGACGCTGGCTCCCCGGTGCTCGTGTATCCAGGCGGTGACACTGTCGTCTCGGTAGCGGCTGAATTTCCTTTCGATCCGCAGCGCCTCATTTGCCGCGATTGTGCCGAATGCAAGGGCTGCATGGCCCTCCATCGCAGGCAGCAGCACCTCGCACGGGCTCGCCATCGCGGTAAATCGGACCGCGAGGAGATTCTCCCCCCTGGGCTCCACCGTCAGCGTCCCGGCCACGGTCAGCGCCCCGGACATGGATTTGCAATAATCCGCATTTCACCCTACATTCTAAAATCGATTGCGGTTGCGGGCCGAATCCAATTTGCTTTGTACTATAAAGTCGGTGTCGAACTTGACAAACCTCAACGAAGCCCTTGCTCAGATAAGCGCGATCCGCACCGAGATAGCCCGCGGCACCGAGTTTCGCGGCTATGGGCCGGCGTCGGTCGCGGCTTCCGGCATCATCGCTCTGCTCGTCGCCGCACTGCAGGCGCATTTGCCCGGAATTCCGAACCACGGCTTTCGGAGCTACTTTGCGATTTGGATCGCCACCGCCGCCATCTCGTTGACCTTGACGGGCTTCGAGACCGTCCTGCGATCCCGGCGCGTTCATTCCAGCTTCGCGTCCGAAATGATCTTCCGCGCGGCCGAGCAGTTTCTACCCGCCTTGGCGGCCGGTCTGCTGCTGTCGGTGGTGGTCATGCGCTTCGCTCCTCAAAGCGTTTGGATGCTGCCGGGCCAATGGCAAGTGATTTTCAGTCTGGGTGTATTTGCCTCATGCCGGTTTCTGCCCCGTCAGATGTTTCTTGTCGGCTTGTGGTACCTCGCTTGTGGACTGATCAGTATAGCCGTCGCCAGGGAGGATGCAGCCCTCTCGCCTTGGCTGATGGGTATTCCCTTTGGAATCGGGCAGCTACTGGTTGCGGCGGTGCTGCGCTTCGGGTATCGGGAGGAGCATGAGCGTGCGTAGCGGAAAATCCGGCAACCCCCATCGGTTCGCCTACGACGGATTGGATCGAGCCATTCACGAGCGCGCGCGCCTGAGCATACTCACTTCGCTGGTCACGCACTCACGCGGGCTGGCTTTCGCAGATCTGAAGCGCTATTGCGCACTGACGGACGGCAATTTGAGCCGGCACCTGCAGGTGCTCGAGCAGGCCAGGCTGGTCACGATCGCAAAGGGATCCGAGCACGGTCGGCCGCAGACGTTCTGCCGCATAACGGCCTTCGGCCGCAGGCGATACATCGATTATCTCGCGGTATTGGAGCAGGTGGTGCTTGACGCCGCGGCGGCAGTCAAAGGCTCCGGCGAACTCCGGATGCGCGGTGCCACGGGAACCTGACAGGTCGATCCATTGCGGGTCACTTGATCGGCTGCCTGCAGCGCTGGGCAAATGCGCGCCGCGCCGAACGATGATTATGCGTCTCAACGAATTTTAGCATCGACCGGGGACGCCCCTCATGCCAGAGACGATCCGCATAGATCACATCAATGTCGATGCGGCCCTGTACCGCTTCGTCAACGGCGAAGCGATGCCGGGCACCGGCGTGGACCAGGCGGCCTTTTGGGGCGGATTCGCCGCGCTCGTGCGCCGTTTGGCGCCTCGCAACGCGGCTCTCCTGCAGCGGCGCGACCTTCTTCAGTCGCAAATCGACGGCTGGCACCGGCAGCATCCCGGCGCGCATTTCGACCCGGGTGCCTACAAAGCGTTCCTGAAGGACATCGGCTATCTTACGCCCGAGCCGCAGGCGTTCTGCATCGCCACCGCCAACGTCGACCCCGAGATTTCGCACGTCGCGGGGCCGCAGCTGGTGGTGCCGGTGAACAATGCGCGCTACGCATTGAACGCGGCCAATGCGCGCTGGGGCAGTCTGTACGATGCGCTGTACGGCAGCGATGCGATCCCGGAGGATGCCGGCGCGGAACGCGGCGGCGGCTACAATGCGCAGCGCGGCGCACGGGTCATCCGCTACGTGCGCGACTTTTTGGATGTCCACTTTCCGCTCGACGCAGGCAGTCACCGCGACGCGGCCGGCTATCGGATATCCGCGCGCGGGCTCGAGGTTGTGCTCCAACAGGGCGGCACCGGTGCGTTGAAGGACGCGGACGCGCTCGCCGGGTTTCAAGGCGAGCCCGAATCGCCCTCCCTGATATTGCTGAGACATCACGGACTGCACGTGGAGCTCTGCGTCGATCGCCGCCACCCGATAGGCCGCGACGATGCCGCCGGCCTGAGCGACGTCGTGATCGAGTCCGCCGTCACCACCATTCAGGACTGCGAGGATTCCGTGGCTGCGGTGACCGCCGCCGACAAGGTGCTCGTGTATCGCAACTGGCTCGGCCTGATGCAAGGCTCGCTGCAGGCACAATTCGACAAGGGCGGCGGGTCGCTGCTGCGGCGCCTGAACCCCGATCGGCGCTACCGCACCCCGGGCGGAACGGAGCTCGTGCTGCCGGGCCGCAGCCTCATGCTGGTACGCAACGTCGGGCACCACATGCTGTCCGACGCCGTCACCTGGGACGGCGCGCCCATTCCCGAGACCTTCATCGACGCGGCCGTGACCTCGCTGATCGCCCTGCACGATTTGCGCTCCGGCGCCCGGCGCAATTCTCGGACCGGCTCGGTTTACATCGTCAAACCCAAGATGCACGGGCCGGAGGAAGCGCAGTTCGCGGACGAGTTGTTCGCCGAAGTCGAGGACATGCTGTCGCTGCCGCGGTTCACGTTGAAGATCGGGATCATGGACGAAGAGCGGCGCACGACCGTCAATCTAGCCGCATGCATTCACGCCGTCCGGCAGCGCGTGGTCTTCATCAACACCGGTTTTCTCGACCGGACCGGGGATGAAATCCACACCTCGATGGAGGCTGCGCCGATTCCGCGGAAGAGCGCGCTCAAAAAGGCCGTATGGCTGGACGCCTACGAGCGACACAACGTCGATGTCGGACTCGCCTGTGGCCTGCCCGGCCGCGCCCAAATCGGCAAGGGAATGTGGGCGATGCCGGATCTCATGGCGGAAATGCTCGAGAGCAAAATCGCGCATCCGCTGGCCGGCGCCAACACCGCATGGGTGCCCTCTCCCACGGCCGCGACCCTGCATGCCCTGCACTACCATCAAGTCGACGTGGCTGCGGTGCAGACCCGATTGGCGGGGCGAGCGCGCGCCTCGCTCGAGGAGATTCTGACGCCGCCGCTCGTCTCGGCGCCGCGCTGGAGCGCCGCCGAGATCGAGGAGGAGCTCAACAACAATGCGCAGAGCATTCTCGGCTACGTCGTGCGCTGGATCGACTTCGGCATCGGCTGCTCCAAGGTCCCGGATTACTTCAATGTGGCGCTCATGGAGGACCGCGCCACACTGCGCATCTCCAGCCAGCACGTCGCCAACTGGCTGCGGCACGGGATCTGCACACCCGATCAAGTGCTGAGCGCTCTGCACCGCATGGCGGCGGTCGTCGACCGGCAGAATTCGGGCGACCCGGCCTATCGGCCCATGAGCCGGGATCTTGAGCACAGCACCGCCTTGCTGGCCGCCAGCGACCTCATCTTCAAGGGTCGCGATCAGCCCAACGGCTACACCGAGGCCATCCTCACCGCGCGGCGCCGGGAAAAAATCGCCGCCGCACCTTAAGTCGAACCGCCGACGAAGCGCGCCCGACCGCCCGCTCCAAAGGGGTACCGCACGGGCCGCTGGACGCGTTAGGCCGCAGCCTGTACCATGCGCGCAGCTAATTGATGGATGGTGCTCGGTCAGTGCCGCCTTTAGCTCGCGGTCCGTCCTCGACGCACTCCGTTTATTTACACCCCCTCGCTGCTGACCGCTGCGGAGCCAAGGCTCTGTCGTGCGAGTCCAAATTCATTCAAGGATTTTTCAATGTCATTTTCCGATCTCGGGCTGTTGCCCGAATTGCTGCGCGCCGTTGCCGATAAGGGCTACGACACGCCCTCGCCCATTCAATTGCAGGCCATCCCCGCGGTTCTCGCAGGGCGCGACGTGCTCGCGGGCGCGCAAACCGGCACCGGTAAGACCGCCGGCTTCGTGCTCCCGATACTGCAGCGCCTGGCGGCCGATCCCGCGGCCGCCAACAGCCGCGCACCGCGCGCGCTCGTGCTCACCCCGACTCGCGAACTGGCCGCCCAGGTGGCGGAAAGCGGACGCAATTACGGCAAGTACCTCAAGCTGCGCATCACCCAGGTATTCGGCGGCATGAACATCAACCCGCAGATCAGCGCGCTGCGCAGCGGCTGCGACATTCTGGTGGCGACCCCCGGCCGACTGCTCGATCTCGCGCAGCAGCGCGCGGTGGATCTGTCCCACGTTCAGGTACTGGTGCTCGATGAAGCCGACCGAATGCTCGACATGGGCTTCATCCCGGACATCCGGCGGATCATCAAGCTGCTGCCGTCCAAGCGGCAGAACCTGCTGTTCTCCGCCACATATTCGGATGATATCCGGGCGCTCGCGGAGCGTTTGCTGCACGATCCGCTGTCGATTCAGGTCGCGCCGCGCAACGCCCCGATCGAGCTCGTGGAACAGCGCGCGTATCGGGTGCAGAAAGAGCAGAAGCGGCACCTGCTGGTGCACTTGATTCAAGAGGGTCAATGGCGCCAGGTGCTGATATTCACGCGCACCAAGCATGGCGCCAACCGGCTCACCCAGCAGCTCGAGGGCGCGGGCATCCGCGCCGCCGCGATCCACGGCAACAAGAGTCAGGCTGCCCGAGTCAAAGCGCTCGACATGTTCAAGCGCGGACAGGTGACCGCACTGGTCGCCACCGAAGTGGCTGCGCGCGGGCTCGACATCAAGGAGCTGCCGCAGGTGGTCAATTACGAGCTGCCGAATGTGCCGGAAGACTACGTGCATCGCATCGGCCGTACGGGCCGCGCCGGCTCCACGGGCGAGGCGGTTTCGCTGGTCTCGGCGGATGAAGGCGGCTTGCTGCGCGATATCGAGCGGGTACTGCACCGAAGCATCCCCACCGTTCCGACGCCGGCATTCAAAATCGTTGAAACGCAGCCGGCGGCCCAGGGAACTCACGCGGCGACGGTGCAGGCCCGCAGCAACCGCGGCCCGGATCGGCGCGATTCGCGCCGCAGCTCGAGCGCGGCCCCTCGATATCAGGAACTGCAGCGGCGCGGACGCTCGCGCTAGACTAGAGCGTGCGCGCCGGCTCCTCTAGAGCTTGCGCGCAAGCTCCTTGAGATAAGCGGCGAATTCGGGGCCGAGACTCGGATGCTTGAGGCCGTATTCCACGGTCGCCTGCAGGTATCCGAGCTTGTTGCCGCAGTCGTAGCGCTTGCCCTCGAACTGAAACGCGTACACCGGCTCGCGCTGCATCAGCCGCGCAATGCCGTCCGTCAGCTGTATTTCACCGCCCGCGCCTTTGCCGATCTTCGCGAGATCATCGAAAATGGAGGCCGTCAACAGGTAGCGGCCGACCACCGCCAGGTTCGATTCCGCCTTTTCCGGCTTGGGCTTCTCGACGATGTGCGCGATTTTGCCGACGCGGTCGACGATCCCATTCTCCAGCGTCACGATGCCGTACTTGTCGGTATCCTGCTTCGGCACGGTCTGCACCCCGAGGACGCTGCCGCCGTGAGTCGAATATACCTCGACCATCTGCTTCAAGCATGAAACCCGCGCATCGATCAAATCATCCGCGAGGTGCACCAGGAACGGCGCGTCGCCGACCACCGGCCGCGCGCACAAAACCGCATGCCCCAGGCCCAGCGGCGCCGTCTGGCGTATGTATACGCAGGACGCCCAGCTCGGCAGAATGCCGGACAGCGTGGCCAGCAAATCCTGCTTGCCCTGCGCTTGCAGGACGGATTCGAGTTCCGGATTGCTGTCGAAATGATCCTCGATGGCGCGCTTCGAGCTGCCGGTGATGAACACCAGCGTTTCGGCGCCCGCCGACAGAGCCTCGTCCACCGCATATTGAATCAGCGGCTTGTCGACGATCGGCAGCATTTCCTTCGGGCTCGCCTTGGTGACCGGCAGGAATCTCGTGCCGCGCCCCGCCACCGGGAATACGCATGTTCTTACTTGTTTGCTGGACATGAGCGAAATGATACCGGATTTTCACCGCAGTTTGACAACGGCATACGACTCGAAGCTGTCCCATGACTTGCACGCAGGGCAGTGCCAGTAGAAGCTGTGCCCGGCGAAACCGCACTCGCTGCAGCGATATTTCTCGGCGTGAGCGAGCAATGCTCCCAGCTCCTGCGCGATGCGCTCGAATTGCCCGCGGCCCGCCTGCCAAACGGCGTTCAAAGTCGCATCCTGCACGAACACGGTTTCGATGGCGGAGCGCAGCGGCGCGGCGCCGGCCAAATCGGCCGAGATCGCGGCGAATACCAGACGCTTCAGCTCGCCGAGATCGCGCGCCTGCGCCTGCGCCGCGAGCTCCGCGAGCACCGCGTCGCGCCGCTCCGCGCCCACGAGATGCAACAGATGCGGCAGCTCGTTTTGCAGCAATTTCGGCGATTCGTGCAGCGCGCCGCGCAGCAGTCGCACCGCCAATTCAGGCTTCGCCTCGTGCTCCGCGATTTGCGCGCGCAGCAGCGCCGCTCGCGGAAACGGCGAGATCTCGCGCCGCGCCTGGCGCAAGCAGCCGCGCGCCGCGGCGATCTCGCCGCGCTCGATCGCGCCGGCGGCGATTTCGCACAGATAGTGGGCGGCCACCAGCTTCGGCGGCGCGGCCCTGATGCGGGCCAATTGCCGATAAGTCTCCAGCGCCTGCTGCCAGTCGTGCTGGCGCTCGTAGAGTCCGCGCAGCGCATCGAGCGCGCTGGCGCGCAGCCGCGGAACCTCGCTGACCTGCTGGAACAGCCCTTCGGCTCGATCGAGCAGACCGGCACGCAGATAATCCTGCGCCAGCGCGAGCAATGCCTGCTCGCGATGCTCGGGCGCCAGCGCTTCGCGCGCCAGCAGGTTCTGGTGAATGCGAATCGCGCGCTCGACCTCTCCGCGTCGCCGATACAAAGACCCCAGCGCGAAATGGGTTTCGACGGTGTCGGCGTTAGCGTCCATCAGCTTCAGAAACATGTCGAGCGCCCGGTCGGGCTGTTCGGTGACCAGGTAATCGAGTCCGGTGAGATAGTCGGGGTGAAGTTTGCCGAAGGCCCGCGGCCAGCGCTTACCCCAGCCGAAATGCCCGGCTACGATGCCCAGAACCAGCGCCGCCAATACGACTACCCAAGTCAGCGGCGAGACGTCGGGCACTCACGCGCCCCTGTCAATCGCGGATCGGCTGATCCGCACCGTCGTTGACGCGTTCGCGCAGGTCCTTTCCCGGCTTGAAATGCGGAACATGCTTCCCTGCGAGCGCCACCGCCTCGCCGGTCTTCGGATTGCGGCCCTGCCGCGGCGGGCGAAAATGCAGCGAGAAACTGCCGAAACCGCGAATTTCGATCCGTTCGCCCGTTGCCAACGCGTCGCTCATGATTTCCAGCAGCTGCTTCACCGCGAGCTCCACGTCCTTCGCAGGTAGATGCTTCTGTTTCGCCGAAATGATCTCGATGAGTTCCGATTTCGTCATTATCGATCCGTGGGCATCACTAGACATACATTGGACCGCAAGCGCGGCAGCCTGCACGGCCGCCTTCCTAAGCCTTTAGTCCCTCAATCCTGGCCGGAGATTTGCTCTTTCAGCAGATCTCCCAAACTCGTTCCGGTGGGCGAATCGGTCCGATAATTCTGCATTGCTTCCTGTTCTTCGTGAATATCCTTCGCCTTGATCGACAGCGAGATGCTGCGGCCCTTGCGATCCACGCCGGTGAATTTAGCCTCGACCTCCTCGCCGACCTTGAGCAGCAGGCGCGCGTCCTCGACGCGGTCGCGCGACAGCTCCGATGCGCGCAGCTGGCCGTCGACTCCGTTGCCGAGATCGATGACGGCGCCCTTGGCGTCCACTTCGCGCACCACGCCGCGCACGATGCTGCCCTTCGGATGCTCCGCGATGTAGGCGGAGAAGGGGTCCTTGGCGAGCTGCTTGATCCCCAAGCTGATGCGTTCGCGCTCCGGGTCGATCGACAGCACCATGGCGTCGACCTGCTGGCCCTTCTGGTAGCTGCGCACGGCCTCCTCGCCGGGCAGGTCCCAGGAGATGTCCGACAAATGCACCAAGCCGTCGATGCCGCCGGCGAGGCCGATGAAGATGCCGAAATCGGTGATCGACTTGATCTGGCCGCTCACCTTGTCCCCCCGGTTGTAGTTCTCGGCGAATTCCTTCCACGGGTTGGTCTTGCACTGCTTCACGCCGAGGCTGATGCGGCGGCGCTCCTCGTCGATGTCGAGCACCATGACTTCGACTTCCTGGCCGACGTGCACCACCTTCGCCGGGTTCACGTTCTTGTTGGTCCAATCCATTTCCGAGACGTGCACCAGGCCCTCGACGCCCTCTTCGATTTCCACGAAGCAGCCGTAATCGGCGATGTTGGTCACCTTGCCGAACAGTCGCGTGTTCGCCGGGTAGCGCCGCGCGATGTTCTGCCACGGATCGGCGCCCAACTGCTTCAATCCGAGAGACACGCGCTGCCGCTCGCGATCGAACTTGAGAATGCGCACGTCGATCTCTTCGCCGACTTTGACCACCTCGGAGGGGTGCTTGACGCGCTTCCACGCCATGTCCGTGATGTGCAGCAGCCCGTCGATGCCGCCCAGATCGACGAACGCGCCGTAGTCGGTAAGATTCTTGACCACGCCCTTTACGGCGGCGCCTTCCTGCAGATTGTCGAGCAGCGCGGAACGCTCGGCGCTGTACTCCTGCTCGACCACGGCGCGCCGCGAAACGACCACGTTGTTGCGCTTTTGATCGAGCTTGATGACCTTGAATTCGAGCGGCTTGTTTTCAAGATACGAAGGGTCGCGCACCGGGCGCACGTCGACCAGGGATCCGGGCAGGAACGCGCGAACGTTGTCGATCTCGACGGTGAAACCGCCCTTGACGCGTCCGGTGATGATGCCGATGACCACTTCCTGCTTCTCGAATGCGGTTTCGAGGCGCGTCCAGGTCCTGGCGCGCTTGGCCTTTTCGCGGGACAGACGAGTCTCGCCGGAGCCGTCCTCCACACTGTCCAATGCCACCTCGACCGTCTCGCCGACGGCGACCTCAATCTCGCCCTTTTCGTTCTTGAATTGGTCGGAAGGGATCACCGCCTCGGACTTCAGTCCGACATTGACGATGACGTAGTCCTGGCCTACTTCGACGATCAACCCATTGAGGATGGTGCCCGGACGAATGCGCTGGCTCGCGATGCTCTGTTCAAACAGTTCCGCAAAACTTTCTGTCATGTGTTCTCTATAAACGTTTCCCGTGCACCGGTCCCGTGTGCATCAGGGGTTGCCATACAACAGCGGCGGTCAATCCATGACCTGCCGCGACCTGCTTCCCGCTAAACTCCGAGCGACAGCCGCTCGCGGGCGACCGCCAAGACGCGCTCCACCACCGCATCGACGGACATGCCCGTTGTGTCCAACAGGACGGCGTCGGCGCTTGCGACCAGAGGCGAAGCGGAGCGCGACATATCGCGCTGATCACGCTCTGCTATCTCCAGCGAAAGGGCGGCAAGGGTAGCAGCAACCCCCTTTTCTTTCAACTGCTTATGACGCCTGAGGGCGCGTTCGCTCAAGGCGGCGGTGAGAAAAATCTTGACCGCCGCGTCGGGAAATACCACGGTGCCCATATCGCGCCCGTCGGCCACCAATCCGGGGGGCACGGCAAACTGCCGCTGGCGCCCCAAAAGAGCCGCCCGCACCGGTGGGAGCGCGGCAACCTTGGAGGCGTCATTGCCCGCCCCCTCGGTGCGGATCTCGCCGGTTACGTCGTGGCCGTCCAGCCACACGATCTCCTCGCCGGCCGGGCCCGAGCCGAAGCGTATGTCGATCTGCTGGGCCATTTGACTTAAGGGCTCCGCGTCGTCGAGGGGAATGCCCCTGCGGCGGCCGGCCAGCGCGACCAGACGGTACAGTGCACCACTATCGAGCAAGCTCCAACCCAGCGCCCGGGCGGCGGCGCGGCTGACCGTGCCCTTGCCCGATCCGGACGGACCGTCGATGGTCAGGACGGGTACCTTGGTCATGGGGCGCCTTATGCGGGGGATTCGGCGATGTCGAGGCCGGCGGACCGCGCCAGTTCGACGAACCCCGGGAACGAAGTCGCCACGTTGGCGACGTCGCGAATCACGATGGGCCCGGCGGCGCGCAAACTCGCGATGCTGAAGGCCATGGCGACCCGGTGGTCGCCGTGGCTGTCGATCACGCCGGCGCCGAACGCAGGACCGTCGGCGCGGCCCTCGATGCGCATGCCGTCGGGAGTCACCGTGTGCTCGACGCCGAGCGCAGCAAGACCCGCGCTCATGGCGGCCAGTCGATCGCTTTCCTTGACGCGCAGCTCTTGCGCGCCGGTGATCACGGTTTCACCCCGTGCGCACGCGGCGGCGATGAACAGCACCGGAAATTCGTCGATGGCGAGCGGCACCAGCGACTCGGGCACCGCAACGCCCACGAGAGTCGAGGCGCGCACCCGCAAATCCCCCGCCGGCTCGGCGCCGCTCGCGCGCGAATTTTCGACGTCGATGTCCGCGCCCATGCTGCGCAGGATTTCGAGCAGCCCGGTGCGCGTGGGGTTCAGGCCCACATTTCGCAGCAGCAGCCCCTCCCCGGCCGCCCCCAGGAGACCCGCCACGATGAAGAACGCGGCCGACGAGAAGTCCCCCGGCACCGTGAGCTCGAGGCTGGCGAGCCGCTCCGGCGGATGAATCGTGGTCTTCAGCCCCTCGCCCGTGATGCGCACGCCGCAGCTCAAGAGCATGCGTTCGCTGTGATCGCGGCATACGGCCGGCGCGATCACGGTGGTCGCGCCTTGCGCATAGAGTCCGGCGAGCAGGACGGCCGACTTCACCTGCGCGCTCGCTACCGGCATCCGATATTCGATGCCGTGCAGGCGCCGTCCGCCGGTGATCTCCACCGGCGGCAGGCCGTCGTGCGTGCGCACCTCCGCCCCCATCTCGCGCAGCGGACGCGCCACGCGCTCCATCGGCCGTTTCATCAGCGAGGCATCTCCGATCAGGCGCGAATCGAATGCCTGCGCCGCCAGCAGACCGGTGAACAGCCGTATCGCCGTGCCGGCATTGCCCATGTCGAGCGGGTGCCCCGCCGGTTTCAGGCCGCGCAAGCCGACGCCGTGCACCCGCACCTCGTTCGTGCTCGGCTGCTCGATGCGCACACCGAGTGCGCGCATCGCAGCAAGGCTCGCCAGGCAATCCTCGCTCGCCAAAAAGCCGCTGACCCTGCTCGTGCCATCGGCTATCCCTGCGAGCATGAGCGAGCGATGCGAGATCGATTTGTCGCCGGGCACGTCGAGCGCGCCGGCCACGCGCTGCGACGGCCGCACGAGGAATGTGCGCGGAGCGCCCATCCCCATCAGAGCACGGCTCGCGGGTAGGAACCGAGGACCTTGAACAAGCTCGCGCGCTTCTCCAGCGATGCCAGCGCCTTCGCCAGCGGCGGATCACTCACATGGCCCTCGACGTCGATGAAAAACACGTAGTCCCACTTCTTCTTGCGCGACGGTCGCGATTCGATGCGCGTCATGTTGACGCGATGCTCCGCCAGCGGCTCGAGCAGCCGAAACAGCGCGCCGGGATCGTCCGTATCGCTTGCCGACACCAGCAGCGTGGTGCGGTCGGCGCCGCTCGGACTGAACAGCTTGCGCCCGACGACCAAAAAGCGCGTGGTGTTGTCCGCGCGATCCTCGATATCGTTGGCGAGCAGCGTAAGTCCGTAGATCTCGGCGGCGGCGCGGCTCGCGATGGCGGCCGTGCCGCGCTCGTCGCGTGCACGGCGCGCCCCTTCCGCATTGCTCGAGACAGCCACGCGCTCGACGTCGGGAAGATGTTCGTCGAGCCAGCCGCGGCATTGCGCGAGCGCCTGGATGTGCGCGCACACCCGCTTGACGTCCGCCATGGCGCTCATGCGGCCCATCAAGTGATGGTTGATGCGCAGCTCCACCTCGCCGCAAATCTTCAAGGGGGAGCCGAGAAACATGTCCAGTGTGTGATTGACGGTGCCTTCGCTCGAATTCTCGATCGGCACGACGCCGAAATCGGCGATCCCGCCTTCCACCTCGTGAAACACCTCGTCGATCGCCGGCAGCGGCAGCGCGCGCACCGAGGAGCCGAAATGCTTGAGCACGGCGGCCTGGGTGAACGTGCCCTCGGGACCCAGGAATGCCACCTTGAGCGGTTCCTGCTGCGCCAGACAGGCGGACATGATCTCGCGAAACAGGCGGGCGATTTCCTCATCGCGCAGCGGTCCCTGATTGCGGTTGAGCGCCTTGCGCAGCACCTCCGCCTCGCGCTCCGGGCGGTAGAAGTCCACCGCCTTGCCGGACGCCGTCTTGGAGATTCCGACCAGTTGTGCGAAGCGCGCCCGCTCGTTGAGCAAGGCATGAATGCGCGCATCGATGGCATCGATGCTCTCGCGAATGTTCCCGAGATCGGCGCGCGGGGGCGGCACACCCGGGGTGCCGCCCGCTGCGGCGCTCCCCGCCGGCGCGCTCGCGGCCCGCGCGGGCGCGGCGGACTGCCCGCGCGGTCGCTTCGTTTTTTTGGTTCTACGGCTTGACATGCACTGACCTCACGCGTGCCTCCGCTCGAACTCGCGCATGAAGCCGACCAACGCCTGCACTCCGGCGAGCGGCATGGCGTTGTAGAGACTGGCGCGCATGCCGCCGAGCACCCGGTGGCCCTTGAGATTGAGCAGACCGGCCGCCGCGGCCTCTTCGATGAACGTCGAGTCCAGATCCGGCCGGTTCAACGTAAAGGTCACGTTCATCCATGAGCGCGAATCTGCGGACACTGCATTGCCGTAGAGCGACGAGGCATCGATGGCCGCATACAGGGTTTGCGCCTTGATGCGGTTGCGCTCCGCCATCGCGGCAAGCCCCCCATTGCTCTTCAGCCACTTGAACACCAGGCCGGCCACGTACCAGGCGAATGTCGGCGGCGTGTTGAGCAGCGAGTGATCGCCGGCGACCAACCGGTAGTTGAACACCGCCGGCGTCTCCGCGCGGGCGCGCCCGATGAGGCTCTCGTGCACGATCACCACCGTCAGGCCGGACGGACCGATGTTTTTTTGCGCACCGGCGTAGATCAGGCCGAATTTCGACACATCGATGGGCCGCGACAGTATGTTCGAGGACATGTCGGCAACGAGCGGCACGCCGCGCGTGTCCGGAATGTATCCGAATTCGACGCCGCTGATCGTCTCGTTCGGCGTGTAATGCGCGTAGGCGGCATGCGCATCGAACCGAAGCTCGCGCTGCGGCGGCACCCGCCGATACTCGCCGCCGGAGTCGCCGGCCATGCGCACCGAGCAGTAGCGGCGCGCTTCGGCAATCGCCTTTTTGGACCAATGCCCGGTGTCGATGTAGTCAGCCGCGGAGCCGGCGCCGGCGAGATTCAGCGGCACGATGGCGAACTG
Organism: uncultured Gammaproteobacteria bacterium; assembly: GCA_963837045.1. GTDB lineage: Bacteria > Pseudomonadota > Gammaproteobacteria > Steroidobacterales > Steroidobacteraceae > Bog-1198. Next base: position 54,903 of record CAWIMA010000005.1, read on the forward strand.
CGCGGATGCGCCGCCCTGCATGAACAGCACCTCGTAGCCGCGCGGCACGGCGAGCAGTTCGCGCAAGTCCGCCTCGGCTTCGGCGGCGACCTGCATGAACGCCTTGCCGCGGTGGCTGACTTCCATCACCGACATGCCGCTTGCGCGCCAGTCCAGCAGTTCATCGCGCACCTGCTCCAGCACCTCGAGCGGCAGCGCAGCCGGTCCCGGCGAAAAATTGTAGGGTCGCATTCCGACTCCGGTGCTTACGCCTCGCCGAGCGGACCGTCGGAGCCGCCGGGCGCGGGCTCCGCGCCCTCCGGAGGCTCGACGCCCGGCGCATCGGCGTCCGGAGCATCGCCCTCGCTGGCCAGGCCCTCGATGCGCTCCAGGCCGGAGAGCTGATCGCCCTCCTCCAGCCGGATCAGCCGCACACCCTGCGTGTTGCGGCCGACGACGGATATGTCGCGGACCGGCGTGCGCACCAGGGCGCCGCTCTGGCTCATGAGCATGATCTCATCGTCCAGGCTCACCTGCAGCGCGCCGATCATGCGTCCGTTGCGCTCGGTCACCTGCAGCGCGATCACGCCCTGGCCCCCGCGCCCATGACGGGGGAAATCCTCGAGCGGCGTGAGCTTGCCGTAGCCGTTTTCGGACGCGGTGAGAATGTATCCCTGGTCGGCCACGATCAGCGCGTTGACGCGCTGTTCCTCGCTGAGCTTGACGCCGCGCACGCCGGCGGCTTCCCGACCCATCGGGCGCACCTCATCCTCCACGAAGCGGATCGCCTTGCCTCCGGTGGTGAACAATAGAATGTCCCTGGTGCCGTCGGTGATGGCCGCGCCCACCAATTTGTCCCCCGGATCGAGCGCGACGGCAATGATGCCGTTGGCGCGCGGCCGCGAGAACAGCGCGAGCGGGGTCTTCTTCACGGTGCCGAAACTGGTCGCCATGAAGACAAATTTGCCTTCCTCGAATTCCTTGATCGACAGCATGGCGCTGATGCGTTCGCCGTCCTGCAGCGGCAACAGGTTGACGATCGGCTTGCCGCGCGAGCCGCGGCTCGCCTGCGGCAGCTGATAGACCTTGAGCCAGTACAGCTTGCCCCGATCGGAGAAGCACAGCAGCGTGTCGTGGGTATTGGCCACGAAGAGCTTGTCGACGAAGTCTTCGTCCTTGACGCTGGTGGCCGCCTTGCCGCGTCCTCCGCGGCGCTGTGCCTGATAGGCGGAAACCGGCTGCGCCTTGGCATACCCGCCGTGGGAGAGCGTCACCACCACGTCCTCCGGCGATATCAGATCCTCCATCGTGAGATCTTCGTGATTGGTGATGATCTCGGTGCGCCGCTTGTCGGCAAACGTGTCGCGGATGTATTCGAGCTCTTGGCGGATCACGCCGAGCAGGCGCTCGGGGCGCGCGAGAATGTCGCTCAAATCGCGGATCTGCGCCAACAGCTCCTGGAATTCACCGATGATCTTGTCCTGCTCGAGGCCGGTCAGGCGGTTCAGACGCATGTCCAGGATCGCCTGCGCCTGGATTTCGGTCAGCCGGTACCCGCCGGCGACCAGTCCCACGGCCGCGGTCTCCCCCTCGGGGCGGGTGCTGATGCCTCCCGCGCCAGCCAGCATCTGCGGCACTGCGCCCGGGTTCCAGGTTCGGGACATCAGCGCAATCTTGGCCTCGGCAGGCGAAGGCGAGGCCTTGATCGCCGCGATGATCTCATCGATGTTGGCGAGCGCGATCGCCAGACCCTCCAGGATATGGCCGCGCTCGCGCGCCTTGCGCAGCTCGTAGACCGTGCGCCGGGTGACGATCTCGCGCCGGTGGCGCAGGAATGCCTCGAGCATTTCCTTCAAGCTGAGCAGGCGCGGCTGCCCGTCGACCAGCGCCACCATGTTGATGCCGAACACCGTTTCCATGGCGGTCTGCGCGAACAGATTGTTCAGCAGGACCTCAGGCACTTCGCCGCGCTTCAGCTCGATCACCACGCGCATGCCGTCCTTGTCCGACTCGTCGCGCAAACCGTCCGATGCGATGCCGTCGATGAGCTTGTCGCGCACCAGATCGGCGATCCGCTCGATCAGTTTCGCCTTGTTCACCTGATAGGGCAGTTCGGTGATGATGATCGCCTGCCGGTCGCCTCTACCGACGTCTTCGATGTGGGTGCGGGCACGCACGTGCAGACGGCCGCGCCCGGTTTTGTAGGCCGCGACGATTTCCTGCGCCCCGTTGATCAGGCCGGCGGTGGGGAAATCCGGGCCGGGAACGATCTGCATCAGCTGCGCCAGCGATAGATTCGTATCCTCGATGAGAGCGATGCACGCGCTGATGATCTCGGACAGGTTGTGCGGCGGAATATTGGTCGCCATACCGACTGCAATGCCCGAAGAGCCGTTGATCAGCAGATTCGGTATGCGGGTCGGCAATACGGCGGGTTCGGTCTCCGACTCATCGTAGTTAGGAGTGAAGTCGACCGTTTCCTTGTCGATGTCGGCGAGCAGTTCGGCGGCAAGCCTCGACATGCGCACTTCGGTATAGCGCATCGCCGCGGGCGGATCGCCGTCCACGGAGCCGAAATTTCCCTGTCCATCGACCAGCAGATAGCGCATCGAGAACGGCTGCGCCATGCGCACGATCGCATCGTAGACCGAGGCGTCGCCGTGCGGATGATATTTGCCGATGACGTCGCCGACGACGCGCGCCGATTTCTTGTAGGCCCGGTTCCAGTCGTTGCCGAGCTCGCGCATCGCGTACAGCACGCGCCGGTGCACCGGCTTCAGGCCGTCCCGCACGTCCGGAAGCGCGCGCCCGACGATCACGCTCATGGCGTAATCCAGATAGGATTTGCGCATCTCGTCTTCGAGATTTACGGGCAATATTTCGCGTGCGATCTCGGCCATATGCGAGAGTCCGGATGAGCCGTCGGGGCTACAATTTAAGCGGGTTTAAAGGAGGCGAGACACGGTCTCAACATCAAATTATTCTAGCACAGAATCCTCTTGGGTCTTAAGCCTCCGGTGCCGATTAGCCGATATACTGGGCAATGGCCGCCGTTCCCGCCGATTTGAGCATCAGGCCCCGCTGGATCGTACCGATGAGGGGGCGTGACGAGATCCTCGAGCATCACACGCTGGTGATTCGCGACGGGCGCATTCTCGATGTCCTGCCGAATGCGAAGGCGGCCGAGCGATACGCTCCCCGAGCGCTCCTCGACCGGCCGGCCCACGTATTGATCCCCGGCATGGTGAACGCACGCACCCGCATCGGGGCGCCCGAGCGCGCCGCCGGCGCCCCGCAATTCCTGCCCGAGGGCGGCCTGCTGTGCATTGCCAAGCTGCTCCAGGCGGGCGTCACCTGCTTCTGCGACGTCGGCTACTTTCCCGACCAGGCCGCGCAGACAGCGGCCGCCCAAGGCATGCGAGCGTTCATAGGACTGCCGGTGGCCGAGCATCCGAGCCCCTGGGCGCAAAGCGCCGGCGAATACCTGACGCGGGCCTTGAGCCTGCGCGACGAGTACAAGGGACATCCGTGCATTACCACCGGGTTTGCGCCGCTCAATTCGGCTTCGATGAGCGATGCCACGTACAGGCGCATCGGCACGCTGGCCGATGAACTCGACGCCGCAATTCTGATTTCACTGCACGCGTCGCAGAACGACATCGACGAATCGCTGGCGCACTATGGACTGCGGCCTCTGGCGCGCCTGCAGGGCCTGGGGCTGCTGACACCTCTGCTGACCGCGGCTCATATGGCGCACGCGGACTTCGCGGACATCGATCTCGCGCGGCGCGGCGGCATCGGCGTCACCCTGTGCCTGGAATCGGACCTGGCGCGCGGCGATGGATTGGCGCCGGTTGCGGCCCTGGCGCAGGCCGGTTCGTGCGGGGAGGCCGTACGCGGGGCCGCCATCCGCTTAAGCGTGGGCAGCGACGGCGGGGCCGGCGGCAACGATCAGGAACTGTGGACCGACATGAAGCTGCTCACGCTGCATTCGCGAAGCCCGGGCGCTGCCGAACCGAGCCTCTGCGCGTGGGACGCGCTCGCCGCCGCGACTCGGGGCGGTGCAGCCGCGCTGGGTCTAGAAGAGGAGATCGGCACGCTCGAGGTGGGTAAATGGGCCGATGTATGCTGCATGGATTTGAGCGGGCCGGCGGCCCAGCCCCCCTGCGATCCGGTGCGACGATTGGTTTTTGCCGGCGGGCGTGACATGGTGAGCGATGTATGGGTCGCAGGCCGACAGTTGCTGAGCAAGGGGCAGTTCACCCGGCTGGATTGGCCGAGCCTCGCCGCGCGCTTCGGCACCCCGGCTGCGGCTGATTTTCTGGAGAGCACACAATGAATTCTTCGGCCCTAAACGTCGACCCGGCGGAGCTCGCCAAGTTCACCGACCTCGCGCAAAGCTGGTGGGACCCCAACGGTCCGTCCAAGGCGCTGCACGACCTCAATCCGCTGCGGCTGCAATACGTGGATCGCGCCGTTGCGCTGCCCGGCAAACAGATCCTCGACGTCGGCTGCGGCGGCGGGATATTGTCGGAGTCGATGGCGCGCGGCGGCGCAAAGGTGCTCGGAATCGATCTTGCGCAGGCCGTCCTCGAGGTCGCTGAATTGCACGCCCTGGAGGCGCGGGTCGCGGTCGATTATCGGGCCGTTGCCGCCGAGGATCTCGCGCTCGAGCGGCCCGGCGAGTTCGACGCGGTTACGTGCATGGAAATGCTGGAACACGTGCCGGACCCGGCGGCAACCCTGGCCGCGCTCGCCGCCCTGGTGAAACCCGGCGGCGACGTGATCGTGTCGACCTTGAATCGCAATCCGCTCGCGTTCGCAGTGGCGATCGTGGGCGCGGAGTACATCGCGCGCGCGCTACCGCGCGGAACGCACGAATACCTGAAATTCATCCGTCCGTCGGAGCTCGCCCGTTGGGGACGGGCGGCGGAACTCGAGCTCGAAGACCTGACCGGGATCACCCACAACCCGCTGACGCGGGCATTCCGTTTGTCGGCCAACACCGCCGTCAACTATCTTGCGCATTTTCCGCCGTGGCCGCGCTCAGGCCGGGACCCTTTGGACAGATGAATCAGCCGCTGCGAGCCATCTTGTTCGATTTGGACGGCACCCTGCTCGACACGGCGCCTGACATGGCAGGTGCATTGAACTCTTTACTCCTCGAACAGCGGCGCGAGCCGCTGACCTTCGACGCGCTGCGATCCTCGGTCAGCCACGGTTCCGCGCGTCTGGTTCAAATCGGATTTCCCGACGCCGACCCGCAGCAGTTCGCCGCTTTGCAGCTCCGTTTTCTGGAGATCTACCGCGCAGGCCTGGCCACGCGCACGCGGCTGTTCAGCGGCATGGACGCGGTACTGGCGGAACTGACGGAGCGCGGCCTCGCTCTCGGCATCGTCACCAACAAGCCGGCCTGGCTCACCGATCCGCTGCTCCAGCAGCTCGAGCTGCGCGAGCGATTCGCGTGCGTGGTGAGCGGCGACACGGTGAGCGCGCGCAAGCCGGATCCTCTGCCGATGCTGCATGCCGCCAAGCTCGCCCGGGCGCCTGCGGACGCCTGCGTCTATGTGGGCGACGCGCAGCGCGACGTGCAGGCGGCGCACGCCGCCGGCATGGAGGCGCTCGTCGCGACCTACGGCTACCTGCATCCCGACGAGGATTGGCAGGCATGGGGCGGCGACGGCTTCGTCGCGCAGCCGCTCGATCTGCTCGGCTGGCTCAAGCGCAGCGGGCGCGCATGAGCGGCGCCGGCGTATGGCTGGCAGCGGCGGCGGGAGGCGTCCTGGGGTGTGCGCTCGGGGTGCTCGCGGCCCTGCTTTGGCGCGCGAAGCGCGAGCAGGCGCTGCGCGTCGAGCTGGAGCTGCTGCGGGTGCGGGTCAAGACCGAGGAGAGCGTGAGCGCCGAGCGCGAGCTGGCGCTCGACCGCGCGCGCGAGCAATTGCAGGGGGTGTTCGGCGAGCTCGCCCGGGACAGCTTGCAGAGCAACAGCGAGGTTTTCCTGCAACTGGCGCGCGAACGGCTGCTGCGCCAGCAGCTGGACGCATCCGCCGCGCTCAAGGAGCGCGAGACCGCCATCGAATCCATGGTACGGCCGATCCGCGAGGCGCTCGCCAGGACCGAAGCGCAGATTCAAAGCATCGAACGGGATCGCATCGACGCGTTTGCCGCCATCAAGACCCAGATGGAGACGCTGGCGAGCGGACAAAGCCTGCTGTCGCGCGAGACGCGCAATCTGGTGACGGCGCTGCGCCGCCCTGATGTGCGCGGCCAGTGGGGCGAGATCACGCTCAAGCGCCTGGTGGAGCTGTCCGGCATGAGTGCACACGTGGATTTTACCGAGCAGCCACACCGGCCGACCGAGTCGGGCGCGGTTCGACCCGACATGATCGTGCACATGCCGGAACGGCGCGACATCGTGGTTGACGTGAAGACCCCGCTCGATGCGTACCTTGCGGCCGTGGAGGCGCAAAGCGAAGAGGAGCGCGGTGCTCAGCTGCGCCGTCACGCGCAGCTCGTGGGTGCACGGGTACGCGAATTGGCCTCGAAGCAGTACTGGTCCCAATTCGAACACAGCCCGGATTTCGTCGTGCTATTCCTCCCGGGCGATCAATTCCTGTCCGCGGCGCTGCAGGAGAATCCGGGACTGATCGATGAGTCGCTGCGGCAGAATGTCATGCTGGCCACGCCCACCAGCCTGGTTGCGCTGCTCAAGGCCGTCGCCTACGGCTGGAAGCAAGCCGTCCTCGCGGACAATGCGGCCGAAATACGCCGGCTCGGCGAGGAGCTGTACAAGCGCCTGGCGGTGTTCGGCGAGCACCTCGGCAGACTGGGCAAGTCCCTCGGCAGCAGCGTGGATTCGTTCAACAAAGCCGTCGGATCGCTCGAGCAGCAAGTCATGCCGGCGGCGCGGCGATTTCCGGAGCTCGGGCTGCGCGTCAACCGCGAGCTCGAGCCGATCGAGAGCATCGACACGCTCGCTCGCGAGCCGCGCCTCACAAGCGCCGCGCAAGCCCCCGCGGCTGCCGACGAGACTCCGTGTGAGGACTCTTGACGAACCCTATCGCAGCCGCGCCGTGCCGCCGGCTACGGCGCGCCACTGGAGCTGGCTGTTCGCGGCGCGCAACTGCCGCGATCCCCTGCTCGGCATCTATGCGCTGCTGGCCGAGTGGCGGGCCCTGATGGATCCGGGCACCGACGCGCGGGTGGCGCACCTCAAGCTGGCGTGGTGGCGCGAGGAAATGCTCCGCCTGAGCGCAGGCTCGCCCGTGCATCCCATCAGCCAATTTCTCATCGGATTGCCGCGTGCCGCGGCCACCGACTTTGCGCCGCTCGCGGGCGCAGTGGAAGCTGCCGCGCGGCAGATCAGCGGTGTTGCGCTGGAGCGCGGCGCGGAACTGCCGGCCCACAGCCGAGCGCTGCGCGCGGAGCCGCTCATGGTCGCCGCGCGCCTCGCGGCGGAGCGGACGCGCGAAGCCGAGGCAGCAGTGTGCGACTGCACCGCGGCGCTTGCCGCCGCCGAATACCTGGCGGCCGCGATCGGCGGTTATCGGCACGAGGCGCGGGCCGGCCGGGTCGCATTCCCGGTCGATGAACTGCTCGCCGCGGGCATCGAGAATTCGGATCTTGCCGCCGCCGAACCGCCGCTGCGCTTACAATCCTATCTGCAGGAGCTGAGGCGGCGCGCCGCGCAGCTCTTCGAGGCCGCGGCCGCCGGGTTGCCACGCGCAGAGCGGGCGCAGCTGCGCCATTTGCTGGTGCTTGCGGCGCTCGGCGCAAGGCATTTGAATGGCCGCAGAGCCGCGGCGGATGCGCGTTTTCGCGTGCAAGATCTGCACCTGGCGTGGACCACGGCACGGCGCGCCGGGCGGCAAAAATAGGCTTATGGGCGGAGCATCCATGTCGCTACCCAGACAATTCACCGCCGACGCCGGCTTGCTGAAGGGCCGCGTGATCATGGTCACCGGAGCGAGCGGCGGCCTCGGCCGAGCGCTCGCGGTGGAATGCGCACGCGCCGGTGCCGCTGTGATCCTATCGGGCCGCAACGGCGCCAGGCTCGATCGAGTCTACGACGAGATCGAGGCGCTCGGCGCGCCGCAGCCCGCCATCGCGCCGCTCGATCTTGCCACCGCGACGGCGGTCGACTACGACCGACTGGCGAAGACCATCGGCGATGAATTCGGCAAGCTGGACGGTCTGGTGCATGCCGCCGCCCTGTTGGGCGACCGCACGCCCCTGGAGCAATACGATGTCCCCACCTGGTGCCGGGTGTTGCACGTGAATCTCACCGCACCGTTCATTTTGACCCAGGTGTTGCTGCCCAACCTGCGCCAATCGGCCGATGCATCCGTCATTTTCGTCAGCAGCGGCGTGGTCAAGAACCAGCGGGCCTATTGGGGCGCCTATGCCGTCTCCAAGACCGGATTGGAATCCGTGCGCAGCATGTTGGCCCAGGAGCTCGAAGGCGAACCGAACATTCGCATCAACAGCGTCAACCCGGGACGCATGCGCACCGCCATGCGGGCCGCGGCGTATCCGGCGGAGGATCCGAACACTCTGCCGGCGCCGCAATCGGTCGCCGGGCCGTTTCTATACTTGCTGAGCGCGCACGGACGCCGCATCAGCGGTGAATATTTCGACGCGCAGTGATTCAGTAGGAGCGACGAGCTATGGCCATATCAGGCTTTCCATGCGCTTTCGCCCGCGTGCTTTGCGCGGTGGCCGCATGCATATATGTTGCGCCCCGCACCGCGCTCGCCGACCCGCCGGGCGGCGCGGCCAATTCGAAAGACGGGAACTATGTCGTTCCGAACTTTCGCTTCGCCTCCGGCGAAACATTGCCCGAGCTGCGGCTGCATTACACGACGCTCGGCAGCCCGCATCGCGATGCGCACGGCCGCGTCGACAATGCGGTGCTCATCCTGCACGGCACCGGCGGGTCGGGCCACAGCTTTCTGGTGGACCGGTTCGCCGGAGTGCTGTTCGGCAAGGGGCAATTGCTCGACACCAGTCGCTATTACGTCATTCTGCCCGACGGCATCGGCCACGGCGAATCCAGCAAGCCGAGCGACGGGCTGCACGCCCACTTTCCGCAGTACGACTACGATGACATGGTGAGCGCGCAGCACCTCCTCGTCACGCAGGGCCTGCAGGTCGATCATTTGCGCCTGATGATAGGTACCTCCATGGGCTGCATGCATACATGGATGTGGGCGGAGCGGTACCCTGATTTCGCGGACGCGCTGATGCCCCTTGCCTGCCTGCCGGTGCAGATCGCGGGGCGCAATCGGGCGTGGCGCGACCTGCTCATGGATGCGATTCGTTCCGATCCGGAGTGGCTGCAGGGCGAATACCGCACCGAACCGGCCAGCGGCCTGCGCACCGCCGCCGGCATACTGCTCATCGCCGGCAGCGCGCCAATCCAGATGCAGATCGCCCTGCCGACCCGCGACGCGGCGGATGAATTCGTCCAAAAGTACATGGAACGCGAAATCAGCGTCCTGGACGCGAACGACGTTCTGTACCAGATCAACGCGTCGCGCAATTACGATCCGTCGGCTGATCTCGACAAGATCACCGCGCCCGTCATGTGGATCAATTCGGCGGACGATTTCATCAATCCGCCCGAGCTCGGCATCGCGGAGCGCGAGATCAAACGTGTGAAGCACGGCCGCTTCGTGCTGCTGCCCGCGTCCGACCAGGCGCACGGGCACGGCACCCACACGTGGGCCGCCGTTTGGCAGCAGTACCTGAAGGATCTGCTCGCCTCCTCCGAACCGAAGGCGGGAAGCTAGGAGCCTGGCTGAGTATTCCGCGTGAGCCGCGTTGGCTTGGCGAGGGAGCGGATGCCAGGCGCGCGGCGCAGGCCGTGGTAAGCGCCACGGCCAAGCCGCGCAACACCGCAGACGCCCCTCACCAAGCCAACCCGGAGGGACCGGGCAGATTTCGCTTCATCCGTCGTTGTCGCCTCCTCATTGGGTGTTGACCCAACTACGTCGGCTCCGCCTCGGCTGAAGCGAAATCTGCCGCGGTCGCGGCCACGGGGAATACTCAGACAGGCTCCTAGGAGCCTGGCGGGATCTGCGCCTCGTAGGCCGTCTTTGCGGCGTCGATCTCGTTCATCAGCGCGTTGCGCTCGCTTGCCAGCATCGCGCGCGAGTGACCGCGCGGCAATTCGCGCGACAGGTGCACCGGCCCGAATCGCACGCGCATCAGCCGACTGACGATGATGCCGCGCGCGGCCCACCAATGGCGGATTTGGGCGGAGCGCGTCGCACGCGCGGTGACATGCAACCAGTGGTTGAACCCCGCGCCATACTGAGCCTCGGCTTGCAGGATGCACATGGGCTCGCCCTCGCAATCGGTGGCGGCCCGGAACTCGGCGACCAGTTCCTCGCTCAAGGGTCCGCGCATGCGCAGCACATAATCGACGGTGAGCGCATGCACCCCGCGCGATACCCGATGCGCCCATGACCCATCATCGGTCAGGATCTCGAGCCCGCCGTCCACCGGCGGCATGGGTTGGATCGCCAGCCAGCGGCCGGAGGAGCGCGGCAGGTTCAGATACTCGGCGGCGCGCGAAGTCGCCGCCTTCAGGTCCAGCGTTTCGCCCGGCGAGCGGTGAAACAGCAGCACGTGCAATTCCCTGGACTTCGGCGCGTGCAGGCGAACCGGGCGGCCGTCGAGCGTAATTCGGTCCCGGGCTGCAAGCTTCGCCCCCAGGGCCGGCACCTCGCCGTTGACCTGCAGCCGCCCTTCGCGAATCCAGCGCTCGACCTCGCGACGCGAACCGATTCCCGCGGCCGACAACAGCTTTTGCACTCGCGCCGACGGCGGCTCCTGGTGCGTCCCAGGCGCCTTGTGCGCCCGAGGGCCCCTGTGCGCCCCAGATTCCTTGTGCGCCCGAGGCGCCGGGCGGTCTTGAGACGCTGTGCGTGGCGGGCGCGAGCGCATCAGTCCGCGTCGTCTTCGACCCCGCGTGCGACCAGCCCTTGAGCGCGCGGCTGCGCCGCATCGGCGGCCTCCAATTCATCCTCGTCCGCTGCGGCGTCGGTGACGACGGGCTGCGCCGCGTCATCCCCGCCCGCGGGACCGGTGACCGCCGGCTCCGCGCCCGCCGCATTGGTGTCCGCGCCGGCCGCCCCGGCGCCGGGCAGCGTCAATTGCACGCGCAAATCCTCCAGCTCCCGGAGCTGGGCGAGCGTCGGCAGGTCGTCGAGCTTTTTCAGACTGAAGTAGTCGAGGAATTCCCGCGTGGTGCCCAGCAATTCCGGCCTGCCCGGCACGTCGCGATGCCCGACCACCCGGATCCAGCTGCGCTCGAGCAGGGTCTTGATGATGTTCGGGTTCACCGCGACGCCGCGAATCTGCTCGATCTCGCCGCGCGTGATCGGCTGCCGATAAGCCACCAGCGCCAGGGTTTCCAGCAATGCGCGCGAGTACTTGGTCGGCCGCTCCTGCCACAGCCGCGACACCGGCTGCGCCACCGCCGCCCGGATTTGGATGCGATAGCCGCTCGCGACCTCGACCAGCTCGACCCCGCGGGTTTCGTAATCGCTGCGCAGCGCGCCGATGGCGGCCTGCACCTCCTCGGCATTTGTTCCATCGCGCTCGTCGAACAGGCCTACGAGTTCATCGGACGCGAGCGGCCGGCCGGCGGCGAGCAGCGCCGCCTCGATCACATTGCGAACGTATTGGTCGTTCACTTAGGTTCTCCCAAGGTAGCTGCATCATTGGCGGCGTCGTTGACGGCGGAGTCATCGGTAACCAGTTTCAGGTGTCGGGCCGGATTGCCGAGTCGCACGTGCAGAGGCCCATAGGCTTCCGATTGCACGATTTCGATCAGCCCTTCGCGCAACAGCTCCAAAATGGCGACGAAGGTGACGGTCACCCCGCGGCGCCCCTCCTCCGGCCGGAACAGCCGCACGAAATCCACGAACGCGCTCTCGTTAAGCGCCGACAGCACGTCGGTCATGCGCTGCCGTACGGACAGCGGTTCGCGCTGCACGTGAAGGTGGGCGAACATCTCGCTGCGCGACAGCACGTCTTGGAAGGCAAGCAGCATTTCCCGAAGCGTGACTTGTGGCGCGATGCGCACGACCTTGCGGTCGACGAGGTCCGCGGATGCGACCCACGTGTCCCGCTCCAGGCGCGGCATGCGTTCGATGCCCTCGGCGGCGCGCTTGAAGCGCTCGTATTCCTGCAGCCGGCGCACCAGCTCCGCGCGCGGATCCGCCTCGTCGCCCGCATCGGCGGCGTGCGGCCGCGGCAGCAGCATCCGCGACTTGACCTCCGCGAGCGTCGCGGCCATCAGCAGATATTCGCCCGCCAATTCCAATTGCAGCACCTGCATCAGCTCGATGTAGCGCATGTACTGACGCGTGATCTCCGCGATCGGAATATCGAGGATGTCGAGATTCTGCCGCCGGATCAGGTACAGCAGCATGTCGAGCGGTCCCTCGAAGGCCTCGAGAAACACCTCGAGCGCCTGCGGCGGGATGTACAGGTCGCGAGGCATCTCGGTGACAGGCTGGCCCTCCACTACCGCGAACGGCATCTCGGCCTGCGCAGGGGCCGCTGTGTGCGCCGGCGGAGCCGCCGCAGCGGTTGGAACGAGCGTCAGTTCGGGTTTCATCTGGTCAACGGTAGTTGATGTTCATGGCTTGACGAACCGCATCCAGTGTTTCACGCGCCGCCGCGCGCGCTCGCTCGCATCCCTCTGCGATGATACCGCGTACCAGCTCCGGATTCTCCTCAAACTCCTGCGCACGCTTGGAAATCGCCGCAATCTCCTCCACCACCTTGTCGATCAGCGGCGCCTTGCACTCCAGGCAGCCGATGCTCGCGGCGCGGCATCCCCGCTGCACCCATGCCTGAGTGTCGGCATTTGAATACACTTTGTGCAAATCCCACACCGGACACTTGTCCGGATCGCCGGGATCGGTGCGGCGCACGCGCGCCGGATCGGTCTGCATGGCCTTGAGCTTTTTGACCACGGAATCCGGGTCCTCGCGCAGCCCGATCGTGTTGTCGTAGGACTTGGACATCTTGCGCCCGTCCAGGCCCGGTACCTTCGGCGTGGCGGTGAGCAGCACCTCGGGCTCCGGCAGGATCGCGATTCCCGTGCCCTCGAGGAATCCGAACAAGCGGTCGCGATCGGCCACGGTCAGCCGCGCGTTGGATTCCACCAGCGCCCGCGCTTTGGCCAATGCGTCGGCGTCGCCCTTTTCCTGATACTCCTTGCGCAGGGTTCGATACATCGCCGAATTGCGCGTGCCCAGGCTCCTGATGGCCTTTTCGGCCTTTTGCTCGAACTGCGGTTCGCGGCCGTAGATGTGATTGAAGCGCCGCGCGATCTCGCGGGTGATCTCCACGTGCGCCACCTGGTCCTCGCCAACTGGCACGTACTGCGAGCGGTACAGCAGAATATCGGCGGTCTGCAGCAGCGGGTAGCCGAGAAAGCCGTAGGTGGCCAGATCGCGATCGCTGAGCTGGAGTTGCTGGTCCTTGTAGGACGGTACCCGTTCCAGCCAGCCGAGCGGGGTGATCATCGACAGCAGCAGATGCAGCTCGGCGTGCTCGGGGACTCTGGACTGGATGAACAGCGTGGCCACCCCCGGATTGAGGCCCGCGGCCAGCCAGTCGATGGCCATCGTCCACACGTATTCCTCGAGCTTGGACGTATCGGCATAGCCGGTGGTGAGTGCATGCCAGTCGGCAATGAAGAAATAGCACTCGTAGTGGTATTGGAGCTCGATCCAATTCTTCAGCGCACCGTGGTAATTCCCCAGGTGCAGCATGCCGGTCGGCCGCATGCCGGAAAGCACTCGACGATTTTGAATGGGCCCGCTCACGCCGACGATCCGACCAGCACGTTGATGACTCGTCCTATGACCCGGTAGGCGGGTTCGAACAGCCATCCGAGCATGCCGAGCGCGGACAGACCGAGCACCAGGAACAGCCCGACCGGCTCGATCTTCTCCAGACGCGCGCCCCAGGCGGCGGGCAGCAGCCCGGCGAGCACTCGGCCGCCGTCGAGCGGTGGAATCGGCAGCAGGTTGAAGACTGCCAGCACCACGTTGATCACGATGCCTGCCTGCGCCATGAGTGCGAACCAGCCGATCAAGGTGGCATTTCCGTTGATGCGTGCGACCGCACCCAGCACGGCGCACCACAGGGAGGCCATGACCAGATTGGCGAGGGGACCGGCAAACGCAACCAGCATCATGGCGCGGCGCGGGTTGCGCAGCGCCTTGGTGGCGACCGGCACCGGTTTCGCCCAGCCGATCAACGGTCCGCCGATCGCCAGCAAAAAGGCCGGCACCAGCACCGTGCCGATGGGATCGATATGGCGCAGCGGGTTGAGACTCAAACGTCCGAGCATCTCTGCAGTCCGATCGCCGAAGTATCGCGCCATCCAGCCATGCGCGACTTCGTGCAGGGAGATCGCAAATAGAACCGGGATTGCCCAGATGGAAATCTTTGAAAGAAATGCAGATAAATCCAATGCTTGCACTCGTTATTTAGAAAAAACACGAGCTATTTCGCCCGCATTGTTGAAGTATTATACGGTTGCCGCACTCGCAAAGGGGGCGACATCGCCGCGGCCAACGCGCACCACGACCGCGCGGTCGCCGGACAGATCGATCACGGAGGTCGGAACCAGCCCGCAATTGCCTCCATCGAGCACCAAATCGACCCGGTGCTCGAGCCGCTCGTAGATTTCCTTGGCATCGGTGCGCGGCAGCTGCTCGCCCGGCAGCAGCAGGGTCGAACTCATCACCGGCTCGCCCAGCTCAGTCAACAGCATCGCCGTCACGGGGTGGTCGGGAACGCGCAGGCCGATCGTGCCGCGCCGCTCGTGCTTCAGGCGGCGCGGCGTTTCGCGCGAAGCCTTCAGCAAAAACGTGTAGGGACCCGGCGTGTGCGCGCGCAGAAGGCGATACTGCCAGTTGTCCACCACCGCGTACTTGCCGACCTCGCGCAGGTCGCGGCACACCAGGGTAAAATGGTGATTGCGGTCGGTTTCGCGAATCGAGCGGATGCGCTCCAAGGCGGCCTTGTCGCCGATCTGGCAGCCGAGCGCGTAGCACGAATCGGTGGGATAGACGATTACCCCGCCGCTTCGCAGCACCTCGACTGCCTGACGGACGAAGCGCCGCTGCGGCGATACCGGATGCAGTTGCAGATAGATACTCATGTTTCAAAGGCTATGATACCCGCATGAACCAGCTGCTCGAGTGGTCGCCGCTCATCGTCTTCTTCCTCGCGTTCAAATTCATGGGCATGTATTGGGCCACCGCGGCGCTGATGATCATGTGCAGCGTGGTGCTGCTCGCGCATCGGCTGCGCGCCGGCAGCTTCAAGACCATGCACGTCGTCACGGTGGCGGTGGCGTTGATTCTGGGCACGGCGACTTTGGTCCTGCACGATAAACGCTTCATTCAGTGGAAGCCCACGGTGCTGCTCGCGCTTACCGCCGCCGCCTTCCTCGGCAGCATGGTGGTCGGCAGGCAGCCGCTCGCCCGGCGCATGCTCGAAAGCGTGTTCACCGAGCCGCTGCAGATATCGCGCCAGTCGTGGATTCTCATCAATTCCCTGTGGGCGGGATGGTTTGCGCTGCTCGCGGCGGCGAACATCTATGTGGCGCGAAACTTTGCCGAGAGCGTCTGGGTGAACTTCAAAGTCTTCGGCATCAGCGTGGCGATGCTGATCTTCATGATTCCCCAGGTACTGTGGCTGAACGGCAAGACCAAGACGGCGCGCCCGGACGCGCCGCCGCCGTGAACCGCTCCGTCCGCGAAGAGCGGCTGCGGCGGCGGCTCACCGAGGAATTCGCGCCGCTGGATCTCACCATCGAAGATGAAAGTCACCTGCACGCCGGCCACGCGGGAGCCGCCGGCGGACAGAGCCATTTTCGCGTGCGCATCGTGTCCGAGGCGTTCCGCGGCGTCTCCGCCGTGGCGCGCCACCGCCTGGTCTACGCCGCCCTCGCCGACATGCTCAAGACCGATATTCATGCGCTGGCGATCGAGGCGCTGCCGCCGCCCGCGGATTGAGGTTTTTCGCAAAACGGATTGAATTATCTTAAACTGCCGCCCCCGGGCGCGCCGGCCACATCGGCCACAGTCGCTTATTTCGATTAAAGGATCCCAATGAGCCAGTTTTTTCGCACGCCGTGGACCGCGGCGTTGACCGTGATAGCCATTGCCGGCCTGGCGGCCTGCGGCAAGACCCAGCAGGCGGCGGCGCCCCCTGCGGCCGCGACCCCGGCAGCGGCGCCGGTGGCCGTCGTGAACGGCACGCCCATATCGCGCACCGAATTCGACATCTACGTCAAGGGCCTTCTGCAAGGCAGACAGCAGGAATTGACGGCCGATCAGAAGAACGAGGTCCTGGACGAGCTGATCAGCATGCAGCTGCTGGCTGCGCAGGCCGAAAAGGACAGCCTGGAGAAGGATCCGGATACCGCGGCTCAGCTCGAGGTTCTGCACCTGCGCGTGATGGCCGATGCGGAATCACAGAAGTTCCTCAAGGGCCAGCAGCCGACGGATGCGGAGCTGCATGCCGAATACGACAGCGCGATCGGCTCCATGGACAAGACCGAATATCACGCGCGGCATATTCTTGTCTCGAGCAAGGAGCAGGCCGATCAGATCATCAAGAAGCTCAAGGGCGGGGCCAAGTTCGAAGAGCTCGCCAAGGCCGACTCGATCGACGGCTCCAAGACCAATGGCGGGGATCTCGGCTGGTTCACGCTGGCGCGCATGGTGAAGCCGTTTGCCGACGCGGTGAAGGCAATGAAGAAGGGCGAATACACCCAGCAGCCCGTGCAAACGCAGTTCGGCTGGCACGTGATCAAGCTCGAGGACACGCGCGACGTCACACCGCCGCCGTTCGATCAGGTCAAGGACAAGCTCGTCAACGCCGTGATCCGCAAGAAGCTGCAGGTTTATGTGGCGGAGTTGAAGAAGACCGCGACAATCGAGAAGAAGCTCTGAGCGGCTGACCGGCCCGGGGCGGGGAGCGTCCGATAGCGGGCCCGCACGGGCCCGCTTTTCCATTCTTTGAGCAATTCAATCCTTGAGCAATTTCAAGAACGCCGGCTCATCGAGCACGGCGATGCCTAGCTCCCGGGCCTTCGTGAGCTTCGAGCCCGCATCCTCGCCCGCCACGACGTAGTCGGTCTTTTTCGAGACGCTGCCGCTCACCTTGCCGCCGCGCCCGGTGATCGCCTCTTGAGCCTGCTCGCGCGTGAATTTGGCGAGCGTACCCGTCAGCACGAAGGTCCTCCCGGCCATGTCTCCCTTGGGAGCGCCACGATTCACCGCCGGCCAGCGCACGCCGCTCGCCAGCAGCCGGTCGACCAGCTCCGCGTTTTCGGAATTGCCGAAATACGCGCGGATATGGGCCGCCACCACCGGACCCACGTCGGGTACGCGCTGGATCTCCTCCACGGATGCGCTGCGCAGCGCCGCCACGTCGCCGAAGTGCTGGGCCAGCGCCAGCGCGGTCGCCTCGCCCACGTCACGCATGCCGAGCGCGTACAAGAATCGAGGCAGCGTGGTCTGCTTGGCCGCGCCGATGGCGGAGTGCAGCTTCTGCGCGGACTTCTCGCCCATGCGCTCCAGCGTCGCGAGCCGAGCCTCATCGAGCGCGAACAGATCGGCCGGTGTTCGCACCCAATCGCGCTCGACCAGCTGCTCGATGAGCTTGTCGCCAAGCCCCTGGATGTCGAGCGCGCGGCGCGAGGCGAAGTGCTTGATCTCCTCCCGGCGCTGCGCCGCGCAGGATCTGCCGCCGGTGCAGCGCGCGACGGCCTGATCCGATTCGCGCACCACCGGGGAGCCGCACACGGGACAGGCCTTGGGCAGCGCCACCAGCTTCGCGCCCGCGATGCGCCGCTCCGGCAGCACCCGCACGACCTCCGGAATGACGTCGCCCGCCCGGCGGATCACCACGGTATCCCCCGGCCGCACATCCTTGCGGGTCATTTCATCCATGTTGTGCAGGGTCGCATTGCTGACCGTGACGCCGCCGACGAAGACCGGCTCCAGCCGCGCCACGGGGGTCAACGCGCCGGTGCGGCCCACTTGAAACTCGATGCCGCGCACCGCCGTCAACGCCTCTTCGGCGGGAAACTTATGGGCGATGGCCCAGCGCGGCGCACGCGAGACGAAGCCGAGCTGCCGCTGCAGCTCGATGTCGTCGACCTTGTACACGACGCCGTCGATTTGATACGGCAACTGCGCCCGCGCCGCGCCCATTTCCCGGTAGTAATCGAGGCAGCCTTCGGCCGATTCGACCACGCGGGACTGCGGACAAATCTTGAACCCCCAGCGGCGCAGCGACAGCAGCAGCTGCCCGTGATGCGCAGGCATCTCGCCGCCCTCCACGTAGCCGATGCCATAGATGAACACGTCCAGAGGGCGCGCGGCCGTCACGCGCGGATCGAGCTGCCGCAAGCTTCCCGCCGCGGCATTGCGTGGATTGACGAAGGTCTTCTCGCCGCGCGCCGCCGCTTCCTTGTTGAAGCGCTCGAAGCCGGCCAGCGGCATGTACACCTCGCCGCGCACCTCGAGCACGCGCGGCGCGCTCGCTGTTCGCAGCTTGAGCGGCAGTGCGGCGACGGTGCGCAAGTTTTGCGTGATGTCCTCGCCGGTTTCGCCGTCGCCGCGGGTGGCTCCCTGCACGTACGCACCGCGCTCGTACAGTGCGCTGATCGCCAAACCGTCGAGCTTGGGCTCTGCCGAGTAGCGTATCGGCGCCGACTGCTGCAGACGCTCGCGGATTCGCCGGTCGAAATCCCTCACCTCCTCGTCGCTGAAGGCGTTGTCCAGCGACAGCATGGGAATGCGGTGGCGCACCGCGCCGAATGCCGCGACCGGCGCGGCTCCCACGCGCTGCGTCGGGGAATCCGGCGTGAGCAGCTTCGGATAGCGGCTCTCGATGTCCCGCAGTTCGAGCATGAGCCGATCGTATTCGGCATCCGGCACTTCCGGATCATCGAGCGCGTAATAGCGGTAGTTATAGCGCTCCAGGAACTCGCGCAGCTCGACGGCTCGTGCTGCCGCCGCCCTTTTCGCCCGACCCGCTTCGCTCTTGGCGCTCACCTGCGGCGAACACTACGGCAGCAGGTCTTGAAAGCGAGCCACATCTTCGCGCAGCGCCGCCGCGCGCTGCGGCGAGAACGGCATCCCCTTGGCATCCTGCACCGTTCCCGACAGCTCGCGCGCCAGATCCCGCGCAGTGGCCAGCAGCGCATCGATGGTTTGCAGCGGCTCGAGCGGTCCCGGCAGCACCGCGAACAGGCTCACGCCGCGATATTCCTCCTCGGACATGCGCGCGATGTCGAACGTGCCCGGCTCGATCAGGCTTGCCACGCAAAAAATGCTGCGGCCGTCGCTGTGCTTGCGGTGATAGACCTGGTATCGGCCGTAGGCCAGCCCATGGAGCTCCAGCGCCGCCATCAGAGCGGCGCCCGGCCAGCGCGCGGCGCCGACCGCGCACACGCGAACCGTCACGATCCTCTGCACCTCGCTCGTGTTCGGAGCTTGCGGTGCGACTGCGGCAAGGCGGTCGCTGTTTTCCGCACTCGGCCGCTGCGCCGGGGCCGGTGTCGGCGCGGGTGCGGGTGCGTGCGAGAGAGACGTCGGCGGCGTCGGCGGCATGGGCACCGGCGGCGGCGCCTTGATCGCCAGCGGCCCGATGTCGATGGTCATATCCAGCGGGTCGTCGTCGACCATCATCGGCTCATCCAACGCGGGCACGCCGTCCAAGTCGGTCGTGCGGATGCTCAGGGGCTCCAATGGCGGCACCACCCAATCGCGAGACTCGCTCACGGCGGGCCGCCTTTCGGCCAGTGCCGATTCGCCGGCGGTAGCGAAATGCTGCACGGGCACGGGCGGCGCCGCGGTCGACTCGCGCAGCTCGGCATTCCCCGGCGCCTGGCCGGAGCGGCGCGCGGTCCACCACCAGATGGCGAGGATCGCCAGTATCCCGAGCCCCAACAAGGTCCAACGCAACTCGCCCAACTGAGGGTGTCCTTACATTGCTGCCATGCGCACGGCCTCGTCCACGTCAACAGCCACCAAGCGCGACACACCCGGCTCGCTCATGGTGACGCCCACCAGTTGCGAGGCCATCTCCATGGTGCTCTTGTTGTGGGTGATGAAAATGAACTGCACGCTGCGCGACATGTCGCGCACGATGTCGCAGAAGCGTCCGACGTTGTTCTCGTCGAGCGGCGCATCGACCTCGTCGAGCAGGCAAAACGGCGCCGGATTCAGATCGAATATCGCGAACACCAGCGCCACCGCCGTCAATGCCTTTTCGCCGCCGGACAGCTGGCTGATGGTGCTGTTGCGCTTTCCCGGAGGGCGCGCCATCACCGAAACACCCGCCCCCTCGGTCTCCTCCCCGGCGAGCTCCAGATACGCATGGCCCCCGCCGAACAGGCGCGGAAACTTCTCCTTGAGGCCGGCATTCACCCGGTCGAAGGTATCCTCGAAGCGCGTGCGCGTTTCGCGGTCGATTTTGCGCATCGCCGATTCGAGAGTCTCGAGCGCGTCGGTCAGATCCTTGCACTGCCGATCCAGGTACTCCTTGCGCTCGGACTGCTCTTTGAACTCGCCGATCGCAGCGAGATTCACCTGGCCAAGGCGCTCGATTTTTCCCCTCACCTCCTCGAGCTGCGATTCCCAGCCTTGCGCCGTCGCCTCCGCGGCAAGCCCGGCGAGCAGCGCGCTCAGCTCGAAATGCGTGGCGGCGAGCTGCTCGGCGACGCTCTCGCGGCGCACCCGCACCTGCTGTGCGGCGAGGCGGGCCTCCTCCATGGCCGCGCGTGCCGACTCCACCCGCTGCTCGACGGAGGTTCGATGCAGCTCACGCTCGCGCAGCAGCGCGTCCAGCTCATCGCTGGCTATCCTCGCGGCCTGCAGCTCGGCCTCGACCTGCGCGCGCCCCTGAAGCGCGTGATCGAGCTGTGCTTGCAGCGCGACGAGCGGCGCTTCGCCGTCCGCGAGCTGCCGCGCCAGCTCGTCGCGGCGCAGGGCGAGGTCCTGCAGCTGCTTCTCCACGCGCGCGAGCGTGTTGCGCAGCGAGGCATGCGATGAGCGCCGCGACTCGACCTGCAGCGCCAGCTCGTGCGCACGCTGCTGCGCGGCCTGAGCGGCGGCGCGCGCCGCCGCCAGCTCGTCGCGCATGCGCTCGCGATCCTGGTCGAGCTCGAGTCGTTTCGGTTCGAGCGCCACCAGGGCGTCGATGGCCGTTTCCAGGCGGCCGCGCGCCGCGCGCAATTCGGTTTCCGTGCGCTCGAGCTCGCCGCGCACGTCCGCCAGTCCCGTCTCGAGCTGGCTCAGGCGCCGCGCAGCGTCCGCCCTGCGCGCCTCGGCCGAGTCGAGCTCCGAGCGCCGGTCGACATGCTCGCGATGCAGCCGGTTGACGTCGGTCTGCAATCGATCGCGGCGGTCTTCGTGGTCGCGCACCCGCTGATGCGCAACTTCGAGCGCGTGTTCGAGATCCTTCACTTCCCGCTCGAGCCGGCTCGACGATGCGCGCAGCTCGCGCAGCGACTCCTCGCGTTCGATCACACCGGTATGCGGCTCCGGATCGCGCGACACCCGCAGCCAGTCCGCTCCCAGCCAGATGCCGTCCCGCGTGACCACCGATTGGCCCGCGGCCAAACCGCGTCTGAGCCGCAGCGCCTCGCCCAGCGTCTCGGCCATGAACACGCACGACAGCACCGAGCTCAAATACGGCGCGCCGTGCACCTTCGCCTGCAGGCACGCCGCATCGGGGCCGCCGGAGGCGCTGTTCGCGCTCACCACCGCCAGATGCCCGCCATCGAAGCTTGCCAGCAGATCCGTGACGGAGTCCAAACCATCGACGCAGACCGCTTCGAGGTAGGAGCCCAGAACGGTCTCCACCGCCCGCTCCCAGCCGCGCTCCACCCGCAGCTGCTGCGCAACCCGCGGCTGCCGGTCGAGCGATTGAGCCTTGAGCCACTGCGTGACCTTGCCCGACACCTTGCCCAGTGCGGCCTGCTGCAGCGCTTCGGTCGACACCTGCGCGCCGAGGGCCTGCTGCCAGCGTGCGCGCAAACCGTTCAGCTCCTGAGTCTGTTCGCGCTCGCGTTCGCGCGCCAGCGAGAGCTCGGCAAGCAATTCCGCGAGCTCGGCCGCCGCCTTCTGGCCGGAGTCGCGCGCCAGCTCGCACTGCGATGACAGGGTCTCCAGGTCGACCGCCGGCTGCAATCGTGTGAGCGTCGAGTGCTCCTCTTCCTGGCGCGTCCGCTGCAGCAGCAGCCGGCGCTGCTGATTTTCCAGCTGCTCGATGCGCGCGCGTTCCACCTGCGTCTGACCCTGGCCCAGGGCAACCGATTGGGCGTGCGCGTCCCAAGCGAGCTGCCAGGTCGCGAGTGCCTGCTCGCAGCGCTCCAACAGGGCCGAGGCGTCGCGCTCCTCGGCGTGCGCCAGGTCCAGGCCGGGAATCATGGTGCTGAGCTCCGCATCCAGCGCGTCGAGCTGACTGCGGTCGCGCTGGATCGTGCCGGTGAGGTCCTGCACCTGGGCCTGGGCTTGATCAAGGTCGGCGATCTGGCGCTGGCGGAGCTCGCGCGCATGCTGAATGCTCTGCTCGACGCGCGTGACTTCGGCGCCGGCACCGTAAAAGCGCGCCTGGATGGCGCTCAGTGCGTCGGCCTTGGCCGATTGATCGACGCGAACCCGTTCGATCTGCGCTTCCGCTTCGCGCAGATCCGCGAGGACGGCCTGCAGCGCCGTTTCACAGTGCGCCGCCGCGGCATCTCGAGCGCCCGCCTCGAGATCCAGGCCCTGCAGGCGCAGCGCGAACAATTCCGCCTGCAATTTGCGCTCCTCTTCCTTGAGGCTTTGGTAGCGCCGCGCGGTGGCCGCCTGTCGCTGCAGGTGGCGAATCTGCTTCTCGACCTCTTCGCGCAAATCGTTCAGGCGGTCGAGGTTCTCGCGCGTTTGGGCGATCCGGCTTTCGGTTTCGCGGCGCCGCTCCTTGTAGCGCGATATGCCGGCCGCCTCTTCCAGGAAGGCCCGCAGGTCGTCCGGCCGCGCCTCGATCACCCTCGAGATCATGCCCTGTTCGATGATGGCGTAGCTGCGCGTTCCCAAGCCGGTGCCGAGGAACAGCTGCGTGATGTCCTTGCGCCGCACCTTGATGCCGTTGATGAAGTAGTCCGAGGTGCCGTCGCGGCTCACGGCGCGCCGCAGCGCCACCTCGTTGTAGTTCGCGTACGCGCCGCCGATCTTGCCCTCGGAATTGTCGAAAACCATCTCTACGGAAGCGGCCCCGAGCGGTTTGCGGGCGGCGGAGCCATTGAAGATCACGTCCGCCATGGACTCGCCGCGCAGGTGCTTAGCCGAGATCTCGCCCATCACCCAACGCACCGCATCGATGATATTGGATTTGCCGCAGCCGTTCGGGCCGACGATGCCCGTCAGGCTGCTGGGAAAAGTCACCGTGGTTGGATCGACGAAGGACTTGAAGCCTGCAATCTTGAGTTTCGTTAGGCGCATCAGTTTGTATCAACCTTGAGTTCGACGGGCCTTGGCGCGAGGACCTGGGAGCCTAGCGACGGTCAGTCGCGTGGCCGTCAATGTGGCGCGTAGTGTAAAGTAAACGACACATTCGTAAACCCCTGCCGACATGAGCACCTCCCCGCTGGAAATCTTTGCCAACCCCGCGCCCGAGCGAGACTACACAATTCGGATGACCATTCCGGAGTTCAGCTGCCTGTGCCCGAAAACCGGACAGCCGGACTTCGCCACCCTGAAGCTCGAATATGTGCCCGAACAGCGCTGCGTGGAACTGAAATCGCTGAAGCTGTACATCTGGTCGTACCGCAACCGCGGTGCATTCCACGAGGCCGTGACCAATGAGATCCTGCGCGATCTGGTGGCCGTGACGGCACCGCGGTTCATGCGCCTAGTCGCCGAATTCAATGTGCGCGGCGGCATTTACACCACGGTCGTGGCCGAGCACCGGCAGCCGGGGTGGGTGAGTCCCGACCCGGTCGCCCTGCCCTAGGCAATCGTCTTTTCAATCAAATAGTTAGATTCTAAAATAAAATTGCGATGTTGCCCCGGCGGCCTGTACAGGCTGTAATGCGTCGGTATAATCGCGCGCTCTTTCGTTAGGTGGCGGAGACTGCGACATGCCCTCGAAGAAACCGAATAAGGCGGCTAAAAGGCCAGGAAAGGCGATCCCGAAGAAGGCTGCTAGAAAAGCGGCCGTTGCCAAAAAGGCGGCTCGACCGCCCGCCAACCCCAGGCCCACGTCCGCCACATCGAAGGTACCCGTGAAAGCGCATAAACCACCGCCCAAGCCGGTGGCGGCAAAGCCTGCCGCCGCCCACACGTCGCGCGGGCACGCCGCGCCCGCGAAAACCGAGCCGAAGCCGGATAATTTGAAGGCGGCTGCCGAGAAGCACGGTCCGATCAAATTCGACGCCCGTCCGCTGGTGATCCCGCTCCGAGCAGCCCAAATCGACGACGACGGCGACGCCGAACCGGGTGCTTCCGCCAGCTTGCTGGCCGGCCCGCGCAATGTGAAGCCGTACATCGCCCGCCGCGGCGAGCAGTACATGAGCAAGGAGCAGCTGGAGCACTTCGCGCGCATATTGCAGAACTGGAAGCGCGATCTCATGGTCGAGGTCGACCGCACCGTGCTGCATATGAAGGACGAAGCGGCCAATTTCCCCGATCCGAACGACAGGGCCACGCAGGAGGAGGAATTCAGCCTCGAACTGCGTACGCGCGACCGGGAGCGCAAGCTGATCCGCAAGATTGACGAGGCGCTGAAACGCATCGAGGACGGCTCGTACGGCTACTGCCTGGAGACCGGGGAGGAAATCGGCATCAAGCGGCTTGAGGCGCGGCCGGTCGCGACGCTTTCCGTGGAAGCGCAAGAGCGGCGCGAGCGCCGCGAAAAGCAGTACGGCGACCGCGACGATCGATATCGGTAAGAGCTCGCGCGCTTCGACCGGCTACATCGGACGATTCGCCCCTTCGCCGACCGGCGATCTGCACCTGGGGTCGCTGTACACCGCGGTGGCGAGCTATCTCGACGCGCGCGCCAGCGGCGGGCGCTGGCTGTTGCGCATCGAGGATGTGGATGGACCGCGCGAAGTGGCCGGATCAGCCGCCAGCATCGTGAGCACCCTGCGGGCATTTGGCTTCGAATGGGATGGCGAGATCCTGAGACAAGCGGACCGCACGGCGCATTATGCGGCCGCGCTGGAGGCGCTGCGCGCCCGCCGCTTGACCTTCGAGTGCTCCTGCAGCCGCGCGCAGCTCGCCGAGGAGGAGCGCTACCCCGGCAGCTGCCGCGAGCGCCCGCTGATCTCGGGTGTTCCGACGGCCGCTCGCCTGCTCGTGGAGCCCGGCTACGTGCAGTTCGAGGACCGCATTCAAGGCATCTATCGGCAAGACGTTGCGGCTGCCGTGGGCGACGTGATTCTCAGGCGCCGGGATCAGCTCTACGCTTATTTGCTGGCCGTCGTGGTCGACGATGGCGCCCAGGGCGTGACTCATGTGGTGCGCGGCGCCGACCTGCTGGACAACACGCCGCGCCAGATTTACCTCCAGCGGCTGCTCGGCCTCCCGCTGCCCGCCTATGCCCACGTCCCGGTGCTGGTGGAGGCCGACGGAGGCAAGCTGGCCAAGTCGGAGCGCAGCGTACGGGTCGACAGCGGCGTGGCGCTGACGCAACTGTGCCGGGTGTTCGACTTGCTGGGCCTTGGGCCGCCCCCCGGTCTCGCGGCGGGGTCGATCGGCGCCGCGTGGGCCTGGGCGATGGAGCGATGGGACATCCGGCGCGTCGCCAGGCGGCTGACCTTGCCCTTGGCGGGGTGACGGGCGTCCCGGCGAAAAGCCGGCTTGCCTTGGCGCTGCATTGCGCTATCCTTTGATTTCGGTATCCAGCAACTGGTCATTGGTATCGGGCACGGACCGGCATCTTCCGGTAGCGCGTCGGCCAACACGAGCGAGGAGCCCTATGAGCGATCCGCGAGTGATTAAAAAATATCCGAATCGCCGCCTCTACGATACCGTCGAAAGCCGGTATATCACCCTTGGCGACGTGAGACGGTTGGTCGTTGAGAGAATCGACTTCGTTGTGGTGGACAAAAAGAACAATTCGGACATCACGCGCAGCATATTGCTGCAGGTCATCGCCGAGCAGGAGCATCTGCCCGAGCCGATTCTGACGCAGGAATTCATGGTCAACGTGATCCGCTCTTACGGCAGCGGCGTGCAGGTCCAGGTGAGCGCTCATCTGGACCAGGCGCTGAAGCAATTCCTGAGTCAGCAACCGCAGCTGCGTGAGCGCCCAAAGCCGTTCGCCGCAGCGGAGACGCAGCAGCGGCCGCGCGCTCCGGACGAGGGCTACAAAGCGCTCTCCCCGGTGCGGATTCGCGACGAGAAGGAGCGCGAAGAGTCGAATATCACCAAATAACGCAGCGGTCGGCTTTGACCATGGGGCTCGGGTCGCGAATCCGGAATGCCGCCTGAAAGTCCCGGTTGTTGGCGAGAGTGGCGTTGGTGCGGTACTCGGCCGGCGGGTGCGGGTCGGTAGTGACCAGTTCCTGAGCCTCCTCCGGGCGAATGGCCCCTGCCCATGAGTGGGCATAGGCAATGAAGAATTGCTGATCGGGGGTGAACTCATCACTGCCGGCAGTGGGCTCGCCGGCGGCATGCAGTGCACGCCACGCCAGAATCAAGCCGCCGAGATCCGCGGCGGCCTCCCCGGTCACCAATTCGCCCTGCACGTGCAAACCGCCGCTCACCTCGAAGCGCGAGTATTGCTGGGCGATGCAGCGCGTCGCCTGCCGGAACTTCTTGAGATCAGCGGGCGCCCACCAGTCCCTGAGATTCCCATGCCCGTCGAATTTCGCGCCTTCGTCGTCGAAGCCATGCGTCATTTCGTGGCCGATGGTCGCGCCCGTCGCGCCGTAGTTGACCGGATCGGACCAGCCCGCATCGAAGTAAGGCGGCTGCAGGATTCCCGCCGGCACGTTCAGGCTGTTCATCGACGGGTCGTAGTAGGCATTGACGGTCTGCGGCGTCATGTACCATTCGCTGCGGTCGACGGGCTTGCCGATTTTGGACAGCTGGCGCTTGACCTCGAATTCGTTGGCGCGCAGCACGTTGAGCACATACGGGCCGCGGTCGATTTCGAGGCCGGAATAGTCGCGCCAGCGATCCGGATAGCCGACGCGCATTTCCATCAGATCGAGCTTCTGCTGGGCGGCGCTCCGCGTCGCCGGGGTCATCCAGGCCAGGGTCGCAAGATCTTCGCGCAGCGCATCGCGAATGCGCGACACCATGGCGGCGGCGGCCTCCTTGGCAGCCGGCGGAAACTTCTCCGCCACGTACAGCTGCCCGATCGCAAAACCGAGCGCCTCGTCCTCGGCGCGCAATACCCGCAGCCAGCGCGCCTGCAATTGCTGAGCCCCGGTGAGCGCCGCCGTCATGCGAAAATCCTCGTCCACGAACGGCTTGGACAGATACCGCGCGTAGGTGTCGATGAGGCGCCAGCGCAGATAGGTCCGCCAATCGGCGAGCGAAGTGTGGGTCAGCTGCCGATCGAAGGCCCGGAAGAACTGGGGCATGCCGACGTTCAGCGACGCAATCTCCGGATGCCCGAGGCCCGCAAGCAGGCCCCGCCAGCTGAGGTGCGGTGTGAGCGCCTGCGCACCCTCTAGAGTCACCGGGTGGTAAATCGCGGTCGGGTCGCGCTGCTCGACATCCGACATCGACGCAGCGGCCAGCGCCGTTTCCAGCGCTATGACGGCTTTGGCTTCGCGCGCCGCCGCCGCCGGCTCGTCGCCCAGCAGGCTGAACATGCGCGTCATGTGCGACACGTAGGCCCCGCGCACCGCGGTGAAGTTGGGTTCGCCCTTGAGGTAGTAATCGCGGTTCGGCAGACCAAGACCGCTTTGGTTCGCGACCGCAATGACCTGGGTGCTGTCCTTGAAGTCCTGCATCTCCCCGATCTGCAGCGGCGCCTCGACGCCGATCGCCTGCAGATGCGCGATCTCCTCCAACAACTCGGGCAGTGCACCGATGCGCGCGATGCGCGCGAATTCCGGCGCGAGCGGCGCGATGCCCGCCGTATCGATGCCGTGCTCATCCATGCCGCTCAGGTAGAAATCGGCCACCTTGCGCTGCGCGCTGCCGGCAGGCCAATCGCTCTTGCCCAGCGATTCGACCAGGCCGCGAATGTAGCTCTCGTTGTCCTGCTCGAGCAGCGTGTCCACGCCCCAGTAGGCGCGGTCCGGCGGAATTGGATGCGACTTGATCCAGCCGCCATTCGCGAAGCGAAAGAAATCCGCGCCCGGAGCAACCGCCCGGTCGAGCCAATTCAAATAAAGGCCGTCCGCGCTGGTGAGCGCGCCATCCGCCGCGGCACACGGCGCGGCGGCGGCCAGCGCCGCGAGTAGCGCCGCCGGCAGTAACGCCGCCAATCGAAAAGTGTTGCCGGACCGTCGTCCGCTAAGCAGCGTCGACATTGCGCATCGACAGACGCACGCGGCCCTGCCGATCCACCTCGAGGACCTTGACGCGCACGACATCGCCTTCCTTGAGCTTGTCGCCCACACGCTCCACCCGCTCTTCGGATATCTGCGAAATGTGCACCAGGCCGTCTCGACCGGGAAGAATCGTCACGAACGCGCCGAAGTCCATCAGACGAGCGACCCTGCCCTCGTAGATGCGCCCGACCTCGACGTCGGCCGTGATCAATTCGATGCGCCGCTGCGCCTCACGGCCGGCCGCGCCCTGCACCGAGGCGATCTTCACGGTACCGTCGTTCTCGATGTCGATCGAGGTACCGGTCTCCTCGGTGATCTGACGAATGACTGCGCCGCCCTTGCCGATGACGTCGCGGATCTTCTCCGGGTCGATCTTCAGCGTAATGATGGTCGGGGCCCACTCGGACATGTTCTCGCGTGGCTTGGCGAGCACCTTGTTCATCTCGCCCAGGATGTGCAGGCGGCCGGCGCGCGCCTGATCCAGCGCCACCTTCATGATCTCGCGCGTGATGCTCGTGATCTTGATGTCCATCTGCAGAGCGGTAATGCCGTCCTTGGTGCCGGCCACCTTGAAATCCATGTCGCCCAGATGATCTTCGTCGCCCAAAATGTCCGTGAGCACACAGAAGCGCTCGCCCTCCTTCACGAGGCCCATGGCGACCCCGGCGACCGGCGCCCTGATCGGCACGCCCGCATCCATCAATGCCAGACTGGTGCCGCACACCGAGGCCATCGAACTCGAGCCATTGGACTCGAGGATTTCCGACACCACGCGAATGACGTATGGAAACTTCTCCAGCCCCGGCATCACCGCCTTGACGCCGCGCTTGGCCAAATTGCCGTGGCCGATCTCGCGCCGCTTGGGCGAACCCATCATGCCGGTCTCCCCGACGCTGAACGGCGGGAAGTTGTAGTGCAGCATGAACGGCTCTTTGCGCTCGCCGGTCAGGCCGTCGATGATCTGCGCATCGCGCCCGGTGCCGAGCGTGGTCACCACCAGCGCCTGCGTTTCGCCGCGGGTGAACAGCGCCGAACCGTGGGTTCTCGCCAACACGCCGGTGCGGACGCTGATCGGACGGACGGTCTTGTTGTCGCGGCCGTCGATGCGCGGACGCCCCCCGAGAATCCGTTCGCGCACCAGCCGATGCTCCAGATTGAAGAATTCCGTGGCGACCTCTTCCGGGGTGAACTTGGGCGATTCGCCCGCTGCCAACGCGTCGAGCAGCGCATTCTTGATCTCACCGATCCTGGCATGACGCTGCTGCTTCTCGGTCAGCGCATAGGCCGCAGCCAGGTCCTTCTCGGCAAACGAACTCACGGCCAGCTTCAGATCGCCGATCTCCAGGGGAATGGCCCAATCCCATTTCGGCTTCGAGGCTTCCGCCGCCAGTTCCTTGATGGCCTTGATCGCCGTTTGCATCTGCTCGTGGCCGAACATCACCGCACCGAGCATCACTTCCTCGTCCAGGCCGCTCGCCTCGGACTCCACCATGAGCACGCCTTCCTCGGTGCCGGCCACCACCAGATCGAGCTTCGAATCGTTGAGCTGCGTCGCGGTCGGATTGAGAATGTACCGGCCGTCCAGATAGCCGACGCGCGCAGCACCGATCGGACCCAGGAACGGCATGCCGGAAATCGCCAGCGCCGCCGAGGCGCCGATCAGCGAGGCGATGTCCGGGTCCACTTCGGCATTGACCGAGAGCACCGAGGCGACCACCTGCACGTCGTTGGTGAAGCCGTCGGGAAACAACGGGCGAATCGGGCGGTCGATCAGGCGCGAGGTGAGCGTTTCCTTCTCGGTGGGCCGGCCCTCGCGCTTGAAGAAGCCGCCGGGAATGCGCCCCGCGGCGTAGGTTTTTTCCTGATAATTGACGGTGAGCGGAAAGAAGTCCCGGCCCGGCGTCGGCTTCTTCAAGCCCACCGCGGTCACCAGCACCACCGTTTCGCTCATGGTCACCAGGACCGCCCCGTCGGCCTGACGCGCGAGTTCGCCCGTCTCGATCGTTACGGTGTGGTCCCCATACTGAAAACTTTTCTTAGGATGGCTCACGTAGGCCCCTTATGTCCGAAATGATGAGAGTCGCAAGCCACCTTCGACGAAGGGGCCGGCGGCGGTGCCGGCTAGCGGCGTAACCCGAGTTGCTCGACCAATTGCGCGTACTTGTCCGGCGTTTTGCTCTTCAGATAGTCGAGCAGCTTGCGCCGCTGATTGACCATCTTGAGCAATCCGCGGCGCGAGGCGTGGTCGGCTTTGTGGGTGGTGAAGTGCTGGCTCAAGCCGTTGATGCGCTCGGACAACAAGGCAATTTGTACTTCGGGAGATCCGGTGTCCTGCGCGCTGCGCTGGAATTTTCCGACGACGCCCGTCTTTTCTTCGCGAGTAAGTGGCATGAAATCAAACCCTCAATCAATAACTTATGACCTTTTAAGAAGGCGCGCATTGTACGCGTCGCGGCACTCGCCCTCAAGCTCGATTGGTGGCGGCCGAAATGAGCCGCAGCGGCACCAGCCGCCCTTCCGGTTCGATCGCCCCCAACCCCAGAAATCCGAGCCCGGCCGCATAGATCCGTACGTTCTCGGGCGCATTCACAGGCGCATTTCCCGGCAGTTCCACCGGAATCGGCACGCTCTGGCCCTGCCGAAACGCGCTGACCCCGCTCGCCGGCAAATCCAGCCGCCGCCAGCCGGTCAATGCGGCATCGACCGGCAGCAGGACAGCCAAGCGCTGCGCCGGCGTCATGGACTCCAATGCCGTCAGCGTCCATTGCGGCTCGCCCGCGAACGGAGCCACCGCCAGCCGCCGCAAGCCGATCACATGCCCGACGGTCTGCAGCCGCTGCGCCAGATCCTCGGCCAGAACCCGTATGTAGGCGCCCTTCGTGCACCGCACATCGAATGACAGGTCCGGCGCCTGCCAATCGAGCAGGCGCATCTCGCGGATCACGATCGCGCGCGGCGCCCGCTCCCGCCACTCGCCCGCGCGAGCATATTCGTACAGCGGCTTGCCGTCCTGTTTGATGGCCGAATGCATCGGCGGCACCTGCGCGTATTCGCGCGGAAACTCCTCGAGCGCCTGCTCGATCCGGCGCATCGGGTAGCACGGCAGCTCGCGCCGCTCGATCACGGCCGATTCGCGATCGGCGCTCGCCGTGCGCTCTCCCAAACGCACGGTGACCCGGTAGGTCTTGTCCGCATCGAGCAGCTGCGCTCCGAACTTGGTCGCTTCGCCAAGACAGATCGGGAGCATCCCCGAGGCAAGCGGATCGAGCGATCCGGTGTGGCCCGCTTTACGCGCGGCAAACAGCCGCTTGACGCGCGCCACCGCGCCCGCCGAGCTCACGCCCAGCGGTTTGTCGAGCAGCAGGATGCCGTGAATGTCCGCCGACATTCATTGGTCCTTGGCGGCCGGCTTGTTGACCGAGTCGATCAGCTGGGTCAGGCGCACACCGTGCTCGATCGAGGTGTCGAGTTCGAAGCTCAAGGTCGGCGTATAGCGAATCATCAACGATCGCGATAGGGCGTTGCGCAAGAACCCGGCCGCGCTCGTCGAGGCCGGCCTGCACCTGGGGGTCGGGTCCCTGCTTGCCGAACACGAGATAGTGAACCCGCGCGGTACGCAGATCGCCGGTCACGTCCACCGCCGTGATCGTGACGTTGCCGATGCGCTCGTCCTTCACGTCGCGGCGCAGCAGCTCCGTCAGCTCCCGCTGGATCTGCTCGCCCAGGCGTCGCGCGCGCGGATTGTTCTTCGCCATGGGCCTAGGAGCCGCGCTACAGCGTGCGCGCCACTTCCACGCGCGAATAGCATTCGATCTGGTCGCCCTCGCGCACGTCGTTGTAGTTCTTCACGCCGATGCCGCACTCGGTTCCGGCGCGCACCTCGTTGACGTCGTCCTTGAAGCGCTTCAGCGACTCCAGGGCCCCCTCGAAAATGACGACGTTGTCGCGCAGCACGCGGATCGGAAAGTTGCGGCGCACGTAGCCGTCGACCACCATGCAGCCGGCCACCGTGCCGAACTTGCTCGAGCGGAAGACGCTGCGAACCTCGGCAAGACCCACGATCTGCTCCTTGACCTCGGGAGCCAGCATGCCGGTGAGCACGGCGCGGATGTCGTCGATGGCTTCGTAGATGATGCTGTAGTAGCGCACGTCGACGCCGTGATCCTTGATCGCGGCGCGAGCCGCGGCATCGCCGCGCACATTGAACGCAATGATCCGCGCCTTGGACGCGGCGGCGAGAGTGACGTCCGACTCGGTGAGACCGCCGACGCCCGAAGCCACCACGTTGACGGCCACTTCCCCGGTCGACAGGCCGTTCAGCGAATCGCGCAGCGCCTCGACGCTGCCCTGCACGTCCGCCTTGACCAGCAGCTGCACTGTGTTGGGCTTGTTCTCGCCCATGCTCGAGAACACGTCCTGCATGTTCGCGCTCTTCTGCGCCAGTTTGACGTCGCGCGATCTGGCCTGCCGGTGCGTAGCGACCTCGCGCGCCTTGCGTTCGCTTTCGACCACCAGCAGCTCGTCGCCCGCGTTCGGCGCCCCGGACAGGCCGAGCACCACCACCGGCATCGACGGGCCCGCCGATTCGACCGGCTTTCCGGCCTCGTCGAACAGCGCGCGCACGCGGCCGAATTCCTGGCCGATCAACAGCGGATCGCCGAGCTTGAGCGTGCCGCGCAGCACCAGCACCGTCGCGACCGGACCGCGGCCCTTCTCGAGGCTGGACTCGATCACGTAGCCGGCCGCGAGCCCCGCCGTGGGCGCCTTCAACTCGAGCACTTCGGCCTGCAGCAGGATGCTGTCGAGCAGCTGATCGACGCCCTGGCCGGTGCGTGCCGACACCGGCACGAAAATGTTCTCTCCACCCCACTCCTCGGGTATGACGCCGTACTTGGTGAGTTCCTGCTTTACGCGCTCCGGATCCGCTTCCGGCTTGTCCATCTTGTTGAGCGCAACCACGATCGGCACCTTGGCCGCCTGCGCATGCTGCACGGCTTCGATGGTCTGCGGCATGACGCCGTCGTCGGCGCCGACCACCAGGATCACGATGTCGGTTACTTTTGCGCCGCGTGCGCGCATGGAAGTGAACGCCGCGTGGCCCGGGGTGTCGAGGAAGGTCACCATGCCCTTCGCGGTCTCCACGTGGTACGCGCCGATGTGCTGAGTGATGCCGCCCGCCTCGCCCGCCGCCACCTTGGTGCGCCGGATGTAGTCGAGCAGCGAGGTCTTGCCGTGATCGACGTGGCCCATCACGGTCACCACCGGCGGACGCGGCAAAACCTCGAGTGCGGTATCAGCCCCGCCCTGCAGGTCGTCCTCGATGACGTTTTCCTTGCGCAGCACCGCGGTGTGGCCCATCTCCTCGACCACCAGCACCGCCGTATCCTGCTCGATCGTTTGATTGATTGTGGCCATGACGCCCATGTTCATCATGACCTTGATGACTTCGGTCGCCTTCACCGCCATCTTTTGCGCGAGTTCCCCGACCGTCATGGCCTCGCCGATCGCGACCTCGCGCACCACGCGCGCCGTCGGCATTTCGAATCCATGCTTGGTGTCGGTCTCGCCGCCGACGGAGCGGCGCCGGCCGTCGCGCGACTTCTTCTTCTTGTGCCGCGAACTGACGTCGCCGACGATGTGCAGCTCCTGGCGGCCGTAGCGGGTCGCCTTGTCGTCCGCGACCTCGCGCGCCGCCTTGCCCGGTTTCGCGGCGGCGGCTGTGGTCTTGCGCTCGCGCTCTGCCTGTTCGCGCGCCTCCAATTCCGCCAGGCGCCGCGCCTCCTCCTCGGCGGTGCGCTTGCGATTCTCTTCGTCGCTGCGGCGTCGGTTCTCTTCCTCGAGCCGCTCGCGGTCGAGGCGCTCCTTCTCCAGCCGCTCGTGCTCGGCCCGCTCGAGCGCGGCCTTCGCCTGCTCCTCGGATTCGCGCAGCCGCTCGATTTCCTCCTGCTGATGCCGGGCCTGGTCCTCCAGCACCTCGCGCTTCACGTAAGTGCGCTTGCTGCGCACCTCGACATTGACGGTGCGGGCACGTCCCTGGGGGCTCGCCAGCTTCAGCTCCGACTGCGACTTGCGCCGCAAGGTGATTTTTCGAGGCGCCGCGTCGGCCTGGGCGTCGTCGCGCCCGTGGCTGCGGCGCAGATGCGTCAGCAGCTCGTGCTTCGCGTCCTCGCTGATCATGTCCTCGGCACTGTCGACTTTGATCCCGGCCTGATCGAGCTGCTGCAGCAGCCGATCGACGGGTACCTTCAGCACTTCGGCGAATTGCGCGACGGTTACATCTGCCATTGTGCTGCTCCTACGCCTTCGCTTCTTCGGCGAACCAATGTTTGCGCGCGTCCATGATCAATTCGGCGGCTCTCTTCTCGTCGACGTCGCCCATCTCCACCAGCTCGTCAACGGCCAGATCCGCCAGATCCTCGCGCGTGCGGACGCCCTTGCGGGCCAGCGTCTTGCTCAGCGTCTCGCCAGCCAACTCCACCAGATCCGCCGCCGGCTCCGTCCCGTCCATGGATTCCTCGCTGGCGATGGCCTGGGTCAGCAGCACATCGCGCGCCCGAGTGCGCAGCTCTTTGACGATTTCCTCGTCGAACTCCTCGATGTCGTTGAGTTCGCTCGCCGGGACGTAGGCGATCTCCTCGATGGTCGAAAATCCC
This sequence comes from uncultured Gammaproteobacteria bacterium, assembly GCA_963837045.1. Lineage (GTDB taxonomy): Bacteria > Pseudomonadota > Gammaproteobacteria > Steroidobacterales > Steroidobacteraceae > Bog-1198. Next base: position 90,093 of record CAWIMA010000005.1, read on the forward strand.
TCCTGGACCAGGATATTCGCCACGTCGGCGTCGACATCGAGCTGCTTCATGAACGTTTCTCGCAGCGCGAGGGATTCGGTCTCGCTCTTCGCTTCGGCCTGCGATTCGCTCATCACGTTCAATTCCCAGCCGGTCAGCTCGCTCGCCAGACGGATGTTCTGTCCGCCGCGGCCGATGGCCTGCGAGAGCTTGTCCTCGGAAACGGCGATGTCCATCGAGTGCGAGTCCTCGTCGACCACGATCGAGGTGACCTCCGCGGGCGCCATGGCGTTTATGACAAACTGCGCGGCGTTGTCGTCGAAGGGAATGATGTCCACGCGCTCGCCGGCGATCTCGTTCGACACCGCCTGCACACGCGAGCCGCGCATGCCGACGCAAGCGCCCACCGGATCGACGCGCGGATCATTGCTGCGCACGGCGATCTTGGCGCGAACGCCGGGATCGCGCGCGGCCGCGAGGATGTTGATCAGGCCCTGACCGACCTCCGGCACCTCCAGCTTGAACAGCTCGATCAGGAATTCTGGAGCGGTGCGCGACAGGAACAGCTGAGGACCGCGCGGCTCGCTGCGCACTTCCTTGAGGTAAGCCTTGATGCGGTCCTGCGAACGCACGGGTTCGCGCGGAATCATCTCCTCGCGCGGGATGAACCCCTCGGCGTTCGCGCCGAGATCGACGTACACGCCGTTGCGATCGACCCGCTTGACGATGCCGCTGACCAGCGTGCCCGCTCGATCCTTGTACGCATCCACCACCTGCGCGCGCTCGGCTTCGCGCACCTTCTGCACGATGACCTGCTTGGCGGTCTGCGCGAGAATCCGGCCGAACGGAACAGACTCCATGGGCTCCTCGACGAAGCCGCCCGGCTCGACGTCCTTATCCAGCTCGCGCGCATCGTCCATGCGCAGCTCGCGCTCGGGAACCTCCAGCTCGGTCGAATCGTCGGCGAACACCTTCCATCGGCGGAACGTGTCGTAGCCGCCCGTCTTGCGATTGATGGACACGCGCACGTCCAGCTCCTCGCCGTATTTCTTGCGCGTCGCGGACGCAAGCGCCGCCTCGAGCGCCTCGAATATGATCTCCTTGTCCACGCCCTTCTCGTTGGAAACCGCGTCGACCGCCATCAATATTTCTTTGTTCATAGACCCAAGACTCCTGGCTACTTAAGGCCGTAACCGTGCTTTCTGTACGCGCTCGAGAGGGAGCTCGTGCGCCTTCCCGTCGACCTCAATCACAATCGAGCCGCCCGCAATCGATTTCAATACCCCGACGAAGCGCCGCCGCCCATCCACGGGCAGCTTGAGCTCGGCGAATATCCGCTCGCCGACAAATCTCTCGAAATGCGCGCGCTTGCGCAGGATCCGATCCAGGCCCGGCGAAGATACCTCCAGCGTGTATCGGCCCTTGATCGGATCCTCGACGTCGAGCACCTGGCTCACCCGGTGGCTGACCGTCGCGCAGTCATCGACCGTGATCCCCGGCTCCGACGCGCCCGCGCCCCGATCGATAAAGACGCGCAACACTCCGCCGCGCCCCGCAGGCGCAAATTCGATATCGATCAACTCGAACCCCAGCGCCTCGATCGGCGGCTCCAGCAGGCGCATCAAGGCGTCACGCATTCTCTTGAACCCTTCGCAATTTTCCCATCGGCTTGGAAGCGCTGGCGCAAACAAAAAAGGGGCCCATCGGCCCCCTACCTCTAACGAAAAAGCCCCTTCGAGGGGCCAGAGTCCACAGCAATGCGCTCATCGCGAGACCAACGCTCGGCTTGAGAACCCAAGCCGAGGGACGCGATTATAGGCAAACCCGACTTAAGCGTAAACCCTGATTGCCAAACTTGAGGCCATAAATGACTAGGGCCGCATCGCTGCGGCCCCAGTTCTCGCTCAATCCAAAAGCTGTTACCAGCGCTTCGGACCGCGCGACCCGCCGCCGCCGCCGCCGCCGCCGGTGCGCTCCTGAGCCTCGTTCACTTTCAGCGCTCGCCCGTCGACATCGTGGCCGTTCAAGGCCGCCATGGCGCGCGCAGCATCTGCGCTTGCCATTTCAACGAAGCCGAAACCGCGCGGCCGACCGGTGTCGCGATCATTGATCAACGCCACCGACTGTACGGCGCCATGCTTTTCGAACAGCGCACGCACCGCGGACTCGTCCATTGAGAACGGGAGATTGCCAACATACATTTTCGTCATGTGAAGAATACCTACTACAAAAGAAACTATCGGCCGGTCACGCGTGCCCCAAAAGTCTCGAGCGGAATGCCAGCCACCTGGATCGAAGAAACCTGCTTTGTGGGTTGTGGCCAAGGTGACGCCGGAGCGGCGCGCTGACCAGAAACGGACCAAGTAGAAATTCACGAACCGCCGCGGATACTACAGCAAATTGCTGATTAATACGAATATTGCTCAAAAGGCGCCGCGCCGGCACGAGACCACCGGGGCCTGTGCACGGTATCCGCTCAGTATCCCGGGCTCCTTATGGCGCCATACCAGGGAAAGACCTGTTGCAGCGCATCAGCCGCAGGCCAAAGCCGCCTCCTCGGGCCCATGGTTGATCATCACCAAGCGTCCGCCGGAGCGCAGCTTATGGTGAATACGGCGAAACAACCGCGCGGGCTGCACCAGGGACGGCAACCGCCAGGCCAGAATGGCCGTCGGCGTCACGAGCGGGCGGCGGCTCGGCCGCGCCTCACAGCGGCACGTGCAATTCGTCCCGATGCTTCGCCCTCAGCACCGCGCCGTACACGATCCCCACGGTGAACCACGTGACGCCCACCTTGACGGCGAGCGCGCTCATGCCGGAAAACACCGCGAGCACCACGAGAATTCCGCAGATCGGCACCAGCCAGTGCGCGGCCCATGCGCGCGAGCGCAGTTTTCCTGCGAAGCGCGCCAGCACCGAAACGTGCAAGAACAAGAATCCGCTCAAGGCGCCGAAGTTCACGATCGAGGCGAGATCATCGAGGCGGTTTTTCATGAACAGCGCGACCGCGAGGGAGATCGCCGCGGTCACCAGCATGCCCACATAGGGGGTGTGATAGCGCGGGTGGATGCGCGCCAGCGCCTGCGGCAGCTGCCGATCGCGGCCCATGGCGAACACCACGCGCGCCACCCCCACCTGCATGGGCAGCGCGTTCGATATGCCCACGACCGTCGCAAACGCCCACGCCAATACGACCGCGGTCCAGGGGCCGGTTGCCCACGCCGCGAGCTCGTATTGAGCTGCGGCCGGATCCTTGATCGTGATGCCGCTCAGCAGATTGCCGAGAACCCAGGTGAGGCACACGAAAAACGCCGCCGACAGCACCAATACCGCGATGATCGCCCGCCCGACCACCCGCCGGTCGCCTCCGCGCACCTCCTCGGCCAGGGTCGAGACGGCGTCGAAGCCCAGGAACGACATGATGCAAATCGAGGTCGCACTGAATATTTTGCCCGCGTTGAAGGTTGCGGCGTCGAAGACCGGTTTGAGGGTGAGCGCTCCATTGCCCTTCCCGCCGTACAGCGCGATCACTCCGAGCACCATGAACCCGAGCAAAATGGTGACCTGAAGCGCGACTGACACGAAATTGGCGCGCGAGGTGACGGTGATTCCGAACCAATTCACGCCCGTGGTGGTCGCCACCAGCAGCACGATCCAGACGCCGCGGTCGACCCCAGGCAGCAGCGTTTCGAGCGCCACGGCCATCAGCACGTAGACGAAGGCTGGAATCAGCAGGTAATCGAGCAGGATCATCCAGCCGGCGATGAACCCGGGGAACGCACCCAGGCAATGGCGTGCGAAGCCGTATACCGAGCCCGCCGTCGGCAGCATTTCCGTCATGGTGGCATAGCTGCGCGCCGTGAAGTACATGCATACGCCGCCGAGCACGTAAGCCATCACGATCAGCCCGTTCGACTCGTTCCACACGAAACCGAGGGTGCTCAAGGGCGCGAACGGTGCGATGTAGGCCAGGCCGTATAGAACGAGATCCCAGTACGTCAGCGAGCGCCTGAGGCTCGCCGCTGCGCCGATTTCGCCGACGCCGGCACTCATGGCGCGGCGGCCGCCTGCACCATGACTTGCACGCTGTGCACCGCGGTGCTCTCACCCATGTCGCTCTTGTTCCCGGGGTTCAACGCGTTGACGTTCGCCGCTGCGGGATCGGCGCCGAGCCAGCGGCCCTTGTGCGCGAGCGCGACGCCCTGCGGCAGCTGGTCCCACGTCACCACCCGCAGGACCAGCCGGCCCGACTCGTTGTGCACCATGGCCGCATCGCCGTCCGCCAGTCGCCGCGCCGCGGCATCCGCAGGATGCAGTGCGATGGTCGCCGGCCCCAGCCGCGCGCGGATCTTGCCCACGTTGCCGAAGCTCGTGTTGAGCAGCCACGGGTGCGCCGGCGACAGCAAGCGCAAACGGCCGTCCGCCGGGCGCGGATCGCTCCAGCACTGCGGCACTCGCGGCAGGCCGTCCGCCGCCGCGCGCGCGCTGGCGATCTCGATGCGCCCGCTCGGCGTCGGGAACACCCCCCCGGCGAACTGCACAGCGGGTTCGCGCGGAATCCAAATCGTGCCCTGCGCCGCCAGCGATGCGAAATCGAGCCCGAGTCCGCTGCGCGCCAGCAGCGTGGACAGCATGTCGGCGTCGCTCTCGTGGAGCTCCGGCTCCGTGAAATGCAGGGCGCGCGCCAGGCGCCGGAAAATTTCCTGATTGGGCAGCGCATCGCCGAGCGGCTGCATCGCTTTGACCTGCGCGGAAAGCGTCAGATGAAAGTAGGAGGCGATCAGATCGTCGAACTCCAGAAAGCTCGCCGCAGGCAGGACGTAATCGGCCAGCGCCGCCGTATCCGTCGGAAACAGGTCCAGCACGACGGTCAGCAGGTCCTCGCGCTCGAACGCGCGGCGCAGACGAGCCTGCTGCGGACAGGAGGCCAGCGGATTCATGTTCCACACGAACAGCGCCTGCGATCGGGCCGGATCATGCAGAACCTCGGCGAAATCCATATGGCTGACCGCCGGCGGGACTGCGGCGGCGAGGTGCGCACCGGACAAGTAATCCTCATCCATGCCACGCTGGCGCAGATTGGCGTTCAGGTAAAGAAATCCGGCGCCCGATTTACACAGATTGCCGGTGAGCGCGGGTAGCAGCGCGCAGGCGCGCATGACATTGCCGCCGGTCGCCTGGCGCTGCAGGCCCTGGCCCAGCCACAGCAGCGACGGGCCGGCCGCATACAAATGCGCAGCCCGCTCGGTGAGCGCGGCGGGCACCCCGGTGAGCGCGCTCAGCTTCCCCGGATCGCAAGCCGCGATCGCAGGCTCGAGCTCCTCCCAACCCTTCACATGAGCGGCGATGAATTCGCCGTCGATGAGACCGTCGCGGTGAATCACGTGCAGCATCGCGAACGCGAGCGCCGCGTCGCTGCCGGGGAAGGGCTGCAGATGCATGTCCGCCTGCGCGGCCGTCGGAGTTCGAATGGGGTCGATGACGATCACCCGGCCGGGCGCCTCGGGCAGCCAATGATCGTGAGCATGCGGCGCCGATGCGTGCGGGTTGGCGCCCCATACGACGATGCACGCGGCGTCGCGAGCCGCGCGCGGATCGAAACCGTCGACCGATGTACCGTACATGTAGCGCAGGGCGACGTGGCCCGCCATGTTGCAAATCGTGTCGGGCATCACGTCGGTGGCGCCCAGGCGATTGAAAAATCGCATCGGCGCGACGCCCGCCAGCAGCGAGATGGTTCCCGTGTAATGCGCATTCAATATCGAGCTGGCGCCGTGCGAGCGGGCGATGCGCTCGATTCGAGCGGCGATTTCGGCGATGGCCGTCTCCCAGGACACCGGCTCGTAGCGGCCCTGTCCCTTGGGGCCGCAGCGGCGCATGGGGCGAGTCAAGCGCCGCGCCGGATCGCGCCATTCGCGGTTGTAGGCCGTCGAACACTTGCCGCAGAGGGTGCCGCGGCTGACCGGATGCGCCGGATTGCCGCGTACGGCCGCCACGGCGCCGTCGCGCTTGATCACGATCATTCCGCAAGAGTCGTAGCAGTCCCGCGGACAAGTCGTGTTGAGCACTTCCTCGCGAGACGCGTCGCGGCTCACGGCGGTCCCGATTCGTCGGCCTTTCTCAGCAAGTCATTGCGCATCTGCGACGCCTCGAGGCGCAGCGGTTGGGTGCGCAATCGGCCGATCTCGGCGGCCGTGAACGGCTGGAATGTCGACGGCAGGTGTTGCTTGTCGAAGCGCCACAACATCCAATTTACCACCTCGGCCAAATCGGCGTCCGACAGCGGCGAGGTCGCCACGCCCGGCACACGGCCCAGATACTCGCGGCCGCCGGTGACCCGCACGAATTTCGCCACGGTGCCCGCGAGGCTCGGGGCCGTGCCGGCGCTGCCGGTGCCGTCGACGCGATGGCACCCCTGGCAGTTCAACGTCCAGTTCTGCCAGGCCCGCCGCGCGTCATCGACGCCGGCCGGCGCGGCGTGGACCGCCGGCGCGCTCGCGGCCTCACCGGCCGGGGTTTGCGCCGCGGCACGGTGCAGCATCGCACCGTGCATCATCATCAACAACGCCGCCGCGAGCCGCAGCGCCCGCGCCGCCAGCCTACTTCTGGTCAATAGCCGTGCCCAGAATAATGGCCACCGTGCACGTGTAGGACTGGCTCTTGGTGCCAAAACACCACGTGATCTCGTTGTTGGTCTGCGGCCGCACCAGCGGCCGATCGCCGCGATTGTTTTGGCAGGCGCATCGCCCCCAGGGGATTCCCCCGCAGCAGTCGTTGTATGAAATGATGTAGTTGCGCTCGTCCGCCGGGTTGCGGCAGGTGCCGATCCAGGTGATCGGCGACATTTCGGTGCCGGGCGGACAGGTGATGACGCTGCCGCCGTAGCACGAGCACAGCGATCCGTCGATGGCGCAGTAGCGCCAGTAATCGCACTTGGTCCTGTCCCCCGGATCTTGCGGATTTCCCGAGAATTGCGGCGCCTCCACGGCCGAATTCGAGTCGTCGGCGCTCCGGCCACCGCCCTCCGCGGCGCGCGCAACCGGCAGCAGCGGCAGCGCCGCAGCCCCTGCGAGAAATCCCCCGAGCACGCTGAACAGACTGCGCCTGGAGGTTCGGCTCGCAAAGCCGCGCAGCACCTTCTCCGCCAAATGATCGAATTGAGCCACTCTATTCTCCCGAGACGCGCCTCTGGTCACGTTGACCGAGGTATTGCTGGATGCTGCCGATGCCGCTCTCCTTGGCCACGAACAAGCTTTCCAAATGCTCGCGCGTGTTGACGAGGCCGGCCGCCGATAATTTGCCCGCTTCGTCGATCAGGACCGCGTAAGGCAGCTTCGCGACTCCGTAGCTGCGCCCCAAGCGCTCCGAGATGACGTAGGGGATTTTTCCCAGGCCTTTTTCGCGGACGAATTCGACATGCCTCTGCGGTGCGCCGTCGCTCGCCAGCACGATGTCGAGCCATACGCGCTCGGCTCCGTGCGCCGAACGGACCGCGGGCAGCAGCGCCTCGCAGATCTCGCAATCCGGCGAGAGGAACAGCAGGAGCTGGCTGCGGCCGCCGCGCACTCCGCCGATCTTCACCGCCGATCCGTCCAAGGCGGCCAGAATCATTTCCGGGGTCGCGTCCCCCGGCTTCATCGGCTGGCTCAGCGACAGCGCGCCCGCCGGCGCAATGCGCTGGTGCAGCACGCCGATTTGTCTCGCCAGCGCCATGCACACCACGCCAAGAACGATCAGCGCCACCCAGAGGGCGACCTGCGAGGCGATCACGAAACTCATGCCGCGCCTCCGCGCCGCAACGGCTGCAACGCCATCACTTGATCGAGCGCACCGTACAGAGCCAGCAGAGCGCACGCTGCCAACGCCTGCGAGGCGGACACGGCCTGAGCGCCGCTCGCCGCCGAGACCGCAACGAGCAAAGCAAAAGCTGCCAGCACGGCATTTCGCGCGACATCGAACGCGCCCAGGGGATGCCTGGTCGGGCCGAAGCTGCAGCCGCAATCGACGTCGCGCCGGCCGCGCACGATGGCGCGCAGCATCAGGGCAAGATAGGCGATCCAGATCAGCGCCGCGAGCAGCGCTCCGGTCCGCCGATATGCAGGTGCGAACAGCAGCAGCGCAGCCAGCGATTCGGCGAGAGCGGCGGCGGCGGCGGCCGCCGGCGACGCCCATCGGGGCACGCCCGCGAACTCGTGGACCACGCGCTTCGTGTGCGCCCAGCGCATCCCTTTGTGAACCGCCGAGGCCCCGAGCAGCAGCGCGAGGAAAGCGCCGATCTGGCAGATCAGCAGACGCGCCACGTCGTGCATTACGCTATCGCCCGCCATCAACGCACCGGGTCTATCTGCATACGGGTACTGCGGAATGCAGGCAGCTCCTCACTGCGCACCAGGCTGCCGCTTCGCGGATCGTACACGTCGAGGCGCTCGGCCGCCTGCACCAGCAATAACGCGGGGGTGCCGTGCGTGAGCGAGATCGATGAGCCCGGCCGCTCCAGCCGCAGCCGCTTCACGCGAGTCTTGCCAGCGGCGTCAAAGACCCACACTTCCGTGGCGGGATCCTTGTGGGTGCCCTCGTGCGCGTCCGGCTGCATCAACACGTAAAGCAGCTTCTGTTCATCACTTGCGATGAGTTGCCAACCGCTCGGCCGCCAATTGGCGGCCTCTTCGGCCGCGGTCGTCATCCGCCAATCGGGCAGGACCTTGACATCATCCGTCCGCATGTCAATCGGCTGCACGCGGCCGTGCAGGCTCGGAAAGTAGCGCACGCCGCCCACGGTGGCGCTCGCCGTGAACAAAGGATCCGTGTCGAGCGGATTGAATGCTTTGGATTCGCTGCGCCCCGAGACCGCGCCGTTGGCGTCGAGCCGGATCGTCAGCAAGGTGCCGCTCGAGCACAGCGTAAAAAAGCCGCGATTGCCGGAGGGATATACGAGCGAGCAGCCGGGGATTTCGATCTCCCCCACCGGCTGGCGCTTCACCAGATCGACGACGGTGACCGAAGATGCCGGAGTGAAATTGAACACCAGCGCCAGGCGCTGATCGTCGGTGAAGGCGAACATCCCTTCCATCGCCGTGATCAGCGCGCGCTTGGCGCCGGGCAGCACGATTTCGCCCATCGGATTGAGCGTCTGCTTATCGTAGATCGTGATGAAATCGGTGCGGATACCGCGCACGCCGCGCGACCACACCGTGTCGGCCACGTAGATTTCGGGCCGCTTGTCCGCCACCAGCAGCGTCGCCGAATCGCGCACCGGCAGCAGGCCCCTGACCTCGCGGCCGTCGCCGCCCGAGTTGCGCAGCTCGATCCAATCGCCGGCGTAGTTCAGAAACGCCCAGCTCGTCGGATACTTCGAGGGCAGCGTGTCGACCTTGAGCGGTGGGTCCGCCGCCAAGGGCGTGGGGAATTCGGACGCCCGCGCGACGGCGACGGCCAACGCGCCGCAGATCAGCATTGGCGCCGCGCGAACGATGATACTCATTGTCATTTTATCTGCGCCTCTTTAGCTGCTTTTTCGCTCAGCGACAGCCGCCATGCCGGCCGTAGAGTCTACGTCAACCGCTGCTAGCTGAATACTCCGGCTCGCCAACGGGTATATTCCGTCAATGAATGGCGCACTGATTATCTTCTATCTCGCCCTGAGCCTGGCCGGAGTGTGTTTCATCATCGGCACCGTGGGCGCTGCACGGCGCCGCAGCGACAGGCGCTGGCCCACGCCGATCGAGTTGGTCGTGGGATTCGTCACCGATTTCTTCGACACCCTGGGAATCGGCTCCTTTGCGCCGACCACGGCGATTTACAAGCTGCGCCGCATGGTTCCGGACGAGCAGATACCCGGCACGCTGAACGTCGGCCACACCCCGTCGGCGATCACCGAAGCGCTGATTTTCGTCACCGCCATCGCCGTCGATCCGGCGCTGCTGGTGACTGTGATCCTGAGCGCCACCGCAGGCGCATGGCTCGGCGCGGGCGTCGTCGCGCGCCTGCCGCGCCGCGCGATCCAGATCACCATGGGGGTCGCGCTGCTCATCGCAGGCAGCGTTTTTGCGGCCAAGAATCTTGGCGCGCTGCCGGGCGGCGGAATCGCGATGACCCTCACGGGATGGAAATTCGCTCTCGCAGTGTCCATCAATTTCGTGCTCGGCACTCTGATGAGCGCCGGTATCGGCCTGTACGCACCCTGCATGATCACGCTCGCTCTGCTCGGCATGCACCCGATCGCCGCGTTTCCAATCATGATGGGAGCTTGCGCGCTGCTGCAGCCGGTGGCGAGCTTGCGCTTCTTTCAAACCGACGCCTTTGCCTGGGGGCCTTCCCTGGGACTCGCCTTTGGCGGCATCATCGGGGTGCTGGTTGCAGCTTACATCGTCAAATCGCTGCCGCTGGTGGTGCTGCGCTGGCTGGTGATCGTGGTCATCGCGGTTGCGGCCTACGCCATGCTGCGCTCCGCCGCACGCAGAACCTGAAACCCAAACTCATTCGAGGTGGCCGTTGAAAACACTCGCTGTGCGAATCCTGGTTCCGCAAGGCTAGTCGACCCACAGTTTTCTCCAGCCCTCGTGCCCCAGCGCGCGCAGCGTGCGGATGTTGCGCCGGTAGATTTCGTCGGGGTCCGGCACCGACGCCAGCGCGCGCTCGATGCTCGCTTCGCGCAGCAAATGCAGCGTGGGATAGGGCGAGCGGTTGGTGAAGTTCTCGATGTCGCCGGATCGGGTGCCGGCGAACTGGTAATCGGGGTGAAAGCTTGCGATCTGCAGCTCTCCTTCAAAGCCGAGATCGGCCACCGCCGCCTCGCACTCCTCGAGAAAATCGTTGTACTCGATGAAATTCCTGAGCACCCACGGGTGGATCAGCAGCGTCGTCTCGCAGCGCTGCGGGTCCTCGGCATGCAGATGGCGCAATTCCGCGCGCAGCTCCTCCAACAGGCCTCCCGCCGAGCGCTGTTCGCTCACGCAGTAGCGCACGCGGCCGCCCTCGTACACGCGCCCGGCAAAGGGGCAAAGCCCGAGTCCGATGACGGCTCTTTGCAGCCAGCGGCGCGTCGCGCCGATGATCTCATCGCTGTCCATCGGCAGCTCCTCGATCTTCAGTTCTAGTATGCTAATCCTTTGCGCCGTCCATGTGAGACCCTCGCCGATGCCACAACCGATTCCCGTCACACTGATCCCCGGAGACGGGATCGGCCCGGAGATCGTCGACGCCACGCTTGCCGTCCTCGATGCGCTGGGGGCGCCATTTCAGTGGGATCGGCAGGCGGCCGGCATGGAGGGCGTGAAAGCGGCGCAAGATCCGCTGCCGCCGTCCGCCATCGACAGCATTCGCCGCACGCGCTTGGCCCTGAAGGGGCCGCTCGAGACGCCGTCGGGCGGCGGCTACCGCTCTTCGAACGTCCGCCTGCGCGAGGAATTCAAGCTGTACGCCAATCTGCGCCCCGCCCGCACGCTCATTCCGGGCGGCCGCTTCGACGACATCGACCTCGTGGTGGTGCGGGAGAACCTCGAGGGACTGTACATCGGCCACGAGCACTACATTCAGATCGACGACGATCCGCACGCGGTCGCGATGGCCACCGGCGTCAACACCCGCCAGGGGAGCCGACGTCTGCTGGAATTCGCCTTCGAACATGCCCTCGCCAGCGGGCGCAAGAAGGTCACGATCGTTCACAAGGCCAATATCATGAAGGCGCTCACAGGCCTCTTTCTGGAGACCGGGCTGGAGCTGTACGAGCGCAGATACAAGCGCCGCTTCATCCTGGAGACGGTGATCATCGACGCCTGCGCCATGAAGCTGGTGCTCAATCCCTGGCAGTTCGACGTTTTGGTGACCACCAATCTGTTCGGCGACATTCTCTCCGACCTGGTCGCCGGATTGGTGGGCGGGCTGGGTATGACTCCGGGCGCGAACATCGGCACGGATGCGGCGATATTCGAGGCGGTGCACGGCTCCGCGCCGGACATCGCGGGCAAGGGAATCGCCAATCCGACCGCACTGCTGCTCGCCGCGGCGATGATGCTCGACCATTGCCGGCTGCCGCTCATGGCGCAGCGCCTGCGCACGGCTATCGGCGAGACGCTCAATGTGGACAAGGTGCGCACCTGCGATCTCGGCGGCAGGGCGAGCACCGCGGAATTCACCCGGGCCCTGGTCAAGCGGATCGCGCATGCCACCGATCATCTCGATTGAGAACGTCACCAAATCATACGCTTCGGGCGTTCAGGCCTTGAAGCCCATCAATCTCGCCATCGAGAAGGGCGAGATCTTCGCGCTGCTCGGCCCGAACGGCGCCGGCAAGACGACGCTCATCAACATCATCTGCGGAATCGTCACGATGAGCAGCGGCCGCGTGACCGCCGACGGCCACGACATCGTGCGCGATTACCGCGCAGCGCGTGCGAAGATCGGCCTGGTGCCGCAGGAGTTGACCACCGACTCCTTCGAGACGGTGTGGGCCACCGTGACCTTCAGTCGAGGACTGTTCGGGCATGCGCCGAACTCCGACTACGTGGCGCGGCTGCTGCGCGACCTGTCGCTGTGGGACAAGCGCGGCAGCAAAATCATGGAGCTCTCGGGCGGCATGAAGCGGCGCGTGATGATCGCCAAGGCCCTCTCGCACGAGCCCGATATACTGTTTCTCGACGAACCGACCGCCGGCGTGGACGTCGAGCTGCGGCGCGACATGTGGAACCTGGTGCTCGGTCTGCGCGCGCGCGGGGTGACCATCATTTTGACCACGCACTACATCGAGGAAGCCGAGGAGATGGCCGACAGGGTCGGCGTCATCAACAACGGAGCCCTGGTTCTGGTGGAGGGAAAGGACGCGCTGATCAAGAAGTTCGGCAGCAGACAGCTCACGCTGCACCTGCAGGAGCCGATGGCGCGCATCCCTCCCGCGCTCGAGCCCTGGGGTCTGGAGCTCAAGGACGGGGGCCGCGAGCTCCTCCTCACCGATGAGGGCTCCGGCGCAATGGATATTCCCGGGCTGCTGCAGCGCATGAGCGAACTCAAGGTCGAGATAAAGGACCTCCAAACCCACCAGAGCTCACTGGAGGAAATTTTCGTCAAGCTGGTGAGCGAGCGCAAATGACCCGAGCGATGGCGCGCATGAGCCAAGCGATGGCGCGCATCGCGTTCAACCGCCACGGGGTTTGGGCCATCTACAAGTTCGAGATCGCCCGCGCGCTGCGCACATTGGTCCAGAGTCTGGTCACGCCCGTCATCACCACATCGCTTTACTTCGTGGTGTTCGGCGCGGCCATCGGATCGCGCATGAGCGCCGTGGACGGCGTGCACTACGGCGCCTTCATCGTGCCGGGTCTGATCATGCTGGCGCTGTTCACCGAAAGCCTGGCGAATGCCTCGTTCGGGATTTTCTTCCCGAAATTCATCGGCACGATCTATGAGCTGTTGTCGGCGCCGATCTCCTACGTCGAGATCGTCATCGCCTATGTCGGGGCGGCGGCCTCGAAGTCGGTCGTCCTCGGCCTGGTGATCCTGGCGACGGCCTCGCTGTTCGTGCCGATCAGAATATTGCATCCGCTGCTCATGATCGGGTTCCTGGTGATGACCGCGGTGACGTTCAGCTTGTTCGGATTCATACTCGGCCTCTGGGCGCGAGGCTGGGAACAGCTGCAGTTCATACCCATGCTGGTGGTGACGCCGCTGACCTTCCTAGGGGGCGCTTTCTACTCCATCAGCATGCTGCCGCCGGCGTGGCGCACGTTCAGCCTGTTCAATCCGGTCGTGTACCTGATCAGCGGCTTTCGCTGGTGCTTCTACGGGATGGCGGACGTGAACGTCGCCGTGAGCTTCGGCATGATCATCGGCTTTCTCGCGATTTGCCTCGCGGTCGTCGCATGGATATTCAAGACCGGATACCGCCTGAAGAACTAGGCGCCCCAATTCGTCTTCAGTCCTGAAGGTCCGCCGCGCCGAGCACGATCGGCGCGCCGTGCGCCGTGCGCTCCGCGGCGCGTTGCCAGGCGAGCGCATAGCGTTCGAGCTCGGCCGCCGAGGCGAGACCTTTGGCCGCCACCAGCGCCTCGAGCGCCTTCAGCCAGTGAACGTAGTAGGTGTCCCCGAGGCCGGGTTCGCCGGCTCGCTGAGCGGCCTGGATTTCCGCCGAGAGTGCCGCTGCCCACTCGCTCCAGGCAAACACACCCCGCTCGTGCAGCGCCAGCGCCATCGCGAACGCTTGCGCCTGCCAGGGCGCCGCGAACACGGGGCCGCCGGCGTCGCGGGGCAATCCCGCTAGCGTGTCGAGGTCGCTCATGGGTTCTCGAGATACGGCTGCCACGCATCGAAGGACACGCGGTGGCCGGGGCCGGCGGCTCCTTCCCAGAGGTCGCGGGAGTCGAACACGACCGTGTACAGCCATTGCGGATCCTCGCCGAGGCCTCGCGCATGTGCATCCGCGAACACGTGGGCGCCGAGCACGCGCTCGACGACTCCCGTTCGGCCGCGCAAGTACGTCGGCAGGCGGGTGTGGTGCGGCGGCTCGAGCGAGCGCGTTCGGACACGCTGTCCCGGCGCGAACTGGGCCGGACCCGGCGCCGGGCGCTCCGTGGGCGAGCCGCGCGCGAGCATGGACGGCACCTGCTTCGCCGCAAGCACCCTGTGGATCGGCGCCGCAGGACGCAGCGCGCGGCCAGCGGCCAATTCGTCCGCCCCGACCAGCCCCGTCGCGCTCAGCAGCCGTTCGAGTCCGCCAAGCCAGATCGCGTAATAGCTCAGCTCGAGGTAGTTCGGCAGGGTCTCACGCGCCGAGCGCGCCATGTCGAGATTCCAGCTCCCGACGGCGCCCATCGCGAGCGTGAGTCCGAACACCCGCGCTTCCCACGCGGCGTGGAACACTTCGGCCTCCGGCTGCGGCAGGATCGGCCCGAAGCCGCCTTTCCCGCCGAGATCCGCGTGGCTGAGATAATGCACGTTCAGACCCCTGCGGCGGTGCGCGCGAGGCCGGTGCCGATCATCGAATCGCGCGTGACCAAGTCGGCAAGCGCCTCCTCGCCCCACCCTTCGGTGCCCGCCGGACGCTGCGGAATCACGAGACAGCGCACCTCGGCAGTGGAGTCCCAGACGCGGATCTGGGTGCTCGCCGGCAGCGTCACGCCGAATTCGGACAGTACGCCGCGAGGCTCACGTACGACCCGCGAGCGGTACGGCGCGCTCTTGTACCAGACGGGCGGCAGGCCGAGCAGCGGCCACGGGTAGCAGCTGCATAGTGTGCACACGACGATGTTGTGCTGGTCCGGGGAGTTTTCGACGGCCACGATGTGCTCGCCTTGCCGCCCCGAATACCCCAGATCGGCCACCGCGGAGGTGGCATCGCGCAGCAGCCGTTCGCGAAACGCCGCATCGACCCAGGCGCGCGCCACCACCCGCGCGCCGTTGCGCGGGCCCACCTTCGTCTGATACGTGTCGATCAAAGCGTCGAGCGCCGCCGGATCGATATAGCCCTTCTGGGTCAGCAGCGTCTCGAGCGCCCGGACGCGTCGGTCCATGTCGCTGAGGTCGCTGTGCGGCACGTGCCCATCGTGTTCCATGGGCGCATGGTAATCTACGGATGCAGCGTGCGGTATGCCTCCTTGGCAGCCAGGCAGAGGCTGATCGTGATCCCGGAGACCCGCGAGCGGCCGCTCGACTGAGGCGCGTCCGCGAAGCCTATGGGGCCGCGGGATCGAGTCCGACGTCGGCCGCCTCCGCGCGGCGCCGGTCGGCCTCGACATCGAGCGAGCGGCAAGCCCACAGATAGACCACCGTCGATACCGGCAGCCCGACCAGCATCGCGATGTCCGCGCCGCCGAGCGCAGCGGCTACCGGACCGACGTAGAGCCCCTCGACGCTGAAGAACGGCACCATCGCGGTGAAGCCCACGCCGTAGGCGAGCAAGCCGCGCCAATTCCAGCGGCCGTACATGCCGTGCGGATTGAAAATCTCCCGCACCGAATAATGCCCTCGGCGCACCCAATAGAAATCCACGAGATTGATCGCCGTCCACGGCGTGAAGAGGTACAAAAGGATGGCGAGAAACTCGCCGAACTTCGCGACGAAATTCTCGGTCGAGGCGAGCGCCAGGCTGCTCGCCGCCGCGGTCGAGATGATCAAGGTGAACACCCGTTTCGCAATCGTCGGGCGGCTCGGCTTCAGCGAATCGGCGACGCTCAGCAGCGTCAGCGACGCGCCGTAGAAATTCAAAGTGGTGATGGTGACCAGCCCAAGCAGCGAACAGAGCAGCAGCGGCTTGCCGAACCCCGGTATCACCGCGTCCGCCGCCGCGCGCACCGCGGTGGCGAACTCCAATTTCGGATACAGTGCCGCGGCGACCGTACCGACCAGCATGGTCCACGAACCGCCGATGAAGGCGCCCAGGTAGGTCCACCAGAACGAGGCGCTCACGCCCACGTCGCGGGGCAGATAGCGCGAGTAATCCGACACATAAATCGACCACGATACCTGATACGCGGCGGCCGCGAAGAATTGCGCAAGGAAAGGCACGGCGGAAAAGTCGCGCCAAGCGAGCCGTTGCATCGGCAGATGCGTCTTCGTCAGCACGCCTGCGGTGAAGACCAGCAGCGCGCCGATCACCACATAAGCAATCCAGCGTTGCGCGAAATGGATCACGTCGTACCCGATCACCGCCAGCGACACCGACAGCAGCGCGAATATCAGCTCCGTCGGTCCTGGATCGACCCCGTACAGGGCATGCATGGTTTGCGCGGCGAGAATCTGGTTGAACGCATTGAATCCAATGTAGGCGACCAAGGCCACACCCCACACGAGCAACGCCCCTACGTACCCGAACTGCGGCCGCGATTGGATCATCTGCGGCAGCCCGAGCTGCGGCCCCTGCGTAGAGTGAAACGCCATGAAGAAGGTGCCCAGTGCCGACCCGAGCACGACCGCGATGGTCATCCACACCAGGTTGCCGCCGAGCGCGACGCCGACCACGCCGGTGGCGACCGTGGCAAGGTGCGCATCCCCCGAGAACCACACCGGCCACAGATGCCACACCTTGCCGTGGCGCTCGGCAAGCGGCACATAGTCAATCGATCGCTTCTCGATCAAGCGCTCACCGAACAGCGTTTGCATTGCAAAATAGTATCATCAGCCACCACCGCATCGCGCACTGTTTGCCCGGGCGGCGGCGAGCCCCCGCGCATGCGTCTCCGGCGGGAGCGCCGTTTTGGCGGCATGACATCTCGACGTGTTGACGTCAAAGCGGCACCTTTTCCAAAGACAGACAGGTGTGCCGCGCTGTCGCGCCGCGCCGCGCCGCGCCGCGCCGCGCGAGCCCGCCGATGGAACGCCGACGGCGGCGGCCCCGGCTCAATATTCAAATTGATACGAGAGCCCGATGCTGCTTCCGGGATCGTTTTCCGGCGTTGTACCTTGAGTGATGGCGGTGCCGTTGCCCAACCGCGTCTGCAGCTTCAGGTGCTTGGTGAGATCGATGTCGATCTGCACCTGACTCGTGCCCGTGGTGCTCTCCTTGGCTTCCACGTATACGCGTCTTGACACATAGCGTCCGGCCTCGATGGCCGCCCCAGCATTCTGAGTGGCGCCGGTGGCCGTAGTGGTGGTGCCAGCGCCCACCGACAGCCGGTCGAGCCCCAGAGTTTTCTGCAACGCGGCCAGCGGATTGTAGCCGCCGCTGCCGGCGCCGGTCAGCGTGGCGAGCGCCGCGCCGATCTGCGCCGCCTGCAGCGCGGTGAGCTGCGAAGGGCTTTCCCCGAACAACAGGTACGCCATGATGGTGTCCTGCGGCAGACCTTGCGGGTTGCTGATGAAGTCGAACTGCGGCGCGTCCGCGTACCCGAAAACGTGCAGATATACCGTCGCATCCGATACGGTGATCTGCGTAGTGGTGAAATCCAGGGTCGGATCGATCTTCCTCTTCAGTCCGGCCCCGTCGAAACTCACGCGACCGTTGGCAAAGGTGAGCTTGCTGCCGGCGATCGTGAAGCTGCCCCGCTGCAAATCAAAACCGCCGGTGACCAGCGGCGCGTCCCATGTGCCGCGTATGTTGACCTCGCCGCCCAATTCGGCATCCAGGCCGCGGCCCTGCACGAGAATTTCCCGCGGCGCCTGAATCGCGACATCGAGTCCCACCACCAGCTGCTGCTTTGCGGCGGGCGCGGCGGCCTTCTGCCCACGGCGCCGCACATCGAGCACCGCCACATCCGGCGGCAGCGAGTCTGGGATGCCGACGGTGGCGCGATTCACGTGTACCGTGCCCGCGACGCTGATGCGTTCCAGTGCGGTGCCGCTGACGTGGATGTCCGCGTTGAGATTGGCGGTGACGATGCTGCTCGCAATCGGCTGCGCCTTGGTGGCGATGATCCTGAGGTCCACCGGTACGCCCGGCTGCAGCGCGCCGATGCTGCCGGTCATGGTGACCGTGCCCGACGCGGCGGTCGCCTTGAAGCTCTTGATTTGCAGCATGCCCTCGCTGCCGGTGACCTCCGCACTGATGCCAGAAAGGCTCATCCCGCGTGCGTAATCTCGCAAGCTGCCGCCCGCGAGCGTGATCGCGCCGTGGATTTGCGGCGCCGACGCGCTGCCGGTCACGGCGGCGTCCACGGTGAGCTGCCCCGCCGCATGCATGCCGCGTGCTTCGAACAGCGGGTTGGCCCGGCTGATATCCAGTTTGCCGAGAATTTTCAAATCCACGGCACCTTCATCGCGCAGCGGAACGCTGCCCGAGACCGAGAACAGGGAGACGCCCTTCGAATCGACGTGCACCTCGATCGACGCCGTCGTGCCCTCAAGCACTGCGCTCGAGTGCACGTCGATCGCCGGCAGTCCGGCTGCCACGCCGCTCGCCGATCGCAGGCCGCCGGCGTCGACGGTCAACTCGCCAACGGGCGCCGAGAGGCTTCCTTGCAGGCGCAGCTGCCCCTCGATGGTTCCTTGCACGAGCAGATCCGGCGTGAATGCGTCCACGAGTGCCGGCTTGACCTGGCGCAGCGATGCGCGCAGATCGAGCTTCGGCGTCAATTGCCCCTCGAACTGCAGTACCGCCTCCTGCGCACCGAGCTTCACCGGCGCGATGGTCCAGCCGTTCGCGAAGGACAGCTCGGCCGGCGACAGCAGCTTGAGCGTCTGGCCACGATAATCCACTGACGCGCTCGACACGCGAATTCCGCGGGCATCGAGGTTCAACACCGCGCCCGATGACATGCTCGCAGGGGCGCCATACAGGTCGGGCGTCTGCGCGCTGAGCTGCACGGCGACCGCGCTCGTGACGCCCTCGCCGTTCACGTGCAGCGCGCCCGAGAATCGACCGACCGCGAGGTCCCGCCCATCCAATGCAAATTGCGCATGCGTGCGGCCGCCGACCGGCGTGAATCCGGCGCTGCCCTCCAGGCTGCCCTTGATGTTCACGCCGAGGATCCGGTCGAGATCGCTGAGTTGACCCAGCCGCAAGCGCACCTGGCCTCGAGATTTTACGATGGCGGATTCGAGGTCGATCTCGCCCTCGAGGTGAGCGCTCTTCCAGTCGGCGCGGTGGATGGTGGCGCGCACGCCGTCGTTCGGGTGGCGCGCCAGCGCCACCGACAGCTCGAGCGGCGCTCCATCGACGCTTCCGCGCGCTTGGAG
Source organism: uncultured Gammaproteobacteria bacterium (assembly GCA_963837045.1). GTDB lineage: Bacteria > Pseudomonadota > Gammaproteobacteria > Steroidobacterales > Steroidobacteraceae > Bog-1198. The sequence continues at coordinate 109,671 of CAWIMA010000005.1, forward strand.
GGTGCCGTTCAGCGCCGACGGCAGACCCCTCGCATGCAGCTCGGCCGACACCGTGCCGCTCGGCGAGTCGCGGATGGACAGCGTGCTGGTCACATTGGCATCGGCAGCGAGTGAGGCCGGCGACCCGCTCAAGCGTCCCGCTGCCTGCAGCGCGCCCTTCAGTTCGGGGGCAAGCCGACTCAGGTCAGCGACATTCAGCTCCCAGCGAGCCTGAATATCGCCGCCCGGTCGAGTCGCGCTGCCTCTCAAGGACAGCGTCAATGCACTGGCATCCAGCCGCAGGTGCTCGATGCTGACGGCCTCGCCGGAAACGGCGCCCGACAATTGCAGCGCCACGCGATCGCCGAGCGGTGTTGCCCAAGCCGGCTCATCTCCCGGTAGCGCGACGCTGGCATCCATCTTGACGCTGACATCGGTGCGCCGGCGCGCGAGCTGCGCCTTGATCGTCGCATCGCCGTGCAACTGCTGCCCGGCGAGTGCGGCGAACGGGGCGAGGTTCGGCAGCCGCAGATCGAGTGTGGCGCTCTGCTGCCCGGCGGTCACCGCCTGCGCTCGGAGGGAGAACAGGCGGTGCGTGGCCGTCAGCGCGAGCGGCCGCGCCGCTTCGTCCATACGCAGCGACGCATCGATCGAGACCGGGTCCGCTGCAAGCAGCTGCGGCTGCGGCCCCGGGATCTGCAATCCGTCGACGACACCATGTACCGCGATGCCGCCCTTGCCCGCCGTGAGCTGTGCGCTCAATTTTGCGAGTTGCGTGCCCCCTGCGAGCTGCAGTCCGTCCACCTCTAGGCGCCCATCGGCGGACGGCGCCGAGACCGTACCGAGCCAGCGCCCGTTGAGTGCGATGCGCCGCCAGGCGATGCCGGCGCGCGGACTCATGGCGGACGCCTCGATCGAATACTTCAGATCCGCGGAGTACTGCCGCAGATCGACGCTGCCCTCGGCGCTCGCGCGCAGGTCGCCCGCACTGAGGGCGAGCGTGAGCCGCTCTGCGCTGCGCGCACCCTGCAGGCTCACCTCAGCGGACAGGGCCCCCAGTCCCGGGAGTCCTAGAATATTCTCCAGCGGCCCGCTTGCCGGCTCGTGCACCTGGAGCGCGGCATCCATGCGCGCGGGGTCGAAGTGCAGATGCAGTGTGTATTCGCCGTCGCCGTCGGTGCGATGCGCCGTCAATTCCGCGGTCGCATCCTCCAGCGAGCGCAGTTGCACGCCGCCGCGTGCGGACAGCGTCGCCGCCGATCCCGCCAATTGGGCACCGAGTCGCACCACCTCGATCGAGAACTGCGCGACCTCGATGTGCGGTATCGACGCGCTGCCCGGTTGCCGCGACACGGGCGCCCGCTCGACGTCCACCCGCGCGGCCTCCAGCCGGTCCACCTGGATGCGCCGTTCCAGCAGAGCCATCGGCGACCAGTGCAGCGACACCCGATCGGCGGTCAGCCAGACGCCGCCGCTGTCGCTGAGCCGCAGCTCGCGGAGTGTCAGAGCCTGAGGAAACGAGCCGCCCAAACCGGCGAGCTTCACCTGACCGCCGGACAGCCGATCGGTCGCCCATTCGATCAGCGCGCGACCCGTCGGCGTGTTGCCGGCCACCAGTACGGTTGCGATCACCAGCAGCGCGAGCGCGCCGCCTGCGGCCGCGACCCATGCCGATGCTTTGAGCGCACGGCGCATCAGAACGCCTGTCCCAGCCCGATGTAGACCTGGAAAGCCTGGTCATCGGTGCTGTAATGCTTGGTCGGTACGGCCACATCGAATCTGACGGGACCGATCGGCGTGTAGTATCGGATCCCTGCCCCCAGCCCGACGTAGAGCGAGCCCGGCACCACCTTGAGCTTGTCGCTGACCTGACCGCCGTCGACGAAGAACGCGGCACCAAAATGCTGCCCGAAACGTTGGCGATATTCCACGCTGCCCGCCGTGATCGCGGTGCCGCCGAGGGGATTGTTCGTGTAGGGAATGAGCGGGCTCGCCGCTTGGTACGGATAGCCGCGAATGGTGCCGCTGCCGCCGCCGTAGAAACGCTGATCCGGAGGCAGGCTGTATTGCCCGGCGCCCTGCGCCAGCCCCAGCAGGGCGCGCGCGGCCAGCACGCTGCGGCCGGGATCCGTGGGCAATATATGATCGAGATCGAAATATGCCGCCAGTTTGAGCTGGCTGATGATGAACGTCGCACTGGTCAGGCCCAAGGACCGTGTCGGCGCCACGCTCGCCGAATCGCGCATTCCATGGGTCGGGTCGTCCAGCGGGGAGCGCAAGTCGGTGGAGTCGAGGCTCACGCTCAGGGGCAGCGCCACCAGGGTGTAATCGTGAGTCACGGGATTCGGAATAGCTTGACCGATCTGGTCGGCGCTACAAGTCATTGCCGCAGACAACGGGGGAACCATGCAAATGAACGGCTGATCCTGAATGATCTGCTCTTCCGTGGTGGTCACGCCCGCGCCGACCGTCCAGATTTTCGAGAGTTTGCGCGTCAACGTCACGCCGCTCGTGAGCGCCGTCTGATCATAGGCCTGCAGGAACTGCTTGACCGCGCCGACCGCCAATTGCAGCGTTTGATCGCGGTGGCCGAAATCGGGCACGATGAATTTGGCGCTGGTGTCATATCCGAGTCCAGTCGTGGAGCTGCCGCCTGCGTTGATGACCGACGCCGAGACGGTGAGCTGTTCGGCGTTGCCGAGCAGGTCGCGGTCGCTCCAAGTGACGCCCCCGCTGCCGCCAAGGTCGCTCGAATACGCCGCGGTGATGTTGACGGCATGGCGCGGACGCTCGCGAAATTGAAAAGTAATGGGCACGCCGCCGGTGCCGTCGACCGCGCTGCCCACTTGTACGCTGACGGCGGCGAATATTCCGAGGCTCAATAAATCCTGGCGCGCCCGCTCGACCGCGCTCGCGCTGAATTGTTCGCCGGTCTTGAGCAAGAGTCTGCGGCGTATCAGCTTCTCGTGCAGACGATGCAGCCCCTCGAAGCGAATGTCTCCGATATTCACGCGCGGCCCCGCCTCGACATGAAAGGTGACGTCCAGCAGCGGGGCGGCTTGATCTTCGTAGGCGACCGGCGGGTCCACCTTCGCGAAGGCGTAGCCGAGGTCCTCGAGCACCGAGAGCAGGTGCGCACCCGCGCCGAGCACGCTGGCCGCCACCGCCGGCGCCCCCGGCTTGAGCTGCAGGGCACCCTCGGCCCCCGGCGGCAGCTTGCCGTCGATCGTGATCGTGCCCAAATGGTAGAGCGGGCCGAGTTCGAAAGCGACCGCGACCCGTGCATCCCGATTCTTGGGCAGCGCCACCAGCGAGTCGGCAAGCGCGGGGGCATTGAGCGCCATGCCATCGATCTGCACCGAGATGCTCGATTCATAGTAGCCGTTACTCTCCAGCACGGCCTTCAGCCGATCGGTGTCTGCGCGCGCGCGCGCGATCAATCCGAATGGGCTGACCGGCGCGGAGCTGCGCAGGGAAACAAGATCGGAGGTCGAGTGCAGCGTTGCGTCCATCGCGCCGTTGCCGGTGGATGCGATGTCGACCCGATAGGATTGCGGATCGGCGGCACGAACGCCCGGCGCGCCGCACACACCCATCACGACCGACACGCAACCGAGAAGGAGGATACGGCGCATTGCACCGCGAATCCTAAATTGATTTACCTGATGTGGCCAGAACGCCGCTAAACGGCGAGCTTTTCGAGGCGTGCGCGCTCCTGCACCCCGAACTCGCGCGCCATTGCTGAGCGCACACGCAATCCGGCCTCCAGATTGAAGCTGTTGATCACCGCGAGACGAAAGCCTCCCGGCGGCATGGTGTGAGCATGCTGCGGACGGTCCTCGAAGAAGGTGATTTGCACGCTGCTCACTCCGGGCGTCGCCCGGTACGCGGCCAGCAGCTTGGGCGGCGGATGCGAATACGGCAGGCCGTACGGACCGAAAAGCACCACGCTGTAGCCGTCCGCGCGTTCCGTGTCGGCGAATTCCCAGGTGTGATGCTCGTACAGGCGCACCACCGCATCGAGCCATCTGCGCCCGTACAGATCGGGCCATTGGTCCGAAAATCGCAGGTGCGCTTCGATGATCCGGCCGCCGATCGTCTCGATGTTGAGCATGCCGGTGTAATCGGGCAGGTGGGAGTGAATCCAGGCGCGGCAGTATCTCTCCAACGACGGCCGCGCGCGCGACTGGATCACCCAGTAATCGAATGTTCCCTCTATTCCCGGATTTCCCAGGGTATGGCGGCACCAGGCGGACGCGCCGCGCACAACCGCCCAGTCGCTGCTCACGTGCTCGCCGCTCAGCAGCTTCATCCAAAAATCGCCGGGTTTGCAGTTCTCCAGATAGGCGCGCTCGTCCTGCAGCACGCGGCTGCCCACGCCCATGCCCTTGAGATTCGTCACCGGTTTGCAGAACACCGGATAGCGCGGAGGCGGCGAGCCGTAAAGGCCGCATTCCAGCCCCTGAGACTGCGCCACCCGCAACTTGTCGTAGATCCATCGATGCCGCGGATAGAATTTGTACGCGTCGATATCATCCGTGGCAATGTGCACGTCGGCCGGACAATCGACCTCCGTGAAATATTGCATTCGCCACGGATCGCATTCGTAGATCGGCATTGCGCGGGCCTAGGATGCCAGGGTCACAATTCTCGGGGTACTCGAGCGCGAGTATCGATGCAAGATGCAACGCGAGTATCGGTGCAAACAGATGTTTTTGCAAAATCCGCATTAAGATGGCGGCATGTCGAGGCTCCCGGCCGCATTCTTGTTGATCCTCGCCGCATGCATGGCGGCGGCTGAAACCGCCACGCCGCCCGAGGAGGCGCCCCTCGACCATGCGCCTGCGCAACCGGCAATCGCACGGGCGTTCATCGCAGCCATGGAGCGGGTACGGACGAATCTGCCGGAGCCGCCGGACCCTCCCGCCCTCAAGAATTATCCGATCTACGATTATCTCGTTGCGGCGCGCTTGAGACGCGACATCGGCGCGGCGCCCAATGATGCGATCGATTCCGCCGTCGACGCCTTTCTGCACGGCCATGCCGGGCAGCCGGTCGTACGCGCGCTGCGGCACCAATGGCTGGCGAGTCTTGCGCAACGCCGCCGCTGGGATCTGTTCCTGGCGCGCTCGGCCGACGTCACGGACCCCCAGCTGATTTGCGACCGCCTGGCGGGCCGGCTCGCAATCGGCGACACGCACGGGCTGAGCAGCGAGGCGCTGGCGCACTGGAGCATACCGCAGCGCCAACCGCAGGAATGCGCGGCGGTTTTCGCGTGGCTTCGGGCGCAGGGTCTGGCGACACCGGCGCTCGAGGAGACCCGAGCGCGTGCGGCGCTGATGGCGGACAATGTAGAGCTTGCGCACGAGATTGCCGCCGAGTTGCCCGCCGAGCGCGCCGCTCCCCTGATGCAGTGGGTGCAGCTGCTCGAGGCGCCCAAGTCGAGCCTGGAGCGGTTGGCGATGGCGCCGGCGTCGCCGGTCGAGCCGGAGGCGCTGCTGGCAGGATTCACACGGCTGGCGCGCACCGACGCCGTCGCTGCGGTGACTCTATTGCCGCCGCTGCTGGCGCGTCCGGATGCCACGCCCGCGCTGCAGGGCCGGTTGCGCCGCGCAGCGGCGCTCGGGGCCGCGTATGCACGCGAGCCCGGTGCCGTCGCCGCGTTCAGCAAGCTGTCGCCGGAATTCACCGATACTCCGGTACAGGAATGGCGCGTGCGCGCTGCGCTCTGGGCCGGAGATTACGGCAAGGCGCTCGAATGGAGCGAGCAGATGCCCCAGAGCCTCGCGGCCCAGCCCCGCTGGCGCTATTGGCATGCCCGCGCGGTAGCGGCGACCGCCGGCGCCGACGCCGCAGCTCCGCTGTTCGCCGAGATCGCCGGGCTGCGCGATTACTACGGCTATCTGGCCGCCGACCGCCTGCATCAAAACTACAACCTCAACATTCGGCCGTCCACGGACGATGCGGAGCTGCAGGCGTCGCTCGCGGCGGAGTTCGGATTGATCCGGGCGCATGCGCTGTTCGACTGCGACATGGCGGACGATGCCGGCGCGGAATGGAGCGCGGTCATCGCCACGGCAAAGCCTGCACTCAAGGTGCAGGCTGCGCGGTTGGCCTCACGCTGGGGCTGGTATGCACAAGCCATCGCGACCCTGGCGCAGGCGGATGATTGGGACGACGTGCTATTGCGCTATCCGCGCCCCTACGGTGCGGTCATCGCGCAGGCGAGCAAACTCACCCAGGTACCCGCCGACTGGATTCTTGCGGTCATCCGTCAGGAGAGCTTGTTTCGCAGCGACGCGGTATCGCGAGCGGACGCTCGCGGGCTCATGCAGATGCAGCCCGCGACCGCTGCCGCGGTCGCGCGCCGCTGGCATCTGCCCGCGCCGAGCCGCGACAGTCTGTTCGATCCCACCGTTGCGGTGCGGCTCGGTGCGGCCTACGTGCGCGAGCTGCTCGATCGTTACGGCAACCAATTGGACTTGAGCCTCGCGGCGTACAACGCCGGCCCGATCTCGGTCGCTCGCTGGTTGCCGCCTGAAACCCTCGACGCCGACATTTGGATCGAGAACATTCCATACAGCGAGACCCGCGGCTACGTGCAGCATGTGCTCGAACACATCGTCGCCTATGCCGTAGTGCGCGATGCCGAACCGCCGCGGCTGTCCGCACTGCTGCCGCCCGTGCCGCCGCCGGCGCCCGCGGCGGTGAACTGACATCGAACGCGCGATCGCTTTGGGCCTCGCGGCGCTTCTGTGCCTCGCCGGCGCGTCGACGCGCATGCCCAGCGCGGCGGCCGCGCCGCTCGATGCGCCGACCGCGGCGCAGGTGGACGACGAGGCGCTGGAGTGGCTGAAGAGCACCGGGGCGCCCTCCGTCTCGCTCGCGATCGTGCGGGGCGGTGCATTGGCATATGCAAAAGCCTATGGCCTCGCGCGCGCCGATCCCGCCGTGCCGGCAACGGCGGCGTCCCGCTACGCCATTGATTCGGTTTCCAAGCAATTCACGGCCGCGGCAATTCTGCTGCTCGCGCAGCAGGGCAGATTATCGCTCGACGATCCCCTGGCCAGGTGGTTTCCGCGACTGGGCGCGGCCTCGCGCGCCACTTTGCGCCAACTCCTCACGCACACGGGAGGCGTACGGGACTACTGGCCGCAGGATTTCGTGACGCCGCCGATGATCCATCCCGCCACCCCGCAAGCGATCATCGACGAATGGGCCGCACGCCCGCTTGACTATGCACCCGGCACCGATTGGCAATACTCCAACACCGGCTACGTGCTGGCGGGCGCTGTGGTGGAGCGTGTGTCGGGCGAGCCGCTATTCGAATTTTTGCAGCGGCACATCTTCACGCCGCTCACCATGACGCACGTGGCCGACTATTCGTCGCCGTCGCCGTCGGCGGAGGCGTCGCCGTCGGCGGAGGCGGTGCCGCTCACCGGGGAGGATGCGGCGGGATATACGCGCTTTGGGCTGGGACCCGTGCATCGGGCGCCCAAGGAGGGGGCGGGATGGCTGTTCGGGGCGGGAAATCTCGCCATGCGGCCGGCGGAGCTGGCGCTGTGGGACATCAGCCTCATCGACCGCTCTATGTTGAATGCGGATTCCTATGCGGCTCATCGTGATCATGAATTCATCGAGCCCGCCGCCGGGTGGCAGCGGACTGAGGGCGCTTGTGCCGCGCCGGCTACTCGCCGCAGGTCGGACAGCCGCTCAGATGGGCGCCGCCATGCATCGGCACATCATGCGGGTCGGTCGGGTCGATGCTGACCATGCGCCGCTCCGGATTGCGGTCGCAGAAAAAGGTGGCCGACGCCGAGGAGAATTCGCCCAGATTCCAGCCGGCATCGATCCACTGCAGCATGGCAGCTACGAAGGCGCGCTTCAGGTCGGCGCCGGACGGCAGCTCACGCGACTCGATCACCGTGCCATGCATGCTGCGCACGACGTACCAGCGCGGGGCGCCGGTCGATTCGAGCGGGTCGTGCGCAGTGCGTCGTCGGACCATGAGAGGAAAATTACAAGAACGTCGTGCGCAAGGTCCACCCAGTAGTCCGCACTGCAGCAAGCTGTACGGAAACTACCTGCACTGCCTGCCCCTAATGGCAGCCGTCGCGGGTTGGGCGTATTCTTCAATTGTGCGCAAACCGTAATGAGGAGTGTTTTATGGGCAAGGCCGATTCACCCGACAACCAGCCGCCGCTGCCTGACACGGCCGCGGAACGCAGACTTCGAGGCAGCGCGCTGGAGGGCGCGGAGCAGAAAGAGGCGGTGAATCATGCCGCGTACGAAAAGCGCCGCAACCCCGATACCGAACTGCGCCTGGATGGGGAGGAGGATTCCCTGTACAGCGATGGCCTTGATGTCGAGCCGGAGCCCGAGCCGCTCGCCGGCACGCGGGGAACCTCGTCGGGGATCAAACCCTGACCCGCGTACCTGACCCACGGATGCTGCGATCCGGGTCCACTGTTGGGGGGATAATGTAAGATTGCCCCGGATGGGCAAGTATATTGAGCTATCCGGGGCAATCGCCGTCGCCATCCTGTTATCGGGTTCGAATGTCTTCGCGCAAACTCCCGAGCAGGAAAAAGCCTGGGAGGCGGAGCGTGCACGCACCGCCGCCGAGCAGAAGGCCGCCGCAGAACGCCTGGCGCAGCAGCGCGCCGCACGCAAGGCCGATCCCATGGCATGGGTTCGCACCCTCGATCCGATGTCCAGCGGAGGCTGGGAATTTCGCGCCGTCGCCAGCGATGGCTCCTGGGCGACGTTCAGCAGCACCCACCAAATGAAGCGCTCGGGGCAAATGGTCACGATCTGGCTGAGGCAGGAGTATGCCGAGCCGCAGTCCGGCAGCGGCGGTCCGTTCTCGAGTCTGGTGCAGAAGACTCAATACGACTGCAAAAAGGAGCAGTCGCGCAACCTGTTGGTCATTTATTACGCGGCCAACGATATTCAGGGCAATGAGCAGACCGAAGAGTCCGATGCGAAAGGCGTGCCCTGGAGCGCCATCGTTCCCGGCACGCGCGAGGAATCGAGTTTCCTTTGGGCATGCAATCAGGCGCGAGGCGCCAAATGAACCGTTCCGATCAATAGGCGTGAGCGGTCGGCGCACGGCCCCACCAGTATCTCCACTTCGCCCGGCTCGAACACCGGCTGCAGGTCGGGCCCGGGAAAACACAGTTCGGACGCGGGTAACAGCAGCGTCACCGTCCCCGATTGACCGGGATCGAGCCTTATTTTCGCGAAGCCTTTGAGTTCCAGCAGCGGCCGCGCCACGCTTGCCACCGGGTCGTGGGTGAACAGAAACACCGTCTCCTCGCCCGCCCGCTCGCCGTCGTTGGCTACATCGACGCGGATCACGAGCGTATCATTTTCCGTCACGCGCTCCCCGGGCACCCGCAGATTCGACAGTGTGAACCGTCCGAAGGTGAGTCCGTGGCCGAAAGGGAACAGCGGCTCGTTGGGCACGTCGAGATATTTGCTGGTAAAACGGTCCTTCGGGTCGGCGGGTCGGCCGCTCGGCCGCTGCCCGAAGAACAGAGGCACCTGACCCAGCGCGCGCGCCCAACTCACGGGAGTGCGCCCGCTCGGGCTCACCGTCCCGGTGATCACGTCGCCGATGGCGTTCCCCGCCTCGCTCCCCAGGAACCAGGCAGCGAGCACCGCATCGGCTCTCTCGACCAGCCACGGCACGATCAGCGGGCGCCCCGAAAACAGAACGACGATGACCGGCAGGCGCAAACTCCCGGCACGGTCGAGCACGGCCTCCGCAAGCGCGCGTTGCCGGCCCGGCAGATCCAGATAGGCGCGGCTCGCGGCCTCCCCGCTCATGCCGGCGGCCTCGCCCAGGCACAGGAGAATCGCATCCGCCTGTGCACACAGCTCGAGCGCCTGAGGAATGCCGGCGAGATTCTCCCCGTCGATGTCGACGCCCGGCGCATGCAGCACCTGCGCCTCGGACAGCATCCCGCGCAGTCCCGCGACCACGCTCACCGGGCCGTCGGCCGCAGCGGCGCCCCACCACGGTCCGCGCATCTCGGCCGAGGCATCGGCCAGCGGACCCAGGACAGCGAGCCGCTGCGCACGGCGCGTGAGCGGTAATGTGTTCCGGTCATTCTTCAGCATCACCACGGCGCGCGCCGCCACCGCCCGCGCCAGCCGGCGCCGGGAGGCGAGCATCCGCGCGCTTTGCGGCACGGCGCCGCGGCGGTAGGGATCCTCGAACAATCCAAGCCTGCGCTTGAGCGTCAATACGCGACGCACGGATGCGTCGATGTCCTCGATGGCCACCCAGCCGCGCTCCAGCGCCACCGGCAAACCGAAGCGATACGCCTCCGACATCATGTCCATGTCCACGCCCGCTTTGAGCGCGAGGGCGGAAGCGTGCGCCGGATCGGCGGCGACTCCATGGCGAATGAGTTCCGCAATGGCGTGGTAGTCGCTCACGATGACGCCGTCGAACTCGAGCCGCTCGCGCAGCCAGCCGTTGAGCAGGGCCGCATTTGCGGTCATGGGAATTCCCGCCAGATCGGTGAAGGCAGGCATGACGGCGGCCACGCCCGAGGCGACGGCTGCCGCAAAGGGCGGCAGATACACTTCGTGCAAGGTACGCTCGGAGATGTCCACGGAGGCGTAGTCGCGCCCCGCAGTCACCGCCCCATAGGCGCAATAATGCTTGGCCACCGCCGCAAGCGCGTCCGGCGCGGCCAGATCGACGCCCTGGAAGCCGCGCACCTTGGCTTCGGCCATGCGCGAGCCGACCCAGGGATCCTCGCCCGGCCCTTCGGCGCTGCGCCCCCAGCGCGGGTCGCGCGCCACATCGAGCATCGGTGCGAAGGTCATGGCAAGACCCTCGGCGGCCGCCTCCTGGGCCGCCTCCCGCGCCGTGAGCGCCCAGGTCTCCGGATCGAACAATCCCGCCTCCGCCATGGGGATGGGAAACAGCGTACGGTGTCCGTGCACGACGTCGAAGGCAAAGAGCAAGGGTATGCCGAGCCGCGATTCCTCCACCGCCAAGCGCTGCAGCTCATGCACGCGGTCGGCCCCGACCAGGTTGAGCAGATTTCCGATGGTGCCGGCCTTGACCGCCTCGGCCGAGTCGCCCGCGATCGTCGGCCCGGTGACCGCGTAGCCGGCAGCCGTCATGGTGAGCTGGCCGAGTTTTTCGGCGAGCGACATCTGCCGGATCAGCTCATCGATCCGGTTCACCGCGACCGCCGCCATTCGCTTGTTGGCGTCAACGTGGTCGATAATGGCGCAGTTGTTTTGCTCCCGAGATTCGCACCTATGACCGATCGGCCGAACGATGCAGAAACCGCCCAGTCGCGGCTGGTGCCGCAATTACGCATGATGATCCGCGCGCTGTGGGCCGCGCCCGTGCGCAACACGCTGATTCTCCTGTCAATCGCACTGTTTGTCATCATCGTCGCCACCGCCTACGGACAGATCCGCCTCAACAGCTGGAACCAGCCTTTCTATGATGCGCTGTCGCACCGGAACTTTAACGGGTTCCTGGAGCAGTTGGGCGTATTCGGCATCATCGCAGGCGCGCTGCTGGTGCTCAACGTGGCACAGCGCTGGTTCGGCGAAACCCTGAAGCTCAAGCTGCGCGAGGGTCTCTCGCACGATCTCATCCAGAACTGGCTCGTACCGGGCCGCGCCTTCCGGCTCGCCAATGCCGGCCAGATCGGCATAAATCCCGATCAGCGCATGCACGAAGACGCGCGCCACCTGTGCGAGCTGTCGGCCGACTTGGGGATTGGCCTCGTGCAGGCCTCGATCCTGCTGATCACCTTCATCGACATTCTGTGGGCAATATCGACGGACTTCGTGTTCCACGCCGCGGGCCGCCACTTCATCATTCCAGGCTACATGGTTTGGGCAGCGGTCATCTATGCCGGCTCGGCCTCGCTGCTCTCGTACTGGGTGGGGCGCAGTCTGGTCGATATGAACGCCGAGCGCTACGCGCGCGAGGCCGACCTGCGCTTCTCGCTGGTGCGGGTGAATGAGCATATCGATGCGATTACGATCGCCGCGGGGGAAGCCGGCGAGGCGCGTCGCATAGAGTTCGACATGGCGGGCGTATTGACAGCCATGCGCTGGCTCGTCACCGGAACCACGAACCTCACCTGGATAACCGCCGGCTACGGCTGGTTCACGCTGGTGGCTCCGATACTTGCGGCGGCGCCGCTGTATTTTGCTGGCAACATATCCTTCGGCGGGCTCATGATGGCCTCCGGCGCATTCATGCAGGTGCAATCCTCGCTGCGCTGGTTCGTCGACAACTTCAGCACCATCGCCGACTGGCGCGCGACGCTGCTGCGCGTCGCCAGCTTCCGGCGTGCGGTGACCGGATGTGACGTGCTGCACGGCGTTGAAAGCCGCATCGCTTTCGGCGAGGGCGCACCCGGCAGAATCGCAATCGACAATCTCGAGATTTCCTCGCACTCCGGCTGCACCAAGCTCAAGGAGCGACACGTCGAGGTGCACGCCGGCGAGCGAGTGCTGATCGCGGGCGAATCCGGCGCCGGCAAGACGCTGCTGTTCCGGGCGTTGGCCAGGTTGTGGCCGTGGGGCTCAGGGCAGGTCACTCTCCCCAGGGGAGAATCGATTCTTTACATGCCCCGCACCTCCTATCTGCCGCCGGGCACCCTGCGCGAGGTTCTCGCCTACCCCTCGACGGTCGAGAGCTTCGAAGCCGCCGCGTTCGCGCGATGCCTCGAGCGGCTCGCCCTGGATCGTCTGGTGCCCATGCTCGATCAATCCCGCCGCTGGGATAGCGTCCTGAGCGAGGCGGAACAGCAAAGCTTGGCGTTCGCCCGGGCCCTGCTGCATGCGCCAGCCTGGATCCTCATCGACGAGGTGCTCGATACTCTCGAGCCGGACACGCTGAAGCAGGTGAGCAGGGTGCTGGCCGAGGATCTCACACACACCGCCGTGATCCATATCGGCCGCGACGGCGGCCGCGAGGCTCACCCCGGGCAGCTGTTTGGGCGCGTACTGCATCTCGTGATGGACCCGAGCGCACACCGTCTTGCGGCCCCGCGGCTGCTCGCTGAGCCGAGCGCGCAGCGCGCCAGGCCCTCCCCAGCGACAACCACATGAAGGCTCAATCGCGGATCCGAATGCGCACCGGCGCGCGGCATTCATATCTTGTGTAGCCGCGCGGCTCGCGGCGCGCGCCGCGCCGCCCCGCGCCGCTCGATACGACAGGCGACCTTGCGCGGCGAAATCAATATGTTGCGGTGCCGTGCGCGCCTGTGGGGCGCACTCGTTGCCGCTGTGCTACATGTGCGTGCGTGGAGATTGCGAAAAAATAATCTGGCGCTCCGCTGCGAGGAGACACATCAAAAAGGTTATTTCTGCAAAACTGCTTGAAGCTGTGACCGATCTAACATAAAACACTCTTATAGAGTTGAAGGCGATCACGCTCCGCGCGGGCGAGTTGTCCTTAACTTAAGTGAAGCAAATGCCGGCGTGTGCCCAGTCCAATTCCGTATCGGAGGTTGACGATGGGAGTATCACAGCTTAGAGCGGAGTCCGATCCCACGGATTTCCTCGACTCACTGACCAAGTTCAGCAAGGAGCACCGTGCGCAACGCTGGGAAGGCACATTCAGCGAATTCCTGACAACGATACTGCCGAACCGCCCGACAGCCTATATACGCACCAGCCACGAATATATTTGGGACATGCTGCTTTGGCATGGCCGCGAATCCGAGGGAGATGACACCCACAAGGCGCGGGAGCTGTTCAAGCGCGAACTGTTCGGGGTCGATGAGCCCCTCGGCCGGGTCGTCGACTACTTCAAGGCCGCCGCCGCCGGATCCGACGTCGGGCGGCGCCTGCTGCTGCTGCTCGGGCCGCCCTCGGGCGGTAAATCGACGCTGGCCATCCTGCTCAAGCGGGGGCTTGAGGAATATAGCCGCACCGACGAGGGAGCGCTCTATGCGATCAAAGGCTCGCCGCTGCGCGAATCGCCGTTGAACCTCATTCCAACGAGCCTGCGTGCGGAGTTTCGCGAGACTTACGGCGTCGACATCGCGGGTGAGCTGTCTCCCTGGGCCCGCGACTACCTCGACCGCGAATGCGACGGGGATTACCTGCGCGTGCCCGTCGAGCGTATTTTCCTCTCCGAGGCGGCGCGCTGCGGAATCGGCACCTACGCGCCCCACGATCCCTCGACCGCCGATATCGCCGATCTGGTCGGATCGGTCGACCTGTCCAAGGTCGCGCGGGTCGGCGACGAGGGCGACCCGCGCGCGTGGTCCTGGTCGGGGGCGGTTTACGCCGCGAGCCGCGGCGTGCTCGAGATGATCGAAATCCTGAAGGTGAAGCGCGAGTTTTTGTATCTCTTGCTGACCATGACTCAGGAGAAGAACGTAAAGGTCGCGCGCTTTCCGCTGATCTACCTCGACGAGACGATTCTGGCGCACACCAATCTCGCGGAATTCAATCGCTTCCTGCAGGAGAAGGAAAACGAAGCGCTGCTCGACCGAATGGTGATCATCAAGGTTCCCTATGCGCTGTCCTACAAGGACGAGGCGCGCATCTATAAGAAGCTGGTCTACGGAGCTCCGGCCTTCCGCAACACGCATCTGGACCCGCATGTGCTGCACTTGGCCGCCGTCTTCGCGATTCTCACCCGGCACACCAAGCCGGAGCGCGAGGGCCTCGACCTGCCGAAGAAGGTGCGCATATTCGCCGGGGAGGCGGTCGAGGGATTCTCCGAAACCGAGGCTGCTCGCTTGAGGGCCGAAGCGCCGGATGAGGGGCTCTCCGGGGTGAGCCCGCGCTTTGTGATCAATGCGCTCTCCACCGCCATCACCCGCGGCAATGCGAAGAGCCTCACCAGCATGGAGCTGCTGCTCGCGCTCAAGGACGCCATTGAAAGCGATGCGCGCATCGACGCCAAGCAGAAGAAGCAGTGGTTCGACCACCTCGTGACCGCCCGCAAGGAATTCTACAATCGCTGGGTCAAGGAGGACGTGCACAAAGCGCTGTTCGCCTCCTTCCAGGACGAGGCGCAGCAGCTGCTGGAGAAGTATCTGGACGAGATCGAGGCCACGCTCGATCAGCGCAAGGTCACCGATCCGATCACCGGCGAGAATCGCGCGCCGGACGAGCGGTTTTTGCGGTCGGTCGAGGAAAAGATCAAGGTATCCGAATCAGGCAAGCAGTCCTTCCGCCAGGAGGTCATCCGCAAGGCCATGGTCGCCTTCAAGGCGGGAGAGAAATTCCGCCTCGCGAGCCACGCCCGGGTGCGGGAGGCGATCGAACAGTATCTGTTCGAGGAGCGGCGCGACGTGCTGCGCCTGGTCACTTCCACCGCGCGGCCCGATGACGAGGCGCGGCAAAAGATATCCGTGGTGCAGGAGCGCCTCGTCAACGAGTACGCATACGACGAACACAGCGCACAGGAGGCGCTCAACTACGTCACCACGCTCTTGTCGCAAGAGTAGGCGGCCCTAACATGTCACTCATCCAGTGCACGGGACCGCGATGAGCTCTGACCCGCCAGCGAACCCACTGAACGGCTGGTATGAACTGTTCTCGCGCGGTTCGCGGGACTGGCTGCGCCACAGCGAGAAGATCCGCGAAGCCGTACGCGAGCATCTCCCGCAGATCGTTACCGGCTCGGACATCATCAACGACGGCTCGCGCACGGTCCGGGTGCCGGTGCGCATGCTCGAGCACTACCGCTTTCGGCTGCTGACGGACGGCGAGTCTCAGGGCGTCGGTCAGGGCAAGGCCAAACCCGGAGACGTGCTCGGTCAGGCCAGCCCCGCCGGCGGTCCGGGGCAGAAGGGCGCCGGCGGCAAAGAGCGCGGCGGCACTGAACTCATGCTCGAATTCAAGGTTGACGAGGTCATCGACTGGCTGTGGGATGACCTGAAGCTTCCCAATTTGCAGCCGCGAGTCGGCGCTACCGAGGAGTCGGAGTGGAAACGCGAGGGTTGGGACCGGCGCGGCGCGCGCTCGCGCCTGGACCGCCGCCGCTCGCTCAAGGAATCGGTGAAGCGGCGCGCGCTCGAACCGGATTCGCCGGCGTTTACCGATGAGGACCTGCGCTACCGGCAGCTCACCCGCCGCCGTCAGCCGGCGCTGCGCGCCGCCGTTTTTTTCCTGCTCGACGTCTCAGGCAGCATGTCGGAGCGCGACCGGCAGCTGGCGAAGACTTTTTTCTTCTGGGTGGCCGCCGGACTGCGGCGCGAATACAAAGCTCTCGACATCGTGTTCGTGGCGCATACGACCGACGCCTGGGAGTTCAACGAACCGGATTTCTTCAAGGTCACCGGCAGCGGCGGTACGGTCGCCTCGGCCGGCCTCGCCAAGGTGCGAGAGATCATGGACGCACGCTTCGATCCGTCGACCTGCAACGTGTATCTGCTCTATGCGTCGGACGGGGATAATGCGGCGGATGACCGGTCCCAGGCCGGCCAGGAGCTCGAGAGCATCGCCAAGGTGGCGCGCTACGCCGGTTATGTGGAGATATCGGCGGGCGCACGCAGCTCCGAGAGCGAAACCATGCAGCTGTTTCAAGCGGTCGCGGAGGCGGGTCTGCCGTGCAGCCGCTTTTCGATCACCGGCCCGGACGACGTCTCGGCCGCGGTGCGCCATTTCTTCACCGCCGAGTCGCAGGCGGCCGCGCCTGCCGGCCAGACGGGAGCGAACCCATGAATCGCCGCTGGAGCGACCACGTTCCGCAAATCGAGGAGCTCGCGCGCAAGCTCGGACTGGATTGGAATCCCGTCATCTTCGAGGCGGTGCCCGACAGCTTCATGACCGAAATAGCCGTGTACGGGCTGCCGGTCCGCATGCCGCACTGGTCTTTCGGCGCCCGCTACATCTATCAGCTGCTGCAGCGGCACATGGGCTACTCGCGCCTGTTCGAAGTGGTGTTCCCCGGCAATCCCGGCCGCGCGTATCTCGCGTCGAGCAACGGCCTTGCCGACAATGTCCTGGTGACCGCCCACGTGCTCGGGCATGCGGACTTCTCCAAGAACAATATGTTGTTCCGCCGCTGTCAAGAACAAGTCAGCCCGCAGATCATCGAGCACGCGGCGAGCCACGCGCGCCAGATCGAACGGGACATCGAATCGCACGGGTTCACCGCCGTGGAGCAGGTCCTCGACGCCGCGCTGTCGCTGGAGCAATACATCGACCTCGATCAGCCCTTGCGGCGCCAGACGTTCCCGGAGTATCAAGCCGACGCGCCGATCCCGGTGGAGGATGCGTTTCGCGCGCGCTTTGCGACGCTCGATGCCAGAGGCGAAGCCCACGCGCAGCCGCGCAAGATTCGCGCGCCGTTGCCGCCGCGGCCAGAGCGGGATCTGCTCTGGTTCATCGCCACGTATGCGCCGGAGATGGAGAGCTGGGAGCGCGACATCTTTCTTGCGGTCCGCGAGGAGTCATTCTATTTCTATCCGGTATTCGCCACGCAGATCATGAACGAGGGCTGGGCGTCGTACTGGCACGCTCGGCTGCTGCGCGAAGCGGAATTCATTCCCCAGGGCGTCTACCTCGATGCGATCAAGTGCCACTCCGATGTGGTGCGTCCGGTGGCCACCGGCGAGCAGGTGGCTCTCGCGATCAACCCCTACCACCTGGGATTCACGCTGTGGGAGGAGATCGTCAAGAAATCCGGCATCGAGTCGGCTCGGCGAATCATGCGCGAGGACGACGACTTCAGCTTTCTGCGCAATCACCTGACGCGCGAGATCGCCGATGAAATGGGCTTGTTCCGCTATCGCGGCCAGCAGAACGGCCCCGTCAAGGTGGTTGCCGCGGACATCGATGAGCTGCAGGAGAGTCTGCTGCTCGATAAGTACAACTTCGGCGCCCCGCGCGTCTCGGTGACCGAAGTTCGCAACGACGGCACGCTGGTCCTGCAGCATGACAACCAGCTCGACGGCCGCGGCTTGGACGCGGACCGTGCGCGCAAGGTGCTCGAGTACGTGAAGCGGGTGTGGCGGCGCCCGGTGCTGCTCAAGACGGTCGATGCAACCTCCAACGCGGTTGAGCTGTCGGCGGATCCGGCGGCTGCCGCCTGACCGGCGAAGGCTGTGCGGCGCTCGCCGGGCCGCCGCCGCCGCGCATGATTAATCCGGCGGGTCGTTTGCCTTCAGGAACGCCACGGTGGCCTCCAGCATCTGCAGCCGCGTTGCGCTGCGCGACAACCAGTGATCCTCGTGCTTCAGGGTCACCAGCTCCACCGGCTTGCCGGCACGCTTGAGAGCATCGGCCATGACCTCGCTTTGCTCGTATGGCACGACCGTGTCGTCGCGTCCATGTATCAGCAGCACGGGCCCGGCCACGGCATTCACGTGCTGGACCGGCGAGATCGCCTGCAGCGTCCAATCGTCCGGACCGGAAACACCCATGTACCGGTCCCAGTATCGCTGGCCGAGGCCGTCGCCGCGACCCGCGCTGAGGTCCTTCCATCGGAGGAAGCGCTTCGGATCCGAAATGCCCGCCACCGATACCGCGCACCGATACACGCCGGGGTCCAGGGCCATCCCGGCAAGTGCGGCATACCCGCCGTAGCTGCCACCCACGATGCAGACCCGCTTAGGATCGATCAGCCCTTGCTTCGCCAGATAGCGAACCCCGTCGGATAGATCGGTCTGCATTTTGCGGCCCCATTCGCCGAAGCCCGCGGCGAGGAAGCGGGTATCCACCGACGAACCGCGATAGTTCGGCTGCAGCACGGCGTAGCCTTCGGCCGACAGCGCTTGAGCCCACCAGTCGAAATCCCCGGAATCCACCAGCGCAGGGCCGCCGTGCGGCAGCACGATCAACGGTAGCTGAGCCGCAGTCCTGCCGCGCGGCAAGGTGAGGTAGCCCGGAATGATCAAGCCATCCGCCGCCGGGTAGCTGATCGGGCGCACCTCCGCGACCCCCTGCAGGTCCTCATAGACCTTTCCCAGAACGATCGATTCGTGCGAGTACCAGTCGAACAGCGCGTACACATACCCATCTTTGGCGCCGAACACGCGCACGAGGATTCGCGCATAATCATCCGACGCCGACAGCAGCTGGACCCGCTCGTCCGGGAAGGCGCGCAGCACGGCGTTCCAATGCGCCTGCAGCTCGTTGTCGAAGAAAACATAGTGAGCCGTCCCATCCGCGTCCCGGAAGCCGCCGATGATGCGCCCGCTCCTGCGCTCCAGGATCACCCCCCTGAACGCCTCGCCCTTGACGGGCGGCGGGCCCCAGGTTCCGTCCTTCAGCCACAGCGCCTTCCACACCGGATCACCGTTCTCGATGATGCGCACGAGCAGCGAATCGCCGGCCGGGCCGAAGCCGAGAACCACCGGCACATCGACGGCGGCGTCGCCGGAGGCGACCACGCTCATTCGATCGTTCCGCCGGACCAGAAAATCCCACATTTTTTTTTGATCGTGGTAGACGAATTCGGCGGCGATGCGGCCCGCGTCGTCGATGAGCCACTGCGTCCAGGGCTCGCTGGCCTTGGCGATCAATCGAAGGCGTCCGCCGGCGAGTTCATATTTGAAAAGTGCCGGCAGCGTCCGGTCGGTCACGTACAGGCCCGGTACGAACAGCGTCGACGCGCCGCCCACTTCGCGAATCATGGGCTCGCCCGTCACGACGTTGAATGTCCGTTCGCCGTTCACCTGCAGATACAGAGCCGACAAATTCCGCCGCGAGACATCGAAGGTGAGCAGCTCGTACCACTCTCGCTGCGGGCCGCTGATGCCGAACGGCGGCAAGCTGGTGCTCGATACCATGAGCAGCAGGTGCTCGTTGTCCATCCACTCGACGCCTCGCAGCTTCGCATCGCCGACATGCACCGCCGCGAGCGCCTGCGATTCGCCCAGCCGATGAACCACGAGATTGCGCTGATCGCCGACCGTCCCGACGAAGACGAGCCTGGTCCCATCCGGCGACAGAGACAGATCCTCGAGCGTTGGGAGGCGTCCGTACGCCTCCAGCGGCGTGCGCGGTTCGCCCCCATGAGCGCGAGAAGTCTCCAAGAGCAGCAGGCCGATCCATACACCGGCAGCCAGCCGCTGTAGTCGCGAATGCCGTTCGGGCTTCACGGGTTCACAGGAACCCCTCGCGGCCGAGTTCGCGCGTCACCTCGCTGATGGCCTCGCGCAGCGTATCGACGAGCACGTCGCACTGCTCGCGCGTCAAGACCAGCGGGGGCGATATGATGTCGAGATGGCCGAGCGGCCGCACCAGCAGCCCTTTCGCTTCGCAGCGCTGGGCGATGCGCCTCGAGATATTGGCCGCGTCGGGAAGCGGCGCTCGCGTCGATTTGTCCGCGACGTACTCGACGCACATCATGAAGCGCCGGCCGCGTACATCGCCGACGAGCGGCAGCGCGCCGAGCTCTTTGAGGCGCGTCTCGAAATAATCCCCGACCGTGCTGGCATTGCCGAGCAGATTCTCGTCGCGGATGATTTCGATGTTCTTGAGGGCGGCCGCACAGCAAACCGGGTGCCCCGAGTACGTGAATCCGTGGGTAAACCAGGCTTGCGGGTCCGGGGCCGAGATCGCCTCGTGAATCCGATCGGAGTAGATCGTTGCGCCCAGCGGCAGGTAGCCGGAGGTCAGCCCTTTGGCCGCGACCAGCATGTCGGGCTCGACGCCGAATTCATCCAAGGAGGCGAACCAGTGCCCAATCCTGCCGAATGCCGTCACGACCTCGTCCGATATGTAGAGGATTCCGTGCTTCGCAAGGATTTCCCGCATACGCGGCAGATACCCGACCGGCGGCGGCACGACACCGCCCGCCCCCTGGATCGGTTCTGCGATGAAAGCCGCGATATTCGCCGCGCCGATGTCGCGGATCGCCGCCTGCAGCTCCGCGACGAGCTGATCGGTGAATCGCCCTTCGCTCATGCCCTCGGGCCGGCGGTATGCATACGGGGCGGCCAGGTGATGCACCAAGCCGTCGATGTATCTGAAATGGGGAGAGCGGTCACCTTCCCGATTGCCCATTGTCATGCCGAGATAGGTGGACCCGTGGTAGGAATTGTAGCGCGACAGAATCATGCGCCGGCCCGGTTCACCACGGCGCGAGTGATAATAGTGGGCCAGGCGAATCGCCGTGTCGTTCGCGCAGGAGCCCGACACCGAATAGGCGACGTGATTGAGCGAGCCGGGGGCCAGTTCCGCGAGCTTGGCCGCCAACTCCGCGGCGGGTTCGTTGGTGCAATCGACGAAGGTGTTGCAGTAGCTGAGCTTGAGCACCTGATCGGCGATGGCCTGCGCCATCTCGGCACGTCCGTAGCCGATGTTGACGCACCACATCCCGGCGATGCCGTCGAGGAAGCGCTTGCCTGAGGCGTCGTATACATAGGCGCCCTTTCCGTCCCGCAGCACGAGTGAACCTTCGCGCTTGAACGTGTCGAAGTGCGTCCAGGGATGCAGGAAGTGATCCCTGTCCTTCTGCCATATTGAATTCGCTTCGGTCATGTCATTTGCCGTCGACATTGCGTTGCCCTTGGCGCCGCGGAAGGCGCTGCAGCAGGTGGGTTCGCTATGATAACCGCTTCGGCAGCAAGAAACTAAAGCGGGCTTTTTTCCATGACGCACCGCCTCCGTCGGGGCCGACGGCTATCCGTACGTGCTCCCCAATCCATTGATGGGGCGGCGGCTATTCGAGGCAGACGACCAGTTTGGCCGAATGTTTGCGCCAATTGATCGGGATCACGTAGGACTTCGAAAAAGGCGGGGTGACCTTCTCTACGTCGTTCGCGACGACGGTCGGCACGGATATGACGAAGTTTCTCCCAAAATCCCTGCGCGCGTTGCCGGATATTGTATTGGCCACCTCGCCCACAAGATCCTTGATGTTTTCATCGCTCGTGTCGGTCTCCTGCATTCTCATCAACAGCACCGCGAGCATGCCGCGCGGCGCCGAAAAATACACGATTCCCTTGCGGGCGCCGGAAATGCCGATGATACCCGTATAGTCGTAGGCTCCCGGGTTGCCGTCGGTCACCAGATAAGGCGAGCCCACACTGGCGCTCTGCTGCGCCGTAGTCTCGAAGTAGTTGGTCGCCCCGTCGATGAACGTGCGGATCTCGGACTCTTTCAGCACGTCAGGCGTCCAGCAGCAATTCGTGCAGCGCGTCGTTGAGCTGGCGATCGGTGAACGGCTTGCAGAGAAAGCCGTTCGCGCCCTTCTCGATCGCCTCCACCGCGGTCGCCTTGTCCGCCAGAGCCGAGACCACGAGAATAAGCACCTTGGAATTGAGCGCCACCAGTTCCTGGACGCACTCGATGCCGTCCATCTCCGGCATGGTCAGGTCCATGGTGACGACGTCCGGCCGGGTGCGGCGGAACAGCTCCACCGCCTCCCGTCCGTTGCCCGCCGAGCCGACCACCTCCAGACGCGCGATCTGCTGCGAGCGCTCGATGCGCCGCCGGATGATGTTCGAGTCGTCCACGATCATCAGCTTCAAGATCGACGACGAACCATTGCGGATGCTCATCACGCGGCCTCGGTGACGTTGATGCGCTTGGTGGTCGGGGGCAGCAATACCGAGATGCGCGTGAATTTGCCGAACTGCGTTGCCACGCTTACCCGCCCGCCGACCTCGCGCACGCGTTCCGCGATCAGGTTCATGCCGATGCCTCTTCCGGCATCCTTCGTCACGCGCTCCACCATCGAAAATCCGGCCTGGAAGAGCAGCGAGAACGTCTGCTTGGCGTCCAGAGCCGCGGCGGATTCCGGCGTCAACATGCCCTTGTGCACGGCGGCCTCCTTGATGCGCTCCGTCGACAGCCCCTGACCATCGTCCTCGATCGTGAATCTGTAGGCCTCGGGCGCCTCCTGAAATTCCAGCTTCACGGCGCCGATCGGAGACTTGCCGAGATTTTGGCGCAGCGTTGGCGGCTCGATGCCGTGCACGATGGCATTGCGCACCGCCTGCACGGCGACATCCTTGATCAAGCGCCGGTAAACATTGGGAATGGTCTCGAATCCGGTGCACTGCAGCGCCGCCGCCTTGTCGTTCTCGTCGGCGATGCGTGCGGCAAGCCGCTTCAAAGCGGGGGCGATGTCGAGGGGCAGCTGGTTCTCGGACGGCGCCGCATTCTCCGACCCGTCCGGGCGCGCCGCCTCCTGCGCACCCATCTGCAGGTGCGACACGCGAGCGACCAGGTCTCTGATCGACTGCAAGTGTGTGAACAGATCGTCGAGCTTGATGACCAGCGGCAGAAAATCGTTGCCGGACAATTCCGCCTTATCGCGCAGCGCCTTGAGGTCGTCTTCAAACGCATGCGCGCGGCCTTCGATGGAGGACAAGCCCAGCGAGGCCGCTTCTCCTTTGACCGAGTGGGCCTGTCGGAACAGGCTGTCCAGCTTCCTGCGAAACGCCGCTTCCTCCCGCGCCGGCTCTCGCAGCACCGCGTTGATCATCTTCATCGACGCATCCGTATCGCCCAGAAAAGACGCCAATTGAGCCGGCTCGACGTGCAAAATGCCGAGCAGCGTGTCGACCTGCGCCTGGGCCTGGCCCTGAGAGACGGTGAGCTCACGGGCCAGATCCACGCGGGCGGTGATGTCCGACACCGAGACCAGCACATGGGTGATCTTGCCGTCCATGCGCACCCGATGAAAATCGAACTCCAGGTAGCGCGTGTCGACGCTACCCTGGCTGTTGACAAGGCGCACCTCCACCTCGCCCAGGGGATTGATCGATCTGACCAGATTCTCGTTGGTGCGCTCCGACCATAGAATGGCAACGAATTTGCGGGCCGTAGCCAGGGTTTTTTCCGCGACGATGTCGCGCAGCAGATCGTCGAATCCGAGTCCCGCGAACTCCTTGCGCTGGAAGAGCCCCTCGAGCGCCCGGGAATACGTCGCACCGATGACCAGATTACGGTCGAGCAGAAACAGACCGTCCTTCACGGTGCGCAGAATGTCTTCGGTTTGCTGTCGCGCCTCGCGCAGGCTGTGCGCCTGGCGGCGCCGTGCGGTCAACAGCGCGGCGACCACCAGCACCAGGGCCACTGCGACGGCCAAGCCGGCGAGCATCACGATGCGCAGCCGCATCGCAGAACGCGTATTGCGGGCCTGCAAATCATCGCCGATGACGGCAAGCTCGCCGTCTATGGCGGGCAGCAGGCGCCGCGCGGAGCGGACCGCGGCGTTCGCGTCGCGCAGCAGCTCTCGGCCTTCGTCGTTGAGGCGCGTGCCGCTCGCCTCATCGTCCTGATAGGGCACGGCTGCGAACCGCAGCAGCGGCTCCAGGGATTCGCGCTCTGGTCTCCACAGCGTCCGCAGCTCGGCCGTGTGCCTGGCTTCGCCGGGCTGCGCGAAGGCCGCGGTATCGCTCGAGGTGTCGAACCAGCCCTTGGGCCGCGCGCGCTCCATCACCGACTGTGCGTCGTCGAATTTATGCACCGCGTCGCGCAGCTGCTCGAGCGGCGCCTCGACGTAGCCGCGCGCGTTCAAGCGATCGTGCAGGGTCTCCAGCGAGGTGCGAATGAGATCGGGATACCGCTGCTGCTCCCCGACGAATTTGAGCGCCGCCGTGGTGTCGGCTAGTTCGCTCGCCAGCTCGAAGCCGGGCACCAGGACCGCTGCGACGAAGCCGAGGCCGAGCAGCGCCACCAGTGCGGCGAGCACCCGCGGCGTGAGGCGTGCGGATAGATCCGCCCGCAGCCCGGACATCATTCGAGCGCCTCGAGAAAGTGCGCGGCCGACGGATACCGATCATCCGGATTCTTCGCGAGCAGGCGGTTGATCAAGGCTTGATTGCGCGACAGCGGGGCGGCCAGGACCGGCACAGGGGCTTTGCAATGGCCCTCGAATATCTCCGACAAGCTGCTGCCCCTGAACGGCAGATTGCCCGTCAGCATCTCGTAGAAGATGATCCCCAAGCTGTACAGGTCGCCGCGGTGATCGGTGTCATCGCCCGCGATCTGCTCCGGACACGCGTAATAGGGCGTGCCGGTCACGAGATCCGAGCGCGACAGATCGTGCGCCACGAGTTGCGCGCGCGCGGAGCCGAAGTCGATCAACACCAGCCGGTTGCTCGTGGTGAGCATAAGGTTCGAGGGCTTCAAGTCGCGGTGGACCACGCCGGCCGCGTGAACGACCAGCAAGGCCTCGGCGATCTGGCGCGCGTAGCTGCGCGCGTCGGCTTCGCTGACGGGATTCTTGAGCCGCTCGCGCAGGCTGCCGCACGGAAAATACTCGAGCGCGAGATACAGGTACTCCGGAGTGATGCCGAAATCGATGACATCGGCAACCGAGCGATGATTCAGGCTGGAGATGATTCTGCATTCCCTGGCGAAGCGCTGCCGGTCCTCCTCGTTCACGCTCGCATGGCCCTTGATGGTCTGCACTTTGAGCGCCACCGGCTGCGCCAAATCGTCGTTTCGCGCGAGGTACACCGCGGCCGCCGACGATTGCGCTATTTTCTTCAGAATCCGGTAGCCGGCCACCTCTGGCGCGGGCCCGCTTCGCGGCGGGGTGCGCACCAGCTGCAGCGCCGCGGTGAGCTCCCCGAGATCGACCGAATGGATGGGCCAGTAATCGGCGGCGCCCGCCTTGATGGCGCGCGCCGCCCAGCGCTCGCCGCCGTGGCGTGCGAAGATGAATATGGGCACGCCCGGCGCTCGCGCACGCAGGCGTGCGAGCGCCGCGAGCGGGTCGGATTCGCCTCCCCGCTGCATGAACTCGACGATGAGCAATACGGCGAGATAGGAGCGCACCTGCTCGACAGATAGACTCTCGAGTCCGGACGCGGTGACGGTGTCGGCATCGAGCGTCGCGGCCGCGCGGCGCACCAGCCCGGCCAGCCGCAAGCGCAGTTCGAGATCGTCGTGCACGACCAGGCACAGGCCGCCGGCGCGACCCAGCGGCGTGATCTGGTCCGCTTCTCGCTTGACCGCGCTATTCGCCGGAGAATTCATCGCAGCTCCTCACCGTTTTGACAGCCGAAACACGATGTGCCGCGTGGCCCTGATTTGTGCCGCTTGCCCGTCCACCAGCACCGGTTGGAAGCGTTCGCGGGACAGCGCGTTCTTGGCCGCGGAGTCGAACACGTTGCGCGGCGAGGCGTCCACAATGGTGATGTTGGTGACCTTGCCCTCCGCAGTCACATCGAAGGCCACGTCCACCCATCCCTCGATGCCCTCTGCCAGAGCGGCTCGCGGATAGTCGAGCTTCAGCGGTTTGATCGGCACCAGCGAATTGGCGGCGGCCGCGACCGCCGCCTCCCTGCTCTGCCTGAGCTTCTGCTGCACCAATGCATCGTAGAGGGTGTCGATGTCGGCCGAACTGCCGAGGCCGCGCGCAGCGGCGAGCAACGACTCCGTTTTGCCGGTGTCCTGTGAATCGAGCGCGGCGCGGGCTTGCGCGAGGATCGCACTTTGAATCGCACTCGAAATCTTGGCCACGCCGTCCATCTTGGGGTCGGACGCGCGCGCCTGACTGGCATAGAACAAGGCGCTGTCGTTTTCCGGCTCGAGAATCTCGCCCTGCGCGAGCCTTGCCTGCGCCAGCTCGAGCAAATGCGCGAGCGCCTTGGCCTGACGCGCCTGGCCGTCGCGCGCCGCGTCGATGTCGTGCTGCTTTTTGCTCGATGCTTGAGCGGGCGCCTGCGGATCCGACTCGCTCGCCTGCGCCTGGAGCCGCCGGATCTCCTCGCGCAGTTGATTCGCCTTTGCGACGCTCAAGGATTTGGTGCGCTCCGCGCTGTCGAGCAGCTGCAGCGCGCGATCGAAATTATTGGCGTTGAGCGCCGCTTGTATTTGCGCCGTACCGAGCTCTGCCCGCAGCGTCTCGATGCGCGCATCGAGATTCGCCAGCCGCGGGTCGTCGGGGCTGATGCTGCGCGCGGTTTCCAGGGCCTGCAGCGCCGTATCGATTTTTCTGGCATCCAGGTCCGATTGGACGCGGGCGAATAGAACCTGCGCCAGACGCTGCAAGCCTTCTCGAGCCTCGCCGTTGTTCGGATCGTACTGCAGCACGCTCCGGTACATGGCCAAGGCGTTGCCGTCGGCGGGCTCGATGAAGTGCCGATCGAGCATGGCCTGACGAGCCTTGTCGAGGAGCGCGTCGATCTGTTCGTCGGCGGACGCACGCGCATCGACCGGCTGCGCAGGCCCGGCCCCGGCAAGCGGGGCGGCGGCGGTCGCGACAGGGGCGCGCGGCGCGGCGTGCCGATGCAGGAGAAAGGCGACTGTGCCTGCCAGGCACACGGCGGCGGCCAGTCCGAGCTTGAACCAGGGCAGCTGTCGGCCGCCGGCGGGCCGCGCAGATGCGGCGGGCGCGGCGGGCGCGGCGGGCGCGGCCTCGCCGAGCACGATGCCGCGCGTGAGGCAGTCCTCGCGTGCGCTCGCAAAAGCCTCGGTCAGTTGCCCGATCTCGAACGGTATGCCCACCAGCGCTGCGATCTGCCGCTGCTGAAGCGCCGTCCTCCACTGCTCGGCGCTCGTGTCGGTATCGAGCACGACGATGGCGAATCGCGAGCAGTGCAATTGCATGCGGGACAGGTCGCCCGCACGATCCGCCGGCTCGCGCGCATCCCAGACGATGATGCCGGGATGGCCGGCACGCGTGATTCGTTGCAGCTCGTCGATGGTATCGACCTGCTTGAGCGCCCAATCATGATCCAGACCGGGCCCGATTTGCGGCCACAGCGATTCGTCCTGAGTCACCAGAAATACGGGGGTTTTATGTCCTCGAGACCCGGCTTGTCCTCGTGAGGCGGCAGGAGCAGGCGCCGACTCGGTGTACGAATTGGCAGCCGCATGCTTTCGTGCTGCGTGAGACAAGACTTCGGCTCCCTCATTCGAATCGACGCCGCGGGAATCCGCCCGCAGCGGCCCGTTGCAACTGTCCTAGCCTCAGGGAATGGCCGCAAACGTGGGTGGCCCTGAATCACACTTTTAGCTGTGCGGCGCAGCAGGCGCGGCCGCAGGCGGCTCCATGAATGGCGATTTGTGAGCTGATTCGCAGGCGGCGCTCTCATGCGGCGGCGGGCCCGAGGTAGCGGCCGCCAGGGCACAACTTTGGATTCGATGCCGAGTCCGCGGGCGCGGTCAGGGGCAGGTTTTTCGTCCTCCCTGCGCCCGCGCGGTTTGGACAAAGTGCCGCCGTTGCTTGAAACTGACGCCGCACGGCATTTCAGGGCAATTCGGGGGAGCAGAATAATGTTCAATCAGCTGTTGGTGCCGGTCGATGGCAACCTCTTCTTATCGTTTGCAGCGGCGGCCCTGCCCATCGCGACGGTGCTGGTGGCTTTGGGCATCCTGCGTCGTCCGGCATGGCAGGCGTCGCTGGCCGGCCTGATCGTCGGTCTCGTCATGGCCATTTTCGTGTGGAATTTTCCGCCCGGGCTCGCGCTCGATGCGGTCGCGGCGGGCGGCGTCTTTGCGCTCTGGCCCGTCATGTGGATCGTATTCAACGCGTTGCTGCTCTATAACATCGCGGTCGTATCCGGCCGCTTCGACGCCTTTCGCGACTGGCTCCTGAAGGCTCTGCCGAACGACCGGCGGATCGTCCTGGTGGTCATCGGCTTCTGCTTCGGCTGCCTGCTGGAGGGCATCTCCGGCTTCGGTACGCCGGTCGCGATCACCAGCGCGCTGCTGATCTTGATCGGAGTGCCCGCGCTCGAGGCTCTGACCTACACGCTCATTTTCAACACCGCGCCGGTCGCCTTCGGTGCCCTGGGGACGCCGATCACGGTGCTCGCACAGGTCACCGACCTCCCCGCCGTCAAGCTCGGTTCCATGGTCGGACGTCAGCTCCCATTCATCGCCGTCATCCTGCCCTTCTACGTAATGGCGATCTACGGCGGACGGCGCTCGGTGCGCGCCCTGTGGCCGGTTCTGGCGGTGGCCGGAGGCAGCTTTGCGCTCGCGCAATTCCTGTCGTCCAACTTCCTCGACTATTCGCTCACGGATGTGCTGGCGGCGCTGGTGTCGCTGCTCGTCACCTTGGCGTTTCTGCGGGTGTGGACGCCGCCGCCCGATCCGCAATACGCCATCCAGAGACCCGCCGCGAGCGCCGCGCAGGCTGCCGCGGCGGTGCCCGGGTGGCAGGGCTGGATACCCTGGGTCGTCGTTTCGGCGGTGGTCATCCTCTGGACACATCTGAAGATCGCGGCCGTGGGGCAGCAGACGATTCATTGGCCCGGTCTGCACGAGGCCGTTTACATTACTCTCTACCACAAAGCTTATGCTGCGAACTGGGCCTTCCAGTCGCTCGGCACGGGAACCGCCATTTTGTTTGCGGACGTGATCACCGCCGCGCTGGTCGGTGTGGGGCCGGCGCGCTTCATCGGGGCGATCGCGACAACCTGGCGGCAGAGCCGCCTCGCCATCCTGACGGTCGCGCTGATCGTCGGGCTCGCGTATTTGATGAACTATTCGGGCATGAATTACACCTTGGGGCTCGGCGTGGCATCGGCGGGCATTTTCTTTCCGATGCTGTCCGCATTTTTGGGCTGGGTCGCGGTATTTCTCTCCGGCAGCGACACCTCGGGAAACGCCCTGTTCGGCAACCTGCAGGTCGTCGCGGCGAAGCAGCTCGGCCTGAATCCGGTGCTCATCGCCGCCACCAATTCCTCCGGCGGCGTGATGGGCAAAATGATCTCGCCGCAAAATATCGCCACCGGCGTCTCCGTGACCCACTTGCAGGGCCAAGAGGGTCTGGTGCTGGCGCGCACCTTCAAGCACAGCATCGCGTTGACGCTGCTGCTCGGCGTGCTGGTGGTGCTGCAGCAATACGTGGTGCAGTGGATGATCCCGTGATCGGGCGGCGGCCGCGGCCCGGCGGCGCGGAGCTGCGGCCGTCGCCGACCAGCCGGACGCTGCAGCGGCGGCTGACCCGGGAGACGGAGGGCACCGTGCTGTTCGATCTTGCATCGCGCGGCCGCTATGCCACCGACGCCTCGATCTACCAGATCATGCCCCTCGGCGTACTCGTGCCGCGCACCGAGCGAGAT
Organism: uncultured Gammaproteobacteria bacterium; assembly: GCA_963837045.1. GTDB lineage: Bacteria > Pseudomonadota > Gammaproteobacteria > Steroidobacterales > Steroidobacteraceae > Bog-1198. The sequence goes on from CAWIMA010000005.1 coordinate 139,592, forward strand.
GTTGCCGTCGCTATCGATATCGCACGCGATCTGAAGATTCCGGTGCTGCCGCGCGGCGCCGGCACCAGCCAATGCGGACAGACGGTCGGCGCCGGCCTGGTGATCGACAACAGCAAGCACCTGCGGCGCGTGCTCCACATCGACGCCGCCGGCCGAACCGCCGTCGTGCAGCCGGGCCTGGTGCTCGACGAGCTGAACGCACAGCTCAAGCCCCACGGGCTGTGGTTCCCCGTGGACGTCTCCACCAGTGCGCAGGCAACCCTCGGCGGCATGGCGGGCAACAACTCGTGCGGTTCGCGCTCGATCGCCTACGGCAACATGGTGCACAACGTGCTCGGCGTCAGCGGGTGGCTTTCCGACGGCTCCTGCGTAGAATTCGGACCCGTGTCATCGCTCACGGGCCGCGCCGCCGCGATCGGCGCGTTCGTGCGCGAGCTCGCAGCCCGCCAGCGCGACGCGATAGCCGAGCGCTGGCCCAGGCTTCTGCGCCGTGTGGGCGGCTACAATCTGGACATTTTCGACAGCCCGAGCGAGCGGCCGTACGGGCGCGACGGCGAGGTCAATCTTGCACACCTGCTGATCGGCTCCGAGGGAACGCTGGCCTACACGAAAACCCTGACCCTGCAGCTGTCGCCGCTGCCGCACCGACGGGTTTTGGGCATCGTCAATTTTCCGACCTTCCGCGCCGCCATGCAGGCGCCGCAGCATCTGGTCAAGCTGGCGCCGAGTGCGGTGGAACTGATCGATCGAATCATGATCGATCTCGGATTGGCCAATGCCGGTTTCCGCCCGCTGCTCGAGCAGGCGCTGATCGGGCGCCCGGCCGCCCTGCTTCTCGTCGAGTTCAGCGGCGACGATGCGCAGATCCTGCAGTCCAAGCTCGAGGATCTGGCCGCCCTGATGGGCGATCTCGGTTTGGCGGGCAGCGTCATCGCCATGAGCGACCCCGGCGCGCAGAGAAATCTGTGGGAGGTGCGCAAGGCGGGGCTCAACATCATGATGAGCCTCAAAGGCGACGGCAAGCCCGTGAGCTTCATCGAGGACTGCGCCGTGCCGCTCGAGCATCTGGCCGATTACACCGACGCGCTCACCGAGATATTCGAAAGACACGGCACCCACGGCACCTGGTACGCGCATGCATCCGTCGGAACGCTGCACGTGAGGCCGATTCTGGACATGCGCCGGGCGGGACCGCAAGGAGGCGCCGCCCGGATGCGGGCCATCGCCGAGGAGGCCGCGAATCTCGTGCGCAAATTTCGCGGCGCTTACAGCGGCGAGCACGGCGACGGCCTGTGCCGCGGCGAATGGATCCGCTGGCAGTTCGGTCCCTCGCTGTATGAAGCCTTTCGCGCCATCAAGAACTGCCTGGATCCGATCTCATTGTTCAATCCGGGCCGGATCATCGACCCGCCGCGGATGGACGACACCGCGCTGTTTCGCTTCGCCCCGCCCTCGGCGCCGCATCCTTATCGAACCGTCATACTCGAGCCGGCTCTCGACTGGTCGGCTTGGAACGTGCAAAACGACCCGCTTACCGGGGAGATCTCGGCACCGGGCACCGGCGGGGATACCACCGGCGGGTTCGCAAAGGCCGCCGAGATGTGCAACAACAACGGCCTCTGCCGCCAGTTCGATGCCGCTATGATGTGCCCGAGCTTCCGGGTCACACGCGATGAGCAGCACGCGACGCGCGGCCGCGCCAACACGCTGCGCCTCGCGCTGTCCGGCCAATTGGGGGCGGATGCACTGACCGGCGACGCGCTGTACGAGGCCATGGACCTTTGCGTCGGCTGTAAGGCCTGCAAGCGTGAGTGCCCGACCGGAGTGGACATGGCGAGGATGAAGATTGAATTCCTGGCCCACTACACGGCGCGGCACGGCCACGATCTGAAGGATCGGATGATCGCGCGGCTGCCGGACTACGCGAATCTGTTGAGCCGAATGCCGTGGCTGCCGAATCTGCGCGACACGGTCCCGGGCGCCAGATGGTTGAGCGAGCGGCTCCTCGGCCTCTCGGCAAAGCGCACGCTGCCGCACTGGCGCAGCGATACCTTTTGGCGGTTACCGCACCCTCCGGCCGAAGCGAGCGGCGAGGCGGCGCTGCGCGCTGCCGCATCAGGCCGCAAGGCGGCCGTCCTGTTCGTGGACACCTTCAACGGCACGTTCGAGAGCGAGAATGCGCTCGCCGCCGCGCGGGTGCTGCGAGCCGCGGGCTACATCGTGCACCCCCTGGCGAAACACGGCGGCCACTACTGCTGCGGCCGAACCTGTTTGAGCAGCGGCATGGTGGAGCGCGCCAAGGTCAAAGCGCGCGAGCTCATCGGCGCGGCCGAACCGTTTGCCCGCAGCGGCATCGCGATCGTGGGCCTGGAGCCGTCGTGCCTGCTGACGCTGCGCGACGAAGCGCTGGTGATGGGCTTGGGCGAGAGCGCCGCCGCCGTCGCCTCGCAGGCCCTGCTCTTCGAAGAATTCATATCCCGCGAAGCGCGGGCCGGCCGCTTCTCGCTCGACTTGCATGCGGCAGAGCGGCCCATTCTGCTGCACGCCCACTGCCATCAACACGCCTTTGGCGCGGTCGATCCGACGCTCGAGGTGCTGCGGCTGATCCCCGGCGCAAGGCCGCAGCTCATCGAGAGCTCGTGCTGCGGCATGGCGGGGAGCTTCGGCTACGAAGCGTCGCATCAGCGGGTGTCGATGGAGATGGCCGAGGCAAAGCTGCTGCCGGCCGTGCGTGCGGCACCCGATGCCATCGTGGTCGCCGACGGCACGAGCTGCCGGCACCAGATATTCGACGGTGCGGGGCGCGAGGCCGTCCACAGCGCGCGGCTGCTCGAACGTCTGCTGCCGCCGTAGCAATCTCGAAAGCGCCGTACTGGCGTATACCGTGCTGCTCGTCGTCGACGGCCGGGTGAAGAGCGTTTCGGTGGCCATTCCACCGGTCAGGTGATTTCCGACCCTAGCGCGCTCAGCATGTAGTTATTTCAAGGACGCACAGTTCGATACCGCAGGCTCGCCGGCAAATCGGGTTCTGATCCAGGTCAGCTGATCCGGCGTCGAATGCTGCATCACCGGGTCGTGGTCGAGCCCGGGGTAGCTGCGGAAGATCACCGGCTGGCCGGCGCTGCACATTTGCCTGGCGACGGCGCGCATCCCGTCGATCGGAACCGTTTGATCGCCCTCGCCGGCAATGATCAGCATCGGCCCGCCGATCGGCGCGGTGCCGACGAGATTGCCCTCGAAGAACCGATGCACCCATTCGTTCTTCTCCCCGTGCGGGCGCAGCAGCGTACCGCTCGGCGCCGAGGCGAACGTCGCATAGGCGTAGTAGAAGCAGCCCTTCGTGGTGACATCGTCATAGTGCGCGAGCACCTCGTCCGACAGCAGGTCGCGCGGCTCGAAGTCGGGATAGCGCGCGTGAATGCCTGCGGCCATGAACGCGAGATAAAAGCCCACCCCCTGCGTATTGCCGAGATGATTCAAGAAATCCGCTTCCCGAACCGCGCCCGCGACGGAGACGGCCGCCAGATAGTTCGGATCCCGGATCCGATGCTGCGCCTCGGCGACGCCCCACGCAGCGAGTCCGCCCTGCGAGTGCCCATCGACGACCCACTTGGCGCCGAGCGCGGGGACGGCGGCGCGCGCCGCCGGTATCGAATAGATGACGTCATGAGTCTGCGCGGTCTTGTTGACGTATTCGTGCGGACCTTCGGTGCCGAGCCCGTGGTAGTCGGTTGCGACCACGGCGAAACCCGCGGCGACCATGGGCATCAGGCCTTCGTCGCCGTAGTAAACGTCCTTCATCGTGGACGGCCCGCACAGACGGCTGACGCCGCTGGTGCCGTGCGCCCAGGCGATGACGGGCCACCCCTCCTTCGGCGGCGTGCCGGCGGGAATCAACACGACGGCGGAGGTGGCCACGTCCCGGCCGGTGGCGCTCAGCGAGTGATACAGTATGCGCACCGCGGTGGCCCCCTTCGGCAGCGAGTAGCCGTCGAATGACTCTTTGCGCAGCAGAGCGCCGGGCTTGGTAGCCGGCAGATCTCCGGGAGTCGAATAAAAGTCCGTGATGGGCAGCCGGTCCGCCTGTTCGAGCGCGAGCGCCTCGGCCGCCGTCTTCGGCATCTCTTGCGCCTGCGCGGCGGCCGCAGCGGCGGCCAGTAATAGAACCGCCCTGTCACTCCAATTCAGCATCGCTCATACCCCACAGTCCGCGCTTGACAACTTCACTTTCGCCACCATTTTCCATGAGCTGCGGCGGCGCGCAAAGTGTACCGGCAAGCGCCGCAGGCGTGGGACGGGTAAACCCCGCAAGTGCATGGACGTTAATGCCTAACCCACGGACGATCGGAGGAATGCAGATGAATCAGACGACCAAACCCGGTGTGCTCAGTTTGATCGCCGCGCTTCTCCTGGTTGGCTCGCAATGCGGTGTGGCCGCCTACGCCCAGCAGCGCGCGGGCCACATGTCCGCATGTCTGACGGCAAGCGGCTATGAAGTAAAATAGCCGAGCGCCCGGCGGCGCGAATTGCCATCCCGCCGCTATATGGCTATAATGGCCATGTGGAAAAGGCCACAGTATCGAAGCTCAAGGACAACCTGAGCGCCTACCTGCGCAGGGTGCGCGCGGGACATTCCGTCGTGATATACGACCGCGACGTTCCGATCGCCCGGCTGGAGCGCATCGAATCGAGCGGCAAAGGCTCCGATCGGCTGGCGCTGCTGCGCGCTCAAGGCGTGACGCGTCCGCCGCTGCGCCAACGGTCGGCGGCAGCCCTGCGCGCAGCGCTCGCGAAACCGCTGCCCCGTTCGGCGCGGGTTCTCCAAGCGCTCGAGGAAGATCGCGAGCGGGATCGGTGAGACGCCGAAGTCCATGAAATTCTGGGACGCTTCGGCAATCATTCCCCTGATCACCGACGAACCCGCTCGAGACGGCCTGCTGAGACTTCTGGAACGAGATGCGGAAGTTCTCGCTTGGTGGGCGACGCCGGTCGAGATCGCATCGGCGCTGGCGAGGCGCGAGCGCGACAAGCTGTTGACCGCCGATCAAATCGAGGCAGCCCTCGCGGCGGCTCGCGAGCTTGCGGACTGCTGGCACGAAATCATGCCCTCCGACGCCGTTCGACGAACCGCGGAACGCCTGCTTCGCATGCATACATTGCGCGCCGCCGACAGCCTGCAACTCGCGGCCGCCATCATCGCCGCAGATCACGATCCCGCATCGCTCGAGATGGTTTGTCTGGATGCGCGCCTCGCGAGCGCCGCTCGGCGCGAAGGATTTTCGGTCCTCGATTCGTAGAGGCGCCCGCCCGCAAACGCTGTTCGAGCTATGATGAGCTGATGTCCCGCCGTAAACGACGCCGACCGAACGCAACCCCGCCGCCGGTCGCTGCCCCGACGAAACCCGCCCCGCCGCGCTCGCGGCGTGCCGGTATCGCCTTCGCTCTCGCCGCCGTGGTGATCGCGGTCGCCGCAGGCATCTGGTGGATGCTGCGACCGGGTGCGCCATCCCCAGCCGCGACGGCGCCCGCTGCGGCCGCGCCGCCCAATGCCGCGCCAGCGCCGCGCGCTGCCGTCGAGGCGCACTTCGTCGGCAGCGAGGCCTGCGCCGGCTGCCACGAAAAGGCCTATGGCGCCTGGCAGAACGCGCACCACGCGCATGCCATGCAGCACGCGACCGCCGAGACCGTGCTCGGCAACTTCGCGCAGGCGCGGTTTCGCTACGCCGGCATCGAGTCCACCTTCTATCAGCGCGACGGCAAGTACTTCGTGCACACGGACGGCGCCGATGGGAAGCTCGCCGACTTCGAGATCAAGTACACCTTCGGGGTCGACCCGCTGCAGCAGTATCTGGTCGAATTTCCGGACGGCAGAATCCAGGCCCTGTCGGTCGCCTGGGACACCCGGCCGAGGGAGCGCGGCGGTCAGCGGTGGTTTCACCTCTATCCGAGCGACAAGGTCGATTACCGCGACGAGCTGCACTGGACCCGGTACTCGCAGAATTGGAATTTCATGTGCGCGGACTGCCACTCGACCGACGTGCGCAAGAACTACGACGAGGCCGCCAACACGTTTCACACGACGTGGAAGGAGATTGCGGTTGGCTGTGAGGCGTGCCACGGACCGGGGTCGGCGCACCTCGAATGGGCGCGGACCAAGCCTGCGGATGCGACACAAGGCCTCACCGTGTCCCTCACGGAGCGCGCAGGCGTGCACTGGAGCATCAATCCTGCCACCGGCAACGCGGTGCGCAGCAGCCCCCGCAGCCAGGACACCGAAATCGATGTGTGTGCGCAATGCCACTCGCGACGCAGCCAGATCGCCGATGAATACCGCGCCGGACTGCCGTTCCTCGATTTCTATCGGCCGACGCTCCTGTCTCCGGGTCTGTACTTCGCCGACGGCCAGCAGCGCGACGAAGTCTACATCTGGGGATCCTTCCTGCAGAGCCGGATGTACCACGCCGGAGTCACGTGCAGCGACTGCCATGAGCCGCACGGCCAGAAGCTGCGCGCCGAGGGCAATGCGCTCTGCGCCACCTGTCATCTGTCGACGAAGTATGACGTCCCCGAGCATCACCACCATTCGGGTTCCGGCCCCGGCACCCACTGCGTCGACTGCCACATGCCGCAGCGTACCTACATGGTGGTCGATCCGCGGCGCGATCACAGCATTCGTATTCCGCGGCCGGATCTGACCATGTCGCTGGGCACGCCAAACGCCTGCGGCGGCTGCCATCAAGAGAAGGATGCGAAGTGGGCGGCTCAGCGGGTCGAGCAGTGGTACGGCCACGCGCCGCAGGGATTTCAACACTACGCGGAGGCGTTCGCGCAGGCGGAGAAAGCGATGGCGCAGGCAGGCTCCGCCTTGGCGGGCGTGGCCGCCGATGCCTCGAACCCCGCCATCGCGCGCGCGAGCGCGCTCGAGGCGTTGGCGCGCTATCCGGCGCGCTCGACGATCGAGGTCGCGCAAACCGGACTCGCCGACACCGATGCGCTGGTGCGCCGCGGGAGCATCGTCGCCTTGGCCGAGATGCCGCCCGGTCTGCGGCTGCCTCTGATCGCTCCGCTGCTGGAGGATCCCGTGCGCATCGTGCGCATGGAAGCCGTGTCGACGCTCGCCGATGCCGTGAGCGCGGCGTCCGAGTCCCAGCGCACTGCGTTCGATCGGGCGGCGACGGAGTATGTGGCCACGCTGCGTTACAACGCCGATCGGCCCGAATCGCGCGCCGCACTCGGAAGCTTCTATGCGCGCCAAGGCCGCACCGATGAAGCCGAGGCGCAGTTCAAAGCCGCGTTCGCGCTCGATCCCGCGTTTGCCCCCGCCTACGTGAACCTCGCCGATTTGCTGCGCACCCAGGGACAGGATGCGCAAGCCGAGCGCGTGCTGCGCGACGGGATCAAGCAGGTACCCCAGGCCGGCGCGCTGCATTACAGCCTGGGCTTGACGCTGGTGCGGCTGGGACGCCATGCGGATGCGCTGGCCGAACTTCAGCGCGCGGCGGCACTCGCACCCGACAATGCCCGCTTCGCCTACGTCTATGCAGTCAGTCTGAACTCCGCCGGCAGGAGCGCAGCAGCCATCGCTGAGGTCGACCGCGCGCTCACGCACGAACCCGACAATCGAGATCTGCTGATCGCCGCGATCACGTTCCGACGCGACAGGAAAGACATTGCCGGTGCGAGGGCGTACGCCCTGCGGCTGTCCCAGCGCTACCCCGACGACCGCGATGCAGCGGGACTGCTGCGCGAACTCGGCGGACCGTCCGCCGATTGAGGCTACCGGGACGGGGCCGCCGGTATCATGACGGTGGCCAAAAAGTGCGGCGCCGTTCTGAGCGTGACCGTGGCGGGCCGGCACGGCATGGTGCCCAAGGAAAATCGCGTGGTCTTCTGGTAGTCATTGACCGAGTCATCCTGCCACTGGCTGTCGAGCACGTTGGCCGTCACTTCGTTCGATGTCCCGTCCTGCGACGGGTTGCATTGCCCCCATTGCAGGGAAAATCGGTGATGGCGGTTCGTGCCCCGATACGTCATCGTGACGACGAGTTGATCCTTGGCGGCGTCGTAATAGACGTTGGCGAAATTATCGGCCTGCGCCGTCCGGACCCATGTTGAGCTCGCAACACTTGCCATCGCAATCAGCGATCCGATCCACCGGGTCTTCATTTCGATATCCCTCGAAATCTCGGTACACGTGCACGGCGGGCGGCCCATGCGAGCCGCCCGCCCGCCCCGTCGATAAATTCCCGCCTAGTTGCTGGGGCCCTTGCTCGCCGCCTCCGCCTCGGCCATGCGCTTCGCCATCTCCGCTTTCAGCGCGTCGAGATTGAAGCTCGCGCCGCGCTGCATCGGCGGGATAATCGAGGAAGGTCTGGATTTCCTTGGCCATCACCTGCTGCACGAACACGAAGCGCCAGAACTGGTACTTGAACCAATCGAAGTATTGCTCCGCCCCGTCTTTCGTTCCGTTGCTCTGGCCAGCCCGTGCGCTCGAACGGATCGAGGCGCAGGTTGGTGATGTACGGGCACGTCGGGATGGGTCTTTTCACCCAGCCAGCCGGCGGGCTGGTCGATGAAGCGGAACTTGTAATCGTCGATGCGCACCGCGCCCACCGTGCTTTCGCCGAGATAGAAGATCTCGTGACGCGCGGACGGGCCCTTGCCGGTGATGGCGGCCACCTGGTCATAGCCGTCCAGATGGTTCTTGTAGGTCCGGTCGCCGAGCTTCACGCCCTTGAGCAGCTGCTCGGTGATGTTCGGGTTGCCGGCGATATCGAGAAAGGTGGGGTACCAGTCCAAGCCCGAGAAGATGCCGTTCTGCACCGAGTCCGCCGGCACATGGCCGGGCCAGCGCAGGATCGCCGGAACCCGGAAGCCGCCCTCGAGCACGGTTCCCTTGGACTGCGCGAACGGGGTCTGACCGCCGTCGGGCCAGGTGAACACTTCGGTGCCGTTGTCGGTGGTAAAAAGGACGATGGTGTTGTCATCCTCGCCCATGGCCTTGAGCTTCTGCATCACCAAGCCGACATCGTCGTCGAGCTGCGCCATGCCGGCTTCTTCTTCCGACCAGCCATTCTCCGAGTTGCGCAGCGCCTCGTACTTCGGGGACAGATGCGTGACGATGTGCATGCGGGTCGGGTTCAACCAGACGAAGAACGGCTTGCCGTCCTTCTTGGCCTTGTCCATGAAATTGATGGCGAGGTCGCGGATCTCATCATCCACGGTCTCCATGCGCTTCGGATAGAGCGGCCCCGCGTCCTCGATCTTCTGCTTGCCGACCTTGCCCCAGCGCGGCATCACCGTCGGCGTCATCGACGTTCGTCGCCCAGCTGTGCACCATGTTGCGCGGGCCGACGACGTTCAGGAGATTCTGCGGGTAATTCGGGTGCGCCGGATCCTCCATCGCGTCCAAGTGGTACAGATAGCCGAAGAACTCGTCGAAGCCGTGGACCGTCGGCAGGAACTCGTTGAGATCGCCGAGATGGTTCTTGCCGAACTGGCCGGTGGCGTAGCCCTGCACTTTGAGCGCGGTCGCGATGGTGCTGGCCTCGGCCGGGATGCCGATCTTGGCGCCCGCCTGGCCGACCGTGGTCATGCCCGTGCGGATGGGCAGCTCGCCCATGATGAAGTTCGCGCGGCCCGCCGTGCAGCTGGCCTCGGCGTAATAGTCGGTGAAGAGCATGCCTTCCTTGGCCAGCTTGTCGAGGTTCGGCGTCCTGCCGGCCATCATGCCGCGGTGATAAGCGCCGATGTTCCACATGCCGATGTCATCGCCCATGATGACGACGATGTTGGGCTTTTTGGCCTGCCCCAACGCGGGCGCCGCGGCCAGCGTCAGGCACAGCGGCACTGCCGCCAGCGCCAACGCGGCTTTCTCGATCAATTTCATGAATACTCTCCCGAGCACAAGGAAAATGGAAAGATCTTGATTTTGCTGCGGTAATTGCTTCCGGGAATTGCCGCCGCTCTACTGCGGGGCACTTCGCCGAAAGCGGAACGCTCTCACACCCCGGGGCCAATAGGCATTGGACGAAAGGTCAATTGGCGCCTTGACGCTAGACCGGCGGCTGGACGAAGGGTGTTCGCCGGCGCGCCGGTGGGCTATTCTGAGGGTTTTACACGATTCATCGGGATGTGCCAGACCATATGATGCGACGAATCATCGCGCTTTCTTCGTTACTCGGCATGGCCGGGATGTCGCTCATGCAGCCGGCGACGGCTGCCGAGCCTCCGGCGGCGGCGCAGCCGATCGTGCTCAAGGCGGCGCATCTGTTCGATTCGGTCACGGGCAAGCTCATGGATCACGGCATCATCGTCGTCTCGGGCGCGAAGATCGTCGCCGTCGGCGGCGAGGCCAAGATTCCCGACGGCGCCCGCATCCTCGACCTCGGCGATGCGACGCTGCTTCCGGGCTTCATCGACGCGCACGTGCACTTGTCGGAGGAGTCGACCGACCACTGGTACGAGGATTTTTATCACGATCTGATGCGCTTTCCCGCCGAACAGGCGCTGTACGGCGCCCGCTATGCGAAGGTCACCCTGGAAGCCGGCGTCACCACGGTGCGCGACGCGGGTTCCATGGACTACCTCTCGCTCGGACTCAGGAATGCGATCCAAGCGGGCGTGATTCCCGGCCCGCGAATGCTCATCGCCAATTATGCGATCGGATCGACGGGCGGCCATGCCGATCAGGATCCGGTGCCCCCGCAGCGCATACCCGTCGCGGGCCCGATCCTGGGCGTCTGCAACGGCGCCGACCAATGCCGAGCTGCCGTGCGCTATCAGATCAAGTACGGCGCCGATTTGATCAAATTCATGCCGTCCGGCGGTGTGCTGTCGCTGTCCGACCCGGTGGACGTTCCGGAAATGACCCAGGACGAGATGAACGCCATCGTCTCCGAAGCGCATGCCTGGAAGCGCAAGGTCGCAGCGCACTGCCACGGCGATCAGGCCGCGAAGATGGCGATCGCCGCGGGCGTGGATTCGATCGAACACGGAACGTTTCTCAAGGACGACACGCTGCTCGAGATGAAGAAGAAGCACGTGTATCTGGTGGCGACGATGTTCGCAGGCGTCTGGGTGGGCGAGCATGCCGAGAAATTTCCGCCGGCCATCGCCGTGAAGGCACGTGCGGTGTCGGTGCAGATCCAGCAGATGTTCCAGCACGCCGTGCGCATCGGTGTGCCGCTCGCGATGGGCACCGACGCGGCCGTCGAGCCGCATGGCCTGAATGCGCGCGAGTTCTCGCTGATGACGAAGAACGGGTTGACCCCGGCCCGGGCACTCATGGCCGGAACCGCAGGAGGCGCCGATTTGCTCGGCATCGCCGATCAAACAGGCACCTTGCAGCCGGGGAAATTCGCCGATATCGTCGCCGTTGCCGGCAACCCCCTGCGCGACATCGCCGCGACCGAGCATCCCGTATTCGTCATGAAGGAAGGAACCATCTATGTCGGCGGCAGGTAGCATAAGGCTGCTGGTCGTTCTTACGCCCGCAAAATGAGCCTGCAAACGGCCGCGTCGCCGCCGCGCCCTACTTGCCCACTTGCGTCGGAACCGGCGGCGCGGATTTGAGCGCAACCGGCTTGGCGGTCTTCAGCTGCTCGAGCACGATAGCGATCGCCGCATCGAGTTGCGTATCCCGGCCCTCGTTCACCGCCACAGGATCCAATTCGACCTCGTGGTCGGGCGCGACGCCCTCGTTCTCCACGCGCCATTCGCCCTCCGGCGTGAACATGCGAAAGAAGGGTACGGTCAGTTTGCCGCCATCGATCAATTCCGGATTCGCCTCGATGCCGATGAGGCCGCCCCAGGTGCGGGTACCGATCAATTTGCCGAGTTCCAAGCGCCTGAAGCCGTATGGAAGGAAATCGCCGCCCGAACCCGCATCCTGATCGATCAACATCGCCTTCGGACCGTAGATCGCACCCGCCGGGGTATTGAAAACCAGGCCGTCTCGGTCTTTCCATCCCGACAGGTACCTGCGACTAAGCACTTCGAGCACATAGTTCGCGGCCTGACCGCCGCTGTTGCGCCGGTCGTCGACGATCAGCGCGTCCCTGTCGATTTGGGCGAAGAACATCCGGTTGAAGAACGTGTAGCCGCCGGCGGCGGTGTCCGGCAGGTAGACATAGGCAATCCTGCCGGCACTCCTGCGATCCACGTACTCTCGATTCCGCTCCACCCAGTCCCACTGCCGCAGTGCGGTTTCACTCGCGGTTGGAATCACCGTCACGGTGCGCGACGACTTGCGCGTGCCGTCGCGGCTCACCGTGAGCGATACCTGTTTATCGGCGGTGCCTTCGAGCAGGGAGTAGATGTTCACCGTGGCATCGAGGGCGTGGCCGTTGACGGCCAATATGGCGTCGCCTTCGGCGAGATTGACTCCGGCGGTCGCGAGCGGCGCGACGAGGAACGGATTCCAACGGTCGCCGCGGTAGATCTTTTGTATTCGATAAACGTTGCCCTGCACCGTGAAATCCGCCCCCAGCAAACCGGTGCCTGCGGGACTTTCCGCATGGATGTCTCCGCCGCCGATGCGGTTGTGGCTGACCTGCATTTCACCGATCATCTCGACCAGCAGCTCGTTCAGATCCTCGCGGCGCTGTACGAACGGCAGCAGCGGCTCATAGCGCGCACGCACCGCCGGCCAGTCCAGGCCATGCAGATTCGGATCGTAAAAATACTGCTGCTCCATACGCCAGGTTTCATCGAAGATCTGGCGCCATTCCTGGCGCGGGTCGACGAGCATTCGCAGGCCGCTCAAGTCGACCGGTTTGGAGTCGAGCTTTTCATTTGCATCCGCGACCTCCAGCTTGCCCTGGCCCACCGTCAGCAACAGCTTTTTTCGATCCGCACTGGCGGAGATATCGACCAGGTGCGACTTCAGCGGCTTCTCCGCGCGATCCTCGAAGCTGAAGCGGTAAAGATCGGCGTCCGCCTCCGGATTCGGGCCCGGCGGCTCCATGCTCGAGCCCTCTTGCTTCCTCGCCAGATAGAACAGCGCTCCGTCCGATGCGACCACCAAGCTCGAATAGTTGCGCTCGGCGACCGGTATCGGCACGAACCGCTGCGATAATCCGGCGAGGTCGATGCGCGTCGGTTTGACCGGTTTCTCGCCCTTCTCGCCCTTCTCGGCCTTCTCGGCCTTATCGGCCTTGTCGGCCTTGTCGGCCTTGTCGGCGTCATCGGCCTGCGCGCCCTTGGCGCCTTTCGGTTCCTCGTCGCCGCTCTTCGGCGGCAGCGGAGAGCGGCCATCGGCGGCGAGCACCGCCGCGTAAATGGCCTCACGCAATGGGCGTTCCTGGGTCGACATGTCGAGCGACACGCGGCTCGGCCCGGCATCGATGGACGCGGTGAAATACAGCAGGTCGCTGCCGCCGAACACCGGATTGTCGGTCTGGATGAAGCCATCGGCGAGAGGTGCACCGCGGGCGCTCGGGAAATTGTGCAGCCTCACCTGGGTGAAATAATTGTCGGCCACCACGGTGTAGGCAATCCATTGCCCATCCGGCGAGAACGCCACCTTGAAAGGATCTCGACGCTGAGCCGTATCGATCAAACTGACGGCGTCCTTGCCGAGATCGATGGCGTACAAATGCAGATGGTTGTCCTGAAACACGATCCGCAGGCCATCGGGCGACCAGCCCAGCAACGTGAAATAGCCCATCTCGCCCAGGGCATGGCGCACCGGCGGTTCGAGTCCGGCGGCATCGCGGATCAGCAACGCCTGCTTCCCGCCCTCATCGCTGAGATAGGCGACCCGCTGCCCGTCATTGCTCCACAGAGCGTCGGCCTCCCGCACGCCGGAAGTCGCGGTCAGATTGCGCACCGACCCGTCCTTGACCGGAACGCTGAAGACATCGCCGCGCGCCGTGGCGAGGATGCGTTTGCCGGTCGGCGACAGCCAGGCGCTCGTCAGGTTCTTGGCGGCATCCTTCCACTGCGGCCGCGCCTGGATGGCCTGCACCGCAAGATGCACGGGGATCGGCCGAATCTCGCCGCTGCCGACGTCGAGGGATTTCAGTTGGCCGCCGACCTCGTAGACGATGGTCGTGCCGTAGGCGCCGGCACTGCGCACGTCCCACGGCGCTTCGTGCGTGAGCTGGCGCACGGCATGGCTGCGCGCGTCGTAGAGAAACAGATTCGCTGCGCCATCATTGCGGTCGGAAATGAAGGCAATGTCATCGCCGATCCACATCGGATTGCTGTCGGAGGCTTTCACATGGGGGATCTTCTCGAGTTCATGTTTGACCGGATCCATGATCCAGATCGCCGGCGTGTCGCCGCCCCGATGTTGCCGCCATCCGCTGACGCCGGTGTAGGCCATGTTGTAAGGGCGATACACCAGGCGCCTGCCGTCCGGCGACCAGCTGCCCTCCACCGCGACTGCGTTCATGACCTTGTGCTCGTACCCGCCTTCGATGGGCACCTCGTAGAGCTGAGCGCTTCTGCTGTTGGCGACTTCCCGATTGGATGCAAAGAGCACGTGCCTGCCGTCGGCGCTCCATCCGGTCACGATGTCCGGAGCCGGGTGCCAGGTCAGGCGACGCGGCTGCCCACCGGCCGCGGACACCACGTAGACGTCCGTGTTGTTGTCATAATTTGCGGAGAACGCGATCCAATTGCCGTCCGGCGAGAAGTGCGGCGCGAACTCGGACGCCGGATGCGCCGTAAGGCGCACGGGCAGGCCGCCGTCGCGGTCGCTGATCCAGATGTCTCCGCCGTAGACGAAGGCGAGATGGTCCTTGGAAATCGCCGGTTGCCGAAGCAGCCGCGTGTCCGGATCGTCCGCAGCATGGGCGGCGACACAGAGGCAGAGCAAGAACGGAATGAACGAGCGATCCGGAATCCGCCGAAGTTGCATGAATCTTCCCTCTACCGGCTATGGCGCGCTGGCGGCGTTCAGCTGCTCGATGGCCGCTGCGTCCAACTGCAATTGCACGGCGGCGACCAATTCGCTCAGTTGGCCCACCGACGTCGCACTGGCGATCGGTGCGGTGATGCTGGGGCGTGCAATCTGCCATGCCAGCGCGACGCTCGCGGGTGACGCGCCGTAGCGCCCACCCACATCGTCCAGTGCAGCGAGGATTTGCAGGCCCCGCTCATTGAGGAACTTCGCGACCACCCCCGGCCCGCGCGCGCTCTTCGCCGCGTCCGCAGCTGTGCGATACTTTCCGCTGAGAAATCCCGAGGCGAGTGCGAAGTAGCTCACGACGCCGAGCTGCTGCTCCACGCACAATGGCTCGAGATCGGCTTCATAGTCGGTGCGCGCATACAGATTATAGTGCGGCTGCAGTACTTCGTAGCGCGGCAGGCCGCCCTTGCGGCTCGCTTCGAGGGCCTGGGCCAAACGCGCCGCCGTGTGGTTCGACGCGCCGATGGCCCGCACCTTGCCCTGATTCATCAATGTCTGATATGCGCCGAGCGTCTCCTCGAATGGCACGCTCGGATCATCGGTGTGCGAAAAGTACAGATCGATGTAATCGGTCTGCAGCCTGCGCAGCGAGGCTTCCGCCGAACGCGCGATGTGCGCCGCGGACAACCCTTTGCGGTCCGGCGCCATCTCCATGCCGACCTTGGTCGCGATCACGATGTCGCTGCGCCGGGCGCCACGCTTCAGCCAGTTGCCGATGACCGTTTCCGATTCCCCGCCGCGATGTCCCGGCGCCCACACCGAGTACACATCCGCGGTATCGACGAAGTTCAGCCCCGCACCCACCATTGCATCGAGCACTTGGAAGGACGCTGGCTCATCAGCGGTCCATCCAAACACATTGCCGCCGAGGCAAAGAGGCGAAACCCGCAGGCTGGAGCGTCCCAGGGCACGACGTTGCATATGGTGCCTCCAAAAAAGAAACGCCATGATACACGGCCTGACCCGCGGTGGTCAGGCCCGCCACGGCGTCGAAGACGTCCGACTCGAGCTGGGGTCGGTGGCACAGATCGTCGGGTCCGCCGCGATCGTCGAGTTTTACCGGCCGATGTTTCAACGGGTGCGTGAAACGCTGACGGTGCACAAATTATTGGCCGACGACGAATCGATATTCACCGACAGCACGAGCAGCTTCCTCGCGCTCGAGGACGCGCCGGATTTCGTCGTCGGCGCGCTGCTCGCCGGCGAACGAATCGACGTGCGCGTTTTCGTGTACTACACGCTGCGCCATCGATTGATTTCGAACATCAAGGTTGCCCGCGCGGGCGAACCGGTCAAGCATGCGGGCGGCGCCGGCCTCACTCCTCCGTGATCAGCGGCACCAGAAGGTGCGAGTCGTACTGCCCGCCGCTCCATAGACGATGAACACCGGCATTGCGCGTGTTCTCATGCCTCGCGAACGGCAGGTTCGGCAGCGCCTCGGTGTAAACGTCATGTCCCTGCACGATGAGGCGCAGCGCTTCACCGGCCTCGAAGCGCGTCGAGGACGGCCAGATCTCGATGTCGACCGGCACGCGCTCGCCCGCGTGCAGCATCTGCTCGGCATCGTGCGGATGCACCGGCTGCCAGGCAGTCGAGCGGGCGGGATCGAGGGCGCGGTGGCTGACGCGCAGCCAGCCGAGCGCGACCGGTCCGTTCTCATAGAATGCATAGAATGTCATGCCGACTTCCTTGCCCTGCGCATCGAGCTTTTGCAGCGCGACGAATAGATCCATGTCGGCGGACCCCTGAGCCTCGACCCAGAGACGAAGCTTGGCGTGCCCCGTGAGTTCGGCGGCCTGCCCAAACCGGTGGCTGAAAATCGCCCGGCCCTCTCGCGCATCGTACTGGCAGGAGGCCGGAGCCGCGGCCTGGGCTTTCTCCAACGTGCCGGTGCCCGCGTCGAGCCACAACGGTACGTAGCGGGTCTCAGGCAACGGCCATTGCGTCGCGAGACGCTCCGCCGCCGCTCCGGCGCGCGAGCGGACCTCGAGCCGGACGGGGGGCCAGGCCGGCACCAGCGTGGCGGGTTCCTTCAAGAAATGGTCGAAAAATTCGCGCTGGCGCGCGCGGCTCTCGGGGCGGTAATAATGCGCCCATTTTTTCTGCCCATGCACTTCGAGCCACTTTTCGCGCGAGCGCATCCGCTTGAACGCCTCCAGGGTCCCGCGGGTGTGAAATCCTTGATCTGCCCAGCTCGCGACCAAGTAGGCCGGAGTCTCGATGCCCTCGAGGTCGAGCTGCTTCGATTCCCAGTAGGCATCCCACAGCGGATGCGCGCGGACATTGGCCCATGTGTCTTCGGTCCGGCCGAGCGAGAATCGGATGCTGTCCGAGGCGCGCGGGAGAAAGCCTGTTTCCGGAATTCCGCCGTGGTAGGCGAATTCGCGGTACCAATCGGAAAAACCCTCCCACGGATTGATCGCCGCGAGCGCCGGCGGCTTCAGCGGCGCGACCAGGTACTGGATACAGGCAAGATAGGAGACGCCCGTCATCCCGACCTTGCCGTTGGACCACGGCTGTGCCGCGAGCCACTGGATCACATCGTAGCAATCCTCACCCTCGATCGGTCCGTTGTGGTGAAAATCGCCTTCCGACAGCCATGCGCCGCGGGGATCGGCGAAAGCGACCGCATAGCCATGACCTCCCCAAAAGACCGGATCCGGCGCTTCGAATGCGGTAAGAGTCGAAAGCCATTCGGGATTCACGCCTGAGGCGGGCCAGAACACCTGATTGCTGAGATTGTGCTTGCCATAGGGACTCCAACCGAGCAGCAGCGGAAGATCGCTCGAGCGGCCTGCGGGCCGGTACAGGTCGAGGTAGATGCGCGTCCCGTCGCGCAGCGGCACGCTGAGGTTGCGCTCGATCACGAGGCCCTGCTTCTCGCTGCGCCGATAGTCCGCGGACGGAAGCGGCGGCCTGTTCGGAGCGCTGTACGGATCGACTCCCGGGCGCGTGATCAGCGGAACGCCGGTCATGGTCCGACCGCAGATCTTTCGGCAAGCCGCCGCATCAGATAATCCACAGATCCGTCGAGCGTGATCATCTTGCCGTAGTCGGCCTCCTGAACGTTCACGCCGATCTTCTCGTGCAGATGCTGGAGAATGGTGAGGAAATCGAAGGAATCGATGTCGAGCTGCTCGCGCACCGGCCGGTCGGGCCGGACCTCGGCGAAATCAGCTTCAGGAGCGACCGCGAGGATGCTGTCGATCAAGGCTTTACGGACTTCATCACGGCTCATGCTCATGCGAGGACCTCCGGCTGTTGCAAAAGGCGGTCGAGCTCGGCGAGGAACCGCGCGCCGCGCATGCCGTCGCTGACGCGGTGATCCGCCGACAGAGTGACCTGCAGCACGCGGGCGGGCGCGATCGCCCCATCGATCACCCAGGGCCTCACCTGCAATCGGCCGATACCGACGAGCGCCACCTGGGGCGGATAGATCACCCCGAAGACGGTTTCCACGCCGAGGTCGCCCAGGTTCGTCACGGTGATGGTCGGGTCCGACATCTCGGAGCTGCGCAGCTGTCCGCCGCGCGCGCGCCGCAGCAGCTCCTGCAGCTGCGCCATCAGATCGGCCAGGCTCAACTTGTCGACGTCGTGCAGGGCCGGCGCCACGAGGCCGCCGCCGCGCAACGAGATGGCCACTCCGAGATGCATGCCGGCCCCGGGCCGGAATGTCCCCGCTGCGTAGAATCCGTTGAGTTCGGGCGTCTCACGCAGCGCGAGCGCCACGGCCTTGAGTTCGAGCGCGGCGATGAGCGCGCGCTCGCCGATTGGAACCGCCGCATTGCGCTTCTCCAGCCAGCTGATCGCGCGCTCCGCGTTGATGCCGGTGGCGAGGTAATAGTGGGGAATCTCGCGCTTCGAGCGTGACATCGCCGCAGCGATGGCCTCGCGCATGCCGGCCTGCCGATCGGGCGGCTTGGCGGGTGCAGGCTTGGCGGCCGCGGCCGCGAGCTCGACGTCGGCGATGGAAATGACGGCATGCATGCCGGTGGGCTTTACCGCCGCCAGATCGACACCCAATTCTTCGGCGCGCCTGCGGGCGGCGGGCGAGATCTTGACCCTGCCCGGCGCCGGGGACACCGCGCCCGGCGCTGCGCCGGGCGCGGTGGCGGCGACTGCCGGTCCCTGCGCTCCCCCCGGGGCCGGGGCGGCGGGCCCGGGCGCGCCCTCCGCCGTCGCAGGCGGGACGGCTGTGGCGGCAATTGTCGTCCAGTCCTCTCCCTCGGTTGCAACCAGCGCCATCACCTGCCCCACCGGAATCTTTTGCCCGGGTGAGGCGATCAATTTCGCAAGCGTTCCCGCCTGCCAGATCTCCACGTCGACGGCGCCCTTCTGTGTCTCGACGACGCAGATCACTTGCCCGCGCGCGATGCCTTGTCCCGGCGCGACGTGCCACTCGGTGAAGATGCCGTCCTCCATGTCCGCCCCCAGCGAGGGCATCTTGAACTCGTACACCTCACTTCACCAGTTCGCGCGCGGCGGCGACGATGCCGGCCACCTGGGGAATCGCGGCATCTTCCAGGTGCTTCGCGTACGGGATCGGCACCTCGGCGCCGCATACGCGGGAGGGCGGCGCATCCAGCTCGTAGAACGCCTGTTCCATGATCCGCGCCACGATCTCGGCGGACAGGCCGCCGCTCTTCCAGCCCTCGTCCACGATCAGCGCGCGGTGGGTCTTCGCCACCGATGCCACGATGGTCGCATCGTCGAGCGGGCGCAACGTGCGCAGATCGACGACCTCGGCGCTTATGCCATCGTCGGCCAGTTTCGCCGCCGCCTCCATCGTCTTGAACAGGGAACCGCCGTAGGTGATGAGGCTCACGTGCGTGCCTTCGCGCCGGACCGCCGCGTAGTCGATATCCACCGCCCGGGGTTGCGCGGCAATCTCGCCCTCGACGTTGAGCAGCGATGCGTGCTCGAAGATGAGCACCGGGTCCGGATCCTGCAGCGCCGTGGACAGCATTCCTCGGGCGTCCTCGAGCGTCGCGGGCGCCACGATGCGCACTCCCGGAATGTGCGCGTACCAGCCCTCGAGGCTGTGTGAATGCTGGGCCGCCAGCTGACGTCCCGCGCCCGTCGTCATGCGGATCACGACCGGCACATTCAGCTGGCCCCCGGACATGTGTCTGAGCGTCGCCGCATTGTTCATGATTTGATCGAGCGCGAGCAGACTGAAGTTCACCGTCATCACTTCGACGATGGGCCGCATGCCGTTGAGCGCCGCGCCGATACCCGCCCCCACGAAGGCGGATTCAGATAGCGGTGCGTCGCGGATTCGCTCCTCGCCGAACTCCTCCAGAAGCCCCTTGCTCACCGCGTAGCTGCCTCCGTAGCGGCCGACGTCCTCGCCCATCAGGAACACCCGCTCGTCCCGCAGCAGCGCCTCGCGCAAGCCCTGGCGCAATGCCTCGCGGTAGTTGATGCGAATCGTGGCGCTCACGACGGCCCCGGCTTCGCCGCGCGCTGCTCGCGCGCGTAGACGTCGTGCATCAGGTTCTCCACCGGCTCGAATGTCCCGGCTTCGGCATACGCGAGTGCATCTTGGATCTCGCGCGCCGTGTCGGCCTCGATCGCCGCGATATCCGCATCCTGAATCAGCCCGGCGCTGCGCGCCTGCTTCTTGAGGGCCTCGATCGGGCAGCGGTGCTTCCACTGCTCGATCTCCCCCTTGCTGCGGTAGAGGTCGGGGTCGAACATCGAGTGGGCGCGGAAGCGGTAGGTCTTCAGCTCGAGAAAATAGGGACCCTGACCGGCGCGAACGTAGTCGATCCCCGCGCGCGCAGCCTCGGCAACGGCCAGCACGTCCATACCGTCGGCGCTGGCCGCGGTGATCCGATAGGAGCGCGCCTTCTCGCACAGATCCGTGTCAGCCTCGTATCGCTCGAGCGCGGTGCCCATGGCGTATAAATTGTTCTCGCACACAAAGAGCACCGGCAGCTTCCACAGCGACGCGAGATTGGCCGATTCGTGGAACTCACCCTCGGCGACGGCCCCGTCGCCGAAGAAACAGGCCGTGATGCGCGGCGCGCGGCGCATGCGGTCGGCCAGGCCGAAGCCGACGGCCACCGGCAGCGCGCCCGCGACGATGGCGTTGCCGCCGTAGAAGCGCAGCGACGAGTCGAACAGGTGCATGGAACCGCCGTGACCGCGGCAGCAGCCCTCCTGCTTGCCGAACATCTCGGCCATGATCGAGCGTGCGGACACGCCGCGGACGAGCGCATGACCGTGCTCGCGGTAGGTGGCGAGGACGGCGTCATCCCGGGTAAGCTCCGGCAGAATGCCGCAGGCGACCGCCTCCTCGCCGATATACAGGTGCAGGAAGCCGCGAATCTTGCCGGCGCTGTAGACCTCGGCGCACTTCTCCTCGAAACGGCGGATACGCGTCATGTCCCGCAGGTAGGCGAGCGCGCGGTTCCGCGTGATGTTCACGACGCGGACTCCAGCGTGGAGGTGTCGCCTTCGGGCAGACCGAGCTCGCGCGCCTTGAGCAGGCGGCGCATGATCTTGCCGCTGCGCGTTTTCGGCAGGCCCGGCAGAAAATCGATCTCCTTCGGAGCCACCGCCGTGCCGAGGCGCTTGCGCACGAAGGCGAGCAGCTCGCGCCGCAGCGTCTCGTCCGGGGTGTAGCCCGGCTTGAGTGCGACAAAGGCCTTGACGATTTCGCCGGCCACCGGATCCGGCTTGCCGATCACACCGGCCTCCGCCACGCCGGGATGCGCCAAGAACGCGGACTCCACCTCGAAGGGTCCGATCAGATGTCCGGAGGATTTGATCATGTCGTCGGCGCGTCCGAGGAACCAGTAATAGCCGTCGGCGTCGCGCTTGGCGAGATCGCCGGTCAGGTACCAGCCGCCCACGAAACACTTGCGGTAACGCTCGTCCTCGTTCAGGTAACCGCGGAACATCGACGGCCAACCCGGCCTCAGCGCGAGTTCCCCCTCGACTCCCGGCGCGTCGATCGGACGCACTCCGCCCTCGGCGAGATGCTGCACGACGGCCGCCTCGATGCCGGGCAGCGGCCGCCCCATCGACCCGGGACGGATATCCATTGCCGCGAAGTTCGCGACCATGATCCCGCCGGTTTCGGTCTGCCACCAGTTGTCGTGGATGGGCAGGCCGAATGCCTCCATGCCCCACAACACCGCCTGCGGGTTCAGCGGTTCGCCGACGCTTGCAATGAAGCGCAGCTGCGGAAACGTGCGCCGGCGCACCGTCTGCGCGCCGCCCTTCATCATCATGCGCACCGCCGTCGGAGCGGTGTACCAAACGCTCACCCTTTCGCGCGCCAGCGTGTCGTACCAGCGCTCGGCATCGAAGTCGGCCTCGTCGACGATCATCGTGGCGCCGATCGTGAGCGGCGCGATGATGCCGTAGGAGGTGCCGGTCACCCAGCCGGGATCCGCCGTGCACCAGAATACGTCCTCGGCATGCAAATCGAGCGCTGAACGCGCGGTGGCGTGATGCGCGACCACGGCCTCATGGACGTGGATCGCACCCTTCGGCTTGCCGGTCGTGCCGCTCGTGAAATGCAGCAGCGCACGGTCCTGCGAATCGGTGGGGCCGATGCGATACGTGTCCAAGGCGCTGCCGAGCAGGCCGACCAGGTCCAGCGTCGCCTCCGGAATCGAATCCTCGGGCTCGTCTCTGACCACCAGAACGTGCTTCAGCGTCGGCAGCCTGCCGCGCAGGGCGGCGATCTTCTTGCGGTACAGGCCGGTGGTGGTGACCAGCACACTGCCCTCGCCTATGGCGATGCGCGTGGCGATCGGCTCCGGGCCGAAGGCGGAGAACAGCGGCGACACGACGCAGCGGCGCTTCAGCGCGCCGAATACCCCGAAATACAGCTCCGGTATGCGCCCGGCAAGGACGAAGACGCGCTCTCCCGGCCCAACCCCGAGGCCCTCGAGAACATTCGCGAAGCGATTGGTCCAGGCCGACAGATCGGCATACGTGAAATCGCGGATGCCGCCATCCCTTGCAATCCACCGCAGCGCGAGATGCTGCGCGCGCGGACCGTTCGCATGCCGTTCCACCGCCTCATGCGCGATGTTCAACCCGCCGCCATCGGGCAATCCATCGAGCGCGCCGCGCGCATCCGCCCAGGAAAAGCGCGCGCACTCGGCTGCGTAGTCCACGAGGTTTGGCGGCGTCTTGGCGCCGGCGAGGTCTTTGTGGATCCAGTCATCCATGCCCATCGCCCCCCCGGGCGGGTGCGCGCTTGCGCAGCCAAAATGGTCTCAAGCGCCGCGCACTTAGTCATCGTGGGATGTACGTACCGGACAGCCGAAAGGCTGGCGCCCGCCCGGCTCACTGCATCGTCAGAATGTTCGGTTGAACCAGGATGCCACTGTTTGCGTGCATGCGAGGACTCGCCGGCCGAAGTTTATCCCGATGGCATCCGGCGACATCGCAATGGCGGAGGCCCATATCTGAACGCATCCGATGATCAATGCAACGATCAAGGCATAGACGCCCAAACGCCAATTTTGGCGAGCCTCACGGGCGGACAGCTTCAATTGAAAATCCGCAAGCACCTCTTCAAACCGTCGTCGATCATCCTCGAGCGCGCAAGCCTTCTCTTCTACGAGATGTCCGGGCGGGTCGACTCCCGACTCATATCGAAAAAATCTCGAGCATTGGCGGGAGCGGTTTATGACCTCCTGAGCGGGATCAACGGCCGAGATGCGCTTCGCTTCTCGCACAGCGCGTATCTCGCCGGATAAATCAACTGCCTGGCGGTAGCAGTTGATTTCCCCGTCTTTCTCGGCGTTGAGATTTCCCGGAACGAATTTGAACGACTCGCTGGGGTTCTTTCGAAACACGGTGTCCGCTTCGTAGTAGCCCTCATTGCCGCGCCAGCCCGAGCTTTCGATTCGCGCACGCCTGGATAGATACCCGCAATCAGCACATCGTACGGCGTCCACGGTCCCGGCTCGATTGGTACTTATTCCGCCGAATCGAGCTTTGACTGACGTTCTATCTCCATTTCGGCAACGGCCCATCCGAACTGCGCAGGGCTCCATCGCAGAGTGCTAGCAGTGCGTGCATCGATCGTTCTCGCCTCGTCCGGCGTGACGTTCTCGACCGTATGGCGTATCACCGTGGGGTACTTTTCCATTGGGACCACGGCCAAGTAATCAGCTTTCTGTGAGCTGGCATCGTAGAAAAACCGGTACTCCGGCCCGGAACTCTTGCCTTCTGCAAGGGCATTCCTTTCGCCGCGCAGGTATTGACCGATCGCCGGACCGTTAGGTGTCGAGTGCAGAAAGGCGCCCAATCTCAGTTCTTCATCGAACCTATCGAGCTCATCCGTCAAATCGTCACGCAGCCTTACCCGATCCGTCCTGACGTTCTTTGTCCGTGCCATACGCCTCTCCTTTGTTCCTGGGCTACAAAAATCCGGGCACGATGATAGCGAAACTTCGCTTCAAAAGATAAACATGATTGAAATCAACTGGTTATTGTTTAATCGAGGAGTGCGGACGCAGGAGTGCTCGCAGACGCCGACTCTGGCTCGTTCGCTCGGCTGTATTTGCATCCTGCCGTGCACAGGGAGGTGGAACGTCTTTTGCTAGGCACAACGCCGCTACCTTTGCGTACGCTCGATGCGCTACACCTCGCGCTGGCGTTCTCCGGTGCAGCATCTCACGTTGTTACCTTCGACCCCCGGATGAGAGCAGCAGCGGTGCCGTTCGGCCTGAGCGTGGTTGACCTCTAGCCGATAGCCGGCGCATTGCGCGGGAGACTCTTTGCCCGCGGCGACGAGGATGAGTTTCGGCTGCTGTCGATCAAAGCATTCAGTTGAAACTTCCTGCGTGACCGACCTCTTTAAGCTTATTTGCGCGATCGATCCATGTGATGTTTGAACTTACTGTGACCCCAATACAGTCACATGACGACGAAACTGGCGATTAGCGCAGCGGTCCTATTTATTCTCGCCGGAGCCATGATTCCTAGGTACGCGCAAGGCCAGCAACACGAACAGGCCAAGGGCCAGGAACATAGTACTTACACTCCGCTGTTGTTGTTATGGTTTTAAAAATACGCGAGAGTCAAGCGCGCTGCGACTTTGAAAATATCCCACCGGGAACCTATGCCCTTGCCGTTGTCCATGATGAGAACATGAACGGCAAACTTGACAGTAACTGGCTGGGGATTCCAAAGGAGGGCTACGGCTTTTCAAATGACGTAAAGGCCGTGCACGGCGCGCCTTCATTCTCTGACGCCAGCTTCCCGTACGATGGGCAGAACCTAAATTTTACGATCAGCTTGCATTACTAAGCCGCTGCACCAACAACCGATACAAGCCGCGAGGCGCGAATTAGCAGCGAGCGTGATGATGACTGGTCATGGCCTGCGATCGATTGTCGATCGACCTCGCTAGTGCCTACTCGTAGTGCAGCGCT
>CAWIMA010000006.1:0-400341 GCA_963837045.1 uncultured Gammaproteobacteria bacterium
TATCGATCGGGTGCTTCATCTTTTGGGAGATTCTCGAACACCTGCCTAATTGACTTGGCGCGCATAGCAAATATTTCTCTCCATTAATTTCGGTGGTGAACCACGATTCGACCTGGACGCCTTCGTCCTCGTCGGTCGCGGCGGCTTTCATCGGGCCGCGACGCAATCGTGTTACGCCATTCCTCCACCTTATCTTCGGAGCCCGGCTTAAGCTTGATCAGACCTAATGCATATTCCATTGATCGCTCCTGACGCTATGTCTCTTTCGTCTGCAATTGACGATGGACTCTAACCCTGCACTCATTCAGTCTACCGCGCGCCGTGAATGACAGCTAAATGGCACCGATAGCGCAAAGGCCCATGCAAGGGTGCTAACTGAAGGGGCCTGTCGCGGCAGCAGCGGTCATCGAAGTGAGTCCTCTCGACGACCCTGACCTGCCGGTCGTAAACGTCGGGTTTAGGGAAGCCCAGATCAGGTCTTCTGCTTCGCCAACGCCTCACGCGCTTCCTTGATCTCGGGTCTTCCAGGCTTGTCGGAGTGCGCACAAACCGTCAGGAGTTCGCCAAAATACTTTTGACTCAAATCGCTGCTCCCGCTGAGCTGCGCAGCGTGCGCCGCTCCATATAATGACCGGAAGCGCCGCGGCTCCTTCTTGAGCGTCGCTTCAAATTGTACCAATGCCTTAGCAGGCTTATTCATCTCCAATAACATCTCTCCGAGCAGTTCCCGCGCCGGGGACAGTGGCCCCGGTGTCACCGCACTTTTCTCTGTCCCATCTTCCATATTCGCTGCCAATTCCATCTGCCGCAGAGCTTCCTCGTTCTTGCCCGCCGCTAGCGCAGACCATGCCGAGACCGCAGTGGCCTGAATTTCCACCTGCCGCGCCCAGTAGCGCTCGTTGGCCTTCGAGAGGCGCTCCTGGATCTGCCTCAGCGCTGTCGCTGCCTCGTTTGCCGCCACAGCGTGTCCCAATCGCGCCGCGCCCAATCCTCGGGCGAACCACGTCATCGCATCTGTGTAGGGAAACGGCGTCTCCGACAGCGCTAGCCTCTCAGCCTGCTGCCAGTCCTGGCGCTCCAACGCGTATCGTGCCGGGATTGCCGCGAGCGCAAAATAGCCCGCCGAGGGTGGGCCGGCGCCGATCAGCAGCGCCTTCGGATCGAAGCGTGATGCTATTTCCGGCAGCGCATTCACAATCCGGGCTGCCGCCTCGTCCTGCCCCGTTTGCAAGTAGGCATAAGTCTCGTAGTCGCTGGCATGCAACTCTTCGGCCGTCTGACCCTGTCGCCGCGCCGCCGCTGCGGCCGCCACGTTGCTGTCAATCGACTCCTGCCAGTATCCCAGGCGGGTAAATGTATGCGATGGCATGTGCAGCGCGTGAGGCGCATCGGGGGCAATTTCCGCGTAACGTTGCGCCGCGACTAGGGCTCGGCCCGCCAGCGCCGGCACGTCGTACGCATGGATAATGTAGTGTGCCAAACCGGGATGCGTCGGCTCCTCCGCAAACAATTTCTCGAGAATTGCTCCCGCCTTGAGCTGGTCTGCGTAGGTCTTGTCGCCGGGATCCTCCGCGACCGCGAGCGCCAATGCGTAGAAGATCTGCGCTTCGTGGTCTTCCGGATATTTCGCCGCAACGTTTCCCATGGCATCGCGATAGGCGAGCAAGCGCACTTGCTGCGGCGTGCTTTCAAAGTCGCCGTACAGCTTGCCGACTGCCGCGAGATAGGCGCGTTCGCGCTCCGTCTTTGCGCCTAGCTCTTTGCCTCGTTCGGCGCTCTGCCGCCCGAGTTGCAACTGGCCCTTGTCTTTTTGTCCCGGTGCGAAAGGATTGCTCCAATCGCTAAGTGCGATTCCCCAGTACGCGATTGCGCACGTAGGGTCTTCCCGCAGAACTGCGTTAAATCCTTCGATGGCACGGCTGAACTGGAAAGAATGAAGCAGGGCGACCGCGCGATTAAAATCGCTCTGCGCCGGTTCGTTGCACGATGTGGCGAAGTGAACCTCTCCCAGCTTCTCGCCATTCCCATGCTGATGCTCTTGCGCCATTCCACTCGCCGCAATCAACATCAACAGGACAGCCGCGATTAGTTTTTGCCCGTGCAATGGCGCCTCCAGCCCAGAGTACCTCAGGCGGATACAACAACTTCAAATCATAACGAGCCCAACGGCCACATTGCGAATGACAGCTTTATGGCGGCGAGTTGCAGTCCAGCAATGACCGAAAGTGGGCCGATAGCCGCCGATCCCGCTAGCGCGTCCACTTCTCCTTATCCAGTGATCCATCGTTGCTGCCGGAAGCCGGCGTGCGTCGCACCAAGTAATCGGTCAAGCCCACTGCAACGACGGCGGCGGTGATGAGCCCGTAGGTCCAGGCCGCGGATTCAAGGCAGCCGTGATCGGAGTGATGGATCACTCCCTCGGGCCGACGCTGCGCGAGGGCCATGTTGATGGCCGCCAGAACCAGCTCGGTCCTCAGATGATTCTCCATCGCCCAACCGACCACTTTGCGCGAGCACGCATCGAGCACGATCACCAGGAACACAAACCCCGCCCAGGTCGGACAGTACGGGTGAGTAGGCCGGGGCATTTCAGCCCAGCCCCTCGCAGAACCGGACGGGAACCTCGCGGCTCATCCGGCTCCCATCATCGAGCCATCGGGGCGTAGGCCCGTTCCCAATGCACGAACGACCAAGGCGCGCGTGCCGCAGCCGACCAAGAGCCCGTGCAGCACGAGTAACCCCGCGAGCAAGACGCTTGTATTTGCGTTGCAGCCAGCGAACCAAGTAATCGTTCACGTGCCACCATAGTGGCTTCAGCGCTGATCGATAGAACAACCGTAGTACTTCGCCCAGCCTCGAAGGACTGGCCCGAACATATTCAGAGATCGCGCAGCGATTTGTCGCACCGGAGCTGCATGGCGCATCGCCTTCATTGCGTCGCGACTGACGGCCGGCGAAAAGTTCACGTACAGACGGCCATACTTATCCACCGATTTACGCGGCTGGAAGGTGTAACCGAGGAACGTAATCCACGGTCGGATACTGGGCCGTCCGATTGACGTCCTGACAGTAAACGATTCGCGTTTTCTCCGGATGCAGTTCGAGCCCGCACTGACGAAGCCGCTCCCCAAGTTTCCTTAGCGCGTCCGCCGCGACTGCCGTCCGGGTGGGTCGTGTGGACTGGCATCGCAACTGGCGTGCTGCTATTGGTATTGATACTGGCGTGGCTGTTGAAGTAGCGACGCGGGCTCCCGGCCAATACCGGGCAGTGGCGCTCCTGAACTGGGTGTCCCGAAGCGGTCATTGCTGGAACCCTAACCGCTAGTCCAGAATAAGCCGACTATGCATTCCAGAATAGTATCCCTGCGGTGCGCGCACGTCAGTGCAAGCTACCCGGGTAGTGCAGTTGTTGGATGGTCCAGGTCATCGTGGAATGTGAGCAGTCCAAATTGCAGCGCACGCTGTTCTTTTTCCTCTTGCTTTTATGGTTTATCGCCATGATATTTGGGATCAGCAAGCCGCCAATCGTAGTGCGGGTAGTAGCCTGGCTCGGAATAGTCCTTGGTGTGACTACGGCCTGGTTTAGTCTAAAGCAGATGTTCCGAAAAGGTCCAACGCTGATAATCAACGAATCGGGCATTGACGATAAACGCCTAGGCGTCGGCCAAATTCCCTGGACAGCCATTTCGTCAGTTTCGACTTATAAATATCTTTTGAGTACTAAGCCATTGATCGAGCTTTGGCTTTCCGACGAGAGTACATATGTGTCACGAATGCCGCGCCGGATAAGAATGGCCGCTCCGACCCTTAAGGCGAACGGTTATTCGCCGTTTGTGATATCGATGACCTTTCTGAACCCTGGGTTTGGACCAGTTTACGAGTACATTCTGCGGTTCGTTCCAGCTAGAGAGCCCCCCGCAGCATCGAAGGCCTACGGTTGCCGTGGCCCGTCGTCATCCTCGTGTTCGTGGCGATCGTCGTCCTCGTGGTATTAGCTTTCGCGACTCACTGACGCCCCATGGCCATCTATCACCTGTCCGTCAAGCCCATCAGCCGCGCCGACGGTCGCCCGGCGACCGCGGCGGCGGCGTACCGATCGGCCAAAAAGTCCACGACCACCGATCAGGTGTTCGATTACACCCGCAAGCGCGGTGTCAAACATTCAGAAATCGTGCTGCCATCAAACGAAGAGATTTCGTGCCGAATCGTCTGTCGCGAAATGGCAGGATCGACTGAATCCGCTCTGGAAAACCATCTTTGATGGCTGCCATATCAACCGTGACATCGCGCAGCTCGTGAGCGATGCGGGCCTCGCGTTGCGGGGCATCGAACACCCACGCATGCACGCGCCGCGCATCGCCGGCTTCGTGTACCTCGGCCGGGCGGTGCGGCCCCACCCTGGCGCGCCGATTCAGATATTAGAACACCCGTAAGCGGCCACACGCGAGTGTCCGCAAGGGGTCGAGACTGTGTGAAAACGCCGATAATTTTGGTAGCGTAGAGCTTCTCTCTTCGGAGTAACGAGAGCGGCAAATGAAGCGATTTATCGAAGGCGAAGATCGTTCTCAAAGCACCTTATTCCCTGAACATCTCGACGACTACATCGCTGAGGATAACCCGGTACGAGTCATCGATGTGTTCGTCGATGAGTTGGATCTAGCGACGCTCGGTTTCGGAGGCATGCAGCCTGAAGCAACTGGGCGACCCGCCTATCATCCGGCCTCGCTGCTAAAGATCTATATCTACGGCTATTTGAACCGGATTCAGTCTAGCCGGCGCCTTGAGCGCGAGACCCAACGCAACGTCGAGCTGATTTGGCTCACCGGAAGGCTGATGCCGGACTTCAAGACGATTGCCGACTTTCGAAGGATAATGGCAAGGCGATCGCGGCGTGTGCGCGAGTTCATTGTCATGTGCCGGGATCTGAAGCTGTTCTCCGAGGCGATCGTGGCGATCGACGGGAGTAAGTTCAAGGCGGTCAACAATCGGGATAAGAACTTCACCGATCGCAAGCTCAAGGCGCGGATGCAGCAGCTGGACGGGAGCATCGCACTTTACATGACGGAATTGGATCGAGCAGACCGGGAACCGGCGCTGGTGACGGAAGCTCGGGTCGAGCACATCAAGCAGAAGGTCGAGACGGTCAAGAAGCAGATGCGCGAGCTCAAGCAGATCGGCGAGCAAATGGTGAAGGCCCCGGATGGCCAGGTCTCCTTGACCGACCCCGACGCACGCTCGATGGCGACCAGCGGCCGGGGCACCGGCATAGTGGGCTACAACGTGCAAACGGCGGTGGATACGAAGCATCACATGATCGTCGCGCATGAGGTGACAAACGACGGACACGATCGCGACCAGCTCTCATCGATGGCGCACCAGGCCCGCGATGCAATCGGTAAGGATACCTTGACGGTGTTCGCCGACCGCGGTTACTACAAAGGTGAGGAGATCCTCGATTGCGAGCAAGCGGGAATCAAAACATTGATCCCGAAGCCACAGACATCCGGCAACAAGGCGGCCGGGCTATTCGACAAAGCCGATTTTCGCTATATCCCATCGAAGAATGAGTACCGATGCCCCGCCGGTCAGAGGGCGATATGGCGCTTTGCTTCCGTCGAGCGTGGCGGCATGGTGCTTCATAAATATTGGGCATCGGCTTGCCCGCGATGTCCAATCCGATCGCAATGCACGACCAGCATTTATTGGCGCATCGCACGCTGGGAGCACGAGGACGTGCTCGATGCGATGGCGGCCGTGTATGATGGCGTACTGTTTCCTTAGAACCCCGCCCCCTCCCCGCAGGCCAACGATGTCGAGTTCCAGGACATGATGTGGGCGTTCTTTCAGAACTGCTGGCACCTGAAGGATTGGGTCAGGAACGATCCGTTGGCTTCAGATGCCCAGAAGAAGTCGGTCATTGATCAAGCACACGCGTCGGTCCTGCTCGGCATCTGCCGCGACCTGTGCAATGGGACGAAGCATCTGAAACTCGACCGAAAGCCCAGTTCGGGGACCGGGGCGGTGCATCATCACGTCAATATCACGATTACACCCGGCGAATCCTCAAGCATGGATTGCAAGGTCGAGGACGGTCACGGAAATTTGATCTCGGGCAAGCAACTCGCTCGTGACTGCGTCGCCGATTGGGAGCGCATTCTCCAGTCCGAGGGATTGAATACGACGCGGCTGAGTTGACCTTCCGAGTGAGGACAATCATTTGCGGGGGGCGAGGCTGGAGTGGGCCCTGAAGAAGGCGTTGACGATGTCGGGCCAGAGCTGTAGCTTCGCGCCTTCGGCGGTGCCCAAGGCCTGAAGGAGCTCGGTCGGCATTGATTTGGCTGCCCACTCGGCAATGAGTTTTGCAAACTCATCCAGACAGCGTTGGCCTTCCTCGGAATCAAGCCGTGCCCGGAGCGCCGCCTTCGACTTCTCGCTGATTAGCAGTTGGGTGGGTGCCCTGCGCTTCCGCACCGGCTTAGGTGTCTCGGTCGTTCGCGGCACGGGCTACCAGATTCTCACGCGTTGGTCGGGTGGCAGATAGAATTTGTCGCTGGGCTTCACCTCGAAGGCGGTGTACCACGCATCGAGATTGGGCACCTGACCGTTGACCCTAAACATCGCCGGACTGTGCACGTCGCTCATGACTTGATTGCGGAGCGCATCGTCGCGGAATTTCGAGCGCCAGACCTGCGCGAACGACAGAAAGAAACGTTGATCGCCGGTCAGCCCGTCGAGTACGGGTGGCTTCTGGCCTTTCAAGCTGTCGTGGTAGGCGCGGAGCGCGATGTTGAGTCCGCCCAAATCGCCGATGTTCTCCCCCAGGGTGTTCTCGCCTTTCACATAGAGACCGGGGAGCGCCTCGAACCTTGAGAATTCGGCGACCAGGCGCTTCGCGCGTTCCTTGAACGCACTCGCGTCGGCCGGCGTCCACCAGTCCTTTAGGCTCCCGTCAGGTCCAAACTTGCGGCCCTGGTCATCGAATCCGTGGCTCATCTCGTGGCCGATCACGACGCCGATGCCGCCGTAGTTCACCGCGTCGTCGGCGTTTGGGTCAAAGAACGGTGGCTGCAGGATGGCCGCCGGAAACACGATCTCGTTGTTGAGCGGGTTGTAATACGCATTCACGTCGCTCACTTGCATCTGCCACTCGTCCCGGTCCACGGGTTTGTCCAGGCGGTTGAGCTCCCGATGCCACTCCCACAGATTCGCCCGCTCGGCATTGCCGAAGGCGTCGCCGCGCACGATGTCGAGGGCGCTGTAGTCCTTCCACTTGTTGGGATAGCCGATCTTGGGGGTAAAAGCAGCGAGCTTTTCTTGCGCGCGCCTCTTGGTCTCCGGAGTCATCCAATCCAAGCCTTCGATACGCTCGCCCAGCGCGACGCGCAGGTTCGCGACCAGGGTTTCCATCTTGGCCTTGGACTCCGGCGGGAAATACTTCTCGACGTAGAGCTGTCCGATCGCATCTCCGAGCGCCCCGCCAACCGCCTGGACGCCGCGCTTCCAACGCTCGCGCTGCTGTGGGATACCTGACAGCGCGGTGCCGTAAAAGGCGAAATTCTCGTGATCGATCGCCTGCGGCAGGACTGAGGCATGGTCGGACAGGTAGTGATAGGTCAGGTATGCCTTGAGGGTCGGCAGCGGGGTCTTCGCGACGACGGCGGCACTTTCCTTGACGGCGGTGAGCTCGTTCAAAATGAAGTGCTGGCGGTCGCCGATTTCGGAGGCGTCGAAGAACGCCTGCC
The DNA here is from genome assembly GCA_963837045.1 of uncultured Gammaproteobacteria bacterium. Taxonomy (GTDB): domain Bacteria; phylum Pseudomonadota; class Gammaproteobacteria; order Steroidobacterales; family Steroidobacteraceae; genus Bog-1198. The sequence goes on from CAWIMA010000006.1 coordinate 7,743, forward strand.
ACGCAAAGTCAGGCGCATAGGCGAGGAGTTCCGCTTTGGTGCGCGGGTTATAGTTCGCCTCGGTGTCGCGCCGTTTCTCGATAGACCATTGGACGCGTGCGAGCGCCGTCTCGAAGTCGAGGATGCGCTTGGCATTGGCATCGGCGTCGTTGACGTGTGCCAGGGTGAGCATGCGCCCTATATGGGCGGTGTACTGCCGGCGCAATTCCACGAGCTTGGGATCCTGGCTCAAGTAATAGTCCCGATCGGGCAATCCTAAGCCCGATTGTCCTAAGTTCAACGCGTAGCGATTCGGGTCTTTGAGGTCTGGCCCGATGGCGACGCCGAAGGCGGAGCTGAACCCGGGCAGGCCGAAAAGCGTGGCAATATCGGCGCGCGATTCCGCCGCGGCGATGCGCGCGAGGCCCGCTTCGACTGGAGTTAAGCCCTTGGCGTCGATCGCTGCCTGGTCCATGAAGCTTGCGTAGAAATCACCGACCTTCTGCGCACTCAATCCAGGCGCAGCGGGCGTCCTGGATGCCGCCTCGATGAGGTCGCGCACCCGTTGCTCGGACAGCTCCGAGAGCTTCGTAAACGACCCGTAGGAACTGCGGTCGGGCGGGATGACGAAGGAATCGACCCAGGTGCCATTGGCGTAGGTGTAGAAGTCATCGCCCGGCTTGACGCTCAGCTTGCGCGCGGAGAGATCGAGGCCGAAGGCGCCGATTTGGGGCCCATCCGCGCCCCGCACCAGGGGCGATAAAGTCACTAAAGAAGCCAAGACCGCCGACATCAGTTTCTTCACTTCAAGTATCCGTGATTAGAGATGAGATTGGGGTCGTTTGACTGGGATTCCAGGCCTGGGTTCCGTCGCCGATGACCCATTGGGCCCCCCCTCGCCCTCCCCTAGAAACCAGGAACCTAAGAGGTCATTTGGAATCGTCCCATTCAGCCTAAAAAGCGGTTTTCCCCGAATAGTGGATATATGAAAGGAGCGCGAAATTGCCGCGGTCTTGTATACAAGTACGCGCAATAGCTAACATCGCTGCCATGCTAGTAGATGCCGACTGGGACGGGATTGAACAGGTGCTTCGAGGTTCCGAACGCGTTACCGATGAGGAATGCGCATACCTCAAGAAGGCATTCTTGGCAACCGAACGGATGTGGACTGAAAACTTCGTCAAGGTCGCGACGGTGCGGCTCGTGATGTTGTCAGAGGCCCCGCTGTTCGGGAGTAACAGGCGATATTTCTACAACGCTGCCACTCCATTCGGCGCGTTCTTCCATTTTCGTGACGCTGAGGCAATTTTAGGTGACTGCTTCGCAAAAGAGCGCACAGGCAAGGAGTTTCTCCTGGCGGAACTTGCGCGCGCCGGCTTCGTGATACTGGACCTTTTTCCCTTCGCATTGAACCAGTCGACACGCCATCTGCCACATACCGAAAAATGTCGGCGAGCCGCTACCGGCAGTTGTTTCAGCGAACCACCTCTCTCTACTTCGAAAGGAAGCGTGACGTAGTTCCTCAGCGCGGGCGGCCGCTTTTTGTGTTCCGCTACGGAGCGACGAGTCGTGTATTGGGTGACCTCGTCAATGCCGAGCTCGCGAAGCGCGACATCGTCCCCGCAGAGTCCATCGCCGGCACCAACATGCCGCTCGATCGCAATAGACTGAGGCAGTTTTGTCACGCAGCGCAAATCGTCCCGGTTGTCGCCGAGAAGAGGCCTTAACGCAGCACGGAGGGGGATCATTCCTTTGAGTCGAACATGAATTTTGATCACCGCGTAACCGTCGTCGCGCTGCTGTGTGTCGGCTTCGCCGCATAATTATGTCCATTCTTCCGATGCCGCTAAACGCTGAGATCAAGGACACTGGCACCTCCAAAGGCCGCGGCATGTTTGCGCTTCGGGCCTACCACGCGGGGGATGTTGTCGAGATATGCCCTGTCATTGTCTTCCAGTGCCCGTACAACGACCTGCCGGCAGAACTCCGGGAGTGACTATACGGTCCACAGGCACTCGTCAAACAAGTCCAAGCGTTGACTTACGAAAGTTTGGCGGTCGATCCATATTCGAACGTTACCCCTGGCGGATTTAGGACCACGAGCCCCATCGGCGTCCATTTGCGAGTGGCACGAGTCCAGCGTTCCGGGCATCAACCCTGGCGTACTTAAAGGTGACTTTGCCAGCCGCTTACCAGGAATCGACTTCGGCATTATGAGTGCCACTGCAAGTCAAGCAGGGGCCCGGTTGGTCGATTTACCCTGTCTAAGGGTGTCATTTTGGGGGTATTCCGGGCATGAAAAGGGCATACCAATTCTTTACCCCGTGGCTGTCTTCGACGAAGACCGGCGACGGTTTGAGGAAGAAACTGCCCAACCGAGGTCGTGCTCGGTGAACCACTCCTTGATCTTGTTTTCCTTGAGCAGTCGTATCATGAAACGCCACCACATCGACCACCCGTCGCGCGAAGTGTGCGAGCGCGGAGACATTTGAGCGTCCTAAGCAGTTGCTCGGTCATGCTGACTCGAAAATCACCGAGCGGGTGTATCGCCGGAAGCCGGAAGTAGTTCGGCCGCTAAGGTAAATGTAGTACCGTTGTGGGCAGCCGCGCCATTGCAGAATGCGAGAAACGGAAATCTATGGCTCTGATCAAATGCAAGGATTGCGGGAAGGAAGTCAGCTCGAAGGCAAAGGCGTGCCCGAACTGCGGCCGTGCCGTCCCGAAACGGACTTCGCTTCTCACTTGGCTGTTTGCTGGGTTCATTTGTTTCGTCATCCTAGCCTGACCTATGCATGAAGGATGCGATTTTCCTGGTCACGCGTGCAAGTTTGGCGAGGTCGGGGCGTGATGTCGATGCGCGGCGGTGATTTTGTTGTCGGTGCGTGCGGCGGCGATCGATTATCGACCGTGGTGTGTGATCGGCGCGTGATTTCGGCCACGGGCTTCCGGTCTGAGGTACTCAGACGGCATTCGATGGAGCGCGCTGCCTGGCCGACAGCGCTATGCGGGCGCAGCGCCGAGGCTTCGGGCGATGATCTGCCAGTCGTTGCGATGCAGGCAAGTGGCTGGCAGGTGAAGCACGATGCGCCGCACGGAAGATTCCACCCAAGCGCCGAGCTTCATGAGGTGTTCGCGCAGAGTGCTGACCTGCGCAGCCCGGAAGGCGGTCCGGGCAGCCCGCAGCCGCAGTTCCTGGTAGAGCACGTAGGCGGCAGCGCTCAGGAGTCCTCGCAGCTGATTGGCGAGGAAGCGGCTGCAGCTGGTGCGGTCGATTTCCAACCCATGATGCAGCTCTTTAATCCGATTCTCGATGTCGCCTCGGGCGCAGTAGATCGCCTCGTACAGATGCCGCGGCGATTGCCTGAGGTTAGTGACCACGAATCGCGGATTGTCTTTGGGCGTGCGCCCCGGATGACGGACGACCTCCGCCTTGATGATGACACGGCGGCGCTGATCCCAGGTGCCGGCGGCATAGCGAGTCTCGCTATACAGATGCGCGGTCTCGCCCGATTCGCGCGACAAGCGTCGGGCGGTGCCCATCAAGCGCGCAGCGCGGCGCTTAAGAACCCTGTTTTTAGCCATGGCGATTACGTACTCGAGTCCTTCCCGCTCAAGGAAGGCGAAGAGTTCGGCAGAGGCAAAGCCGCCGTCCAAACGCACTCGCAGCCGTGCACGCGGAAAGGCCGCTCGCAGCTTTGGCAACAGCCGCGACAGGATCCCGATCGCACCGACCCCGGCGCCGACATTGCCGGGGCGCAGCACGTAGGCGAACAGATACTGATCCGGCTCTTCATTGAAGGTCAGGAACCCGGCCACCGGCAGATAGCACCAGGTGTCATAGTGACCGTTGAAGAACGTCAGCTGTTGGGCGCCGTGCGTCGGGTCATCCGTCGGATCCAGATCGATCGTGATCCGCTTGGCCTTGCGCTTCAGGCGCTGGCGATGCCGCTCGATCACCGCGTCGGCGAGCGCCACACTCATCCGGTACAGATCCGCACGATCGAACGAGTTCTCAAAGCGCGAAAGCGTCGGCTGCGAAGCCAAATCCTCACCCTTGACCGGATCGCGACCACACAGCAGCTTCTGGATGGGGTCGGCGCCCAATCGCCCGGCATCGTTGCCATCCGGATAACCGCACGCGATGGCATACAACCGCTGGCGCACTAGATCCCCGATCGCGTGCCGGATTTTGCCCGACTGACGTCGGTCATCGATGCCGTCGATCAATGCCTCGGTCAGCCCGAGCCGCCGATCGCAGGCCTGCAGGAGAACCGCGCCGCCGTCGGAACTGGCATGGTCCTGGTCGAATTTGGCGACGACCGGCTTGCCCGCCAAATCCGAAAACAGAACACTTTGTCGTGTGCTATCGTCATCCATGCAAAGGCCTTTGTTGTGGTAGGAAACACTTGTGGTAAAGCGTTTCTAGCACGATCGAGGCCTTTGTGCTTTCTCAATTCATGAATTATTCAGGTTAGCGCCATTTTCCGCGATAGGAGTTCGCAGTCAGTCGCGCCGGCCTCGACCGCCACGCCGGCCGCGACGACCGCAGCATCCGCCGCTGCGCCGGCTGGAGCCGCTCCCGAGAAGAAGGCCGACCCTGACATCGACGCCGCGCTGCGCGTCGGGAATCTCGTGCTGAATCTTCGGGACGCTGCCCGCAACCCGGACTCATTCAAGCTAACCAAGGCGTACCGAATGAAAAACGGGGCCGCGTGTATCGAGTACCGCGCTCAGAACGGATTCGGTGGATTGAACGTCGGTAAAGCCTTAGCGATCGGAACGAAGTTCAAAACCAATGAGTCGGAAGGATTCGCAGGCGCATGGAATCACTACTGCGTCGGCACGGGCATCGACATCAAGCCCGAAGTCCGCAGGGCATTCGAGCTAGCAGGACAGTGTCGCGGCTGCGTCCAAGACACAGACCAATGAGGGATTCACTGCAAACGAATAGCACAACTGCCATTCAATAGCACAGCACGGAAATTTATCGCGGCTAAGTCATTGAATTTGGCGCGCCTGGAGAGATCTGAACCGCAGACCACATGGTTCGAATTTGTCTGGGACAAAAACTTGTAAATTTTGAGTTTTGTAATTCGCTGATTCTTAAGTAAGCGCTCGATCTTCCACACCCTGCCCGGAGCGAAGGTAGCCTGATAAAGATGCCGCCGGGTTACAACGAAGGGCGGCGGCGTAATGAGCAACGAGGATCGGGAAAAGCAGGCATTGGTGTGGCTGGAGAGATTGCGGGAGGCGGCGGCAGGGAAGCAATCGCTGGTCGAGTACTGCCGGCGACAAGGATTGAGGCCGGGCGAGGCGTACCAGTGGAAGAGGAACCTACGTAGCACCGGGCGATGGCCGGTGAGCAACGCCAGTGGATCGACGGAGGTGGCGAGGATGGCGCCGCCGGGATTTGCGCGCGTGCGCATTGTGCCGGAACCGGGCGCGGTATCGGCACCTCTGCATCTGCAATTGCATCTGGCGAACGGCCGCCGAGCCGACCTTCTGTTGAGCGATGAACGGCAGCTACCGCGAGTGCTCGAACTGCTGGAGCAGTCCCAGTGATGCGCCCCGATACGCATGTCGCGGTATATGTGTGCGTGGCGCCGGTGGACATGCGCAAGCAGGCGGCCACCTTGGCGCTGATCGTGGAGCAGGCACTGAAGAGGAACATCTTCGAGCCCGCGCTGTACGTTTTTAGCAATGCGCAGCGTGACCGGATCAAGATCGTTTATTGGCAAAAGAACGGTCTGTGTCTGTGGAGCAAGCGGCTCGAAGGCCGAGACCGCTTCATCTTCCCGCGACACATCGAAGGCGAGACGGTGACGATCCGCGGTGCGCAGCTCGAGGAGTTACTTGCTGGTTTTGATCTGTGGAGGCAGGGTCATCGAGAGTTGTTGATGCGCCGTGTGGGGTGATTAAAAGCCTATAAATATAGGCATTTACTCGTGCATCGACGATCGGATCGTGCGATACTCATCGCATGCTGGAAAGCAAAGCGGATGCACTCACCGAGGCCATGGATGGCGCGGTGCGCATCGCCTTGCTGGAAAGCGAAGTCGAACAGTTAAAGCGCCGGGATGCCGAGCGCACGGCCGAGTTGGCGGCACGCGAGCGACGTATCCGGCTCTTGGAAGAGGCGCTTCGGATCCTGCAGGCCGATCGCTACGGGGCGAGCCGCGAGAAGCTTCACGTGGCCCCCGGGCAGAGCGAGCTCTTTAACGAGGCGGAAACGATCGCTGAGTTGAATGAAGTCATCGGCGCCGAAGTCAACCTCAAAGCCACACCGCAGCGCGAGGACAAACCCACGACGGGCGCCAAGGCCGGCCGCAAAGCCATTGCCGCCCATCTGCCCCGGGTGTCGGTGGTGCACGATCTGCCCGAGAGCGAGCGGCAGTGTGCGTGCGGCAGCACGCTCATCGAGATCGGGAGCGAGGTCTCTGAACAACTCGATTACATACCGCCGAAGATCCAGGTGCTGCAGCACGTGCGCAAGAAGTACGCCTGCCCGGGGTGCGAGCAGTGCTTGAAGACAGCCGTGCTACCGGCGCAGATCTTGCCCCGAACGAATGCGGCACCGGGGCTCCTCGCCCACTTGGTCACCAGCAAATACGTCGATGCGCTGCCGCTGTATCGCCTGGAGGCGATCTGCGCACGCCACGGGGTCGCTCTTCCCCGGGCCACGCAGGCCGCCTGGGTTATCACGCTCGGGGAGCGGGTCCAACCGCTCATCAACCTCATGGATGAGCGGCTGCGCGCCAGCGGCTACATCCGCATCGATGAGACGCCGGTGCAGGTGATCCACAGCGAGAAGTCGCCGAACTCCGAGCACTGGATGTGGGTGCGGGTCGCAGGTCCGCCGCGCCAGAGGATCATCCTCTTTGACTACGATGCCAGTCGCTCGAGCGAGGTAGCCGCGCGGCTCCTTGAGGGTGCGCACGGGGTGATCCAAAGCGATGGCTACAGCGCCTACGATCAGGTCGCGAAGCACTATGGCCTGGTGCACTGCGGCTGCATCGCGCATGCCCGTCGCAAGTTCTTCGAAGCGATCAAGGCGCTGCCGAAGAGCGAGCAGAAGAGCGCAACCGCCGCTCACGAGGCGGTACGCCGGATCGATGAGCTCTACAAAATCGAGCGCGAAGCAAGCACCTTGAGTGATACCGAGCGCAGGACGGCGCGCCAAGAGAAAGCCATCCCGATACTGAAATCGCTCCACGCGTGGGCAACGGATCTTGAGCGCCAGACACTTCCCTCAGGAAAACTTGGGGCGGCGCTTGCGTATCTACTCAAGCAATGGCCGAAGCTCGTTCGCTATGCCGAGGACGGCCGAGTCGCCATCGACACGAATCTCGCCGAGAATGCGATCCGCCCCTTTGCAAGGGAGCGCTCATTGTGCACCTCATAGTTAAGTGTCTGAAAATATTGAAGTCTGATTTTCCGAAATCACCCGACACGGGCGACCTTTACGCGCCAGCGCCGAAGTGACGCGTTCGTCATGCAAATCTGTCGCGCGGATTTGATAGGGAGCGTCGGGAACAACCTGCTCCGCGGGAAGAACACCTTCTTTGATGAGCCTACGGACCTGATGATGTGAGACGTTGAGCTTTGCAGCGGCTTCACGCATCGTGATCCACTCGCCGTTCTTCTCGGCAGATTTGTACGCATGTATCCCGCGTACTCGGCGCAGCGAACTCACACGATGTGCGGTCCACGTCTTGCCCTGTCCCGTCGGCAGAGCCATGCGGTTCAGTGTCGCGGCGATGTCCTCGTCAGACCATCGCGTGGCCATGGAGCGAATCACAGCCACGGCTTCCTCGGACGTGCGACATCCATGTTCGCCGGATCTAGGCTTTTGGACACGCAGTTCAGAGTGCTGCCCGCCACGCCAGTGGATGGTGAGAACGAGTTCACGCGAGCCCGCATCGTAGTTGGCGATGATGTCGGCAATGAGGGTTCGCACCAACTGCTGTCGGGACCGCATGGTCACGCCCGGAGCGTTCCAGGCGGCTTCAAGGTCCTCCGCAAGCGCAGTGAAATCGGGTGTGGCAGGAGCAGGGTTCGGCTTCTTGAGCGCCGCCAGTCGCGCCTCACAGTTCTGCATACGCTCGAGGGTTGCCTCCCAGCTCTTCTCGAGCTGCGCAGCGATCAGGCGATTATCCGGGTCGCAGGCGGCGTAGCGCCGCTCGGCAAGGGAGGCATCGTAGCGCGCCTGTTGCAGCTCGAGCTCTACGATGCGCTGTTGCTCACTTTGCTGCTCCATGTATCTGTGCTCGGCGTGCAACGCTGCTTCAATCGCCATCGGCGCGACCGCAAGAAGCAACTCGCGGCCGATGGCAACATCGATGCGCTTGGCCCCGAAGGTCAAACATCGTGGCCGGCCCAACATCTGGTGGGGACGCTCGCACCGATAGATCGGCGAACTGTAATGCCCCGAGTACGCGACCACCAGCCGACAGCCACAGCCCCCGCAGAGCAAAAGCCCAGGCAGCAGGGCGCGGCCGCCGCGCCCGGACTTGACCCCGCCTGCCTTACCATAGGCGTTCGCTGCAAGAAGCTTTTGGTTGCGCTCAAACTCATCGAAGTCGATATAGCCTTCGTGGTGGTCTCGGATGATAGCCTCCCACCGCTCAAAAGGCTTGCGATGCTTGTACGTCGTGCGTACCCGCCCATCGATGAGCGCGGTGCGCTTCTCGCTCTTGCCGTAGGCATATGCGCCGGCGTAGAACGGGTTCTTCAAGATCGAAATGATGTTGCGATAGCGGATGGGCGTCCAATCAAAGCTCACGAGCGTTTTGCCGTCCGAAGGGCGCGGGAAATGCATTTGCTCAGCTGCGAGCGACAGCAGTACCTGTCGGGCGCTGCCAAGCTGTCGGAAGCGCATGAACACAACACGAACCGCCTCCTGCACCCGCAGGCTCGGATCAAGCCCCAACCCGATCTCTCGATGCCAGATGTAGCCGATCGGCACGCTGATGCGCAGGTCACCGCGAAGCGCCTTACCGTGCTTGGCATCGTGCATGCGAGAGCGGATCACACCGAGCTCGAACTCGCTGATGCTACCCTTCATGCCGAGCAGCAGTCGGTCGTTAGGTCGACACGGATCATAGATGCCGTCGGTATCGATGACGCGCGCGCCGACCAGTCCGCAGAGCTCGAGCAGGTGATGCCAATCGCGCCCGTTGCGGGCGAGCCGCGAGGCATCCAGACACAGCACGGCACCGACCTCTCCGGCGCACACCGTAGCGACCAGCCGATCGAAGCCCGGGCGGGCTACGCTGCCGCTTGCCGAGCGGCCGAGGTCATCGTCGATCACTTCAACGCTGGCAAACCCGTGGCGCCGGGCAGCCTCGACCAAGTCGTATTGCCGACGCTTGCTCTCGAGGTTCGTCTGCACCTGTGTTTGCGTGGACTGGCGGACATATACAACGGCCTTGCGACTCAGCAAGGTCGCCGGCAGCACCTCAGCGCTCAACGTCGCCGGCAGCACCTCAGCGCTCAACGTCGCTCTCCTTGCTCGCAAGCCCGGCTGCCAGCATCAGTACGTGCGCCAGCTGCTTCACGGCCTTCATGCGCTCCGGACCGGTTAGGCCGCGAGTCAGTCCCGACTCGAACGCGATGGTCTTCTGCCGCGGTGTCTGGGCTGGCGGGGGCGGTCTCTTGCGGAACTTCGTCGGTTCGGACATCTTGTTGCTCCTGGGTGACGGGGGGATCACCACTAGAGCTTCGCCGAAATCCGCGCACCTGGAGCAGCCGATGCAAGTCGTGCAGGCCATCTGTCGAGACTCGTGGCGTCCCGAGCGTTCTCATTGCCGCGCAAACCCCGGCGTCGAACATCCACGCCGGAAGTGCTGTTACGATGCCCGCTTCAATCTCAACGTGGAAGACGGATCCGCCAGCCCGCTGCTCGCTGTAGTGAGCTCGGACACGTTGGCCGTGAAAAGGATGCCAAGGATAGTGAACTTCAACTTCATGCCCGATATGGGCAGAATGACTGCGTGATGGCTTTGGGTCGGCGCAACTGGCTCTTCGCCGATACGGTGAGCGGTGCCAAGGCGAGCGCCCACCTCTACAGCCTGGTGCAGACCGCTCGCGCCAACGAGCTCGAACCCTACGCGTACCTGCGCCGCTTGTTCGCCGAGCTGCCGGCCGCGCAGACCCTTGAGCAGATCGAGGCGCTGCTGCCGTTTAAACACTGCGGCTAATCGATCGATCGCCGACAGAATTATGGCACGCTCAAAGCGAACTCTCCGAAAAGCGCGGACCCTCGGCCCACAGCGCCGAACGTCGCGTTCAAAACCCACCGCCTCTACGCCGTGGCCAACCATTGAAGGGTTCCTCGCCACCGAGGAGGGCAATATCACCCTCGGGGCCATCAACCACTCCTCACTCGGTTACACGGCGATCGCAAACGATGAGCACAACATGCTCGTCGCACTCGTACGCAAGGAGCGTGAAACGCTACATCAGCTCCTGGATCGCCTCGAGCGCGCGCTGGGTCCGGCCATCGAAGAACAGGTCTTTGTCGACGAAATCAACGGCTGATAGGTGCGGAAGATCGAGCGCTTACATTCTTAACAACTACGCTCGCGGGATGTCCGTTGCAATCAGCCCGAGAGCACCACAAAGCAGCACCGAGTCCCGCAAAAGTCCCGCAACCACCTGGCTATGTTTTCGAGTACCTGGCTAAGTGGTCGATCACCTAGTCAAAAACCAGGAGGTCGGGACTTTGCACCGTCTGGCGCCCACAGGCTCAACCATCTGGGTCAACCACCTGGCTGTCCCGCAAAAAGTCCCGCGAACTAGGTTCTAAGTCGTCGCATCCACCCCGAGCACGCGCCCGCAAACTTTTGGATCTACGAGGCCGAAGGCCCGGTCCATCCCACTATTTCTGTCGATGCGGACTCAATCAAACAAACTGAGGATGCTTTGATACTTTTCGATGTAGCCGCTATTTTCTCGGTTGTACCGCGGAATGCTGACTGCCCGCACCACCGAGGCTTGCTCGCGCCAGACACAGGGGCAGGCGACTGCGGAGCCCGGCGGTAGCTGACCCGCGCGGCGAAGTTCGTCGAGTTGGACCCCCATGCGGTCGAGCGCGCGATAGAGCTTTGCGACGTTGCGTGGGCCGCCGTTATAGGCGGCAACTGCAAAGATGCCGAGCACTTCTGGATTCGTGCGATAGGCGGAGCGGATTTCACTGTTCATCTGTGACAGCTCGATGTCCAGCAGGCAGGCGGCTGCCTTCATGGCATTCTGCAGGCGGGTCGCGCCGCGCTCGAAGTTTGGGTCTATCTGCGCGCCGCGGCATCTGCGCACGACGAGCGAATAGGTGCCGTTGCCGTGCCGGTTGGTGAACTGCATGGGACCCAGCGCTTTCGCACTCGAGACGCTGTAGCGATACGCTTCCTCGCGCTTCAGGCCGTACTGGCTGAGCACCTCGTCGAATGCATCTCTACCCTTTTCGAGGAAGTCCTCATCGTCGGTCTGTTCTATGACGGCGAGCGTCGTAATCACCCCAGCGGGTATTACGTCCGCGAGCAGCTCGCCCGGAAAGGCGGCGCTCGGCACGTTCGCGCTGCGCAGCTCGTCCAAGGCGTGCCGTGCGGTGGCGAGCAGGAAATCTCTGCCGTCGGTGACGAAGCCAGGGTCAAGGGTATCCCGGGTATAGGGCAAATAGACGATGGGTACTGCCGTCGCCGCCGCCTCGCGCCAGCGTTTGTTCTTAACGAGGGCGTTGTCGAATACCGGAAACTTGCGCCCATAGACCCTCAGATCCTCGCCGCCGCGCGAGAATGCGAACATCAGCCGCTCGGCCCCGGTGCCGTTCACGTGCCGCGCCTCAATGCCGGGCGTGCGCACAGTGAAGGGAAGTGGCCCGCGGCCGGGCTTCCATTTCACCGGCGGGCTGGGAATCTCCAACTGAGCAATGGTCCAGTTCTTCTGCGCGTCGCTCCATAAGGCGAAGGCGACCGGCCGGCCGCGCAGCACCTCACGCCCACCCTTACTGATGAAGGCGTACTGCAGATTTACGTCGCGCAGCTGCGCCTGTCCCTCAGCAACCAAGTCGCGGATGACGACGTGGCGCTCGCGCCCCTCCACGACCAGCTCCGGCAAGTCCCCAGTCTTGCGTGGCGCCTCGCGCTGCTCCGATTCGGCGACAGCCGCCGGCACCTCGGACTCACTCTCCTCTCTGGCTTCGCTCGCAACCATAGGATGGTCCCGCGTCTCGGGCGCGGCGGTCACCGCGACCAGCGGAGGGTCGTCCGCTGCCTCGCGGCGGCCCCCCGAGGAGGCGCACGCGGAGCAGAGCAGGAAGGCCAGGAGCGGCAGCGTCAATGAGGCACTGCGGGAGACCCGCACAGAGGAACTTGAAATTGCAGAAGCGGGTGATAGGAATGACATGGGGGTGCGATGATACCGTCCAACGGCGCGCCGCACGACCCCGAAGCGCGCGACGTGCTTCGCGGTTTATAGTTCGCGCAGCGCCGGACGCGCGACAATAGTCAGGAAGGTAGATACGCCGGCAGGATCTCTAATTGCTGGATGGACCGTTGGCGCCGTTCCTGTCCACGCCTCTTATCGTCGAGATCGGCCACCGAAATACTGCCCAGCGACCGGCTCAAATCGGCCAAAGGATAGGGGTAGGGAACGGCTGACGCCGTCCCCTCCCTCCGAACCCGGTGTGCAGTTCTCCCGCGACGGGCTCTCCAGTCAGTTGTTTCCTCATCGGGATTGGCGCGCTAATCGGTGAGCTTCGGACATTGTGAAAAGCCCCGGATCGGCGAAGTAGGCATTCGGCCATTGTTTATGATCGCGTCGGCATTGGCCCTGACCCGGTCGGTGCTTTTGTCGGCGTAACATTGCTCGCAGACGACGGCGAATAAAACCGTCGAGTGACGAGAACGTAAAATGGTGGGCATGTTGGAAGTAGGCAAACCAGCCTTGCAGAGTTGGATTGAGTGACGCAATCACGTACTCGATGGAGTGCCCCTCGTTACGCTTTGTCTTCGCGCGGATCTTATCCCGCACGGACTTCAGACTTTTCCTGCGTACCCAACGCCGCCCTGCCTCGAACCGGTAGCCGAGAAATTCGAACCCTTGACCCTCCACCCGGCAATCCCCAAGATGGGTCTTGTCAGGGTGTAGCGCCAGTCCGTTTGCTTTCACCCAAGCACGCATACGGGCCAGCGCAGATTCCGCTTCCTCCCGACTGCGACACAACACTACGGTGTCATCCGCGTATCTCACCATCACCATCCCAGCCTCACGCATTTCAACGTCAAGCTCGTGAAGGTAAATGTTGGCGATCAAGGGGCTGATAACAGCGCCCTGCGGACTACCAGAGGTTGGTGTCCAACGCGTCATGTCTTCCATGATGTCTTGCTTGAGAAACTGCTGAACGAGCTCCAGTACACGACCGTCCGCAATCCGCCGTCCCACTTTCGCGAGAAGGGGTAAGTGTGGAATCGTATCAAAGTAGCTTTGCAGGTCCGCATCCACCACCCAGAAGTGGCCCGATTTTAAATGCCGGTCCACTTCTCGCAGCGCGTCTTTGCAGCCCAGTCCTTGCCGAAAGCCAAAGCTTCGCGGCTCGAACCCGTGTTCAAAGATCGGCTCAATCACCAGCTTCAGTGCCGCTTGAAGTACGCGGTCTTTTACAGCGGGTATACCGAGCGGGCGCTGCCCCTTGCCTTTGGGTATGTACACACGCCTTACAGGCTGCGGGCGGTAGCTACCGACCCGCAGTGTTGACGCCAATTCGGCAAGATAGTAGTCCCGGGCTTGTGCGAATCGCTCCACACTCACGCGGTCCACGCCCGCCGCTCCAGCGTTCTGTTCGACTTGTGTCCATGCCAGCATCAGCGTATCAGGATGCCATACCTTATCGATCAAACTGTGCCATTTGCCTCCTTTAACTCCTCGTTGTAGAGCTGCCAACATAGCTTCCGTCCAGAGTGGAGCTGGCGTGAATTTCCGCTGCACGCAGCTTTCCAGCACACCTGCATCACGTTTAGTCGTTTCCGACACTGACGATGCTTCGATTTTCATCTTCGCTCTGCTCCGGTCATTGGCTATCAACTTTCCTGCCCCACTTCCCTAATGCGCCTTTTGCTCTGACGCATGTCTCCACGGCTCGTCGCCGCGTGCGGTACTACTGGGACTCTGACTCCTGTCAATGTTCACATCACTGGCAGGTCTCCCCGCTTGTCTCGAACTATCTTCCTGTCGTTCCGTCCTCAACCACGCGGTATTCCACATCGCCGCTTTGATCGCCACCACAGCGCGATGTGTTACTTCCAGGCTTCGCCACTTTAGTGCAGGCTCGCCGCAATACCTCGCCGAAACAGGTTCGTTATCCTACGGACCGACAGTTCGCCTCCGGTTACTCCCCACCTCGTCTCACGACGACGCAGTTACCTTCAGCTACGGAGCTGTGGCCAACTCCGACAGGGACTTACACCCTGCAAATAGCACGCTTTCACGGGCGTACACTAAACCGCTCGCGCGGTAGGGGTGACTTCGATTCGGGTGGAGAGTGTGGCTGAGATTGGAGGCTCTGTTTTGTATGGTGCGAGCCGAGGCAATCCGCCTCGTGTTTTCACCGGAGCTTCAGTCATGAACACTTCCACACCCAAGATCTCCCCGCTGCGTCAACGCATGATCGAAGACATGCGCATTCGCAAGCTCGAGCCCAAGACCCAGAGCGGCTACATCCGTGCTGTGCGCGATTTCACCGTCTGGTTCGGTCGCTCGCCCGATCGGGCAGGGCCTGAGGACCTGCGCCTCTTTCAACTGCATCTGGTGGATAAAGGCGTCTCGCCGATCAGCATCAATGCGATGCAGAGTGGCTTGAGATTTTTCTTCGATATCACGCTTAATCGACCCGAGGTGACGGCCCACATGCGCCACGTGCGCGTCGCCCAGCGTCTGCCGGTCATACTCAGTCGCGAGGAAGCCACGCGCTTGATCGAGGCCACACGCAACATCAAGTATCGAGCCGCCTTGTCGGTGGCGTATGGCGCGGGACTGCGCGCCAGCGAAGTCACTGGCCTCAAGGTCAGTGACGTGGACAGCAAGCGCCATGTACTGCGTATCGAGCAGGGCAAGGGCCGCAAGGATCGCTACGCGCTATTGCCGCCGATCCTGCTCACGCGCCTTCGCGGCTGGTGGCGCCACGCGCGGGCCGAGGGCAAGGTACTACCCGACGGCTGGTTATTTCCGGGGCTCGATCCGATGCAGCCCATGAGTACCCGGCAACTGAACCGCGCCGTCCACGACGCCGCCACGGCTGCGCACATTGACAAGCGAGTGTCCATGCACTCGCTTCGTCACGCTTTTGCCACGCACCTGCTCGAGCAGAAGGAAGACATCCGCACCATCCAAGTGCTGCTCGGTCACAAGAAGCTGGAGAGCACTGCACTTTATACTCACATCGCCACCGCCACACTGGCCCAGGTGACCAGTCCGCTGGAACCGACTCGACCGACGTAGCACTCCTTCGTGTCAGGTCTGGAGGTCGCGGATATCTTCCGCGCCCACGGGCCGACCTGGCGGGATACTGAGCGGGGACACTTCAGTCTCGGCCAGCTCAAGGTTATGTCGGCCGTGGAGCACTGCCGCAGCGCTGCGCTCGGCGGTCATGCGCTGCGCTGCTCCTCATGTGCGCAGCCCCAGATCGCCTACAACTCCTGCCGTAATCGGCATTGCCCCAAGTGTCAGAGCAGTGCCGCGCAGCGCTGGCTCGAAGCCCGATCCGCCGACCTCCTACCGGTCGAGTACTACCACGTGGTCTTCACCTTGCCCGCGCCGCTCAGTGCGCTGGCCTATACCAACAAGGAGCTGATGTATGGATTATTGTTTGATTTGGCTGCCGAGACGCTGCGCTCGATCGCCGCCGATCCGAAGCATTTAGGCGCCCGCATCGGCACCACCCTGGTGCTGCACACCTGGGGCTCGGCCCTCACTCACCATCCGCACGTGCACGGCATCGTACCCGGCGGCGGCCTCGCGCCCGATGCCGACCGCTGGGTGCCGTGCAAGCCGGGGTTTTTCCTCCCGGTGCGTGTGCTGTCGCGGCTGTTCCGGCGCCGCTTCCTCGAAGAGATCGAGCGCGCCCATCGCGACGGTCAACTGAAGTTCTTCGGCGAGCACCTCGATTTGGCCGATGCCGACGCCTTTGCCGATTGGCTCGCACCGCTCCGTCAATGTGAGTGGGTCGTCTACGCCAAGCGCCCCTTCGCTGGACCCGAGCAGGTTCTCGCCTATCTGTCGCGCTATACCCATCGGGTCGCGATCTCCAACTCACGCCTCGTGGCATTGGACGATCGCGGCGTCACCTTCCGCTGGAAGGACTACCGCGAACACGGCAGAACCCGCTACAAAACCATGACCCTGGCCACCCCAGAGTTCATGCGCCGCTTCCTGCTGCACGTGTTGCCCAGTGGCTTCCACCGCATCCGTCATTATGGATTACTCGCCAACGCCAAGCGCACGATCAACATCGCCACCGCTCGCGAGCTTCTGCATCAGCCGGCGCCGCAACCTGTCGCAGAGTCAGGCGTTGGCCGCGCCGATCATGGTGCCCACAGGCCCACCTTCCTGTGCCGACACTGCGGCGCTCCGATGCTCATCATCGAGACCTTCGCTCGCGCTCAGCACATCCGCGGACCGCCAGTCACGCTCTCGTCATGATCAACAGCGCTTCAACCGACGCGACTTCGCCGGCGACATCTACCCAAATCATGCCGTCGCGAACGTCCGTCGCCTCGTTCTGCAAAACCCCCTCTGGGCCACGCCGCAGCGCCCTCTGCACGCTCGACACTGCCGCGCGCTTGCCACGCCTTCAATGCCGGCCGCTCAGGCTCCCGCCACAATCCTCGCCGCACCACCGCTGGCTGATCCTCAAATCCCCATAGCCCCGCGCACCAGCTGACGCTCGCCGTATCCCTTCGCGGTTTCCTCCCTTGGGGATTGTCCAACGCCCACCCCTCAGACCCATCGGGTCCGGGTAGGCTTGCGCATTGGGGTGGGCATCGAACAATCCTTAACACAACCGGGCAGTGAAGGCATTGAAATGACCGCCTGTTACCGGACGGTCGCGCTTCGCAGCGCCTGCGTGACTCTGCCGCGCACGATAGCCCTTTGGTCCACTGGGCGTAGCTGTTGACGCCGCTTAGAGTGGAGCGGCAATCGCGTGGCAGCCTAAATTGCTGGATCTCTTCCAGCACCATTACAACCAACGGGGACCTTCGCAATGAGCCCTGCAAAATGCTCGTCGGATAGTGGATTCTCAGCGCCGGTAACTGCCTTGGCATTCGCATTCATGACCGCCGTGTTTGCCGCGCCGGCGAATGCCGCCGAGAGCATAAACGGCCAGGTCTTGGGCGCCGGAGCCCCGATCACCAACTCGACCGTAACGCTTTGGGCTGCGAGCGCAGGTGCGCCGAAACAGCTCGCGCAGGTGCGTACTAGTGCGGATGGTCGCTTCGCGATTAGCGCAGCCGAGGCACCCGGGAACGATTCTAGCCTTTACCTGATCGCTAAGGGCGGCATACCCGCCGCGAACAAGGCTAAAGGAGACAATCCTGCCATCGCGCTCATCGCGGTGCTTGGCAGCAAGTTTCCCGCCAATGTCACCGTCAACGAAATGACCACCATGGCATCTGTATGGACACACGCGCAATTCCTCAATGGCACAACGATTCAGGGGCATGCGCTGGGTCTTCGCATCGCGGCTGGCAATGTGCCCAACTTCGTCGATCTGGCCACGGGCGGCTGGGGCGAAGCAATCCAAAGCCCGCTCAACGGCGGTCAGACACCGACGATGGCCAACTTCGCGACGTTGGCCGACGTGCTTGCCGGTTGCGTAACGCGCGTGACAGCGGGTGCGTGCAGCAACCTGTTCTCCGCCTCGACAGGACCTAATGGGGCCGCGCCGACTGATACGTTGACAGCGGCGCAGTCGATTGCTCGCGCCCCGTGGTACCAGCCCCAGAGAATCTACGGGCTGCTGCGCCAGTTTTATCAAGTATCGCCTGCGAATCACATGCTGGCGGTTCCGTATATGCCGTATCTCAACTGGGAACCGAGCGCCTGGGTCCTTCCGCTCAAGTTTGACGGAGGTGGGTATCGTGCGGGCGGAAAAGCGATGTTCGACAGCGAGGGTAACCTATGGGTCGGTGACAACTTCAGCATAGGTTGGCAGGGGCAGGATTCCCTGTGGCAGGGCAACGCGACCAAGTTCGCGCCCAGCGGCAAGCCTCTCTCGCCCATCACCACCGGCTTCACCGGCGGAGGAATGGAAGGAGGCACGTTCGGCGCCGCGGTCGATGCCAAGGACAATGTCTGGTTCACCACTTATGGCAGCAAATCCATCGCGGTGTTCGACAAGAATGGCAAGCCCCTGACGCCGCCTGAGGGTATCAATTTCGGCGGCCGGCTTGGCCTCATGCAGGGAATCATCGTGACCCTGAGCGGTGACGTTTGGGTACTCGGGATTGAAAAGAGTCAGCTCGTCCACTTTCCCAAGGGCGATATCACCAAGGGTCAGATCGTTTGCGAGGGCGAAAGCGCAGAGCCGTGCAAATCGTTCAAGGCTCCCTTTCACCTCGGCATCGATCAAAAGGATCGGATCTGGGTGGCGAGTAGCGGCATCGAGCACGTCACACGCTTTCCCGCCTCCGATCCGAGCAAGGTCGAGAACTTCAAGACGGGAATCAACAATAGCGGTCTAGGCATCGATAGCCAAGGTAACGTCTGGGTTACCAACCGGTTCGGCACGGGCTTGCTCGGCATGGCTCATCTGATCGATATGGGCATACGCCTGAAGTTTGAGGGGGTTGCCTCGGCCTCTGACTATCTGACCAAGCAAATGTCCGAGCAGAAAGGCGGCACCATGAACGGTGGCAGCGTTACGGCCCTGCGGCCGGACGGCACACAGTTTCCGGGCTCGCCCTTCAAGAGCGGCGGCCTCCCCGGTCCCTGGGCCGTGGCCGTGGACGGCAACGACAACATCTGGATATCTAACTTCGCCGGCGCGCAAAGTCCGATTGTTGAACTGTGCGGTGCCCGGACAGAGAACTGCCCTCCGGGCATAAACACTGGCGACCAGATTTCACCGCCCGGCGGCTACGTGGGAGGAGGCCTGCAGATGCTGACCGATATCGCTGTCGATCCCGCAGGAAATGTGTGGGCAATGAACAATTGGCAGGACATCGACGCGTGTATCGGTACACCCCCAGAGGGGCTCTCAACGCGCTGCGGTGGACAAGGAGTAGTGATCTTCTACGGCATGGCCAAGCCGGTGCGTGCACCGCAGATCGGGCCGGCGCGAGCATTTTGACGGAGGCGGTAAGTAGCCGCGTGGGCTCGCCTGATGCCACAAAGTGACCGGTCGCGGCCGTCTGGATGGGGTCGACACGGTGAATTGATTGGATCGGGCAACTACCGACCCAGAAGCGGCAAGTAAATGTGCGGTATTCATCAACATTCATTTATGGGGAGCGACAATGATTAAAACGAAATTACTTTGCACAGGTCTCTGCGCATTCGGCCTGGTCGTATTGAGTGGCTGCGCGGAGCAGGAAAAGAAGGAGGCAGCGGCCGCTCAAGCGATGCCTATCAACTGTGCAACTGCCCCGGGCGACCTGCGCGTGCTGAACTCAGAGAAGGCGAGCACTGCATCAAAGATTGGTAATGGCATCTCGATGGTTGCGCCTATAGATTCGTCGGGTTTTATCACGACGACTCTGTCGCCTAATTAATAGTTACCGCACGATGAATACACGTAAGCGTGTGGCCGAGGCCCCTGGAATGAATTCTTCCCCCTGAGCGATGCTCTCTGAGGCGGCGCATGGTCCGCGACGAGGAGAGGATCGATGTCGAAGCAGGACGAATCAGTCGAGAGTGGCCGGGAGTCGGCAGCGCCGCGCGCGCGCGGCAAGTGGACGGCGGCACAACGGCGCCTAGCCGTAGCGGATAGTCGGTTGGCGGGTGTTTCGGTGCAAGAGGTTGCGCGACGGCACGGGGTGCGCGCGAATTTGTTGTCGGCGTGGCGCCGGCAAGAGCAAGCGGCTCGAGCGGCAAAGCCAGTGAAGTTTGCCGCGGTCAAGGTAAGCGCGGCACCGGCGGACGGGTCGATCGAGATCGACCTCGTAGCGGGTTGCGTGCGTGTGCGCGGGATCGTGGATGGGACGATGCTGCGGGAAGTGTTGGCGGCAGCGCGATGATGGGGATGCCGCCCGGTGCGCGCATCTGGCTGGCATGCGGCGTGACGGATCTGCGCCGTGGGTTTGACGGATTGGCGGCGTTGGTGCAAACGCAGTTGGCAGCGGATCCGTACGCGGGTCATCTTTTTGTGTTCCGTGGCCGGCGCGGCAATCGCTTGAAGATTTTATGGTACAGCGGCGATGGGCTGAACCTTTTTTGCAAGCGGCTCGACGGGGGACGATTTGTGTGGCCGCAAACTGGGACGGGCACGGTGGCATTGACGAACGCGGAACTGTCGATGTTGCTCGAGGGGATTGATTGGCGACGTGCGAGACGCACGACGCTCGCGCCGATTGATCCGGATCGGATTGTGCCGACGCGCGCGGCGTGAATGGGATTTAAGGCAACGCGCACATAAAGAGCGATCAAAAAATAATTAGAAAACGTCGAGGAAAATAGCCATAAACGTGCGCACGGCTTTAGCGTCTCACGTATAATTACTGTGTGCTCGATATCAACGCTCTGCCGACCGACGTGACGCAATTACAGCGACTGCTGGTTGAGCATCACGAGCTCGTCGCGAGCCAGGGCATTGATCTGCGCACGAAGCAGCGGCAGATCGAGCACCTGAAGTTCCAGCTCGCCAAGCTGCGGCGCTTTCGCTTCGGGCAATCCTCCGAACGGATGGAAGGCATCGAGCAGATGGCGCTCGGCCTCGAAGCGCTGGCGGCGAGCGTGGCGCAAGTATTTATTCCGGCCGCCCCCATCGAGGCCGTCGTACCGGAAAAAGGGCAGCCGACTCGGCGTAAACAGTTACCGGAGCACTTCGAGCGGATCGATAACGTGATCAACCCCAGCGAGTGCGCCTGCCCGGACTGCGGCGGCCCGTTGGGTGGGTTGGGTTCGGATACGGCGGAAGTGCTGGAAGTCAAAACCGTGACCTTCACGGTGACTCGGCATATCCGCCCGAAGAAGCGCTGCTCGAGCTGCTCAGTCATCGTCCAAGCCCCGGCGCCGGCGCGCCCGATCGAGAAGAGCTTTGCCGGCGCCTCGTTACTTGCGCTGATCTTGAGCTGGAAATATGCGTTCCACCTGCCGCTGTACCGGCAGTGCCAGATCTTCGCCCATGCCGGCTTGATCTTGAGCCGCACGACGCTGATGCAGTGGGTGGGGGCGAGCAGCGAGCTGCTGGGTCCTTTGGCGGCGGCCTTGGCCAAACACGTGTTGGCGGCGCCCAATATCAACGCGGATGACACGCCCATCAAAGTACTGGCGCCCGGCACGGGCAAGACCAAAAAAGGTCGGCTATGGAGTTATGTTCGCGACGGTCGAAGGTGGGGTTCAACCGATCCGCCGGCGGTGTGGTACCGGTACTCGCCGAGTTGGCATGGCAAATATCCGCAGCAGCACCTGGCCGGCTTCGAGGGCAAGCTGCAGGTGGATGCATACGCGGGCTTTGAGCCACTCTTTGTGCCAAGTAAGCCCGGTATGCTCGCGCGTGTCCTGGAAATCGCCTGTTGGGCGCACGTTCGCCGCAAGTGGTTCGACTTGTACGAGGCCCATGCCTCACCGCTGGCCCGCGAGGCGCTGGAGCGCATCGGCCAACTGTACAAAATCGAGACGGCCATCCGCGGCCAACCAGCCGAGGAGCGGCGCGCGGCGCGACAGAAGTATGCAGTGCCGCTGCTGGCCGAATTACATGCCTGGATGATCGGGCAGTCGGCGAAGGTCGATCAAGGCTCCACGTTCGCAACGGCGTTCAATTACGCGTTCAATAACTGGGACGCATTGCAGCGCTACACCGACGACGGGCGCCTCGAGATCGATAACAATATCGCAGAGCGAAGCGTCCGTGGAGCCGGCGTCGGCAGGAAAAATTATCTGTTCTTTGGCTCTGACACCGGTGGTGACCGCGCGGCCATCATTTACAGCTTGATCGAGACCTGCAAATTAAATCACATCGATCCGCAGCGCTACTTGCACTATGTCCTGGAGCGCATCGCTGATCATCCGATCAATCGCATCGAGGAGTTGCTGCCGTGGAATCTTGCCGATCAACTGCAACAGCCCGCGCAAGTCACGCATGCGTTGGCGGCCTAAGCCGGCGGTGAGCAAGCCGTCTTCGAAAAGCGCCGTCGTGCCGGACGCCGGCTTCAAACACATCCAGGCCTTCTTCGATACGACGCGCGGTCAAATCACCATCGGCGAAATCCCGCCCATCCGACGCGCTGCGCTCGCCGCCGTCGGCAAAAAAGCACGCGTGGCCTTGGTCTGCGGGGAAACGGAAGACGTGGCCGACCTACTGCACCGACTGAATGATGCGCTCGGAAAAGCCGCTGCGGAAAACATCGTGATCGACGAGGTCCTTCCCGAGATCAAGCGCCGCCGGTAGAAAAACACCCACGGCAAGGGGCCTCCCCCACACGCTTACGAATACACGGCTCACCTACCAAGGCTCTTGTCACTGCGGACGAGTCTCCTTTGAACTCGACGCCAAGCTTGACTATGTCATGGAGTGCAGTTGCTCTCTGTGCCGTCGCGTAGGAGCTCTGTGGCACGGCGCTTCAGACTCGAGCCTTCGCGTCACCGCGGGAGAGAATGAGCTGACGCTGTATCAATTCAACACCATGACGGCCAAGCACTACTCTTGCCGGCACTGTGGTGTTCATCCCTTCTCTCGGCCGCGCCTCGATCCAAGCAGATGGGCAGTCAATGTCCGCTGCATCGACGGCCTAGATATCACGTCGCTCCCGGTAAGGCGCTTCGACGGCGCGAACTGGGAAGAGGCGGCAAGGGCACTGCATACGCAGCGCAAGTAGCGATGCGGTGGGTCGTAGCACACTCAGGCGGCAAGCAACACTCGCAGCAACGTCAACAACTCTTCCGCATTAATGGGCTTGCTCGTGATCCGCAGGTACGGATCGCGCGGCAGCTGCTTGATCGCAGTGGAGGTGTCCCCGGTCGTAAGGACGGCTCGCAATGAAATTCCCAAGATCTCGCGCAATGCATCGATGGCCTGCATGCCGGTTTCACCGTTGTTCAGATGATAATCGCTGATCAGCAGATCGACACGATTACCCTGCTCAACGTGTTGCAACGCTTGCGACAGCGAAGCAACCGGTGTGACATGGTAACCCTCCAACTCGAGCAACAAGCGCGTCGCGCGCCGCACGGACTCATTGTCCTCCACGACCAGAACGCGCGCTTCGCCGATCTCCTGTGGGACGGGGCCAGAATATCTCATAGACGGTTGCTGCGCCGTCAGGTGACGGCTGCTCGCCGGTAGGACGAGCGAGAATGCCGAGCCCCGACCCAACTCCGAGCGTACATCGAGTTTGAGCGTCAGAAGCTTAACCAGCCGCTGCACAATGGAGAGTCCCAGCCCATAGCCGTCGCGCGAACTGTTGGTTGGCACGCCAATCTGATAGAACTCATCGTAGATGTACGGCAGCTGATCGGGCGGAATGCCGACGCCCGTATCGAGCACCTCGATACGAACTAACGCCGCATCGTGCAGGCAGCGCAAACGGACCCAGCCCTCTCGGGTGTACTTCACGGCATTCGACACCAGATTCCTCAAGATCTGCTCCACCAGCGAGGGATCGCTGTACACGGCGTCCTCGCACGTTTCGATTTCGAGCCGCAGCCCCTTGTTGGCCGCAATACTCGCGAATTCCATGCGCATTTCCTCGAAAATGGCGGCCACCGTGAAATCGGTCGGCTCGGGTCTGATTGCTCCGGATTCGAGCTTGCTGATGTCGAGCAACGCATTGAGTAGTCTCGACATGGCGCTGATTGCCTGGTGCTGTTGCGACACGACTTCGATCGCGTTCTGGCCGGTCACGAGCCGGTGCAACGTGCCGTTGAGCAGTTCGAGGGTCTGTAGCGGCTGACGCAGATCGTGACTGGCGGTGGCGAGAAAGCGGCTTTTGCCCTGGTTAGCCCGGTCGGCGAGTGCCCGCGCGCCCTCGGCGGCCTCGCGCGTCGCCATCAGCTCAGCCTCAATCCGCTTGCGATCGGTCACATCGCGAATAGCGGCGGCCGCGAGGACTTGGTCCGCGTCTGCGATGGGGCTCAAGCTGATCTCGACCGGGAACTCGGTGCCGTCGCGCCGCCGCCCAAACAGATCGAGGCCCGCCCCCATGGGGCGCACGCGCACGCTGCTCACATAGCGCTCTCGGTGTCCGACGTGCCGAGCGCGAAAGCGCTCCGGCATCAGTGTTTCGATACTCTGACCAATGATTTCGTCGTGGGCGTAGCCGAATAATGCGGAGACTTGGCGATTGGTATAGCGGATGACGCCGGAGACATCGATGATGATCATCGCATCCGGGGCGGCATCGAGCGCGCTGCGGGCGAGATCAGGCGGGGTCGTACGCATTGCAGCGCCCTCTTGGGTTGACGCTCGTTCGTCGAAGCATTATATGCGCCTCCCCGTTAAAGGCTCATTTCTTCACAATTCTTCTCACCGCACATGATCGAAACTTCAAGCCTTATGCTGCGGCGCCCATTACAGAGTAGTCTCAAGACGCTCTTCTATGAAGGGCCGACGCAAGGCATTTACGGCAAGCCCCCAGCTGGATGCAGGATTTCGAGTGATTGGACCCACCTGATTTCGTTTGAATGGGACCACCCGATTTCGGGGTAATGGACCCACCCGATTTCGCGTCAATGGGACCACCGGCCGGAGCCGCTTTTCGACCCTGAGCGAGGTGTCTTTTGACCCTCGCCAGGCTTCAGGAGCGGAACGGCGATGGCAGCACAAGATGATCGATTTTCCACGGTAGCTTCGGTCCGGGTCCTCCTCGATCGTCGCTCCTGGGCCGTCTGCGGCGGTCCGTTTTCGGCGACCACCCCGAGAACCGGGCTTTCGGCCCCGGTCAGCCCGCGCAATCCAGTACCGTCGTGCCACTACACGCACGGGAGAACTGGATGGCGCGAAGGGTATTGACGGTGGATAGACACGAGGAAATCAAGCGCCGCCTGGCCGACGGACGCAGCCTGCGGGAGATCGCCACCGCCCTGGGCTGCTCGCGGCGCCTGGTGCGCCAGATCCGCGACGGAGAGCGCCTGACGCACGAGACGGCGGCGAGCCCGGATCCGCTGTGGATGTCGCAGCTCGAGTGGCCGGTGATCATCCACGAACTCGGGCTCGGCTTCCCGATGAAGTTCATCTGGGACGAGCGAGCGAAGGAGCTCATCAGCTACCCGAACTTCTGGAAACAGTTTTATCGCAAGTTCAGGCCACTTTCAGTCATTCGACTAAAGCAAATCCCGCGCCCAAAGCCGCCGCTCACCAGCAATTCAATTAGATCCAGTGCTACAGCAGTGGACCTTGTCTCCGTTGCCGCGCTTGGCCATGCATTGCCGTCGATTGCGCGTTTCAACAAAAAAGCGGCTGAGCCCCTCGGACCCCAGCCGCTCGAGGTCAGCCCACCGCTCCGCTTGTGCTTATTGGCTCGCCGATGCCGATTTGAAACGGACGTCTCAACGATATCCACGCCGAATACAACGATCTACTGCGTATCGCCGATCGAGCTGCGACTTACTTGCTCGAGCGGCTCGGATCCGCCGCCCCGGGGGTCACGGCTTCACCACGCCGACAGCCAACTGGGACAGCTGTGGCGAACGGTCCACCTGTGCGACTAGCACGCGCAGCTGGCGTTCCGGCGCACATGAAAATGGCCGCCCGCTTCCGCTGGCGGCCACCCGTTCGTTTGCGGGGACCGGGTTCTTATGAGTCGAGCCTCTGGCCTAAAAATTCCTTGGCTTTGGCCACTTCATTGTCCCACTTACCGAGTTGCTCGGGATTCAGAAACTTAGCAACGCGCTGGTGAATCTCGCCACGATGCTCTTTCACTTGCGAAACAATCTCGGCTTTGGTTGTGTTGGGGTGCGCCTTCAGGTATTCCCCGACCTTTTCTCGCTCCTCGGCGAGAGCGGAATGAAGTTTCTCCTTCTGCTCCTCAGTTAGATGGAGGTCCGCAGCGAACCGCTTAAGTTCCGTTGCAACCTGCTCGCGTTGTTCAGCTGTCATAGTCATATGGGTCTCCTGATGATCTTGATCGTATGAGATGAGTCGTTTCTTACTGAATCGCAATGCTCCCGGTAAAGCTTGCGGGGTCGAGCGGCGCTATGTCCAGACGTCGCGACGGTGCGACGTGCGCGACGGTGCGACGTGCTCGATTAGGTGACAAAAAATTGTCATCAAATCGCCACATGCTCCCGTTAGCTGGCGGGGTCGAGTGGCGTGCCACGCTTAGACGTCTGGACGCCGATGGTCCGTCTCGTTGAACCTTCACGACCGCCGCCCGTGCGGGAGGGTTTGACCCCGCGTCTCGCCGCCTTCTGCATCGATCATGCGGTCACACCTTGCACGCCGTCGAGCACGGCAGCGCGCCAAAGCTCAGATGCGAACTGTTGCTCCTCAATCTCGGCGTCGTGCGCCCGCAATGCACGGAAGTATGCGAGGCATTGATCGCATAATTGAAACTTGATCGGACGATCGATGGCAGCGACGTCGTCGAACACGCTGCGCAATTTCATTTCGCCGATGCGTCGGCACCGCGTACAACAATCAGTCATCACACACTCCAGAATCGCAATGCTCCCGGTAAGCTTGCGGGGTCGAGCGGCGCTATGTCCAGACGTCGCGACGGTGCGACGTGCTCGATTAGGTGACAAAAAATTGTCATCAAATCGCCACATGCTCCCGTTAGCTGGCGGCGTCGAGTGGCGTGCCACGCTTAGACGTCTGGACGCCGATGGTTCGTCTCGTTGAACCTTCACGACCGCCGCCCGTGCGGTTGGATTCTCTGCTTTAGTGGAAGCAGGGACTTTGCCGCTTCGATGTTCGGGTTCCTTGTGGCTGCTATAGCAAGCGTATAGCCAGCAGCGAGTTATCTAGCTATCCGTTGGAGCGAGTCGCGAATCAGGTGCCGCAAAGCCGACGTTGACCATGGACGGCTTGGGGTCTATTCTGTTGAAAAACTCGGTTCCTCCGAACTCGAGATTTTCCCGATTAATAAAATTGCAGCCGAAAATCAGCCATAAATACGTGGTCTAACATTGTACGAACATTTGAGCCTGGAGATCGTCGGAAGCCGCTGGTCCTTCAGCCCCTTCAAAATTCCGCCTTTCTAAAGCCTTTTAAATTTCTGGCTGGATCTGCACATGGAGTTTTTCAACAGAATAGGTCGTGACCGGAAGATGGGGCGTGGGGCAGCCATCGGCCAAAAACCGGTCCGCCAGCCCTTCCAATACATGCCTCGAAGCGGCCTTTCGCAGCTTGCGATAGCACCGCCGACAGCCTACTGATAAGCAAGATAATTTTTAAGTTGCATCAAAAGCTGGTCTTTCAATTCCACGCTTTCCTGCAGGCGTGCTAGTAAGGCTACGCAATGGAACCCGCTAGCAGCCTGCCGTTCTGCCTGCTCGCATTCGTCGGTCCCCGCGAGCGAGTCCTCCGCGAGCCGCGTTACCCGTGTTGCGATATCACGGAACAATTCATCACAAGAGTCTGTCGCCCTCAAAGATAAGGCGTGAGGCAGTCGTCCGAGTTTTTCAGTGCCCCCCTTTTTTTGAGGCCGCGTTCTCGTGATGGTGTGTTGTAACATTGTGTAGCTCCTAAGTGCATGCACTTGACGATTGGGTCGAACAGGTCATTGATATGGCCGAAATTGGAGCCTGCGTCTGTACGCTACCGAACTTAAAGATTAGAAAGGTTAAGTCAGCACCTCCCGTGCCCGAATCTGCCTGAGTCGCTCCCGCCCTCGGTCGACACCGGCATTTGAGCGCATCGGGCAACTGCCGGCTGCCGTCATTCCACGCTGTCGTTCAATTTTCTACGAAGCGGACATTTGAAGCGGCATATGGGACGCCACGCTACGTCATCGCTGTAATGCTGACCACGTTGCCGTCGGGATCCAAGTATCGCGCGGAGTTTTCCCACAGCTCCTGGCGAGGCACCTGAGCAACCCGTACTCCGAACTGGACCGACTGTGCGTGCCGTATCCTGAAATCACTTCGGATGCGATTGTTCCATGTTGGAAACGCTGTACCAGACGATCTTCCATGATCCATCGCTTTGACGCTTGAACTCCGCAATGAAGTTCGTCTTGTGCGTCATCAGCACACCTGCACGACCGTTGTCTTCGTTGTAGATCCCACGGTAAACCGCCAAGTCTCCGCTACCGGCAACGTCTACGGTCTCATCGATGAGACTCACCCTCCAATCGGGGTCGTGGGCAAAGCCCGTCTTGAAGCCCTCTCTATCGGCTTCGATCCCAATAGTTGAAGGACTACCACATTCCATGGAGACAATATTCGTGGCGTCATAAGCGGTTGTCTTGACTGCATCGTGAGCATTGAGCCCAGCGACGAGTTGAGCGACGTCTCTCTTGATCGTTTCGGCGATTACAGCAGTGTCAACCGAGGCGACTGCCGATGACTCAGTCGTAGCAAGAGCGAAGGCAACCAGAAGTAGACTTGGTGTCCGATATGCAGAGAAGTTCATTTAAGGCCTCCGTTTGTTTCGAACATCTGAGCTGACAATAGGCGGCCCTGGGGTGAAACCTCGGTCGACAGCGGTGCGCCGTCTTCTTCTGTGGACATATGCGGTCAGGACAGCCACGCCAAGCATGCGCCCGCGTTGCTGGTCACGGCAAACCACGCACGCTACGCGGGGGGGCAGGAGATCGCCGCCAGAGACTGGGCGAGCAGCTGGGAGGTGAAATCGTTCGTGCGTCACCGCCGATGTCTGCTTTTCCAATATTGAACGTCCGCTGCTGGGAGCACGGGCAGGCAGCTTGGGGTCGAAAGGGTGAGTTCGGCGACCATACGAATCCCATCGGTCAATCCGATCCTTGGCGGCTTGCATCACGAATATTTTCTCGCGCCAGCCTCTGCGTGATTGAATTGTTGCGGATCACAGGTAGATGCTGTCACGGGCGATCGGCTTGGTCATTCGGAGACCCCTTTTTTGGAGGCCGAATCTTACGGGAAAGCCCGCCGATGCACCGGAACCCATCGAAACCGCCAAGCGGCACCACCTGCGAGGGGTCACGAGCGAAACCGAGGAGCTAAATATTCAACACTTACGAGATATTCAACACTTGGGAATTTCTGGCGCGTCCAAGTTATTGATTAATTGGCGCGCCCGGAGAGATTCGAACTCCCGGCCTCCTGGTTCGTAGAGAGTGGTGCTCTCGCGCGCAAAGCCCCGTAATTCCAAGCGAAAGTATAGCTCCCGTTGTTGAATATTATTGTCGGTTACTTGCACGTAAGCCGCTGATTGGCCAAGACGTGGCCAGACAATATTCAACAACCTTAGCTGCGGATTAGCGCGACAGGATGCCCGCAACCGGCCGAGGCCGTGTGAAAACCCCAATTGTATTCCGGGGCTGGGCGCAGAGCCCGAGCCCGCTGCGCCGGCTGCGCGTGGCACGCGCCAAGAGCTGACCCGAAGGGGATTGACTCGAACTATCCACACTCTGGAAGGTCTTTGGAGGATGGCAGCGAGGCTAGGGACAGTGCATCGGCGTAGGGGCTCTTTGGCGGGGTACGCGCTGCTCATGCTGCTGGGCGGATGCGTCCATCAGCGCGTGGTCGCTCCCGAAGCCGATTCCGCCGCCGCCCCACCGCCCGCCACGCCAGCGTCTGCCAACGCCCCCGCCGTAGAGGCACCGCCGCAGTCCGCGGCGCCCGCGGCGAGCGATGTCGCGAACGCGCCCGCGTTGCCGCCCCCCTATGCGGCTTCGATGCCGGCCGCACCCTCGAAGCCATTGGTCGCAGCCCCCACACCGAGCCGGCAAGGCTCACCTCCTGCCGCAGCCGTCTCAAGCGGCAAGCAGGGCGCGTCGATGCCCGACTTGAAAAGCGTGCCGCCCGCACTATCGAAGGTTTCACCCGCCGCAGCCGAAGCGGGGACGGTCGGCCCGGCGCCGCCCGCAACGGCGGCGACTCCGCCGGCTCAATCGGCTAAGGCGGCGGCGGCGCTCGATCTGGCCTCGCTGGAGCAGCGATTGCGCGACACGCCTGCCATCGGCGTCTTCACGAAGCTCTCGTTAAAGAACCAGGTCGATGACCTCCTTGCGGAGTTCAAGTCATTCCACCACGGTCAAACGCCACCGACGCTCACACAGCTGCGGCAGAGATTCGAGCTGCTGCTAATCAAGGTCGTCAGCGTCCTGCAAGACCGGGATGCTACGCTCGCCAGCCTTCGCGATATGACTCTTGCCGACGCCGGGCGATCCGATGAACAGCGCATCCTCGCGCTCGTCGATAAACTTGAGGGTCGCCAGTTCGAGGATTTCGCGCCGCGGGTTTTTTGGATTGTACTGCCAGTCGAAGTCTTTCAGATCCTTGCGCTCAGGTAACCCCGAGAGCGCGAAGCGTCGATCGATCAGTCGGGAGCGGCGCCGATCGAGTTCATCTTGGACGAGGGCGGAGAAGGCTTCGATAAAATCCATCTGCTGCTGCGCCACCTGCAGCGCGCGGCTCTCGAGTGTGGCGGTCATCCCTGAGAGGCGCAGCGCCCGCAGCGAGCGCTCGAGTTCTGTGATAGTCATCGTCATTGCATCGTCTCCTGTGGTTTATGGCGTATCGGTTGTCGGAACATCGAAGCGGTGTTGTGCGTCTTCGAAGAAGGCGTGGTATTCCTCGATGTCGCGGATATGCGGGCCGGCTTGTTGCAACTCGGGCACGGCCGCGCGGCGCTCCGTCTCGGCGGCGTGGCGCTCGAGGATGCGCTTGAGTGCGTGATAGGACGGTTGGCTCAAGGTGAGCACGCGCTTGGCGGCGTTTTCGATGTCCTCCTTCGCAAAGTGGCGCGGCAGGTTCGACAGGCCATAGAGCGCCTTCTGTCCGGGACGCCCCAAGCGCAGGAAGATATCGCGGCCGAGTTGCAGGCTGTTCGGTCCGAGCTTGGCCACGCGGCTGAGTAAACGCACGGTCTCACGCGACGGATTGAAGATCCGATCAGAGTCCTTCATTTCGAAGTGCCCGGGTTTCATCGAACGGGGATGCCGACGAAGCATCTGGCCGACGCCGTCCAGGATTTCTAGATCGTGGTCGTAGAGGCGCACCGTGACGATGTCGCCCGGGGAGGCCGGTATGGCAGCATAGTAGGAGCGCAAGACCTGCACGAGGCCGCTGTCATCGACGGTGTGGGAGGTTTCGCGGAAGTAGCGGAAGCGCATCGCCGGCAGGGCCTTGAGCGCCGGCTTCTCCTCGGCGAACATCGCGAGCACCTGGCGTTTCTTGCGTCCATGGATGCGCGGCGCCGCCCAGCGTTCCTCCCAGTGCGCGAGCCACTCGTTCTGCTCGTCGATGGATTCGAACTTTCTTCCCTTGAGCGCCGTGGACTGCGTGTGCTGGATGGCGTTCTCGACCGTACCCTTGCGATCCGGGTCCACGATGCGCGTCGCGTCGGCGACCGCCCCGTAATGGGTGAGCATCGCGGCGTACACTGCGTTGTATGCCGGCGCGTACAGATCCGGTTCGATGACGCCCTGCTTCAAGTTGTCGAGCACGACGTAGGCGACAGAACCACCGAAGGTGCGGAACGCTTCCTCGTGCAGGCGCGCCCAGCTCTCCTGGTCCGCCTTCCACACCACTTTGCGAAAGCTCTTGCCGGAGTACTTGAGCGTCATCACGAACAGATAGGGTCGGCGATATTTGCCGTTCGGTAATCGGGTCAGTGCTCCCTGACCGAAGTCGACCTGAGCCTCTTCTCCGGGAAGCGCGTCGAGGACATCGAAGCGCTCCGGTTCGCGCGCCTTGAGCGCCGCCACGAAGCGCTTGACCGAGTTGTACCGGTGGGTAAACCCAAACTTCTCCGCCAGGTCCTGATAGATGCTCATGGCGTTGCGCCCGAGCGCCACCTGGCTCTCGATCCACTCGCGGTGGATCTCGCAGGCCGATGGGGTGACCAGGGGCTTCGGAGCCGGTGGCCGGGGTGGGGGATTTTGCTCAACGTCGAGCGTTTCAGCGGCTTTTTCCGCACAAATCCCGGTGGCCACCCCGGGGGATTTTGATTCTCGGGCGATGCGGCGGATCGTCTTGCGATCCACTCCGAGCACCCGCGCAATCTCGCGTTGCGCCTTCCCCGCATCCAGCAGGGTCTGGACAGAAATCCGCAAATTCGGCTTCAAGACGTTCACTCCCGGCCCCTTTCTTGCAAAAAGGGCGCAGCGTAACGTCCCGCCGCCGCTCTAGCTCGGCGCCGACCGGCGCCGATTTACAGCTTCAAGGTGGGGGATTTTGACCCGGCCACCGGTGGGGGATTTTGGGTGGCCGCCGGGGGCCGCAGTATCCTCTTCGCGCGAGGCCCTCTGGAGCATCCTTTCCGATCCGCAAAAGTTCGCCCAAATTTGATTACCATGACAGGAGTCCCCCATGCGCCCGCGTACACCCGTTCTCGCCCTATTGACCATGAGCGCCTTCGCGTCCACCGGGACGCTCGCCGCCGAGGACGCGTCCTTCAGCAAGGACCTCACAGCCACGATCGCACTTCACGGTCTGCCCTGTGACAAGGTGGTCAGCGCGCAGCGAAACGGCGACAGCGACTACACGGCAACCTGTCGCGACGGCAACCGCTACCACGTCTACGTGGACCCGAACGGGCGCGTGGTCGTGAAGAAGCTTTGAGATCCGCGCGGCCGGTGCGTCGTAGACTCTGCGCTGATCGAGACGAGCAGTCCGATCGGGAATAGCGATAAAACCGACGGTTGAGCGGCCTACCTCCCGCGCTTTGGCAGAAGATGACACATCGGCAGCGCTTGATGGATTGAATCTCGCCCTGTATTTCCGGTGCCGACCTATTCTGTTGAAAAACTCGGTTCCTCCGAACTCGAGATTTTCTCGATTAATAAAATTGCAGCCGAAAATCAGCCATAAATACGTGGTCTAACATTGTACGAACATTTGAGCCTGGAGATCGTCGGAAGCCGCTGGTCCTTCAGCCCCTTCAAAATTCCGCCTTTCTAAAGCCTTTTAAATTTCTGGCTGGATCTGCACATGGAGTTTTTCAACAGAATAGACCCACAGCGGGCATTCACGAACGGCAGCTCCAGGGCGGCTAGATTAATGCTACCACTGTAACGGCTAATCACTCGTCTACGCTTTCCTGGCGACGTGACTCGCACTCCGATAGGTGCAATCCAGAGATCCGTCGAATTCCTGATCAATAATTTGCCTAATCTCGGCAAATAAGGCATCCCGAATTGCAGCGGGGAGAGCCAAGTACTGTGAGTACGTACTCAGCAGTAAGAGGTAGGCGTCGGTGGAATATCGGATCGACACGACTCTTGAATAGAAACGTAGGTCCGTAAACAAATGGGATTCATCAATCTTTTTTCCGAAGCCCGCTAGGTGTGCATCAACCGTCTCTGGGCTGTCGGTTTCCGGCCGAATAAGGGTAGGAACCCGGGCGCTATATACGGCTGATAGTCGACGGTTGAAGACATCTTTGGGCTGCACGACCATATTCCAGAGGAGGATCAGGGACCCAGAGTCATTCAACGCCGCTGCGGCCTTACAATAGGCCGTCTGCGCCGAAATCCAGTGCATGGCGGAAGCCGCAACTACTGCGCGGAAGGCCCCGTGCTCAAGTGGCCAGTCTTCGAAACTGCTGGCAAGAAAATCGACGCTTGGGAAATCCCTGCAAACACGCCGCGCGAGTTGTATTAGGTCTTGGTTCGGGTCGATGCATAACATCGGAAAATTGCGCGACGCGAATGCGGTTGTCGCCGTTCCCGGTCCGCATCCAATCTCCAGGAGTCTCGCCCCCGGCACTAGACCGGCTGCCTGGATGGCAAAGTCGATGACATCGGTCGGATATTTGGGGCGTGCCAACTGGTACGCTTCTGCAGCATCTGAATACCAGCGCGCTTTTTGAGCGGTGTCGCCGGAATAGAAGCCAGGAGCAACTGGTCTGCTTTCCTCCTCAGCCAATGATGACTCCCGCCTCATTTGCTGCCATTAAAATGGTCCTCTATGAATAACCATCTTCCCTTTTAGGACTTCCAGCGAATGTCCGCAATGGTGCCATCGGTTCGTAGAGGCCATTGATCGTAGTTGGCCGATGAGCGACCGTCGCCCACTCGAAATCCGCAGCGTACACAGTATGCTTCTCTTCGCGCGGATCTCATGTCAGCCATTGCCGCAAGTGGGCGTAAACCGCGGCGCTGCTCAGTAATTCAAGGTGATTCACCCCGTAGGCGACCCATTGCCTGTCTTCCGGGAAGGTCAGCGTTCGGTTGGGGTCCGAGTGGCGGCCCAGAGCGCTGTCCAGCGGCACCAGGCCATCCCCAAGAAAAAGGCCCTTCAGATCGCCGTTCTGCTGGCCTGTACTGCCCGCCACTGCGTAGCTGCGCACTGTGGGTGGCAACGGCAGGTGCTGCCGACGATCAACCCCAAGCGTGAAGCGATCGCGGCCGACCCAGTCCTCATCCAACAAATTGCCGTGACGCAGATCGGTGATGCCGGCGCTGCGCACCTTGCCCAGGCGTGCGAACGGCGCAGCGTAAGGGGTCGCGCCCAGCACGATATCGATCCAGTGTCCTGCGCGCTCCAGCGGTGCACCGTGGTGAGGCGTTCCAAGAAACACCATGTCCGTCGTCTTCTCTGGCCAGCGGTGATCTGCCTGCGTACCGTAGTGCAAGGCGCTACGTGCCAGAAGCCCGCCCATGCTGTGGCCCAGTAGCGCAAATCGCTCCACCGGATGGGGCCACTGACTCAGCAACAGTTCCAGCCGATCGGTTAGTAGGCGTCCATTGATCGAGATATGCAGGCCGCTGTTGTAGTGCAGATAAACAGGCGTAAAACCCAGGTCGCGCGCCAGTGCCGCGCCGTGATCGTGTCCGTCACGCAACCACTGTCGGTCGTTCGTGCACAAGCCGTGCAGGAGCACCAGCACCCGTGCTCCGGCATCCGGCAACGCTGCAGCCAGCGCTGAGGTCTCCAGCGCCAACGGACGGCCATCCCGGCGAAACGCCATTGGCGTGGCCAGAGGGTTGAAACTTGCTGCAAGGTAGTCACCCAGTACTCCGTTCAGTACCGCGACGATGGCGTCCCGCTCCGCACCGGTTTGACCTTCCCCGAGTGCCGGGGCCAGCAGCGACAGCAGTGCGTCGATGCTGCCACCGGTCAACTTCGTCACACCACGGATCGTCTTATAGACAAGACCCGTGATGCCGCTGGTGCGCCCATCCAGATTTGTCGGACTGAATCCGGGAAGGCGAGCGATACGTTCGTGCATCGCCTCGACCAGGTCTACGAGCCCGGTGGTGGCCGCGGTCGCCAGGCGCACGACACCGCGCAGGTCCGACGCGCGTACGGGCGTGCGTTTCATCAACTTGGCCTTGCGGTTCCGCGTGGCACCCGCGGCGGGTAGCGATGGCTCCTCAAAGTTTGCCAACCCTTCTGTTCTGCGATATTACAAATATCACTTCTTGGGGGACTTCTTCTTTCGCGGAGTCATAAATCTTGGCCTCTTCCCCTGAACAAGTCTTTCGCCTTCAACGATCAGATTGACCCCAAGAGCTTTCTGTTGTGCCCGAAACTCTTTCACCACGCGATTCCAGATCTTTGGAATTATGCGATTCAGTTCGTATTCAAGGTTGTCTTTCATTACAGCATTCATGTATGCCCAAAACTTTGTGTTCCGGCTGATCTTTGGCATCTTCGCCTTTCTGGTCCTGCGCTTCGTTGCCATTGCTTCTTCTCCCATAGAACGTTCTTGATGTCCGCATCGTTCTTGCTGCCGCAACCGGTGATCACAGTCGCCGCGGCGAAGAGCACGGTCCATCTCATGCATATCGAAATTCGGGGTTTCATCATCGCCTCGAATCAGAGGCGCAGGACCTGCTGCTTCACCTGACACACCCTAGCGAACATCCCGTTGAACAACATTTGGGGTTTGTACCTACAGCCAAGTACCAATCCACTACGTCCAACATCTAATCGACGCGAGCGGCGGCTTTACGGATGGAATTTGCGGCGGTCGAAGGCCCGCTGGCCGGTTGCGGGCATCCTGTCGCGCTAATCCGCAGCTAAGGCTGTTGAATATTGTCTGGCCACGTCTTGGCCAATCAGCGGCTTACGTGCAAGTAACCGGCAATAATATTCAACAACGGGAGCTATACTTTCGCTTGGAATTACGGGGCTTTGCGCGCGAGAGCACCACTCTCTACGAACCAGGAGGTCGGGAGTTCGAATCTCTCCGGGCGCGCCAAACAATTCATGGTCTATTCCGGGGACATGGGTAACAGATTATTCCGGACACATAGGTAACGCTTTTAAATACCAAAGCTACCGTAGAAGCTCAACTTACGCAAAATCTGCGCCGCTTCGCGGCGGCAAAGCTCGCAGAATCGAGGCTCGGGGAGGTGAGCGATCACGCGTCCGCGCCTTCGAACCAGGACTTAGGGGTGAACGGGTTTTCGGCGCACTCGACGCGCCCCGACTCGTGATCGAAGAACCCCAGGTCGTATTGCATAAAGCTCACCAACCAGATTTTCTCGCTGACTTCCTTGATGCCGACGTTCTGGCCGGCGAAGGCGTGGCTTAAGTTAATTTTCCGCCGCCCGATGCAGATCCGTCCGCAACTGGTCACGCTAAGCCTGTATAGGGGCGCACGGAGGGGCGATAGAGCTCCGCCGGGTACTTCATGCCGATCGCCTGGTGCGGGCGCTCCTGGTTGTAGATCTCGAGGAAGCGATCAAACCTCTCCTGCTGGCGCAGGAAGTTCTTCGCGGCGGGTCGGGTGGCCTCTTTGCGTCGATCGGCGTCCCAAGTAGCGCGCTGGTTCACAGCTTAACCGCTTAACCGACGAGGAGCGCGCGTCGCGCGCTCGACTGACCGGCTGAAATCGACCCTGCCGTCCAGCCGGGAACGTCGGCTTTTCGCATGACCAGCTAGCCGCTCTAAAGGCTCCTGCCATCGACCTTCTTCACCTTGAGGGCGTCCACATCGACGCCATCCAGGCATCGCACATTGATGGCCGCCATTTTTGCGCCCGTCTTCGGGTGCGTCCCGATTGCGAATGACTGAATGCCGCAGGTTGAGCAGAACTGGTGCTGGATCATGTGTTTGTTGAATTCGAACTTTGTCAGGTCGGCGTCGCCGGACAGCAGCTTGAAATGAATTGCCGGCGCGAACGCTAGCAACGAACCCAGCCGCCCACATCGCGAGCAGTTACACGCGAGGACCTCGCCGATGTCCATTTGCACTTCGTAGCGCACTTTGCCGCATTGACAACCGCCGGAATATGTCTGCGTCATGGCTGCAATCTCCCGCGTCGATACACAAGCTAGCTCGATTGGGGAGTTTACCCGATGCGATAGAGGCTGATAACGACGGCTCACCGGCAGTCGCTGTAGTCCGTAAACTGACCCATGATCGCCTTCGTGGCCTGTTAGCTACCATCGAGCCGGATTGTCCCGTGGCGCATAATCGCCTGTCTGATCGTAGTTGCAGGAATCGCCATGCTCCAGGATCGCTTGCTGTATTTTCCCGAGAAGACCACCGTCGCAGACGTGGTCTCCCAACGGCTCAGTGCCTGGCCGACACCGTACGAATATCGGGGCCTCGTTGCAGAGCCTGCTGGCGCCTTACCGGGAAGCGCAATCGTCTTTCATGGCAATGCTGGGCATGCGGGTCAACGCGAATACTACGCCACCGCGCTGACAAGATTAGGCCTGCGGGTGATTCTTGCCGAGTACCCGGGCTATGGTCCCCGCGAGGGCCAACTGGGCGAGCGAAATTTGGTCGATGATGCCGAACAGACTATCGTGCGCGCCCACCAGTTGTACGGCGCTCCCTTGCTGCTCGTCGGCGAGTCGCTCGGTGCCGGCGTCACGGCGGCGGCCGGTTCGCGTCAACGCGACAAGATAGCCGGGCTGATCCTCATTACGCCATGGGACCGACTCGTGAACGTTGCCGCGCATCACGTTGCGTGGCTGCCCGTCGGCTGGTTACTGCGGGACCATTACGATAGCATCGCTCATCTCGCCTCATTCGATCGCCCCATAGTTCATGATCGATGGTGTCAAAGAAGCCTTTGATGTCCAAGTCCAACACCCAGGCGAACCGCCAGCAGCGCTCACGCGCCACGGCGATTGCTTGGTGCGCCGACCGACCCGGTCGGTAGCCGTAGGAGTCTTGATGGAAATGCGGTTCGAGTTGTGGTTCTAAACGATGTTTGACCACCATTTGAGCCACGCGGTCCGCAACGGTCGGAATGCCTAATGGCCGCGTCTGGGTTAACTATTACGGTCGATTCCATCGATGCGCTGCACACCGTGTTCGACACGTTGGATCAGTACTTACTGAGATGGCTGCGGCGAAAATATAAACGGCTGAAGCACAAGGTGTGCCGTGCGCGGGAGTTGCTTGGCAAGGTTCGCCAGCAGCAGCCCGGGCTATTTGCGCATTGGACTTTGGCTCGAAACGGTGGGCGATAGGAGCCGGATGAATCGCGATGTTCACGTCCGGTTCTTCGAGGGCCTGAGGTTGCAACTCCCTTGGGCTACTCACCTACGGACGCTCGTAGATTCCGGCGCTGGAGTGCCATGTTGAGACTGAGCCGCTGTTGCCAGCAATGTTTTCGCTTTTGTCACATCAGCAAAGACTTTCGGCGATCGCGTCTGAGATCTGCAGCAGTTTCAACTCTGGCAACAATACGCTGAATTGGTCACTTTGAAGGCGCTGACCTAGCGAGGTCCCGATGACGGAAACAGGAACAGTCCCTGCGCGATGTGGCGGAACCGAGGATCGCCGAGCCGATAAGCAACCCGGGTTCCCCGAACAGGGAGTAAGGGCTGTTGACATCGATGCCGCATTCCAATGCTTACGCGCTGGGGACAAGTATCCGCGCGCGACGTTCAGCGACAGTTGGCTAGATGCTCGGGTGGACGCACGGACAAGCCGCCGCGGCGGTTCGCGTTGGGGGCTAGCCCAGTTGGGTGATGGTCCGCTCGCCCGTTGCACTATTACTCGGGGAAGACTCTCACAGTCGTGTCACTAGGTGCCGTTTGTGGTGGCGTGATTTCCCTGGTGACACGACTGCACTGTTGGGTCTTTCCCTGGTGGGGGAACGCACGCCGCTCCCGACTCAGGCAGTCACGGAGTAATTCGGCGCCGAGGCTGCGATTTTCAAGGCCTTGCTGAAACCCCGAACATACGCAGCGCGCAGAACCAGGGCGGTCGCAAGGACGGCCAGAAGTACTCCGTGGCCGTACACGACAAATTCGCCAGTCTCCGGGCTTTCAGGCATTGCGCGCGCCGCAATGACCAAAAGCATCGGCGTGATCATCGCGACGGCTGCGAGCACGGGATAAAAGAAGTCGCTGCGGCTTTTCGTAATAGTGATCATTTCCATTTCTCCAGTAACGTTGATTTGATTCGGTGATGCAGTGATGTTTACAACTCGATCCACGGAGCGCAGTTTGTTACCGGCGGACGTAAAGCGCGGTTATCACAATGTAAATGAATGAAAGCGTCAATCCTCGAACAAGCCTGCGGCTCGCGACTTTCGCTCGAACCTTTACATGAATTCACATTTCAAACTCTCGATGTCGCCTCGTCGCGACAGCCGCGCTCTTCGATCCGAGCCCCGATCCGCAAGGCTTTCCTGCTAGAATTATTTCTTTCGACATCACGGTGTTCGACCGCGCCCATGCTGCCAGACCTTACACCCGCCTCTTCCGCGGTATTGCTGATCGACGACGATGAGGAACTCGTCGATTTGCTCCAGAACTATTTGCAGCGAGAGGGTTTTACCGTCGGCCGATCGCAAGACGGCGAGACGGGCGTACGTGAAGCGCTTTCTGGCCGCTATGCCATTGCTGTCGTCGATATCATGATGCCGCGGCTGAACGGCATCGAGGTATTGAAGGCCATTCGATCTCACAGCAACATGCCGGTGATCATGCTGACCGCAAAGGGCGACGACACTGATCGAATCATAGGCTTGGAAATCGGAGCCGATGATTACATTCCCAAACCGTGCACACCGCGCGAATTGACCGCCAGGATCCGTGCAATTCTTCGAAGAATGAATTCCGCCAAGGTCGCCGACGATGCGACATCCGTGATCCA
This sequence comes from uncultured Gammaproteobacteria bacterium, assembly GCA_963837045.1. Taxonomy (GTDB): domain Bacteria; phylum Pseudomonadota; class Gammaproteobacteria; order Steroidobacterales; family Steroidobacteraceae; genus Bog-1198. The sequence goes on from CAWIMA010000006.1 coordinate 48,027, forward strand.
TGCAGGCGCACTCACGATGGACCCGCAGCGGCGGATCGCGGAATGGAACGGCGTGCCCGTGGAACTCACGAGCACAGAATTCAACGTCCTGGAGGTACTGGCCCGTAACGTCGGCAGTCCGGTCAGCAAGAAGATACTTTCCGAACAGGGTTTGGGTCGTCCGCTGGCACGCTTTGACCGCGGCATCGACGTACACGTGAGCAGCATTCGGCAGAAGCTTGGTCCGCTCGTCGATGGTCGGTCGCCCATCGCGACCGTCTATCGCCTGGGTTACCAGTTGAAACCCGAATGACGACAGAACGCCCAAATCCCGTGACGAAGCGCATGGGCCGGCTTTTCTGGAAGCTGTTCGTCGTGATCACCCTGGTACAGATCAGCTCGGATCTGGTCGTCCACGCGTGGATCATGAGCCGGCATCCGCTGCAGGGCCATTACTACCCGCTCCCATCGGAAACACCACCGGCCGGGGAGGAATTCAATCGCCCCCCGCTTGAGGGCCGTGCGGGCGAGTTCCCACCCCCGCCCACGCCGCGGCGATCCGTTCTGACGTTCGAGCAGCCGGAGGTCCTGGACGACATACTGGCCAGCCTCGGTTGCGCCACGCTGCTCGCGTGGCTGCTCTCCAAGCCGATCCGCAGCCTGCATTCGGCGATCAGGGATGCCGCCAACGGGAATCTGGACGTTCGCATTGCCGACCATATGGGAGCGGGGAATGACGAGCTGAAGGATCTCGGCATCGAGTTCGATCGCATGATTTCGCGCTTGCGTACGCTCATCGTCGCGCAGCGACAACTGCTCAAAGATGTGTCGCATGAAATGCGCTCCCCGATGGCTCGAATTCAGGCGGCCATCGGCCTTGCTCAGCAGCAGCCCGATCAAGCGCCGGCTGTCATGGACCGAATCGAGCGTGAATCAGTCCGCATTGATAAGTTGATCGGAGAGTTGTTGGCTCTGTCGCGTCTACAAGCGGGGGTCGACAATCCGTTGAACGAGGAGATCGAACTGCGCGAATTGCTGTCCGACATTGTCGAGGACGCACGCTTCGAGGCCAACGCCAATGGCCGGTTTATCCACGTCGAATCCGAAGTCGATGGCGTGCTCAAGGGAAACGTCGAGTTGCTGCGCCGCGCCGTCGAAAATGTGGTTCGCAATGCGATCAAATATAGCCTTCGCGGCGGAACTGTAGAAGTGGGAACCACATTAGACTCCTTGGGCCACATCGCTGTCATATCGGTACGCGATTCCGGAACGGGCGTTCCCGACTCCGATCTCGCAAACATCTTTGACCCCTTCTTTCGAAGTTCGATGCATGCGCACAAGGAAGGGAGCGGCTTGGGTTTGGCGATCGCCAAGCGCGTGATTGAGAGCCATGGCGGCTCGATCGTGGCGTCGAATGTGCCCGGAGGCGGTTTACGCGTGAACATCGAGCTGCCGCTATGGACGGGATAGCCGAGGACATCGCTCCAACCTAACCACGATCATCTATTCTGGTCGCGCCCGCCGCCCGATGGTGGCCATCAGTCAGTTTCTGACGTGAGCATTAATCGGCTTGTGGCGGAGCGGCGCACAGAGTGTTTAGAATCCTTTGCGAAGTTATTCGGCAAACGATGTTTGCCCTCCTGATTGCCGGCGGCATGGTGTACCTACTGCTGGGCGATCGCATGGAGGCCATTCTCTTGCTGATCTTTGCGTCGCTCTCGGTTTTGATCACAATCGTGCAAGAATCGCGCAGTGAAGAAGCGGCGCGAATGGGGATGCCCGAGCCGGACCTGCGCGCACTCGTATTCCCTGACCTGCCGATCGCCGACGTCCGGTTCCGAGAAGCGAACAAGGGTGCCCGTGCGCCGGAGGGTCCGGCGGTCGCCTGTAGGGACGTCCGCCGGTATTGGTCCTCTTACTTCAGCTCCGCCACCTGCACGGTGTCCGAACCCAGCACAGTGCGAATCTTGGCGCGATCCGCCTCGGACTGATTCGCCTTCTCGACCGAGCCTTCAATCTTGGCGCTCACCTGATCAAGCTTCCCGCCGAGATGATCGAGCGCCGCCCAGTTCTTGAACTCGACGACGAGTATGACGTCGGCATCCTGCGGGGTGTGCGGCTGACCGACCAGCACCTCATAGCGCGTGATGAGGCCGGCCGCCTTGGCCGCTTCTTGCTGTTTCTTGTAGGTGGTCGCAAGCCAGTGCATGTAATCGTCGAAATGGCCGTCGACCGTGCGGATGAACGTGACAGTCTGGACCGGTCCGTCGTTGTAGTCGCGGCCGTCTGCGTAGGCCATCGTAGCAAGTGCCGTGAGTGAGAGTAGTGCGCCGGTGGCGCAGATCGCGCGGGTGATACGTGTCATGAATGCGTCTCCCAAGTTAGTCGTCGTTGAGATTATTCGAGTAGTACCGAGCGGCGGACTTGTCCAGCAGCACGGCGGAGCGCTGCACACTACCCCGCCGCCGCATCCCCTGCAAGTAGCGCCTGCGAGCCAGGCGCACCCCGCCCGATTCGAGTCGCAGCAAAATCACCGCCGCGGCCCGCGCCGCTCGCCGTGGGCGGCAGCAAAGGGGATGTCTAAGAACAGCGAGTCAGAAATTGCAAGCGCCGCACAAACACAGAAGTGAACGTGGGATGTCTGCTTTGCAGCAAGCCATTTGACGCACCGAATTTCGGCTTTTCGCTCGCAGTTGCCGGTGGCTGCCCTACTTCCGGAGTCGACCCCCTTTGCTGACCGACGCGAACGGCGGCTTTGCGGCGGCCTCTCATCTGTAACTTATCAACAACCCCGAAAGCCGTCTTCAGCGCTTCAAGACGAACTCGTGGAGCTTCGTCGTCGCCGTCCCGTAGTTGCCGAGGTGGTAAACGGCCGCGCCGACCGGCGAGAACGTGAAGGAGTCAAACAGCTCTGCAGCCATCTTGTCGAGGTATTCCTTCCTGGCCAGGCCAGTGGTGACGTGCGGCATGTAATGCTCGCCGGAATGATCTGGCACAAACACCTCAACGTATTCAACCAGGGCCGGAACAATGGAACCTTCGGCCGGGGGGACGAAAGCGGCTGCGGTTCCGTTTTTCACCACGAACGGAGTCACGGCGTCAACCACCGCCTGCTGCACCTTCAGCAATTCCGGAGTCGACTTGACGACAATACCCTGAAGGCCAAGAGGACCATCCGCAATATAGTAGTACTTGAAGGCCTCCAGCTTCAGGCTGGTGACATGGGCGCTGTCCAGAGCCTTGCCGACGGCGGCATAGACCTTGTCGAGATCGCCGGTGCGGACGTATCTCTGGACCAGGGTCACGTGCGGCCGGTGGGAGGCATCCAACGAAAATCCCTTGGGGAAATCATTACGCAGCTGTTCGTTGATCGCCGCCGCGCGCTTGAGCATTGTAGCGTCGGGCTGGAGCAGGATATCAATGGCGATGACGTCGTCGTTCTTATCAGCGGCGGCTGCCGGCTGGTTGGTGCCGCAGCCGATAACGAGCGCGACCAGCGCGAGCGCGGAGAGCCAGAGATGGTTTGCTGTGTTCATCTTCATGGTAGTTCCTCGCAGTAGTGTTTTGCTGTTTCAGTTAGTCAGCGGTCATTTTTGGACCGGCCAGCCCGTAGCCACCTCTGTTCCCGGCTGCCATGAACTCACGGGCTGGAAAAGTGCGTCAACTGGCACAAGGTCCAATGGCCGCTTTGGAGCCGACATTTCAGCATCCCGATCGCCCGGAGTTGGGCCGGGAAGCGCCTGATGCTCGTCCCGTTAGCCGACATTCAGCGCGCAGAATCCAAGGCCATCGATAAGGGACGCCTGTCGACCCCAAGCCCCCGGCCATGAGGGGCAGGTATCGGGTACTCAGCCAAGTTCATGGCTCACGATTTGACGTCGGCCGCAAAGTCAGGCTTGCTGGTGGCGAGTGCCTTTTCCAGGGGGAGCATCAATGCCGATACTTCGTGAAAGGCGTGCTGAAATTCGGCGCCCAAAAAAAGCCGCCTATGTAGAGTACGTCCGCACGAGAGGTATAGCAGGCTATAGGGGCACACCCGGAAACCTTGGTGCCACCGTCGCCGTGCGAGATCTCGACGCGGATCGCAGTGAAATCGTCACGTTAAGTTGGTGGACGTCGGTGGACGCGATTCGTGCATTCGCTGGCGACCCTGTGGACCAGGCTCGCTACTATCCGCCGGACACCGAGTATCTTCTTACGCGGCCGGCAACTGTGCTTCATTACGAATCCTCGGAACTTTATTCGTCGGCTACCGCGGGGGGGTCGGCGCAAGTTCCGTGATCACGTGGTTGTCCGGTTTCGAGACAACACTTCTTGTTCGCGAACGCCTCAAAATTGGCCGTTAGTGCCTGTCAGCGGTTTGCGGCGGGTCCACGGCTCGGTACGCCCGTGCTCGGCCTGCCAGTCGTCTCTAGATTTTTCCCCAGGAAGTAGTGCGCTCCAGACTGATGCGGACGATCGGCGCATCCTCCGGAAGCATTCCCCGCGCGTATTGCGGGTACTTGGCTCTTAATTTACCCAGCGCCCGTGCACGCTCCTTGTGCGCCGACCGTGGAATCAGCTTCGCTTTCCCACGTATCAGAACGTACCAGAGCTGCGTCCAATCCTCGTCATACTCGTCGATCAAGAGTGCTACGTGCGGCACGGCGCGGAGGTTTTGCACCCGTACGAGCCGCTCCGGCGAAACTCGCTTCGGTTTCTGGTCTACCGCCGTGTAAAGGAGCTTGCCGTCGTACGCAAAGCAGATCGGCACGATATGCGGCCGACCTCGAGCATCGACCGTGGCAAACCTGGCGACTCTCGCCTGCCGAAGCTTTCTCCGTACCGCGGCGGAAATCGTACGTCGTTTTCCGGGCATGCAGCTGATCACACGGGAATGATACTGGTCACCGAGCGACCGCGATATTGCGCGCTCAGTCGAGCAATCGCGCGTACCGATCGAGCGCGCCGATGATTTCGGCGCGGCTTGAATCGGGAACCAAGACGAGCGCGCGGTGGATGCCGGCTGCACGGTATTGGGCGAGAACAGCCGCATCAGGCGGCGCGGCGAATGCACTGATCGATAGCGTCGCGAAATCCCGCCCGGCGGCGGCGGCTGCTTGACGCAAGCGTGCAACTGCCTCCTTGGGGTCAAATCCTGCTCGGGCGAGAGGCAACCAGCCGTCGCAAAATTCCACTACACGCTTCAGGGTGTAATCGCTCGGTCCGCCGAGCAGGATCGGCGGATAGGGTCGCTGCAGCGGCTTGGGATACATCCAGACGGGATCGAAGCTCACCATTTCGCCGTGGAAAGCCGCCTCGTCCTGGGTCCACAGGGCCTTCATCGCCAGGATGCGCTCGCGCATCAGCTTGAAGCGGGTGTCATAGCGCGCCCCGTGATTTTCCATCTCATCGACATTCCAACCGCCACCGATGCCGAAAAGAAATCGACCCCCGGACAACTGATCCAGACTCGCAACGCATTTCGCCGTCACGATCGGGTCACGTTGCGGGATGAGGCAAACTCCGGTGCCCAGCAAGATTTTAGTGGTTGCGGCGGCCGCAAAGGACAACGCAACGAATGGGTCGTGCGTGTGAGAGTACGCCTTGGGCAGCTCGCCGCCGCCCGGATACGGCGTGCGGCGGGCCTTCGGAATGTGCGTGTGCTCAGGCAGGAACAACGACTCGAAGCCGCGCTCCTCGGCGGCGCGGGCGAGTTCGCGGATGTCGATGCCGTAGTCGGTCGGAAAATAGCAAACACCAATACGCACTGTCGCTTCTCCGGAGCCGATGCGCCCAACAGCTGCCACATGGCACCGAACACGGTTGAGATCGGCGGCGCCCGCCCGCTTAGTATGCGCCACCCATTGAGCCAAGGCACTAGATACCGACCTGGCCCGGGGCTGTAACTCGCAACAGTAAGGCGCTGAAGAAGCCCAGGCGTGAAACTCATCCTGCCTAGGTGACAGCAAGACAGCGAGTGACACTCCACCGTGTGATCCCTGGATGACCACGGGCCTTATCTGTTCGCGATCGGGCAAGAGGAGTTCTATGCTCGTCCGGGATGGGAAGTCGCACGCAAGAGACCTGAGGAGGTGGTGGTGTCAAAGCCGAAGGGAATGCTGGCAATTGGCAGGACAATGTCCGGTTTGTAGAGGAGCAGCGATGGGGTTGAACGGCAGCTCATGGCCCGGCCCCTGCCGGTTGGCGGTCCATTCGCATTCGATCGGGGGTCAAAGTATCCGCAAAGTCAACGAGCACGCCGCTGTTGTTGAGTTCCATCCCTACCGCAAGTAGTTCATTTCCGGAGACGGGCGTGTAACTCTGCGGCCCGCCGAATGTGCCGAAATCGAGGAGCTTATAATGATGATGCGTTGCGCCGGCCGCCGGTTGCTATGGTATGAAAAGCGCTGCGAGCATGGCGACCAACACCGTATTGCTCAGGCGCCGCACGCGCAGAAATCGTGAAGTCTCATGCATAAAGCCCCCTACTGTTATTCGTGCCTGACCGCCAACCAGACACATGCTGATCGCGGCGCGATACACGCCGTCGGCTCTAAAATAAATGGCCCTATAACGTAAGAGTCCCCAGCGGGCGTTTCTCGAGTGTCGGCTTTTTGCCCGACGTTTCACGACGCCGAGCTTCGGTAATTGGCCGAGGACCGGAGTCGACCCCGTTTCAGCCGGTCGCGGGAGGCAGCTCTCGGGAAGTCCATCCAGCCCGCCTCTTCCGCTATCGCATCGCGCGCTTCTTTGAACTGCTTCCAGTGCTGGGCAAGTGAGCGACGCGCGCCCCGCCAGCAGTTACTCCGATAGCAACCAGGGGCGCGATGATTGTATAGAGACCTACTGCCATGTAGAGTGTGCTACATGACCTCGAGCAAGTGGCTGCTCCTGATTACGAATCTGTCGGGCGGCAACCAAACCTTGCGGATGCGCATCTGGCGGGCGCTAAAAGCGGCTGGCGCGGGGTCATTGCGCGACGGCGTGTATCTTCTGCCGAAATCCGACGCCGCGATGCGTGTGTTCTCCGAACAGTCTCGAGAGCTTGAGGCTGGGGCGGGCAGCGCACACATTGTGACTTTCACCAGTGACTCGCCTGACCAACAAGCGGCGCTAATGGCACTGTTTGATAGGACAGGCGATTACCAAGAGGTGCTTGACCACCTCAGTTCCCTGCGACGCGAGTTGCTCAAGATTGAGGAAGTCGAGGCGCGACGCCGCCTCGCGGCGCTGAGACGCGACCTATCTGTGGTTGCGGCAGTTGATTTCTTCGGGGGCGAGGCGCGCAGCCAAATCGAGGCGGCATTAGCTGATTTGGCAACGGCATTGGATACACAATATTCGCTGGACGAGCCCCACTCGGCACCGAGGAAGATTTCCCGCCTCGATCCCAAAGACTATCACGCACTCACGTGGGCGACTCGTGAACATCTCTGGATCGACCGGGTCTGCTCTGCCTGGCTCATACGGCGCTTCATTGACCCGAAGGCGAAATTCCTATGGCTCAAGCGGGTCAAGGACTGCCCGAAGACGGCCGTGGGTTTTGACTTCGATGGCGCCGACTTCAGCCACGTCGGCCAAAGGGTCACCTTTGACCATTCCGGAAGCCGCAGGGCTTGCGGCCGTCGTGAGCGGCGCACGCGCGTTGCACCCGGACGACACCGCGCTGCTTAAGGCGTCTCGCCCGTGATCGATAGCCTCTATGCCGCCTTCCTGGCGCCCAAAGAAAGCTGAACGTGCCGCCACCAGGCAAGCAACTGACGCATGCTCCACGGGTCGTCGGCTTCGGGGAGGCTTCGGGGGGCCCGCCGGCCAGATTTCGATCATGCACCGCGAGCTCGTCGAGCGTCGGCGGTGGATCTCCGAACGGCGTTTCCTGCACGCACTCAACTACTGCATGGTGTTGCCCGGCCCTGAGGCGCAGCAGTTGGCGACCTATATTGGCTGGCTGATGCACCGCACGTGGGGCGGCGTCGTGGCGGGGGCGCTGTTCGTTCTTCCGTCACTGATTATTCTGATTGGGCTTTCGTGGGTCTATATCGCCTTTGGCCACCTACCCGTCGTTGTTGGAATGTTCTACGGAATAAAGCCCGCCGTTACCGCGATCGTGCTGCAGGCCGCGCACAGGATCGGCTCAAGAGCCTTGAAGAACAGCCTGCTGTGGGTCATCGCGGCGGCCTCGTTCGTTGCTATCTTCGCCTTGAACGTACCGTTCCCCTTAATTGTCGCAGCGGCAGGGTTAATCGGTTACGTCGGGGGTCGCGCACTGCCAGACAAGTTCAAGTTGGGCGGTGGGCATGGCAAGACAGACAAGGTCTATGGTCTGGCGCTCATTGACGACGACACGCCAACTCCGCCGCACGCGCGCTTTATGGCGTCTCGACTCGTCCGGGTAGTTCTGGTCGGCGCCGCGCTGTGGGTCCTGCCCATGGTAGTGCTTGTGAGTACTCAAGGCTGGGGCGGGACACTCACGCAAATGGCCTGGTTCTTCACCAAGGCGGCGCTGCTGACCTTCGGTGGTGCCTACGCCGTACTTCCCTACGTGTACCAGGGGGCCGTCGGTCGCTATGGGTGGCTGACGCCGACGCAAATGATTGACGGGTTGGGATTGGGTGAGACGACACCCGGGCCGCTGATAATGGTGGTCGCCTTTGTCGGATTCGTAGGAGGTTATGTGCAGGCCATGTTCGGCCCAGATTCGCAGTTCCTTGCAGGCGCTGTGGCGGCGACGCTAGTGACATGGTTCACGTTTCTGCCGTCCTTCCTGTTCATCCTGGCGGGTGGGCCTCTGGTGGAAGCCACGCATGGTGAACTGAAATTCACGGCGCCGCTGTCGGCCATTACCGCGGCTGTCGTGGGTGTCATTCTCAACTTGGCGCTCTTCTTTGCCTACCATGTCCTGTGGCCAAGTGGCTTCTCAGGCAGCTTCGACGGGATTTCCGCGGCTATCGCGGTATTGGCAGCCGTCGCGCTGTTTAAGTTCAAGCGCAATGTCATGCACGTCATTGCCGGGTGTGCGGTGGCCGGCTATCTGGCGAAGACACTTTTCGGTTGAGAATCCGCCAGGTTCGTTGGTCGTTTACGGATGACGGCCTCGTTTCCGTGCTTGCGGGTGAGAAGAAAATCCAAACCTGTCACCCGTCACTTGTATTGATGATCGCCAACCGCGGCAGAGCGTCTTCGGCGATGCCGGATCCTGACGAAGATGCTCGACGAGAATGAGTTTCTGAGCCCGTACGGCATCCGTTCGCTTTCCAAGATCCACGAGCAGCACCCCTACATCTTCCAGGTGCAAGGCCAGGAATACCGGGTGGACTATCTGCCGGCCGAGTCAAATACCGGCATGTTCGGCGGTAATTCCAACTGGCGGGGACCGATCTGGATGCCGGTGAACGCGCTCATTATCCGCGCGCTGCTGAGTTTCTATATGTACTACGGCGACAGCTTCAAGATCGAGTGCCCCACCGGATCCGGTAAGCTCATGAACCTCTACGAGGTGAGCAAAGAGATCGCGGACCGGCTTACTCGGATCTTCTTGCGCGATGAGCATGGCCGGCGACCCGTCTACGGCGGCACGGAAGCATTCCAGAGCGATCCGCACTGGCGCGACCACATCCTCTTCTATGAATACTTCCACGGCGACAATGGTGCAGGTTTGGGCGCCAGCCACCAGACTGGATGGACCGGACTCGTGGCGAAGCTCATCCAGATTTACGGCCTTCTGGATGCCAAGCGGATCCTCGAGGTGGGCGCCCGTGCCGGGACGGCAGAGAAAATCCGCGCCGCCGGGTAGGCAGGTCGGGAGGCAGGCGCGGAACGGGCAAGGGCGCTGTGTTCCCTTGAGATCAAGAGCTTGACGCGTCGACGCGATACGATCGTGACGGTGCTGGCGCTTCTGGTCATCGTCGTTACGATTCCGTTTGCGCTGGTGGACACCATCGAAACCGGTCGCGTGTATGTTCTCGCGGCAGTTCCTCGAGGAACTGCCGCGGCGGTTCACAGGGCTCGGACACTTACGCTTCATCTTGCAGCCGATGATAGCCATCGTCTTGGGAATTCGCGGCGGCCCCGGCGATGCCAAAGCGGGAAAGCCGCCGTATCTTCTCGGACTGTTCTACCATGCGGAGCACCGAAGAGAGTACTTTAGACGGGACCTCCAGCGCAAAACGCAGCTCGCCGTTGCGCAAGCGCCGGTCGAGCTCATCGTAGTTTGGTAAGGGCCGCTTCTCCTCGAAGTAGTACGAAACCAATCGATGACACTCGACTCTTGCCAGCGATTGATGAGGCGATCCGGCTCGATTTAGCCGCGCGCGGCGAACGTGCTATCTGCGAAACAATCCAACAGCGCCTCGAGGACCTTTCGCGACGCGAGCGGCAAGTAATGGAACTGGTGATTCGTGGCCGTATCAATCGAGAGATTGGCCTTCACCTAGGAATCTGCGAAAAGACCGTGAAAGTGCATCGCATGCACGTTCTGAGCAAGATGGGTGCACGCTCCGTCGCGGAGCTGGTGCGGCTTGTCGCTCGAGTCGGAATTGAATGCGAATTTCCGCACATCAACGCAGCTAAGGCAGCAAGTCCGGCGCAGTCTCGGCTACCGATCAGCCTGTTATCACGCGTACCTGTGCTGATGTGATTCTGGCTCACCCGCGCGAGCGCACTGGCAGAGACGCTGCGAGGCACCCACCTAGGTTTCTCGCGCTGCGGAAATCGACGCGCCGTTGACAACGCGCCCGAAGCCGGGAGAATGGCTGTGTCGTGCGGGTTGTTGATATAGATGCAACTCATCCGTGACGCGTTCGCACGCATTTGGAGCAAAGCGAACCCAATGAACCCGCATACTCGGAGAGGCCAATGATCATAAATCCGACAGCACAGAGTACCAGAGCAAGCATGCGGGGCGCGCTCGTGATTTTTTGGGCCGTGGTCCTGGCGGCCGGCAGCATGCTGGCAGAACTGGCTTCTGCGCCGCTTGCGAACGCGCAGTCGCCCGCAGGTACTGCGGCTCCGTTGATTCCTCCGGACCAGCTTGACTCCTTGGTCGCGCCCATTGCGCTGTATCCCGATCCGTTGCTGGCGCAAACCCTGGCGGCCTCCACATATCCACTTGAGATCATCCAGCTGCAGCAGTTTCTGTCGAGAAACCCTGGGTTGAAAGACAAAGCGCTCGCTGATGCCGTGCAGAAGCAGCCGTGGGACCCGAGCATCCAGGCGCTCGCCGCGACCCCCGAGGTAGCGAAGCGATTGGCGGATGACATCCAGTGGACCACGGACCTCGGCAATGCCTTCCTGGCGCAGGAGTCTGACGTGATGGCGGCCGTCCAGCGCATGCGCAAGTCGGCCATGGACAAAAATGTCTTGAAGACCACCGAGCAGCAGGTGGTGCAAACCAAAGTCGTCGAAACGCAGACGGTGGTGGTGATCGAGCCGGCGAACCCGCAGGTCATCTACGTGCCCACCTACAGCCCGGTGGTGGTGTGGGGGCCGCCCATTTATCCCTATCCTCCGATCTACTATCCGCCCCCACCGCCGCCGGGATCGTTGTTTCTCGCTTTCGGTATTGGCGTGGCGATGGGCGCCTGGTGGGGTGGAGGAGGCTACGGCTGGAATTGCGGGTGGGGCAGATATGGAAGCGTCACCATCAACAACAACAACACTTTCATCCGGAACACGAACATTCGCACCGGCAACACCAACATAGGTAGCGGTAACCGTTGGCAGCACCGGCCGGAGCACCGTGGTGGTGCGCCCTATCGGGACCGCGCGACGGCGGACAGGTTTGGGGGCGCAGCGCGCGGAGACTCGCTCGCCAACCGCCAGAACAACGCTCGCAATCAGATCGGTCGCCAAGGCGGCAACGTCGCAAGCCAGCGTCCGTCCCAAGGCGCGGGCGGCGCTGGACTCGGCGCCGGCGGCGGCAATCGTGCAAGTGGTGGCGTCAGCGCGGGCGGCGGTGGACTCGGTGCCGGCGGCGGGCTTGGTAGCGGGGGCGGAGCAGGCAACCGAGCCGGCCAGTTCGCCCCGGGCACGGGAGCCGCGAACCGCGCGGGTGCGGGGGGCGGAGCAGGCAACCGATCCCAGTTCGATCCGGGCATGGGGGCTGCGAACCGCGCTGGTGCCGGGGGCGCCGATCGCGTCGGCAACCGGGACTTGTCGCGGGGTGGTGCCGGAGGTGCCGGCGGCGGCGGAAACCGCAATGCCTTCGGCGGCGGCGGCGGTGGATATAACGGCTCGAGCGCCCGTGCATCGAGCAACCGAGGCGCTGCGAGCGCGCAATCTCGCGGCGCAAGAAGCGGCGGCGCGCGCCGTTAGTCAGCGCAGAGCCGAACGTACAGCAGGAGCACACCAGGTGAATACAGCATCCGCGAATATAGGACTCTGCCGGCTTCTCGGGACGCTGGGCGCATTGGCGTTGGTATCTCTTGCAGGCTCAGATCCGCTTGCCGCAGAGCAGGCGGCTAAAAAGCCGGCTCCCGCCGCTGCCGCGCAAGGTGCCGAGAGCTTTGCGACCCCGCAGGAGGCGGCCGACGCTGTGATCGACGCCGCCGAGAAGTTCGACGTGGGCGCCCTCGTGAAGATTTTCGGCCCCGGCGGAGAGGAAATAGTCCTCTCGGGCGAGTATCCGCAGGACCGTCAGCGTGCGCTGGACTTTGCTGCACAGGCGCGGGAGCAGAAAAACGTTGCGGTGGACCCCAAGACCAATAGCCGCGCATTTCTCCTGGTAGGTAAGACGGACTGGCCGTTCCCGGTACCCATCGTCAAGCGCGGAGGCCGATGGCAGTTCGATACCGCCGCGGGTCGGCAGGAGCTCGAGTATCGCCGCATCGGCCGAGACGAATTGGATGCCATCGAATTCTGCCGCGGTTATGTGGAAGCGCAGTACGAGTACGCCTTTCAGCCACGCGATGGCTATGATGTGAACCAGTATGCGCAGCACGTCCTCAGCGCATCCGGCAAGCACGATGGCCTGGCCTGGCAGAACCCCGATGGAACGTGGGGCGGCCCGGTCGGCGAAAGCGCGGCCCGCGCCATCGAACAGGGCTACGAGTTCGAGCAGGGTAAGGCACCGCCTTTTCACGGCTATTTCTTCAAGGTTCTAAAGGGGCAGGGGCCGGATGCGCCTCTCGGAGAAATGGACTACGTGCTGGAAGGCCTGATGATCGGCGGTTTCGCCCTAGTTGCCGCTCCCGCCGAATATGGTGAAACCGGCATCAACACCTTCATCGTCAGCCAGGACGGTGTGGTCTACCAGAAGGATCTAGGGCCTGAGACGCTCAAGGAATTCCAGAAGATGGAGCGCTTCAACCCGGATGATTCATGGACTCCAGTACCCGATGACGAATAACAGCGCGACCTGCATCTTCAAGATTACACCGGCAATATTACCCAGCGTCAGGACAGCAACCAGCCTTACCGAGTCGTTCCCGTACGACATCGGCTGACCTGTCATCGAAGCGGCAGACAACTGCACACAAGGTGGCAATGGCCATGACCGCGAACAGCACGCGCGCATAATTACTGCGCCGGAATGGTGATCACGGGCAGATTCTCGGTTAGTCTTCCCGACAATGGGCCGCCCGCCGCCACCGACTTGTCGGATGGGCCGCACGCGGGGAGTGTACCGGCAATAGCCACGGCGAGGAGGCAAAAGCACCAACGCAAGTTTGGGGTAGCCATGTCTTTTGTCCTCAGTCGATTGTCCAGGCGATTCTTGAAAACATAACCCTCCCTTCTAAGTTGAGATGATGTCTTGGCCGACGACCAGTAAGCGGCAGCCATCGAGGCCGAAAGAAATTCAGCATATGCGACGACCCTTTGAATCAATCAGCAGTTCCCCGTCTTCCTTGGCGAACGGCCCTCTCTGCGGGAGGGGAAGAATATCCAAGACGGCCTCTGACGGTCGACAGAGCTTCACGCCCCAGGGTGTCACCACGATCGGCCGATTGATCAAAATGGGGTGCGCCAGCATCGCATCGATCAGCTGCGCATCGGTCCAGTGATCGGCGCCGAGTCCTAACTCCTCGTACGGCGTGCCCTTTTGGCGAAGCAGATCGCGTGGGCGGATACCCATGCGCTGAATCAGCGACACAAGTGTCGCCCGGTCCGGCGGAGTCTTCAGATATTCGATCACCGTCGGCTCGACCCCCGCGTTTCGAATGAGCGCCATCGTGTTGCGGGACGTTCCGCACGAGGGGTTGTGATAAATCGTGACTGGGACGGACTCAGGCATTTAAAACCTCGGCTTTTTTACTGGCGGCTTGCTCGACGGCATTTTGAGTGTCGGATAACGTCTCGGGTACCGCCATTACCGGGAAGAGCACACGTGCGACGGCTAGTGCCGCAAACGCACCGACGAATTGCGCGACGATGAAACCCGGCATGTCTGCAGGACGTATCCCGGCGAACGTGTTGGTCAACGAGCGTGCAATGGTGATCGCAGGGTTCGCGAATGAGGTCGAGGCCGTGAACCAATACGCCGCCCCGATCCAACAAGCCACCATCCACGGCGCATCCTCGGAACGACGGTGACCGAGCACGACGAGCAGGAGGCCAAAGGTCGCCACGCCTTCCGCGAGCCACTGCGCAGGCCCGGTGCGGATGTGAGTCGAGGCCTGCCATACCGGCAACTCGAACATCACGTGCGCAAGCACTGCACCCAGACAGCAGCCGGCGATTTGCACAACCGTGTAGAGGCCAGCATCTCCCCACGCCAATCGGCCGCGAAGCGCCTCGATGACGGATACGGCGGGATTGAAGTGGGCGCCACTCACCGGACCGAGTAGTGCAATCAGCGTTGCCAACACGGCCACCGTCGCACCGGTGTTGGCCAGCAGCGCAACCGCCACGTTACCGCCGCTGAGGCGTTCCGCCATGATCCCGGACCCCACCACGGTCGCTGCCAGCAGGGCTGATCCGAGGCCCTCGGCGAGTAGTCGGCGGGAGAGTGGTTTATGGTGCATTATTGGTGTCGGGATTCGGTGCACGACCAATCGCGTCCAAGTGCTCTTTGAGCCGCATCCGGTCGATCGAGGCGAGCGGGAGACTCAAGAACAGCTTGATCCGGGTCTCCATCGACCGAAATGCCTCCCGAAAGGCCAAGCTCTTCTCAACGTCCGCTCCTTCGACCGCCGCCGGATCCGGAATTCCCCAGTGGGCCGTCATCGGCTGGCCCGGCCAGTGCGGGCACACCTCACCGGCCGCGTTGTCACAGACCGTGAACACGAAGTCGAGGTGCAGGCTATTGGGGGCCGCGAACTCGTCCCAGCTCTTGCTGCGCAAGTTATCCGTCGGATAATCCAATTTCTGCAATAGCGCGAGCGCCATCGGATGCACTTGACCCTTGGGGTGACTGCCGGCGCTGAATCCGCGGAACTTGCCCTTGCCCAGCTTGTTAATGATGGATTCGGCAAGAATACTGCGCGCCGAATTGCCGGTGCACAGAAACAAGACGTTATAGATGCGCTCCGTCACACAGATTCTCCGACTCTCAGAAAGGGAGCGGTTCGGCCATGCATATCACCCACAGGACCCCGCGCGATCGACGTTACGGACGGTCTTCTCGGCCGGTATGCAGCACGTGGATTTCCCTCGGGACGCCTGGTCCTGCACGGGGACGGTGGAAGCGCCGTGGTTGAAGACAGGTGTGTCTTCGCCATAGACAGGGATGTGGCCGAGCGTGTGAAAGGTCTCCCATGCAATTCCGGTCGGATCGGTGACCCAGTACTTGTCAGACCGGGCGTAGCAGCAGGCCTGCTCGTTCTCTTGAACCAGTTGAGAATCGGCTGCCTCGAGTTGCGCGTGCATACCGCGCAATTCCTCTCCGGAATCGACCTGAAAGCCCAGGTGATTGACACCGACGGGTTGGCGGTGTGTTGAGATCGCGAAATTCACCCTCGGATCCTCGAGCATCCACTTGGCGTAATCCGATTGCCGCACCGTCGGCTGCGCGGCAAACAAGGTCGTATAGAATCGGATGGATTCGCCGAGATTGTCGACGCTGACGTGCACGTGGAAGCGTTTCATGCGCGTTTCCTCCTCGAACTGGTATCTTCTACGGCCCCGGGTTTGCATTCCGTGTTGCTACAGGTATCGTCGGCAAGCTCACAGCAGTGGTCCGTGAGGAAGCCGAGGAGGTCGTTCATGCGCGAAAAATTCGGGCTGTAGTATAAGAATCGCCCTTCGCGTCGGACACTCAGCAGCCCTGCGTGCTGCAGCTCCTTCAGATGAAACGAGAGTGTCGCCGCGGCGACGGGGAGCTTCTCGCTCAGCTGCCCGGGCGTGAATCCGTCGGGTCCTCGTTTAACGAGCAGACGAAAGATCGCGAGACGCGACTCTTGTGCCAACGCCGCGAGACTGGTAACCGCATCAGCTGATTTCATCACTAACTCCCGGAAGCAAAGAACGGCGAGGGGTGCCCCCCGAGCGCGGTGATGGTCACAAGCCCAGCACCGTTCAAATCATTCTATAATTATCGAATCACAGAAATCAAATTGTCTACTGCGAAGCGACTTTGGGCGCCGGGCTCTTGATAACTGCTGTTGCGCTTAAATCTTTTGCGCGGCTGTAGCAACGGCGGAAAATTGAGCTTCCCGGTAGCTGGCGGTCACATCGAACGGTCGGCCCAATACCGGGCAGTGTCGGTACCGAAATTAGCGCCTTGAACCCGCCGTTCGCGGGACCTATACGCCATATTCGGCCGATATCCTACCCAGGAGCGTTTGACGATCTATCGATCAATAGCAAGGAGGAATTTGATGGCTTGGCACCATCAGTGCAAAGATGGAGGGCAGGAAGCGTAGTGGGACCCAACGCCGAGATAGGAGGCTGTACCAATGTCAGATCAAGCTACAGACAGCCCGGCAAAAATCGATACCGCAACGAAACTGGCTTATCAGCGTACGCGCCTCGCCCAAGACAATGCGGTACTGGCTTGGATTAGGACAGCAACCTCGCTGATCACGTTTGGATTCACCGTGTACAAATTCTTTCAGATTGAACTGCAAGGTAAAGATCGCACCGCGCAGCTGATCGGACCCCGTGGGTTTGGATTGACGATGATCAGTCTCGGACTACTATCGATCTTGCTCGGCACCCTTGAACACCGTCGAGCGATGAAGGAGATGCGAGCGCAGTATCCGGACCTGCCACGCTCAACGGCAGGCATGCTCGCAGCCCTGATGGCGGGGTTGGGGATCATGGCGCTGTTCCTGGTGATCTTCCGGGGATGAGCTCAATGCGCGCGTTGGTCAACGTAACGCGCCGGTCGTCGGCTGGGCTGGGGGTGAACCTCCTCCTCGCAGCCGATTGCGCCACCTCGGTAAGCAGCTTGGACAACTGACTTATGTCGGCCGCACCCGTATGCGTTGTCGCCAGCGAGTCCACGGTAGCTCTTATGCCAGTTACTGCATAATTATGCGAGATATGGCATATTCGGTCTGTGAAATCAGCAATCGGGATGGGGGGTAGCAGGGAGGATGTAAGGGGGTTTCCGGAAACTGCGCAGGACTCTATCTTCTGCGCTCCCCAGCTCGAGTGCTTCTCCTTGAGCTGCAGGATCAAGTTCTCGATCTGAAAGGGCAAACGATTGGTGTGCCGATACGGCCGGCGGCTCCGATCGGTCAAGCCTTCAATCCCTGAGTTCTTATACCGACTAAAGAGCTTGTAGCCGGTTTTGCGCGAGATATCGAACTCTCGGCACAACACCGCCATCTTTTCCCCCTCCATCAACCGAGCCACAAAACGCATCCGCCCGTCCATCTTGGATAACTCCTTCCAAGGCATTTTGCGCCTCCCGCAAATGCCAAAAAATTGTTACCCATGTGCCCGGTAGGACACAAAGAGCTTAAGTGCAGTCGAGCACCTGGCGCTGTCTAATATTCAAGACTGCGCTCGCGGCGCTTCTTGGTGCAACGGGGGCGCTGCCCGCCGCCCGGTATCGCTTGGCGCGCGTCAGGGACTCGAATCCTCTGATAGCGCAGGATATCCGACGGCCAAAGCTCCGGCCGTTGCCGGGCGCGCGAGACGCGTGATCGACCGGCGCCTCGCCGGCACCGGCGTATCCAGATCCAGGAACCTACAGATGTCGATCCGGCGTGCGATCGCGTCACGGAAGCCTTGGCGCATCAAGCTGTCGCAATAGCGGCCCTCCGTCAAGAGATAACTCAGGACGTTCGTGCCGCCCTCGCGCATTGCCCCCAGGGCGCGCAACAGCACACGGATTGCGGGAGGAAGATGGTGCGCGTGCCTCGCCGTGGCGTGGGCGAACGACTTGCTGGGTGTCACGACAAGGGCATCGACCGGGCGCCAGCTAATTCCGTTGCGTGCCCGCAGCGACGGAGGGATCAGCGCGACCGTCTCATTGATACGCCGCAGACGCTCCAGGTCCATCTCCAGCGTGTCGGCAAAGATGGCATCGAGTATGTGGCCGCCGATCTGGCCCAAAGTCGGATGCGATGGGCCATCACCGGCGTTCGAGAGCGGCCCCGTGACCTGGCCGACGCCGACGATGAAGACGCGATCGGCTCCCAGATGAAGCGCCGGGCTGATCGGTGCCAGTTGTTGCATGGCGCCGTCGCCGAAGTGCTCATCGCCGATCCGCTCCGGCGGGTAAATGAACGGAATCGCCGACGAGCCAAGTAGGTGCTCCGGGCCCAGCGTCGCGCGGACCCCGACCCGGCGGGCGCGGCTCCATGGTCGCAACTGGTCGTGCCCCTCGAAGAAGCTCACCGAGCGTCCGCGGTCATAGCTCGAAGCCGTGACGCAAAGCGCATCGAGGCGCCCGTTGCGGATCGCGCCGCGCACGGCCGAGAAGTCCACCAGGTCACGAACGAGATCACGAAGCGGCGTATTGTCGAGGAGTGACACCGGTCGCCCGCGGGAACCCCCGGCTACGACGGCCCATACCCAGCGAGCCACGCTACGCGCCACGACGCCCGGCTCCGTGCAGTGCACGCTCGAGGCTCGCAGGGAAGCCCACGTGGTCATGATGCGGCGGACGCCCAGTCCGAAATCGTCTGCATGCGACGCCAGAAGCGCCGCATTGAGGGCCCCCGCAGAGGTCCCGCAGATGATCCGAAATGGGCTCGGCGCACCGGGCGGAAGCATGCGCGTGATCGCCGCGAGAACCCCCGCCTGATAAGCGGCACGCGCTCCCCCGCCACTCAGGATAAGGCCGATATTAGCGCTGGTCCTCGCCCGCAGGGCCTTGCGCTTCCAGGCATTGGCGCTGCGGGCCAGCGCGTCGGAGAAAACCGCAAGGCCCAAACGCATATGGCGCACCGCTCCCGGCTAATGTCGCGCTGTCGCGACGCCTGAAACGCTTCGGCGGTTGATCTTGGAACTACGCGGCATGACATTTCCTCCCGTGTTGACGCTCACCACCCTGAAATATCGTGTCCATCATTCTGCCAACGCGCTCATCCTACGTCTGTCAGACGTGGCGACAACGCAGCGTATGGGCGTCCTACGTGCCGGCCAGCAGTCATTAGCGCGCCGCGACTCGGACCGGCTGCCAGTTTTCGGGCGCTGCGGGGGACTGCCGCCACGATAATTTGTCGCCGCGACTTCGTATGAGGCGCGGCCGCTTGTCAGATGGGTCCGACAACTCCCATGCGAAGCTACCTATTTAAGCCAGGCTGGCATCGGCTAAACTATTAAACCGGAATAGCAATTTATGGTGGGCTTGTTGATGAGTCCGGGCGCAACGTATCGCAGCACAGAGGTGCACCGGTTACCCGAGACGCGCATTCTGCTTATTGAAGACTCGCCTCCAGTGCAGATCCGCCTCAAGGACCTGTTGGAGTCGCCGGGCGAATATCGAGTATCAGCCATTGTGGATTCGGCGCCCAGCGCAAGAGTGGCCATCGAGGCGGAAGCATTCGACGTTTTAATCGTCGATGTGCAGTTGAAGCAGGGCACAGGCATTGAGGTGGTCAAGCACGCCCGATTCCGCTACGGCAAAGGACAACGGCCGTTGATCATTGTGCTAACAAATTATGGTATGCCGACCGTCGAGGCACGTTGCCGAGAAGCCGGCGCCGATCACTTCTTGGACAAGATCAGACAATTCGACCTGGTAAAACCCTTGATCATGAAGTGGCGCCGAGAGCACGCGGGAAATTAGCACGAATCGTCGTGCCGCTGCCCGACGTGCCATCAATGCTAACTTGACCGTGCAACGCCATGACACGATGTCTCATGCCGGCGAGACCGTGAGAGCCCATATCGCGTACGTTATCAAACCCCATGCCATCGTCGCGAACAGTAAGCCGATAATTGTGTTGATCGCTGGTGAGTTCAAGATAAACGGCCGTGGCTTTGGCGTGGCGAATGACGTTGGTCAGAGCTTCTTGTGCAACCCGAAAAATGCCTAGTGCGACGTCGCTCGGCACCTCACCGATCGCATCGTCCAAAGTCGTCTGGCACTTTAGGCCGGCCCTCCTGCAGGTATCGTCGTAATAGGCGCCGATCGCGATCACCAAACCGAAGTGATCCAACAAGCTCGGTCGTAGGTCTTCGATGACGCGCCGCTTCAAATCCATCGCGCTTTCCAAAAAGAGTCCAATTTCCCGGAGCTTGTTTTTCACGTCAGGCGAAGTGCGGTCCGACCTAGACTGTACCCATGCCAGGTCCATTTTGGCCGCGGTCAATACGCCGCCGAGTTCGTCATGAAGGTTTCGTGCAAGCGCGGCCTTCTCTCGCTCTTGCACCGACTGCAAATAAGTAGACAACTCGAATAGGTCACGCGACCGGTCGTCGACCAAGTATTGCAGCTCCGCTCGATGCTGTTCGGCATTGATCTGCACCAACGCCTGTCGCCTCGCTTGATTGACGAGTAATTGCAGCACCAGTAGTAGAATCGCCAACGAAAGAATGGCCATGATGACGCCAATATAGTGAGATCGGACCAAGTTCTGCGCTTGCGATCTGCGCGCGACGTCAACTAGTTCGGCGATCCGATGGAAAATGCGGTCCGCCGCATCACGAAAATCCGTCATGAGATGTTGGCCGTCGTTGTGGCGAACGATCGCCAACGCCTGTGGCCTGTCGCCGTCGCTAGCCAGTGCTATGGTGGTGGCAAGTTCCGCCAACTTCTTGCTTTGAAGAATTTCCATGCTGGTCACTAATTGTGTCATTTCAGGGCTGCCGGCCGCCGCACTACGGAATGCAGGCAGGATATTGACCAGCCTTTGGATTGAATCCCGGTACGGTTGCAGGTACTCGGCGTTGTTGGTCAATAAATATCCCCGCTGCCCGGTCTCGGCGTCGACCACAACGTTGCGAAACTCCAGAACCTTGCTCTGAAAAGTCAGTAGAGACGCGATATGGTCTCCCTGCTCGTGCACCGCATTGACGGCCTGTTCGTTGGTCCAAAATAAGCCGCAGATGAGAAATCCGATCAGTGCAATCGGCACCCAAATAGTTCGCGGCAACGGCGTCAGCGCGCCAAGTGGGGTCGTGACGGACATGCGGCGAGACCTCGACTGCAAATAGGCCTGTTCGGGTGAGCATACCATCGCGGTTCATGATCGTTTGACGGTACCGACCACGGCGATTTGTGGGACATCACTGACACGAGTTGACCAGGCGGATCTACGGGCATGCGAGGTCTGGCGGCGGCAAGCGCCGGACAGTCACCGATTCCCCGAGAATTGTGCGGTGCAAATGAAAGCCGACACACGAGCCGCCCTAGGTTAACCCCTGCGGATCGGCGATCGAGCCAACCCGGTTACAATGAGCCGTAGGAGAACGCTGACAGACATCTGGGCATGAACGGGCGTTATGTGTTCACGCGACGATCCGGCACAATTCGTTGCATCAGTCGTATGTGTTGGGTGAAGGGGACATCTGTGCGATAGCCGGGGGATTAACGTCATGCGGATGGCAAACGTGTTGATCGCTGATGATCATGCCATGGTGCGAGCCGGTATTCGGAGGTTCCTAGAGCAGGATCACAGCATTCGGCAGATTGGTGAAGCATCGACGGGTCGAGATACGCTGGAGATGCTAAGCGCCGGTGGTTGGCAGCTCGTCATTCTCGATATCAATATGCCTGATAAGAGCGGCGTGGATATTCTTCGCAGTATTCAAGCAAGCTATCCGGGCGTTCGCGTGCTCGTAGTCAGCGGGTATCCGGAGCGACAGTATGCGACCAACGTGTTCAAAGCGGGCGCGATGGGGTTTTTGCCGAAGGAAAGTCCGCCGGAAGAAATTCTAAAGGCAGTCGGAACCGTGCTCGATGGACGTCGCTACGTTAGCGCGACGTTGGCAGAACTGCTGGTGGATCAATTGGATCAGGACGCCGATCAACCACCGCATGCTTCTCTTTCAGAGCGGGAATTCCAGATCTTTTGCAAGATTGCCGCCGGCCGGTCGGTCTCGGAGATTGCACGAGAACTGTCACTCAGCGTTAAGACGGTAAGCACCTATCGCGCGCGGGTATTGGAGAAGATGCGTTTGTCGACCAATGCGGACTTGACGTCCTACGCACTGCGCAATGAAATCATTCGCTAGTGGAACGATATCGACAGTGCCGCGAGCGCAGCGCAATCCGACGGTGGGAAGCCAAAGATCAACATCGACAATGAGTGCGTCCAATTATTCGACCGCGCGATGCTAGTGTAGGCGCTGGCCGCAAGTGGCGACGGCGGTCGGCCTGCGCGTATGTGAAGCGAGCCCATGCTCACTAAAGAGGCTCCTTCGCACCGCGCCGAATTGATTTGCGTTGGAATGCCGCGCAAGCTAGGTCGGAAATATCCCACTCGATCATTAGACCAACGCGGCTGCCATGTGCGCTCTCTTTTTCCTACGATGATCTCGTGGCATTGGGTCACTACAGATGTGGAGTGGACTATGAATTGGGACCGGGTGGAAGGTAACTGGAAACAGGTCAAGGGCAAGGTCAAGGAACAATGGGGCAAGCTCACGGATGACGAACTGGAACGTATCGCCGGCAAGCGCGACCAGCTGGTCGGACGAATCCAAAAAGCTTACGGGATCACGAGAGATGACGCGGAAAAGCGTGTGACGGAATGGGAGGATCGTCAACCGATCTAGTACTCGGTTTCCGATTTTCCCGGAGTCCGGATGTCACCGCTGCGTCCGGACTCCTTTGGCGTGAGGCCTGTCAGATTTTTTCGTTGGACCCTACTTGCACCCCGACGACGCAAGCAAGCCAATAGCCATCGGCTTATCCAAAGCTCGGCGGGCGGGCAAAATGATTGCCAAAAGTAAGGGATCCCAAAGCGCTCGCGAGGCGGCGCGCCGGATACGGCCGTCACAGAATGCGTTCCCGCGCCTACAGATTCAGCACGTCCAACGGGTGCAGGCGCGCGAACTCACCCTTTCGAGACCCTGGAGCGACGGTCGCGAACGGCTGCTCTTGGTAATCCAATTTAGTTGGCGCGTTTCGCTGCTGCCCGCTGACGCGTTACCTGCGGCAAGATAATAGAGCGCAGCTTTGCCGCGCAGTTGCGGGATCATCTCGAGCCTCAACTCGAACACCATTTGAGAACCGACTCGGTGCTGGCGCCGCAATCGAACCGGTGAAATTGCCCATCACGGTTCCGCAGGGACCGGTCGTACGACGGGGTCGATGGGCACTCTCAGCACGCCGGTGACTGCCGGAACAATTTCCTCGCTCCCGGCGACGGCGACTGCGACCGACGCAGCGGACATCAGCGCCACCGGCAATCAAGTTCTTTCCGGTGCGTATGATCGAATGACGGCCTACGAATCAGGACGTCGGTGATCGATCAGTGGTACATCAGCAATTGCAGAGGACCATTCGCGAATGGCGGGGGTGTCTGATCTCCCCGATTTTGTTCAATTGTGTCGCGCACACTCTCGAGTAAAATAGCCCCCCGGCGCGAGCACATGTTACCGTCGCGACCGAGGACGACCATGCGCTGTCGCGGGGAGCCATCGCGCTTCTCAAGGCCGCTGCCCACACCGCAGACAGTGCGAAGAATAGCGGCACGGAATGATCATGCAGATCGACACTCTATTTCAATCCGAGGCATTGTCGGTTATCGACTACTGTTGCAGCGCTGCACCAGGGGACAAATCCTTCATGGAGTTGTTTTCCATGCATTCCATTTCATACGTGAGGAAGGGCAGTTTTGGCTGTTGCTCGCGCGGCCGCAGCTACGAACTGGTGCCAGGCTCTCTGCTGGTGGGACATGCCGGCGACGAGTACTCGTGTACCCACGACCATCACGCCGGCGGCGACGAATGCCTATCGTTTCAATTCGCGCCGGGAATCGTCGAGGCCGTTGGCGACGACTCCAGGATCTGGCGTATGGGTTGTATCCCGCCTTTGCCGAAACTGATGGTGCTGGGAGAGCTTGCCCAGTCGGCGTCCCAAGGGGGCAGCGACTTGAGCCTCGAGGAGGTTGGGCTAGTACTGGCACAGCGCTTTGTGGAGCTATTGTCGGACCGTCCTCGACCGCGTAACAATCCGGCCCCCCGCGACCGTCGCCGCGCCGTGGAAGCCGCCTTGTGGATAGACGCTCATTCGCATCAGACCATCGGTCTCGACGCCATTGCGCGCGAAACGGGACTCAGCGTGTTTTATTTTTTGCGGGTATTCAACGGCGTGTTCGGCGTGACACCTCATCAATATCTGCTCCGGTCCCGGCTGCGCCGCGCGGTGCGCTTGTTGACCGAGGATACACGTGCTATCACCAGTGTGGCTTTGGATGTCGGCTTCAATGATCTCTCGAACTTCGTTCGTACCTTCCACCGCGCCGCGGGTATTTCGCCCGAGCGGTTCCGGCGGGCAACCCGCGGCGAGCGCAAGATTTTCCAAGATAGGCTCCGCCCGCCTGCCTAGCATGGGGTCTCCATCAACCAGGAGACGACGATGTTCGACCATATAGGCTTGCAAGTTAAGGACCTGGATGTGAGCGCGCGCTTCTACAAGGCCGTGCTGGCACCGTTAGGCTATGTGCCGGACAGCTCCGGCACGGGTTTCGGTCTCACGAACGAACCGGCACTGTGGCTATATAAGGCCGCGGATTCGCAAAATGGCGGCACCCACCTGGCGCTCCGGGCGACCAGCCGCGGCGCCGTCGACCGCTTCCATCGCGAGGGCCTCAAGGCCGGCGGGCGGGACCACGGCGCACCGGGGTTGCGCGCCGACTATGGGCCGACATACTACGCAGCATTTCTGTTCGATCCCGACGGTAACAATGTCGAAGCGGTCTGTTTCAGCGAGGAGAAATAGACATGGCGTCGATTCGTCGCGAAATATCGATTAATGCGTCGCCCGAGCACGTGTGGAGCGCCGTGCGCGACGTCGGCGCCCTGCACACTCGGCTGGTGCCGGGTTTCGTCATCGATACCAAACTGGAGGACGGTGCGCGCATGGTGACCTTCTTCAACGGCAGCGTGGTGCGTGAACTGATCGTAGACGTCGATGACGGTGACCGCCGAATCGCTTGGGCGGTGGTTGGTAGCCGTATGACCCACCATAATGCATCTCTGCAAGTCTTCGCAGAGAACGGCCGAACCCGCGGCGTGTGGATCGCGGACCTATTGCCTCACGAGCTCGCTGCGCAGATTGCCGGGATGATCGAGCAAGGACTCTCTGCGATGAAGCGCACGATGGAAGGATCGGTCGCGGCCGCGGCCCGTTCCTGACTGACGCGTTATCGCAAGGATTGCACCCGTCGGTCACCGCCCGCGTTTTCGCGAGACGCTCATGGCATTTCTCGAACTAATGCCAGCAATCGAGGACGGTGCACCGCCTCATCCCGCGCGCTTTGTGCGCCTGCGGCGTGAGTTCGTCGCCGACGCGGCAACCTCGCCGCCCGCTGACCCTTGGTTCAATGTGACCGTACCCGGTATGTACTGTTTGCCCCAACGCACAAACGCGAGCAACACCTCGCCCAGTGCGCTGCCCTTTGGGGTAAGCGTGTAGGCGTACCGTACCGGACGCTCCTGGTAGGGGGTGCTGGTGACGATGCCGGCACTTTCCAGGCGCTTGAGGCGATCGGCAAGAATGTTGGTCGGAATGCCTTCCGGCGAATGCGCGAGCTCGCCGTAGGTGCGTTTGCCGTGCAGCAAGTCGCGCACCACGAGCAGCGACCACTTGTCACCCAGGATGTCGAGCGAGTTGGCGATCACACAGGCGGAACGCGCGAAGGGCTTTGCGGTATTCATGTGTCCGGCTCTCCACGCCTTGAGCGAATGACTTGCAGAGTGCAAGTCATTGTGCTACGTTGCCTACACACTTGCAAAATGCAAGTTACTAAAGGAGAGCGTCATGACTGCGATGGTCCTTCCCCAGCCTGCCGAGTCTCAGCCCAGCGGGCGAGGCGGTATTCGCCCCGCCGTTACAATCGCACTGACCGTTTGGCTCCTGCTTGTCGTGTCACTCGGTGCCGCCGGCGCATTCGTCGGCCCTCCCGGGACACCTCCCCGGCCCATTGCGATTGGAGTTGCAGCGCCCCTGGTGCTCTTTTTCGCGTGGCTGCGGCTCTCGCAATCCTTCCATAAGTTCGTGCTCTCGCTGGATCTTCGGCTCATTGCGGGAATGCAGGCCTGGCGTTGGGCCGGTCTGGGCTTCCTCTCGCTCTATGCGCACAAGGTGCTCCCGGCTGTGTTCGCCCTGCCAGCTGGTCTCGGCGACATGGCCATCGGGGTCACGGCCCCGTGGATAATTCTTGCCCTGGCGCGTCAGCCTGGCTTTGCCGGCAGTGGCACATTCATCCGCTGGAATGTCCTCGGGATATTGGACCTCCTCATCGCCGTCAGCATCGGAGCCGTGAGTGCCCTCTTCGCGACCGGGGCTCCCGGAGAGATCAGCACCGCTCCGATGGCGACACTGCCGCTGCTGCTGATCCCGGCATTCCTCGTGCCGTTATTCCTCATGCTGCACACAGCGGCGCTGATGCAGAGCCGGCAACTTATCCGCAGCCGAGCATAGGGGCCCTGGGACATGGCGCGCTGCCCTTGATGTGGGCAGCGCGGCCGCCGACCGGCTCGCTCGGGTCCGAAAGGCAATGGGATGGACGCCCCACCCTAAACGGCATCAACGTGCCAGAGCGGGTGTGTCTAGCAACCACTTAAACGAATGGGAGCGCGCGCCCAGATGGAGCGGCCGACATCCACCGCGAGCAACAGCACGCCGAAGACCGGCACAACCCCCAGCCGAGAGTGTAAAAGCCGGTGCATTCGCCATCCGTTCGCGTTCAGAGTCGATTGTCACGCATAACATTGCGACCCACGCCAATGATATTTCACAAGGGGGAGTCCTATCGCGTCACATGGCGGGATAGACGAGGGTCGGCTTCCGAGTGATGGCGCAGCTTCAGGGGACCGATGTGGATGTGAGCGTCACGTTCAGCGGTTCCAAGTAGAAGGCGTACTGAGACAGACAGACGCGCAGGAAACTTCGCGCGCCGTATCCCGCCTGGCGCAACACCGAGCGGTGCGTCAGCCATACGACGCTGGCAGTGCCCGCGAAGAATGCTCGATGAGCCAAGCGCATCAGGAGCTGCACCGGAGCGGCCCGGCCCGCTCGCAGTGCGAGTAGCAGCTGCGATTCGAATCCAACGTGGGCGAGCTCATCGGACACGAGGACGCGGCAGAGCACCATCAGGCGCTGGCAATCCGTGGCCGCTTCGAGTGCTCGGTAGTACACGATCCCGAACAGCTCAGCGCTGATGAGTATGTATAGGTAGAGCTCCAGACCGGCGAGTCGTCGTACAAGACGAAACACCCGATCGGTCCAGTCGGTCCTCTTGAGCGCGATATGATGTTCCTCCATGAAGGCCCGGAGCAGCGCCGCGTGACGCTGCTCCTCGCGAATGAATAGCTCAGCGATCCGCGCGAGCGCGGGGATACGGCGTGCCTGCGCGAAGCGCTGCGCCGCTCGCAGGAGCGTACGTCCCTCAGACTGTTCGCCGAGCTGAAACGTCGCAATTGAGCTCGCAATGAGCCGCCGCTCATCGGGCCTTAGAAGATCGGAAAGGCCGTGTGGAACACAACGCGGATGCCGGGCGTGGTGTTCGAAGTGATTCTGCCAGATCTCGAAATCAACCGGAGACATGCCGCCACCCTCCTGATTCCCCCTACAGGGAGCAGTGTGCGAGCCGCTTCGGGCAGCTTTGTGGGGGGATTCGGGCAAATTCTGGCAGCGGCACTGCGGCGAAACCGGCCCGGGCTACGGTGACGGGCGCAGGAATCTGATCTCCGGGCGCGCCAATTTATCAAGCACTTGTGCTACTGAAATCGCGATCATCTGTGCTATTCGAGTCGCGGAAGGAGTAGAGGATCCCCTTGCCGACATTCGAAGCGATGCAAATGCGCTGTGGGAGAAAAAGTTGGCGTCGTTCGGCAAATAAGCACGTGGATGCGAAAGATCTCCGCTCGCCGTCACCGACACACACGCGCTCATCTGGGCAATTGATGGCAACCGTAAACGCCTCGGAAGGCATGCACGCCGGTTCTTCGATAACGCCGACGAGGGGAAGTGCGCCATCTATATTCCGACCCTCGTATTGGCGGAGCTTGGCGAAGCCTGTCACAAAGGTCGGGTAAATCTCACCCTGCCATTTGAAGAATGGGGGCGGGCCGCGTTCTCGAGCGGCAAGTATCACGATGCGCAACTCACTGCCGAGATCGTGTACATCGCACAGAGGCTCTTCGCAATCGCGGAGCGCAGTGACCGCTTGATCGCGGCGACCGCTGTCACACTGGATCTTCCGTTGATCACGCGCGACCCGGAGATCGCCAACGCCGCCGGGGTTGAGTGCCTTTGGGCCTAGCCAAATCCACCGACTGCGTTGCGAGCGCGATTTGGTGAACTGTCCATTCCGGCCACCTAAAAGGGGGGGAACGCCGGCTTTCGCAAACTCTCCACCTGACTCGCGCCTTGGGCGAACTTCCTGCGGATATTTTTCATCTCCTGCGCCGTCAGGCGACGCTCCAATAGAGATGCGTAACATCGCGGGGGTGCAATTTATCAGCAGCAGGGAAATAAACTGCCTCCATGTAGTCTCGAATTTGGCTCCTCTGTATCTCGGTAGCGACCCAAACCACGCGGTGGTGAGCACACTTTGCATATAGCTTTATCGGTCGGTCCGTCGCGAGAGTTAGCAAGATCGTATCCAAGCTGGATCGGACCAGAGATTCACGACCACACATCGGGCACTTTACGGGAAATTTGACAACCAGCTCGTCCATCGTGATGACCTCCATAATGAGTTCATGCATTACCGCTAGACGCAGACGCGTGCCACCGCGCGGTTACGGTTGTGACCGCGCGTCGTAGCAACACAGTTACCGCGAATGAATGGGCGGGGCGCAAGGGTTTTGGTCCCTGTAACCTGGCGAGGGCGCCTCGATGATGTGCATTGACGGTTGCACATTAGACCTCCCATCAAGCGGTATTTCCTGACGAATGGGGCTCGCTGTGTTGCAGCAAACGCGACCTTATTTTCGCGCATCCACCGTTCAAAATGAAACTGACCGCAATTAGCGACAAACATTGTAATGGCACAGCCTTGGATCCCGGACGTGAACCGCGGCGCGACTCGACTGACTTTTATGCGACAGCGCAGGTCACTATTAATAATGGTCATCCACTAAATTCCAATGATCATTTTTCGATCAAAGCTTAGGCAACATGCAGGTCAGGACCTTCAACCGAAGGTATTCTTCGTCGCGCAATCCGTAGGCGCGGCGCTGAAGCACACGGATTTTGTTGTTCAATCCTTCGACGAAGCCCAGAGAGACTTTGTTCTCGGGTTTGCAGTAGGCCGCGATGCCGTCCCAGTGTCGCTCAATCATGTCAGCGAACTCCTCGTAGGGTTTCAGCCGTTGCCATTTGAGCTGCGCCCGCCAGTTGTCGAAGAACTTCCTGGCCCAAGCTTCGCTGTTGTAATCCCACAGTTGACCGAAGGATTCCTTCAGCAGGTACGCGGTATTCAGGCGCTTGTTGGCCGCCAGCAGCAGCTTCAGATTCTTGCGGGCGCTGCCGGTGAGATTCTGCGGATGAGCCAGCAAGGTATATTTCTGACCCTTGATGAAGGTACGCGGCTTGCCTTGAACCCGGCCGTACTCGCGCTTGCGGATGGTGTCGAGCGCTTTGCCGAGGTGACGAAGGACGTGAAACTTGTCGAACAGGACAGCCGCCTGCGGGGCGTGACGACGGGTCGAGGTACCAAAGGCTTTCCACATATCCATCACCGCCAAGCGGATCTTTTTGGCCTTCTTTTCCCCGAGAAATTGATAAAACTCGTCCATGCTCGCTTCCGAGCGATCCTGGCCGCCGAACCAGAGTGGGCGCCGACGGATCAGGTCGCTCACGACGATGCGGTAGGTATGGCCTTTGCGGATCGAGATCTCGTCGATGCCGATCGCTTTTGGTCCGGGCGTGCCAGCACGCTGAAGCTGTGCGCGCATGTACTGCTTGTCCAGCTCCTTGACCGCGTCCCAGTCCAGGCGCAGTTCCTCGGCAATGTCCTTGATCGTCGCCGAGCGGCAGCGCCGACCCACGTAATACGCAAAGCGCTGGGTATAGAACGGATTGTCGGCCAGGAACGCCAGTCGTTCGCGCTTCACCGCGCGACACTGACCGCATCGAACTCGACGAACCTCGAGGTCGAGCCGAATACGAAACGGGCCGCTCGACAAATCCCGAACTTGCCGCCGTGTGCGGTCGTAGAAGCTGCGATGCATCGCCCCGCAAGTTCCACAGTACGTTTTTTTGTGCGCCGTGCGAGGGTAACGACCCGCATCTGCGGGTCACCAAAACGGCCGTGGACGATAGCTCCGGCCCGGAAACCCGGAAATGAGTGTGCGTCTGCCAAGTGGCGGCGCTTTGGTGTTTTGAGCATCGGCAAATCATGCCAGATTTCTCCTCACCTCAAACATGCATCAAACTCTATCAAAATAGGCCTCGCGGCTTGATCAATGCATGTTTTACAATTAAAGGAAGACTTAATAATAATTCCAATGAATCCAATTCCGATCAGCCGCAGTGCTCGTCGTGTTCAACGCATTCGTGCCACGCATGGTCGTGATAGTACCGCTGGTGATCGCGATCATAGTAGCCTTCATGTGGCACAACGACGCAGCCGCAAGCGAGGACAATCAGTTCCAATAAGATGCTGCCCATAACGATGCGTTTAGGATTTTTCATGGGACTCTCCTACGCAGTTAATAACGTCGTTAGCCTAACAGGCGGTCGTCGCAGCAAAAATCCTCTCATTCCCGACTATTTGTGTCTCTCAAGTTCTTACAATGCTGAACGGGTGAACAGTAGATGTTGCCCACGGGCATTTCTCGACGACCATTGATTGTCGTAAGGTGATCACTAAGCATATGAATGCTCATCAGCACTGGCAGCGCTGAATCCCGTCAGTAAGGGGTACGGAACAGTTGACGCGCTTGTTACCAGGGCCCGGAGAGGACCAGGGCTAACAAAACGATCAGGACGAGGCCCAATCCGCCACTCGGGTAATAACCCCAGCCCGGGCTATACGGCCACGTAGGCAACGCGCCTATTAGAAGCAGTACCATCACTAGTAGCATCATCATGCCTATCGACATGTCTTTTATTTCCAACATGCAGTAGAGGCGACGCTATTCGTGAGTACTTATGAACACAGTCGGATAGCTGCGTGACCGACTGTAAGATGGCTCTTACGAGAACGAGCGGCCCGATGAGTCTATTCTGCTAAGCGAAAAAACTTCTGAGCGTGACGAGCGTCGCGCGCAGGCGAGAAGTTGAGCGCGCCGCCGCTATATACGCGTGTCGCGGCCGCGCGCGTGCAGCATCCGGTACCCGCCGCGGGTTGCATCTCCCTCAGCAAAGTCAGTCCGCCGCTCGTCCGAGTTCTTAGCGGTGGAGTGTGGGAATGCGCCTACAAATTTTTATAACGCGCTGATCAGCCAGTCATTCCTCACCGAAGCGTGGCTGGGGCTGGGGAACTTCGAGCAGGTAATGGCCTGTCAAAGAGTGAATAGATTCAAGAATGGGGAAATCGTCATGCGCAGTACTGAATGCACACTCGCTGTACGTCGTCTCGGTCTCGTGTCCTTGCTCACTGTCGCGGCGGTCAGCGGCTGCGCCTCGAAGCACGAGGTTGCCGTCGGACCCTTCGCCGCGTTGGCTCCTTTCAGCAGGACGATCGCCGGCTCAGGCGATGCCGTCTGTTGGAGCGTCAAGCGTGCATTGCTCAGTCAGGGGTATATGTTGGAGCGATCCAACGAGCCCGGTGTCTTGACTGGGACGCGGGACTATCAGCCCGAGGAGAAGTTGAACGTCACGTTTCGACTGCAGACTACCTGCTCTGACAATCGTAACGGAACGAGCATCGTGTTCGTTACCGCAGATCGAGAGGACAGCAGGCTGCAGAAAATGAAGCAGACGACGAGCGCGGGAATCGGGCCGGCTACGCTTACGCTGCCAGCGGGTTCCGCCAACGTTCTCGGGGTCGTGAGACGAGAGACGATTGAGGATGCAAAATTTTACAACAGCTTTTTTGCTCTAGTCGAGGGGTTCGTCGCGCAAGAAGGACGATCGCACGCGGAACAACACGCTGAGATCTCCAAGCAGGGCGACCGGAGAAACTAGTACGGCGAGCGGATACCTCATCCGCAAACGCCAACACCACTTCAGTCCATCACAGAGGAGGTACTCTATGCACCGCAAGACACTGATCGCAATTGCCATTGGATCAATTCTCGGCGTTGCGCTTCCAGAGGCGTACGCTGCCGGCCAACAACCCGCTTTACCGAGCCAAGACAATCAGCAGCAGGCTGCCGCTGCCACCGCCGTGGGTGCCAACGGTCAACCCGTCGCCGCGCAAACAGGGGCGGCGCAAGATGGGCGTACCCAGAACACCAACAGCAGTGCCGGCCAAGGCGACGTCGCCAAGGATCAGCGCGACATTCTCCGCGACGAGGCCAATATCAGAGCGGACCGCAAGGATATCGCGCAGGACCAGGCAGACATTCGCGCAGACCGGCAGGATCTGCGCCGCGACTATGCCGAGCGGCGCGATGGGGTGAATGACCAAGCCGAGATCGCGCGCGAAAAAGCCGATATTCGGGCCGACCGCAAGGACATCCAGGCGGACCGCAAGAATATGGGGCGGGAACGGGCGGATATTCGCACCGACCAACAGGACATCCGCGGCGACATAGCCCGCGATCAGGCCAATATCAGAGCGGACAGCAAGAATATCGCGCAGGAGCAGGCGGATATTCGCGCGGACCGGCAGGATCTGCGCCGCGACTATGCCGAGCGGCGCGATGGGGTGAATGACCAAAGCGAGATCGCGAGCGACAAGGCCGATATTCGGGCCGACCGCAAGGATATCGCGCAGTACCGGGCGGATATTCGCACCGACAAACAGGACATCCGCGCCGACGAAGCCCGCGATCAGGCCAATATCAGAGCGGACCGTAAGGGTATCGCGCAGGACCAGGCGGACATTCGCGCCGACCAGCGGGGGCTGCGCCGCGACTATACCGAGCAGCGAGATGGGGTGAATGACCAAGCCGATATCGCGCGCGACAAGTCCGATATTCGGGCCGACCGCAAGGATATCGCGCAGTACCGGGCGGACATTCGCACCGACCAGCAAGACATCCGCACGGACCGACAGGACTTACGAGCCGATCGAGGAGACTTGCGCTACGACCACGACAGCTTCGGTAGCGGCAATCAGGGAGACTGGCGCAGCGGTTGGCAGGGCCCGCAACAACATGATGAGCAGCGATTCTCAAGAAATATTGGCCAACCCGTCGCCGGTGAGCGCATGGGCGGCGCGAAGCCGCAGATAACGGCGACAGCGATAGCGAATAATGCGGCGGAGAACAATAAGAAGGTGCAGGCCACAGAGAACGTGCAAAAGGCGTGGTATCACATTTGGTAGTAAATGAGGTCCATTTGTCGTTTCGCCTGCACGGAACACCGCGTTCCGTGCAGGCCCCAAAGCCACCCCAGCCGCAATGCCGCGGTCACGACGAACGCGAAAACCCGCAGATGCACCGGAGCCCTCATCGCCCGAAGTGTGCGGAATAAATCACTTGCGCGGTACGCGAGTGATTGATGGGCTTGCTGCTGCAGCGCGAAGAATGAAGAACGTTTAATCTGCACTTTAAGCACGGTTCACCTGTCATCTCATTCTGGATATGCGCGTTTTGTTATACGGTGGGTCGTGATTTCAGTCGCCCTCTCGATTGTTGACGCATCGAGCGAACGCAATTCACAAGGGGTAACGGGCCATGTACACCAAGTTTGTCCATCGCACGGTTCTCATCACGCTGTTGGCGCTCGCCTATCCAGCAGCATCGTTCGCGGGATTTGTTGGTGTTGGGGTGAGCGTCGGATTCGCACCACCCCCGCTGCCCGTGTACGTGCAGCCACCCTGTCCCGCACCCGGATACATCTGGACTCCCGGTTACTGGGCCTACTCCTACGACGCTCGGGGTTACTTCTGGGTTCCGGGCACTTGGGTACTGGCACCTGCGTTCGGCTTGCTGTGGACGCCCGGCTATTGGGGCTTATTCGGTGCCGAGTACGTGTGGCACGAAGGCTACTGGGGTCCGCATGTCGGCTTCTACGGCGGCATCAACTACGGCTTCGGCTACTTTGGTTCAGGCTTCGTGGGCGGCTATTGGCGGGGGCACGATTTCTATTACAACCGCGCGGTCACCAACGCCTCCAACCTGAGCGTCACTAATGTCTACAACCGGACTGTGGTCAATAACAATTTCTATGGTTCCCGTCCGAGCTTCAACGGCACCAATGGTGTTGAGGCCCGGCCGACGCGCAGCGATCTGCTGGCGATGCGCGAGCCGCACCGCACACTCACTGCGCAGCAACGCTCTCAGGCAGCATCGGCGCGCGCGCTTCCCTCCTCGCTGGCGTCGGTCAATCACGGACATCCGCAGGTTGCCGCCACACCGCGGCCCGGCGTGTTCCATGGTCAGGGTGTCACAGCAGCCCGGTTCGCAAACAGCACACCAGAGCGGTCGGCTCATTCGTCGCTCACTGATCGAAGTCACGGCTTAAGCTCGAATCGCAACACGGCACTTAGTCCCGCGCCCAGCACGCGCTCTCGATCATCCGCAGCTCCGCAAATTCGTTCGTCGTGGCTTCGTGAGCAACATCAGCCGACGGCTTCTGCCGGGCAGCACGGCGCGTTCGGCCCGAGCACGGTGCGGCGCACTCCGGCCGCGGAATCGCGCGCATCATCGGCGCATTGGTCGACGCAGCCGTCGTATCGGCCCGCGCAATCCTACCGCAGGAGCCCAACTTACTCCCCAGCGCCTAGCCGACCGGCATCCTCCCCGGCTCCGCGCACCGCGCCCGCCATGCATCACACTTCCCCACCGCCGCACGTCAATCGCGAAGCCCCACCGCAAAGCCAGCGGCGCAGTTAGACCGGCCTAATGGTCGTGTCCTTCGTCATGGCCGTCGACCGCAGGCGTTGTACTGCGCACAATGTTTGCTCCGGTGTTTCTTGAGACCCTGCGGCACATGCAGGCGACGCTCAAGCTCACAGCCCGCATGCGACCGGCACCGCTGTATCTACCTCTGCTAAAGTAGGTCCGACGCCACAGATGCGGCGGCGCAACGGGCGAGCAATCCCCAAAGGACGACAGATGGCGGATTCCGAGAGGAGTCGCATGAACCTGACGAGTGCAGCGGTTGACGGCTGCCCGTCAGTCGCATCGAGGAACACTGCGGTCGCGATGATCGACGAAGGCAATGCGCTCGAGGAGCAGGGGCGAATCGCTGAGGCAATGGCGCGCTACAATGCTGCGCTCCAGGCTAACCCGCAATGCGCGAGAGCACACCTGAACCGCGGCAATATATTTCTGGCCGGCGCCCAGCTCGATGAGGCGCGCAGCGCGTACAATCTCGCCATAGCCTGCGACCCGCGCTATGCGGCGGCCCATTTCAATCTGGGCAACCTGAATTATCGCGCCGGCGATTTCGAGCTTGCATTGTGCAACTACGAAGCAGCCGTCGGCCTTAAGCCTGACTTTGCAGATGCGTTCGTGGCGATGGCAAATGCCCTTGACAGCATGGGCCGCACCGCCGAAGCAGTGGAGAACTACGAGCGCGCGCTGGCCATCAATCCAGGATACGCCGAAGTCCATTTCAATCTGGGTGTACTTGCAATGAACCAGGGGAGGCATGCAGAGGCCGCCAATAGCCTTCGCCGCGCCGTAGAGATCAGGCCTGATTACGCTCAAGCCCACCGCACCCTGGGCGCGGCGTTGAGTGGTCTCGAGCAGCTGGATGCGGCGGAGGCGAGCCTGCGCCGCGCTCTGTCCCTCGAGCCCGAATCCGCCGAAGTTCTCTGCGACCTGGCGATGATTCTTCTATCAAGCCACAAGTCTCCAGAAGCAGTGCAGCTGCTGGTTCCCGCGCTCGAGCGTGCGCCGACCTGGAAAACTAAAGAAGCCTTTGCCAGCTGCGTCGCGCGAACAAGATTTATGACCGATGACTCACGGGTCCGCGCAGTCCTCACAACCGCCATCACCGAAACCTGGGGAATTCCGTACCGGCTTGGCCCGCCGGCACTCAGTCTAGTCATGCTCAACCAAAGAATTGCGAGTTGCGTACGCCTCGCCAATGGAGCCTGGCCCGCACGCTTGCCAAAGGCGGCGCTATTCGGCGCAGGTGGCCTTGCCGCCCTTGCAGCAGACCCCTTGCTCCATGCAATGCTCGAATCAGCGCCCGTGACCTCGATCGAATTTGAGCGTTTTCTCACTTGCGCACGCCATGCCCTGCTCGAGACCGCATCGAGCAACCAAGCGCCTGACCCTTCGGGCATCGTGGCGCTGCAATTCTATGCCGCGCTCTCTCAGCAATGCTTCGTCAACGAGTACATCTTTGATTTCGACGGCAGGGAAAAGGCTGCGGCAGCTGCCTGCCGTACGAAGCTGCTGGAGCTGCTGGATGTCAACGCAAAGGTACCGCCATTGCTCTTGCTCGCAGTCGCCGCGTATTTCCCGCTTTACTCCTTGCGCGCCGCAAGCCGGCTCCTTGCTGCGGATGCGCCGGGCCCGGTTAACAGGGTGCTGCGCCAACAGATTCGAGAGCCGCTCGAAGAGCAGGCGCTGCGCGCGGGTATCGAACGCCTGACGCCGATCGCGGGCGGTGTCTCCGAACAGGTGCGCGACCTGTACGAACAGAATCCCTACCCACGCTGGGTGAGCCTGCCGATAATCGGCGAAGCGCTGCGCTTCAATGACGAATTACGGCGCTCGCTGCCGTTCGCGCGGTTTACGCCGATGCCTGATGACAGCGCGCCGGAAGCGCTTGTCGCTGGGTGCGGTACCGGCAGCCACTCGATCATTACCGGCCAGCGATTCCGCGGGATTCATGTTCTGGCTGTAGACCTGAGTTTGAGCAGCATCAGCTATGCCAAACGAAAAACGCAGGAATTGGGATTGACGAACATTGAGTATGCGCAGGCCGACATTCTCGAGCTCGGTAACATGGCGCGCACGTTCGACATCATCGAGTCAGTCGGGGTGCTGCATCATCTGGCCGACCCGTTCAGTGGATGGCGAACCCTGCTCTCCCGACTGCGGCCCGGAGGCTTCATGGGTTTGGGCTTCTACAGCGAGCTTGCGCGCAGGCACGTCGTGAAGGCGCATGAATTCATTGCCGCCCGCGGCTACGCGGGCACGGCCGATGACATTCGTCGGTTCCGCCAGGATCTCGCCGTCGGGGATTCGGGTATTGACCTGCAAAGCTTGAGCCAGTTCCCGGATTTCTATTCCACGAGCGAATGTCGCGACTTGCTTTTTCACGTGCAGGAGCATCGTCTAATGCTCGATCAGATCGGATCGTTCCTTGCCGAACTCGGGGTCCACTTCATCGGCTTTGAGTTGGATCGAAGCGCGCTACATGAATATCGAATACGCTTTACCGACGATCCGTCTGGCACCAATCTGCTTAATTGGGCGCGTTTTGAGGCCGACAACCCGGATACGTTCGCCGGAATGTACCAATTTTGGATTCAAAAACCGATCAGTCACTGAGGATCGACTTTGCATCCGGATCTGCGGACCGGTGGCCGAAAATCGGAAGCGTCAATTCCCCCAGCACGTGGCCACCGTACCCGTTCCGGTGGATGACTGCTGACCCAGCTGATTCACGCTCAGCGTCACGCATGCGGTATCGTTGGCTTGAGTGCCAACGGCGGTTGCGGTAATGGCATAGGTAGTGGGCGTGGCAGCCGCCTGATTCGGATCGGGAACCGCAACGCTGACCGTGTAGTAGCCGCTGCCCACCGAGATCGGCCAGGGCGTGCCGACGGGCGCATATCCGAGGTCAGAGGGTGTGGCGCTGTATGCGTTGTTGGTGCTGAAGAGCTTTTCCTCTCTCCCCGCCAAATCCAGCAGGGCGCTGCGCGCGTCGGTCCGCCGCGATTTCTGAACCTGGCTCGAATAGCTCGCAACTGCGATGGTTGCCAGGATGCCGACGATCGCCATCGTCACCAGCAGCTCGATTAGAGTGAAGCCGATCAAAGACCTCTTCGGCGGCGAGGTTCGCTTAATCGATTGGGGCTGCTGCGGGATTCTCATCGGTGCTCTACCCAGGTGACGCGGTTCGCCTTCGTGTTGGTTGGAATTTGGGGCTTCTGGTGGCCCGGAGTGCCGGAGACGGTCTGGTAAATGATGTTGGCAGCGCCTTGGGCGGTGTTGACGACATATACGCTGCCCGTGGCGTTGGTCTGCACGGCCGCTTCCGTCGCGTCGGTAATCACCGTTCCGTTCTTCGTGTAGGTCGGGAACACGTTGGTGAACACGCCGCCGTTGGCCACCGCGAGCACATAGGTGTACCCGGTGTCCAGGTTGCTGGTACAGGAGGTCGCCAGGTTATTCGCGGGTACGGTGGAATTGACAATAAAGGCGCCCTGATAGAAGACCGGATTGAAAATGATCTGCTCCGACGGGTTTGGAAGGTTTGCATACCAGCCGAATGAATTGCCGCTGCACGTCGTGCTTCCCTGCCAGCAGACCGCCACATTGGTGCCGTCGACCGTAACGCCGTTTGAATTGGGGGTCAGGGATTGCGCCTGCAAGTTTGAAGCGCTCAGCACATACGGGGCGGCGAGGCTCGTCGCGGCGGTAGTCGGCTGCAGACTCGCGTAGGCCGAGCCCGGCGAGAGGCTGTTCCAGGCGGACATGTTCCAGTCCCACACGCCATACAGAGATTGTACGCCGCTGGCGTACTGCACCGGAGCCAGGTTGGTGAGCTGCGTACGCTGGCCCGTTCCGAATTCGATGAGCACGCGCGGGGCGCCGCCCGTCAGGGTGCTGGAGATGAGCAACAGCTGGCTCGTGATCGGTTGTCCGGACTGCGTCGTGAACAGCGGCGTGCTCCCCGCAGCCCAGTTCGCCGGGTTATTGCTGGTCAGATCGAACCGCCACACATTGCCCTGCAGGTCGCCGGCATAGACGTAGTCGGTGATGTGATCGCGATCCAGGTCGGCCGGCGTCACATAACCGATGCCGTTCCCGCCCGCGGTATTGGTGCTGAGATAGTAAATCGTTTGAGCGCCCGTCGTGCTGTCGATCGACATGATGAAGATGCCCGCATCGCCGGAGCTGCTGCCGAAGCCATTGCCGAAGATGACCGCCCAGTTGCCGTTGTGCAGGCGGCGGACTTGCGGCGTTCCGAAAGTGTTGCCCATGTTGTTGCCGCAATTGGTGACGTTGGCGCAGCTGATCGAGCCGCTGTTCCACTCGCCGATGACGACGCTCGAGGCGTTGCCTTCGGAGAAATTGTTGCCGGGGTCCGTGATGTCGAGCGCATAGATGGCGGCGCCGCCGACGCCGAGACCGCCGACGAGCCAGGTATGCCATTGGCCGCCGTAGAACAGGTCGCCCGAGCCCGGCGTCGCGTCCACGAAGAAATTGTGGCCGTACTGCGAGTTCGCATAGTCGAGGACAGGCTCGGTGCATTCCGGGTTGGCGCCCACGGCCGGTGTCACACCGTGGATGCCTTGCACCAGGGTTTGCGTGTTCGCATCGCTGGCGCAGCCGCCGGCGGCGGACGGCAATGCCGCACTCATCAGCATTGAACCGGGCATGTAGGCCAGTACTTCCTGGCCGTCATTTGGGGTCGTGCCGTTGGCGACGAAATTGCCGTTGACGTCGAAGCTACCGGCGCGAAATCCGTGCAAAAAGCCGTCGTTAGCCCCGACGTACACCACGTTGAGCCGTGTCTGTTCCGCCGCCGAGAACTGCAGATAGCTCTGCGTGCCGGTGTTTTCTGGCATTGAGCCGCCATACAAACGATCCGTCCATGTCGCCGTGTACGGCGAGGAGGGCGGCCCCACCCAGGCGGGGCTCGCATCGACGATGTCGCCGAGAATGGAGTCGCGCGCGCGGTAGAGTCCGACCCCGCTCGAGTTGATCTCGTTCGTGCGGTCGCCGCGAAGATAATTCAGGCGGGTGGCGTCGAACGTCGCATCCCCGAAATCGAGCGCCGCCTGCTGGGAGGCGTTGAGGGCACTCCACTCGAACGGAATGCCGACGTTATTGGCGGTATCCCAGGTGAGCATGACGCGGTTGGCGGGTGTCGGGACGGGGCTGGTTGGACCGCTCACATTGGTGTTGGCGCATCCACCGCCGGTCGCCGGGGTGCCCGACGCGGTGCCGGTCAGTGTGCAAGAGGAGTCCCAGTTGGCCGTGGCGCTCACGCTGACCACGCCCGCGGTGTCGATCAGGTTGTTCGCCGTCAGCGTGCCGGTCCAGTCGTTCGGGTCATAATAGGCGAAATAAGCCTGAGTACCCGCCTCGACCTTCGCCGCTTCCTTCTCGTTGACGGTCGCGGAGCTGCCCGACTGATCGGCCGATGCCGCCTTGAAGCACAGAATTTCGTGCACGTTGCTGGCGCCGCCGTCCGATCCGGCAAAACCGACCCGGAAACTCGACGGCAGGGGGCCGTTGGAGGCCGTGATCGACTGATTCCTGATCAGGTAGGAATATGCGCCGCCGCTGACGCTGTAGGCAAAGCTCAACAGGCCGTCCTGGGTGATTTTCAGGTTGTAGAAAATCGGCGTGGCCGCGTCGCGCGTCATGGCGCTCTCATTGGCGATCTGAAAGCTGGTGAGCTCCTTGTAGGCGTTGGGTATCGGCGCGTAGTCCAGGATACCGGCGGTATTCGCCGTATTGTTGAGAAGGGTGGCTCCTGCGCTGGTGGGTGCAGTTGCGGAGGCGCCGTCGCCGTAGTTGTACAGGTTGCCCGTTTTGCAGGTATTCTGCACCGCGTACTGCGCGTCGACATTGCCCGTCGAGGGCGGCAGCGTCGCCGGCGGCGTCTCCACCGGGCTCGTGATCAGGGTGGCCGCCTGGTTTGGCGTCACGGTTTGCACGCCGGGGGCAACGGTGGCCGCGGTGGCCGCAGTCGCAGCCGTGGCCACGGTGGCCGCAGTGGCAGCGGTGGCGGCGGTGGCGGCGGTTGACGCTGTTGGCGTGGTGCCATTCGAGCACTTGTTAGTAACGCTGTTGTAGGTGTTTCCGGACGGACAACAGGTCAGAGCACTTTCGATGACTTTTCCGGCAGGACAATATTTTCCCGTGCTATAGGAGTCGGCAGACGGATAGCACACATAGGAACCGCTATTGTTGGCCGGTGGGGCGTCGCCGCTGGGACAGTAGTATCCCGAGCCATAGACTTTACCGGTGGGATAACAGACGTAGCTACCGCTGTTGTTGACTGGAGCACCGGCGGACCCACTAGGACAGTAGTATCCCGAGCCAAAAAAGCCGGTGGAGGGATAGCAGTACTGGCCATTGACGGCGTTTCCGGAGGGGCAGTAGTACCCGGCGCTATAGACGATCCCCGACGAGGGGTAGCACACGTAGGTACCACTGTTGTTGGCCGGAGCGGCGGACCCAGGTGGACAGTAGTATCCCGTGCCGTAGACATCGGCGGAGGGATAGCAGTAGGCTCCGTTGCGGACGTCACCGCTCGGGCAACTGTTCGTGCACGTTCCATTGCTGTATGTGCCGGTGGCGTAGCCCGTCGCCGGGCACGAGTCGCACGTGGCAGTACCGCTGTAATAGGTCCCGCTGGCACATTGGTTGGTATTCGTACACAGCATCGTCGTGGTGTTATAGGTTCCGTTCACGCTCGAGCAGGAGTTGCAGGTATCGGTCGAGGCACTATAGGTGGCGCCTCCGGTGCAGGCCTTGTTGCATACCTGGGTCACGGGATCCCAGGTGGATCCGGCGGAGCAGATGTCGATGCAATTGTTGGTTGTCGCGCTGTATACGCCGCCCGCATTGGCGCAGGAGGTCGCGAGCGAGGCCGGGTAATAGGGCAGAGCCGAATTACTCGGGTCGTTCCCATAGGCCGCATTCAGCGACGCCCATGAGACGTTGCCGGCGCCGCGCAGGCCGATCCGGTCCGGCTTGAAGCCGTAGCCGTAGGCCGTGTTGTCGCCAGTCGCCGTATTGGTGCCGGTGTAGCCGGTGACGAGACTCGTGCCGTTGAGAAAGTTGCCGTACTCGTCGATGCCCAACCCGATGTAGCCGTCAACCAGACCGTCATGCGGGGTGTTGCTGTTCGAACAGGAGTAGGCGAGGCTGCCGCCCCAGGCGCCCAATCCGGGCGTTTGGCTGCCGTCCTGCAGGAAGAAGCTAATGCCGTCCGCACCGTCGGCGCCCGCGCCGCCGGAGTCGCCGTGGTAGGTGACGGTTTTGAAGGTGACCTGCAGTCCCGCCCCGGTGGGGAAGGTACTCGACGACAGAATGGCGCCGCGTTCCGCGTGTCCGTACTTCTCCGAGCCGCTGATATTCGCCGAGCCGTTGGTGAAGCGCAGCGCGCCGTTGCCGACGGGATCGCCCACCTGGCCGGAGATGCCC
Organism: uncultured Gammaproteobacteria bacterium; assembly: GCA_963837045.1. Lineage (GTDB taxonomy): Bacteria > Pseudomonadota > Gammaproteobacteria > Steroidobacterales > Steroidobacteraceae > Bog-1198. The sequence goes on from CAWIMA010000006.1 coordinate 90,852, forward strand.
GACGGCGCGGTGCTCGATCCGAGGTAGCCGAGGTAGCCGCCGACCAGGTAAGGATCCGCATTCTGTGCCAGGTTGTAATAGCTCGCCAGCACCGAGGTGCAGTTGGGTATCAGGCCGGGATTCGAAGAGGAGGTCGTCGATCCCGCCGTCAGGCACGCGCCGCCGAAGTAGTACCAGCTGTTGGCGGTGTTGGCGCCGGTGAAATCTTCGGCGAAGGTGATGGTTTGCGCCCGGCTTTGGCTTGCGGCAAGCGACGCGCCGAGAAGAATGAGCAGGGCCGACCAGAGATGTTTGGCGTTCATAATGAAGTCCGTCATAATTGACTGGAGGTGGTGTACACGACGTACGTGCTTTCGGTCTCCGCGACGGTATTGGCGTTGCCGCCGTATCCGACCGCATCGACCTGAAAGACCTCGCCGCCCTGATACTGGGGGTCGGCCGCTACGCCCATGTCGGAGATGTAAAAAGTCGGTGTTGCGTAGTAGGACGGGTTTGCCACGTTCGCGCTACTCACCGACGTGGTGGTGCTGACCAGCATGTTCGGCGGCAAATAGGTTACCCCGACCGGCGCGCCGCCGATCTGCCACGGCACCTGGGTCACATCTCCATTGGGGACCACCTGCGGCAGCTTGTTGGCGCATATCTGCCCCTGGCCGATATTGGCGTTGAGCAGGTTGCCGCACTGGACCGACCCTGAGGTCGAATTGTTGATGAGCCAGTTTTCCGCGTACACCTCCGCGGACACCGCGGCCGACAGCGCGCGCTGTTTCTCGCGCATGTTGCCGGCGATCTTCTCCTGAATGCCGAAGCTGCGGAACATGCTGAGCGCGATGATGGTGACGACGATCAGCAGCAGCAGGCTCGTGACCAGCACCATGCCGCGCTGACGGAAACGCGCGCCGTACGCACGAGATATCATAGCATTGGCCCTGTCTGATTCATGACGCCGATGACTCGTTGGATGCTGATGGTCGGCTGCATACCCTGGTTGGCGACGTACAGCGGATTGGTGAACGTCAATTGGACCATGGCCGAGATGACGCTGCCCCACACGCCGGCGGCGGTGACCTGGGCGGCGTTCATGTAAGTGTCGACGTTGTTGCCGGTAGCTCCCGCGTTGGCTTTGACGCCGTAGAGGACGCTCAGATTGGTGACGCCGTTCACCAGGTTGTACTGCGTGCCGTTCATCGTGCAGATGAGCTGATTGTTCAATACCTGGAAGGTGTTGACGTACAGCGTGTTCGGGCCGCCGGTGGGATTCGATTGCCCGCTGCAGTTCAGGATGCCGTCGCCGCCGGCGGTCATATAGCGAACGGAGATCTGATCGCCGGGAGGAGCCGCGGAGTAAGTGCCGTAGATCGGTTGTCCCTGCGCGAAGGGCGGGGCGGGGGTGAGCGTATTGGTCAAGGTATTGTTGGTCGGGTCGGGGAAATAACCCGTCGACTGGATCACATCCGCCATCATCGTCAGCGCCATCCGTTCGCCGTCCTGCAGCTGCGAGAGCTTGTTCTGATTACCGAAGACCGCGCGGTTGGTCTGTACGATGGTGAGCAGCGCGCCCAGCAGGAACAGGCCGATCAGCAACGCGATCAGGATCTCGATGAGCGTGAACCCGCGTTCATCCTGCAAAGGGCGATACTTGGAGTGCATGGCGTGCATGAGCTACGGCTCCACGTACAGCGTGTAGGTCGGCGCGAACGTCGCCGTCGGACCGCCGACCGAGGTGTTGCCGGTACCCTGGGTATTGAGGGACACCGCGTTTTCGTTCCAAGTGACCTGAATCGTGCAATTGACCGGGATGGTGACCGGACAATTGATCGTGGTGACCGGGTTCGAATTGCCGAGCATCGCATTCAGCGCCGTGGCGTAGGTATGTAAATCGAAGGCGGCCAGCACATCGGTGGTGCAGGGCGTGCTGCCGGATCCGGATACACAGTAGTTCGCGGTCGCGGCGGTCGCGTTAAGGGTCGCATCGCTGATGGTGGTGCCGGTAATCGTGACCGGGACGGGCGCAAAGCCGGCCCCCCAGTAACCGCGGTTGGCGTGCATGCTTGCGGCGAGCCCGGCCGCCTGCAGCGCCACGAGCGATCGCACGCTGGCCGTGCCCGTGCTGGCGTAGGCGAGCGCTTGGAGCTTCGCGATGCCCAAAAGGCCGATGGCCGTGATGACCAGCGCCACGAGCACCTCGATCAGCGTGAAGCCGCGCGCATGCGCCGGGGTGCAGTCGCACGAGCGATCGCGAATGTTCATGTGCAAGTCGCCCCGTTGGTCGTGGTGCCGGCTTGTTCGGACGTCATTTCACCGCTGAGGCCGATGGACAGGCAGCGGGTCCAGGCGGTGGTGTCCGTCGAGTCATGCAGCGTGATCTGAGTGCCGTTGGCGATGCCGACGGCGTAGCCATCGCGGTTGAAGGTCACGGCAGAAAGATTGTTCGAGCCCACGAAGGTGTCGGTGCTCGAGAAGGTGCTTTGCACCCGCCAGACGGTCTCGCTAGCATCGTGGACACCCACGTTGGTCGGATCCGAGAAAACGATCCAGCCGTTCTGCCAGGCCGTCGAGTTGGCGCACGTCGCGCCGTCGTTGGACACGCAGACGGTGACGGTTTGCCCCTCCTTGATCGCCTCCGCCCGCGCCAACTGCAGATCGCCGAGCAGACCGTTCAGTTCCCCCGCGATGCGATTGGAATTCGTGACATAGCGAAACGACGGGATGCCGATCGTGAGGAGAATGGCGGCGATGGCCATCGTCATGAGCATTTCGACCATCGTGAAGCCCGGCGCGTGCGCAGAACCGATCCCGCCGGCGGATTGCGGCGGGCTCGCCGTCCTGGGAGTGGTCGTTTGGCCCGAGTTCATGGGCCTGAGACTAGAAGCCCAACCTTGCACGAAGCTGACGATCGCGGAGCGATCGGCGGACTTGTGAGGCGACTCGCATAATCAACGCCCAAAATGCGGCCCATCGCACACACGGGCATTGCGTCCCGCCCGGGCGCACGGACAAGGAATACCCGCAGCCGACCGTCTGATGCGCATTTGCATTAAACTGTGATCTGAATGCGAGTTCTCGTTCTCGGCGGCACAGGATCCATCGGTCGGCCAATCGTGCGCGAATTGATCCGCTGCGGCCACGATGTCATGGGGCTCGCTCGCTCGCCCGAGTCCGAACGCAAGCTCACGGCCGACGGCGCGAGGGCGGTCGCCGGCGACATCCGCGCGCCCGAAGCGTGGCTTGCCCAAGTCCCCACCATGGATGCGGTCATTCACGCAGCCGCCACGTTCAAAGACGACGAACAAACTACCGATCGTCATCTGCTCGATCGGCTGCTGCCTTTTTTGGCGACGGAGGCGCGCGACATCCGGCGCGACATCCGGCTCGTATACACCGGAGGGTGTTGGCTGTACGGCGAGAGCAGGGAAATCGTTACGACGGAGGAGTCTCCGTTCGATCCGCTTCCCGCCTACGCGTGGTCCATTCCGCACATTCAGCGGGTTCTATGCGCACCCGGCATTCATCCCATCGTGATTCATCCTGCCATGGTTTATGAACCCAGCGGCGGAGTCTTTGCGAGATTCCACGCCGATGCGCTCGCAGGCAGGGCGTTGCGCGTCGCTGGCGGCGAGCACGTGCGGTGGCCGCTTGTTCACGCGGAAGATCTGGCCACACTCTACCGCCTCGCCCTCGAACACAGCCCGCCCAGTGAATCCTATATCGCCGCAGCAATCGACGGCATGGCCGTCGGCCGAATCGCGCGCGCATTCGCGCGAAGATTCCGCACGCCTCGTGCGGATCCGGAAATCATTTCCGCCGACGCGCTCGCCGCGGAGTTTGGGGAATGGGCCAGGGGATACGCCCTGGACCAGCTCCAAAGCGGCGACAGGGCACGGCGCCGGCTCGGCTGGGCGCCGCTGCATCGAGATCCCGAGACCGAAATCGCGGCAATGACGTGAAAACCATGGGGGGTGTTACGCTTTGGCGTGAACGGCATCGCGCCGTAGGCGATGCTAGGTCGCCTTGAAGATCGCCGTGATCTTCAAGCTGGCAGGATCGATGACGGCGAGCAGCGGCCGCCTACGCCCGGTCAAAGGCATCGCGTCGCGACGATCCGTGGCAAACCCCGCCGCCTGCATGCGCTGCTTGAGCCTTTTCTTTTCAGCGGCCGAAAAATAGCGGATGTCGTCCACGTTCTTCAGTTGCGTTCGAAGCGCGGGCAGCCCCTGGTCCCAGGGTTGGAAATATCGCGGCATCCCGATGACATCGAAGCCACCTTGCATGGCCGACAAGACGATCTTTTCACTCTCTTTGGGATCCGGCGGCAGCGGCGCCCATACCCAGCGCGGCACGCTGTACCAATGAGGCGTGAACTGCGAGTGCTGCCGGCGGGCCAACGCCAGCTCGCCGGGGTCGATGTCATTCGCCTGCACCACCTGAAGGCAGTCTTCGGAGAACGCGTAGTACAAGGGTCGCCCGCCCCAGAGTGCCGCCGAACCATAAACCAGAGCGCTCAACTGGACGGCCACGATGATTGCAATATCGCGGGCAAGTTCGCGGCGCGGCTTTTTCGTGTTCGCGATGATCAGCGTGAGCAGTGGACCGAGCACGAGGTCGACCCCGACCAGCATCGCGACCACGTGCAGCACATCGGCCAAATACCAGCCCGGCCAGTGATACCAGCCGAGGTAGAGAGTGCCGAGCGCCAGCGTAAGGACGGTGGCGCTCCCGAGCAGATGCAGCCCGAACGCTTTGAGTCTGAATTTCATGTGCCGTTCCGGAATGACATGGCGGTTGCGACTGCGCCGAACGGTACGCTATTTTTCACAATTTCTCCGGCATCGGAAGCCCGCAGGGCGGGCGTCGGCGAAATTTGCAACTTCCGTCACACTGGCGGCACGCTACCGGTCCTCACGCTGCGGCCCACCGCGAACCAGACCGCGCAGTCCCGCCGCAACATACGGGCCCAAGCGCGCCTTGAGAGCTGCCACGTCGTTGGAGCGGCATAGCCCATCCGACAGGGCGTCGAGCCGGCCGGTCTCCGCCAGCGAGAGGGTGAGCGCGCCGGTGAGGAAATTGTAGCCCCAGAAGATGTCCTCGGGCGCGGCCCCGGGAAGGGAGGCCATCACTGCCTGAATGAACTCGCGCACGACACCGTCGAAGGTTTTCCCCATCAGCTTGCGGCCCCATTCGGGCGAATTGTTCACGAAGGCGATAAGGGAAAAATAGTTGTGCCACCCCGGCCCGGCGTGCGCAAGGCGATCGAGAATCGGATCGAGAAAGGCGTCGACTACGGCCTCCGTGGTGGGCGCATGCGGCGCAGCGCTCAGCCGGACCTGCGCCAGCCGCCGCAGCCGCTCCTCGTTCAGAATGTGACCCCGCCGCTCGAGGATGGCGGCGAGCAGTCCCTTCTTGCTGCCGAAGTGATAGTTCACCAGCGCGAGGTCGACGCCGGCCGCGGTGGTGATGTCGCGCAGCGATGCCGCGTGAAAGCCGCGGCGCGCGAACAGCTTTTCCGCCGCGTCCATGATCTTGTCCTTGGTCGTGCGTTTCGGGCGGGTCATCGCGTGGCATGCCAAAAGCGCAATTCTAGCCTGCCATGGGCTGCGCCGCGCGCCCGAGTGAGGCGCCCGGCCCACGACGCGTCCTCCCGCGGGACGGGCGCCGCCCCGGCCGCCTTCCCAAGGCTTGAATTTCAACGGACGTTGAAATAAGATTCAACGACCGTTCAAGCGATGGCAGCCATAAGACGGTTGAATAACTATTTATGTACCTTGGGGGACCCGCCATGATTCGCAGCATCTGCACCGCGTTGACCTTGTATGCATTGACGGCCGCCGGCAGCGCCGTGGCAGCCGATGCCGATACGGCGTCGGGCGCGTCCACCGACACCTCCGCCGACACCGGCACGCTTCAAGAGGTGGTGGTGACGGCGCGGCGATTCGCCGAGGATCTGCAGAGCGCGCCACTCGCGGTGACCGCGCTCAGCGCCACCACCATCGAGGTGCAGGACGTCACGAACCTTCAGGACCTCAACAGTTTCGTGCCGAATTTCAAGATCTCGGCCGACCGCGCGACCAGCAGCACGATCAACGTCTACATACGCGGCGTGGGGCAGAGCGACCCGTTGTGGGGTTTCGAGCCGGGCGTCGGCGTGTACGTCGACGATGTGTATCTGGCGCGGCCGCAGACGGCGCTGCTCGACGTGCTCGACGTCCAGCAACTCGAGATTCTGCGCGGTCCCCAGGGGACACTTTACGGGAAAAATACCATCGCCGGCGCGATCAAGTACGTGACCCGGGACATCGATGGACCCGCCACCCTGACTGCCTCGGCGACCGGCGGCAACTACGGCGAACACGACGAAAGACTCAGCTTCTCGACACCGGTGATCGACGACCACGTCTATTTCGGCTTGGCGCTCGCGGACCTGCAGCACAACGGCTACGGGGAAGTGGTTGCCCAGTCGGGGACCGCGCCAAGCCCCTACAACAACCTCAGCGAGTATGTCTCGAACAAAGACCTGTTGGCGGGCCGCGCCAATTTGACTATCAAGTGGGGCGAGAGTTCGAAGCTCAAGCTCAGCGCCTTCGACATCCTGGATAATTCCAATGCCTCGGGCGGCCAGCGGCTCAACAACTATCTGGCGCCGCAGTTGAGCGTCCCGTACGACACACGCACCGACATGCCGGTCGAGAACGACTACGCCCACCGCAGCGGTGAATCGGCAATCTACACTCAGAGCTTGACCGATCAGCTCAGTTTGAAAGTTATCGGCGCCTATATCGAAGGCAGGAGCCAGCAGTTCATCGACTTCGAGGAGCTCAACGAGAACCTGTTCCAGGTACCCGGCGCCTTCCACGATCAACAGTCCTCGGGCGAGGGACAGCTCACCTTCGTCAACGATCGGGTCAAGGCAGTCGGTGGAGTCTTCTACATGGACAGCACGGCTTGCGGTACCTACAACGCCTCGGTCGGCGTGCTGGCGGCGCCGCCCCCGTATGGCGAAGACATTTACCTTACGTCAATTGTTCAGGGATGCGTGCTGACCAAGAGCACGGCTGTCTATGGCGACACCGCCTGGAAGCTGACCGATCGGCTAAATCTAGACGCCGGGGTGCGCTGGAACGACGATGACAAGACCGCACATGTGTACCAGGCCCAGTACGCGAGCCTGGCGCCGACCCAATTGCTGCCGAACCAGCAGTTCTTCAATGCCGCGGCTCCGCCGCCCGGGTTTTTCTTTGTTCCGGGTAACCCGGCCTTCGGCGTCCTGACGGACTACACCAATAGCCGTTCATTCGTGAATGTCACGCCGCGCCTAGGGTTTGACTATCCATTGGACCCCGCAAGTCATGACCTACGTGATCATATAGCAAGGGCTTCAAGAGCGGCGGGTTCGACATGCGCGGCAACGCGACCCTCTATCCTCAGACCCAGAACGGTTACAACTCGGAAACCGCTAACAATTACGAGGCCGGCATCAAGTCGACGCTGTTCGACGACACTCTGCAGTTAAACTTCACGGTGTTCTACGATCCCTACAGCAATGCGCAAATCGGCGTGCAGCAGTTCGTCGTCTCCCACGGGATCCCGGAGAATGTCACCGCGGTGCTGAACGCCGGCAAACAGATCAACAAGGGCGTGGAGCTCGAGTCCGTGTGGCGGCCGATCAGACCGCTGACGTTCGATCTCAACGTCGGTTATCTCGATTCCTACTACGAGGACTTCCTGGTCGGCTGCTTCGCCGGCAGTCCAGGTTGCACGAGCAGTACACCGCCGGAGAACGTCGCCGACCAGAACCGGCCGATAAACGCGCCGACCTGGACCGCATCCGGGAATGTTACCTACACCTGGGATCTGCCCGCGGGCTCGATGCTTGCGCGCGCCGGCTATGACTGGCGCAGCTTCACGAAGGTCGCGAATACGACGCCGAGCGTGACCGATCAGCCGGCGTATGGGGTGCTCAACGGCGGTATCGCGTACACCACCACCAGCAAGACTTGGCGCTTCTCGATAGACGGCAAGAACCTGACGAACAGGTATTACCGCGTCGCCGGCTATGACTTCGGTCCTCCGCCGATCTCGGCGGCCAATCTCCTCGGCGGGGTCAGCCAGATCGGCTTCTACGCGCCGCCGCGCACCGTGGCGGCTACGGTGACCTACCACTTTTAGGCATGCCCGGCACCGGCGCGGGCGGGATTCGAAGGATCCGCCCGTTCCGGCACCGAGCTTTGCGAGCCGACCATGCGCTGGTTCGAAACGCCCACCCCGCTGGTGCCGGATCTGATCGCACAGAACGGCCGCTGGCTCGCCGGCCGGCCGGCGCTCGTCGACGGCCCGGTCACGCTCACCTGGCGGGAATTCTCGGACGCCACGGCGCGTGTGGCGAACGGCCTCGCCTCGCTGGGCGTGCAGCCGCGCGAGCGTGTGGCGCTGCTGATGGACAGCCGCCTCGACACCGTGCTCTCGATGTTCGGCATCATCCGCGCCGGCGCGGTCGCGGTGCCGCTCAACCTGTCCACCAACGATGCGGGGGTCGCCGCCATGTGCGGCGATGCCGGCTGCGTCGCCGTGTTCGCCACCGGTGCTCAATGCGCAAGGATCGATGCGCTGCGCTCGGCAGGGGCACTCGCCGCGCGCCATTGCATCGGGTGCGACGCGCCGCCCGGGGACTGGATTGAGATGCGCACCTGGATGGCGCAGCAGAGTGCGGCCGCGCCGGCGGTGGAGATTGCGCCGGACGATGAGTGCAATCTCATCTACAGTTCCGGAACCACCGCAGTGCCGAAGGGCATCATTCACACGCACGCGTGCCGGATGCACTGGGCCTACGACGCCGGGCTCGCCCTGCGCTATCGCAACGGCTGCCGCACGATTTTCACGCTGGGGCTGTTCTCGAACATCAGCTGGGTCACCATGCTCGCGACGGTTCTGGTCGGCGGCACGCTGGTGCTGGTGCGCACGTTCAGCCCTCGCGAGGCGCTTGCGGTCATCGAGGCCGAGCGCATCACGCATGGCGCGTTCGTTCCCGTGCAGCTCGAGCGGCTGCTCGCATTGCCGGAGCGGAGCGAATTTCGCCTGAACACGCTGGAGACCCTGATGTGCTGCGGATCGCCGCTCAAGCCCGAGGTGAAGCGCGGCTTTGCGCGAGAGTTCGGCTGCCAACTGATCGAGCTCTATGGCCTCACCGAGGGGCTCATCACCATCCTCGAGCCCGAGGACCTCGAACGCAAACTGCTGTCGGTCGGCAAACCGCTGTTAGGCGCCGACATTCGCATCCTCGGCGAGGATGATCGCGAGGTCGCGCCCGGCGAGACCGGCGAAATCGTCGGCCGCGGACGGCTGGTGATGGCGGGCTATCACGCGCGCGAAGACGCGAACCGGGAGGCGACGTGGGTCGACGCGGCGGGCGCACGGTGGCTGCGCACCGGCGATCTGGGCCGGCTCGACGAGGAGGGCTATCTGTACATCGTGGATCGAAAAAAGGACATGATCCTCTCGGGAGGACAGAACATCTATCCGGCCGATATCGAGAGCGTGATGCGCGAGCACCCGGCCATCGCCGAGGTGGCGGTCATCGGGATCGCCAGCGATCGCTGGGGAGAGACGCCGCTGGCCGTGGTCGTGCTTAAGCCCGGACTCGCGGCGAGCTCCGCCGAGCTGCGCGAATGGACCAATGTGCGTGTGGGCAAACAGCAGCGCGTCAGCGCCGTGGTGCTTCGCGGCAGCCTGCCGCGCAACCCCAACGGCAAAGTGCTCAAGCGCGAACTTCGGCGAGAATACGACTCCCATGCCGTTCACACGGAGAACCCGCCATGAATGCCGACCCCAGCGATTATTTCTACGACAGCTCCGACGGCCTGCGCCTGTATTGCCGCATCTACCCGGCGCAGCGAGCCGGCGGCTTGGCCGCGCTTTGCCTGCCGGGCCTGACTCGCAACGGCCGAGATTTCAGCGCACTGGCCGCACATCTGCGCTGCGCGCGCGAGGTGATGACGCCCGATCTGCGCGGTCGCGGCCGTTCGGCCTGGGATCCGCAACCGTCGCGCTATCAACTGCCCACCTACGTTCAGGACGCATGGTCGTTGTTGGATGCGCGCGGGGTCGGTCGCGTTCTGGTCATCGGCACCTCGCTCGGCGCGCTGATGGGGATGGCCATGGCGGCGATGAAGCCGGACCGGATCGCAGGCGTCGTACTCAACGACGCCGGACCGGAATTCGATCCGGCCGGCATACGCCGCATCGCCGGATACGCGGGCAAGCTGGCGCCGGTGTCCTCTTGGGCCGAGGCGGCCGCGCAGGCCAAGAGCGTCTACGGCCCGGCATTGCCCGGTCTCACCGACGAGCAGTGGCTGGACTTTGCGCGCCGCGGCTACCGCGAGAATGCAGCCGGCGTCCCGGTCCCCGACGTGGATCCGAAGATCAGCGAGGCGTTCAAGAATCCGAGCACCGCTCCGGGCGATCTTTGGCCGCTGTATGCGCAGATCAAAGGAGTCCCCATGCTGGTGATCCGCGGGGCGCTGTCGGATCTGCTCAGCGCCGCCACCGTGGCGCGCATGGCGCGCGAAAAGCCCGATCTGAAGCAGCTCACCGTCGAGAATCGCGGCCACACGCCGCTGCTCGATGAGCCGGAATGCCTGGCCGCCATCGACGCCTTCATTGGAGAGTACGGCCATGCAGCTCAAGGATAAGGTCGCCGTCGTCACCGGTGCGGCCAGCGGTATCGGCAGGGAGATCGCACGCACCTTTGCGCGCGCGGGCGCCTCGATCGCCATCGCCGATCTCGACCATGCGGGTGCGCAGCGCGCCGCGGCGGAACTCGAGCGCGAAGGTGGGAGCGCGATCGCGTTGACGGTGGACGTGACCAGCGAGACGCAGGTCGATGAGGCCATGGCGCGCGTGGTCGAGGCATTCGGGCGGATCGATGTGCTGGTGAGCAACGCCGGCATTCAGATTGTCGCGCCGCTCGAGGATTTCGCATTTGCCGACTGGCGGCGCGTGATCGCGATTCATCTGGACGGAGCCTTCTTGAGCACGCGCGCGGCCCTGCGGCACATGTACAGGCAGGGCAGCGGCAGCATCATCTACATGGGCTCGGTGCACTCGAGGGAAGCCTCGCTCCTCAAGGCTCCCTACGTCGCCGCCAAGCACGGGCTAATGGGCCTAGCCAAGGTCGTCGCCAAGGAGGGGGCGAAGCACGGTGTGCGGGCGAACGTCATTTGCCCCGGCTTCGTGCGCACACCGCTGGTCGACAAGCAAATACCGGAGCAGGCGAGCACTCTCGGCATCTCGCCGGAGGCGGTGGTGCGCGAGGTCATGCTCAAGGAAACCGTCGACGGCGAATTCACCACGGTCGAGGAGGTTGCCGAAGCGGCGCTGTTCTTCGCCTCGTTCGGCTCGAATGCCCTGACCGGACAGTCGCTGACCGTGAGCCACGGCTGGTCCATGCAGTGACTAGGCTCCTACGGCGATCGCACGCGCCGTACGGCGTGCCGCCAGCCTGAGATCTCCGCATCGCGCCGCGCGCCGGCCTGCGGCTCGTAGCGCGCATCCGCCCTGGCCAGGGCGGCGAGGTCTTGCAATGAGCCATACAACCCGCAGCCGAGTCCGGCCAAACAGGCGGCGCCGAACGCGGTCGACTCGGTGATCTTCGGCCGCTGAATCGGCAGACCCAGCACATCGGCGAGGCGCTGCATGAACAGTCCATTGGCCGCCATTCCGCCGTCGACTTTCAGCATGGACGGCCGCAGGCCGTCCGCAACCATCGCTTCGAGCAGATCGTGCGTCTGATAGGCGACGCTGTCCAGGGCCGCGCGCGCGATTTCTCCCCGGCCCGAGGCGCGCGTGAGTCCGACGATGGCGCCGCGCGCTTCAGGATCCCAGTACGGCGCCCCCAGCCCGGTAAAGGCGGGCACCAGGTACACCCCACCGCTGTCGCTGACCGATGCGGCCAATGCCTCCACGTCCGACGCGCGTGAGATCAGGCCGAGTCCGTCGCGCAGCCATTGAATCGCGGTCCCCGCGGAGAGGATGGAGCCTTCCAGCGCGTAGGTCGCTTCGCCGTTCAATTGATAGGCAATGGTGCCGAGCAGACGATTTTTGCTCGTCACCAATTGATGCGCGGTGTTGAGAACCAGAAACGCGCCCGTACCGTAGGTGCTCTTGACGTCGCCCGCCGCAAAGCAGGCCTGTCCGATCAGCGCCGCCTGCTGATCGCCGGCGACGCCGCGTATCGGCAGGGCCTCGCCGAGCACGGCTTTGTCGATGTGTCCAAAGTCGCCGGCGCTGTCGCGCACCTCGGGCAGACAGGACATCGGTACGTCGAACCATTCGCACAGACCCTCGTCCCAGCGGCCCTGACGGATATCATAGAGCGCGGTGCGGCTTGCGTTGGTCGCGTCGGTCGCGTGTAGCCGGCCGCCGCTCAAGCGCCAGAGCAGAAAGCTGTCGATGGTGCCGAAGGCGAGGTGACCGGCCTTGGCCGCATCGCGCGCACCTGGCACGCGATCCAGAATCCACGCGATTTTGGTGGCTGAAAAATACGGGTCGAGCAGCAGGCCGGTTTTGCGGCTGAGCTCCGCTTCGGCATTCCCGCGATTCAGCTCGCGGCAGCGATCCGCGGTGCGGCGATCCTGCCAGACGATGGCATTATAGAGCGGCGCGCCGGTGCGCCGATCCCACACGACGGTCGTCTCCCGCTGATTGGTGATGCCGACCGCGGCCACTACGCCGCCGGAGTCGCGCAGGCGCTGCAGAGCCCGGCGGCTGGTGGACATCGCCGTGGCCCAAATCACTTCGGCGTCGTGCTCGACCCACCCCGGGGCCGGATAGATCTGCTCGAACGACTGCTGCTCGACGGCCAGCATCTCGCCCGCGGCGGAAAAACCGATCGCGCGGCTGGAACTCGTTCCCTGATCGATCGCGAGCAAGATATCGGAGGACATGGGGCACCTTTATATTGCCTTGCGGCGCAAATGCTAACATTCCCCATCGCCGCGCGGCCGAAGGGAGTACGAACGATGGAAAAGGTGCGTCCCCTGCGGCGGATCCTGGGCCTCGGCTTCGGCCTCGCCATGGTGTTCGGCGGCACGGTGGGCGTCGGAATTCTGCGTCTTCCGGGAACGCTCGCCGGCGCTCTCGGTGATTCGCGCCTCATTTTGTCGTTCTGGATTCTCGGTGGGGCCTACGCGCTGCTGGGCGCGGTCGCGATCGCGGAGCTGGCGGCGATGATGCCGCAGGCCGGCGGCTTCTATGTCTACGCGCGCCGCGCCTTTGGCAGCGGCGCGGGATTCGCGGTCGGATGGTGCGACTGGGTCAACCAGGTAGCTGCGCTCGCCTATGCCACGATCACGGCGATGACGTTCATCGGTGCGCTGTGGCCGCCGGCGGCGGATTACGCCCGCGCCGGCGCCGTTCTCATTCTCGCGGCGTTCACCGCGCTGCATTGGGTGGGACTGCGCATCGGCAGCAGCCTCACGCGGCTCATCAGCACCACCATCGGGCTCATGATGCTGGTGCTGATCGTGTCCTGCTTTCTGACGCCGCCGTCGGGCGCCCGCGGCGCGCCGCTGCCGATGACCGCTGCAACTCTGCCGCTCCTGTCGATGTCCATGGTGGTGGCGGTGGTGACGGCGCTGCGGGCGGTGCTGGTCACTTACGACGGTTGGTATTCGCCCATCTACCTCGCCGAGGAGAGCACCGACCCGGCGCGCACGCTGCCGCGCGCGATGATCGGCGGGACCCTGGCGGTCGCGGCCCTGTACGTGCTCATCAACATCGCCATGCTGCGGGTTCTGCCCCTATCCGTTCTCGCCGCTTCGGACTTGCCGGCGGCGGACGCGGCGCGGGTCGTCCTGCCCCGGGGCGGGGCGCAGCTCGTGACGGTGATTTCCCTGCTCACCGTGCTCAGCCTCATCAATGCGGTGCTGCTGATGACACCGCGCATACTGCTTGCCATCGGTCGCGACGGGTTCTTCACGCAGAAGGCCGCCGCGGTCAGCGCGGGCGGTACACCGCGGCTCGCGCTCGGCGTATCGAGCGCGGCGGCCATCGGCATGATTCTGAGCGGCACCTTCGAGCAGATCGTGGCGCTGGCGGCGGTGCTGTTTCTTCTGGACTACATTTCAGGCTTCTCGGCGCTGTTCGTCATGCGGCGCCGCGAGCCCGATCTGCCGCGGCCCTATCGCGCGTTTGGGTTTCCATATACCACGGGGATCGTGCTCGCGGGGTCGCTGCTCATATTGGTTGCCGCGGTGCTGGAGGATCCGCGCTCAGGGTTGGCGGCGGCGCTGCTGCTGCTCGCCTGCGCACCCGTCTATGCCTGGCTTTGCCGCAAGCGCCGGCTCCTCGACGCGAAGGTCCTGGCCGAGCCGCCGTAGCTCGCGAGCCGCCGCAGCTCGTGAGCCGCCGTAGCTCAATCGAAATCCGTCGGCAGGTCGGGCCGCTGCGCATGTTCGAACATGCGGTCGATCTGCGCCGCCGTCGCACGACCGGTCGACAGCGGCGGCAGTGCATCGCGAGCGAAGAACGCCGCATCGCTGGTCTCGATGCTGGTGCGCGCGCTGCCTCCGGTGATCTCGCAAATGAAGAACATCTTATAGATGGAATCGAGGTGATGCGGCCGGTTGCGCTTGCGGTAGTCGTAGACCGCGGCCAGTTTGAGCGCCCGCGCCTGGAACCCTGATTCCTCCGCGACCTCGCGCACCACGCATGCGGCGGCCGATTCATGCACGTCGGCCCAGCCTCCCGGCAGCGTCCAGGCGCCATCGCTGATTTCGCGCACCAGGAGCACCCGTCCATCGACGAACGCCGCCGCGCGCACGTCGACCTTCGGCGTCGCATATCCGGTGTCACGGCGGAAGATATCGAGCATTGCGCCGGCCTCGGCATCGGAGCCCCGCGCGATCAGGTTCGCCGCCAGTTCGCGTATGCGCTCGTAGCGCTGCCGGTCGTAGGGATCGCGACTGAAGGCGAGCCCGGTCTGCGCGATGGCGCGCAGCTCCCGACCGATCGCGAGCCAGAGAGGTTCGTTCACGATGCGGCGATCGCGCAGGTCGAATCCAGCAGCAGTTCGCCGGCACGATTCGTGCCGGCGAGCAGAATAAACCCGGGCCCCGATTCGAAGTGCATGCCGGCGAGCACCAGCGTGTAATCTCCCATGGCGTGGCGGGACCGAGGCATTCGGGCCGCCAATATTCCGAATGGGTTGGCGCCGTCCAGCGCCTCGCCCACGATCCGCAGCGCCTCAAAATTCGCACCGCCAATCGTTACCGTCGACCAGGCGCCGGAAATGCGCCCGGCTGCCGCGTGCAGGGATCGGAATATATCCGGGCGCAGGCACTCGATGTGGATGTGCAGCTGATCCTGACTGCGGGCGTGCACGGGGTTCACCGCCAAACCAACCGCCTCGCGGGGGATTCGATGGCCCACCGCCGCTGCGATGAGATCGCGCGCCTGCCAGGCAGCCGAAAAGTAGTTGGGCGCGTCGGGCGATTCGAGTTCCGGACTCTCAATGCCGTCGATAGCGCGGGTGGGTATCAACAGAAAGTGCGCCCCCCCTTTGCGATCCGCGAGCAACGCATAGGCCGCATCGACGCGCACGCAGGGCGCCGGGTCATGCTGCTGCCGCCAATGTACCACGCACTGCTTCTGCACGATCTGCCGCAGGGCGTCACGATTCGCGCACAACGCCGGCGCGAACAGGACCGCCGCGCCGGCGATGCCGGCGAGCGCCAGCGCCACCGCATTGCGCCACCGCTCGGACGCGGCGTCCGTTGCGCTTCCCTGCATGGACGGCGGGTAGGGCATTAATGCGTGAGTTGGCCGTCGAAGCCGCTTAGTATACGCGGCCTCATGCCCATCGTTCGCCTCGACAAAGTGTGCTTAAGCTTTGGCCTCAAGCCCTTGCTGGACAACGTCGCCCTGCAGATCCGCAAGGGCGAGCGCGTTTGTCTGTTGGGCCGCAACGGCGAAGGCAAATCCTCCCTGCTGCACGTCATTGCACGCCGGATCGTTCCCGACAGCGGCGACGTGTGGATTCGCCCGGGCGCCAAAGTGGCGAGCCTCGAGCAGGAAGTCTCCCCCACCGGCGAGGAGACTGTGCGCGCGGTAATCAAACAGGGCGCCGCATCGGGGGGCGCGGACGGCGAATGGCAAGCCGACCTGCAGGTCGAGCAGGTCATCTCGCGGCTGCAGCTGGATCGCGACGCGCCGCTGTGCGCCTTGTCGGGCGGCTGGCGGCGCCGCGTGATGCTGGGCCGGGCGCTGGTGTCGGCGCCCGATCTGCTCTTGCTGGACGAGCCCACGAACCATCTCGATATCGAGGCGATCACCTGGCTCGAGGACATGATGGTCGACTTCGACGGCGCTCTGCTGTTCATCAGCCACGACCGCGCATTCGTGCGCCGTCTGGCGACCCGCATCATCGAACTGGATCGCGGACAGCTGCGCGGATGGCCCGGCGGCTACGATGATTACGTGCTGCAAAAGCGCGCAGCGTTGGAAGTCGAAGCCAGGCATGCGGCGCTGTTCGACAAAAAGCTCGCGCAAGAGGAGGCCTGGATTCGACAGGGCGTGGAGGCGAGGCGCACGCGCAACGAAGGCAGGGTGCGTGCGCTCGAGCAGCTGCGCCTGCAGCGCCGCGCCCGGCGCGAACGGATCGGGCAGGTCGATTTCAAGGTGCAGGATGCGTCGCCGTCCGGCAAACTGGTGTTCGAGGCGCGTCACGTGGCGCTCGATTTCGGCGCGGCGCCGGTCATCGCGGATTTTTCCGTCCGCATCATGCGCGGCGATCGAATCGGCATCATCGGGCCCAATGGCTGCGGCAAGACGACGCTGATCAAGCTCCTGGTGGGCGAACTGGAGCCGACGGCCGGATCGCTTCATCGCGGAACGTCCCTGCTGCCGGCCTATTTCGATCAGCAGCGCGAGCAGCTCGATCCGGCGGCGTCCATCATGGACAACGTCACGCTGGGCGGCGGCGAAACCGTCACGATCGGCGGCCGCGCGCGTCACGTTGCAAGCTATCTGCGCGATTTCCTGTTTCCGGCCGACCGTCTGCAGGCGCCGGTCAGCATGCTGTCGGGGGGCGAGCGCAACCGGCTGCTGCTGGCGCGGCTATTCGCCAAGCCGAGCAATCTTTTGGTGATGGACGAGCCGACGAACGACCTCGATGCCGAAACGCTGGATCTGCTGGAGGAGCTGGTCGGCGACTACGCCGGTACCCTGCTGCTCGTCAGCCATGACCGCGCATTTCTCGACAATGTGGTGACCAGCACGCTGGTCTTCGAGGGCGGCGGCCGAATCGGCGAATATGTGGGCGGCTACAGCGACTGGGTGCGGCAGCGCCGGGCGGCGCCGGCGGTCAAGGCTCCGATCGCCGAGGCTGCGCGACCCTCGCCGGCGGAACGCGCGCCGGC
Source organism: uncultured Gammaproteobacteria bacterium (assembly GCA_963837045.1). GTDB lineage: Bacteria > Pseudomonadota > Gammaproteobacteria > Steroidobacterales > Steroidobacteraceae > Bog-1198. Next base: position 108,260 of record CAWIMA010000006.1, read on the forward strand.
GGAACGCGCGGCGCGGGGGCCGCGCAAGCGCTCGTACAAGGAGCAGCGCGAGCTCGACGCCCTACCCGGGCAAATTCAATTGCTCGAGGCGGAGCAGCGAGAGCTCCATGCGGCGATCAGCGATCCGAATTTGTTTCACCGACAACCGGCGGAGGCCGGCGCCTTGCTGCAGCGGCTGCAGGCGCTGGAGCTTGAGCTCGAGGCCGCATACGCGCGCTGGGACACTCTGGAATCCTGACGAACAACCTCAACGGCGGGTCCGCCCGCGGCCCAGCAGGTCATTGGGATTCGGCAATGCGCCGCCGGCGGCATCGGGGATGACCAGCGAGGACGCTTGCTCGCGGCGAATTTCCTGCAGCTCGCGCATGGTCTGCTGCACCGCCTGTTCGGCCGCCTCGCCGAATTTCGCGATCGCCGCAGTCAGGGTGGTCGCCTCGAGCTCGAAACTGATCGGCACGGCACCCATCGGCGTCATCACCTGCGCCTGCCCGACGTATAGGACCGGCCGGGCGGGATCAGGCGATCCGTCGGCGCCGACCGGCGTCAATCGACGAATGGTACCCAGCCTGCGATCCGTGAAGGTCTCTTCTTGATAGATATGGGTCGAGTCCATGGTTGCTTGGCGGCCATCGTTGACGGAACTCATGCGCGGATCACCTGTGTAAACAGCCCGAGGGCCTCACCCTAGCAGTTTCTGCGGCCAGGTGGACAGATCCCAAGAGGGACGGGCCGCGGGCACCCGCATTTCAGGGGCCCTGATACGATACGAGTCTTGACACTCTCAATTCCACACACCGTCCGCAAAGTTCCCCCTTGGACGACGCTCTTGGGGATCGCCCTGTTCGGGCTGGCGCTGTTTTGGCTGCATCACGTCCTGGCCCAGTATCGCCTGCGGGACATCCTTGCCCAGATGCAGGCCATTCGGGGTTCACGCTTGTTGGCCGCGGTGTTTCTGGCCTGGTTGGGCTACGGTTGCTTGACGCTGTACGACGCGCTGGGCCTGCGATTCGCCGGCGTCCGGGTAGCCTATCCGCGGCTCGCTTTGATTTCGTTCATGGGCTACGCCATCGGCCACAACGTCGGTCTGAACACGCTGAGCGGCGGCGCCGTTCGCTACCGGGCGTACTCGGCATTGGGCTTGAGCGCGAAGCAGATCGCCACCGTCATTGCCTTCGGTACCTTGACCTTTGCCGTGGGCTCCGCGGGGCTGCTGGGAATCTCTTTGCTGTCGCAGTCCCGATTGGCGGGCGCAGTGCTGCATTTGCATCGTTCGCTGATTGTTGCGGCCGGCTGTCTGCTGCTCGCGGTCGTGGTCGCCTATCTGCTGCTCGCCTGCAGCCGGCACGAGCCGCTGCGGTGGCGCAAGATCGTGATCCCCGTGCCGAGCGGGCGCATCGCCTTCGCGCAGATCGGAGTGGCGTGCGCCGATCTGCTGTGCGCCGCCGGGGTGCTGTACGTGCTCCTGCCGCAGCAGGCGGAGATCGGCTTCGCCGCATTCGCGGGACTGTTCCTCATCGCGATCGCGGCCGGGATCATCAGCAACGTGCCCGGCGGATTGGGCGTATTCGAATCCGTGCTGCTGTTGCTGTTTCGCTCGGTTCCGGCAGACCATCTGCTCGGCGCCCTGCTCGCGTATCGACTCATCTACTACCTGACACCGTTTGCCGTCGCGCTGGCCCTGCTCGGTGCGCATGAGCTATGGGCGCACCGCGCACCCATGGTCCGGGTCGCACAGCTCGGACGCACCTGGCTGAGTGCCGTCACCCCCCAGGCCAGCGCCATGGCGGTCTTTGGCGCCGGCGCGGTGCTGTTGTTTTCCGGTGCGATCCCGGGCGCCGGCAATCGCCTCGCGGTGCTGCACCATATCGTGCCATTGCCCGTCCTGGAGCTGTCGCATCTGTTGGGAAGCGCGGTCGGCGTCGCGCTATTGGTGCTCGCGAACGGCCTGTATCGCCGGCTCGATGCGGCCTGGTATTTGACGATGTGGCTGCTGTGCGCGGGAGTGTTGCTGTCGCTCCTCAAGGGCTTCGACTATGAGGAGGCCGCGATACTCGGTGCGGTCGCGGTGATGCTGGTCTCCGCGCGTCGCCGCTTTCGCCGGCGGGCTTCCCTGATCGAACAGCGTTTCTCCGCTTCTTGGGTCGTGGCGGTGCTGCTGGTGCTCGGCGCCGCCACCTGGCTGGTGTTCCTTGCCTATCGGCACGTGCCCTACAGCAATCAATTGTGGTGGCAGTTTGCATTCGAGGCGCCGGCGCCCCGCAGTCTGCGCGCCTTGCTGCTGGCCGCCATGATCGCCGCCGTCTACGCGTTGTGGCGCCTGCTGCGCCCCTCGAAGCCGCTGCACATGCCGCCGAGCCGGGAAGACCTGGAGCGTGCGGCTGCGGTCATCGAGAGTGCCCACGATCCGGCGGCAAATTTGGCGTTGCTCGGAGACAAGAACCTGCTGTTCAACGCCGAGCGGACGGCGTTCATCATGTACCAAGCCTCCGGCAGCAGCTGGGTTTCCATGGGCGATCCGGTCGGTCCGTCGGCGCTGTACGAGCCGCTGGTGTGGAACTTCATCGAGAACTGCGACGGAATGGCGATGTCGCCGGTTTTCTATCAAGTCACGCCGGACAATCTGCCGCTGTACATCGATCTGGGGTTGAGCTTGGGCAAGCTCGGTGAGGAGGCGCGTGTGCCCCTCGACACGTTCTCGCTGGAGGGCGCGGCGCGCGCGGACCTGCGCCATTCGCATCGCCGCGCGCTGCGCGACGGCGCGCAGTTCGAGGTGATACCGCGCGGGAGCGTCGGCCCTGTCTTGGCGGAGCTTCGCGCGGTTTCGAACGCCTGGCTCGCCGCCAAGAACACCGCCGAGAAGCGCTTCTCGTTGGGGTTCTTCGACGAGCGATATATCGCCAATTTCGACTGCGCGGTGGTCCGCCGCGAGGGTGCGATCGTGGCGTTCGCCAACATCTGGCGTGCGGGCGCGGACACGGCGATATCGGTCGACCTCATGCGCTACGGCGAGGCAGCCCCCAAGGGAGTGATCGATTTTCTTCTTGCCGAGTGCATGCTGTGGGGCAGGACGCAGCACTATCAATGGTTCGGCCTGGGCATGGCGCCGCTTTCAGGACTGGAAGAGCACGCGCTCGCGCCGACCTGGCACAAGCTCGGGCGCATGGTACAGCGCTACGGCGAGACGTTTTACCCTTTCGAGGGTCTGCGAAAGTACAAGGAGAAGTTCTTGCCGGTCTGGCGCCCGCGGTATCTCGCGGCGCCGGGCGGGCTCAGCATGGCGGGCGCCCTGCTCGATGTCACGGCGCTCATTTCCGGCGGCGTCAGCAAGGTCCTGACCAAATAAGGTGCGCGGCTACGCGTTCTTTACAGGGAATTCACGCTCGATCTTGCCGGTAATTTCGCGCATCTTCGGCAAAAACTGCCATCTAGGTCCTGAGAGCGGCAAACGCGCTGAGCGCCTCTTGCCGCGCCATTTGATGGTCGACCAACCGTGCCGGATAGCTTACCCCCAGCGAAACCCCGGCCTGGCGCAAGACGAGCGCGGGGGCCGCCCACGGCTGGTGAAGCCATACGGCCGGCACCCGCGCCAGCTCCGGCACCCAGCGGCGCACGTAGGTGCCCTGGGGATCGAATCTGGCAGCCTGCATCACCGGGTTGAAGATTCGAAAGAACGGCGCGGCGTCCGCGCCGCAGCCCGTCACCCATTGCCAGCCGAGCGTATTGCTGGCCAGGTCGGCATCGACCAGGAGCCGCAGCGGCTCAAGCTCTCGGCCAGGCTCGCCAGGCTGTGGTGCGGCCACCAGCGCGCCGCGCCGCCCGGGCCTCAGGCGCCTTCCTCGCTGGGCGCGAAGATGAAAACCGGCTCACCGGTCGCGGCTGCCGCGCTCAGCGATGGATTGTCGGCAATCCGTAGGTCGCGGCGAAACCAAACGAGCGTGGTCATCGATTTAGAGAGTGCTTCAAATGGCCAAGGCCGCGCAACTTGAGCCGCCTGCGCTTTGCGTGCCGCAGACGCGGCGCGTTCAGCTACAATTCCGGGCCGTTTTCCGCTGAACCTTTGGGGAATCGCCTTTACCATGTCCGAATCCATCGAAGCGTCATCCGCCTCGTCCACCCCGGCCGAAACCGTCATCATCGGCGCCGGCCCGGTGGGCTTATTCCAGATTTTCGAGCTCGGGCTGCTCGGCATCAGCGCGCACATCATCGATTCGCTGGCCGAAGTCGGTGGGCAGTGCACCGAGCTGTATCCGGACAAGCCGATCTACGACATACCGGCCTTGCCGATCTGTGGCGCTCAGGAGCTGATCGACCGGCTGCTGGAGCAGGCAAAGCCGTTCCATGCGACCTTTCATCTCGGCCAAGAGGTCACCGAGTTGCGGCCGCTGGCGGACGGCAAATTTCACGTGGCCACATCCGCGGGTACCCGTCTGACGGCGGGTGCGGTGGTCATCGCCGCAGGCGTCGGCTCGTTTCAGCCGCGGCGGCTCGCGGTGCCCGGCGTCGAGGAATTCGAAGGCAGGAGCGTGCATTACCGGATCAAATCGGCCAGCGACTTCCACGGCCGCGATCTGGTGATCTGCGGCGGCGGGGACTCCGCGCTGGATTGGACGGTCGCACTGTGCGAGAAGGCGCGCTCCCTGACCCTGGTGCACCGGCGCGCGGAATTCCGTGCGGCGCCGGCGACCGTGGCGCGGATGCGCGATTTGGTGGCCGCCGGCAGGATGCGGTTGGTGGAGGGCCATGTGACCGCGCTGCAAAGCGCAAACCACCGGTTGAGCGGCGTCACCCTGCAGGCCAATGATGGACACACGACGCTGCAGGTGGCCGCCGATCAGGTGCTGGTCTTTTATGGTCTGCATCCGAAACTGGGTCCGGTCGCCGAATGGGGCCTCGAACTGGAGAGGAAGGCGCTCAAGGTCGACACCGAGAAATTTCAGTCCAGCGTGCCCGGGATATTCGCCATCGGCGACATCAACACCTATCCGGGCAAGAAAAAATTGATCCTGAGCGGATTTCACGAAGCGGCCCTGGCTGCGTTCGGGATCCAGCACCATTTATTTCCGGAGAAGCGGCAGTTCCTGCAATACACCACCACGAGCCCCATCATGCAGAAGCGGCTCGGCGTTGCCGTCGCCGATTCGCATTGAGCGCCCATGCACCGGCTGCTCGAGGATTTGATCAAGGTCATGACGCTCGAGCGCCTGGAGCTGGACATGTTCCGCGGCGAGAGCCGCGACATCGGCAGCCCCCAGGTGTTCGGCGGGCAGGTGCTCGGGCAGGCGCTGATGGCGGCGACCGCGACGGTCGAGGGCCGCATGGTGCACTCGCTGCATGCTTATTTCCTGCGCCGCGGCGACTTCAATTCACCCATCGTTTACGAAGTCGACCGAGCGCGCGACGGCAATCATTTCTCCACGCGCCGCATCGTCGCCATTCAGCACGGCGCGCAGATCTTCAATATGTCGGCCTCTTTCCAATCGGGCGAGATCGGCCTCGAGCACCAGCTCGCCATGCCCGATGTGCCGCCGCCCGAGGAGCTGCCGGACCCGAAGTCGCATTATCGCGAGCTGTCGGAGCAGATTCCGCCGCGCATGCGCCGCGTGTTGGAACGGGAGCGACCCTTCGAATTTCGTCCCGTGCGGCTGCCGAATTTTGTCCAGCCGGAGATACTGCCGCCCCACAAGCACATCTGGTTCCGCGCGGTCGACGCGCTGCCGGACGATGAAGCGCTGCATCGCTGCCTGTTGGCCTATGTCTCGGACTTCAATCTGCTCGACACCGCCATGTTGCCGCACGGACTGTCGCTGGTGTCGCCGCGTGTGGTGGTCGCGAGCATCGATCACGCCATGTGGTTTCACCGCAGCGTGCGCGTGGACGATTGGCTGCTGTATGCTACCGACAGCCCCAGCGCCTCGGGCGCACGCGGTTTCACGCGCGGCAGCGTGTTCACGCGCGACGGGCGATTGGTGGCCAGTACTTCACAGGAAGGATTGCTGCGGGTGATCGAACAGTGAGAGGCTTACTCATCGTCGTGTTGGTGGTCGGCGCCATCGCGGGGCTCTTGCTGACGCTGCGCAGCAGCCGTGATGCCGGCATGCCGAGCCCCGAGGTGATGGATCGCGCGCGGAAGCGTGCACGCGAGCAGGCGGCGGCGGAAAGGGACGACTAGAGGCGCGCCGCGCCGGACGGCTAATGAGCCGCCGGCGACCGCGATGCTTCCCAGACGGCTCTCGGCAGCACGTACAGGTGGCAGTCCCACCATCTATTCTTGGCGCGCCGGTGTTTGCGAAACACCGCCTCCCAGCGCATGCCGATCTTCTCGAGCACGCGGATCGACGCCTTGTTGTTGACGTCGACCGTCGAGATGATCCGATCCGCGCGCAGTTCCAAAAAAGCCGCATCGATGAGGGCGAGCGCGATTTCCGTGGCGAAGCCCTTGCCCCAATCGATCGTGCCGAGCATGTACCCCAAATCGACGACATTGCGCTCGATCAGCGACAAATCGCAGGCGCCGATCACCCGGCCGGAGGCGATTTCCTCCACCGCCAGCTCGAACCGGGTGCGCGGCACTTCGCGTTGTGAGGCGAGCAGCCCCTCGAGGTAGTCGGCGGTGCTTTCCGCATCGCGGGGCCCGAAGAACAGATACCGAGTCACGCGCGGATCGGCGGAATAAGCATGAATCGCGTCGAAGTCCGCTTGAACGAACTCGCGCAGATTAAGGCGGGCAGTGCGGACGGGGTAGTGTGAGCGTGCGCATGCGCTACGACGGCGTTGGTCTCACATCAGCACTTTGCCAGGGTTGAGAATGCCCTTGGGGTCCAGCGTCCGCTTCAGCGCGCGCATCACCGAGAGCTCGACCGGGTCGGCGCGCTCGGCGAATTGCGCCGCTTTCAGCCGCCCGATGCCGTGCTCGGCGCTGATGCTGCCGCCGAGGCTTCCGACCAAATCGAACATGGCCGCCTCGAGCTCTGCACCGCGCCCGAGGAACGCCGCCGCCGGCGCGTCCGGTTTTTGGCTCACGTTGAAATGCAGATTGCCGTCGCCCATATGGCCGTAAGCCACGATCTCGCCCTCCGGGACCAGCCGCCGCACGAGTTCCGAGCCCTCCTCGATCAGCTTCGGGATGCTCGATACCGGGACGGAGACGTCGTGCTTGAGGCTCGCGCCGTGATGTCGCTGCGCCTCCGGTACCGATTCGCGCAGTTTCCACATCGCCTGCGATTGCGCCAGCGAGGTCGCAATGGCTGCGTCCTTGATGGTGGCGTGCATCGCCGCTTCGTGCAGCTCGTCGGCGAGCAGGGTGGCCAAATCAGCCCTGGAGTTGGGCGAGGTCAGTTCGATCAACAGATACCAGGCGGCGCCTTGATCGAGCGGATTGGCGACTCCGCGGATGTGCCTGACCGTGAGCTCGACCGCGATGCGCGGCATCAATTCGAACGTGGTGAGTTGCTCGCCCGCGGCGCTGCGAAAGTGCGCCAGCAGCTCGAGCGCCTGCTGCGGCGAATCGATTCCGGCGAGAGCGGTCGCCGCATCGGCCGGCTGCGGATACAGCTTCAAGGAAGCGGCGGTAATGACGCCCAACGTTCCTTCCGCGCCGATGAACAGGGACTTGACGTCGTAGCCCGTGTTGTCCTTGCGCAGGCTGTTGAGGCCGGACATCACGCGGCCGTCCGCCAACACCACTTCCAAGCCGAGCACCAGGTCTCGCATCATTCCATAGCGCAGCACCGCCGTGCCGCCGGCATTGGTCGACACGTTGCCGCCGATTTGCGCAGTCCCTTCGGAGCCCAAACTCAACGGGAACAGCCGACCGTTCGCGCTTGCCGCCGCCTGCGCCTCGGCCAGGGTGCAGCCCGCCTCGGCGATCATGGAGTAATTGGCGGCATCGAGTTGGCGTATCCGGTTGAGCCGCCGCATCGAAAGCACGATCTGTGAGCCGGATTCGTCGGGGGTGGCGGCGCCGCAATAGCTGGTATTGCCGCCGTGGGGCACCACCGCCAGCTCGTCGCGGCTGCAAATCCGCATGATCTGCGCGACTTGTTCGACGCTGCGCGGCAGCACGACCAGCGGCGTTGCGCCCCGGTAGAGGCGGCGAAAATCCGTGGTGAAGGCCGTCAGATCATCCCTTGAATCGAGCCACGCGCCGTCGCCGACGACGGCCTTGAGTTCCGCGAGCGTGCGCGGCTCAGGCGGCCGCGGCATTCAGACGCGCTTGCCGGCTGCCTCGCGGATCGCCGCCGGTACCGGTCTCAAGTCCCAAATCAGCCCGAAAAAGGACATGAGCTTCAGCATGTAGAATGTGATGTCGAATTCCCACCAGTAGAATCCCTGGCGCACCGACGCCGGATAATGGTGATGGTTGTTGTGCCACCCCTCCCCCAGGGTGATGATTGCCAGCCACACGTTGTTGCGGCTGGTATCGCCGGTCTTGTAGCGCTGCCGGCCGAACACATGCGACAGCGAGTTGATCGTGTAGGTGCCGTGATACACCGCGACCGTGGAGATGAAAAATCCCCACACCAGCATTTGCCAGCCATTCGTGCCGAGCCCCGGGGCCACGTGCGCGAGCAGTACGCCGAGCAAAAACACGCCCACCCCGAGAATCACCGGCACGGCGACATCATAGCGATCCAGGAATCGCAGCTCCGGGTACTTCAGCAGGTCCTTCACCCGGGTCAGGTCGGCGGTACCGTGCTTGTGCGACATGAACCAGCCCATGTGGCTCCAAAAGAAGCCGTGCTGCACCGGCGAGTGCACATCCTCCGGCTTGTCCGAATACCGGTGATGGTGGCGATGGTGTGCCGCCCACCAGATCGGTCCGCGCTGCACGGCCGAAGCGCCCAGCAGTCCGAAAACGAGCTGCCCGGCGCGGGAAGTCTTGAAGGTGCGGTGAGAAAAATATCGGTGGTAGAAGCCGGTAATTGCGAACATGCGCAGCAAGTAGAGTGCGGCCGTCACCGCCAATGCGGTCCAGCTGAAGCCCACCCAGATCACCGCAAGGCAGGTCGCATGCAGCAGCAGGAAGGGCATGACCCGCGCCCAATCGACGCGCCGGCTGACATCGCCCGCCGCGTCGATCGCGCGCTCGGGACGCGCAGCTAAGCCGCTGCTGCCGAACCAGCGCGACAGTTCGCTATTCACGCGCTGCGCGGTCGGCGGCAAAGCGGCAATTTCAGTCTCTGGCGTCATTCTGGGTCTTCCTGACGGGGTGGTGGTTTGGGCGGGCGCACGCCGCTCGAGCGCACGGCGCTCAAGCGCTGGCCGCTCGCAGGGCCGCAATGCGCTCATCCAGCGGCGGATGAGTCATGAATAACCGCATGAATCCAGCAGATTCGCCGGTGTGGATCGCGAAGGCGCGCATTTGCGGGGGCATCGCCTCGCCATGGGCACGCTTCAACGCCTCCAGCGCACCGATCATACTGCCGGAGCCGGCGAGATTCGCGCCTCCGCGGTCGGCGCGGAATTCGCGCCATCTCGAATACCAGTTGACGATGATGCTCGCCAGGATCCCGAGCACGAGCTGGGCCACCAGCGTGGCGATCATGAATCCGATTCCGGATTCCTCCCGGTCGTTCTTGAACACGGCGCGATCCACCAGGCCGCCGATGATGCGCGCCAGAAAAATGACGAAGGTGTTCAGCACGCCCTGCAGCAGAGCCAAGGTCACCATGTCGCCGTTGGCCACATGACTGATCTCATGACCCAGCACCGCTTCCGCCTGTGGGCGAGACATGTTGCGCAGCAAGCCCGTGCTCACCGCCACCAGCGCGGCATTGCGCCGCGCACCGGTCGCGAACGCGTTCATGTCCTCGGCTTCGAAAATGCCCACCTCCGGCATGCCGATTCCCACCTGTCCCGCGAGCCGCCTCACCGTACCGAGCAGCCACACTTCCAGATCCGATTGCGGCTCGCCGATGACGCGCACGCCCATCATCCGCTTGGCGGTCCACTTGGAAAGCGCGAGGGAAATCAGCGCGCCCCCGAAGCCGCAGACCGCCGCGAATACCAGCAGGCTGCCAAGGCCGCCTTGCGGCAGCCGCACGCCCAATACCCGCTCGATGATGAAAATCACCAAGCTCAACAGAACCAGCACGGCGAGGTTGGTCACGATAAAGAGGAAAATGCGCTTCATAAACCTTTCTTTCGGTGAACCAACCACAATATGGTCAACGCTGCATGGCAATGCAATGATCGGGATGTCGCGGTCTAATTTCAAGGACGCGCCCGCATCGCGGCGTCCCCTTATGGTTAAATGCGACCGCTAAGCGGACAACCGGGTTCTGCAGCGGGGATCTAGAGTTTAGAATACCGCAGGATTTGGCATGCAATTCAAGGACTACTACGAGACTTTGGGTGTGGCGCGCAATGCCGGCGCCGAAGAACTCAAGCGCGCCTACCGCAAGCTCGCCCGTAAGTATCATCCCGATGTCAGCAAGGAAAAGAACGCGGAAGCGAAATTCAAAGACGTTCAGGAGGCGTACGAAGTACTGAAGGATCCTGAGAAGCGCACCGCGTACGATCAGCTCGGCCGCAACTATCGTCCCGGGCAGCAGTTTCGGCCTCCTCCGGACTGGGAACAGCGCTTCAGCCACGCGGGCAGCCAGCGCTTTTCGGATCTCAATGGCTTCAGCGACTTTTTCTCCAGCTTGTTCGGTGGCGCGGCTGCGCATGCCCATGCCCAACCCGAGGCGGAAGCCGGGACTCTCGAAATCACGGTCGAGGAGGCGTATGCGGGTACAAAACGCCGCGTCACGGTCAACGAGAATGGGCACGCTCGGCCGCTGGACGTGCAGATTCCGGCGGGCATCACCGAAGGCCAGGCGCTGCGCATCGCCGGCGTCGGCCATCGGCACGCGCTGATATTCCGTGTCCGGCTGCGTCCGCATCCGCTGTACGTCCTGCAGGGCAGGGACGTTCAAATCGAGTTGCCGCTGGCGCCCTGGGAAGCCGCGTTGGGAGCGAAGGTTGCGGTGCCGACGCTCGGCGGAACGGTGGAATTGACCATTCCAGCCGGCGCGCAGACCGGTCAGAAACTCAGGCTGCGCGGGCGCGGCTTGCCGGGAGTTCCCAGCGGCGACCAGCTGGTCAGCATCAAGCTCGTGACCCCCGCCGCTGAGACCGCCCAGGCCAGGGAGGCTTATGAACGCATGAAGCGCGAGCTCAGGTTCGATCCGCGCGCCGGATGGCCGTAGCGCCGGGCGGTCCGCCGGGACACCGCACGCTGCGCGGCTTGAAGTATCGGGCGGCGGCCCCATTTCATCCCCGCTGGCCCACATGCCGACGTCATTGACCAAAACGATTGCAAGACCATGACCGCCGAAACACAGCCACAGATCAAAGAGTTTCAATCCGAAACGAAGCAGGTGCTGCGATTGGTGATCCATTCGCTGTACTCGCACCGGGAGATTTTCCTCCGTGAACTGATTTCGAACGCCTCGGACGCCTGCGAAAAGCTGCGCTTCGAGGCACTCGCCAATCCGGCATTGCTGGGTTCGGACACGCTTTGCATCATGCTGATTCCCGACGCGGCGGCCGGCACGCTGACCGTCAAGGACAACGGCATCGGCATGAGCCGGGACGAAGTGATCGACAATCTGGGCACGATCGCCCGCTCGGGCACGAAGAGATTCCTCGAGGGCCTGAGCGGCGACGCGGCCAAGGACGCCCAACTGATCGGCCAATTCGGGGTCGGCTTCTATTCGGCGTTCATCGTCGCCGACCGCGTCACGGTGCTCAGCAAGCGCGCGGACGGTGAGGGGGTACGCTGGGATTCCGACGGTGAGGGCACCTACGAGATCCAGGCCGGCGACAAGGCGGATCGCGGCACCGAGGTGACCATGCACCTGCGCGAGGAGGACAAGGAGTTCCTCGACGCCGCGCGGTTGCGCCAGTTGGTGCGCAAGTACTCGGATCATCTGAGCGTGCCGATCGTGCTCAAGGCGGCGGGTGCCGAGGAGACGCTCAATCAAGCCAAGGCGTTTTGGACCCGCCCCAAAGCGGATCTCAAGGATGAGGACTATCAGGCCTTCTACAAGCACCTGACCCACGATTCGGACGATGCGCGCGCATGGGCGCACAACAAGGTCGAGGGCAACCTCGAATACACGTCGCTGCTGTATTTACCGAAGCGTGCGCCGTTCGATCTGTTCGAACGCGAGCAGCGCGGCGGCGTGCACCTGTACGTCAAGCGCGTCTTCATCATGGACAAGGCGGCCGAGCTGCTGCCGCAGTGGCTGCGCTTCATGCGCGGGCTGGTCGATACCGATGATCTGCCTCTCAATGTGTCGCGCGAATTGCTGCAGAACAATCGCACCGTGGAGAAGATCAAGGCCGCGTTGGTGAAGCGCTCGTTGGATCTTCTCGAAGAGCTGGCAGCCGACAAACCGGCGGAGTTCGCGGAGTTCTGGAAGACCTTCGGGGTGGTTCTCAAGGAAGGCGTCATCGAGGACGCCGGCCAAAAGGCGCGTGTGGCCAAGCTGCTGCGCTTTCATTCGACCGCCGTCGCCGGCGAGGCCGCCGAGGTGACGCTCGCGGATTACGTTTCGCGCATGAAGCCCGATCAAAAGGCCATCTATTATCTGACTGCCGACACGCTCGCCGCTGCGCGCAACAGCCCGCACCTCGAGGGATTTCGCGCCCACGGCATGGAAGTCCTGCTGCTCACCGACCGGATCGATGAATGGGTTGCGGGGCACCTGCACGAGTTCGAGGGAAAAACACTCGCCAACGTCGCGAGCGCGTCCACCGACTTGACCTCGGCGATACAGACGCCCGACAAGGCCGCCGCGGAGTCCGCCTTCAAGGACACCCTGGAGCGGCTCGGCAAGACCTTGACGGGCAAGATCGCGAGCGCGCGCGTCAGCGACCGTCTCACCGATTCACCGGCAGTGCTGGTCGCGGGCGAACTCGGCCTGAGCTTGCGAATGTCGCGCATTCTCAAGCAGGCCGGCCAGACCAATCCGTTCGCCGCCCTGCCGATTCTCGAATTGAACCCCAAGCATGCGCTGGTCGAGCGCCTCAAAGACACCGCGGATGAATCCGCCTTCGCGGACCTCGCGCACGTTTTGTACGACCAGGCGATGTTGTCCGAAGGGGGCGAGCTCGACGATCCGGTGGTGTTCGTGCGGCGCGTCAATCGGCTCATCGTCGAGGGGCTTGCGGCCGCGCCCAAGATCATTTTGAGCTGACAGGTGCTCACACCGCGGTTCGCCTCCATGGAGCATGCGGGTCCGGACTCGCCGGGGGATGATTCCGCACTGCTCGATGCCTATTCCGGAGCCGTCATCGGCGCGCTGGAGCGCGTGGCTCCGGCAGTGACCTTCATCGAGGTCGTGCACTCCACTGCCCGTGCCCGGCGCCGCGCGAGCCAGGGCAGCGGTTCGGGGTTCCTGTTCACGCCCGACGGCTACCTGTTGACCAACAGCCACGTGGTGCAAGGCGCGCAGCGCGTCACGGTGCGGCTGAACGATGACATGCGATTCCATGCGGACCTGGTGGGCAACGACCCGGACTCGGACTTGGCTGTGCTCCGAATCGGCTCCCCGACGGCGCTGCCATATGCACAATTCGGGGACTCGGCGGCATTGCGCGTCGGGCAGGTGGCAATTGCCATCGGCAATCCGCTGGGGTACTCCAAGACCGTCACCACCGGCGTGATTTCGGCATTGGGAAGAACGCTGCGCGCGACCTCGGGCCGCCTCATGCACGATGTCATTCAGACGGACGCCGCGCTGAATCCGGGGAATTCCGGCGGTCCGCTGGTCGATTCCAAAGGCCGGGTAATCGGGGTCAATACCGCCATGATCCCGCAGGCCCAAGCGATCTGCTTCGCCACGGGAATCAACACGGCGAAGTGGGTCATCGGGCAATTATTCTCGCACGGCCGCGTACGGCGCGCCTATATTGGCGTCTCGGGAGCAAGCGTGCCCATCGCGACGCGCGTGGTGCGGCATTTCAACCTCCCCAGTTCCGGCGCCGTGCATGTTCTGGAAGTCGTGGCGGGCAGCCCGGCGGCCGCGGCGGGCGTCGAGGTCGGCGATCGCGTGATTGCCTTGGACGGCGTGCCGGTCGACGGCATCGACGCCCTGCAGCGGCTGCTCGACGCCGGCACTATCGGGCGCGAATGCGAATTGACGCTATTGCGTCGATCCGCCGTGACGCGCGTGAGATTAAGGCCCATTGAATTGCCCGCGCCAGGCGGGTAAACAGTCTGCGGCAAGCTTAAGCAACGAGCGGCATTGAAGGAGCCGGTGCAATGAATCCACAACCGCACGCGATCAGTTTGTCGGCGCCGCCAGAGCCCACCGACCACTTCCTTGGCTCTGAGCACGCGCGCATCACGCTGCTCGAATACGGCGACTTCGAGTGTCCCAGCTGCAAAGTTGCGGCGCAGACTCCGAAACTGCTGCTGGAGCGCTTCCCCAACAGAATACGCTTCATATTTCGGCATTTCCCGCTCGAGGAAGCGCATCCGCATGCGCTCACGGCTGCAGAGGCCTCGGAGACCGCGGCGGCACAGGGCAAATTCTGGCCGATGCATGATTTGCTCTTCCAGAACCAGGTGCACCTCAAAGACCGGGATCTATATCGCTACGCGGGCGAGCTTGGGCTGGATTTGGCGCGCTATACCGCCGAGATGGACGATCACATCTATCTGCAAAAAGTCCGCGAGCATCTACAGGGCGGTCGGCGCAGCCATATTCGCGCCACACCGACGTTCTATCTCGACAACGTGGTGCAGGACATCTCCTTCGGGATGCAGGCACTGCACGATGCGGTCGCGGCCGCGGTACGTCGCGCCGGCTGAGCCGCGCCGCGCCGGCGGAGCCTCATCGCTCGAGCGGCGCGAGCTCGCCGCGGGCCCGCAAGGACTTGATTCGGCTAGCGGAATGACCTCGGAGGGTTAAGTCCAGTCATCGCCGCCGCCGCCGCCGCCGCCGCCGTCATCCCAGGAGCCGGGGTCGTTGACCCCGAAATCCGCCCCGCCCATGTCGCTGTTGGAATGACGCGAATCGTCCTCTGCCGGCGGCAGAACGGAGGCTTGCCGCTGCCCGCCATCCAGGAAATGATGCGCCAGTTCCTCGCCGGCCACGATGCCCGCTCCGGCCGCGAGGCCGCCGGCCAGACCGCCGGCGATACTCGAGCCGATGCCGCCGCCCGCCGTACCGCCCGGGCCTACGTAGCCGCCGCCGGGTCCGTAGGTGCCCGGGGCGCCGCCGACCGGCATCCCCGCCGGATACTGCCCCGGGTACTGCGCATAGCTCGCGCGCCGGCGGAACAGCATCCAGAACACGCCGACCACCAGCGCCAGAATCACGATGGTGAGCCACGGAAAATGCGCTGCAGGCGCCGCAGCGGTGCGAAAACCGCCGGACTGGCCGAGCTCAGCACGCAGCGCCCGAACTGACTGGGGATTCTCTTTGGGAAGACCCGGCTCGAGCGCTTCGGCCCGGTTGAGTTCGGAGCGAGCCAGTGAAAATTGGCCTTCTTTGGCGTACAGCTCTGCCTGGACGTAATGGGCTTTGGCGCTCTGCGGGTGATCGCGCAGCACTTGATCCATCATCTGCTGCGCCTGATCGAGGTGACCCGTTGCGGCCGCCTCGTAAATCTGATGCACGGTCGGATCGGCATCCGCCGCCCACAGCGGCCCGCCGGAGACTGCGAAAGTCAAGACCGTCGCGGCAAGGGATGCAGCAATGAAATGTCGCATATAAGACCCCTAAATGGTCGATTTGACCGTAGTGGCGCATTAGATGCGGGCGATTTCGCGAAGTTCAACGGGCCGCCGAGGCAGGGCGTCTCACGCGGGGCCGCCTACGCGATCGCCTCGGCACGGCGCCTCGCGCGGGCCGCTCGCGCGGGCCGCTCCTCAAATGACGCCGCGGCGCTTTTGATCGAGTTCGATGGACTCGAACAGCGCCTGAAAGTTTCCTTCGCCGAAGCCCTCGTTGCCCTTGCGTTGGATGACTTCGAAGAAGATGGGCCCGATGGCGTTCTTGGTGAAAATCTGAAGCAGGATGCCGCTGTCTGCATTGCCGTCGATCAAGATGCTCCGGCGCGCAAGCTCGCGCAGCGGCTCGCGGTGGCCCGCGACGCGCGCATCGACGCCTTCGTAGTAGCTGCTCGGCGTATCCTGAAATTCCACGCCACGCTCGCGCAACGCGTCCACGGTGCGATAAATGTCGTCGGTCGCCAAGGCGATGTGCTGAATGCCTTCGCCCTTGTATTCGCTGAGATATTCCTCGATCTGGCTCTTATCGTCCTGACTTTCGTTGATCGGAATGCGGATCTTGCCGCATGGCGATGTGAGCGCGCGCGAAAACAACCCCGTTTGCTCGCCCTCGATGCTGAAGTAGCGGATTTCTCGAAAGTTGAACAGCCTCTCGTAAAAGCCGGCCCACAGGTTCATGTTGCCGCGCCTCACATTGTGGGTCAGATGATCAATGCGCGTCAGTCCGACTCCGCTGTCGCCGGGCGCCGCTTCGAGCGGCACGAAATCGACGTCGTAGATGGTGCGCTCGCCGTAGCGATCCACCAGATAGATCAAACTGCCGCCGATGCCTTCGATCGAGGGGATGTTCAATTCCATCGGCCCGGCGGTGGCCGGGCCCGGCTTTGCGCCGAGCTCGAGGGCGCGGGCGTAGGCGAACGCCGCATCGGTCACGCGAAACGCCATTGCACACGCGCACGGGCCGTGTGCGCGCGCGAATTTCTGCGCGAAGCTCTCACGCTCCGCATTGACGATGAAATTGATGTCTCCCTGCCGATGGAGCGTGACGTCCTTAGAGCGATGCCGCGCCACTGCCGCCAGCCCCATGTTCTCGAACAGCCGCCGCAGCGAGCCGGGATCGGGCGCGGCATATTCGACGAATTCAAAGCCGTCCGTGCGCATGGGATTGGCCGCGTTCATGGGTCCCCCGTTCAAGCGAGCGCTTCGATTTCCGTAACCAAGCGGCGAATCTCGTCTTCGCTGGTGTACATGGAGATTCCGGTGCGCAATAGCCCGCCGCGATCGGCAAGCCCCAGTACTTCAACCGCGCGCACTGCGTAAAAGTTTCCGTCCCATACGCAGATTCCTTGCGCGCCCAGGGCGCTCGCGGCCGCCGCCGCCGTGTGCCTGCCGAGCGTGATCGAGACCGTGGGCGCGCGCGCACGCGTGGCGAAATCGGGACCCCAGACCGTCACCTCGGGAATACGGCTCACGGCGGCATGATAGGCGCCGGCCAGCCGGTGCTCATAGGCGCAGATGCCGGTCATGGCATCGACGATGCGTTCGCGCAGCGTCGCGCCGGTGCCCCAGCCGGCGAGGTATTCGACTGCGGCGCGCAATCCATCGATTGCGGCGTGATTGAGAGTGCCGGTCTCGATGCGATAGGGCGCCGCCGGATCTTGCACGCTCAGGCGGTCAGTGGGCAGGCGTTCGAGCGCACCGGGCTTCGAATACAGAACGCCGACGTGCGGACCGTAGAATTTGTAGCCCGAGCAGAGCAGGAAATCCGCATCCATGGCGCGCACATCGAGAGGGAAATGCGGCGCAAAATGCACGGCATCGACCACCAAGAGAGCCCCCACCTCGTGCGTCAGGCGCCGCGCGAGCGCGATGTCGTTGACGGTTCCCAGGGCGTTCGATGAGGCGCCCAGCGCGAATACCTTGGTTTGGGCCGTGATCTTGGCCGCCATGTCGCCGGTATCCAACTCGCCCGATTTCTTCAGACGCACTTCCTGAATGAGCACCCCGCGCTCGCGCAGCGCGAGCCAAGGGCCGCGATTCGCCTCATGATCGAGCTGCGTGATGAGAACCTCGTCGCCCGGTTTGAGGGTACGGCCGACCGCCGTACTCAGCGCGAAGTTCAGCGTGGTCATGTTCTGGCCGAAGGAGATGCATTGCGCATCCGCCGCCCCGAGGAAAGCGGCCAGGGTTTCGCGCGCATTCTGCATGCGGCGGTCGACTTCCCTGGACGGGGGGAAGTTGCCGTGCGTGTTCACATTGCAAGCCGCGTAGAACTCCGCGATCGCCTCGATGACCGCCGTCGGCACCTGGCTGCCGCCCGGACCGTCCAGGAACGCGAGTTCCGGGCCCTCACGATGCCGCTGCAGAGCGGGAAAATCCTTCCTGCTGCGCAGCGAATCCTCGGAGGTGAACGGCATTACAACAAGTCGTAGGCAAAATCGATGCCGGTGGGCGTCGCATCGCGTAGATGCAGCTTCATGCTGCCCTTCGCTCCTGCGTACTTGCCGGTGCCTCCGGTCACGGCAAGGACCGAGTCGCCCGCGTCCAGAAACGGCCCCTCGACCGTGATCTGGCCTGCCTTCAAGTACAGCGTCCAAAAACATTCCCAGCTCTTGCCCACCTCGGTCCGAACGCAGTAGCCCTGATCGCTGCCGACCTGTGTCTTGTTGGCGGCGTCATAGACCTTGTTGGCGAACACCAGCAGATCGCCGATGGAGTCGCCCTTGCCGCCGAGATGCAAGGTGGTTTCACCCACCGGCCGCTCGACCACGACGATTTGTTCGCCGGCAAAGGCCGGGAGCGCCACCAGCGCCGCGCTGAGCGCTGCCGCCCGAATCGATAATCTGCTCATCAGGTTCCCCTTCTAGTTGTTGGTGCCTCGTCGGCCATCTCTCTGCAATAATACCAAGGTGCATAACGTTGCGCCGCGATGCTGATCCAAGAGGTGCTGCCGCTGATCGATGAGGCGGCAAGCCGGGTGTATTCCCTGGTGCAGGAAACGCCGCTGGCGCCGCTGCCCAGCGACGGTGCGCGTGCGCATGCCGGGCCGGCCTTCGCCAAGCTCGAGCAGCTGCAGCGCAGCGGCTCGTTCAAGCTGCGCGGCGCGACCAATAAATTGATGAGCCTCGGGCCCGCCGCCGCCGCCGCCGGGGTCATCACCTCATCCACCGGCAACCACGGGCTCGGGGTCGCGACTGCGGCGCAATTCTTAGGGATCGACGCGGAAGTGTTCTTGAGCGCTAAGGTCGGCCCCGCGAAGCGCGACAAGATCCGCGCGCTCGGTGCGCGGATCCGGATCGTGGGCGACGACCCGCTCGCGGCGGAACTGGCGGCGCGTGGCGCCGCCCGCGAGTCCGGGCGCACCTACATATCGCCCTACAATGACCCCTATGTGGTCGCCGGCCAGGGGACGATCGCCGTCGAATTGATGCGCCAGCTGCCGGACCTGGATGCAATTTTCATCGCGACGGGCGGCGGGGGCCTGATCAGCGGCGTCGGTTCGTACCTGCGCCAGCATGCGCCGCGTGCGGAGATCATCGGCTGCTGGCCGGAAAATTCCGCCGTTCTCTACGAGTGTTTGAAGGCCGGGCGCATCATCGAAGCACCGGAGGCGCCGACCTTGAGCGAGAGCACCGCGGGCGGCGTCGAGTCGGGCTCGATCACGTTCGAGTTGTGCCGGCAGGTGATGCATCGCGGCGTCCTGGTGAGCGAGACGGAGATCTTGAATGCGATGCGCCAGGGTCACGCACAGGGTTGGGCCATGGAAGGCGCCAGCGGCGTCGCTTTGGCGGCTTATTTCAAGGAGGCTGCGCGCTATCTCGACAAGAAGGCGGTGGTGCTGATCTGCGGCGGCAACCCATCGCCGGCAGTGGCGGAGCTCATGGCGCGCCCGCAGTCACCGCCGGATTGAGCTCCATGAAGTGCAAAAAATTCATGGCACCAAAACGCCAAAACCCCGTAGCGTTTCGGCGTTTTGATGGCACCTTTTTTTGAGATGCGCGCCGCCGGCCTCGCCAATCTAGCCGAGCCGAGCCGAGCCGAGCCGAGCCGAGCCGGTGCGGCCGCTGCTAAAAATCCGCCGGCACCGCTTCGATCAAGGTGGGACCGGGGTGGTCGAGTGCAACTTGGATGGCATCGGTGAGCGCAGCCGCGTTCCGAGCGCGCACTGCCGAGGCGCCGCAGGCGCGTGCCAGCGCCGCGAAATCCGGGTTGCGCGCGATCACGCCTGTGGGGGGGATGTCCGCCGCGATCATGTCGTCGCGGATCTGGCCGAGCGCCGAATTATTCCACACCACCACGGGCAGGCTCACAGCCGCCTCGACTGCGGTCATCAATTCGCCCAAGGTGAATTGCAGACCGAAATCGCCAGCCAGCGCCAGCACGGCGCGCGCCGGACTCGAGATCTTCGCGCCCAGCGCCGCGGGCAGCGCAAACCCCAACGTGCCGTATCCGGACGGATGAAACCACTGACCCGGCTCGTCGGTGGGGAAGGCATAGTTGCCGAAATACGCGATTTGCGTCATGTCGCTGAACACGACGCCATCGCGCGGCAGGGCGGCTCGAATGGCCTTGAGCGCCTGCAGCTGCGCGGGCGCCTTCGAGTCGAATGTGCTCTCGATTTCCCGGCGCAATCCCGGCGCGCCGCCGGTGCGCGTGTTCCAGCCGTGGCGGGCCGACAACCCATGCTGGATCGCGTGCAGACTCGAGCGCGCCTCGCCCCACACCGGCACGTCCGCCGCGTATTGATCCGAGAGCTTCACCGGATCGATGTCGATGCGAATCAACAGGCCGCTCAGCGCCAGTTGGGTGGCGGTGTAGATGTCGGTCTCGGCCAATTCGGTGCCGACGGCGAGCACCACGTCCGCATCCGCAATCAGTGCTTGAACCGCGCGATAGGGCAGCGAGGTGCCGAGGTTGGCGGGGTGGTGCTCCGCCAACACGCCCTTGCCCGCTGCCGTCGTCACCAGCGGGCAATCCAGCGTTTGCACCAGCCGGTGCAACTCGGGCCCTGCTCGGCGCGCGCCGCCGCCCGCAATGACGATGGGGCGCTCGGCGACCGCGAGCAGACGAGTCGCCGCCTCGATCTGTGCGGCCGGTGCGAGCGGCAGGGGCGCAGGGTCGGCAAAGCGGTCCGCAGGCAGCGTCGTCGACTCCGACAGCACGTCGAGCGGAATTTCCAGGTACGCGGGGCGTGCCCGCCCGGCACGCAGCGACGCCAGGCAGTGGCGCAGATGATCTCGCACATCCTCGGCGCCGGCAGCGGCGCACGCCACGCCGAACACCCCCGCGGCAAGCGCCCATTGATTGCGCAATTCGTGCAGCACGCCCCACTGTTTGCCGAGCGAGGCGCGCACCGGGGTGGTGGCGATCACCAGCAGCGGGACGGAATCCGAATAGGCCTGCGCGACCGCAGTCAAAATGTTGGTCAGGCCCGGACCTGAAATCGTGAAGGCCGCGGCAGGGCGGCCGCTCAGGCGCGCATAGCCGTCGGCGGCAAAGCCGGCGCCCTGTTCGTGGCGCACGAGGATGTGGCGCATGTTGCAGGCGGCGAGGCCGCGATAGAGCTCGAGGTTGTGAACCCCGGGAATTCCGAACACGGTATCGATGCCGTTGGCGGCCAGCAATTCGACCAGATACCGTCCGACGCTGCGCGACATTTGACCTTCTTGAACCGTTGCGCGGGAAAGCGCGATAGGATGGCATGCGGCGGCATTAAAAGTAAGCGTCTCCGCTGTCGCTACGAAAGAAGGGCTGGCTGGATGAAATTCTCAAATTTGGTGGCGCGCATCACCGGCGAGGGTGCCGATGCGTGGGAAATACACTACGCGGCGCGCGCGGCTCAGGACCGCGGCGAGGACGTCATCATATTGAGCGTTGGCGACCCGGATATCGAAACTCCGCGGCCCGTACTCGAGCGCGCGATCGAAGCCTTGCGGGCGGGCGACACGCACTACACGCCGGTGGCGGGCCGCGACGCGCTGCGCGAAGCCATCGCCGGAGCGCACAAGGAGCGCACGGGCCAGGCGGTGAATGCCGCCAACGTCATCTTCCTCGCCGGCGCGCAGAATGCCTTGTTCGCCGCATCCCTGTGTCTCGCGGGGCCGGGCGACGAGGTCATCGCGCTCGAGCCGCTGTACCCCACCTATCCGGCCACGCTCGAGGTTTCGGGGGCGCGGATGGTGCGGGTGCCCGCGCCGGCGGCATCGGGTTTCCGGGTCGATCTCGCGGCATTCGAGTTGGCGATCTCACCGCGCACGCGCGCCGTGTTTTTCGCCACCCCGAACAACCCGAGCGGCGCCATTTTGAACGCCGCCGAACTCGCCGCGATCGGCGAGCTGGCGCGCCGCCACGCGCTTTGGGTGGTGGCCGACGAGGTATACGCAGGACTTGCGCCCGGCGGCCGCGTTCCGAGTCTTGCGGCGGCGCTGCCCGACCAGGTCGTCACCGTCAGCAGTTTGTCCAAAACGCACTCGATGCCGGGATGGCGCGCCGGCTGGCTGGTCGGCCCCGAACGGCTGGTCGCCCACGCGGAGGCGCTGGCGATGTGCATGCTGTACGGCCTGCCCGGATTCGTTCAAGAAGCGGCGCTGACGGCGGTGCGCGCCGCCTCCGATGCGGAGTCGCGGATGCGCGAGTTCTGCGCCAGCCGGCGCAATTTTCTGCTCGCGGGACTGGACGGAATCCCCGGGATACGCTGCCATGCGCCGGAAGCCGGCATGTTCATGCTGATGGATGTGCGCGGCAGCGGGCTGTCGGGCTACGATTTCATGAGCGAGCTGTATCGATCGGAAGGGGTATCGGTGCTCGACGGCGGCGCGTTCGGCAAAGGGACGTCCGGCTTCGTGCGCATTTGCTTCGCGACCGATGAGGCGGTGCTGCGCGAGGCGAGCGTACGCATCCGCCGGTTCGTGGAGCGACGGCGATGACGCCGGCCCGCGCGGATGTATCGGACATGGGAATCGTCGTGCGGGCACCGGGCGGCCCCGAAGCGCTCAAGTGGGAACCGCTCGACGCGGCAGACCCCGGAACCGGCGAGGTGCGCATCGCACAGCGCGCCATTGGCGTCAATTTCATCGACACGTATTACCGCAGCGGATTGTATCCGTGGCCGTCGACGCCGCTGATTCCGGGAGCCGAGGCGGCGGGGGTCGTGGAGGAGCTGGGTGCGGGGGTCACGCATCTCGCCGTGGGCGACCGGGTCGCCTACACCCTACCGGTGGGCGCCTACCGCACACGGCGAATCGCGCCGGCCGATCGGCTCGTGAAGCTGCCGGACACGATTGCGTTCGACATCGCCGCATCGGTGATGCTCAAGGGGCTGACGGCGCAATTTCTCGTCACCTCCTGCTATCCGGTCAAAGCCGGCGATACGGTGCTCGTGCACGCGGCCGCCGGCGGCGTGGGGCTGCTGCTGGGCCAGTGGCTGAAGCTCAAGGGCGCCACCGCGATCGGTACAGTGGGCTCGCCCGGCAAGGTGTCGAGCGCGCAGGCGAACGGCTATGCGCACGTCATCGACAATTCGCGCGAGGACTTCGCCGCCCGCGTGCAGGCCATCACCGCCGCGAAGGGCTGCGATGTGGTCTACGATTCGGTCGGCAAGGATACCTGGCGCGGCTCGCTCAAGGCATTGAAGCCGCGCGGCATGTTCGTCAGCTTCGGACAATCCTCAGGCATGATCACCGACTTCAAGCTGTCCGACCTGGCGGCGGGCGGATCGCTGTATGCCAGCCGCCCGACCCTGTTCGACTACATCAAGAGCGGCGAGCAGCTGCAGGCGCGTGCGGCGGATCTGTTCGAGCGCTTGAGCAAGGGCGAAGTGCGCGCACATGTCGGCGAGTGCCTCGCGCTGCGCGACGCGGCCGATGCGCACCGCGCACTGGCAAGCCGCCGCACCATCGGCGCGACGGTGCTGCTGGTGTCATGATATGCGCTTCGAAGCCCCGTCTGCGGCGCCGAGCGGCAGTGCAGTCGATTCTTTGATGACGGTGACGGCCACCGAGGAATTGACCGACCGCACGCAGGGAATGCGCGACAGATAATCCAAATAAAACGCTTCGTACGCCTTGATGTTCCTGGTGACGATCTTGAGCAGAAAGTCCCACTCGCCGGTGAGCGTATAGCACTCGAGCACTTCGGCGCGGTCGCGGATCGCCGCCTCGAATTCGCCGATCGCATCGCGGCCGGTGGTGGCGAGTTTGACGTGCGCGAAGATGGTCACGTCCAGCCCGAGGGCGTTGCGATCGAGCAGCGCGACCCGCGCCTTGATCACGCCGCTTTGCTCGAGCTGCTGGATGCGCCGCCAGCAGGTGGTGGTGGAGATGCGAGTTCGCGATGCCACCTCGGCCACCGACAGAGCGCCGTGGCGCTGTAAAATATCCAGCAGCCGCAAATCCAGTCGATCGATCGCCAGGTGAACAGAATTTTCCATTGTGAGCTACATTACGGAATGAATGTACCGGATTATCCGGTCAATGCTTAATGAACGCAACACAGAGCCGCCATCGGACGTAAGTTGGACGCATGAACAAACACTCTCGCCTGCATCTGCCGAGGCCGCCCGCCCGCCCGGGCGAAAAGCCCGATTTCAGCTACGTGCAAATATCGCCTGCCGGCGCCGTCGCCCGCCCCGATGTGAATGCGCGCGCGCGCGACATCGAGCCGCTGTCGGTCGAGATGGTGCGTGTGCTGGACGACTCCTACACCGCCGTCGGCCCGTGGCACCCGCATCCCGACCCCGCGGAGCTGCAGGTCGGCTTGCGGCACATGCTGCTGACGCGCATCTTCGATGAGCGCATGCAGCGCACGCAGCGCGCCGGCAAGATCTCCTTTTACATGCGTTCCCTGGGCGAGGAGGCCGTCTCGGTCGCGCAGTGCATGGCGCTGCGGCCCGGCGACATGCTGTTTCCCTCCTACCGTAATCAAGGCCTGCAGATTGCGCGCGGCATTGCGCTTCAGGATTTGATGTGCCAGCTGCTGTCCAACACTCGCGACATGTGCAAGGGCCGCCAGCTGCCGGTGCTGTATCACTCCAAGGCCGGCAATATATTCTCGATCTCCGGAAATCTGGCGACGCAGTTTCCGCAGGCGGTCGGCTGGGCGATGGCGGCGGCGATCAAGGGCGAGGACAACGTGGCCGCGAGCTGGACCGGGGAGGGCAGCACCGCGGAGGCGGATTTCCATCACGCGCTGCTGTTCGCTTCAGTGTATCAGGCGCCGGTCATTCTCAATGTGGTCAACAACCAGTGGGCGATCTCGACTTTTCAGGGCTATGCCGGCGGGGAGCAGCGCTCGTTCGCGGCGCGGGGCCCCGGCTACGGCATCGCCGGCATTCGGGTGGACGGCAATGACTTTCTCGCGGTGTATGCAGTTACGCAGTGGGCGGCGGAGCGAGCGCGCATCGGCGCCGGGCCCACGCTGATCGAACTGGTGACGTACCGCGCCGCTGCGCATTCCACCAGCGACGATCCGGCCCGGTATCGCGCCAAAGACGATCAGGAGCATTGGCCGCTCGGCGATCCGATCGACCGGCTAAAGCGGCATCTGATCAGGCTCGGGGAGTGGTCGGAGGAGCGCCACCGCGCGCTCATCGTGGAGCTCGAGGCGCTGGTCGCCGCCAGCTGGCAGCAGGCGGTGACCTACGGCACGATGACCGAGGGTCCGAAGCTCGATCCCGACCTCATGTTCGAGGACGTATTCAAAGAAATGCCGCCGCACTTGCAGCGGCAGCGCGCCTTGATGCGCGCGGAGCGCGGCTGATGGCCAGCATGAACATGATCCAAGCATTGAACTCCGCCATGGACATCATGCTCGGGAAGGATCCCTCCGTGGTGCTGATGGGCGAGGACATCGGCTATTTCGGCGGCGTCTTCCGCACGACCGAAGGGCTGCAGCGCAAATACGGCGAACATCGTGTGCTCGATACGCCGATTGCGGAGGGGGGCATCGTCGCCGCCGCCATCGGCATGAGCGTGAACGGCCTGCGCCCGGTCGCGGAAATCCAATTCGCCGATTACATCTATCCGGGCTTCGACCAGATCGTGAGCGAATTGGCGCGCCTGCGCTATCGCACGGCCGGCGAGTTCTTCGCGCCGGTGACCATCCGCACGCCCTGCGGCGGCGGCATTCGCGGCGGCCAGACGCACTCGCAGAGTCCGGAGGGGATTTTCACCCATGTCAGCGGGCTGAAAGTCGTCATGCCCTCGAACCCCTACGACGCCAAGGGGCTGCTGATCACCTCGATCGAGGACGACGACCCGGTGGTGTTCTTCGAGCCGAAGCGCTTGTACAACGGCCCCTTCGACGGTGACCCGTTCAAGCCGGCGGTGCCGTGGAGCACTCACCCCAAGGGCCAGGTGGACGAGGCGTATTACACCGTGCCGCTGGGGCGGGCCGACGTGGTGCGCGAAGGCTCGCAGCTGACCATCATCACCTACGGCACCATGGTGTTCGTCGCGCTGGCCGCCGCGGCAGGCCTGGGAGTGGATGCCGAGATCATCGATTTGCGCTCGCTGGTGCCGCTCGATGTCGACACCATCCGCCGCTCGGTCAAGAAGACGGGGCGGTGCGTGGTGGCGCACGAGGCAACGCGATTTTCGGGATTCGGCGCCGAGATCCTGTCGGTGGTCCAGGAAGAATGCTTTTGGGACTTGGAGGCGCCGATCCAGCGCGCGACCGGCTGGGATACGCCTTACCCGCATGCCTTTGAGTGGGAATATTTCCCGGGGCAGGCGCGCGTCGCCACGGCCATCAAGGCCGTCCTGGAGCCTGCATGAGCCAGTTCATCTTCAAAATGCCGGACCTGGGCGAGGGCACCGTCGAGGCGGAAATCGTCGCCTGGCACACCGCGCCGGGCGCGAACGTCACCGAGGATCAAGTCATCGTCGAGGTCATGACCGACAAGGCGGCCGTGGAAGTGCCCGCGCCGGTCAGCGGACGCGTGCTGTCGATCACGGGTGCGCCTGGCGACAAGGTCGCGGTGGGATCACCGCTGATTGTGTTCGAGACCGATGCCGCGGGCGCGGCAGCGGGCGGCGGCGCGGCGGGAGTCGCCCCGGCTCCTGCCGCGGCCGCGACGCGTGCGGCGGCGGCGCTCGCACCGGCGGCCGCGCCGCGATCGGGCCGGATCATGGCCTCTCCGGCCAATCGGCGGCGAGCGCGCGAGGCCGGCATCGATCTTAAGAGCGTCGCCGGTTCGGGACCGGGGGGCCGCATTTTGCGCGACGATCTGGTCGCGGCGGGCGCCCGCCCGGCTGCCGCCGTTCCCGCCGTCCGGGCCGCCCCGGTTTCGGCCGCCGCGGAAACCTCCGAAATCAAGGTGATCGGCGTACGCCGGCTGATCGCCGAGCGCATGAGCGAGGCCAAGCGCAACATCCCGCATTTTGCCTATGTGGAAGAAGTGGACGTCACGGAACTCGAGGCCTTGCGGCAGCACTTGAATTCCAAACTGGACCAGGGCGAGCCCGCTCTGACGTACCTGCCGCTGGTCATTCTGGCGCTGGTGCGCGTGCTGGATTCCTTTCCGCAGTGCAATGTGCTGTATGACGCGGCGCGCGGGGTGCTGGTACGGCACCGCGCGGTCCATGTCGGCGTGGCGACCCAGACGCCGGACGGACTCAAGGTGCCCGTAGTGCGCAATGCGCAGGCGCTCGACTTGTGGGAGCTTGCCGCGCAGATCCGCCGCGTGTCGGAGCGCGCGCGCTCGAACAAGGCGACACGCGAAGATCTGGTGGGTTCGACCATCACGGTCACGAGCCTCGGCAAGCTGGGCGGCATCGCCTCGACGCCGGTCATCAACGCTCCGGAAGTCGCCATCGTCGGACTCAACAAAGCCGTGGATCGGCCGGTGGTGCGGCACGGTTCGGTGGTGGTGCGCCGGATCATGAATTTATCGTCCTCATTCGATCATCGATTCGTGGACGGTTATGATGCAGCGGCGATGATTCAGGCCTTGAAGGACCTGCTCGAGCATCCGGCGACGATTTTCATACCCACGGTGAAGGCTCCATGACTGCACAACCCCAGCGACCGGCATTCGGTACGGTGCTGACTTCTCACATGGCCGTTGCCGCTTACCGCGGCGGGAGCTGGGGCGAGGCCGAGATCAAGGCGGTCGCGCCGATCGAACTATCCCCTGCGGCGCACGTGCTGCACTACGCGAGCACCTGCTTCGAGGGTTTCAAGGCGTTTCGCCGCGCTGACGGATCGATTCACATTTTTCGCATGGATCGGCACATCCAGCGCATGCGCCAGAGCGCACGCCAGCTGGTGCTGCCCGAACCGGATGCGGCGCAGCTCGCCGGCATGGTGCGCGGCGTGATCGCGCGCTGCCGCGAATCCGTCCCGGAGGCGCCGGGTGCGCTGTATTTGCGGCCGATCCTGTTTGGCACCACGGCGAACATCGGGGCGGCGGCGACGCCGGCCGGCGACGCACTGCTGTTGGTCCTGGCGAGTCCGGTTTGGGATTATTTTGCCGGCGGCATGAAGCCGTTGCGTATTCTGGTCGACGACGAGAACACACGCTGCGCGGCCCAGATGGGCATGGTCAAGACCGGCGGCAATTATGCCGCGGCAATGGGCCCGACCCTCAATGCGCGGGCGAAATACCAGGCCGATCAAGTGTTGTTTTGCCCGGGTGGCCAGGTGCAGGAGACCGGTGCGGCCAATTTTCTTCTGATCCGCGACGGTGAACTGTTGACGCGGGGCTTGGACAGCACGTTTCTGCACGGCGTCACGCGCGATTCTCTATTGACACTCGCGCGCGATCAGGGCTATCGGGTGACGGAGCGCGTGTTCGACGTGACGGAGATGTTCGAGTGGGTGAAATCCGGGGAAGCCGCGCTGTCGGGAACGGCCGCGGTGCTCGCCGGCGTCGGGACCCTGATCTATCGCGGCACCGAACATCGAGTGGCGAGCGGCGAGGTGGGTCCGCTCACCCGGGCGCTGCGGGCCCGACTGGTCGCCATTCAGCAGGGAGAAGCGCCCGATCGGCACGGCTGGCTCGAGCGCGTGTGATGCGAAGAGCGCGAGCTCAGTATTCCTCGTGATCCTCGTCGTCGTCGTCGTCTAGATCGTCATCGTCATCCTCATCTTCGTCGTCGTCCCAGTCCTCGTCCTCGTCTTCATCGTCTTCGGCATCTTTTTCAGCCTTGGAGCCCGACCAGCCCTCGGGCTCCTCGCTGAGCTCCAAATCCAGCTCCGCCCAGCCGTCGACGTCCAGTTCCTCTATGTCGCCGTCGAGATGCTGGATCTCGACGATCTCGCGATCTTCATCGACTCGGAGCACCTGGAAGGTTTCCTCGTTTTCCAGGTCCTCGTACCACTGCCCGACGGTCGGTTCGTACTCTCTGCCCACTTAAGGTCTTCCTTCTTGAGCGCTGCGCTGGTTGCCAGGCGAATATTAGGGGAGGCCGCTCCGCTAAGTAAATGGCAATATTGCGTACAAATGACCCTTGCCGACCGCAAAGCCACCGCTCGCCGCTTCTCCGATGCGAAGCGGGTCGTCGTCAAGGTGGGGTCCGCACTGCTGGTCGACGCGGACAAAGGCAGGCTCAATCGCGCATGGCTGGAGAGCTTCGCGGCGGATGTCGCGCAGCTGCGCAAGCGCGGCCAGGAGGTCATCCTGGTGTCCTCGGGGGCGATCGCCCTCGGCCGCCGGCATCTCGGATTGAACGCCGGCAAACTGAAACTCGAGGAGAGCCAGGCGGCTGCGGCGGTCGGCCAGATACGCCTCGCGCACGCCTACAAGGAGCTGCTGGACGCTCACGGAATCACCGTGGCCCAAATTCTGCTCACCCTGGGGGATACCGAGCAGCGCCGCCGCTACCTCAATGCGCGCGGCACCTTGAATACCCTGCTGTCCCTGGGGGCCGTGCCGGTGATCAACGAGAACGACACCGTCGCGACCGCTGAAATCCGCTACGGCGACAATGACCGGCTGGCGGCGCGAGTGGCGCAGATGGTGGGAGCCGATTGTCTGGTGCTGCTGTCGGATATCGACGGCCTGTACACGGCGAATCCGCACGAGGACCCGGATGCCGAGTTCATCTCGCGCGTGCTCGAGATCACCCCCGCCATCGAGGCCATGGCGGGCGGCGTGAGCAGCGGCATGGGTTCCGGCGGGATGCAGACGAAAATTGCCGCCGCTAAAATTGCCGTCGGGGCGGGCTGTCATTTGTGCATCGCCAAGGGCGCTTCCCAGCACCCGCTGAAGCGCATCGAGGAGGGCGCACGCTGCACGTGGTTCGTTCCCACCTCGACGCCGCTGGCCACGCGCAAGCAGTGGATCGCCGGCACCTTGAAGCCGGCGGGGGCGATCGCGGTCGACGAGGGCGCGGTCCGCGCCCTGATGAGCGGCAAGAGCCTGCTGCCCGCGGGCGTGACGCGCGCGCTGGGGCGCTTCGAGCGGGGCGATACGGTGAGTATCATCGGGCCCGACGGCGGCGAGGTGGCGCGCGGCATTTGCGCGTATTCGGACAGCGATGCGGCCCGCATCATCGGGCGCAAGTCCGCGGAGATCGAGAAAGTGCTGGGATTCCGGGGCCGCGATGAAATCGTGCATCGCGACGACCTGGTCCTGCTGAAGGTGTCGTGATGGTGGCGGATATCATGGGAGCGATCGGCCGTGCGGCGCGCGCCGCCGCGCCGCTGCTCGAGCTGGCCTCGAGCGATCAGAAAAATCGCGCGCTGCGGGCCGCGGCGGCATCGCTGCGGGCGCGCCGCCACAAGATATTGGCGGCAAACGACCGCGATGTGCGCGAAGCCGCCTCGCAAGGCCTGTCGAGCGCAATGCTCGACCGGCTCAAGCTGGACGAACAGCGCATCGAATCCATGGCGCGCGCGCTCGAGGACATCGAGCGCCTTGCCGACCCGATCGGCGCCGTGCTGGCCGAGTGGGCGCGGCCCAACGGCATGGTCATTCAACGCCGCCGCGTGCCCTTGGGCGTCATCGGTATTATTTACGAGAGCCGCCCGAACGTCACCGCGGACGCAGGCGCTCTGTGCCTGAAGTCGGGCAATGCCGTGATCCTGCGCGGCGGGTCGGAGAGCGCGCATTCCAACGCGGCGATTCATGCGTGCCTGGACGAGGGCTTGACCGTCGCCGGACTGCCGAACGCCTGCATCCAGCTGGTACCGATCACCGACCGGGCGGCCGTCGGCTACATGCTCGCCGAAATGCGCGCGGACATCGATGTGATCGTGCCCCGCGGCGGCAGGAATCTGATCGCGCGGGTGCAGCAGGAGGCGCGGGTGCCGGTGATCGGTCATCTCGAGGGTGTCTGTCACGTGTATGTCGACCGCGCAGCGAATCTCAAGATGGCGAAGGACATCGTGCTCAACGCGAAGATGCGCCGCACCGGAATCTGCGGCTCCGCGGAAACGCTGCTGGTGGATCGCGGCTGTGCGGACACCCACCTGGGCCCCTTGGTCAAGATGCTGCTCGAGTCCGGCTGTGAGGTGCGCGGCGATCCGCAGACCGCGCAATCGGACGGGCGCGTGAAGAGCGCCGACGAGCAGGACTGGTACGCCGAATATCTCGACGCGATCATTGCCGTGCGTGTGGTCGACGGCGTGGATGCGGCGATCGCGCACATCGGGCAGTACGGATCCCAGCACACCGACTGCATTGTGACCGACGATGCGGCTGCCGCCGAGCGCTTCTTGACTCGGGTCGACAGCGCGATCGTGCTGCACAATGCGTCGACGCAGTTTGCCGACGGCGGCGAATTCGGTATGGGCGCGGAGATCGGCATCAGCACCGACAAGTTTCACGCGCGCGGCCCCGTCGGTGTGGAGCAGCTCACCAGCTACAAGTATCTGGTGCGCGGCAGCGGACAGATCCGGGAGTAGCCGATCGCGCGGCGCCGATCAGGCGCGATGCGTGTCCGTCAGCATGGCGATGCCCTCGAGCCAGCGGCGCACGGCCGTCGGGTCGTCGAAGCGCCATTGGCCCCGGACCCGGTCGCCGACGCCGATGGAAATGCCGCCAAGCGCTTCGACCATCTCCAACCCCGCCTGGTCGGTCAGATCGTCGCCGACGAACACAGGGGTCCTGCCCGAAAACGGCGGCTCCTGCATGAATTCCTTGGCGGCGGTCGCCTTCGTGAATCCGCGGGGCTTTATTTCGAGCACCATGCTGCCTTCCTGAATGTGGTAATTCGGCCCGATCGGCGCCGCGGCCGCCGCAACGGTGCGGCGCACACTCGATTCGAGCCCGGGAACCAGCCGATAATGCACAGCGAGATTCCTGCCCTTATCCTCGAGCAACGTTCCGGGGTGGGCGTCGACGAATGCCTGCAGTGCGGCCCGCGCCCCGTTCAGCTGTGCGTCGCAGTAATTGGCGCCCTGGATGGCACCCGACGCTTTGCGGCGCTCGACGCCGTGCAATCCCGCGGCGGGCAGCTTGAGCGGGGCGAACAGCGCGTCCAAGTAGGCGATGCTGCGGCCGCTCACCAGGGCGACCGCTCCGCCCAATCTCTCCGCCACTTCCGCCAGCAGGCGCTTGAGCCCCTGATCGGCGGCGGCCCCCGAGGGCGTGTCGGTCAACTCGAGCAGGGTGCCGTCCACGTCAAGGAACAGACACCAGTCGAGCGACGGCACGGGAGATGCATTTTTTATCATGCAAAAACATAGCCCACCCCGTGGCAAGTGCCAATGCCCAATGGATCTTTATTTTCGTGGTATTTTGTTGCCTCGCCACATCTATTCTTGCACTTAAAGCACATGCGGAGGCACGGTGTTTCGGTCGGTCATCCTGCGCTTCGTCTTGCCGGTCGCGTTCGCTTCCTGTGTGGTCGCGTATTTCGGACTGCCGTACATCGAGCGGCTGCTGGCCGAATGGTTTCGCTCGGATGTCGAGTTGCGGGCCCAGCTCGCGATGCACGCCATGCAGGAGCCGCTCGCGGAGCTCGTGGGCGAGGGCAATCAGGCGCACCTGCGCAACTACCTCGTCAAGGTGACCGCGGATGAGCGGCTGCTCGCGGTGCTGGTGTGCCGGCCGGACGGCACGACGATGGTCAAGACCGAGCGCACTCCGATCGCGATTTCATGCGAGTCGACCGGCATGGCCGGCCCCGCGGTGACGCGCATCGTGCAGCTGCCGTCCGGATCGGTGCAGGAGTCGCGCTTCGATTTCGACGCGGCGCCGGTGCCGTTCCGGGTGCTCATGCTGTACGACCTGAGCTTCGTCGATCGCCGGCAGCGCACCGCGCGCGACTTCATTCTGGTGTTCATCGGCATCTCGGTGCTGCTGCTGGCGCTGCTGATCGTGCTGGTCGCCTGGCTGCAGCTGCGGCGGTGGGCAAACGTGCTGATCGGCGACATTCGAGGCAAGCGGTTTCTCGACAACGCCAAGTCGCCGCGCTCGTCGCTGCCGATTCTCACCCAGGTGAGGCAGGTGCTGGCCGAGGCCGAGGAGAAGCAGCGGCTGGAAATCGATTTTCACGAAAACTGGACGCCGCAGGCCCTGCGCCAGGTGGTGCGCGATCACCTGGATTCCTCGCAGGTGATCATCGTGTCTAATCGCGAGCCCTACATCCATACGTTCGATGCCGGCCGACGCCCCGTGGTGCAAGTGCCCGCCAGCGGCATGGTCACGGCGCTCGAGCCCGTCATGCGCGCCTGCTCCGGCGTGTGGATCGCGCACGGAGCCGGCGCCGCGGATCGCGAAACGGTGGACCGCTACGACCACATTCGCGTGCCGCCGGACGATCCTTCATACACCCTGCGTCGCGTGTGGCTCACCGATGAGGAGGAACAGGGATACTACTACGGCTTTTCCAACGAGGGGCTTTGGCCGTTGTGTCATCTGGCGTACGTGCGTCCGGCGTTCCGCCCCAGCGATTGGCGCGCCTATGAACAGGTCAACGCCAAATTTGCCGACGTCGTCGCCGCGGAGGCGAGCTCCGACAGCCCGGTGGTGCTGATCCAGGACTTTCATTTCGCGCTGCTGCCGAAGCTCATCCGGTTGAAGAAGCCCAAGGCGACGATCGCCCTGTTCTGGCACATTCCCTGGCCCAATGCGGAGACGTTCGGCGTATGCCCGTGGAAGCGGGAGATGCTGCTGCACATGCTGTCGGCGGACATTCTCGGCTTCCACACGCGCTACCACTGCCAGAATTTTCTCGACACGGTGGATCGCTTCGTGGAATGCCAGATCGATCGCGAACACATGGCGGTGACCCTGCAGGGGCATGTGTGCCGGGTCGCGGCCTATCCGATATCGATCGAGTGGCCGCCCCGGTGGCTCAAAGACTTGCCCGAGCCCGCGGCGTGCCGCGCCGCGGTGCGCGAGCGCTACGGCCTCGCGCCGGAGGCGGCCATCGGCTTGGGAGTCGAACGCTGGGACTTTACCAAGGGGATCATCGAGCGCTTCCACGCCCTCGAAGCGCTGCTCGAGAGGAGCCCCATGTACCGCAGGCGAATCACTCTGCTGCAGATCGCCTCGCCGTCGCGAGGCCAATTACCCGCCTATCGGGCGCTGCAGGCGCAAACCTACCGCGAGGTGCAGCGTATCAACGCCAAGTTCGGCGATGCCGACTGGCGACCGATCGTGTTGATCGACGAGCACCAGGGGCCGCGCAGCGTCTTCGAGCTGTATCGCGCCGCCGATTTCTGCCTGGTCAACAGCCTGCACGACGGCATGAATCTGGTGGCGAAGGAATTCGTCGCCGCGCGCGACGATGAGGACGGCGTGCTGATACTGAGCACTTTTGCGGGCGCATCGAGGGAGCTGACGGAAGCGGTTCTGATCAATCCGTTCGACGTCAATGAAACGGCCGATGCGATCGAAACGGCGATGCGCATGGGCCGCGATGAGCGCCGCAACCGCATGAGCCTGATGCGCAGGACCGTCAAGGAGAACAATGTCTATCGATGGGCGGGACGCATGCTCATGGATGCGGCGCGGATACGGCAGCGCCAGAGCCTACAGCCGCCGAAGCCGCGCTACGGCACGTGAGGGCGGCGCGACGCGAAGGCGCACAAGCGTTCGGCGGCGGCCATCAGCGTCTCATCGCGCTTGGCGATGCACAGCCGCAGCAGCGTCATCGGGGGAGCCTGCGCGTAGAAGGGCGACAGCGGGATGGTCGCGATTTTCGCCTCGCGGATCAGCCGGTCCGCAAAATCGACGTCGTTCGATCGGCTCAGAGCGCCGTAGTCGACCAGAAGGAAATACGTTCCCGCCGCCGGCACCGGCTCGAAGCCCGAGCCGCGCAGCAGCCCCGCCAGCAAGTCGCGCTTGGCCTCGAAGAACGCGGACAGTCCCGTCCAGGCGTCAGGGAACTGCGCCAGGTAGCGGGCAATCGCATATTGAAGCGGCGCAGCGATGCTGAAGGAGTTGAATTGGTGCACTTTGCGCAGTTCCCGCGTGAGCGCCGGCGGAGCGACGCAGTATCCCACGCGCCAGCCGGTGGCGTGCAGCGTTTTGCCGAATGAAAAGACCGCGAAGCTGCGCTCCCGCAATTCCGGGTGCGCGAGCACGGACGCGTGACGTCTGCCGTCGTACAGCACATTCTCGTACACCTCATCGGCGAGAATGCTGATGGGCCGGTCGCGAACGAGGGCTGCGAGCGCATCGAGATCGCTGCGCTCCGCAACGCTGCAGCTCGGATTTTGCGGACTGTTCACGATGATCAGGCGCGTCCGATCGCTTAAGGACCGCCTCACGCGATCCCAATCGAAGCGAAACACGGGAGGCGTCAACGGAATGCGGACACAGCGGGCCCCGGCGAGGCGGATCGCCGGTTCGTAGGCATCGTAGGCAGGATCGAACACGATCGCCTCATCGCCCGGGCCGACCACCGCTTGGATCGAGTCGTACAGCGCCTCCGTGCCGCCGCAGGTAACGGTGATTTCCGCCTGGGGGTCGGCCTCGACGGCGTAGCTCAAGTTGAGCTTGCGGGCAATTTGATCGCGCAGCTCCACGAGCCCCTCCATCGGCGCGTATTGATTGCGGCCCTCCGCAACCGCCTCGATGAGCGACTGTCCGAGACGCGGATCGATGGGGTAATCCGGAAACCCCTGCCCGATATTGAGGGCCCCTTCCTCGAGCGCACGGCGCGACATCACCGTGAAAATGGTGGTGCCGACGTCCGGCAATTTGCTTTGAAATCGCACGGGCTACTCGAGCGCCTGCAACCCGCCTGCGAGCGAGTGCGCCGCAAGCCCGAGCCTGCGCAGTGCACGCGCGGTTGCGAGGCTGCGCCTTCCCGAGGCGCAGACAAGAAGATACGGCACGCCGGGCGCGAGCAGCTCGGGATGCTCGAGCAGCGTGGGCATGGGGATGTGCCGCGCCGGAGTGGGCGCCGCCGCGAACTCTTCGGCGGTTCGGACATCGATCAATTCGAAGCGGCCGTCCGCGGCCGCCGCCAGCGACGGCAGTTGCAGCTCGATGTCCGCCGCATCGCGCTCGAGATCGTGGATGAGCGCGCACCGGGGTGCCTCGCAGCCCGCGCGGCGGTGCGCCTTGAGCTTCACGCTGGAGAAATTCGCAAAATCCAGCAACAGGAGCTCGCCGTCGAGCTGTCCCGGGATCGCGAGCAGAATCTTGAGCGTCAGCAGCGCCTGCAGCGCGCCCAAAGCGCCCGGCACGGGGCCGAGCACACCCGCTTCGGCGCAATTGCCCACAACGCCGTCGGCGGTCGCATCGGGCCAGAGGCAGCGCAGACAGGCGTGGGTGCGAAGGGGCTTGTACACCTGCAGCTGGCCTTCGTATTGATAGACGCTTGCGAATACGGCCGGGCGCTGCGCCAGGACTGCGGCATCGTTGATCAGAAACTTGGTGCGGAAATTGTCGCTGCAATCGACGACGATGTCGTGCGCGCGAATCAGCTCGAGCGCGTTGTCGGCCGAGAGCCGGGCGGCGTGCGCTTCGACCCGCACGCTGGGATTGAGTCTGGCGACCGCCGCCTTGGCCAAGGAGGCCTTCGTCTCGCCGACGTCGGCCAATGCGTAAATCGGCTGGCGGTGCAGGTTGCTGGCATCCAGAGTGTCGGCGTCGATCAGCCCCAGGAATCCGACGCCCCCGCCCGCCAGGTACTGCAAGACCGGGCTGCCGAGGCCGCCGGCCCCGACGATGAGCACGCGGCTGGCCGCCAAGCGGGCTTGGCCGGCGGCACCCACCTCCTTCAAAAGCACCTGCCGCGAATAATCCGGCTGCATCACGCGTCCTAGTCGGTCAGCGAGGAGGCCGCGTGCTCATGGTCGTGAGCCGCCGCCGCGCAGTGCTCGCAGTTCACCCAGCCGGAATCGCCGTTGCGATAGTGCTCTTTCTTCCAGATCGGTACCCGATGCTTGACTTCATCGATGATGAAGCGGCACGCGTCGAACGCCTCGACGCGGTGCGCCGAGCTCACCCCGACCCACACCGCCATGTCGGCCAATCCGAGAGCGCCCACGCGGTGGATGCACAGCGCGTGCTTGATGGGGAAGCGCTTGGCGGCCTCCGCGAGGATGCGCGAGCCTTCCTTCACCGCGAGATCCTCGAACGCCTCGTATTCCAAGCCGGTGACTTCGCGCCCCTCGTTATGATCGCGCACCCATCCCTCGAAGCTGACGTAGCCGCCGGCGCCGCGGTCGAGCAATTCGAGCCGCGCCGCCGCAGTGTCGATGGCCGACTGCGTGAAGCGGAAGCGCATCATCCGCCGGCCACCGGGGGTATGAATACCACTGCATCGCCCGCCGCCAGGCGGCGCGACCAGGCCGAGAATTCGCTGTTGACGGCGACCTTCAATTGCTCGCGCGGCAGCGTGAAGCCGTAGCGCGCCTTCAATTCGGAGTACAAATCGGCGGGCGTTGCCGCGGAGGTTTCCAAGGTTTCCTCGGAGCGGCCCGCTTGCTCGCGCATCACGGCGAAGTATTGAATTTTGAGCTGCATGGGAATTGCCGCTGACCCCGAATCGAGAAAGCCGAGCGCCTGCGCATATTCCTCGGGCGTGTTGACGTTGTCGAGCGCCCGCGGATCGACAGGCTCCAACAGGCGCGCCGGGTGGCGCATCAAAAACCTTCGCGGACACTCACCGCCTCCCGCCTGATAGGCGGCGAGCCCGGCTGCCGCCCGCGGCTCCCACACGGCGCAGAGCGGCTCCGGCAGCCCGTCGTGGGTGCTGCGGTATGCGGTGACCATGACGCTCGCGTCGCGCTCGGCCAGGAGATGAGAGAGTGCGGCATCGCTCAGGAACGGCAAATCGCAAGCCAGGA
The DNA here is from genome assembly GCA_963837045.1 of uncultured Gammaproteobacteria bacterium. Classification (GTDB taxonomy): domain Bacteria; phylum Pseudomonadota; class Gammaproteobacteria; order Steroidobacterales; family Steroidobacteraceae; genus Bog-1198. The sequence continues at coordinate 146,184 of CAWIMA010000006.1, forward strand.
CCAGCCAGGCGACGTCCGGACGCGCCTCGAGCGCGGAACGGATGCCGACGATGGGCCCCTCGCCGGCGCACCGAATCGATGATCAGCGGCCGTTGCGCGCGCGATGGATGCTGGGCCTGACTGGCCCTTACCGAGACGAACACCGGGCTCACGTGCCGCCCGGCAAGCTCGAAGGCGCGATCGAGCTGGCTCTTGCCTCGATACAGGAGCGCCGCCTTGTCGCGCTTCATGCGTGAACTCGAGCCGCCGGCCAGTATCAGGCCGTATACCGGCGCGCTCACGGTGAGTCCCCGCGCACGTAGCCGCTGCTGCCGCCGTCCTTCGTCAGCAAGCGGATGGCGCTGATCGCGATGTCATGGGACAAGGCCTTGCACATGTCGTACACGGTGAGTGCGGCCACGCTGACGCCGGTCAGCGCCTCCATTTCCACGCCGGTTTTGTGATGCACGCTCACCGTGCATCGGATCACGGCCGAGTCGCCCTCCAGCTCGATGTCGATGTGGCAGTTCTCGATCGAGAGAGGGTGGCAAAATGGAATCAGCTCGTGGGTGCGCTTGGCGGCCATGACTCCCGCGACGATGGCGGTATCGAATATCGGACCCTTGCTCGAGCGCAGGCCGCTGGCGCGCAGGGCCGCGGCGACCGTCGGCGGGAACAGCACGCGCGCCTCCGCCACCGCTGTTCGTTTGGTGGCCGTCTTGTCGCCGATGTCCACCATGGTGGGGCGCAGCTCGGCATCGAGGTGTGAGAATGTCATGATCTTCAGCCGCCGATGTAGTACATCTCGATTTTCTGAGCCGCCGGATCGCGATCCCGCCGCAGGAGCTCGCGCTGCTCGCTGTAGCGGTCCGTGCGCGTGAGCCACGTGCCGCGGATCATCTGCAGCAAATCGGCATCGGTTGCACCGCTGCGCAGCGCTTCGCGCAGATCCATCCCCCGGGTGGCGAACAGGCAGGTATAGAACTTGCCTTCCGAGGACAAACGCGCCCGGCTGCAGGCGCCGCAGAACGGCTGCGACACCGAGGAGATAAAGCCCACTTCCCCCGCGCCGTCGTCGAAGCGCCAGCGCTTCGCCACTTCGCCGCGGTAGTTCTCCGATACCGGATGCATCGGCCAGCGGGCGTTGATGCGCGCGGCCAGCTCGCGCGACGGGACGACCATTTCCGGCCGCCATTCGTTGCGATTGCCCACATCCATGAACTCGATGAAGCGCACGATCACGGGCATGCCGCGAAAACGCTCCACGAGATCGAGTGCGCCGTCATCATTCACGCCGCGCTCGATCACCGCGTTGATTTTGACCGGCGCGAGCCCGGCGGCGATCGCGGCATCGATGCCCTGCAGAACATGTTCCAGGGCGGCGAATCCACCGCTCATGCGGGTGAAAATCTCCTTGTCCAAGGTGTCCAGACTCACGGTCACTCGCTTCAGGCCGTTGGCCTGCAGCTCTACCGCATGCTGCGACAGCAGCACCCCGTTGGTGGTGAGCGCGATGTCCTCGATGCCCGGTATGCCGGAGAGATCACCGATCAAATCGGGCAAATTGGCGCGCAGCAGCGGTTCGCCTCCGGTGAGGCGCAGCTTTTGCACACCGAGGCCTGCGAACAGGCGGGCGAGCCGCGCGATCTCCTCGAACGACAATCGCTCCTGTGATTTCAGGAATCGGTAGTTCTCGTGGAATTGCGACTTCGGCATGCAATACGGGCAGCGGAAGTTGCAGCGGTCCATCACCGATATACGCAGATCGTGCAGCGGCCGGCCGATTTGATCGACCGGATGATGTGCGCCTCGTATGTCGTGCAGCTTGAATTCCATGGCGTATCAGTTCACCAGCGGTACATGCCGGCGACGAAGCCTTTCGGGTACGTATTGGGGCCGGGGGGCAGCTCGACGAAGCCGTCGGTGCCTGCGAGGCTCAAGAAATCTCCCGAGCCGTTGGGCGGCCGCGGGTTGGCCCAAGGGCGGCCCCAGTCGTCGTATTCGACGGCGACCGGAAGGAAATACGCGAGCGGCGGCTGAAAGGTGACCGGCGCCGCCATTGCCAGGCGTTCAGGCAGCGCCCGGCGCGTTCCCATCGCTTCGGCGATCGCCGGGATCACGTAGCGTATGAGGCACACAAGGGTCGAAACGGGGTTGCCCGGCAGGCCGAACACGGATTGGCCCTGCGGGCCGATGCCGAACCACATGGGCTTGCCCGGGCGCTGCGCGACGTTGTGGAACACCTGCTGCACACCCAGCTGCGTCAGCACCTTCGGCACGAGATCGAACCGACCCATCGAGACGCCGCCGCTCAGGATCACGACCTCGTGAGTGGTCAGATGCAGACTCAGCCGCTCGCGCAGCTGCTCCTCGTCGTCCGACACATGATCATCGCCGACCCGGCCGAAGCCGCGCCTGCGCAATGTCGCCGCGACCGCATACGCATTCGAGCGGCGCACCTGATAGTCCGCGATGGGATCGCCCGGCTCGATCAACTCATTGCCGGTCGAGACGATCATGATCGCGGGTTGGCTGCTCACTCGCACGCGCGCCATTCCGGCGGAAGCCGCGACCGCAATCTCGGGAGCGCGCAGCAAAGTGCCGGTCTGCAGCAGCAGCGTACCCTGGCGGCCGTCGCTGCCGCGGCGGTGGACGTTGTGGTACGGGGTTGATACCACCGTCGACTTCACCGCTGCGACGCCATCGGCGACCTCGTACTGCTCGACCGGAATGACACAGTCGCTCGCGAGCGGCAGGATGGCACCCGTCATCACTTCGATCGCCTCTTCGCCCCGGGAGAGCTTCAACGCCGGCGAGCCCGCGGCCTGAGTCGCCTGGATGCGAAATCGGCGCACACCGCGTCGAAGCGATTCGCTGTCGACCGCGATCCCGTCCATGGTGACTCGATCGAACGGCGGCTGATCGCGCTCCGCGTAAATGTTCTCGCGCAGCGTCCCGCCGACACACTGCGTCAGCGGCAGTGATTCGATCGGCAGACACGTTAGCCGAGAGTTGATTGCCTCTTCGGCCAGACGCGGGGTGATGAGCGTACTAGCCTGCATAGCTTAATAGTCGCGGCGGAATCGATCCGCCGCGCCTGTTTCAAGGTTGGTGCGCCGCCTTGTAGGCCTTCAGCTGTTCATTGAATCGTCCGACTACCGCCTGGAGCTCATCGACTGCGGCATTATTCTTCTGGGTCAAGATCTTCTCTTGCTCCTCAGCCTTCTTCTTTTCGTCGGGAGAGAGCTTCGATGGATCCTTTGGCGTTGCGGCATCGAGTTCGAGCTTGATGCAATCCAAGTACGCGTTCATGTCGGTGTTGTACCGGCTGACGTCGTTCTTGGCGGCGATCATTTGCTCTTTCGTTGCCGTCTTGCCGTCCGGGATCGCGTCGGGCGCCTTCGGATAAGCGCAAGTCGCCTGCGCATGAACGACCGAGCCAAGTGCGTAAACCAGCGTGAGCGGTATCCAAGCCTTCATCGGGAATCCTCTAGTTCGGTGCGGATGTTTATCGTGCGAGATCGATCTTACGGCCAAGGGCCCCAAGGCCGCCAGCGTTCCCCGCCGGCCCCGTAAGTAGCTGATTATTGTCCCATTCGATCGGTTCCAGGGTTAATTGCTTGCCAGGGCGAGTACCCTTGCGCGATGCGATCCCCTGAAACGCAGGCTTGGCCGGGCGGCGCCGCGGTCCTGTGGACAGCGCTCGGCGGTCTTGCGCTGGCCGCCCCGGCGGGCGCCGTGGAGGCGGTCTGCCCGACAGGCCGTGCCGCGCTGCAAGCAATGCTCAGCAGCGAGTACGCCTTTGCCGAGAAGGCGCAATCTTCGGTATCCGGCGCGTTTTTGGCGTTTCTGGCCGATGACTCGCTGGTCTTGAACCCGGCGCCGCAACCGGGCCGAGCGGTCTATCAGGCCGCCAAGAACAGCGCCGACAGGCTCGAGTGGTATCCGTCCATCGGCGACATTTCATCGAGCGCCGATCTGGGCTTCACCTCCGGGCCCTGGGTCTACACGGCCGTGCCCGGCGGCAAGCAGTATCACGGGCACTTCTTGACCGTTTGGAAGCGCGACGCCGACTGCCGGTGGCGGGTGGAGTTCGACGGCGGGACATCGCACGCGGCACCCTCGAGCGTCGAGCCTAAACTGCGCCCGGCGCAGGCGCCATTTGCCGCGGCCGCCGCACCACCGCCCACAGCCCTTTCCCATGATGCCGCAGGCCGGGCGGTCAGCGATTTCCAAGGCGCCGTGCAGCGTGAAGGATTTGCCTCCGCGCTGCGCAGTTACGGCCGGCGTGCCGATTTCCGGCTTTACACGGACGGCCAAACTCCGATCGACGGCGTGGCGGCCGCCAGTTCTTATCTCAACGTTCACGCCATGACGGGCGCCTGGACGGAAGCCGCACGCGGGCGGTCGGCTGACTCAACTCTTATATATTGCGTGGGCGAACTCACTGACATCAGCCATCAGAGCACCCACGCCTATGTGCAGATCTGGCAGTACGATCCGAAGGCCACGAATTGGGGACTGCGAGTGCTGCTCATCAATCCGCTGCCGCGCACGAATCAATAACAAAGCGGCGCGCATTTTCGGCAGGGCACGTGATGTCAGTCTCGAACGCTCATAAGTCAGTGCCGGCCTCGATCGAGGTCCGATCGATCGACTATGTCCCCGATGACGAGCGGCACGGCGGGCTCGCGAGTCAATTCACATTGTGGCTTGCGGCCAATCTGCAGATTACTGCGATCGTAACCGGCGCCCTTGCAGTGGTATTCGGCGGCGACGTGTTTTGGTCGCTGGTGGCACTCTTGCTGGGTCAGTTGACCGGAGGCGCCGTCATGGCGCTTCACGCGGCGCAGGGCCCGCAGCTCGGCTTGCCCCAGATGATATCTTGCCGCGTCCAGTTCGGCATCTATGGCGCAATCATACCGATCGTAGCGGTGTGCCTGATGTACATCGGCTTTTCTGCCAGCGGCTGCGTATTGGCTGGGCAAGCAGTTGGTCAACTGCTCGGCGTCGACGATGCCTACGGCATCGTGATCTTCAGCTGCTTTATCGTAATCGTAACGCTGTTCGGGTATCGACTCATCCACCTTTTCGGGCGGGTTGCCAGCGCCGTCGGCATTGCCGCATTTCTCTACATGTTCAGCAGACTGTTCGCAACCCACGACGTTTCCGTCTTGCTGGCCGAGCGCCATTTTTCGCTGAGCAGCTTTCTACTGGCGATGTCCTTGTCGGCTTCTTGGCAGATCGCCTATGGTCCCTACGTCGCTGACTATTCGCGCTACTTGCCGCGGGACACGTCGGTGGCGCGGGTGTTCGCCGCGGTGGGGCTCGGGTCAGTCATCGGATCGCAGATATCCATGACATTCGGGGTTCTCGCAGCGGCGCTCGCCGGCAAGCAGTTCGAACATCATGAGGTGACCTATATCGTGAGTCTCGGATCCACGGGCGTGGTCGCGGGCCTGCTTTACCTCAGCATCGCTTTCGGCAAGGTCACGGTAACGTCGTTGAACGCCTACGGCAGCTTCATGTCGATGGCGACGATGGTGAGCGGGTTCCGACGAGGACTTCGAATTTCGGTGCGGCACAGGTTCTACTACATCGTCTCGATGGTCGGCGCCTCGGCACTGCTCGCGCTGACCGGCCGTCACTCCTTCCTGAAGGAATTCGAGGCCTTCATCCTGTGCCTGCTCGCGGTGTTCACGCCCTGGAGTGCGATCAATCTAATCGACTACTATTGCTTCACCAGGTCGCGTTACGACGTGCCGGCGCTATCCGATCCCGATGGGCGCTACGGGCGATGGAACATGACCGGCATCGTGATCTACCTGATCGGGATCCTGGTTCAGATCCCTTTTCTCTCCACCGCTTTTTATACGGGCCCACTAGTCGAGCCGCTCGGCGGCGTGGATATCTCTTGGATCGTGGGATTGCTCGTGCCGGGCATTCTCTACTACGCATTTGCGCGCGCGTCGCGGCGTCGCGCCCCGGCGCAGCTGATCTTGCCTGCATGACGGTTCCGCCGCCGCTGCGACCAAGCGTGCAGCGCCCTGGGGGACCCGGTAAACTCTACGGCCGCTGCGCCCGTAGCTCAGCTGGATAGAGCACCTGGCTTCGAACCAGGTGGTCGGCGGTTCGAATCCGTCCGGGCGCGCCAGTCAATTCAAAAACTTACGCGCCATCGCCCAAGCTCAGTTTAGCGAACGTAGCGAAAACGTAGCGTATTTTGCTACGTTTGCGCCGCGCGGCGCCTCCCCGATGAGCCTCGATTGCTGCCGTTCAATGCGTCCGGCCACGGAGGAAAGTCTCTCCGGGGCCAGGTGCGCATAGCGCAGCACCATCTCGTACGACTTCCATCCGCCCAGTTCCATCAGCTCCGGGAGCGATGTGCTGCTCTGCACGTGCCATGAGGCCCAGGTGTGCCTCAGGTCGTGGAAGCGGAAGTCCTCGATGCCGGCGCGCTGCTTGGCTGTATCCCACGCGGTGGAGCTTTGCTGGATGCGCTTTCCCGCGAAAGTGAAGCACCAACGCGGGTGCAGACCCCGCGTTGAGAATTAGATGCTCTCCTACGAGCGGAGAGTGGGGCTATCACTCGGTTGAAATCGGAACCTCCGGCCTGTACGCTCAGTTTGTGCCGTACGAATTCGCGGGACAGACCGTAAACCCGGGATACGTCAACAGCTACACCGATGTTGGTGTCGGCTGGCAGTACCAATACAACGGGGTGAACACAATATTTTCGGGTTCCTCGGCTCGCGCATCCACGAAACGCAAGAGAACGACGCTCACCTGGTTCCGACGTATTTTAGTAACCCAACGGATCACCTGGATCAGACGATGCTAACGGCCGAGCATTACCGTGATCGCCACTTTGGCGGATTGGTCAACTTCGTTCGCACGACGGGCACCACCGATGTCGCTTTCAATGGGGGCACCGGCTCACCGACCAACCAATACGAGACATTTGAACTCGACTACCTGCCCTGGTTTAACGTCAGGTTCATTCTGCAGTACAACGTCTACCAAGTCGTCAACAACAACCAAAACCCATTCTTTCTCAATAAGCAGCCGAATCCCAAGGCATCGGACAACAATACCTTTGTTTTGGGCCTATGGATGGACTTCTAATGGGAAAGCTGCCAATAACCTTGCTCATCGTCGCTGCGATTGCGCTCGCGGCCACAACCGTTCGTGATGCACCTGCGGCGCCCATCGTCGTGCCGCCTGATCCATCGGCTTTCGACGCTCAGACGCTGGTGAGCAACGAGTGCTCCAAGTGTCATGGTGCTACCGGAGTCAGCATCTGCTGGCTCGTCCCGAATCTCGCAGGGCAGCTGCCCGTCTACATTGAGACTGAACTAAAGCTATTTCGGCAGCGTGGCCGCAGCGATCCCGCCGCGCGAGCCTTTATGTGGGGGATAGCTCGGGGTCTTACTGATGAGCAAATCAAAGGGGTCGCACGGCAGTTCTCGAGCCAACCACCGGTGAGAGGCACGGTATCGAGCAATCCCGCGCTAGCTGACAAGGGCAAGTTGCTCTACGAGAACGGGGCGATGGAGCGTGACGTTCTGGCTTGCATTGTCTGCCACGGTCACGACGGCGAGGGCGTCAACACGAATCCACGGGTCGCCGGGCAGCATCGAGAATATTTTGTGACCGCAATGCTGCAGTTCCGCAGTCGGCTGCGCGAAAACAAAATCATGCAACACGTCACCCAAAAACTGACCGATGATGAGATCGCCGCTTTAGTTGAATATATTTCCACCAAGTAGGCCCATTGGAAGCCGCGGGTGAATCCTTGTGCTTGCAACTCCCGGGGGAATCACGCCATGAAAATCCCAATGCGTTATGGTCTTAGGATTCTCAGCGCCTCAGTCATCAGCGGCGCGTTGCTCCTTGCGCGACCAGTTCTCGCAGATTACACGGTGGAAACCGTCTCAAATGGCGGCATCATCGAGGGAGTTGTAAAGCTCAGTGGTGCGGCGCTCCAAATCGCGCCCATCAAGGTCACCAAGAACCAGGACTATTGCGGTCAGTCCATTCCAAGCCCCGTGTACTCAGTCGGCAAGGACGGCGGATTACAGAATGTCGAGGTGTACCTTAAGGGCATCACCAAGGGTAAGGCACTTTCGACCGACACGATCTCGCTCGTCAATGAGCACTGCATGTTCAATCCGCGGGTGCAGGGAGCGAACGTAGGTCAGCAAATCAAGATCTCCTCCAACGATCCGGTTCTGCACAGTACGCATCCGCAAAACGCGTCAACCAACGCCACCATCTACAATATTGCCCTGCCTTTTAAGGGATTCTCGGTAACCAAGCCGTTGCCCGCAATCCCGGAACTGATCAAAGTCAAATGCGATGCGCACGAATGGATGCACGCGTGGATTTGGGAGCTCGACAATCCCTACTTCGCGACGACCGGGGATGACGGGCACTTCACGATCAAAGACGTGCCGCCAGGCACCTACACACTCGTCGCTTGGCACGAAGCTGCCGGTGAGAAACTGACCTCGGTCACGGTGTCTGCTGGCAAAACGGCGACCGTAGCCATCCAACTCGCGGCCACAAAGACCCCCTGAGCGGTTCGAGGTGCCATGATGTCCAGACGACTGTTTAGGGTAGTAGTGCGCTTTGGCCCGTGCGCGTTGGTCTGAGTCTCGCCTCGTCGGGACCCCGGCGATACCTGCTTTTTCGCCCGCAAATGCGGCGTGCATTGCACAACTTGGCACTCCAGCTTAACGCTTTTGGCGGGAACTTGCGCCCTGATGGCAGTATAGCGACGCTGCCGCTGGCCCTGGTCACGCTGTTGATCATAGCGCGCGTGGTTATGGCACAGGACTACGTGGGAGACGTGCATCAGGGGAAGGTCGTCTATGAGCAGTATTGCGCCCTCTGCCATGGGGAACAGGGCGACGGCAAGGGTCACTATAGCGAAGATACCACCCCAGTGCCGCGCGATTTTCGACAGGGCACATTTAAGTGGCGCAGCACGCCGTCGGGCTCGTTGCCGACCGACGCAGACCTTGAAAAAGTCTTGGCCAATGGTCTGTTTGGCACGTCCATGTCGAGCTTCTCTACTTCGTTGACCCACCGGCAAAGGCTCGATGCCATCGCCTACATCAAGACCTTCTCGCCACGCTTTGCGACCGAGAAGCCCGAGGCGCCGATTACCATTCCGCCTGAGCCGCCGTACACGGCCGAATCCGTAACCCGCGGCGAGACCGTATACCAAAAGTTCAACTGCGCCCAATGCCATGGTGACGGAGGTCATGGTGATGGTCCGTCTGCAGATGATCTCAAGGATGATTGGGGAAACGGGATCGTGCCGTATGACTTCACCGAAGGCCACGTCAAATGCGGCAACAACGGATCCGACATTTACCGTGTGTTCATTACCGGCCTGAACGGCACGCCGATGCCTTCGTTCGCCGACTCAATAAGCCCCGCCGAGGCTTGGGATCTGGTGCATTTCATACAGAGCCTGAGTCCGGACTACCCGAAGAACGTGACCGGGACGCCACCTACACCCATCGGCAAAGGCGCGCCGTGAAACAGGAAGAGCAGCACGAAGACGGCTCAGGCGCTGCGAATTCTTCGGCCATAGAGGCCCGGTTGGTTCGCTAAAGACCCGACAGACCGAATCAGGGCGTCACTTTGCAGTTTCTGACGACGATCGGCCGGCGGCTTGATCCGCCGCTCTATGTGACAAGCCCAACGATAAAGGCAGAGGCTTGCAATTCAACCGAGGTGACTCCCGGGCGTTGACTCGCGGCAATCTGAATCCTCCTCGGGCAATTTTGAGATTTGAGATGGGTTCTATCTGTCGTCCGGGAGAATGGGCGAGGGCGGCGGCATCGTGGATGGCTCACGCTTTGAACACCAGGCCTATAGCGCTTGCTTACGCCGTCAGGAAGCGGAAATGGCATCTGCGTCACAGCTCGTTCTAAAAAACGTAATCCGGGTTCACAGTTCACGTAGTGATCCAAACCATATTATGGTGCATGCGAACTGCAGCCCTATGGATCTTGCGGTCGATAAGTGCGGACTACGGCATTACGAAAGTAGGAGGAAGCGGTGAGCTCTGAGCCATTGCGGCAGCATAGCACCGCGCCAAGCCCTATCTCCGCGCCGGCCGCAGGCGTTCACGCGCCCATCCCGGTCTTGAACCCGCTCGAGGAGAGCGCTTCGCGATCAAGACATGGTGCGCTTCGAGCCGCTCAAGGAAAGCCGGACAAGCTTCACATGAGTCGCTCAGGGAGCGAGCGTCGCGGCCAGCTGGTCACGGCCGCCATCGGTCTCGCGCTAACTCTCGCGATGGGCCTGGTGCTGCTCTTCGGCTATCGGCTCGTCACGCACATCCGTGCAAGCATCAATGCACTGCAGGCCGCGAGCGCTCTGCAAAACTACCCCGAGGAGATCTCCGGCCAGCTAAGTGCACTGTGCGACCGTCTCGAGGCTCGCGCCGATTCCGGCCAAGCGCTCGCGGATCTGCAGAACACGGTCAGGCGTTTCGATCATGATCTTGGGCAGCTTTCCGACTCCGGAAACGACTCGGCGCAGCTCGCCCTGGCGCTCCAGCTGTGGCGCCAATACCGCTCGGTGATCGATCCGGTCGTCTCTTTCACGGGCCAGACCTACGTGAATTCCGTTACCGCAGACACTACGTTCTCGCCCGAAGGCCGTGAGTACTATGCCGCGGCGGAGCGCGCCCACCTGTTCGCGGCGGACAACACCAAGGCATTGCAGACGCAACTAATGACTCTCGCCGCGACGATCCAGCACACCTCCTCAGATGCTGCGCTGCACTTGCGCACCCTGCTGTTTGTAGTTGTGGGTGCAACACTGATGCTGGCCGCAGCCGCGGCTTGGTTCCAGCTCATGCGCTCACGGATTCTAAGGGCACAGGCCGAGTTGCAGGAGGCTCATCAAGCCCTGATGCGTGCCTCCCGCCAGGCGGGAATGGCTGAAGTTGCCAGCAGTGTGCTTCACAACGTCGGCAACGTCTTGAACAGCGTCAACGTGTCCGCGAACATGCTAGATGAGCGGATGCGGACGTCCAAGGCTTCCGGACTCGCCCGAGTCGCCGCGATGCTCGAAGAGCAAGGCGATCAACTCGGATCCTTCATTGCGAGTGACGATCGGGGTAAACGACTGCCCAGTTACCTTGCACAGCTCTCTTCGCAGCTCCTAGCCGATCGCGAGGCGGCACTTACGGAATTGGCATCGCTGGTTAAGAGTGTCGAGCACATGAAGGACATTGTCAGGATGCAGCAGAGCTACGCGACGCACGGCGGTGTGGTGGAGAGTGTGGCTGTCGCGGATCTGGTAAACGACAGTGTGCGGCTGAATGCAGAAGCGTTCTCCCGCCATGGGGTCACGCTCGCGTGCGAATTTGAGGAGGTTCCCACCATCACGGTAGATAAACACCGGGTGCTGCAGATTCTGGTGAATCTCATCCGCAACGCCAAATATGCCTGCGAGGACTCGGGACGAAGCGACAAACGCATCACGATTCGGGTCACACGGTGTGCACTCGGGGTCGCGATCGCGGTGGTCGATAACGGCGTGGGAATCCCAACCGAGAATATGACTCGAATCTTTAGCCACGGGTTCACCACCCGCCCCAGCGGCCATGGGTTTGGACTGCACAGCGCAGCGCTCGCCGCTCAGGAGCTCAAAGGCTCACTGCGGGTCGCCAGCGATGGCCCGGGATGCGGAGCCACCTTTTGGCTCGAACTACCAATCACTCCCGCGAAGGACTCGCTATGACCTCCTTCGGTGGACCCCTGATTCATCGGGTGCTCACGATTGATGACAACCCAGTCATCCACGAGGACTTCAAGAAGATTCTGAGCCGAGACAGCAACGCGGACACAGCACTCGCCGCGGAGGAGGCGCTATTGCTGGGGGACGTGCTCCCGCAGAATGAGGACTCGCGCTTTGAACTCGACAGTGCGCTTCAGGGTGCGGCGGGTGTTGAGCTCGCTCGACGGGCACGGGTTGAGGGCCGTCCCTTTGCCGTGGCCTTCATTGATATGCGCATGCCGCCAGGCTGGGATGGTTTAAAGACGATCGAACAGCTGTGGAAAGTCGATCCGGATGTACAAGTCGTCATCTGTTCGGCCTATACGGAGTACGGGTGGTCGGAGCTGCGCTCCCGGCTCGGTCCTTCCGACAAGCTCCTGGTCCTGAAAAAACCGTTCGAATCGATCGAGGTGCTGCAGGCGGCAAGTGCCTTATGCCGCAAATGGCACAACGAACGGATGCTCCGGCGCCATGTGGAGGATCTGGAGCACGTCATCGCGGCGCGCACAAAGGGACTGGAGGCGGCGAACCATCAATTGCAGCAGCTCGCCACCCACGATGTGCTCACCGGGCTCCCCAATCGGGTCATCCTGCACGACCGGCTCGAACAAGCAATCGCTCACGCCACCCGCGAACAACACGAATTTGCCGTACTTCTGCTCGATCTCGATCGCTTCAAGGTGATCAACGACTCCTTGGGGCACCGCGCAGGCGATGAGCTGCTGAATGAGGTCGCGCAGCGCCTGAAGGGCGCCGTGCGCAGCATGGACACGCTAGTGCGTCTTGGGGGCGATGAATTCGTGATCGTGATGGCATCGATCCAGACCCGGGATCAGGTTCCCGCGATGGCCACCCGGGCGATTGAGGTCCTGAAACCGCCGATCCGCTTACAGGGAGTCGACGTGCGAACTTCCGCAAGCATCGGCATCGCCTTTTATCCCAGCGACGGGGTCACCGTCGAGATGCTGCTCGCGCACGCCGATGCGGCAATGTACAGCGCTAAGCAGAGCGCGCACGGCACCTACCAGTGCTTTGCCACTTCAACGAGCACCTCCACACGGGATCGGGTCAAATTCGAGAGCGAATTGCACGCGGCACTCGCTGCCGGGCAATTTGAACTGCACTATCAACCTAAAGTCGACACGGCTTCCGGCCGGGTGCATAGCGCGGAAGCCCTGATCCGCTGGCGACATCCCGAGCGCGGGCTGCTGCTGCCGGTGGATTTCATTCCCATTGCCGAGGAGTGTGGGTTGCTCGACTCGATTGGCGAGTGGGTCCTAAGGGAAGCCTGCCGGCAGGCAAAACTCTGGCAGCGGCACGCAGACCGCCCACTGCGTATCGCGGTGAATCTCTCGCCTTCGCAATTTCGACTGGGAAGTCTTCTCGAAACGGTCCGCAGCGCCCTGATGGCTGCGGAACTCGAGCCGCGGTTTCTCGAGGTGGAACTGACCGAGACCGCGGTGATGAGCAATGCGGAGGAATCGATCTACATACTGGAGAGTTTAAGCCGTTTGGGCGTGCTGGTCTCGGTGGATGATTTCGGGACCGGGTATTCCAGCATGAGCTATCTGCGGCGCTTCCCGATCGACAAGCTCAAGATCGACCGCACCTTTGTGAAAGAGATGACCAGCCGCCCGGAGGATGCCTCCATCGTGCGTGCCATGGTCTCCCTCGCTCACAGTCTGAATCTGAAAGTGGTCGCTGAGGGCGTTGAAACGGGAGAGCAGCTCGCAATGCTGCAGCAGCTCGGCTGCGATCAGTACCAGGGGTTTCATTTCAGCGCAGCGCTGCCGGCGAAGGAATTCGAGCAGCTGATAAGCACCCATACTCATCCGGCGCAGGCCCCGGATATTGATACCGCCGCCACCCAGAGTCGACTCGCGCTGGGCTGAAGCAGCAGCAAGTCGGCCCGATGTCCGCCAACGGGTAAGGCCGATCCTTACCAGCCGGTCGCAGAAGTCAGCTTTAGGGCCGTTCATTGCGGTGTCATCAGCCGACAATCTGGCGACGAGCACCTAGGTAAGATAGAGACCGATGCTCTTCGAAGGACGACGCCCTAAATTTCGCGTGATCAAGCTGGTTTGGCAGTGGGGGCCAGAACAATCTCGGCGATTGTCACGAGGTGATGGATTTGCGTCCACTGCGATTCGCCAAAGTTGAGGCCCCTCCCGAAGCCAAGCAATGGGGCGGCCGAGTCTCCACTTAGTTGACGCTCTGCTTGCGCAACAGTGGTGTCCGGCAAACGCAGAACAAGAATGCCCTGGTATTGATCCGGTGGATATCGCCGCACATCACCAAAATCCAAGTCCCGAGTGAGAAGTGCCGCACCACTTTCTCGGGCACGCGCGGCGAGTTGTTCATCCGGAGCCGCCGCCATCCCAATATCTCGTGCGAATTCCACCTGGTGCCCGAATTTTTGGCACAAGTCGATCGCTGCGCGCGGCAGGTTAGCGTCGATCAGGAAGCGCATGCCGAGCTAGGCTGCTGGCAACGGATGAAACGACTCTTGCTCAGCCAGTTCACCCACAAATCGGAGCGCAGCCCGGATGTCGTCGGCGGTGACATCGTATTCACGCTGTACGTCCTCGAACGTCATGCCGCCGGCTAGGCTGCCCACAATCACCGTTACCGGCACGCGGGTGCCCTGAATGACGGGTTTGCCGTGACAGATGGCAGGGTCGATGACGATTCGGTTCGCGGCGGTCATAGTGACTCAGATGATAGTGATTTGGCTGAACTTGTCGAGTTTGGCATCCCGCGTCCTGTTAAATTCGCTCATTAACCGCCTGGGGCTGTACGTGTGGCTTGGTCCCGTGCGATGTGGCGGTGAGGCTCCACGCCTGGGCGGTCCACGTGACTTTCATCGGCGTGGGCCGTATTCCCTTCGGAGATCCTCGGTGTCAGTAACCCGCCCGGCTTTCGCATCGACGACCCCGGCCTCTACGTCGTCGCGAAGCTCAAACGCGTACAACAGGTCCCGCCACGTTGCATCGTCTGGCAATGCGTCGATCAATTCTTGTGCCAGCTGCGCGCCGATCTGCTTGGAAATTTGCTGGACGCGGCCCTGGATCGTGTTGCTGCCGCTTAGCTCGCCGTACGACTTCACGCCCGTCGTCAGGATGAAGCCCGCGGGGTTGTGAGTGATCGCCCAGGATGCGATGCCCACCGCCATCCCCGGCGTCTTGTTGCCGGTCGAGGTCACATCGCTGGAGCCGAGCTTGCGCAGACCCATGGCTGTCATCTGATAGCCTTCGACCGCGACTTTCAGCTCGGACTGTCCGGCCGAGAAGCCGATGCTCACGCGCTCGGCGGCACTCCCTTGCTGCACGGACAGGAGCGAGCCTTCGATGACCAGATCGTTGGTTTGCGGCCGGGAGGCTGCCGAGCCGACCGCCGCGGGCATGCCCATGCCGATGATCTCCTGCACGACCTGGGTGGCAATCTGCGCGCCGAGCTGACGCCCCTCGGCGATCTGCTCAGGCGATTGCTGACCTGCAACAACCTCGGGGTCGCTCATCAGCTCCGACTCGGGACGCACGTCGGCGGGCGTCGCGGCGAAGGGGTAGACCCAGATCTGACCCGGACGCGGCAGCGGTCCGGCCACCATCTGCTGCTGGTTGCTCACGGAGGTCGAGGCGCAACCGGCCATGATGGCCAGCACGATCAGACATGCCGTGAGCTTGTTCAGGCTATCTTGCGTTTTCATGGATCTCATCATTTATCTCCGACGTTGGGTAACAAAAACTCTGCCGTAGCCTTCGTCGCACACCCAGCGATCTTCTGGTTCAACAACCTTGCAAGGCTTCCATGCATGGCATTCACCGCTATCATTGTCCGATCTGCTGCGCGCGAATGCCGCCCGCCGGCAAACTGAATCCTCCGTTACGGCGTGGGCACCACGCGGTAGTAAACCCCGTTTGCCCCGTAGGCGGGCTGAAACCAAGTGTTACCGTTCAGATAGTAGGTCTGGCCCTGGATGACCGTCTGCATAGATCCGGCAGGCGGCGTCGCATAGATGGCACCCATCGGGAAGCTCGGCACGGTAACGGCGCCGACGCCCGCGGCAACGCCGGCGTTGTAGGCGTTCGCCGTCGCAGCGGCCGTATTCGCGCTGCCGGTGGCGACGCCGGCGTTATAGGCGCTCGATGTGGCCGCCGCCGTGTTCGCCGAGGCCACGCTGGCGCCGACCGCCGCACCCACCAGCAGACCCGCCGCGGCGGCCCCCGCACTCGACCCGCTGCTGCAGTTGTAGCAGCCGGAGCCGTAATAATTCACGGTGGTGGGCGGATGATATCCATAGTAAGCGGTGGGCGGATGGTATCCATATCCGTAGTAGCTCGACGGATGATACGCAGAGGCGTAGCTCGTCTGTCCGTAGGTATTGGTGTGCTCCGCGCCATAACCAGCCTCTCCGGTGGTCGTGCCGCCATACGCATTGGTGTGCGAGGTGCCGCCGTACGCCGAGTGCTCGGTACTGCCGCCGTAGTAATTGGAATGCTCGCTTCCCTCACCGTAGGTATGCGAGGAACTCGTGCCCCAGGCGCTCTCGTGGCTGGTGGACCCATAGCTGTGCGAGGTGCTGCCGCCCCAGGAGTTCGAGTGAAAATAGGCCGAGGCTGTGCCCGAATAGAATAACGCGATCATTAGAGTGGCTAAGCTCAGACTTACCGTTTTCATCGGATGCTCTCCTTTTGTCATCGTCGATGTCATTCCTTCGGTGATGTTTTCTTTGTCGCGGGTTTGGAGCCCGGCGCAGGCTGCGGGTGCGGATGAGCGAACGGCATGCGCTTCGCGGTGCCGGCGTTCGCGGGCGCGAAGGCGTCCGGCGAGACGGAAGCGTCGAGCTGCCAGTTGGATAACTCCAAATGGTGCCGCATGCGCTCCGGATCGGCGAGAAAAGTCGCATGCACCAGCCTGGGAAGCTTGTCCTCGGCACCGATCCACACCTGCATGAAAACATCGTGGTCGATGAACGCCACAATGTCCGTCGTCGTACCACCGACCACGTGGGATTGGCCCACGTAATAGGCGAGCATGAGCCCACCGGCCATGTCTTTGTAGGGATCCGCAACGATCAAGTCAGTAAACGGAAAGTAGATCCCCGCCAAGTGATAAGCGGCTTCCAGCGTCGCATCGATCGTCGGCGGTGCGTCGGCAACGGCTAAGAGATTCTCGGCAGGCGCGTAAGCCATCATGATCTTGCCGTCGTAGTAAAACTCCGAGGCCGGACCGTCCCCCGCAATGATCACACGCAGCTTGTCGGGCCGCTGCAATGTGACATCGAACTTCGTGGCATAGGCGAGCGGATGCCCCTCGCGGCTGGGGTGCTCGAAGATCTCCACCGCCGTGAAGGACAGGGTATGCGCCGCCGCCAACCGGGCACTCGTGACCTTCAACAGCTCGATCGCCTTGGGCTCCAGGTCCGGCACGGGCGGGGTGGCTGGAACGTTCTTCGCATGCGGCGGTTTGCTCTTTGCGGGTGGCGCCGTGGTTTGCGCGTTCGCGGCCCCTATCAGCATCACAAGAGCCAGAAGGGACATCGGCAGCGCTCTTCCAAACGTATTGAATCGACATTCCACGGCATGCCTCAAAGAACCGGGTTGAGCACGAAATCCCGGCGATCTCAAATAATCGCAGCTCAACATCCTGTTCCGCAGCCGATGATCCGCCTCGCGCAGAACTATCACGGGATCATGCCGCACTGGAACATCTTGGTGACGACCGGTGTCGCGATCTTGCTGAAGAACGCGGCCTGCATTTGTGGATCGCCGCGCAAGATTTCGATGGCACGCTGCTCCTCCGCCGATTTGGGTTTGCCCTGGCCTTGCGCCTTTTCCTGCCACAACTGCTCGCAGGTCGCGTTCTGATATTTCTGGATGACCTTATTGGCCACCATGTCCATAATTGGAAACTGTGCATTGGCAATGCCCGCTGCGGCCAACGCGCTGACGGCGATGAGGTAGCTCTTCTTGCCCATGATCGACTCCTTTCAGATTAATAAGCGCGAATCGATTCCTCTAGCTTCGGGACTCCTCCAGCGCACATCGAAGGGGGGAGAATTGCCACTTTCGCGGCGTCAGAAGCAGGCTCGTCTATGTCCGCCTGAATTCCAACGCGAGCGACGAGCTGCACTAGAGTTGCGACGGAGCGCATACCCATTTTCTTCATAACCCGCATGCGGTGCACTTTCACCGTCTTTTCGTGAATTCCTAGCTCCACACCGATCTGCTTATTGAGACGGCCAAGAATAACGAGTTCCATGACTCGCCTTTCACGTCGCGTCAGCGCCTGAAGGCGCTCTTGGATGGTTTCGCAGATGGCACGTTCGCGGCGCGCGGCCACATCGAGACGAATCGCTTGATCGACCGCTGACAAGAGGCGAATGTCGTCAATTGGTTTGGTAAGAAAGTCGACAGCACCCCTCTTCATGGCTTGCACGCTGGTTTGGATATCCCCGTGTCCGGTTAGAAAAATGATCGGGCGTGCCTGCGTGGAACCAACGAGCGCACATTGCAGATCAACACCACTCATTCCGGGCATACCAATGTCAAGCAAAAGACAGCCAGGAACCTCGCAGTCCTGCTCTTTGAGGAACCGCTCTGCCGATTCGAAAGCACGCACTTGGTAACCCGCAACTTCCAACAGACGCGTCAGCGCCATGCGAATCTCGCGCGCATCATCCACAATGAACACGGTAGCTGGTGCGCGGTTCATCCTCATTCCCTGCTCGTGGTTGCACGCGCGGACCTGGTCGATCCCGAGCGTAACGCTTATCGCCAACGCGAATTTTGCAAATTCGGCCCTGGCGTTGACTGTCCAGGCGGGATCGAACCAGCATCTGGCGTGCAGTTCCGGCCACGGCGCTGGCGCTCGAACAAGGAAACAAATGTCATGATTTGGCGCGGATGAAGTTGTCGCCGCGAGTGGGCAAAAATCACACGAACTCCGGGGCAGGCACCTCACGGCGGCGACCGGCTGTCGCAGATCGTTCCCGGGTTGCGATTTTTACGACCGCGCCTGGCGATGTCCGAATTGGTCCGGTCGCCGCGCTACCCCATGTGCTTTCCGACCTTGGGGTGGCGCCGCGCCGGGCATTTGCGCGGGCGGGCGTCAAAGTCGCTGTTTTTCGCAATCCAGAGAGCCGGATCTCGTTCGAGGCGCTTGGCAGGCTGTTCGCGGCGTCCGAAGCGCTCACCGGTTGCCGCCACGTCGGTCTGCTTATCGGGGAGCGCTTCGCCCTGAAGGATCTTGGCGCCGTCGGCTACCTGATGCGAAACTCAAGCACCGTAGGCGACGCATTGCGGGCGCTGCTGCTGAATCTGCACTTGCAGGGTCGAGGCGCGGCTCCGGTGCTGCTCACACTCGAACCTTCCGCTGTGATCCTCGGTTACTCGATCTATAAGCATGGGGTGCCAGCCACCGCGCAAATGTACGACGCAGCGATTGCCATCGGATTCCGCATCCTCCGGGAGATCGGTGGCCCGACATGGCGGCCACTTACGGTTCAGTTCGCTCACCAGCGCCCGGTCGACGTTCGACCCTACCGCCGGCTGTTTGGCCCGCGCGTACGATTCGACGCAGAGGTTTCGGGCATCGCGTTCGCATCCTCCTGGCTCGATCACTCCATTGCCGGCGCCGACCCGGCCCTGCACGAACTGATTAGCCACACCATAAATCTTGGCAGCAAGCCCATCGCATTCTCGGAGCAGGTGCAAAGCGTCCTGCATCAAATGGTTCTGAGCGGCACTTCATCAGCGGAGGAAGTGGCGCACCTGTTCGGGATGCACGAACGAACCCTGCGCAAGCGGTTGCGCGCAGAACACACCAGTTTGCATCGACTGGTCAGCCAAACCCGGTTTGAACTCGCACAGCAGCTACTCAAGTACACGCAACTCCCGACTTCCGAGATTGCCACGGCGCTTCGCTACGCCGACTTGAGTACGTTCTCCAGGGCGTTCAAGACATGGGCCAAAATAAGCCCTCGGCAATACCGACGCGTGCCTTGATGCCAGATACTCTCGATTAGGAGTGGATTGGTGAGATTGGCCGCCGCGGGTGGGTGGCAGTCACACGGGATGCGCGCATCCGATATTCGCCATTGGCGCTCGGCGTGCTGACGGAATGCTATTGAATCGTCTTAAGGTTGTCTCTCGTCGAGGTGAGATTCCTGTCGCCTGGCGCGACCGCGCCGCAGTCTTGTTATAACTCGCCCTAAAGCATGTGCTGCAGTGATCTTTAGTAATAGTCGATTATTGAGACCCGAATGATAATGTCCGAGGCGGAGAGAATGAAAGTGATGAGAATGATTGGCAATCAGAACGACAGTGCATCAGGCCGTGCAGAGATTAAGCAGCAACGCCCATCTCGACCAGGTGAATCCTGCGATCGGCCGCCGCAGTTTCAAACTCGGTGCTGATGACGGTTAGCTCCCGTTCATCGTGGGCGGCCACAGCTCTGATCAAACACGCACGATCGCGGCCACGGCGCTTTGCTTCGTAAAGGGCTTTATCGACAAGGCCGATGGCGCTATCCAGTGAAATCTGCGCTTCCGATCCGGCCATCGGAAAACACGCGTATCCGATAGAGATAGTGCAGTGAATCTCCTGCCCCTTCCATAGCACCGGGTCACGGCGCATGGCGCGCAGCAGTCTATTGACAGTCAGATCCGCCTGTTCAGGCGTAATTGGATCGAGGATGGCAAGGAATTCCTCTCCACCCCAACGAACGAGTTTATCGCTCTCCCGCAGTGCTGCAGAAAGGCGATGGCTCACCGTCGCCAACACCGCGTCTCCCGCCGGGTGCCCCAGCGTATCGTTGATTCGTTTGAAATGATCGAGATCCGCCAGCATTACGCAGCCTCCGATCGGGCGCGCGCCTTCGACGGTCAATACGTGTTCATCGAAGTAACGACGATTACGCAAGCCAGTCAGCGCGTCGCGCTCACTGTTGAAGCGTAGACGATCGTTGGCTTTCCTCACTCGACTGAATGCCCAAAAGAGCGCACCACATATGCAGGTCACGAATAAGGCCGCGGCAAGGATAAGCTGCTGCCGCAAATGCTGCGCGTGCATTTCCGCCGCTTTGAGCGCATTATCGCGCCGCAAAAGTTCGAGCTCGCGCGCTTTGCGCTCGTCCTCAAATCTAGCCGATAGTTCCAGAAACGCGCGCTGACGCGTGTTCGTCATGGTTTTCTCGCTAACTTCGTCATACCGATGATAGGCCTGAATTGCCATCATCAAATACCCAGCGTGCTCCAGGGCATCCGCGTATTCGCGCAAGAGTTCCTTGGCGTCTAGCAGGTTGTTAGCGGCAACGGCTTCGGCTATAGCGCCTTGCGCCAATTTCTCCCCCAGCTTTATGTTGCCGAGGCCGATGTGTGCAAGGCCCTCGTTGAACAATACGATTGTCTCCACACCACTTTCACGCAGCTTCAACGCGAGCGGCAACGCCTGTTTGGAATACTTGAGCGACTCACCGAAGTCGCGAGTCTTCAGATAAGAATCAGCCAGATTGACCAGCGCATGCGCCAGCCACTTATCGCTTCCAGCACGCTTGGCGTGCTCGAGTGACGCCAGACTCGCCTGGCGCTCCGCGGACCGATTCCCTCGTCGATCAGCGATGTCGGACACACGACCCTCAATTTCGACCAGTGCCGCCTCGTCGTCGAGCATCTTCGCCAGGCGTCGGGCGGTCTCCAACTGATCCGATGCGCGATCAAAATTGCCGGTATTGGTGTATATGCGAGCCAACCACAGCATGGCGTGTAGGACGCGTACATCGTCTTGCATATCCTGCGCGATATCCAAACCACTCTCGAGAAACGGTAACGCAGCCTCGGCCTGACCCAGCGTGCGCAGGGTGTTACCGCGTAGAATCGAGAATCGATAGCGCTCGGCGTCCGTGTCGATGGATTCGATATCAACACCGCTCAGTTCAGCGCTGGCGGCCGCGTATTGGTCATGCTGATAGAGTGAGTACGCCCTAATATAGCGCGCTGCTAAGACGGCTGACTGATTGCCGTCTTGCGCGATCCACTGCAGATGCGCAATCGTCGCATCTACGTCCGAATCCCGGCGCACGTCGACATACACCATACCGCGCACTTCGAGCATTTGAACCTCAGAAGCGCGACTTTCAGCGGGTATCGGTACCGTGTCGATAATTTGTATCGCACGTTCCGGATCGGACCAGTCGAGCATCTCGATCTGGTCGATGAGGGGCCGCTCAGCGGAAGCCGCTGCCGCAGTTGCCCACCCGATGATGCAGAGCAGTGCGATTTGTCGAATTTGCCGCATATCCGGTTGCATCCAGCCTGTAGGGCAGCACCCAATTGCCATTGTGGTCACGCTCGGACATGGCGCGGCGTGATGGACGTCATCTGCCGATGTTTTGAGGCACGATTCCTGCCGCCAGCGGCTAAGGGTGTGATTTGAGTACGCACATTCAGAGAGTCGGGCGGCGCTTTGGCAGGTCGTGCGCCCCCGAATGGACCGAGTCCACCATCGAGGCACTTGCATGAGCCAAAGAACCGGGACGAGGCCTGTTAGGGGTGCCGCATCGCAGCATTTCGAGCTGGCACGAATCACCAAATTCTATACAAGCGTCACACTGAGGTTCTTCCGGGAGGGGATAGCCTACGCTGTCGTTCAGCCGCCTTAGCGGGCCAAGGAAGTAATGTCATCGTGTACAAGGACTGACCGTCAGTTTCTTGAAGACTATGCGGACCTGATTCAACGACTGTGTCCATCTCTCCGTTCAATCGCCTTTCTGGATCGATCTTCGTGCATAGTCTGGAACCGCGGCGAGGACCTCACTCCCGAGGTGATGGCCCGCGTGTCCACCGCTTTGACGCAGGCTCTGCGCTCGGGAAGTCGGTGCACCGACTCTATCGTCCCGCTAACGGCTGCCCACCGTATCGCAACGCTGACCGTGCAGGCCGCAGAAGGTGCTCATTCAGGTGCGTGTATTCTGGCAATTGCCGTCACACCGGGGCGGCCTGAACTCACTGTCGAGGAAGTGCGGGCACAGTTGGCACCCGCGTTGGCGTGTGTCGGACGCGAACTCTCGCAATCCGTGTCTCAAGTGCAGCCGGGCGGACTTTCCCGCGAGTCTGCGAGCGAACTGCAGTGGCTGCTCGAGGTGGGGTCGGCGACCTCATCAGGAGCAGACCATCGTGAGCTACTCGCACGTCTGATGAGGGCCTCAGTCGCACATTTGCATTGCGAGCTCGGAGCGGTTCTGGTACCCGGCAAACGTCTAAGTTTGGCGCGCAGCGCGGGGAACCAGAAACAGTTGGCAAACGCGACGCTCCGCCGTCTGCAGGCGCCCATTCTGGACTGGATGCAGCGCCACGATCGTCCGTTGAGGATCAATTCAGCCAAAGCCGCCTACGGCGGGTTCAAGGTTCTCGCTGTGCCGGTAACTGGCCGTGGGAACCATCCATCCGGTGTCCTCGTTTTCTTACGCTCACCCGAAACGCCTGATTTCACCCGCGAGCATCTCTATGTCGCACAGCATCTAAGCCGTCAGGCAGCCGCACTGCTCGAGACGCATTTCGATGCGGCCACAGGCCTCCACACGCGCGCCGCGCTGCAGATGCAGATCGATGAGTGGCCGGTCCCATCCGACGACCTGGAACACTGCGTCGCCTATCTCAATCTCGATCGCCTGCATGTGATCAACGAGACCCTTGGATTTGACGTTGGCGATGAGCTCATCCGCCAGATCGCCCGGCTTCTCGAACCCTCGAGACTGCCTGCGGGGACACTTGGCGGGCGCATTGCGGGTGATGTTTTCGTGATTGTGTCGCCGAGCACGCACCTGCAGGAGGCGGTGCGCGCCGCCCAAGCGCTGCAAGAAACGCTTACCCAAGCCAGCGGCAGTCTTCTCAAGGGGAAAGCCGTGCTCACCTTCAGCTGTGGCATCGCGACGTTCGCCAAGGCGGAGGGTTTCGCCCAGGCGCTGACCCTGGCCGAGTTGGCGTGCAAGACCGCAAAGGACCACGGTCGCGGGCGCATTGAAATCTACACCGATAGTGACCACTCGATGATTCATCGCCACGACGATCTAATCGCCCTCGGGCGACTTCAGGATGTTCTGCGCGAGAACAGTTTGACGCTCTATGCGCAAAAAATTCTGCCATTGCAGGGTCAGGGTGCCCCAGCCGGCTACGAACTGTTATTGCGAGCTCTCGATGAGACCCATGAGAACCGCGCTCCGGCATCGTTGTTTTCAGCTGCACAGCGCTATCAGATGGAATCCGCTATCGACGCGTGGGTTATCGAATATGCCCTCGCTGAAGCTGCGCGCTATCACGCGGACCTGTTGGCAGGGCAGATCTCGCTCTCGATCAACATCAGCGGTCCCTCGCTCATAGACGAAGCATTTCTGGAAATGACGAAGCGTTCAATTGAACGCTCTCGTCTGCTACCCTCGCTTCTGACCTTTGAGATCACCGAGACCGCGGCGGTGTCGAGCCCTGGCAAAGCGCTCATCTTCATCCGCGACTTGCGCGCGATGGGCTGTCGCTTTGCCCTTGATGACTTCGGCACGGGTGTGAACTCCTTCAATTGCCTCAAGAGCCTGCCAGTCGATCGGGTCAAGATAGACGGCAGCTTCGTGACCGATCTGCTCACGAATCCGCAATCGGCGGCAACCGTACGAGCGATTTCCGGGTTGGCGCGCGAAATGGGCATCGAGACGGTCGCCGAATATGCCGAAGACGCGTCCATCATCACGCGCCTGCGGCAGTTCGGAATCGACTACGCCCAAGGATACGGGGTCGAAAAGCCGCGTCCGTTCTCTGAGGTCCTCGAATCGCTACGGGCCGAACAATCGGATGAATTCCAAAAGATGCAGCTCGATCTGTAGTTGAGAGCGCGAAATCCGCCGGTGCCCGATCTAGCGCGTGAGGTGCAGAGGGAGAGAATTACGAGCGTGTGTAGTCGGTGCATGTGTCTGCAGCGTGAGTCGCATCGCTCACGCACTTGAGGCACCTTAACGTTTCAACGGTGACTTGCTCCGGTGCCTAGGCGATTGGTGGTCGGGGCCTCGTCTAGTGCCGGTTTTCGACAGGATGCTAAGGTTCGTCGGGGGTACGGGTGGCGGGCTCGACAGTTCGATGACTTCGTGAACGCCCGTCGCTTCGCTGATCTTGCGCGCCACAACCTGTCCTTCCGCGAAGCGTTCGCGCTCGGCGATGCTCAGGCGTTTAACGACCGCCGCGTCGAAGTAACGTCGCAGATACGCGTCGACGGTCTGAGCGGCGGACGGGTCCGTGAAGAACCCGAGGCGTAAGGCGAGTAGAACTCGCCCCTGATGTGGGCGGCTGGAGCACGCAGCTGATGCAGTTAGACCGGCCTAATGATCGTGTCCTTCGTCATGGCCGTGACCCTTGTCATGACCTTCACCATGACCATGGCCCTCAGCATGATCGTGGTCGCCGTGCTCGTGCTGGTATCGCGGCACGTATTCGTTGTTGTACCAGTCATCGCGCACGAAGTAGACCCGCCGGCCGCAGGCGTTGTACTGTGCACAATGCTTGCTCCAGTGCTTCTCGTGCCCTGGTGGTACGTGCAGGTAAATCGGCGGGGCCGAAATGAATTGCGGCGCTTGCTGGACCACCACCGGCTGCGGATAGACCAGCTGCGGCTGAGGAAAATTGCCGATATTGATTTGGCCGAAGAATCCGGGCTGGCCGACACTGATCGACACGCCGACGTCGCCGGCAATTACCGGGCCGGCACACATCCCAATTAGCACAGCAGATAGAATTTTTTTGATCATTAGCGCTCCTGTTATCCATAGCTCCGAGGCGACCGACCGATTATTATCGCGTCAATCGAGTTTGCGTTAACTCTGTCTCCGGCACGCGACGCTAAACTCGTTACCGAGCGCCACGAACGTCTCCCGCATGTTCGGCGGCAAAAATCATTGGACTGCCCGAAGGTAGCTGCCACAGGGCGCCGTCCAGGCACTATGCGACATTTTGGAGACGGGATTCCTTGACCCAATTATCATTTTTTCGTGTCTCGCTGAGCTACGCTGAAACTTGCAATGTCCGCGGGCCTCATCGGATTCGACAGAGGCGAGTGTCGGGACGACGGGGTCCATGGGGGGGCGGTGGCGCTGCCTGCGAAGCACATTTGTCGCGCATTGGAAAGAAAGCTCGAGCGCGACGGCGCGCCCGCGCTGACAGCGACCGAATGGCATCTATTGATGGTCGGCCGCTTTCTGGTCGCAGTTGAAAGCAATACGCTGCCGGACCTACTAACCAAATTATCCATGTCGGAGTGGTTCCAAGTATTCGACGGCCTGAATGCGGTTGGCGCTTCGACGACGGCCAATTTGTTGCTGGAAACGTTACATCGCCTTGCGCCAGGCGCTGGAAAACCTGTCCGCGATGCGAACGCTCTCGCCGAGGTCGCGCAGGCGCTGCTGACGGCGTGCCAGGCCAACCGGGAGGCTGATGAATTGTGCTTGCTGCAGTTTGCCTTTGAGCAATCGGAGTCGTCCAAGCCAACCTCATCCTGACGATCCTGCAAAGCCACGCGTCGGATTCCTCAAAGAAGCAAGCAATGACACGGGCGGACTCAGCAGAACAGACTCTGTCGTGTGGTGGAGACGGTTACTGGCGTGCTCTACGTGGCGGGATAATCGCCGCGGCTCCCTTAATGTCGCGCGACCGCGGTTCGTGCACTGCCGCCCGGCACGTACACTGTGGCCTTCACCTGTCAGGCCGCGCTGGACAATCGGGCGCAGGCGAACCCCGCCGTGACATTCAGCCCGGTCATTACCGGTATCGTGGTGACCGCCGACCACACGACGGTGGTCAACATTTCCTAGCTCGCGACCGCGTCGAGCTGATTGGGTACCAGGCCGGGCGGCGATTCGCCGCCGCCCGACCGTCCCTAGGCATAGACCACATCGAATCCGGCAGGCTCTTCCTGCATGTCATACACGGTGCTGCAGCGCTGCTCCATGGTGGTGTAAGTGTCGTTCTTCTGCGCCTTCTCTTGAATCTTGTTGCCGGCGTAGCCGCCGGCACCTGCGCCGGCGATGGTTGCCAGCGTGTTGCCGCTTCATTTTGGCGTCCGCCGACCGCTCCGCGCGCGGTCATTGTCATTCACAAGCCGTCTCGGGCGCCAATACCCATCGGCTCTAGCACGACTAACGTGCGTTCCATCGGCTGCAAATCCGCGCTCACATTGATTTATGGCAGCGCAAACAGAAACACCGTCGGTGCTCCAGCGATCTCGTTCACCCAGTACGGCGAAGGCCGGCCTGACATGACGGCGACGTACTGCTTGCCGGTTTCGGCGTACGTGACGACGCCGCCGCCGATGCCGCCACCGGTGTTGAAGCGGTATAGAACCTGCCCATCGCGGGCATTCAAAGCCAGAAAATCACCAGTCAATTCGCCAGTAAATATGACGTGGCCCTTGGTTGCAGTGACCGCGGCCACCATCGGCCGCGGCGACCGGTACTGCCACTTTATCGTTCCAGTTGACGCATCCAGCGCAGTAAGCCATCCCTGCGACGCACCCTCCATATCCGCCGTGCCGCCCATGTACAGGCGGCCTGGAATGTGCCGTATCCTCGCTGCCACCACATAATTGCTGCACCAGTCGACGGCATTGACGTAGAGCATATTCAGCTCCCGGTCGAGCGCCGGTCCGTTCCACTCCACGCCGCCGATTGATCCGGGACAGGCCACCACGCCAGCGGTCGTCACCGGTATATCGGCATTCCTGATCGTCGTCACCGCCGTGGAATAGAGCACCTCGTGGCTGTCGCGGTCGAGCGTGCGTAGGTACCCGTCCTTGCCAGCCGTTACGAGCAGGCGGCTTTCCCGACCATTGACCTGTGCCCGGAACAGTGGGCCGACCTGCGTCAGGTCCCAATCGTGTGAGTCGTTCGCTACCAATTGCTTGTACCAGAGTAGGCGGCCGGTGCGTGCGTCCAAAACGACGGCAGAATTTGTGTAGCGGTTATCG
Organism: uncultured Gammaproteobacteria bacterium; assembly: GCA_963837045.1. Taxonomy (GTDB): domain Bacteria; phylum Pseudomonadota; class Gammaproteobacteria; order Steroidobacterales; family Steroidobacteraceae; genus Bog-1198. The sequence goes on from CAWIMA010000006.1 coordinate 173,963, forward strand.
CCTGGTCGTTCGTCCGCGGGCAGATCCGGCGCGGGATTCGTCACGGGAACCACCAGTTCTCCATGCTCCGTGTCGAGGGAGAATGGTGTCCATACCGACCCACCTCCGAGCTTGATCCCTTTTGGATTTCCCCACGATGGCGATCCTCCGCGCGTCGCTCCGGGAACCGTCCCTGAACTTCCATACGAGCGAGCCATCGCGGAGCCGAAACGCACCCACCCAGCCGGAAATCGCGTTCTCGCTGCCCGCCGGCCCGATCAATACCAGGTCCTCGAATATCAGCGGCGCCATCGTGAAAGTCTCGCCCTGCCTCGCATCGGCTGCCTGTACGGCCCAAATCAACGCGCCGGTAGCTCCATTCAGCGCCAACAGGTAGCCATCCGACGTCCCGCGCACGACGTAGCCGTCCTTGATCGCGACACCGCGATTATTCCGCCACACTTCGTGCGTGCGCGGGTTCCAGGTATACCGCCACTTCGGCCGGCAGTTGGTCGCGTCCAGCGCGATAGTGCTGCGCGTCGTCGTGATGTACATCGTACCCTGATACACAATCGGCCCACTCTGGAAGTCGCTGTCATCGCCAACCTGAAACACGCACACGGGCCGCAATTGGCTGGCCGTGGTTGCATTGATTTCATCGAGTGCCGCATAGCGCGAACCGGAATAGTCGTGCGTGTGGTAAGGCCAGTTGCGGGTTGATTCGGCAGCCTGATCGAGCTCCGTCTGCGTGGGTCCGCCTCCGATGGGAACAGCGGCCGCGTCTCCGGCGATGCGCAGCGGGGGCCGCGCGCTCACCTGGTCTTTGGCACCTGAAAACCGCAACCGCGCTTTCTTCATCAGCGGCGAGCCTGTGCGCAGTGGCGTCGGTCCCGCCGCGTAGCCGTTCTGCTGCAGCACGTAGGCGAGGATTGCGGTGTACTCCTCAGGCTTGAGCTTTCCCGCACCGGTCTTCGGCATCGTTGTACGAATGATGAAATCGAGGTCATCGACCGTCCGTTGCGCGTCCGCCCAGTCGGCGGAGGCATCGTCGGCCGACCATGCGGCTGCGAAGTCAGCGCCGGCCAACGCTGGTGCGGATCCTCCCTGCAACGACTCGCCATGGCATGCTGCGCATTTGTCGGCATACAGAGCCTTGCCCTGGGCCGCCTGCTGCGCGGTAAACAGCGTCAATTCCTTGCGGGCATCGGTAGAGGCGCCAAACACGGTCCCGGCCAACAGGGTCATTGCTGCAGCAGCGCATCGGCCGCCCACGCACAACATTCGCAAACTCCTCATGCCAGGTCGAGTGCGGCGCCTCATTGATTCAGATGCTGCGAGGTCCTCATAGTGGCGTCCCGCGCGGCTTGCAACTCTTCGGGACTGCGGAAATGGAACCGGCCGACTCGGATCGAACGAGAGCACGCGATCCATGCATCGCCATGTTTCTCATCCAATGACATGTTTCGAGAGTCGCACCCAAGGCTTGGAAGACTGAAGATCGTCCATTGCTCCGACGCCGGATCGTATCGGAACAGAGCATCGTCCGATAACGTGTTCATCCACACGTTGTGATGCTGGTCAATCGTCACGAAGTATGGTGTCGCAGGAATCGGCAGCGGTATGTACTTGATCGCGCCGGTTTGCGTATCGATGCGAGCGAGGCTCAGGCCGTGGTAAAGCGGGACCCAGACCGCGTTGCCAGCCTTGTCGGCGCCCAGACGCCTTGGCGCCTGCGAGCCCGGGATCGTATTCATGCCGCCCCATTCGAGCGCACCAATGGAGTCGTAGAAATCTTTATCCTCCGGTGTTGACACACTCGCCCGGCTCTCGTCGAATGCCATGCGATACTCCGTCGTGCGCCCCGTCGCCGGATCGACCATCTCGACCCGATCGGCCTCGAACTGCGTCCACCAGCCGCGCCCTTGACCATCGGCCACCATTCCGTAGCTGAAGCCGTCGCCCAGCGTCACGTTTCCGTACAGATTCCAGCGCTTCGTCGTGGGGTTGAAACGCACGGCACCGTAGCGCGTCGCGGACCAGACGAAACCATTACGGTCGATGTCCGACGTCATGCGGGGTCCGGTTCCCAGGCCATCTGGAGCGCGGTACACCTCCATGACCAGCGTCCGGGGATCCATGCGCAGAAGGATTCCATCTCCGTCGGCCCAGATGTTCCCCGCCGCATCCTTCGTGATGCCATGGGTCCACTCGGCGACCCCGCTGCGAGCCGGCACTTTGAAGTCGGTTACCTGTCCAGTCTTGGCGTCAATTCTGGCTATGCTGCGATCGGGGTCATTCGTGGCCGTCGACGTAATCCAGGGATTGCCATCGTCATCGACTCTGACGTCATGCACGGCCGACATCGCCCCGCGGTTGCCAGACGCTGCTCCCTGAGAGCGATCCTCGCCGTTGCTCCAGTTGAAGTCTCCAGAAAGGCCGACAGGTACGTCATATTCGGTCACGACCACACGAGCGGCCTCACCGCTGGGAGGCGGCTGGGCTCTTAAGATTGACGGCGAGAAGGAAGGTCCGCGCACGCTCGCCAGGTACTTTGCGAGTGCGGCCTTGTGCCGGCGGATGACGAGCCTGCCGACATCGCCGCTCTCAGAGCCCGTGTCGCTCTTGTCTATCAATGGGCCCGGCGAACCGTCGTATCCGGCCCGCTCCATCGCGTTGAGAATCGCGAGCCATCCCCGCTCGTCGAACCGCTGGCGCAGCGTGATGCTCAGCGCGTGACACTCCACGCAGTTAACCCGGATCAACTCCTTCATGTGCCTCTCTTCAGGGGTTCGCTCGGGAAGGATCGCGAACCAATCCGACCCGCGCAGCTGCTCTGAATAGTCCACTAGGCGATTCAGGCGAAACATCCGGTGGGTTCCATGATCGACGGTGACCTGCGCGCGCGTCGTCTCGAACCCGACTCCCTGCGCCCAGACAACGTAGGCGCCGGCGTCGAGTCGCGGGAAGTAAAAATCCCCATGCTCATCGGTATAGACGCTGACGGTGATGGTTGATCCGCTCGCCCGTGCCGAGACCGATGCGCCGCCCAAACTCTTGCCATCCGCCGAGCGCACGGTTCCCCAGAGGTTGGGTCCTGGTGAATTGTCCGCTGATACCGCCATAGCACCCGTTGAGGCCAGGGCTGGAGCAGCGATGCCGAGCTGGGCGCCGAGGACTGGATTCGATGACAAGGGTGACGGCGCTGGCGCAGACGTCGGCTGCAACGTGCTCACAAACGCGAGAATCTGGCGACCTGAACCGGTGTCAACGCATAGCGGAAACCCGGCATGCGATCTGAGCCATTCGCGATCACCACTCGCGCGCCGGCATCACTTAGCCTCTGAATCGTGTCTCGATTCAGAGGCGGTCCAAAAGGTTGTGCGGCCGCATTCTCCTGTGAGGCGATGGCGGTCAATTGATCGTGGCAGATGGCACAACGCTGAATGAATAGTCGCCTGCCAGACATCTCGGGCTCAGGCAGCTGACTGTCCATCCAGAGCTTCTTCATATCGTAGTCCTTGCGGACTACCTCTGGACTTGCTTGTCCCCATGCAGTAGCACCGCCAAACATCAGGATCAGGACCACTACTGCTCGCTCAGTCATCCAGTTCTCTCCCCAAGATGCCAATGTATTCGACCGTGACGGACCAATCAGAGTTGAAACCAGGATGCCATGATACAAAAATGTTGCCCTCATAAATCGCCTCGTTAGCCAATGTGTTGCGTTGACCGATTGAAACCGCAACCCCTGATCTGCCGGTCGCGCCGCTCGAAAGCCGCCATTCAAAATCGCAAAAGCCGACGTCGGGAATAAGTGTATGTTCGAGTTCGGCGTGTAGCCCGCGAGGGCACATTGTCAGACCGCATATGGATTAAGAACATTTCAAATGTCGAGCTTACGTTCGCTCATCCACTTGACGATGGCAGGATCGCGGTGGGAGAAGAAACTGCTAGTACCGGTTTCCAATGTCGCAATCTGTGTCATGTCGTCCGCGCTTAACTCGAAATCGAAGATCGCGATGTTTTCCGACATACGTACCATTCGAACAGATTTGGCAAGCGCAACAACGCCGCGTTGTAGTACCCACCGCAATACGACTTGGCCTATACTCTTGCCGTGTTTGGCGGCGACGTTCCTTAGCACCTCATTCTGAAAGAGATTGTTTCGCCCTTCGGCAAAGGGCGCCCATGCTTCAGCCTGCACGCCAAGTTCGCGCATGAACTTCACGCTTTGCTCTTGTTGCTGGAAAGGGTTGATTTCGATTTGGTTGACTGCAGGCTTGATATCATTGAATGCGGTGATGTCCATCAACCTGTCTGGCTGAAAATTACTGACGCCGATGGCGCGCAACTTACCAGCGCGATAGGCATCCTGCATGGCGCGCCATGACCCATGTACATCGCCATATGGCTGATGGATAAGGTAAAGATCGAGATATTCGAGCTTCAGACGGCCCAGCGAATCGTCAATAGCCTTCGCCGTTCGTTCGTAGCCGGCGTCCTGGACCCAAAGTTTTGAAGTCACGAACAATTGTTCGCGGGCGATTCCCGCCTGTCTTAATCCTTCACCAACGGCCGCCTCATTCATGTAGGAGGCCGCCGTATCAATCAGACGATATCCAACGTGCATAGCATCGATGACGCAACGTGTGCACTCAAGTGCATCTTTAATCTGGAATACGCCGAAGCCAGCGACTGGCATCGTGAGACCGTTGTTCAAGGTAATGGTTTGCATGGTGTATTCCTCGAGTTGATCCGAACGAAACAGCTACAAGCGAGGTCCTTGCTGAGCCGTCGTTTGGCCTAGCCAATATACCGGCCAGGTGCGCCCGCGTTGAGTTGGTTGCGACGTCTGTTATGGAGCAAACTGGAGGATGGGTTCTACGGACTCCTATTGGTCGGTCTGAGCCTGTCGCGCCAGGGGCTGCGTCCCAATGAGTACTTTGGTTCGGAGAAATCAACCAAATGCAATCCATCTCTGAGCATCGCCAGGAGCCACCGTCACTTGTTCGCTGGCGGTCTCGCAAGCGCCTCAGCCGTCGCCGCGCGCCACTCATCGATCATCTTGGAATAGTGTCCCGTCTCGAGGAAATTGCTGACAAATGTACGCCCTTTCTCGCTCAGAGCGGTGAGCGTGTAGCGCACACTGACGTCGGTGCCGCCTCCAGCCGACTCCGTGCAAACCACATCGACCAAGCCAATGTTCGACCCAAGCGCCGCGCGTGCGTAACTGACCCGCCCCTCCAGTGGCCTATATTCCGTGACGACCCAAATAGTTTCCTGGCCGTGTTCGTTTTGCGTGCGAAAGGCGCTACCTCGCTCCTCCGCACCGCTCAACGTCTCGGGGTTCCAGCCGGGCGCCCAATCGCGTTCGCCACGGGCTGTAAACAGAGGAAATACCTGTGAACGCGGTGCCTCGAGATGGAAGCTGCGAAGCTGTGTGAGGGGCGGTGCTGACATAGGGGAGGCGCTCCAGACGGATAGAAAACGAACGTGCAAGCCCTTACGTTGCCGCGGTCGAGGGACGGGCTGCGCATGCTGCCCAGAATGCCACGCGTTCCTCGTCGGCTCAAATGGCAGCTATCCGCCTTTGTCTTGGGTGGGTCGAATGACCGGGTCTGGGCCGCCTGCCGCCCCATGGATGGAGGTCGCCTGCGAACTGGCCCTCTCGAGACCCTGAACCGTCACTCGTGAAGGTCTGCTCTCGGTCCTGCTAGCCTAACTTGCGAACAGATGTCGATCAGTAGCAAGCCGCGCGGCTACTGGGAGCGTGAACACGCCGCCCGGGGGCGGCGTGTTCGTGCTGAGCTTGCCGCCTAATCGCCCAGCGGTGAGCCAATGAAGCCGCGGCTGTTTCCCGCAACGTCGAAGACGACGCAGCCCACCTGGCGGAAATTGTTGATGCCCTGGCAGTAGCTCGTGGCTCCAGCGGCATCGCCGCCAGGCGGAACCAGCAACTGGTAGCCCTCCGACGCGCTGCCGACAAAGCCCACAGTCTGTCCACCGGACAATGTCCAGCCAACAATGACTCCCCAATCGTTAATCCCACGCGCGTTAGCATTGCCGTCCGCGAGCCGGATTCGCTCCAGGAAGGGGACTAGTTCGCTAGTGCTGCTGCCTGTTGTGCCTAGTTGCCAGATGAATGCGTACCGCCCCAGGGAGTCGTCCTGGCCGCTACCGGCGATCCGACCAAACCTGTTGATGCCTTGCGCAATGGTGTAGATCGACCCGGGAGGCGTCGCGTCCGTGAAGGTTCCGGCGGAAGGATCGTACACCCACCCTGCGTATTCGCCGGTGTCCTGGAAGCTGATGCCAACTATTAGACCGGAAGGGCCTATGGAGCGCGCTGCGGTATTGTCCCACCCAGGCTGCGAGAAGAAGCGGTACTGCCCATGCTTAAGAATGAAGGCTTGCGAGTGGGTGTCTGAGGTTGTGGTCGCGAGGCCAACGATGACGCCGGCGTCGTTGATGCTGTACGCGCTAACGTTGAAACCAGCCGGCGGGGGTGGAAGTGGCGTGAGCCGGCCGAGCCGGTAGATTCCCGTGGTTCCATCGCTGTTGGTAACCGCGACCTGCCCCAAGTCGTTTGGACCACCAGCGAAGTTTACCATTCCATGCGGAACCACAATCTCGGTCCAGGCGTAGGTGGCGGCTATCGCATTCGCAGACGCCAGGCCGACCAGAAAGAGCGTGCCGGCAACTAGGATCGCTCGGTAATAAGTCGAAAAAACACGAGTCATCGTGAGAGCCCCCTTATTTTAATTGGCGATGGTTAGCAAAGGATCTTGCAACAGGTTTAAATTGATTCGGACGGATTTCGGATACCCGTTCATGTGTCATCGCAAATTTATGGCTAGTAGCAAGGCGCCGTTTGGCGGCGCCCGTCCCAGTCGCGATCCCGCTGATAGCAGAGCTCGCTTACCATTCTCTGTGGCAAAGTCCGCCGCACCCCACACGTTGTGTCTGTTAATTTTTCTCTGTATTTGCGGGTTTTTACTCTGGAGGCGCATGGATTACAAGAGCATGAATTATGTTGCCTTTACGTAGCACCCTTGCACGAAACCGCGGTGACGCTCGGCGCGTTACCGGCGACCCAAATGAACGGCGGCTTCGGGCGGTCAGCTCTATGCGGCCACCGGCAAGTAATGGCCGATCAGCGACCGATTTGCTGCTCCAGACCAGTCATTCCGTTCGAATTTCACGCGTCAATTTAGCTGCTGGCCAGTAATGTACCAAGGTGACCCGAAGCCGCCGGACAGGGCTCCCGAGAGCGACCAGCAGGAATCGGCTAAGCTAACGAGAGGGCGACGGTGTTTTGGGAAGGTGGGATATTCGCCGCGGGAGGGCGCATGTCAGCGGCGCTGGTGATTGTCTATGCCTGCCTCGCGACGGTCGAGGTTGCCGTCGTCGTCGCCTGGGTACTCGCGACGCGCAGGCACCGCTGGCCGGTCCGCCCGTCCAGTGGCGACGTCGTGATCGGCGGCGTGACGAGCTTCCTCGACACGCTAGGAATCGGGAACTACGCGCAGATCACGGCGTTGTTCAAGCTGCGCGGGCACCCGCCGGACGAGCTGATCCCCGGTACTCTGAATGTCGGCAATGCCGTGGGGATCATCTTCAGCGCGGCGCTCTTCATCACGACGGTCCAGGTCGAGCCCACGCTCCTGATGGCGATGGTGATCAGTGCCGGGGCCGGCGCCTGGGTCGGCGCCGGGATCGTTAGCCGAATGCGTCGCCGCGTGATCCAAGTGTTCATGGGCGTGGCCCTGCTACTCGCCGCCGGGTTCTTCACGATGACCAACCTCGGCGTCATCCCGCCGACCGGTTCGGCGATGGGGCTCGCGGGCTGGCGGTTCGCTTTGGCAGCGGTGGCAAATTTCGTGCTCGGCGCGCTCATGTGCGTCGGCATCGGCAACTATGCGCCCTCAATGGCGCTGCTCGCATTCCTCGGAATGCACCCGATCGCCGCCTACCCGATCATGATCGCAAGCGACGGCGTGTTGATCCCGGTGGCGAGTCTCGGCTTCCTGCGCTCCGGCCGCTTTGCACCCGCGGTTGCGGTCGGGCTTACGCTCGGCGGAATCGTCGGCACGATCGCCGCTTTTCCGCTCGTGAAGATGCTTGGCGATCACCTCACGCTGATGCGCTGGGCCGTCACGGGCGTCATCGCGTATGCGGCCATCGCCATGCTCCGGTCCGCCCGGGCATCCCAGCCCGATGCGCCGGTGCCGACCGTGCCCGAATAGTGTTTTGCCAACTGCCGCGGACAAACTCTTACGCATTCGCCCCCCACCTGTAAGTCGTCCGATGCTGGACGCACTGACAGCGCAGATACATGATCATTGGCCCCTTCGGCGCGAGCAGCCAATTGGCTGTTCCGCCTTCGGGCGAAACTTCTTGCGCAACGGATCTTGGTATCGGATGACCTGGTGAGGCGATGGGATCCTCCGGACCTTGTATCGCCCGGTGGACATTGCCCGCCGGGCGATACCAAATAAAGAAAATTACTCGCTGATGGCTACTCCGCTGAAGCCGGCGACACCGATGGGGCTTGATGTCGCCACAGGGGTGAGGTCGCCGTAGGCGTCGATGGCGAATACCGCGACATATGCGCTGCCACCGGCACTGTAGATGACGGCGAGCCATTTCTTATCCGGGGATACCGTGATGTCCGTCGGAGCCCCTGGCAGGGGTCTCGACTTGTAGAACACCCCGCCTTGGCCGTCGGTCAGGAATATGGAGATGGCATGTCCGGGCGAGTTGCCCGTGTACCAGACGTTCCCCGGCCCCTTGGCCACCCAGCAGGGGGCATTCGTGGGATATGGCGGTGTCGGTCCAGTTATCGGGAAGACGTCCCGACTCTTGTTCACGATAGCGAAGCTGTCGGGACTGTGGGCCGGCGTGAATCCCAGCACGTCGTCCCAGAACGCGGCCCCGAGCGGGGTATTGTTGGCGGTGCTCGGGAGCGTCACGGCGGCACTTGACCCACTGAGCGCCCCATCCCACCTGAGCGGCAGCTGCAGGAGGGATCCCGAGGTCATGGTGACAGCGGCCCAGTCCCTACCGACCGCGATCTGTGCAGCGGAAGGGTCGGTGAGCGCAACGACGGTACCGTCCACGCTGCCTGATGGCCAGGCATGACTTTCCGCGCAATTCGCACCGAGCACGAAGAGATGGTCCCTAGTGAGCGCGACAGAATCGGGCTTCTCGCAACTGGGCGCCAAGCCTATCGTTCCTTCGATACTGATGAAGTCGTCACGCCGCACGATCCGGCTGACACTGTTTGAGCCGTAGTTTCCCACGGCTCCGCGATCATCCTTGAACTGCAGAATTCCAGCGTTGCCGCCAGCGCCGCCCTTGCCTTGCGTGGGCAACATGTCCACTAGGGATAGCGAGGGCGTTCCCGCCGTATCGAGCTTGAACACGACGACTTGGTTGGCGCTTGGATCATTCGTGCTCGTCAACACGAACACTCCGCGTTCGGTTTCGTCGGCAACCGCGGCGGCCGCAAGCAATGTGGCCGCCAGTATGCTGGCAGCGTGACGTACACGGGACTCGTCAAGTTTTCGAGAGCTCATCGCGATCTCCTCATTGAGACTACTTAAGGCCTGCACTCTCCCAGGCGGCGTGATCCGGGATGTGGTGTATTCTTGAATCCGTACCAGCTCACGAGTTCGGGGACCGTTCAGGGTAAAATGTGCATTGACGAGATGGGTATTCGCTGCGGGCCGGTGGAAAGTCACGGCGCGGCACACCGGCAGCCGAAAAAACTTGCAAATTGAAACGAGAACGTAACTTTCTCGCGCCATGCACCGAATACCCCCATGGACTCCCGCAGCAATCTGGACACGCTGATGGCCCGCTACCAGGCGGGTGATTTCGCCGCCGTCACGGCGCTGGTCGAGTGCATCGGCCCGCAGCTACATCGGTTTTTTATGGCGCAATCTGCCAGCCGTAGCGATGCGGATGACCTGTTGCAGGAAACGTGGCTGCGCATCCACCGGGTGCGGCACACCTATCGTTTAGGCGAACCGGTGCTGCCCTGGTTCTACGCGATTGCGCGCCGCGTGCGCATCGACCACTACCGCAGGGCGAGCCGCACCACCGCCCGCGAGCGCCGACTGGAGGAAGTGTCCGATGTGACGGCCACGCTTCCGCGGGAAGAGGCTCAGGCGGATGATCTCGAAATGCTTCTGGCACCGCTTTCGGAGAGCCAACGTGAGGTCATTCTGATGATGAAGGTCGCGGGGATGTCGCTGGAAGAGGTCGCGCGGGCGACCTCGTGCAGCGTCGGGTCGGTAAAGCAGAAAGTGCATCGTGCCTACAGGAAGCTCAGAGACAGGATCAACGCGATGGGTCCTAAGAAAGGGTCAAGCGGGGGGCTGCCATGAGAGACGAAGAGGTCGACAAAGTCCTGCAGAAAGCCTCGGGGGTTGCGCCCCAGGTAGAACCCGCAATGCTCAAACACATCGCCGGCTCGATCAATTCGTCGTTGCGACCGGTACGCCCGCTGCCGCCGACATGGCTGCTCACCGGGGGGCTGGCTCTGATCTGCGCCGCAGTGGCGGTGGCGGCAGCCGCTCGCACCGGATTCTACGGAATTGAAAAACTGGGCCCCGCGGAGCGCGTGCTGATCTTTTCGACACTCGGGATCCTAGTGTGGGTGGCGGGAAAGGAGTTCGTGAGTCAACTAATTCCCGGAAGCAGCCAACGTTTTAGTGTGGGCGCCTGTTTGACAATTGGCAGTGCGGCGTTGCTCGGCGTATTTGCACTGGTGTTCCGCGACTACCGCACCGACCACTTTATCTCCGCGGGGATCGCGTGCCTGCTGACGGGCGCACTCCTGGCCATCCCCGCAGCCTTCCTGAGTTGGTTGCTGCTCCGGCGCGGTTTTGCGGCGAATTCTGTTGCGGCAGGACTCGCGGGAGGCGGGCTCGCGGGATTGAGTGGCGTGACGATGTTGGAACTTCACTGCGCCAATTTCCAGGCACTGCATGTACTTGTGTGGCACACAGCGGTGGTGCCGGTGAGCGCGGCAGCCGGAGCGCTGGTGGGGTGGGCGTTGCGTGGGCATTCGACCCAAACCTAACGCCCAGGTGAGTCGATGGAGCGAACCCGCCGCGGAGCCGTTGGCTCACTGTGGGGCCGGAGTCGATCCCAACCGGTCGGACGCCAGCGACCGCTATTGAGTAGTCAAAAAACGATAAAGCATACGTCAAGCACCCTCTAGCGCCATCGTGGATTCCCGAATTGTCGTGCAAACAACGCATGCGACCTTTGGCCACTGGTTCCCAATTGCTGGAAGCCGCATCGTGCGTCCCCGCACCTTAACTGCGCGAATTACAGTGCGCGACGAATTCTTCCAAATATAGGGGAATATGATGAACACGGGTCGCACAGCTAGATTTTTGCTGTCTCTTGTCATCCTCATTTCATTTTTTATGCAGGTCGGGTCGGCTCAGCAGGTAACGGGCGTTCCAGGCTCGCCGAGCTCCACCACCACCATTGACGGAAATCAGCTTCCTCCCCCACCCACGAAGTTCGGCGGCGTCATCAAGGAGCAGGCCCAGGATTCGAAGCCGTACTGGCCGCCTTCGGTGGTGCCCCCGAAGGGCGCGCCGAATGTCCTCCTGATCATGACCGATGATCAGGGCTACGGCGTGTCGGGCACCTTCGGTGGTGTGGTCCCGACCCCGGCCATGGACCGCATCGCCAAGGCCGGATTGCGCTACACGCAGTTCCACTCAACCGCATTGTGTTCGCCCACGCGCGCAGCGCTCATCACGGGCCGCAACCATCACTCAGTCGGCTTCGGCGTCATCGGCGAAATGTCCACCGGTTTCCCCGGTTATGACTCCATCATCGGGCCGGAAAGCGCCACCGTCGGCGAGATCCTGAAGGAGAACGGGTTTGCCACCTCGTGGTTCGGTAAGAACCACAACACTCCCTCCTTTCAATACAGCTTGGCAGGGCCTTTCGATCAATGGCCGAGCGGCATGGGCTTCGAGTATTTCTACGGCTTCATGGGCGGCGAGACGGATCAGTGGACGCCCTACCTGTTCCGCGACCACACGCAGGTCTTTCCGTGGATCAACAAACCCGGTTATAACCTCATCACCGACATGGCGGACGACGCCATCAATTACCTGAACGGCCTCAATGCGGCCGCTCCCGACAAGCCGTTCTTTCTCTATTACGTGCCCGGCGGCACCCACTCGCCGCACCAGCCGACCAAGGAATGGATCGAGAAGTTCAAAGGCAAGTTCGACATGGGCTGGGAGAAGCTGCGCGAGCAGATATTCGCCAACCAGAAACGGCTCGGCGTCATCCCGGCGGGTACCAAGCTGACACCGTGGCCGGATACGCTGCCCAAGTGGGACTCGCTTTCACTGGTAAAAAAGAAGCTGTATGCGCACGAGGCCGAAGTTTTTGCCGCCTATGCCGCTTATACCGACCATGAAATCGGCCGGGTCATCCAGGCGGTTCAGGACATGGGCAAACTCGACAATACGCTGGTCATCTACATCAGCGGCGACAATGGGACCAGCGCAGAAGGCACGCTCGAGGGCACCTTTAACCAGATGACCGCCTACAACGGGATTCTGACGCTCCCGGAGGCCGTACAGATGTTGCATTACGAGTCCTGGGGTTCGGCGAGTACTTACCCGCATATGTCAGTTGCATGGTCGTGGGCGTTCGATACGCCCTTCAAGTGGACCAAGCAAGTAGCGTCGCATTTCGGCGGCACGCGGCAAGGCATGGTGATTTCGTGGCCGCAACGTATCAAGGACACCGGCGGCATCCGCACCCAGTTTCATCACATGATCGACATCGTGCCGACGATCCTCGAGGCTACGGGCATCCAGGCGCCGACCACGGTCAACGGCATCGCTCAAAGGCCCATCGAGGGCGTGAGCATGGTCTACACGTTTGACAAGGCGAATGCGACTGCGCCGTCCAGGCGCACGACCCAGTATTTCGAGATGTTCGCCAACCGAGGTATCTATCACGACGGCTGGTATGCCTGCACGACCCCGCCCGTACCACCGTGGGATCTGGGAACGGCCAAGCTGCCCGATATCAACGACTACAAGTGGGAACTCTACAATCTCACCGATGACTACTCGCAGTACAACGACCTCGCGGCGAAGATGCCGGACAAGCTCAAGGAAATGCAGGCCTTGTTCCTGACGGAAGCGGCAAAATACAACGTGCTGCCGTTGGATAACTCGATCCTCCCGCGCCTCATTACGCCGCGGCCGAGCGCGACGGCAGGACGGACGGTTTTCACGTACACCGGTCCCACTGCGGGCATTCCGGTTGGTAATGCACCCAGCATTTTGAACAAGGACTACACGATCACCGCCGAGGTGACCGTTCCAAATCGCGGCGCTGAAGGAATGATCGTGACGATGGGCGGGCGCTTCGGCGGCTACGCCCTCTACTTGCTCAGAGGCAAGCCGGTCTTCGTCTACAACCTCCTCGATCTGGAGCGATACCGTTGGGAGGGCGGCGTGGGCGCTGAGGACTGGTTGGGTGATTCACTCAGCCCGGGCAAGCACACCATCGTGTTCGATTTCAAGTTGAGCGAACCCGGCCTCGGCAAGGGCGGCACCGGCGTGCTCTCGGTCGATGGCAAGGAGTTGTCGCGGAAGACGGTCGAACACACGATTCCGTTTCTGATGGCCATTGATGAGACCTTGGACATCGGCAGCGATACCCGCACGGGCGTGGACGATAGTTACCAGTTGCCGTTCCGATTCACCGGCAGTATCGATAAGCTGACATTAAAGCTCGGTCGAGAACAGATCAGCGCCGAGGATCGCGCGGTTGCGGAGAAGGCGTTGGCAGTAGCACACGACTAAGGACGTACGAGCAGTATTACGTCGGCTTCCACACCGGATGGGGCTTCGCGACCGGCGGCCGCTCGGTGCGTAACCGGGAGATCTTGGGGTTGGCGCCATCGAGGGCGCCCGCGGTCGCGGGGCCCGGGTGTTGGCGCGTCTTTGGTTGTTTCTTGCCGGTCGGCCACGCGACGATCGCTGCATCCTTGATTTGCGGCAATTGCTGCTTCTGCAAGCTCACCGCGAGTTCCAAGCCTTTCTCCGCCCCATCGGGCGTATCGAATTTCAAGGGGCTTACCGGTTCAACTCGGCGATCGCCTCTCGCAGCGGCGCGTCAGACATTGCCATCAACCCCTCAAAGGGCCTATCGAGTTCCAGGATCAGAAAAATTGCACTTGAGACGGAAAGCGCACTGGCAAAGATGACCGCATAAACAGTTCCATGGCGTGGTGCGAACAGTCCGATGCTGGCGAAGATGACGACAAGCCAGAACACCAACGCCACCAAGAAAGGCGTCGATATTGAGCTCCCATGTTGGTCGATTAAAAGCCAGCGCATCTGTGCCAGCTCACTGCTGAGCTGCAGCGCGCGTGTCTGCAGCCATCTCTGTGCGTCGCTGGCCGGCACAAGCGCTCTCAGCTTTTCTTGCACTTCCTCGATGCCAGCCAGGGGACCTGCGGAAGGCACGCCTACCTGCACACTGTTCTCGATCCAGGTCAGATCTGTCTGGGCTGCCGTCAGGCGGCGCAGGATAGCGCGTGCTGGATCGGCCTCCGGTCCGTAGTGCCGAAGTGTGCGGTCGAGAAGCATGATTTCGGCGGCGCCCTCCTTGATCTCGTCCTGCTTGCTGTCGAACGAACTCTTGGCCGAGGCGATCAGCAATCCGAGCACGAGCGCGGCCAGCGTGGCGAGCAGACCCATTCCCGATTTGAAGATGTACTTCGAGTCTTCATTTACGTGATGATCGGGCAGAAGGGTACGTATGAACATGCTCAGTAGCGCGCTGCCCAACACGCAGCCAAAGACGATGAACGAAATCACCAGTGCACTCAAGGTTCGCCCCTTCCAGTACTTGATCGAGACTCGCGAGATTCGATGTTTCGTTGCCCACCTGGCTAATCTGCTGACTGACCAATCCCAGTGGTGTCGTGACCGTCCAGGCCCAGTGCTGCGTCGCCGCCATGCGCTGCCATGATCAAGGCGTGATGCTGCACGCCTTCTGTCCGGCTTCCTCGAAACAGGCGTCGTAGGTGTTCTCCAAGTCGTCCTGCACGATCCGCGCGACGCCGTTGACGGCATGAATCTCGAGGTCGGCGTCGAGCACCTTGACCCGATACTTCCAGCCCGGTGCGAGCTTGAGTTTCGTATCGAGAGCCTGCAGATCTGCGTACGTCAGCTTCGGATCCACGATCCGCGAGTAGGCCTGCATCACCCACGGCGTGCCGTCGGGACTCTCGACGATGAACACGGGCTGACCCTTGAGGAATCCCATCTTGGATTTGCGTGCGACGGTCGTTGGCTTGTAGGCGCTCGAACCCTTTTCCTTGAGGTTGACGCCCTTGGGCAACTGTACCTTGCCCATCCACCGCGCCTGTACGCCATCGAAATCGCGTTGCGTGCCCACCGGGAGCTCGATCCAGTCCACCGCCCAGTACCTGGGACCGTTCTTGAACACACTCAGCACGCGGTACTGCTTCTTCAGCGCCTCGGGATCGACCTTGTTCCAAATCGCAGCAGGGCAGGAATCGTGCGGATTCGCTTCAATGTTGAGATCAGTCGTGTTGTAAAAGGCCGCCTGGAGATTCCTCGTCACCGCGTCGCCGCCGATGAGGAACACCTCGCAATAGCGCACTACCCTGAGGTCGTCGAAGCGCTTGACCACGGCGGCCGCTCCGTCATCAGGCAGTTTGGCGCAAGCGGCGAGCAGTGCGCCGCCGAGGCAGAGCAGGGCCAGGCGTTTTGGCGCAACGTCGTGCCGAAGAGTGTTGCGTTCAATGCTCTTGGATTGACTGCGCAGCCCCTGAAGACCGATGGTCGGCGCGCTTTCGCTCACGGTCAGAGCCGCCGCAAGCCGGCCTTCCCGGCCGCCCGCACTGCTTCGTCGTAACCGGCGTCGGCGTAGCGCAGCACTCCGAGGGAGGTGTCGTTGGTCAGGGTCAGGCGCAGGCGCTCCTCTGCTGCGCTGGTGCCGTCTGCGATCACCGTCACGCCGGCGCTCGTCATGTATCCGCTGTAACCGCCGCCGCCGGAATGAACGGCGACCAGATCCGCCTGCGACGCGCAGTTCACGAGCGCGTTCAGCAGCGGCCAGTCGGCGATGGCATCGCTGCCGTCGCGCATGTTCTCGGTCATGATCTTCGGATGCGTCATGGCGCCCGCGTCGAGGTGATCGCGCGTGAAGGCGACCGGTCCGCGGAGCGCGCCCGAATGCACCATGTCGTTGACGGCCAGACCGAGCGCGGTGCGTGCACCGTGGCCGAGCCAGGCGATGCGCGCCGGCAATCCCTCGAAGGGTACCGCGTCGCGCGCGATGCGGATCCAGTTCGCTACCGGCGCGTTGTCCGCGAAGGCTGTCAGCAGATAGTCGTCGATGGCGCGAATGTCCGCGCCGTCTCCGGAGAGGGCGATCCAGCGAAACGGGCCGATGCCTTCGCAGAAGAGAGGCCGTAGGAACGCTTCGGTGAATACCGGGATTTCGAAGGCGCGGCTGACGCCGGCGCGGGACGCCTGGCTGCGGATCAAGTTGCCGTTGTCGAAGACGATGGCACCTTTGTCCTTGAACTTGAGCATCGCCTCGACGTGCAATCCGATCGAGCGCAGGCCGGCGGCGGTCAGCCGCGCCGGATTCTCGTTCCGCTCGCGCCGCGCGTCGGCCGGCGTGTAGCCCTGCGGCACGTAACCGTACAGCAGATCATGGGCGGCCGTCTGGTCGGTGACGACGTCCGGGCAGAGCGGTCCGGCGGCGATCGCCGGGAATATGTCCGCTGCGTTGCCGACGAGGGCCACGGACCAGGCCCGCCGTTCGGTCATCGCACGACCGATACCCGCGAGCGCATCCGGGACGGACTCGGTGAGGGCGTCGACCGCCCCAGCCTTGAGCCGCTTGGCCGCACGCTCGGCGTCGACCTCGACGACGATACTGGCGGCGCCGAGCAAGCTTGCGGCCCGGGGTTGTGCGGATCCCATGCCGCCGAGGCCGGCGGTCAGGAAGAAGCGACCGCGCAAATCGGCGATCCCGAGTCGGGCGGCGCAGCGGGCGAGAATCTCGTAGGTACCCTGAAGCACGCCTTGCGATCCGATGTATTGCCAGCACCCGGCGGTCAATCCGCCCCAGCAGATGAGATTGCGCTGCTCGAGGTCGTAGAAGACCTCCTCGCGCGCCCAGCGGCCGACGATGTTGCAGTTCGCCATCAGCACCAGTGGGGCCCGTGCGTGGGTGGCCAGGGCGGCGATCGGCTTGCCCGACTGCACGATCAGTGTCTCGCCGATGTGCAGGTCTTTGAGTGCGCGGATGATCGCCTCATAGGCAGGCCGGTTGCGCGCCGCCTTGCCGAGCGCCGCATAGACGACCAGATGCTCCGGATCCTCGCCCACGGAGACGACGTTCTCGAGCAGCCTCAGCAGCCCCTCCTGCCGCCATCCCAGGCAGCGCATTCGCGCCTCGCTCATGACTGCTCCCCGTCGAGCGCATAGCTCGCAATCTCAATGCCGAGCGCCTTCTCGACCGGCGGGTAGACGGACGGATCTCGAGAGCTCGCGGACAGCGGAATCCGCGCCTTGGGCACATGCAGGATCCGCACCGGCGCGCCCTCGACCAGGCGACCGGCGCTGACCGGAACGCCGGCCGGCGTCAGCGTCGTGATCACATCGGGATAGGTGGCGATTCGTTCACCGTCGCGCTCCAACGCCATGTACTCGTTCAGTACGTGCGCGACGATGCGTCCGCCGGCCGTCGCGATCTCAATGCGACCGCAATCGAACGCCTCCCTGGTATAGGTGAGACCCGCGCGGGACACGGTGCCGCTCGCGATGATGGTTCCAGCGGTCGCCTCACAGATCGCCGCGATGACCGCATCTGCGCCCTGCGGCTCGGCGCGGACGATGGCACGACCGACGTTCAGCGCTTGGCTGATCCCACCGAGCACGGCGCGCTCGGCAACCATGCGGACCGGGATGGCGTTGCGGCAGCTCGCGATGAAGCCGCCCGCTTCATTGGCCGCCGTGCGCAGCGCAGGAGAGACCCGCGCCGTGGGGCCGCGGACGACGATCTCGAGATAGGCGCCGCGGTCGCGGTTGCCGCCGGCCGCCGTCTGGATCATCGGCTCGGGGCTGTTGGCGAGGCCGAGGGAGCCCATGTCTCCCGTCGGATGCGCGCGCATATCGCCGACGGCATCCACCACGGCAAGGCCCAGTACGGCTCCGGGCAGCCAGGCGTTGAGTGTGCTTGACATGCCGTTCTGGCCGATCATCAGGCCGACGATGGGCCGGTCGGAGGCTTCCTGCAACAGTTCGACGGCCCGCAGGTAGTCGACGCCGCGCATCTCCCAGTGAGTGAGTCCGCCGGGCGCGCCGATGGCCGCCATCGTTGCGACCAGCGCGTCGGGGTCGAGCTCGTCGAGGCTCACGAGTTCCGGTCTGCCGATCGATGTCGCGAGGTTGCCGAGCGTGCGGCCATGATCCGCGAAGCCGCCCCCGCCGCAGCCATAGACCGACCCACCCTTGACCGCGAATTCGACATCCTGCGGCAACAGCTCTCGTCTCATGCAATCACCTCACTCTTGGCCGCCGCCGGTCAGAACACGCTCGACAGATACCGGTAGGCCGCGGTGGCGCGGCGATACAGGTAGATGAACACATCCGCCAGGATGGGCAGCCAGACGAAGTTTAAGCGGAACAGGCAGACGATGAGCAGATTCATCATGCAGGCGAACTTGAAGCCGGCCCAGTCCTTGTAGGAGGACTCGGAGGCCACCAGCAGGTTGGCGCCACCAAGGATGACGTACATGGCGGCGAAGCCGCGGTTGATCCAGCGCCATTCGCGGTTCGAGAACGCGAAGTAAGTGCCGAGGACGATCTTCGCGGGGTAGCCCCAGCCGAGCAATGGGACCATGATCATAATGGCGGCCAGCGTCCAAAACAGGACCGTGGGTTTGTAGAAGGCAAGGCCCTCGGATTCGCCGGGGTGGGCATAGAGCCCGAACCACAGTGCCCAGGCGCCGAGCGCGCCAAAAGCGATGAGCAGGATCCATGCGCTGGGACTCATCGCCTGACGGGGCCGCCAGAACCAGGCGACGAGGAGCGGCAGGGCCCATACGGCGGTGGCGGCGACCGGGCTCATTTCGTCCACCAGTAGGCGATCAGCAGGCCGCTGATCCAGAGAATTTCCAGGGCAATGGCGTTGCGGGTGGAAATCGGGGGTGGCGGCGCCAGCTGCACCAGATTGAACTGCGCCTGCGCCAGTGCGGCCTGGAACGGCGAGGTATGGGTTTGGCGCAGGGTTCTCTTCAAATATTTCAGGGTGCGCACGGGTGCGGTCTGCACGCGCGCAAGAAAGCTGCGGCGGCGCACCTCGGCGCCGTGGATCAGCGCCTCACGCATGCAGGTCGGGCAGGGTCGGCCGGAGAATCGCAGATGCCCCTTGTCGCACGGTGACATCTGTCCGCTGTGCTTGCTGGCGTAGATCTCCAGGGCGCCGACCCATTCGCGGGCGCTCGGCCTGCTGTAGCCGGAGGATGCAAAGGCGCGGTCGAACAGGTCCCGCAGGCTGTCGGGGAAGGTCTCGTGCACGCTGGCCGGCACCTTGCGCACGCGCTTGTGGGCGGCCTTGCGGTAAGGGTACAGCCCCTGCTTGATGCGGCCCGCCAACTCCGGCGGATAGTGGTGATGGTCCGAGGCCACGCCGGTGAAGGGGTGGATGCCGTAGTTGAGCAGGCGGAAGATGATGGCGGCGAGGGCGAAGCGGTCCTGCGCCTCGGGGTACGCCACGGCCTTGTCCTGGAATTCCGGAGCGAGGTATTCGGGCGTAACCTGGGGGGCATCGGAGCTGAACTCTTCGGTGTCGATGTGGAAACCGTCGCAGTCGAGAATCGACACATACAGCTCTGACTTGTAGACCTTCACGTTCATGGGCTTGAGGTCGACGATGGCGATGCGCTTGTTGTGCAGGCAGTGAATGATCGAGGCGAGATTGAATGAGACCGTCACCAGCTTGCCGTAGTCGGCATCGAAGCCTTCCTGGGCGGCCTGCCGGCGGTTCAGCAGATAGTCGAGTTCGAGGGTGCGGTCGAATGCGATCTTCTGCATGGCGAAGCCGATGAAGCGCGACTGACGCAGGATCAACGCTTCGGGCCAGGCGAGCTGCACGATGTCCTGATACTCGGCCGGGACCGGCGGCAGCGCGGGCTTGTTCTCGAGCATCCACTCGATCTTGCGCCGGTATTGGGCCAGGTGCGCCTGAGCCGTGGAGA
This sequence comes from uncultured Gammaproteobacteria bacterium, assembly GCA_963837045.1. Lineage (GTDB taxonomy): Bacteria > Pseudomonadota > Gammaproteobacteria > Steroidobacterales > Steroidobacteraceae > Bog-1198. Next base: position 194,253 of record CAWIMA010000006.1, read on the forward strand.
CGTGGTAGATCTTTGCGACAAATCCAGGCTTGCCGCTGATGGAGAAGATCTCGCCGGCGCCGCCCGATTTGCCGGTGGCATCCAGCGCCACCTGTTCCGAGCGGCGTCCGGGCCGGAGCAGCTCGACGATGTTTTCAGGCTTGCGTTCGGCTGCGGGCACGGGATCGATCCGAATAAGCTGGATTACCGCTCAGAGGACAAACGCGAGCAGCAGAGTCTTGTCGTCGGACGAGATTTCGCAGGCCCGCGGGCTCTCCAGCAGATTCCGCAGGGCTTCGTTGCCGTTCGGCGCCGTGGCCTCGCGCAGAAAGGCGGCGATGGGATCGATGAAGGGGCGGAAAAAGCCGCTGCGCGCGCGATTGACGGCGAACGGCGCGGTACCGTCGGACATCAGCCCGATCACGCATCCCGGCGCGGGCGCGGGCAGCGGCGTGAGCCGAAGATGATCCTGCCAGTTCTCGTCGGTCACGAAATATGTCTCATCGGCGTACTCGCCGTTCTCGGGTTGGGAGAGCACGGAGTCGCCGGCGGCGCCCTGCTGAATGGCGAAGCCGTCGCCGATGTGGAAGAAGCAGCCTCCGCCGGGCGTGGCCACGCATCCGAGCAGCGTGCATGAGAAATCGTGGAGCGCGAGTTGGCGCGAGGCGGCGAGATCGGCGAGGCGGGCGCGGACTGATTCGATGGCGGATGGGATGGTAGCCTCGAGGCGCGCGCCGCCTTCTGCCTGGACCGTGCTCGATAGTTGTTCAGCCAGGGCGCGCGCGACGAACTCCGAACCCGTCCGGCCTTCGAGGACCGACCCGGCGCCATCGCATACGATGGCGACCAGGACATCGTCCGTCACCATGCAATGGCTGGCATCCTGTCCGGCCGCGCCCTGTTCCAGGTTGCGTTTGCCGATGGCCGAGGCGGAGAACACTGTCCACATAGCTCTTGAGCCCGTCGTCGAGCGCTTCGCAGGAACGCGCGCGAGATCTTCAGGTGGACAATTTCGCCCAACTGTCCACCGGGTTCAGCTGCACCGACCCGCCCGCAGGCGCGCGGGAAACCGCGCGAATGCTGCGGCTCAGCCAGATGAACAGTTCTTTGAACTTGAGCCCGCTCAGGCTGAGTGCGCCCTTGTTGCTGAAGTGCCCGAGGTTGTCCTTGTTCGACTGGTCGCCAATGCCGATCGCCATGATGTTGACCTTGTGCGCGGTTTCCGCGGTCTTGCACTCGGCGGCAACCGTGCGCCATTCGTCGGTGGCTTCCCCATCCGAGAGCAGCATGATGATGGGGCGCTTGTACGACACGCCCGCCGTGCGCATCTGGCTCTTCTGCGATTCGACTTCGTCCAGGGCGCAACGCATGGCGGCGCCGAGCGGCGTCAGTCCGCCGGCCACGAGCGCCGGAGGCGTGAAGTCCATGGCGTCGGTCCAGTCGCCCATGATCTCCACGTTGCCGTCGCCGCCGAAGGATATGACCAGCACTCGTCCGCAGCGGGCAGCGATCGGGTCAGCCTTGAGATCCGCCGCCAGCGCCTTGAGCCCCTCGTTCAGCAGCTGGATCTTGTTCTCTTCTTGCATGCTGCCCGAGCAATCCAGCACCAGCACCAGTGGTGCGCGCTCATCGCTGTTGTCGATGAGGGCGACGTCCGGAATGACTGTGTTCATGCGTTACGCCAATCCCTGAAAAGTGGGCACAGAACCCGGCCTTGGCCGGCAATCGCGCGTCTGAAACGATTCGTGTCCAGCATACTCCGGAACGCCCGAAAACACACCGCCGCAGTGCGAGGACGAGGCGCCGGCGGTTATCGCAACCGCGCTGACGTCTCCGCTGAAGCTGCCGGAGGTGCATCGCTCAGCTCTCCAAATGATCCTCAGCTCTCCGAATGATCGAAGGAACCGGCGTATGTTACCGTAGCCGGCAGCACGACCCGCATTGGTCCTTGGTCAGATCGCTGGCTGGGTTGTGCGGTGCACGCATCGAAGAGGATGGCACGATTATGAATGGATCATTCCTGCGATTCTATGTGCACGAGGGCCATCGCCATCACCATCAGCTCGTTTGGGAATGGCTGCTGCAGCAGGCCAACAAACTCGGCATCCGGGGCGGCTCCGCGTTCAAGGCCATGGCCGGATTCGGCCGGCATCACATGCTGCACGAGGCGCGCTTTTTCGAACTGGCCGGCGCGCTCGCGGTGGAGATCGAGTTCATCGTCACCGACGAGGAGGCACAGCGCCTGCTGACGCTGATTCACAAGGAGAGGATCCGGCTCTTCTACGCGCATATCCCGGCGCGCTTCGGCGTGATCAATCCCGACTCCGCCGATCCGCCATCGGTCGCGTGAGATGAATGAGCCTTCAGCCGAGGCGCCGTCATGACCGAGACTTGGTTGCTTGCCGCCCTCTGGCTGGGTCTTGCGCTGGTCGCGACCCTGTTGTCGATCTGGCTGCGGGTGGCCACCGCGCTCTCTGAGATCGTGGTTGGAACCGTTGCTCAATTGATTATCGGAGCGACGCTGGGCACGGCGCTGCTGCACACGGACGACTCCTGGATCAAGTTTCTGTCCGGCACGGGCGCCATTGTGCTGACCTTTCTCGCGGGCGCGGAACTGGATCCGGCGGTGTTCCGGACCAAGTGGAAAGAGGCGGGCCTCATCGGTCTGGTGGGATTCGTGGCGCCCTTCTTCGGGTGCACCGCCGTCGCCTTCTGGGTGCTGCACTGGGATGTCAGAGCGAGCTGGCTGGCGGGTGTGGCGATGTCCACCACCTCGGTTGCGGTCGTCTACGCGGTCATGCTCGAGTTCGGCCTGAACGTCACGAACTACGGCAAGACGATACTCGCCGCCTGCTTCATCAATGATCTGCTGACCGTGCTCGCCTTGGGATTCATCTTTAGTCCGTTCACATGGAAGACGGGTGCATTCTTCGGCGGGGCGAGCGTGGTTTTTGCGATCTTGCCCTTTGTCACGCCGCGTTTCTTCAAGCGCTACGGCGGCCGGCCCTCGGAGCTCGAGGTCAAGTTTCTATTGCTTACGCTGTTCGGCCTCGGGGGACTCGCAACCTGGTCGGGCAGCGAAGCGGTGCTGCCGGCGTATCTGGTCGGTATGGTGCTGGCCGGCACGGTCGGAAAGGATCACGCGCTCATTCGCCGGTTGCGCACGCTGACTTTCGGACTGCTCACGCCGTTTTACTTCATCAGAGCGGGCTCATTGGTGTTGCTGCCCGCATTGGTGGCCGCACCTCTGGGCTTTTTGGCTCTATTGCTCGGCAAGATGGTCAGTAAATGCATCGGGGTTTATCCCGCAACCCAGGTTTTCCGCGCGCCGACGAAAGAGGCTCTCTATACGACTCTACTGATGTCCACGGGGCTGACATTCGGTACGATCTCCGCCCTGTTCGGGTTGTCGCACGGCGTCATTACGCAGGCGCAGTATTCTGCGGTGGTCGCGGCGGTGGTGGCGAGTGCGGTCGTGCCCACACTGATCGCCAACGCATTCTTTTTGCCGCGGCACTTGCTGAAGCCCGGAGCCGCAGCAGAATCCGCAGCTTCGGCGACGCCTGCAGGGGTTGCAAGGAGGGTCTCATGATCCGGGATATCTTGGTCGGCTACGACGGCTCGGAGGCGGCGGCCCAGGCGCTGGGCTTCGCAGCGGGTCTCGCCCGTGCATTCGGTTCATCGGTGCACGTACTGGCGGTCGTGCGCCCGCCCGAGTTCGGCGGCATGGTCGAAACCGAAGCGGTGATCGAACAATCGCGCAAGCACCATCAAAACCAGCTGCGCACCGTACAGTCCAAGCACGCGCACGAGCCCTTCAAGACCCATGTTCACGTCGCGGTAGGCCATCCGGCGGAACAGATCGTGCGCTTTGCCGAGGCTCACGGCATTGACCACATCGTCGTGGGGCATCGGGGGCACACGCTATTTGAGCGCTGGCTGATCGGCTCGGTGGCGCGGCAGGTCATCGCCTATGCGCATTGTGCCGTGACCGTCGTCAGAACGCCCTCATGACGCCGGATTCGACCGCAATACTCTGGGCCGCCTGGTTCACCGCGATCGCGACGATCGGCGCCGCCGTCGTTGCCGGCTGGTTCGGCCTCCGCGATCGCTTGACTCACGTGATCGGTGCGGCGGATCTGTCGCGTCAGGGGCACCCTGCTCATATCGACGGCGGTGAGGAGATTCTGGTGGTCGAGCTTGCGAATCGTGGTGCCAGCGGTGTGCTCGTAACCGAAGCGTACTGGCGCATCGGTTGGCTCAAGCCCGAGATCGTGCCCGCGTCCGTTCCCAAGGAGCAGCTGCCGCTGCGGATCGAATCCCAGCAGGGCGCTTCCTTCCCGATCGTCGTCAACGACGTGCACAGATCCCTCATCTGCGCTGCCTGGGATGAGCAGGGGTCGGTGGCGCTCATCGTCCGCACGGCGACGGTCGGCGAAGTGCGCTGCGCGCTGACCCGCGACGCCCGGCAGTGGATCTCTTCGAGGGCCGCGTAACCGGCCTGTGCGCAGTGGCGAGGTCAACGTTGCCCCAGCGCAGTCGCGATCGCGTCGCTGCTCGTCCCCTCGATTTCAAGTATTTTTCTGCGGCTCACGCCCCCGGAAACGATTCGCACGCATCGTTTCGCGACGCCAAGATGACGCGCAACGAATTCGATCAACGCGCGGTTGGCGGCGTTCTCCACCGCAGGCGCCGCGATGCGGATCTTGATCACGCCATCGTGAATTCCGGCAAGCTCGGTCTTCGAGGCGCGCGGCTGTATGTAGACTTCGAGACGAACCGGCGGCATCCGCAAATCACTCAGGCAAGTTTCATTGCTGCCACTATGCCGCAATCGCCTCGTCAGCGTCGGCAAAAAATCAGGGTATCCCCTAGCGCGGCGCCGCGCGCTGTGGGCGGCATTCCGCGCTATGCTGGAAAGCAGCACCCGGGAAGAAGGGAAGAGGCAAAAGGGGAAGAAGCGATGCATCATTCATGGGCGCATTTGGTGCTGGGGGCAACATGCGCCGCCGCTGTTTACGGCGTGAATGCGCGCGCAGCGGATGCTGCGGGCGACAACGCGTCGGACAACACGACGCTCGAAACCGTGGTGGTCACGGCGCGCAAACGCGACGAGTCGCTGGCCCAGGTGCCCATCAGCGTCACGGTATTCACCGCCCAGACGCTCGAGGCGTACAACATCCAGTCTTTTGACGACTACGCGACCAAGACGCCGAACATCTCGTTCGCCTATGGCGGCGGCCCGACCGGCATTGCCGACGCGCGCACGGTCGCGATTCGCGGCATCACCGGCCAGAATCTGTTCGGCACGGCGGGCGCGACCGGCTTTTACATTGATGACACGCCGGTGCCGGGATCGGTCGATCCGCGGGTTCTGGACATCGACAACATCGAGGTGCTGAAGGGTCCCCAGGGCACGCTGTACGGCGAGAGTTCCTTGGGCGGCAACGTGCGCCTCATCACCAAGCGGCCGAATCTATCGATGGACGACATCGGCTACATGGCGCAGGCGGGTGCGACCTCGGGCGGCGGCAGTCCCGACGGCGGCGCCGGCATCATCGGCAATTACGTGCTGAGCCCCGACGTGCTGGCGGTTCGCGTGGTCATGTTCGGCAATCACGACGCCGGCTATTTGACCCGCACCTTTCCGACCACCCCGCAGAACGCCACGACCGCCGATTCGTACGTGATCCCGTACGAGCCGGTGCCGCGTACCAGCGTGGGCAACCAGGGTGCGCAAACGACCTACGGAGGTTCGATTTCCGCGCTTTACAAGGTCAGCGAGAGCTTCGAAGCGCGCCTTCGCGTGATGTACCAGGACACGGACATGCATGGGTTTGCGGCCACTTTTGCGCCCTTGCCCGGATTCACGCCCCAATACATTCTGAACCGTGCGTTCGACGTGCAGCCCGACGCGATGGACCGCTGGGCGCTGCCATCGCTCGAACTCAACTACAAAGGCAACGGCTACAGCGTGGTCTCCTCGTCGAGCTATTTCTACCGGCACACGCATGACCTCGAGGATTCGACCTACGGAACCGAGCAGGCCTTCCTCAATCCGGTATTTTATAATGTCACCAAACTGGAGAATCAGCCGTTCCTGTGGGACGGGGAGCACTACCACAACCAGCTGACCGAAGAGCTGCGCCTGTCCTTCGATCCCGTCCATAACCTGAGCGGCACCGCGGGCGCCTTCTACTCGTACACGCGCACGCGTTTTTTCATTCCCGATACCTATGCCACCGGCATGCCTGCCGCCTCGATCGGCAGCCTCGTGGGTCCTTGGCCCAACGATCTGATCTGGACACAGAACAATCCCGGCACCGAAAAGGACACCTCGGTCTTCGGCGAGCTCTATTACAAGTTCTTGGATAAATTCTCGTTGACCGCCGGCGTTCGCAAGTACTGGCTCAAGCAGACCACCGATTTCACGGCCGACGGGTTCTTTAACTATGGTCCGACTCCGAGCAGTCCGACCGAAAACTCGCAGTCGGGGGCGGATCCGAAGGTGGGCCTGTCCTATCAGGCGACCGACGCCGCCATGGTGTACGCGTCCGCCTCGAAGGGCTTTCGCGCGGGCGGAGCGCAGGCGAACTTCCCGGCTTGCGTGTTGGCCGGGCTTCCACTCAACGACATCGAGCACATTCAGTCCGACACGCTATGGAGCTACGAAGCGGGGACGAAGATACAAATACCCGACACGCGCATTTTGCTCACGGCCGCCGGATTTCACATCAACTGGGACCATCTGCAGCAGCAGGTGGCCTTGCCCTGCGGCTTTTACCTGCAGCTCAACGGCGGCTCGGCGCTGATCAACGGCGGCGAGATCGAGCTCACCGGCAAGGTCACGTCGGCGCTGCAGCTGCGCTTCGGTGCGGGCTATGAGAAGACCGACATCGTCAATCCCGGCCCGCTGTCCTACGCCGGCGTCATGTCCGGCATGCACGTCGAAGGCGTGCCGGCCTGGACCGCGTCGGTGGCCGGCATCTACACCAAAGCGCTCACCTCGCAGCTCGACGGATTCGTCGCGGCCGATTACAGCTATACGGGCAACAGCATCTCGCTGCTCAACGGCGGCAGCGGCTTGATCGGGAGCCGGCCGCCGTACTCGCTGGCGAACCTGCGATTCGGCGTGCAGCGCGACAAGCAGGAGCTGTCGCTCAATTTTCACAACATTGGCAATGTGAAACCGAACTTGGGCGACATCGGCTACGTCGGCTACGCGCAGTTCAGCCCCGCAGGCGTGGTGATACCGCAGGTGGCGACCCTGCAGCCCTTCACCGTGCTGCTGCAGTACCGGAACAACTTCTAGACGCGGTGTCGGTTGCGTAGCGTAACGGTTTCCCGGCGGAGGCGCGCCGTGACATGAGCAGCCGGCGCCGCTTTTTGAAAAGCTCCGCATGGGCCGGCGGCGCGGCATTGCTGGGCGCCGCCGGCCTGAATGAGGTCTCTCCGTGGATCTGGCGCGCACCTCTGCCGCTCGAGCCGAACTTAGGCTACTGGGCCCGCAGCCAGCCGCCTCTGAACCCCAGGCTCGCTGAAGATCTCGCAGTCGACGTCGCGGTGGTGGGCGGAGGACTGACCGGGCTCTCCTCGGCCTACTTCCTGCGCAGCATCTCACCTCAAAAGAGTGTCGCGGTTCTGGAGGCCTTGGGCTGCGGAAACGGCGCTTCGGGAAGGAACGGGGCGATGGTGCTGACGATGACCGCGGACCGATTCATGAATTTCAGCGACGATCCGGCCATGGACCGGCAAATCTACGATTTGACCGCCGGGAACATTCGGTTCTTGTCGAAGCTCAGCGCGGCCACCGGCATCGACTGCGAGCTGGACGCTCATGGCGCACTGCAAGTGCTCGAGAGCGACGCGGATCTGCGCGCCGCGCAGGCTTACGTGCGCGAGGCCCGTGATCTTGGAATGCCGGTCGAATTCTGGGATTCGCCGCGCGTCGCGGGAGCGCTCGGCACGAGCGTCTACCGCGGTGGATTCTTCGACCCCAACTGCGGACGCGTCCATCCCATGAAGCTCGTGCACGTGTTCAAAGCCGCAGCTGAAAGCGCAGGGGCGAAAATCTTCGAAAACACCCGGGTGGTGCACATTGAGGAGGGCAGCCGCGAGCTCCTGCTGCGTACGGCCGATGGGCGCACCGTCAAGGCGAGGTCCCTGGTGCTGGCCACCAATGCGTTCACTCCGCAATTGGGATTCGTGCAAAACCGCATCCTGCCCGTTCATGAATACGTCGCGGTCACGCGGCCCTTCAGCGAGCAGGAGCTTGGCGAGATCGGATGGCGCCTGCCGCTGCCGTTCAATGACAATCGGACCGAGGTGTTCTATCTCGGTTTGACGCAGGACCGGCGCATCCACATCGGTGGAGGCACTCCGCACTACTCGTTCAACAACGGCGCAGACACCGGAGTCTTGCGCTCGCACGCGCTCCAGCTTCAGCGCGAACTGGTACGCATATACCCCACGCTATCCGGCATCGAATTTGCCCAAAGCTGGAGTGGAGTGATCGACTGGTCGCTGGATGCCTCTCCCTCCGTGGGGCGGACCGGACGGTACGAAAACGTATTGTATGCAATCGGCTACAGCGGGCACGGCGTGAATCTGACTTCCGTCTTCGGACGGATCATTGCGGATCTCGAGGCGGGTCGGGAGGAGCCGTGGAGAAAATACCCGTTCGTCAACAATCGCCTGCATTACGTTCCGAACGAGCCGTTCCGCTGGCTGGCGACAGAGGCGGGGATTGCGTTCTATCGGACAAGAACGAGTTGATCGCAGCGGCCACGCCGGCTGGATCTTCCCAAAAGGGGTTGTGCCCGAGCCCATCGAATACCTTGACTTGGGCGCCAGGCAAGGCGTCGCGCAAGGTCTTGCGCAACGGCTCCTCCACGATCGGATCCTTGCTTCCCCAGATCAGCAACGTGGGCGCCTGGAGGCGCGGCAGCGTGTGCTGCAGATCGGCGACGGCATTTGCGGACAGTGCTTGATCGAGCACGGCGAGCCACACGCGCAGCGGGATGGCGGCCGCATCGCGGCGTTGCCGGCGAAGGAAATCAGGATCCACCGGCGTCGGTGAATTCCACCACGCGACCATGAACGGCGAGTCCGGATCGATCGGCTCCTTGAGCTTGCGAATTTCCGCGGCATAATCGTATTGCGGCGGCGGCGAGGGAGCGCCGGCCGGCGAGCCGGCGGTGGAGGAGATCAATACCACCCGCCCGGTCCGCTCGGGCCAGTATTCGGCGAAGGTCTGCGCGATCATGCTGCCCAGGGAATGGCCCACGATGTCGGCCTTCTGCACGCCGAGCGCATCCAGCAGCAGTTTGATGTCATAGGCGAAGTCCAAGCGGCCGTAGCAGCATTCCGGCTTGCTCGAACGGCCGTGGCCGCGGATATCGACCAGGATGAGCCGAAAATGCTTCGATAGGTAGGGCAGCATCGGAACCCAATCGCGGGCAGTATCGGTGTATCCGTGGACCAGCACCACCGCAGGGCCCGCTCGATGTCCCATGTCGATATAAGCGAGCACTTCGCCGTCGGCCAGCGCGATGGTCTTTTTCAGCGCATCGAAGGCGTCGAGGTCGACCTTCGGCGGTTGGGGTGACGCGGCAGAGGACCCGGACGGCGCGCCGGTCAGCGCAGCCGAAACTCCCAGCAACATCAGGCGGCCGAGCAAGCCGGCGGCATTCGATTTTTGCATTGGCTGCAGCTTAGCGAAATCACGTAGGTTTGGGCGACTTCCACGTATGTCGCTCGATCCATGGATAAGATACACTCGCCCGTTTTTGTGGCGATCATTTATTAACTTCCCGTAATACATACGAGAATCATGGCCAGTTACACCGCAGAGCACGTCATCGAGGTCAAGCATTGGAGCGACAAGCTGTTCAGCTTCGTGACCACCCGCAGCCCGGGACTTAGATTCGAGAATGGTCAGTTCATCATGCTGGGACTGGACCTCGAGGGACGGAAAATCGTCCGTGCCTACAGCGTCGCCAGCGCGAACTACGAGGATTCCCTCGAGTTCTACAGCATCAAAGTGCCGGGCGGCGTGTTGACCTCGCGACTCCAGCACATCCTGCCCGGAGCGCCCGTGTTGGTGAGCTCGAAGCCGACCGGGACGCTGGTGCTGCGCGACGTGCGGCCCGGGAGGCGGCTGTTCATGCTTGCCACCGGGACCGGGGTGGCGCCGTTCTTGAGCGTCGCGAAGGATCCGGAGACGTACGAGCGATTCGAGCAGGTGATTCTGATTCGCGGCGCCCGCACCAACGCCGATCTGGCCTACGGAGATGCGGCGGTCAACCGGCTGCGCGAAGACCCGCATTTGGGCGAAATGGTCGTTCGCCAATTGCTCGACTACCCTACGGCCACGCGGGAGCCTTTGCGCCACCACGGGCGGGTCACGACCCTGGTGCAAAGCGGACGCGTGTTTCGAGATCTTGCGATTCCCGAGCTGGATCCTGCGACCGACCGCTTCATGATCTGTGGAAACATGCGGATGCTGTCGGATGCCGGCGACTTGCTCGCGTCGAGGGGATTCGAGATGTCGCCCCAGATCGGTGTGCCGGGCGATTGCGTGATAGAGCGCGCTTTCGTGGAATCCTTCGTGCAGTGCGATGCATCCCCGGGACGCGCTGCGCACGGCTGAGCCCACAGGCCCGGCGGCGCCGTCGCGGTTCGCGCCGTCGCGGTTCGCGGCATCGCGGTTCGCGCCGTCGCGGTTCGCGGCATCGCGATTGGCGCCCATCGCGATTTTTCGAATAAGCTCATGACGATTATTCATTAGGCGCGGCGCAGCGCTTGTTTTAGGCTCGCCTCCTTCATCCACCCGGACGACGCGTATGGCTCAACCCACCGGCCGAGAAAACTGGCGCTTCGAGACCATCTCCGTGCATGGCGGGTATTCGCCGGACCCGACCACCAAGTCCGTGGCGGTGCCGATCTATCAGACCGTTGCGTACGCGTTCGACAATGCGCAGCACGGCGCGGATCTGTTCGATCTCAAGGTGCCGGGCAACATCTATACGCGCATCATGAACCCGACGCAGGACGTGCTGGAGCAGCGCCTGGCGGCGCTCGAAGGCGGGATCGCGGCGCTCGCGCTGGCCTCCGGTCAGGCGGCCTCGACGTACGCAATCCTCACGATTGCCGAGGCGGGGGACAATATCGTCGCCTCGAGCGCACTCTACGGCGGCACCTACAATCTGTTCGCGCATACGCTGCCCCAGTACGCCATCGACGTGCGGTTTGCCGATTACCGCAAGCCGGAAACCTTCGAGTCCCTGATCGATGAGAAAACCAAGGCGGTGTTCGTCGAGTCGCTCGGCAATCCGCAGGGCAACGTCACCGACATCGCGAGGATGGCCGAGATTGCGCATCGGTGCGGAGTGCCGCTGATCGTCGACAACACGGTGCCCACTCCGTATCTGAGCCGGCCGTTCGAACATGGCGCCGACATCGTCGTGCATTCGCTGACCAAGTATCTCGGGGGGCATGGCACGAGCATCGGCGGCGCCATCGTGGACTCGGGCAAATTTCCCTGGGCGCAGCACAAGCGGCGCTTCCGGCGCCTCAACGAGCCGGACGTGAGCTATCACGGCGTGGTCTATACCGAGGCGCTCGGGCCCGCGGCCTACATCGGCCGTGCGCGCGTGGTGCCGCTGCGAAACATGGGCGCGGCGATTTCGCCGTTCAATGCGTTCCTGATTTTGCAGGGTATTGAAACGCTGTCCTTGCGCATGGATCGAATCAGCGACAGCGCGCTGCAGATCGCGCGCCGCCTCGAGCAGCACGACAAGGTCGCCTGGGTCAACTATGCGGGGCTGGAAGATCACGCCGACCATGCGCTGGTGAAGAAATATCTGTCCGGCAAGGCGTCCGGCCTTTTGACCTTCGGACTCAAGGGCCCGGCCGGCCGGGGACGCGAGCGCGGTGCACGCTTTCTCGACGCCCTGCAATTATTCACGCGGCTGGTGAATATCGGCGATGTGCGCTCCCTCGCCACGCATCCGGCCTCGACCACGCACCGGCAGCTCTCGGCCGACGAGCTCGTGCAGGCGGGCGTCTCCGAGGACACCGTGCGGCTGTCCATCGGACTGGAGCACATCAAGGACCTGTTCGCCGACCTGGACCACGCGCTGGCCGCGGTCTGAACGCGGCGCAGCGGCCTCACATAGCCGCTTGAGGACCTTGCTGCCAGCCGCCGCCGAGCGAGCGGTACAGGCGCACCAAATCCGCGCTCACGGCGGTGACGCTGTCGGCGAGGGCAAGTTCGTTTTGCTGCAGGGTGCGCTCGACGTCGAGCACATCGATGAAGGTCATCACTCCGCTCTCATAGCGTTTGCGCGACAATGCCAGGGCCTCGCGGTTCTGCGCGACCGTGGCATCGAGCCAGGCGCGCCGCTGCTGGTCGGCGCCGTAGGCAGCCAGAGCGTTCTCGACTTCGTGCAGCGCGTTGAGGACGGTGCGCTGATAGGCGAGTGCGGCTTCCTGTGCGCGCACGTCGTAGAGCTTCACCGTCTTCCAGCGGCCCCGATCGAAGACCGGCAGGTCGAGCGCGGGCCCGATGGAGCCGAAGCGGCTGGCCCACGTGAGCAAATTGCTGGTGTTCTGGGACTGAAAGCCGCCGTTTCCCCCGAAGGTGAGACGGGGAAACAGATCCGCAACCGCCACGCCGATCTGTGCGGTCGCGACATGCAGATTGGCCTCGGCCTCGCGGATGTCGGGCCGGCGCCGCGCCAGCTCCGACGGCAGGCCGATCGCCACTTCGGCCGGCACGGAAGGCACCGCCGCCGCAGGGTCCAGTTCCACGCGCAGCGCCTCGGGCTCGCGGCCAAGCAGCTCGCTGAGCTGATTGATGCTCTGGGTGATCTGCAGTGCGAAGGCCGGCAGCTGGGCGCGCGTTGCATCGGCCTGTGCGAGCGCGTTGCTGACATCGATGTGGGTGGTCAGCCCCGCCGCGCGGCGCTGGCGAGTCAGATCCAGCAGCTCGTCGATGGTTGCCAGATTTTCCTGGGCGATGCGCAGGCGCGCCTGCGCGCCTCGAAGCTCCAAGTAATTTTGCGCCACATCCGCGAGAACCGAGACCAGCACCGCGCGCTGATCCTCGACCGAGACCTGCACGCCCGCCTGGGCGGCTTCCACGGAGCGGCGTACGCGTCCGAACAGATCGATTTCCCAGGAGGCGGTGCCGCTCAGCTGCAGCTGGTTGTACGGATTCGGAATGGTGAGGCCGGGGCTGCCCGGCGCGTGGACGGTGCCGACCGTATTGAACAGAGCGCCCTGGGGCGTGGTTTCGCTGAAGCGCTCGCGGTCATACAGGGCATCGACCGACAGCGCCGGCCAGAAGGCCGATGCCGAGATGGCGCGCTGCGCGCGCGCCTCCTCGATCCGCAGCAGCGCAGTGCGCAGGTCCAGATTCGACTTCGAGGCCCGCTCGATCAGCGAGTTAAGCTCCGGATCCTGAAAGCCGCTCCACCAGGCGCTTTGGTCCGCCGCCTGCTCGGTGACCGTGCTCGGCACGGGCGCCGGGGGCGCGGTCGCGTGGGCGGACCAGTGCGGCGGCGCCTGCGGCGTCGGTCGCACGAAATCCGGCCCCATGGTGCAGGCGGCGGCGAGGACCGTCGCGAGCGCGGCGCACGCAGCGGCGGCCCGGATGGTGATGCGGCGGTTGCTGTTCACGGGTCTCATTGCATCCGGTGGCTGAACATCCAGGCAGCCGCCGTCAGCGTGAGCGCGGCGATCAGCGCCAAGGGCCATAGATCGGGGATCAACAAGTCCAGTCCCGCGCCCTCGAGATACACGCGCCGGGTGATGTCGATGGCGTAGCGCAGCGGATTGATGGCGGTCAGGTACTGCACGGCGAGCGGCATGCTGCTGATCGGCGTGGTCAGGCCGGACAGCAGCGAGAACGGCATGATCAGCAGCATCGAATACAGCAATGCCTGCTGCATGGTCGCGGCCACCGCCGAGACCAGCAAACCGATGCCGACCGCCGCCAACAGAAACATCAGCAGGCCCGTGTAAAGGGTTGCATAGGCGCCGGCAAAGGGAATTCGAAACCACAGCTGGGCGACCAGCAGCACGCCGCCGGCCTGGATCGAACCCACCACCAGGGACGGCATGGCTTTGCCGGCCATGATCTCGAAGGGGCGAAAGGGCGTCACCAGCAGTTGATCGAAAGTGCCCTGCTCGCGTTCGCGCGCAACCGACATCGCGGTGAGCATCATGGTTTGGATCAGCGTCAGGGTGCCGATCATCCCGGGAATCATGAACCAGCGGGTTTCGAGATTCGGATTGTACCAGGCGCGGGCGACGATCTGCAGCGGCGGCGGCGCGATCGCGTGGTTGCGGCCCCAGTTCAAGTTGAATTGATCGACGATGCTCGAGACGTAGGTCATCGCCGTGCCGGCCGTCGTGGAATTGCGGCCGTCGGCGATGATCTGCACGTCCGCGCTCTGGCCGGACAGCAGGCGCCGCTCGAACTGCTGGTCGATCTGCACCACCAGCAGCGCGCGGCGCGCGTTGATCAGGGACTTGATATCGCTCGCGCGCTGCAAGTCCGCGACGCGCTCGAATACCCCCGAACCGTCAAGGCCTGCCAGCAGCTGCCGCGAAGCCGAGCTGTGGTCCTGGTCGAGCGCCGCGTAGGTGACGTGATTCAGGTCGTAGGTGGCTGCGTAGCCGAAAATCAGCGCCTGGACCACCGGCGGAATGAGCAGACTCAGGCGGCTGCGCTTGTCCTTGAGGACCGCGAGAAGCTCCTTGCGCGTCAGAGCCGCGATGCGCAGCAGGCTGTCGAGCAGGGCGTTCACTCGAGGCTCTTGCGCATGACGGCGCGGCTGCCGAAGGCGAGCGCTGCGGCCATCGCCGCCAGCGCCAGCGTGTTCGGGACGATGACCGGCCAGACGTTGCCCGCGAGAAACACGCTTTGCAGCAGCGCCACGTAATAGCGCGCCGGCAGTGCATAAGTGATCATGCGCACCGCCGCCGGCATGCTGCGCAGATCGAACAGAAATCCCGACAGCATGAATGCGGGCATGAAGGTGACGAGCATCGTGAGCTGGCTCGCGACCAGCTGATTCTTGACCCAGGATGAGATCAGCAGGCCGATGCCGAGCGCGATCAGCACGTACAGCATGGACGCGCCGAACAGCACCCACATCGAGCCGCGCAGCGGCACGTGAAACAGAAACTTCGCCGACAGCACGCACAGCACGAAGCCGAACTGGGCGAGCACGAAGTACGGCAGGGTCTTGCCGAGCAGGATCTCCTCGCTGCGCACCGGCGTGACCAGCAGCGATTCGAGCGTGCCTCGCTCCCACTCGCGCGCCATGACCATGGCCGTCAGCAGACCGCCGATCAGCGTCATCACCAGCACCACCAGGCCCGGCACCAGGAAGTAGCTGCTGTCGTTGGCCTCGTTGAACCACAAGCGCGCCTGCACGTTCACCAGCGCAGCTGCGCTCGGCTGGCCCTGCGCAGCCAGCCGCGCCGCCCAGATCCCCACCACGCCCTGGACGTACTGCTCGATGATGCGCGCGCGGTTCGCATCCCCGCCGTGCACGATGAGCTGCACCTCGGCGTCTCCGGCGGCGATGTGGCGGGAAAAGTCCTCGGGAATCCTCACGACGCCGTCGACGCGGTGCTCCAGCAGCTGCCGCTGCGCAGGGGGCATGGACCGCATCACCGAGGGGTGAAAGTAGGGAGAAAGCTGAAAGCCGGCCGCCAGATCCATCGCCTCGGGCGTGGGGCTTTCGATCACCACCGCGAGAGGCACGTTCTTGACGTCGAGCGACAGCCCATAGCCGAACAGCAGGATCAGGATCAGCGGCAGCACGACGCCGATGGCAATGCTCGAGGGATCGCGCACGATCTGTCGCGTCTCCTTCATCACCAGTGCGCGAATGCGCCGCAGCTTGGGCCGCCACGCACGGGGGGGCGCCGTGGATCCGGGCGGCGTCATGCGGCGCGCCGAGACTGCTCGACCACCGCGATGAAGGCATCATCCATGCTGGGCTCCGGCTGCGCGGCAGTGCGCGCCACCGCGCGCACCTCGCCCGGGGAGCCTTGCGCCAGGATTCGTCCGGAATCCATGATCGCAATGCGGTCGCAGTATTCGGCTTCCTGCATGAAATGCGTGGTGATGATGACCGTCACCCCCTGGTCGGCGAGCGCCGTGATGCGGCGCCAGAACGCGCGGCGCGCGCGCGGATCAGCGCCGCTGGTCGGCTCGTCCAGAAACAGGATTTCCGGTTCGTGCAGCAGCGCAGCTGCCATGGCAAGGCGCTGTTTATACCCGCCGGGCAGCTGGCCGCTGGTGGCCCGCGCGTGCGTGCCGAGCTCGAACTGCTCCATGGCCCAGCCGATGCGCGCGCGCTTGCGCTCGCCGCGCAATCCGTACGCGCTGGCAAAGAACTCCAGGTTCTCGGTCACGCTCAAGGGACCATACAGCGAGAACTTCTGTGCGACGTAGCCGAGCCGGGAGCGGGCCGAAGCCGGCGCATCGCGCACGTCGGCGCCCGCCACGTGCAATTCGCCCCCGCTCGGCGCGAGCAGGCCGCACAGCATGCGGAAGGTGGTGGTTTTTCCCGCTCCATTGGGGCCGAGCAGCCCGAAGATCTGGCCGCGCATCACTTCGAAGTGGATGCGGTCGACCGCGGTGAAGGCGCCGAATTTTTTCAACAGCAGCTCGACCCGCACCGCCGCCCCGTCCCCGTGCTGCACGGGCGGGTGCGCGACCGAGATGGTTCTGGCGCGCTCGCGGTTCGAATGAGCCTGCAGCAGCATCATGAAGCCGTCTTCGAAGCGCGGCGGCACGGGTTCGACGTGCAGGTCGTGCAGTTCATCGGGCCCCTGCGCGGCCTGGCTTTGCGCCGCATCGCTTCGAACGAATCGGACCCGCCCGCCGTCGGGCACGGCATCGACGATGTCCGGCTGATCGAGCAGCCGCGCCTGCAGACTGCGCGCCGATTGGCCCGGCGCGGGGATGGCCACGAAGCTGCGCCCGTTCGCCATGGCGGACACCTCGAGCGGCGAGCCCTGCGACAGCACCTGTCCCTGATGCAGCATGACCACGCGGCTGCAGCGCTCGGCCTCGTCCAGATAGGCGGTGCTCAGCAGCACCGTCAAGCCCTGCTCACTCACCAGACGCGTCACGATTTCCCACAGCTCCCGGCGCGACAGCGGGTCGACGCCGACGGTGGGCTCATCGAGCAGCAGCAGCTGCGGTGAGCGCACCAGTGTGCACGCCAGCCCGAGCTTCTGCTTCATCCCGCCGGACAGCTGGCCGGCGAGCCGCGCCTTGAAGGGTCCGAGCGCGGTCATGTCCATGAGCCGGGGGTAGCGCTCGGCGCGCTCCGCGGGGCTCACGCCGTGCAGGTCGGCATAAAGATCCAGGTTCTCCGCCACGCTGAGATCCTCATAAAGGCCGAAGCGCTGCGGCATGTAGCTGATGCGGTCCTGAACGAGCTGCGGCTCCTTCGCCACGTCGATCCCGAGCACCGTCAGAGATCCGGCGTCGGCGCGCAGCAATCCCGTCGCCAGGCGCATCAGCGTCGTTTTGCCGGCGCCGTCCGGGCCCACGAGCGCCGTCAGCTCGCCATGCCTGGCTTCGAGCGACACCGCATCGAGCGCGCAAACCGGCGCTTCACGCTCGCGCTCGAACACCTTGCGCACTGCGTGGGCCGCCACCGCCGCCGCCGCATGTGCCGCAGTGCTCATGCGCCGCCGCGCTTCGCAAGGTGCACGGTTGCCGGCATTCCCAGGCGCAGCTCGTCTCCGGGGTCGTGCACGAATACGCGAATTTCATAGACCAGGCTGGAGCGCAATTCGGTGGTCTCCACCGACTTCGGGGTGAACTCCGCGACCGGTGAGATGAATCCGACCCATGCGGGAAAGCTGCGGCCTTTGAACGCATCGACCGTGACTGCCGCGCGCATGCCTTCGTGGACCGACCCCAGGTCCGGCTCGGCGACGTACGCACGGACCCATTTGGGGTCGACGATGGCGAGTGTGAAGGCCGATTTTTGCGGTGAGGAGATTTCGCCGGGCTCCACGATGCGCGATCGCACCACCGCATCGAGGGGGGCGAGCAGATCGGCGTCCTTCAACTGCTGCTGCAGCAGCGCAAGCTGCGCCTGATCGGCGCGCAGCTGCGCCTCGCCCTGTGCGACGTCTTCCTTGCGCGGCCCGGCGAGCTCGAGCGCCAGCGCCTTTTGATTCACGGCCAGCCGGGCTTCGGCGGTGTCGAGCGCGGCCTTGGCCGCGTCCATGTCCTGGCGGCTCACCGCGCGGCCGGAGGAGCTCTCCGACAGGGTGTTCAGCCGCGCGTATTGCGCGCGCGCGTTTTGAGCGTCGGCCTCCGCGGCATCGAAGTTGGCGCGTGCCTGCGCGATCTCTTCCGGCCGGTTGCCGTTGTGCAGTCGATCCACGGCCTGCTGCTGTGCGGCCAGATCGGCCTGAGCCTTGGCCACTTGCGGCAGCAGACGGCTGGTCTCCAGCCGTGCCAGCAGCTGACCCTGCTTGACGCGATCGCCTTCCTGCGCCAGAACCGCCGCGACGCGTTCACTGCCGTTGAACGGCAGCTCCACCTGCCGCAGATCCACATTGCCGTAAAGATCGAGCTCCGCCTGGCCCTGGCGGCGCGCGAATGACCACCACAGCGCCGCCGCAATGACGATGACGCCGACGAGTAGAACAGCGAGTCGCACGATCCTTGCCATGTGGTCACCGTCGCTGTTCGGTCCCCGCGTTTACGGGTATCTCTATGGCTGAAAGCGCGGCGCACTGGCTCCAAAATGCGCGCGCACCTTCGCCACGATTTGCGGATCGGTCATCCTGTCGGCGGTCTGCACGGCCTCGACCCTTGCGGCTAGCTTCGCCTTCTCCAGCCGCTTGTGCAGCTCGCCCTTGGCCTCGCCCGGGCCGAGGATCAGCAGCCTGTCGTAATCGCGCAGCGCCGCGATCACGGCGTCGTAGTAGACGTTGAGCTCGCCGGTGTAGGCCCGCTGGCGAGCATCTTCCGCCGGAACCGACAAGTCCTCGGCGCGGCCGTTCATGGGCCGGTCTCCCCCCCGCTCCAGGTGCTTCTCGACGTGCGATGCGATGCGAGTGGTGTGCTCGCCGCCGTCGCTGAGCGCGACGATCACGGCGTTGCGATGATCGATCCACACACCGGCTTTCCCGCTCATACAAGTCTCCTTTTCGCCCGGCTGATGCCTTGGTTCGATTCTAGCGCCATCGGCCCGCGCTGCCATATGCAGACCTATCGCCGTCCTGCGGCCACTACGTACAGCCGCGGACCGCCATTCTCGGCATGATCAAACCGTTGGCCGGCTACCTGCGGAGACAAGCCACGATGAGCCCCCCGCTGACGCATTCGATCCGATTCGGGCTGAATGGCCGCGATGTCGCTCTGGACGTCGACGAGAACCGTACGCTGCTGTGGGTCTTGCGCGCCGATCTTGCGCTCACCGGCACAAAATACGGATGCGGCGAAGGCTTCTGCGGCGCGTGCACCGTGCTCGTGGACGGCACGGCCGTTCGCTCGTGTCTCACGCCGCTCAAGGATATCGCGGGCAAGCAGGTGCTGACCATCGAGGGGCTTGGCGGCAACGGCGAATTGCACCCTCTGCAGCAGGCATTCATCGATCACGGCGCGTTCCAGTGCGGCTACTGCACGTCTGGAATGCTGCTGTCCGCCGTGGCGCTGCTGCGCGAGAATCCCAGGCCGTCGCGTGAGGCGATCGTCTCGTGCCTGGAAGGCAACCTGTGCCGCTGCGGCGCGCACCAGAGGATCGTTGCGGCCGTGGAGTCTGTTGGGCGAGAATCGGGCGGCCGACCGTGACTGCTGCCTCGGGATTGAGCCGCCGCCGATTCTGCCAACTGCTGGGCGGCGGTGTCGTCGTGCTGGTCAGCGTCGGCCCGCTGCCGGCGTTCTCCCAGGATGCCAGTCGCCTCCAACCGGAGGACTTCAACGCCTATCTCGTCATCGGCAGGAACGGCCGGGTCACGGTGTTTTCGGGCAAGATCGAGATGGGCCAGGGCGTCATGACCTCGCAGGCGCAACTGGTCGCCGAGGAGCTGGGTGTTGCGCTCGACTCCATCGACCTGGTGTTGGGCGACACCGACAGATGCCCCGTCGACAGGGGGACGTTCGGTTCGCTTACCACGCGCATGTTCGGGCCGGTGCTGCGCGCGGCCGCCGCCCAGGCGCGCGCCGAACTGCTGAGGCTGGCGGCTCAAAGGCTGAGTGTTGCACCGGAGAAACTGCTGGTGCAGGACGGCATCGTATTCGTCGCCGGGCACCCGCAGCGCCGCGTGAGCTACGCCGAGCTTTCCCGGGGGGCGCACATCGCCCGGACCCTCGACAGCAAAGCCGTACTGCGCACTGCCTCCGAATTCCGCGTGATGGCCGGTTCCCCGAGGCGGCTCGACGGGCGCGACAAGGTCACGGGAGCTGCGAAATACGCGGCCGATGTCCGCGTCCCCGGCATGCTCTATGCTCGGGTACTGCGTGCGCCTTCGCACGGCGCCAAGCTGCTGCAGCTCGACGTCTCCGAAGCGCAACGTCTGCCCGGCACCACGCTCGTGAATGCCGACGGCCTGGTCGCCGTACTGCACGCCGATCCCGAAGCCGCCGAACAGGCGTTGGCGCGCATCAAGGCGAACTGGCGGGCGGCCGATCCGCAGGCGGATGCGGAGAGCATTTATGGCCGCCTGGTATCCCAGGCCGCACCGTTCAAAACCCTGGCGGATCGGGGCGATGTGGCGGCAGCGCGTGCGCGCGCCGCGCGGCAGTTCGAGGCGACCTACCAAAAAGGATACGTCGCGCACGCGCCGCTCGAGACGCACGCCGCCGTGGCCGAGATCAAGGATGGACGCGCGACGGTCTGGGCGTCGACGCAGACCCCGTTCCCCACCCGCGACCGGGTGGCCATGACGCTGGGGCTGGACCCGACACACGTCCGAGTGATCACGCCGTTTCT
Organism: uncultured Gammaproteobacteria bacterium; assembly: GCA_963837045.1. Taxonomy (GTDB): domain Bacteria; phylum Pseudomonadota; class Gammaproteobacteria; order Steroidobacterales; family Steroidobacteraceae; genus Bog-1198. The sequence goes on from CAWIMA010000006.1 coordinate 215,222, forward strand.
CGGCGGCGGTTTCGGCGGCAAGAGTGCGGATGCTCAAGCGCTGGAAGCCGCGCGTCTCGCGCGGATCACCGGAAAAGCCGTGCAGGTGGCATGGACTCGCGCGGAGGAGTTCTACAACGATACCTTCGACCCGGCCTCCGTGGTCAAGGTCGTGTCGGGCGTCGATTCGAACGGAAAAATCTCGCTGTGGGATTACGCGGTGTACAGCTCGGGCGAGCGCGGCGCGGCGTGCTGCTACGACATCCCGAACGCGCGGATTCGCTCGACCGGCGCGCCGTCGTACGGCGTGAACGAGGCGCCGGCCGGTCTTGGACTTCATCCGTTCGCGGTGGGCCCTTGGAGGGCGCCCGGTGCGAACATGAACGCGTTCGCCACCGAATCGCAACTGGACATCATGGCCGCGGCGCTTCGCGATGATCCCCTGGCATTCCGACTGCGCAACCTGACGGATGCGAGGATGCGGCGCGTGCTGCAAGCCGCGGCCGACGCCTTCGGCTGGCAGCCCGCCAAGGCGTCGAGCCGCCGGGGCTTCGGGCTGGCGTGCAGCATCGACGCCGGGACCTACGTCGCCACCATGGCGGAGGTCGAGGTGGATCGTGCCACCGGAGCAGTCCGCGTGATTCGCGTGGTCTGCGCGCAGGACATGGGACTCGTGGTCAATCCCGAGGGGGCGAAGATGCAGATTGAAGGCGGCGTCACCATGGGCCTCGGCTACACGCTTTCCGAGGAGCTGCGCTTCCGCGGCGGCGAGGTGCTCGACCGGAATTTCGGCACCTATCGGATCCCGCGCTTCTCGTGGGTTCCTCGAATCGACGCCGTACTGGTCAAGAACGATGATCTTGCCCCGCAAGGCGGCGGGGAACCGCCGATCACGACGACCGGTGCGGTGATCGCCAATGCCGTATTCGATGCGACCGGGGCGCGTCTGTTCAGGCTGCCGATGACGGCCGACCGCATCCGCAAGGCGATCGCGGAGTCGAGCGGCGCATGATCAGCGGTGCTGCCGCGCTCAGGCCTCGTCGGTCATCGTCAAATGCAGCTTCACCAGATGCGCAACCGAACGCGCGCCCATTTTCTCCATGACCTTGGCACGATGGATTTCGACGGTCCGCTCGCTCAAGCCCAAGTCGATGGCGATGACCTTGTTTGCGCTGCCCTCGACGATCAAGTCCATCACCTGCCGCTCGCGCGGCGTAAGGGATTCGAGCCGGTGCAGCACTTCGGAGCGGCGCGCTGCGGTGCTGCGATTTTCGGCGTCCTGCTTCAGGGCGTGATTGATGCGGTCGAGCAGCTCCTGATCGCGGAAGGGCTTCTGAATGAATTCGAAGGCGCCCTCCTTCATCGCCTGCACGGCCATGGGCACGTCGCCGTGACCGGTGATGAAAATCACCGGAAGCATGGAGCCCATGCGGTTGAGCTGATGCTGCAGCTCCAGGCCGCTCATCTCGGGCATGCGTATGTCGAGCAGCAGACAGCCCGGCGCGTCGGTCTTGAAGTGCGCCAGAAATTCACTCGGGCGGGCAAAGACCGCCGTCTTGTAGCCGACGGTGCTCAGCAGCGTGTCCAACGCGCGGCGCATCCCGTCATCGTCGTCGACCACATAAATCGTGGTTGCATTGATCTTGTCAGTGGGTTTCGTCATGAGTGCTCCGGTCATCTCCTGCGATCGGCAAGCGGAACCAAAAACAGCTGCCTCCGGCCGGCAAATTGTCAAACCCTATCGTCCCTTCATGGGATTCGACGATCGCTCGGCTCGAGGCCAACCCCAGGCCGGTGCCCTGCGGCTTGGTCGTGAAGAACGGGCGGAACAGTTGATCCCGCAGCTCCTTGGGTACTCCGGTACCGGAGTCGATGACGCTGGTCCGCACGGTGTGGCGGTCGACGGAAACATCGACCCACACCATGGGCGATGCCGACTTTTCGGCGCCCGCGTCCACTGCGTTTTGCACCAAGGCCAACAGAACGTGCTGAATTCTCAGCCGGTCGATGATCACGTCCGGCAGCGCGGAGCGGGTGGTCACGCGCACATCGCCCCTGCTGCGCATCGCGAGCACGTGCAGTACGGGCCGCAATTCCTCGATGAGATCGGACATCTGGCAGCGCTTGCGCTCCGGCTCGTCGCGCTCGAACAGGCGCCGGATGCGCACGATGTCCTCCGCAGCTCCCAGAGCCTCCTGGTTAATGTTGCGGAACACGTCCAAGGCCCGGCTCACCAGAGGCTCCGGCCGATTGAGCATGCGTTCGCCGGCTTGCGAGAAGGTCGCGATCGCGCCCAGCGGCTGATTGAGCTCGTGGGCAAGGCCGCTCGCCATCTCTGCCAGGGCAGAGATGCGTGCGACCTCCATCAATTGATGCAAAATGCGCTCGGGTCCCGGCCAGTTTACTTTTTCATCGACCAATACCAATCTCCTGCTTGGCCGGCCGGTGGCATCGCAAGCCCTACAAGTGTGCCGGATCAGCGCTGGGCGTCCACTGCGGCTTGCCGCAGCATCCTGCTTGATACCCTTAATCTTGATACCCTTATATATTAGAGTATTTCGTGCACTTGCGAGCAATTCGTGATGCGACTCAAGCGGATATCGTAGAATATTGACTTTTACACATCCGCCCGAGACCGAAACAGCGACGCAAGACCGAGGTATCATGGCTATGACTGGGATCAGCGCGAGGAGCGCCGGCATGGCCCTGACCTTTGCCGCCCTTTTCGTGCTGACAAGCACCGATGTCGGCGCGTCCGAAGAATCGGTAGATCGAGCGACCCGGACGGCGCTGCAGCTCGATGCGCATCCCGATCGCGGCGGCGCGCAGTTCCGGCAATTCTGTGCGCGCTGCCACGGAGTCGAGGCGCACGGCGATCCGAGCCGCGCCATCCCGGCGCTCGCCGGGCAGCGATTCAAATACATCGTGCGGCAATTGGCGAATTTCGCCGGCGCCGAGCGCGACAGCGTCACCATGCGCCATGTCGTGATGCAGAAGGAGCTGCAGGAACCGCAGACGTGGGTCGATATCGCCGCCTGGCTGAACCATGCGCCCATCGTCCAGCACGCTCAGACCGGCGATGGTACGCACGTGGCTCTGGGGCGGGGTATCTTCCACGAGCAATGCGCGAGCTGCCATCGCGCCGATGCGCACGGCGATGCCGAGGGTTTCGTGCCTTCCCTCAGACATCAGCACTACGCGTATCTGGTCGCACAGCTGCAGAAGCTCGCCGACGGTTACCGGCACAACGTTGATGAGGATCTGGTGCGATTCCTGCGCAGTTTCGACGATCAGGACGTGCGCGCGACAGCCGACTATTTGTCCCGCTTGACGGGCCCCGGCAATGTGCACAAGACCATGCGCCATGACGGCACCGTGGTGGACTGATCGTGGATCGAATAGCCGACATTCTGGTGATCGTGGACCCGACGGTGATGGAGCAGCCGGCCGTGGCGAAGGCCCACGCTTTGGCAAAACGGCTCGGTGCGGGAGTCCAGCTGCTGGCGTGCGACACGAAATACTCGCGGGAGGCGCGCATGGCCGCATTGCTGCCCTCCCACGGCGATTCGCCCCTGTCCGACGGTTTGCAGCCGCTGCTCGATGAGTGGGCGGAGCCGATGCGCGGCGAGGGCATCGATGTTGCGACGCATATCATTGCGGGCGATCCGCTCCATGAACGCATCCTCTCGTGGATGCGCAACTCGCCGGCGGACATGGTCGTCAAGGATACGCATCATCATTCCCTCGCCAAGCGCACCTTAATCACTAATTCGGACTGGAACTTGATCCGGGCGTGCCCTCTGCCGCTGCTGTTGACCAAGCCGGCTCCCTGGCGCACACCGCCGGTATTCGTCGCCGCAGTCGATCCAGTCCATGCGCGCGATGCTCAGGCCGCATTCGATCATCGCATCTTGGACGTGACCGCGACGCTGGCGAAGCATTTCGACGCGCAGTTGCACGCCATGCACGCATATTTCCCCGCGGCCATAGCCATGGCGGGACCGGCCGGCATGCCTCCCATGGTGGGCGTCTCGGCCGAAGCGCTGGCGGCGGAAAGTGAGCTGAGGCGTTCTCAGATTTGGCGTCTGGTCGAGCCGTACGGTGTCGCCGCCGCCAACCTGCATGTCGGCGTGGGGGTGGCGGCGCAGTGTCTGCCGCGCATCGCCGCCGAATGTCGCGCGGACCTCGTGGTGATGGGCGCCATCGCGCGTGGCGCGCTGGAGCGCGTTTTCATCGGCAGTACGGCCGAACGGGTGTTGGAGACGCTTCCGTGCGACATCCTGGTCGTCAAACCGCGGGACTTCGCCAACAATTTGCCCTTCTGACGGGCGGTGGCCGCGGCGTTGAAGCCGGTATTACCTACCGCTTGGGTAATTCCCCGAATGCTGCCCGCGGCTGGTCCTATTAAAATGTGTGCCGGCCCTTCTTAGAATCAGCGCCAGTCCTTTAGGCGGAATGGAGGTCGCATGACCAATATCAAAGCGCCGCGCGTGCGCAAAACCACGCGCACTGCGCGCGGCCGGGGCGCCGCCCGTGCACTGCCGTGCTATCACGAAGACCGGCACGCATCGATCGCAGAAGCCGCCTACTTCAGGGCAGAACTCCGCGGCTTTGCGCCCGGCCACGAGCTCGAGGATTGGCTGGCGGCGGAAGAAGAAGTGGATCAACGCCTGATGGGCGAGGGCCGGGCGACCTGAGTTTGCTTAAGCGTGTCCCCGTCACGCCTCGGCCAGCTTGCAATTGCCGGTGGGGCCCATATGTTGTAATAATTCAGTCCTTCGGCCGAACGGAATAGTGCATGCCCAATCATCGGACTAGACGCTGCATTGCAGCAATTGCAGCCCCGATCGTCGCGGCCCTGGCCGGCGCGGCCGCTTTCGCAGGCGGCAGCAGTGGGTCTGCATCTGCTGCATCGCAAAATCCATGCGCGGGCTCCTTGACGCAGCGCATTCCCGCACGCGCGGTGAATGCGCCCGGCGGGCGGGCATTTGCCGATCAAATCCGCGGGATCACCGATGATGAGCGCGAGGCGCGCATTCAACAGCAATTGGCCGGGGGCAACATCCCTGAGTTTTTGCGCCGCCTGGTCCCGGTCCGGCTGCAGTCGCAGCTCCCGGACGGCGAGGCGGCCGATGTGGTGGTTTGCGCCGCTCCGGACTATCTTGCGATCGGCTCGGATGAGGACTTTTTGCTGATGCCGATGCGCCTGTCGACGGCGCTGTCGACGGCCTCGGCCTACGGTTTCACGTTGCCGACGCCCCGGATCGTCGATGCCATCTACGCTCAGGCGTCCGTGCATTTGCTGCCTCAGCCCCTGCCTGCCGGCAACGAGATGCGTTCCACTGATTATTCCGTGCACCATAACGAGCTGGTGGGCGTGCAGCGCGCAGATCTCGGGGTGCCGCTCGGCGCCTTGGTCGCCGGCGACAAGAAGGACCTGGTCCTCACCAATCGCCTGTGGGATCACTTGGATCGCGTGGCGATCTATGGCTGGCATCTGGCCACCGGCAAACCGATTCAACCGCTGAGCACGGTTCACGGCTGGCGTTATGCCGATTACAGTCATGGCGCGCGATTGATCAGCACGCAAGTCTTCGTCAACGGACTGCCCAGGTCCATATTCAGCGTGATGCAGGATCGCCGGTTGGCGCCGGTCTTGAGCAGTGAGGGCGGGATCGCGAACGCGGTCGCACTGATCGAGAATCTGGATGTGCGAGCGCAGACGGCGCTCGCCGCGGTTGTCCGCGATCTGGCGCACAAAACTCCTTCGCTCTGACGCGGCAGAGTGCCGGAGTGGGCGGCAATAGCTCCATTCTGGTCGGGGATGTCGGCGGCACCCACGCACGCTTTGCGATCGTGGATGCGAGCGGCGATCCGCCATGGCGGGTGCGCCAGCGGCAGGACCTGGAGCAGAATTTCCCCACTTTCAGCGCAGCGCTACACGGCTATCTCGAGCGGGCATCGGTCGACCCGCCGGCGGCGGCGGCCATCGCGGTGGCAGGCCCGGTGACTGCGGGAACGGCCAGCTTCACGAACCGCGGGTGGCACATTTCCGAGGCAGAGCTGAAGCAATCCGGCTTCCGGGAAGCCTTGTTGATCAACGACTTCGCCGCACTCGCATTTGCAGTCGACGTGCTCGGTGATCAGGACCTGCGCAGCATCGGCCCAGAGCGGCACGGGCTCGCGCAGGGCACTACTTCCATTTTGGGCGCGGGCACCGGGTTCGGCGTTTCCTGTCTCGCCCGCTACGGCGAGCGAGCCGTCCCGATGGCGACCGAAGGCGGCCATATGGGTTTCGCGCCGGGCAACGCAGAGGAGCTCGCGGTGCTGAGCGCGATGTCGAAGCAATTCGGACGCGTCTCGATCGAGCGTATTTTGTCGGGCCCAGGCCTCGAAAATCTTTACCGCACCTTGGAGCAATTGGGGGGCCGCGAGGCGGCTTCGCTGACCGCCGCGCAGATCGTCGCCGAAGCGTCGAACCATGAGCCTCATTGCCGCGCCGCCCTCATGATGTTCTGCGCCATCTACGGGGCCGTTGCCGGCGATATCGCGCTCGCGCACGGTGCGCAGGGCGGTGTCTACGTCGCAGGCGGCATCGCGCAGAAAATCGAGGGGTTTCTCGCACAGAGCGCTTTTCGCGCGCGTTTCGAGAGCAAGGGGCGATTATCCGCGTTCGTGGCGGCCATCCCCACCAAATTGATCGTGAACGGCGACGCTGCGCTGCTCGGCGCCGCGCGCGCAGGCGCCATGCTTTCTCCTGCCGGGCGCTGAGCTCGCCAGCGGGCCCCGCAGAAGACGCTAACCCATTAAGTACATTCTCGGATCACGCATTTCTGCGATCGAGCGCATGATGACCGCGTGTGGTTGTGACGAATCGATGTGAAAGGAGAAGTTTATGAGCTTAATACGTTGGGATCCGTTCGCAGACGTGGATGTGTTTTTCAACCGTATGGTGCCGGGCAGTTTTGCGAATTTTCCGCGGGTTTCGCTCGAAGGCAGTGGGAGAAAGCTCGACTGGGCGCCTTCTGCGGATATCAGTGAAAACGACCAGGAATACCTGATTCGAGCGGAGTTGCCCGCTGTGAAAAAGGAAGACGTCCAGGTGACTTTCGATGATGGGATGATCACCATCAAGGGCGAGCGCAAACAGCAAAAAGAGGACAAGAACGAGAAATACCATCGCACGGAGAGCTTCTACGGCAGCTTCGAGCGGCGCTTCTCGCTCCCTGATAATGTGAATTCGGATGCGATCCGTTGCGAGAGCAAGGATGGGATTTTGACCGTGCACATTCCGAAGGTCGAAACGCCGAAGTCGAAGCCGAAACAGATCACCGTGCAGTGATCCGGTATTTCGATCGTGGCCGTTGAGTTTCGGCGGTAGCTCGCGCTGCCGCCGATTCTTTCTCATCTCCAGGAGCGGGCATGACGCACAAGCGATTGTTGTTCAGATCGGCTGCGCGCGAAAAGATTCTGCGCGGCGCGACGCAGCTCGCCGAAGCGGTTCGGATCACGTTGGGGCCCAAATCCAAGTCCGTGCTGATCCAAAAACAATGGGGCGCGCCCATCGTGTGCAACGACGGCGTCGCCATCGCGAAGGAGCTGAGTCTGGAGGATCCCGAGGAAAACCTCGGCGCTCAAATGCTGCGGCAGGCCGCAGAGAAGACCGGCGATGCGGTGGGCGACGGCACCAGCACGGCAACCATCTTGGCGCACGCGATCCTGCTCGACGGCGTGCGCAACGTCACGGCCGGCGCCAGTGCGATCGACATCAAACGCGGCCTGGATCGCGCACTGAAGATCGTCGTCGACGAGCTCAAGACGTTCTCGAAGCCCGTCAACACCCGCAAGGAAAAGGTGCAAGTGGCGACCATCTCCGCCCATAACGACGAAAGCATCGGCGAACTCGTGGCGGAGGCGATGGAGAAGGTGGGCGGGGAGGGCGTCATCACGTCGGAGGAATCCAAGACCACCGACACCGCATTGGAGGTGGTCGAGGGCATGCAATTCGACCGCGGCTACATATCCCCCTATTTCGTCACCGACAACGAAAAAATGGAGGCCGTCCTCGAAGACGCGTATGTCCTGGTCACCGACCGCAAGATCAACATTCTCAAGGATCTGGTGCCCTTGCTCGAACGGGTGGCCAAGGCCGGGCGGCCGATCCTGTTCATCGCGGAGGACATGGAAGGCGAGGCGCTGGCAACCCTCATCGTCAACCAGCTTCGCGGTGTGCTGAAGAGCGCCGCAGTGAAGGCCCCGGGTTTCGGGGACCGGCGCAAGGCGATGCTGCAGGACATCGCGGTGTTGACGGCCGGGCAGGTCCTCTCCGAGGAGCTCGGCATCAAATTGGAGGACGTCAAGCTCGATCAGTTGGGACGAGCGAAGCGCCTGGTGGTGGACCGCGACAATACGACCATCATCGGGGGAGCGGGCGCGCGCAGTGCGATCGAGGCGCGAATGCAGCAGATACGCCGCGAAATCGACCAGGCGACGAGCGATTACGACAAGGAAAAGCTGCGCGAGCGCTTGGCCAAACTGTCCGGCGGGGTCGCGGTCATCCGGGTGGGAGCGCCTTCCGAGTCGGAAATGAAGGCCAAGAAGGATGCTCTCGACGATGCGATCAACGCCACCAAGGCGGCGGTTGCCGAAGGCATCGTACCCGGCGGGGGTCTGGCTCTGCTGCGCGCCGGCCGTGCGCTCGCGGCGCTCGAGTCGCAATGCGAAGGCGACGAGCGGACGGGGGTGCAAATTCTCAGGCGCGCACTCGAGGCGCCGGCGCGGCAAATCGCCGACAATTCGGCGGTCGACGGCGGGGTGGTGGTGAGCAAGATGCTCGAGTCCACGGGCACCGTGGGATTCGACGCGGCCCGCAAGCAGTACGTCGATCTGGTCGAAGCGGGCATCGTCGATCCGACCAAGGTGGTGCGGATCGCGCTGCAGAATGCCGTGTCGGTGGCGAGCATTCTGCTGCTCACCGAAGCCACGATGACCGAGAAGCCGGAACCGAAGAAGGCGGAGTCGTCCGCTCTCGATGCGGAGGCCTGAGGCCCTGAGTGCCGGCATGGCGCAGCCCATCATTCTGGTCACCGGCGGGGCGGGATTTCTCGGCATCAATCTGTGCCGTCACCTGCTGGCGCGCGGCTTCGCGGTCAGGTCCATGGATATTGCGCCGTTCAAGTATCCTGAACGAGATCAGGTGCAGGTCATGCAGGCGGATATTCGCGATCCCGAGGCGGTCGAGCGCGCGATGGCCGGTGTCGACAAGGTGGTTCACTGCGCGGCGGCCTTGCCCCTGGCCAGCAAGGAGGAAATCCATTCGACGGACGTCGGCGGCACGCAAATACTGCTGCAGATCGCGCATCGAAGCGGGATTGAGCGGTTCGTGTTCATCTCCTCGACGTCGGTGTACGGCATTCCCGACCATCATCCGCTCTATGAACATGACCGGCTGCAGGGCGTCGGGCCGTACGGCATGGCAAAGATCAGCGCCGAGCAGCTGTGCCTGGAATCCAGAGCCAATGGGCTCTGCGTCCCGATTCTTCGTCCCAAGAGCTTCGTCGGCCCCGAACGATTGGGGGTGTTCGAATTGCTTTACGAATGGGCCTACGAGGGCAGGAATTTCCCGGTGTTGGGCTCCGGCAACAACCGCTACCAACTGCTGGACGTGGCGGATTGTTGCGAGGCGATTCTCTTGTGCCTGGCGCAGGGCCAGAATACGGTGAACGACACATTCAACGTGGCCGCGAAGGTATTCGGCACCATGCGCGATAATTTTCAAGCGGTACTCGACCGCGCCGGTCACGGAAAGCGCGTCGTCAGTCTGCCCGCCGGGCCCGTGATCGCGCTGCTCAAGGCGCTCGAGGGGCTGCATCTGTCGCCCTTGTATCAGTGGATCTATGAGACCGCGGCATGCGAGAGCTTCGTGTCGATCGAGCGCATCGAGCGGCAATTGGGATTCGCGCCGCTGTACTCCAATCGCATGGCGCTGATTCGCAATTACGACTGGTATGTCGCACATCGGTCGGAATTTCAGGGCACGACCGGCGTCACGCATCGTGTACCCTGGAAGAAGGGAGCACTTCAGTTGGCGAAGTGGCTGTTCTGACCGTCATGCACGCCGCCGAAAACCCGCCGCCGCACAGCCGCGCAGTCGAGCGCGTGCCGCTGGTCGTCGATCTGGATGGCAGCCTGCTGCGGACCGATTCTCTGATCGAATCCATGTTCGTATTGGCGCGGACCAAGCCCCTGAGTTTGCTCAAATTGCCTTTTTGGCGGCTCAAGGGCGCCGCGCATTTCAAGCAGCTGCTGGCCGAAGCCGCAATGCCCGAGGTCCATTTGCTGCCGTACCGCGCCGACGTGCTGGCCTATTTGCGCGAGCAGAAGGACCTGGGCCGTCGGGTGGTTCTCGCCACCGCCGCGGATGAGAAATTGGCGCGGCAGGTGGATCGAGACGTCGGCTTGTTCGATGCGATCCTCGCGAGCGACGGCCATGTCCACCTGAGCGGCGATCGCAAGCGCGATCGCCTGATCGCCGAGTTCGGGCAGAAGGGTTTCGACTACATCGGCAACCATCGCAGCGATTACCCGGTGTGGCGCGCAGCGCGGCGCGCGCTGCTGGTGTCCCCGTCGTCGCATCTCGAGCATCAGGTGGCCAAGGTCGCGCCGGTGGAGAAAATCCTGCGGGAACCGGGCGCCCGGTGGCGGGACTATCTGCACGCACTGCGGCCTCACCACTGGATCAAGAATGGCCTCGTGTTCCTGCCACTGGCCTCGGTACACCGGTTCTTCGACCTCGATCTCCTGGGACGGGCAACGCTTGCGTTCATTGCCTTCGACCTCTGCGCCTCGAGCGTTTACCTGCTCAACGATTTGATGGATCTGCCCGCCGACCGGCGCCATCCGCGCAAGAGGGAGCGCCGTCTCGCGTCCGGCAGGATCCAGCTCGCTCACGCGCTCCTGATGATGCCGCTGCTGCTGGCCGGTGCCTTTGGCATCGCATGGCATCTGGCACCCGGCGTGGTCGCTGTACTGGCGCTGTACTGTGTGACGATGATCGGTTATTCCATGAAGCTCAAGGATCTCGCCATCGTGGATGTATTGGTGCTCGCGGGAGGCTATGCGCTGCGCGTGGCGGCGGGTTCGCTCGCGGTGGAAATCAGGGTTTCCGCATGGCTGTTGACCTTTTGCATGTTCCTGTTTTTCAGCCTCGCGCTCATCAAGCGCTATTCGGAGCTGGTTACGCTGGAATCCGCGGCGGCAGGGGAGGTTCACGCGCGCGGCTATCTGGGCATCGACAAGGTGTTTCTCCTGGCGCAAGGCATCGCGAGCGGCTACCTGGCGGTGCTGGTGCTGGCCCTGTACACGAACAGTGAGATCAGTCAGCGGCTTTACGCCCGGCACAATTTCTTCTGGGCAATCTGTCTGCTGCTGCTCTACTGGGTGAGCTACCTGTGGATGATGGCCGAACGCGGGCGCATCCACGACGATCCTGTGGTTTTTGCGCTTGCCGATCGCGGCAGCCGCTGGACCATCGCGGCCGCGGGACTAATTGCGCTGCTCGCGATATGAAGCCCGCACCGTTCGCCATCGCAATCCTGGCGGCTCTGGGCGCCGCCGCCCTGCTCGCCGCGGCGGTTCTCCAGCCGACGGACCGCACGAGCGCCGCGGTGGGCTCCTCGGATGCGACGGCGCTGCAGTGGCAGCAATACGAGGCGGACGTCCCGAAGACCATCATCGAGCTGCAGCCGTTCAGGCAAGCGGCCACCGTGGAATTCCAGATGTCGGGCGATTGGGGAACGGCGACGCTCATCAATCTGAATCCGCAGATCAATGCGTGGTTTTTGCTCACGCTGTGGTGGCCCGGCGCGCCAAAGCCCATGGCGTATCATCTGGAGAATCCGCTGCCGAAGACGCAAACGCTCGCGCTCAGCGACGCCCATCCCTTTGGCATCACGTTGTCGGCCGGCGGCCGCGACGCTGAATGCGAACTGTGGTCCGCAGGCCGACCGGCGGCATTGCAGCAGGCGCAACGCTCGGATCTGCCGTACGCGCCGCTGTGCGAGGATCGCCTGTATCTGCGCAACCCGGTGTCGGGAACCTACACGCACCTCGAGCGAGTCACGAATTTCTTGAGAGACCATGTCTGGGGTGGGGAGCAGATCGTCGGCTTCGTGAAAAAGGAATTCTTCCGCGACGCCTTCATTGAAAAAGGCGGCGCAGAGACGGCCGCGCGGCCGCTTGCAAATCCCGATGCGGCGCCCAATGCGCCGCGGCCGGCGCCCATCAGCGAGGCTTTCGCGGCGCAGTCCGTGCTGCCCGAGCATCTGGGGATCGACATCGGCCAGGGGCCGGGCGGCGTGCTGCCGGGTCAATGGTATCCGGTGCGCGACGCGGCGGGAATTTTCGTGAGCGTCATTCAGCCGCAAGCGATCGCGGTCTCCGGCCCGCGCGCCGGGTACATCGATTCGGTCGAAGCGGCCGCCCTGGACTACATGGTAGCTCTGGATCTCGGCGAGTTCGATCTCGGATTCGCGCTCGGCACGGATCACCCGCGCGTAGCGTGGTCGGAGCGCGCACTGGATTCGGTGCGCAATCCGGCACTTCCGGGTCCGGACGGCATTGGCAGCGTGGCGCCGCTGGTCGTGAACGGCATGGTGAGTCCGCCAACCGTCCAGAGCGTGGCAGCGACCTTTGCCGGCGGCTTCAAGCGCGACCACGGGGCATTTCGCTACGGAGCCATGGCGCTGCAGAACCATGGCACGCACTACGGCTTCATCGAGCAGGGAGTCGTGTTCAGCAAGCTGCAGCCGGGACTCGCCACGCTCATCATCGATGAGCAGGGTGCCGTACGGATGAAGACCTGGACGTCCGAGGATGCCTCTCTGCTGCCGCACATCAAATTTGCGCGTCAGAACGGCGTGCCCTTGATCGAGCACGACGACAAGACCGGCGCGTCCTTCCCGGGCGCCCTGGTCGACAGCTGGGGGCCGGGCAATTGGTCGGGCTCCAGCGACGAGCGATTTCGCACGCTGCGCGCCGGTGTCTGTCTGCAGGACACCGGTACCGCGAGATTTTTGATCTATGGATATTTCTCGACCGCCACGCCGCGCGCCATGGCGCGCGTGTTTCAGGCCTACGGCTGCCGCTACGCCATGCATCTGGATATGAATGCGCTCGAGCACACTTACTTTGCGATCTATACGCGCAAGAACGGGCAGATCCTCGTCGAGCACCTGGTCGAGGGCATGGCGGAAGTCGACCGCAAGGGCGGCAGCGGCGAACTGGCGCCGCGCTTCTTGAGTTTTCCGGATGATCGGGATTTTTTCTATGTGACTCGCAAGCACGAAGAGCGCTGAGGGCCGATGCCTTCGGGGGCGGCCGATCAGAGTCAGAGTCCGTCGAGCTCCGACACGGAGCCGCCCGACTGCAGCCGCCGAATGGCCTCGGCAAACGCGGGCGCGGCGGCGAGAACGACCAGCGATCGGTTCAGATAGCCCGCGAAGCGCTCGCCCAGCGCGACCGAGTCGGTCACGACCACCGTGTCCGGCTTGCCTGAATCGAAAATCCGCTGCGCGGCCGGGCCGAAGGAGGCATGGGTGGCGGCAACGTCGACGCGAACGGCGCCCGCTCGACGGCAGGCGTCGATCGCATGCAGCACCGTCGCTCCGGAACTGATGAGATCATCGACGATGATGACGCGGCGTCCGGCAACGTCCCCGGCGAACAAATCGCCGCTGATGCCGCCGTGGCTGCGTTTCTTGTCCACGATGGCGAAATTGACCGGCCGGGCGAGAGTCGCCTGCAGCAGTTCCTGAACGCGGCGCGCCCGCGCGGCGCCGCCGATGTCCGGAGTCGCCACCGCATAGTCATGGCCGGCCGAATCCTTGGAGAAATGCCGGGCGAACAGGGCCGCTGCTTCCAGATGCACGGTCTGGCAGCGGAACGCGTTGTCGAACGCCGCCCGGTTGTGCACTTCGAGCGCGATCAGCCGATCGGTGTCCACCGCTTCGAACAGTCTTGCCACGTAGCGTGTGGTGACGGGATCGTGCGCGGCGGTCCGGCGGTCTTGGCGCGCGTAGGCGAGGTAGGGAATGCAGGCGGTCACGCGGCTCGCACCGGCGTCTTTGAGCGCGCCGATCAGGAAGAGCAGGCCGCACAGCCGATCGTTGGCCGAGCCGCGCGCGTCGCCAAACAGCGATTGCACCACGTACACGGAACGCCCCCGCACGCTCTCGAGCGGGCGAAGCTTGCACTCGCCGCCCTCGAATTCGAGCTCTTCGTGCGCACTGACCGGGATATTGAGGGCGGCGGCAATATCCGCACCGAGCCGCGCCGAGGCGGCCGGCACAAAAATCGACACCGCTGCTCCTTGCATGGTGACCACTGCTGAATCTTAGCGTGGATGCGGTCCCTGGGAATACGTAGTTACGGCAAGCACCCGCGTAAGGCGCTGATCAGCGGCTCACCGTCCCGCCCGTCATACGCGAAGTGCCGCCCATCATGCGCGAATGCTGCCTGGCGAGGCTCAATATGCCCGCAACGGGCTCCGCTGCCCCGCACGGCAAACGCTCCAAAGTCTGAGCCAGGTGCTGCGGTGTTCCGATGTCGCTCCATCCGCAGTGCCCGACCTGCAATACGCTGAGGCCGGACCCCTCGCCCGCCAAGACGTGGTGGGAGAAATCGATGTTGGGCAATGTCTCGTACAACACCTCGGTGGCGTCCGGCTTGCCGGGAAAGTCCCGATCCTGCGCCACCGCCTTTTGCATGTTCGCCACGATCTGCGGGAATTTGCGTGCAAACTGTCCCACCAGCGTATTCGCGTTCGCCATCACGATGAACGCGTTCCACAAGGCGCCGGCTTCGATGAGGGCGCGCGCACCTGCCGCGTCGGGCTTTTCCACAAATCGGATCACCGCGCACAGAGCATCCCCGCGAGCGGGTCCGGGAACGATGTACCCGAGGTCCGAGTCCGCATCATCCGGTGAAATTCCGAGCAGCAGCAGGTCTTCGCAGCCGCCGCACAGCTCGCGTATTCCCCGCTGCAGCGACTCGGCGAGGACGAGTTCGTCCTGCACATGGTGGTCCGACGGCAATAACACGACCCGGGCGTGCGGATCACGTGCCACGATGTGCAGCAGGGGCAGCAAAATGCCGTTGGCGGTGCCGCGATTGTTCGGCTGCACGATGATGTTGGCATCCGCCACCTCAGCGAGGGCGGGAAGCCACCATCGCCGGTGCTGAGCGGCGACGACGACGCAAACACGATCGGGCGATGCAACTGCGCGCGCGCGCTCCAATGCCTCGTGCAACAGAGAGCGGCCGCCGTGCAGCGAACAGAATTGCTTTGGCACCGGCACGCCCGACTCGGTCGTCGTCAGCGCGTGCAATCGGGTGCCGTCGCCGCCTGCCAGCACGATGACCCAGGTGTCGTTCATTGCCGCAGGCTCATCAATGTGTTGATCTCGCCGAGCAATAGACCGATGTCCACCGGCTTCGGCAGCACCCGATCTGCAAACAGCTTCGCCTTCTCGAGGTGCTTCTGGGCAATATCGCCGGTCAGGATGATCGTCGGCGTCCTGACGTTCAGCAGGCCGGCGATTTCGGCCACGACTTCGTCTCCGGAGAAGCCCATCGGCAGCTGGAAATCGCTCAAAATCAGATCCGGGCGCACACCGTGAACTTGAATGTGCTGCAGAGCTTCGTCGCGCGAGGCGGCGCACACGACCTCGTACCCCTCCAGCCGCAGCAGCATCGCCATGGATTTGGCGACCGAGGGCTCATCCTCGATGTGCAGGATCGTGGCAGTCCCGAGTGACTGCACCGGGGCCGCAGACTTGGGCGCAATCGGTTCCGGGCGCGAATCAGCCGCCACGCCGCGCGGCACGCGCACGGTGAAGGTGGTGCCGTTGCCGACACGGGTCTCGATCATCACCGCGTGATCGAGAAGCCGGCAGATCGTCTGGACGATCGATAACCCCAGCCCGACGCCGCGGCGCTGATCCCGGTACGGATTCTCGATCTGATAGAACGCCTCGAAGAGCCGCGGCAGGTGCTCCGCCGGTATGCCCGGCCCCGTGTCGATGATGTCGATGCACATCTGCGAATCTTCCGGCCGAAGCCGCAGACGCACGCCGCCGTACCGGGTGTACTTGATCGCGTTGCCGATCAGATTGCGCAAGATTACCGGCAACAGCATCGGATCGCTGCGCACGACCTCGGCCGATTCGTCGATGTCCAGCTGGAGCGACTTGCTGCTCGCAGAATAGCCGAACTCCGAGCGCAGCCGCGGCAGGATCTCCTGCAGCCCGAAGTCTCGCATCATCGGCTGGATGGCGCCGGTTTCCAGCCGATTGATGTCGACCAGGGACTCCAGCATGTGATCCATGGTCCGCACCGCTTCTGCCATCAATGCAAAGTGCGCGGCGTACTCGGTGTGTTGGAACACTTTGACGAGCACCGCCTGCAGATTACCGATCGTCTGCAGCGGCTGGCGCAGGTCGTGGCTGGCTGCGGCGAGGAATCGCGACTTCACTTCATTGGCGCGCACCGCCGAATCCCGCGCCCGCCTCAGCGCATCCTCGA
The DNA here is from genome assembly GCA_963837045.1 of uncultured Gammaproteobacteria bacterium. Lineage (GTDB taxonomy): Bacteria > Pseudomonadota > Gammaproteobacteria > Steroidobacterales > Steroidobacteraceae > Bog-1198. The sequence continues at coordinate 231,782 of CAWIMA010000006.1, forward strand.
GCTCGCTGCGCTCGGTCGTGTCGCGCGCGATCGCAATCGTCGCGCCGCCATCAACCGGCTTGAGCAGCACTTCGACCGGAAATTCAGTGCCGTCGCGGCGGCGACCGTGCAAGACGAGCAAGCCGCCCATGTTGCGCAGTCTGGGCGCCCGCTCAAACGCGTGCCGGTGGCGCTCGTGAAGCTCCTTCGAGCGATCCGGCACCAAAATGTCTACGGACCGGTCGATCAGTTCGCTGCGCTCGTAGCCGAACATGCGGCTTGCCTGGGAATTCAGATACAGGATCCGTCCCGCATCGTCGGCGCCCGCGACGATGAACACCGCGTCAGGCAACAGTTCGAGGACGTCGGTCCAAGCCGGAACCAAAGACGCGTCTTGTGCGGCAGTAGATCGTTGGACGCGCTCTAGATCCATTCTGCCTCTCAAGAGGGGGCCCAAGGGGTGGGAGTGCTTTCGAGGCTACCAGCAGATTGCGGCTGGCGATATGCCTGCTGCTGGATTCTACTACCGGAAAACCGGCAATCAAGTGGCCGCATGCACGGTACGGCCGCATGCACGGTAAGGGAGCGTGCACGGTAAGGGAGCGTATCCGATGCGCCCGCGGGCCTACGCGGGCTTTCGAGGTGAAGCGCCGCAGCCGGGCGTCGTAGCCGAACAGCTGCGCATAGCGGCCCCATCCGATCATGACGCCCAGCGTTCGCGCCGCCTCGCGGCGCGTCAAATGGTCCTCGAGTTCGGCTTTGAAGCGCAGGTGAGGTGCCCAGTGCTCCTCGCGAGAATGCCGCCCTCCGCGAGCCTTGTACAGGGCGGCCTGCGGATATTACCTATGGTTCGGTGCGCATTCCCTCGTATGCTAGGTGTCTGATCGTGGACACAAAACAGAATTTCTCGCTCTGGTACATCGTCGCCGTCATGTTCGTGATGATGGCGATCCAAAGCTTGCTGTTGGGGCGGCACGCGCAAGAGCTGGCCTACAGCGATTTCCAGGCTCTCTTGCAGAGCGGCAAGGTCAAGCAGGTGACCATCGCCGAGGATCAGCTCACCGGCATCGCCGATTTGAGCGGTCTGGCCGACTCGGCGGCGCCGAAAAGCGCGCCCGCCGTGTCGCTCGAAAAAGCTCCCGCGAGCGCCGGACCCGAGGACCGGGAATTCACCGTGGCGCGCGTGCCCGACGCGAATCTCGTGAGCGAGCTGCAGGCGGCGAAGGTGAAATTCTCCGGCCGCAGCGAAAACCGCTGGTTCTGGACGCTGGTATCCTGGGTGGCTCCGGCGCTGGTGTTCGTCCTCATCTGGAGCCTGGTGATGCGCCGCATGGGCGGAGGTCGGATGGGCGGCATGATGGATGTCGGCAAGAGCACGGCCAAGGTCTACGTTCAGAAGAACCTGGACGTGAAGTTCGCGGATGTGGAAGGAATCGATGAAGCCAAGGAGGAACTCGTCGAAATCGTCGATTTCCTCAAAACCCCCGATCGCTATCGGCGCCTCGGCGGCAAGATTCCGAAGGGCGTCCTGATCGTCGGCGCGCCCGGCACCGGCAAGACCCTGCTCGCCAAGGCCGTGGCGGGCGAGGCGCAAGTGCCGTTTTTGTCCTTGAGCGGTTCGGAGTTCGTGGAAATGTTCGTGGGCGTGGGCGCCGCACGGGTGCGCGATCTGTTTCAACAGGCCGAGAAACTCGCCCCCTGCATCATCTTCATCGACGAGTTGGATGCGCTCGGCAAGGCACGCGGCGCGAGCGGTCTGGCAGGCAACGATGAGCGGGAGCAGACCCTCAATCAGCTGCTCGTGCAGATGGACGGGTTCGACACGAGCAGCGGCGTCATCATTCTGGCCGCCACCAATCGACCGGAGATTCTCGATCCGGCGCTGCTGCGTCCGGGACGCTTCGACCGTCATGTGGCGATCGACCGGCCCGACATCAGAGGGCGCGAGAAAATCTTGCAGGTGCACGCCAGGCGCCTGACGCTGGGGCCGGACGTGAATCTGCCGCAGGTGGCGGCGAAGACCGCCGGCTGCGTGGGCGCGGATCTCGCGAATATCGTCAACGAGGCCGCACTGCGCGCCGCGCGCCACGGCAAGTCGGCGGTGGAGATGAGCGATTTCGACGAGGCCATCGATCGCGTCGAGGCGGGACTCGAAAAGAAGAATCGCGTGATGAATACCAAAGAGAAAGAGACCGTGGCTCACCATGAGGCGGGCCACGCGCTGGTCGCCGAGTCGCGCCCCACCGCGGACAAAGTTTCGAAAATCTCGATCATCCCGCGCGGCATCGGCGCGCTCGGTTTCACCCAGCAGCTGCCCACCGAAGACCGCTATTTGCTCAAATACGGCGAGCTTCTGGATCGTCTGGACGTGCTGCTGGGCGGGCGAGTCGCCGAAGAGCTGGTTTACGGCGAGGTCTCCACGGGCGCTCAGAACGATTTGCAACGGGCGACCGATATGGCTCGCCACATGGTCACACAATATGGCATGAGCCCGATGCTCGGGCCCATGACGCTGCAAGATGCGCGCACCGAGGCGTTCTTGCCGCAGGCGCAGGCCGCACCGCGCGGCGATTACAGCGAACGCACGGCGCAGTCGATCGACGACGAGGTGCGGCGGCTGCTCGGCGAAGCGGAGCAGCGTGTGCGCGTCACTCTGATCCAAAGGCGCCCGCAGCTCGACGAACTGGCGCGCGCCCTGTTGCAGCACGAGACGGTCGAGCGCAGCGCGCTGCTCGAGCTGCTGGGGCGTTCGGGCCCGGTGTTGAATCTCGCGGCTTGACGCCGCAAGCGATGATCGGCAGCGATGAGCGGTGAGCCGGACATCGAGTTGCTGCGCCAGCTGGCCTTGGATCTGCGCTGGTCGTGGAGCCACGCTTCAGATGAGCTCTGGAAACAGCTCGAGCCCGGGTTGTGGGCGCGCACCCACAATCCCTGGGTGGTGTTGAGCACCGCTTCGCCCACGCAAATGGCGCAGATGCTGGCCAACCCGGCATTCCGCGCGACCTTGACGCGGCTCACCAAGGAGGCGCGCGAACAGGCGCAGAACTCGACCTGGTTCCAGCAGGCACATCCGCATTGCGCCATGAAGCGGATCGCATACTTCAGCATGGAATTCATGTTGAGCGAAGCGCTGCCGATCTATGCCGGCGGCCTGGGCAACGTCGCGGGCGACCAGCTCAAGTCCGCGAGCGATCTCGGGGTGCCGGTGGTCGGGGTGGGGCTGCTGTACCAGCAGGGGTATTTCCGCCAGGTGATCGATCAGGAAGGCGCGCAACACGCTCTCTTCCCGTACAACGATCCGGGCCAGCTGCCCATCACACCCGTGCGCACGCCCGAGGGCGAATGGCTGCGGCTGGAGATCCGCATGCCCGGCTACCTGCTATGGTTGCGCGCCTGGCAGGTCAAAGTCGGCCGGCTGCAGCTGTATCTGCTCGACAGCAATGACATCGCCAACTACCCCGCGCGCCGCGGCATCACGAGCGAACTCTACGGCGGCGGCCCCGAGCTTCGGCTGCAGCAGGAGATCGTGCTCGGCATCGGCGGCTGGCGCCTGCTCGATGCGTTGGATCTGCGCCCCGATGTGTGCCATTTGAACGAAGGGCATGCCGCGCTGGCCATATTGGACCGCGCGCGCACCTTCATGCTCGACAACGGCGTGTCGTTCGATGCGGCGCTGACAGCGACGCGCGCGGGGAACGTGTTCACCACGCACACCGCGGTGCCTGCCGGTTTCGACCGGTTTGCGCCCCCGCTGATCGAGCAGTATCTCGCGAGCTATGCGGGCGATTCGCTGAATATCAGCCTGCGCGATCTGCTGGCGCTGGGCCGCGAGAATCCGCGCGATGACTCGGAGCCCTTCAACATGGCGTATCTGGCGGTGCGTGGCTGCGCTGCGATCAACGGTGTCAGCCGGCTGCATGGCGAAGTGAGCCGGCGCATCTTCCTGCCGCTGTTTCCCCGCTGGCCCGAAGCCGAAATCCCCATCGGCCATGTGACCAACGGGGTGCACACCCCTAGCTGGGACAGCCCCGAAGCCGATGAGCTGTGGACCAGCTGTTGCGGCAAGGATCGCTGGCTCGGATCGCTCGAGTCGGTCAAGGAGCGCATGCGCAGCGCCACCGACTCGGCGATCTGGCGCTGTCGAACCCTGGCGCGGGGATCGCTTGTCGCGTACGCCCGCGAGTGGCTGTCCGCGCAGCTCGCCGCGTCCGGGGCGGCCGCCGAACAGATCGAGGGCGCGAAGCACCTATTCAGTCCCGACGTGCTCACGCTCGGTTTTGCGCGCCGATTCACCGCCTATAAACGCCCCAATCTGCTGCTGCACGATCCGGAGCGTCTGGCGCGCCTGCTCACCAATGCACAGCGGCCGGTGCAGCTCATTCTCGCCGGCAAGGCTCACCCCGCGGACTTGCAGGGTCAGGCACTGATTCGCGAGTGGGTGGGCTTCGTGCGCCGCTACGACGTGCGTCCGCATGCGATTTTCTTGAGCGACTACGACATGCTGATGACCGAACGGCTGGTCGCGGGAGTGGACGTCTGGATCAATACGCCGCTGCGGCCGTGGGAAGCGTGCGGCACCAGCGGCATGAAAGTGCTGGTCAACGGCGGACTCAATTTATCCGAACTCGACGGCTGGTGGGCCGAAGCCTACACGCCCCGCGTGGGGTGGGCTTTGCACGACGGCGGCGAACACGCCGACGATCTGGCGCGCAATGCTCTCGAGGCCGCGCAGCTCTACGGCCTGCTCGAAGAGCAGGTGGTTCCCGAGTTCTATTCCCGCGACGAGAGCAACATTCCGCGCGCCTGGGTGGCCCGCGTGCGCAACAGCATGGCGAACCTGACGCCGATTTATTCGGCGAATCGCAGTGTGCGCGAGTATGTGGAGCGCGCCTACCTGCCGGCCGCCGCGCTCTACCGAAAGCGCGCGCAGAACCACGGCGCGCTCGGCGCACAGATCAGCGTGTGGCGCCGCACCCTGGAGCAGGCTTGGCCCGCGCTGCGCTTCGGCCGCGCACTGGTCGACACACGCGGCGATCGCCATCACTTCACGGTGGAGGTCATGCTCGGTGCGCTGGCGCCGCATGCGGTGCGCGTTGAATTGTACGCCGACGCCACGGGCGGGGTGCCGGCGCTTCACCAGGAAATGGTGCGCGTCGAGGGCCGCATCGATGATTCCGGGATAAACCTCTACGAGGCGAGCGTGCCGACCGCTCGCGCGGCTGGGGACTATACGGCACGCATCGTCCCCAGCTGTCCGGGGGTCCATGTGCCTTTGGAGGCCCCGTACGTTCTCTGGCAGCGCTAGGCGCTAGCTCCTAAGCCACCTCGCACAGCGCGGCATGGCGCATCTGCAGGCGCGTGGGCGCCGGTAGGCACCAAACGTCCAACGGCGCGGTGCGCCCGCGCAGCTTGAGCTGCGGCAGATGCAACAGCGGCATCGCCGATTTTTGCGGCAGGTGAACCGCGGCGGAGAGCAACACTTCGCCGGCGCGCGCCCGCCTGGACAATTGCGCGGCGAGATGGGCGGCATCGCCCACCAGGGTGAGCGCCACCTGCTCGAGCGGTCCGAAGGCCCCGATCGCCACTTCTCCGCGGTGTATCCCAATGCCGACGCCGACGTCGATCGAGTGCTTGTTCTGCCAGGATGCGCGGATCGGAGCGAAACGCTGCTGAATCGCGCGCGCCGCCATCACGGCTTCATCAATCCGACTGTGTCGGGGATCCCCGACGCCGAAGCCGGCCAGCATTTCAGCCTCGGCGAGCTGAATGATCTGGCCGCCCCATTCCAGAATAACGCCGGTCAGAACGGCGAAGTATTCGCCGAGCAACGGCAGCACTTTGGCGGGCGGCAAATGCTCGGCCAAGGCGTCGTAGCCGTGCAAGTCGGCGAACAGCAGCGTGGCGTACGTGGTTGCCGCGGCGGTGGGCCGCGCCGCCGCGGGAATGAGCGGTATGCCGATGGTCGAATATGCCGGCACCGTGTACATGGAAATCACCTCGCCCGGTGAGCGGACACACGAGGACTTGTACTCTCTATCGCGCGGAAGGCAATAGCCGTCTTGGAACATTCATGATGAATTTATTTCATCGCAGCCGCGCGCCCACCGCCCTCTGCAATTTAATGGTGTCTTTATCTCGGTCGAAGATAATGCGGTTGGACGATGCGCCGAACTGGGAAATAATCTCAACATGACACCGGAAGCCATGCGGACCGGCGGACCGGCTCCCGGCGCCCCGGGAATACCGCCGACGTGGTGCAGCAGCGACAAGGAAATGGTCGGCTGCTCTGTGGGGCCTTCGCGTCTGTGGTTCACGATCGGCGGCGGGATCGTCAACGAAGTGTACTACCCGCGCATCGACATCCCGCAGATCCGCGACCTCGGTTTTTTGGTGGCCGATGGGCGCGGGTTCTGGGTGGAAGTGAAACGGCTGTGGCGGCACACGGTCGAGCTCATGGCGCCGGGTATACCCGCCGTGCGAGTGGTCCACCGCCACGAGCGCTTCGAGCTCGTGCTGCGCATCGTGCCCGCGGTGGAGCGCGATGCGCTGCTCGTCGATGTGGTGCTCAGCGGCGATGAGATGCTGCGGCCGTACGTGCTGCTCGCGCCCCATTTGGGCGGCACAGGCATGCACAACTACGCCGAGGTGGCGGATTACGGCGGGCGCCGGGTGCTGAGCGCGCAGCAGGGGCCGTTCGCGCTGGCGCTTGCCGCGGTCACCGGCACGCAGCTTGAGGCGTTCGGACGCGCGAGCGCCGGCTACGTGGGAGCGAGCGACGGCTGGCAGGACTTCGCCCGAAACGGCGCAATGACCTGGGAATATTCCTCGGCGGGTCCCGGCAATGTGGCGCTGCTGGCGGAGCTGCCGCGCTGCTCGCTGCTGGCGCTCGCTTTCGGCAGCAGCCCCGAGTCCGCCGCGACGCTGGCTCTGACCGGCACTTTCGAGCCCTTCGAGCATACGCGCGACCGGTACGTCGCGGGTTGGACCGAATGGCACGAGAGATTGCACGCGAAATTGCGAGTGCCCGTGCAATATCTGAACTCCCTGCCTGCGGTTTGCGCGGATCAGTTTCGTATTTCGACCATGGTGCTGCGGGCGCATCAGGATAAGACCTATCCCGGCGCAATGGTCGCGAGCTTGAGCGTTCCGTGGGGCAACACCAAGGAAGAGCGCGAGGGCTATCACCTCGTATGGCCCCGGGACCTGGTGGAGTGCGCCGGCGCCCTGCTTGCCGTCGGAGCGACGCGGGAGGCGGGAAACACCTTGCGATATCTGCGCGCCACCCAGCTCGCGGATGGGCATTGGAACCAGAATCAATGGCTGGGCGGCAAGCCCTACTGGACGGGAATCCAGCTGGACGAGACGGCGCTGCCGGTGCTGCTGGCGGCCGCACTCGCCAAGCGCAATGCGCTCGAGGGAACCGAAATCGAGGACATGGTGCTGCGTGCGCTGTCGTTCATCGTGCGCCACGGACCCGCGAGCGATCAGGACCGCTGGGAGGAGAGTGCGGGCCTCAATACCTTCACCCTCACCGCCTGCATTGCCGCACTCGTCGGGGGCGCGCAGTTCCTGCCGACCGATGCGCGCGAGCTGGCGCTGGATATCGCGGACTACTGGAATTCGCGGCTCGAGGATTGGACCGCAGTGCGCGATACGCCGCTCGCGCAGAAGTACGGCATTCCGGGCTACTACGTGCGCGTGGCTCCGCCGCAGGCCATCGGCGATCGCCGCGCGTTCTGCCGCATCCTGTCGATCAAGAATCAGGTGCTGGATCCGGGTCTGCGCGCCGTCGGCGTCGATTTTCTGCAGCTCGTGCGCTTCGGTCTACGCCGCCCCGACGATCCGCTGATCGTCGGCAGCGTGCGGCTCGCCGATGCGCTGCTCAAGGTCGACACTCCCTACGGACCTTGCTGGCGCCGCTACTTTGACGACGGTTACGGCGAGCACGACGATGGCAGTGCGTATGACGGCAGCGGCCGCGGGCGGGCCTGGCCGCTGCTCACCGGCGAGCGAGCGCACTATGAGCTCGCCCTCGGCAATGACCCGCTACCGCTTCTCGAAACCATGGCGCTCATGGCCTCAGGGGGCGGCATGCTGCCCGAGCAGGTGTGGGATGCGCCGCCCATCGCGCAGCTCGGCCTCAGCATAGGGCGGCCGACCGGAGCGGCGATGCCGCTTGCCTGGACGCATGCCGAGTACTTGAAGCTCGTCGCATCGCGGGCTTTGGGGTGCGCGTTCGACCGGCCGGCCGCAGTGTGGCAGCGCTATCACGGCGAACGCCCCAAGGCGGCGCGGGCGATTTGGAGCGAGCGCGCATCGATCACCGAGGTTGCGGCAGGCGCCGCACTCGTCATCGCGCTGCGCGCGCCCGCGATCGTGCGCTGGGGCTGCAACGGTTGGCAAGATATCGCGGAGCGCCCGACCACTGCGAACAGCCTCGGCCTGCACGTGCTGCACATTGATCTCTCGCGCCTGGCGGCCGGGCAGAAAGTGGATTTCACCTATCGCTACACGCCCGGCGATCGTTGGATCGGGGCCGATTATCATGTCGAGGTCAAGCCATGAGGAAGCTCGGCGGAATCGTTGCGGCGGCGCTGCTGTGATCGATGGCGATCCCGACAGTCAGCTGCGCGGATATCCCACCGTTTGCGCAAACGTGACGAATTGCTGGTCCGCGAGCTTCAGCGCTCGCGCGAGCTTTGGGTAGTCGACCGCTCCGCGAAACACCGAGCCAAGGCCCTCGGAGGCGCAAAACAGATAGACGTTCTGCCCGATGAACGCGGCATCCACCGAGGCATAGAGGCGGCGGTCTTGCGCCGCGACGTCCGTCATGCGCTCACCGTGCGCGACGTACACGAGATTGAGCGGCGCCGCAGCGACGAAGTCCTGCAGGCCGGTTTGCGCGCGGACATCGTCCGGCAGGTGGGGCGACAGGGAATGGGTTGCGGGCTCGTAAAGCCAGACGCCGTCGGCCATCGTCAGGTAGATGTCCATGACCATGATATGGCGCCAATAGGGCGCAGTCCGGTCGCCGCTCGGACGATTGACGCCAAAAGCCGCCCACAGCAGATCGGACAGAGCCTGTTGGGGAAGCGCGCGGTCCGAATATTCGCGCGTGGAGTGCCTCGCTTTGAGCGCCTCCATCAGCGGCTTGCCGCCGGTGATTTGCGGCGGCGGCAGGGGAACGGCCTTCGGCGATTGCGCGGCCACGGCGGGAGCAGCGGCGAGCGCCGTGCCGGCGAGAATGGCGGTGGTGGCTTCGCGCCGGGTCGTCATCAAGTATCGAGAAACCGCTCGATCGGCGCCGTGGAATCCGCGGATTCGGTTTCATCGGTATCGATCATCGCCTCGCTCCAATCCTCGGGCGGTTCGGCGAGCTTGAGCGGCAGGAGGTCCCACGTCTCCTCGTCTATCTCATCGAGATCTCCCGTGAGCTCCTGCGTTTCGATCGTCCCGGACTTCTCGTCGTAGCCGGTGACCAGAAACGGCTCGCCCTTGTCCAGATGCGTGTACCACTGACCAATTCGCGCGGCGCCGACGGCAACATTCATGTGCATCTCCATGCATTGACTCGATGATATTGGCAGAGTGCACGGTGCGCGCAGGCCGCGAAATGCGTACAAGTCCCTATCCGAATTCGGTCCTGCCGCTCAGCGGCCGTCCGACTGCCGCGTTCTCGAGCGCGCGAAATTGGGGCCCGCCCGCTCGGGCTCCGCTTGCAACATATTCTGCAGCAGCGCGCACGCCGCCGGCGGACTGTCCGCAAATTTGAAGAGTTCGAGGTCTTTGGGGTCGATCATGCCGTGGCGTACCAGCGCCTCGAAATTGATGATCTCGCGCCAGTAGCTGCTGCCGTAAAGCATCACCGGAATCGGGCGGTCCAGTTTGCGGGTCTGCGCCAGCGTCAGGATTTCGGTGAGTTCGTCCAAAGTACCGAAGCCGCCGGGAAACACCACCAGGGCGCGCGCCAGATGGGCAAACCAGAGCTTGCGCATGAAGAAATATCGGAACTCGAACGACAGCCCGCGGGTGACATAGGCATTGGGGCGCTGTTCGTGCGGCAGACTGATGTTGAGTCCGATCGTTCTGCCGCCCGCCTCGGCGGCGCCGCGGTTGGCCGCCTCCATGATCCCGCCGCCGCCGCCGGAGCAGATCACGTAGCGGTGAGTGTGGGACGTCAGGCCCTTCGACCACAAGGTGAGCAGGCGGGCCAGTTCGCGCGCCTCCTGGTAGTAGCGCCCGAGCGGGCCGTCGGCCGACAGCCGCGCCGACCCGAAGAACACGATCGTGTCGTGAATGTTCTCTGTGCGAAAGCGCTGCAGCGGCTCCAAGTACTCGGTCAGAATGCGTACCGGCCGGCCGTCCTCGCTGTCGAGAAAGTTTTCGTTCTCGTAGGCGAGCGAGGGTGTGTGTGGGTCGTGCGATTGCATGGGTGTCACCGCTGGTGTTCGAAATCGATGAAGCCGCGCGCCACGTCCGTATGCACGAGCTTGACGCGCACACGATCCCCCACATCGAGGCCTTCAAATCCCTTGACGACCTTGCCTTCGACGGTGGGCGCGCAGATGCGCACCCAGGTTCCCTTGGGCGCGGCGCCGGTCACGATCCCGTCGAACCGTTGACCTATGCGGGGTGCCAACAATAGCGCCGCCGCTGACTTGCCCACTTGCCGCTCCACTTTGGCGGCGTTGTCTTCCTGCACCGTGCAGTGCGCCGCCAGCGCGCGCAATGCATCCGGCGAATATTCGGCTGGATATCCCATCAGCGCCGATTTGAGCAGGCGCTGGGTTAGCAGGTCGGGGAAGCGCCGATTGGGGGCGGTGGAGTGCGCGTAGTCGTTCACTGCGAGACCGAAATGCCCTTCGATCTGCTGCCCGGGCATATCGAGCCGGTATTCGCCCCGCCCCAGCAGCTTGATGACGCAGAGCGACAGGTCGGCAAAGCGCGTCGGATCGGCGAGCCGGCGCCTGCCGAGGAACGAGTTGAGCGCCAATGCCGAGGGTTCTGCGGGAAGGGTTTCGCCAAGCTGCGCCGCCAGCGCAACGATCCGGCTCCACTTGTTCGGCGTCCGCAGCACCCGGCGCAGCGACGGTGCGCCCCGGCTCGCCAGATAGCGCGCCGTCACGCCGTTGGCGGCAATCATGAAATCCTCGATGAGCTCGTGGGCCCGGTTCTTCGGGTCCGGCCGCAGGTCGCTCAAGATCTCTCCGTCGAACACCGGCAGCGCCTCGATGGTCTCCAGGGTCAATGCGCCGTGGGCGTGCCGTACGGCCCGCAGCGCCTGCGCGGTCTGGTCCTGAATGCGCAGCTGCTGATCGAGTCCCGCAACCGCGGCCAGTCGAGCCGGCGCGCGTCCCTCGCCGGCCAGCCAGGCACCCACCCCGTGGTAGGCGAGCTTCGCCTGATTGCGAACCAGCGCGCGATAGATGTCGGACTTGCCGACGGCGCCGTGCGGATCCACCGTCATGTCGACGATGAGGGCAAGGCGATCCTGACCCTCGGCGAGCGAGGTGAGGTCGGTCGAGAGCTTCTCGGGCAGCATCGGGAAGATCTGGGGAACCGTGTAGACAGAGGTGGTGTTGCTGCGGGCATGATCATCGATCGGGGAACCCCGGCGGACGATGGCGTCGACGTCCGCAATCGCCACCAGAATCTTCACGGCCCCGTTTCCGAGCGGCTGCGCCACCGACAGCTGATCGAGGTCGCGAGAATCGTCGTTGTCGATCGATGCCCACGGCAGAGTGCGCAGATCGCGGATCCCGGGCCCCTCGGCCGTGGCCGGTGCGGCGATGGAGCGCGCCTGTGTCACGGCCGCGGCGGAGAAATCCGGCAGCAAGCCGCGCTCCCGCATCGCCCGCCGCGCAATGCTCTTGAGCAGCCGCCAGTTCGCGTTGCCGGGCTCTTGCATGCCGGAATGATACGGAGAATTGGCGCCGGAGGTATACTGGGGGCGCCGCCGGTATTGCCCTCTCATGGGGGGAGGAGTCCTATGCGTACAGCCCCGCCGGATCTCGCCCGCAGCGCGCTCGACGCCGCCCCCGACGCCATGATCATCATTGACGTCGCCGGTGTCATCCTGTTCACCAATCGGCAAGTCTCGGCATTATTCGGATACCCGCCCGACGAGATCATCGGCCAGAGCGTCGAAATGCTGATGCCGGAGCGCTTTCGCGGCCGGCACATCGCGCACCGCGAGCGTTACGCCGGCAACGTGCGCGTGCGCCCCATGGGCGCGGACCTCGATCTGTTCGGCCGGCGGCGCAATGGCACGGAGTTTCCCGTGGAAATCAGTTTGAGCCCGATCGAGAACGCGGGCCGAACCCTCATCGCCGCCGCCATTCGCGACGCGACCGACCGCAAGCAGGTCGAGGCCGAGCTCATCGTGGCACGCGAGGCCGCAGAGGCTGCGCGGGAGATAGCCGACCGCGCGCGCGAAAGCGCCGATCGGGCGAACCAGGGCAAGAGCCGATTTCTCGCCACCGCCAGCCACGATCTGCGTCAGCCGCTGCAAACCCTGGCACTGCTGACGGGAGCCCTGCGCCGGAATGTGACCGATCCCGCCGCCGTCGAGGCTCTGTCGCAGCAGGCCCAGGCCATCGACGCCATGTCCAGACTGCTCAATGCCTTGCTCGACATCAGCAAGCTCGAGTCGGGGGCGATCAAGCCCGAGCCGACAGATTTTACCGTGGCCGCGATTTTCGAAGAGCTGCGCCTGGAATTTTCGAGCATTGCGGCCGCCAAGGGGCTTCGGCTCGAAATCGAGTCGTGCAACGATGCGGTCTACAGCGACCCCTCGCTGGTCGAACAGATCCTGAGGAATCTGGTCTCCAATGCCCTCAAGTATACCCGGGAGGGGTGGGTGCGCCTGCGCTGCCTGCACGAGGCGGCGCTAGTTCGCATCGAGGTGCTCGATACGGGTGTCGGCATTCCGGCGGATCAGCTGCCCTATATCTACGATGAGTTCTTCCAGGTCGGCGTTTCGCCCAACACCTCGCGCGACGGTTACGGTCTGGGACTCGCCATCGTGCAGCGGCTGGTCAAGCTGCTCACGCTCAAGCTCGATGTGCGCTCCGAGGTGGGCCGCGGCTCGGCGTTCTCGCTGCTGCTGCCGGCGAGCAGCGGCCACGAGGGGGCGGCGCCGGGCGCGTCGATGTATTCGCTCGACATGGATTCGCAGCCGTTCGGCGCGGCGCGCGTGCTGGTGGTGGAGGATAATGAGGCTGTGCGGTGCGCGATGGTGAGGCTGCTGGAGCTGGAGGACTACCAGGTCACGGCGGTCGCATCGCTGCCGGAGGCCGTGCGGCACGTCCAACAGGGCCGGTGCGTCGATCTGCTGATCAGCGACTATCACTTGAGCGACGGCGAAACCGGCACTCAAGTCATCGCCACGCTGCGCGAAATCCTGGGAGTGTCGCTGCGCGCCGTTCTCACCACCGGCGACACCTCTTCTGCGATCAAGCAGCTGCCCCGCGATCCGCACCTGCGCATCACCAGCAAGCCCATCAAGGCGGAGGAGCTGCTGGCGATGCTGCGGGCGCTGCTAGCCGCGTGAGCGCGCGCCTTAAAACCGGTAGCCGACTCCAACGCCGACCAGCAAGGGATTGAGTCTAAGCTCCGAGATCTTGGGCCCGCCGGCCTCATACAAACCGGAACTGATCACCACCCACTTGACGTCGGCATTCAGGTACCAGCTGCCCTTGACCTTGTAATCGAACCCCGCCTGAAACGCAGGGCCGACGCTGGTGGAGTTGAGCTTCAGTGTGGCGACTCCAGGAACCGCCAGATTCACGTCCGAAATGATCGTGAGATTGACGCCCACGCCCACATACGGCTGAAAATTCTGGCCCGGCAGAAAGTCGTATTTAAAGGTAAAGACGGGCGGCAAGTGCTTGAAGGTACCGATCTTCGTGCCCTCAACGTATACGTCTTGAGTCTGCGGATAGGTGAGCACCAGCTCCGCCGACAGATGGGGCTGAAACGCAAAGAAGTATTCGAAATCCAGATCCGGCAGCCACTTGTCGTTGATGTAAACGGCATTCTCAGGGAGGAGCCCCGGTATGGCATTCGACTGGTTTTCCGGATCCAAATACACGCCCCGCAGGCGCACTTCCCACGGTCCGTCATCGGCGCGTGCGGGACTGAAGGCGGCAACTGCGCCCAGCGTCGACAAAGCGAGTGCGGCGAGTAATCCTAGTCTCATGGTGAGGTCCTTATCGTTTGATGTTCGACCGAAGCTTCAAAAGCTTAATCGGGCGGCCGGCAGCTCCATATCCGTAGTTTCCGAATCCCCGTTCGGATCACCGCATCAATTGACTTTGGGTGCGGCGGCGCCGGCGGCCGCACGCGGCGTGCTCCACCAGCCGCCGCCGAGTGCGGCGAACAACGCGACGGTGTCCTGATACCGCACCGCGATTGCCTGCAGATCGGCGATCTTCGCCTGCCGATATTGGATGTCCGCGATCAGCAGATCCAGATACGTGGCGATGCCCGAGTCGTAATTCACTTGAACCAGATGCAGCGCCTCGGCCGCGGAAGAGAGTGCCTTATCGTCCGCCACGAGGATTGCAGCATCGTGATCCAGCCCGCGCAGCACGTCGGCGACCTGCTCGAATGCCGCGAGCACCGTCTGCCGGTAAAGATCCATGGACTGCCGGTAGTCCTCGATCGCCGCCTTGCGCTTGAACCACAGGCTTCCCCCTTCGAACAGCGGCGCGGTGACATTGGCACCCGCGCTCCACTCCTTGCCGTTGGCGGGGAACAGGCGGTTGGTCGAATTGGTGACGGCTCCGGCGGCGCCGTTCAGTGTGACGCTCGGGAACATGGCGGCCGTCGCCACGCCGATGTTGGCGCTGGCCGCATGCGCGGTGGCTTCGGCCGCCAGGATGTCGGGACGCTGGCGCACCAGGTCGGAGGGCAGGCTGACGGGCAGTTTGCCGGGAAGTGCGAGATCCTCCAAGCGCACCGCAGGCGCGCTCCACTCGGCGGGGGCATGTCCGGCGAGCGCCGCCAGCAGATCATCGCTCTGTACGAGCCGCTGCTGAAGCTGCGGAATGGTGGCTTCGTAGGTTGCGAGCTGGCTCTCCAAGCTGAGCACATTCACATAGGGCGCCGTCCCGGCCTGCGCCTGGACATTGGCGATCGCGACCTGCTCCTTTTGAAGCGCAATAAGCCGCTCCGTCGCCTCGATCTCGGCGCGGTAAGCGGCCGCCGCGACCACGGTATTGACGACATTCGCGGTCAGCGCGAGATAGGCGGCCTGTTCGTTGGCATGGGCGACGTCGGCCTCGGCGCGCAGCTCCTCGACCAGGCGCCGCTGGCCGCCGAACACGTCGAGGGCGTAACTGACGGTCGCCGACAGCGTGAACAGATTAAAGACGGACGAAGGCAGATTCTCGCCGAAGCTCGCCGAGGAAAATCGCTCGCGCGTCGCGGCGGCCTCGGCGTTGATGGACGGGTAGAAGATGCCGTAGCCGCTGCGCAGATTGTTCTGGCTTGCGCGCAGGCTCGCCTGGGCGGCATGCAGGCCCGGATTGTTGGCGATCGCCTCCTCGACCACTGCATCGAGCTGCGCCGATTGGAGCAGACGCCACCAGTTCGCGGCCACCGCCGCGCCGGGAGTGAACTGCTGCGCCGTACCCTGCGCGGAGGCCGTTTCGGCAGGATCCGCCCCATTGGCATAATGCGTCACTGCCGGCGCCGGCGGACGCTGGAAATTCGGTCCCACCGCGCAGCCGGGCACCACCCAGAGCAGCGTGCACAGCAGCGCGATGATGCGTCTACTTCGCGCTGACATAGACATCGACCAGTTCCCCCGGATAGACGTCGAGACCCTTCGAGTTCGCGAATCGGAAAATGACGGGCAGCACTCGCACGTCGACCAGCTCCTGTCTTTGGTCCGACAGCTCGATCTTCGGCGACACATAGGGCTGCACGCGTACGAACGTCAACGGCACGTGCTTGTCGCTGCCGCGGATGAACATCTCGGCGCTGAGCTTGGACGGGTCGGCCATGCGGCCAATCAGTATTTCATCGATGAATACGCGCACCTGAAGATGATCCACCGGCGCGCCCATCACCACCAGCGGATCCATCCCCTGGGTATAGCTGTTGTAGGCGCCTTGCGAGGACACGTAGCTGCCGACCGTCGACTGAATCGAGCGCACGATGCCGTCGGAGGGTGCGCGGATGGTGTACTTGGCGAGCAGCGCGGCGGCGGACGCATACGCCTTCGACAGCGCGACGTACTGCTTCTCCTGGTTTTGAACGTCGTAGATCCAGGCGCCGGCCTTGGTGAGCGCGTATTGCTTCTCGGCGACCTCGAGATTGGCGGCGGCGATCTTTTCCGCGTTTCTCGCGTTGTCCAGCACGTCGCGGCTGACCGCTTTCGGCTCGATGCTCCACGCGCGCTCCTGCTTCTCCAGCTGATCCTGCGCGCTTTTGAGCGTCGCCTTCGCGCTGTCCAGTTGCGCCGCCGCGATCTCGAGATTCTCGCGCCGCGGCTCCGCCTTGAGTTCCGTCAGCAGAGCCCGCGCCGCTTCGGCCTGCGACTGCAGCTGCTCCGCGGTCGCGCGCTGCACCGACTCGTCGATCTTGAGCAGTGGCTCGCCCTTGCGGACGACGGCGCCTTCGCTGACCAGCACTTCGGTGATCGGCCCGGAGACTTCCGGATAGATGTTGATGTTCTCGCCGTGCGGCTGGGAGCTTTCGATGATGCCATTTGCGTAGATCCCTTTGGCGTAGGGGTTGGCCGCCGGATTGAACGCCGGCGGCAGCGGCTTGGGCTCCTCGCCGGAGAGATACGCACTGATGAGGGCGAGCACCAGGCCCAGGCCTGAGACGATGAAGATGATCCTACTGCGCATCCAATGTTCCCTTTTCGACGTCCGCCATCTTGCCGTCCTCCATCTTCACGATGCGGTCCGCAAATTCGTAGATGCGGCTGTCATGGGTCACGATGACGATGCAGCGCTGATCCGAGAGAATGTGCTCGCGCACGAATTTGACGATGTTTCGGCCCGTCTCGCCGTCGAGCGAGGCGGTGGGCTCATCCAAAATCAGAATGTCGGGGCGGCTGACGATGGCCCTCGCGATGGCCACGCGCTGCTGCTCGCCGCCGCTCAGCTTCACCGGCGGCAATTGCGCCCGGTCCTTCAGACCGACGATCTCGAGATCCGCGGCCGCCTCTTTGAGCGCGCCGTCCCAATCGCGCCTCTGCAGAATCAGCGGGATTGCCACGTTCTCGGCGGTGGTCAGGCGCGGAAAGAGGTGATAGTCCTGAAACACGAATCCGATCTTGTGCAGCCGGAAATCGGCGAGCGCGTCGTTGCTCAAGCCCCAGATCTCGGTGCCCTCGATCTTCACGGTGCCGCTGTTGGGCCGCAGGATGCCTGAGATCATGCTGAGCATGGTGGTCTTGCCGCTTCCGGAAGGCCCGACGACGTACAGCATCTCGCCGAGACGGGCCTCAAAGCTCACATCCTGCACGGCGTGGGTCTTCGCTTCGCCCTCGCCGAACCATTTGTTGAGGCCCGCTGCCTCTATTGCGATATTCGGCACGGGGCTAGCCTCGGAAGATGTCGAACGGCTCGATCTTCAGCACTTTGCGCACGCCGAAGTAGCTGGACATGGCGGCGATGACGACCACCATGAAGAACGCCGTGAGGAGATTGCCGTAGGTGATGATGGCCGCATAGTCCGGCAGATTGAGCCGCGCGAGCCAGATGATCAGCGTGCACAGACCGACGCCGATGCCGTACCCGGTCAGCGCGACGAATGAGGCCTGAAACAGGATCATGTAGATGAGCTCGCGGCCTTTGGCGCCGATCGCCTTCAAAGCGCCGAATTTCTCGATGTTCTCGATCACGAAGGTGTAGAAGGTCTGCCCCGAGATGGACAAGCCGATGATGAAGCTGATCACCGTCATGATCAGCATGTTCGTGCCGATGCCCGTGTGGTACATGTAAAAATCGGAGATCTTTTTAACGAACTCCTCCTTCGTGAGGGCGAGGTATCCGGCCTTTTGCACCTGCTGCTTGATCGACGCCACGTCGGCCAGGGACTTCGGCTCGACCAGAAGGTAGGAGATGGTGAAGCGGGGATTCGGCAGATATTGCCGCGCGCGATTGTAGGTCGTGTACAGCGTCGGCACCCCGAACAGCCCGCTCGATACGACGTGCGCAATGCCGACCAGAACGCCGCGGTGGTCGTTGAGCTCGAATTCGGTGCCGATTTGCGGATTCCCGAGCTTGTAGAACTCCGAATCCTTGATGGCGATGAAGGCGTTCTCGCCGTAGATGTCCTCGATCGAACCGGTCAGAAGCATGGGCCTGCCGAACAGGCTGGAGTCGTCCAGGCCGATGACGTTCGCGGCCTGGTAGGTCCCGTCGCGCAGCTTCAACAGCGCGCTGCCGGAATACAGCGGCACCGCATACTTGACTCCCGGGATGCTGCGCACTTCGTCCAGAACGTAGTCCGGCAGAGGAATGCTGTTCGCGACCGTCTGGATCGCCGGATCCATCACCCAGATGGAGGCGCCGACATTGATGACGGTTGCCGAGGCCCGCAGCAGAATCCCTGCGAACAGCGAGGTCATCTCGATCATCAGGAATACGGCGAATGTAATGCCCACGAGCAGCGCCGCGTATTTCGCGCGATCGTTGACCAGGAGCTTGTAGGCGACGTGCAATATCCCGCGCATCGGGCGCACTTTGGCCGGCACTGGATCCGCCAACAATGAGGGCAATCCGAAGCAGCCTAGGTTCGGTACGCAAAAGCCGCAGCGTGCGGCGGCAACCCCGCAGAGCCAGCCCGTGCGGCGAATGCTAGAAATACAGCCTAAGGCGGGAAATGGACCCCGGAATGGAGGAAACGCAGGTGTATCCGAAAATCTTGGTGCCCGTGGACGGCAGCGAAACGTCGTCGGTGGGCCTGAAGGAAGCAGTCAAAGTCGCCAAATCCCAAGGCAGTCAGCTGCGTCTGCTGCACGTGGTCAACGAGTTCGTGCTGGATTATTCCTACGGCGCGGGATTGTACGGCAGCAACCTGATCGAGTCGCTGCGCGAGGGCGGCAAGAAAATCCTCGAGCAGGCGGAGTCGGCGGTGCGCCAGCAGGGCGTCCAGGTGGACAGCGTACTGATCGAATCCATCGGCGGGCCGGCGGCGGATTTGATCCTTGCGCAGGCGAAGGAGTGGCCGGCGGATCTCATCGTCATGGGGACGCACGGCCGGCGCGGGCTGCGGCGATTCGCGATGGGCAGCGATGCCGAAGGCGTCTTGCGCAGCGCGACCGTTCCGGTGCTGCTGGTCCGCGATGCGGCGAAGGAATCCAAAGCTTCCCAGGCCGCAACGGGGACTGTGAGAGCCGCCTCCGGGGCCTAGCGGCCGCAGGCCTGGCGCGGCCGCTAGGCCTGAAGCGGCCGAATCGATGCCAGGCGCTGCTCGACTGCGCTATGTGCGCCGTCGAGCGCGTCCGGTCGGCTCGTGTCGACGACGATGGCGCGCAGACGTTCCTCGGCGTCCAAGGGCTCCATGTTTCGCAGCTGCAGTTTGAGCACTTCGATGCCGGCCTCCGACGGATCCGTGTGCATCCGCTGGCGCTGCGCGATACGCTGCTCCAGGACCGGAGGGTCGGCGGCGCAGTGAATGATCACATATCGTACGCCGTGCCGCAGCGCGAGGTCCCGGAACAAACGCCGCTGCGCAGCCTTAAGGAAGGCCGCGTCGACGATGACGCTCAATCCTCCCTGCAGACAGCTCTCGGCGCCTTCGATCAGGCGTGCGTACGTTCGGCGGCCGAACTGCGGCGTGTACCTGTCTGACGTCGATGCGTCCGTGAAGCGCTTTCGCTCCACATCGGATCGCATGCGAACCGCGCCCAACCGCGTCGCGAGGCGCTCGCTCAGCCAGGATTTTCCCGAGCCGGACAGGCCGTGCATGATGAGCAGGACCGGCGGCGGCCGGGTCGTGAACATCGCGGCGGTCTTGATCCTCATCCGCATCCGGTCATGCCGCGCGCTGAGGCTGTCGACCATCGCTCTCACCAGCGCCCGATACACGGCGTAGAAGCGCAGCAGCCGAACGCCCTCGTAATCGCCGGTGCACTCCAGGTACGAGTTCAGGAACACCCACGCCAGATCCTCGCGACCATGTGCCCACAAGTCCATCACGAGGAAGGCGCAGTCGTTCATCACGTCGATCCAGCGCAGCTTGGGGTCGAATTCCAGGCAATCGAAGGGAACGAGCTCGCCGCCCCAGCGAACGATGTTGCCGGCGTGCAGATCGCCGTGGCACTCGCGCACGAAACCGCTCCGTTCGCGCACGCGCAGCGGTGCGAGCGAATCGCGGAGGCGTTCATGCGTCCAATCGATGAGCGCGCCCAGTTCGGGCAGCGCCGCGCCGTCGAGGTGCGCCAGGAGAATGGCCAGATTGCCGAGCACGGTGTCGTGCAGTTGTTGGGTGTGTGTGAATTCCGGGCTGCCGGCCCTGGGCGCGTCTGCATGATATTTTGCCAGGCGTTGCGCGAGCCGCGTGATCTCCTCCGGGCGCACCTGTCCCGCATCGAGCAGCGCCGAAAGCTCCTGCGACGAATCGAATTGCTTCATCCGCACGGCGTATTCGACCACCTCGCCGCCGCCGCCCACCCGCAGGACGCCTGCTTCGCGAGTGATCGCGGTGACGTCCACGTAAATGTCCGCCGCCAGCCGCCGGTTGAGCCGCAATTCCTCTTCGCACAGGTGGCGCCGCAGCGCGAGCGTGGATGCGTCGAGAAATTCCAGACGCACGCTCTTCTTGATCTTGTAGGCAAACGGGCCCGTGAGAATGATCCATGAGATGTGGGTTTCGCGCAGCTCCAGCCGCGTGACGGGATGCGCGATACGCGGACGGCCTCAGCAATGCCGCGGGCGCGAACGCGACCGCGCCGTCAGAGCTCATCGCTAGGAGCCTGTCTGAGTAATCCGCGTGAGCCGCTTCGCTTCAGCGACGGAGCGGATGCAAGGCGCGCGGCGCAGGCCGTGGCGGCACCACGGCCAAGACGCGCAACGCCGCAGACGCCCGTCCCCCAGCCAACCCGAAGGGACCGGGCAGATTTCGCTTCATCCATCGTTGTCGCCTCCTTATTGGGTGTTGACCCAACCGCGTCGGCTCCGCCTCGGCTGAAGCGAAATCTGCCTTAGGTAAGGCCACGGGGATTACTCAGACAGGCTCCTGACCTCACGCAGCGGCCAAGTCTCGTTGGCGTGGCACAGCAGGCCGGGGTTCGCCCTGCACGCGAGAACGAATTCGCCGACCTCGATCGACGCCCAAGCCCGCCGATAGGCCTCCCATGCCACGGGGATGGTATCGCGGCGCAGATCCGCGGCGACGAACGGCAGCGCGTTCATCAGCTTCACCATGCCGTTCGGCACGATGAGCAGCATCGCCTGCGGATTCTTCAGGCGCCGCTCCATCTCGACGAGAATGTCCCACGGATAGATCGCCAGATTCATGCGGGAGCGGCTGGCGCGCTCGCGCAGCGCCTGCGCGCTGCGGGCCCAGTCCTCGGCGCTGCAGGCGAGGCTGTGCCAGCCGGCCGCAGCCCGGCCGAGCCGCATGAGCGGACCGGTGACGAACGCTTCGCAGCCGAGCCGCTCCGCCAGGTCGAAGGCCTGGACGATCTCGTCCAGGTTGAGCCGGGTCGGCGCGAAGACGAGCTGCGGCGCGCGGCCCCGCGCCACCAGACGCTCGATCGCGCCGATCGCGGCCGCGAAGCTCGCTCCGGGGCGCACGCGCTCATGCGTGGCGGCGAGGGCGCCGTCGACCGAAATCTGGATGCATTGCACCGGCAGGGCCGCTAAATGGTCAGCGGCCCCGGCGTCAATGTGGCGGGCGTCGGTCTCGAGCTTGAGCCCGATGCCCGCAGCCGCGAAGCGCTCGAAGAGTTCCCAGCAATGGGACACTCCGAGCGGCTCTCCGCCTCCGAAGGCGACGTAGGGGATGCCCGAATCGATGATTCGCTGCGCCACTTCTCCCGCCTCGGTGCGCGACAGCTCGTCCGGCCAGGCGCGATCGGGGCCCGAGTCCTCGCAGCAGGTCACGCAGGCCGCTGCGCAGCGATTCGTCAGTTGCCACGCGACCAGGAGCGGCGCGCGGTATTCGTCGATGCGCGTCCCGAGCAATCGGGAACGCCTCTTCCCCTGCGGCTCGGCTTCAGGTGAAGCGGATATAGGGTTGCGCCGTGACCTGCTCGGAGACGTCTTCCATCCGCGGCGTCTCCCAGTCGGTCCTTGGCTTCGATTCGCTCGCCGCACCGGTCGTCGGGTCTGGTCAGTTTGCTGCGCTGCCGCCGTGGTGTTGTCCATCACTTACTCCGTGTCGAATGCGCAGCCAATGCAGACTGCCATTGGTTTGCTCTGGGGTGCAGTGATTCAGCCGCAATGGCCTGACTCACCTCGCTCAGGATCATAGCATCGCGCCATGACCGGCGGTAGGCATCCCACACCTGCTCGAGCCTGTCGCGGCGCAAATCGCCGCAGATATACGGCAGCGCCGCCGCAACCTTCACCCATCCGTTGGGCAACACCAGCAGGGTGGCGGGCGGATCCGCGACACTGTCCTGCAGCCCTTCCTCGATCGAGAAGGGCCGGTAGCACAGCTCCATGGCATCAGCGCCGCGCTGACCGGACCTGCGATCGAGCAGCCGGTGAAAACGCGAATACTGCTCCGCCGTCGGCTCCAATCTCTCCCACAGGCGCGCCGCGGTGCCGATGCGCATGAGTTTTCCGGTGTTGAAGCGAAACGCCCCGAGGGCCGAGGCCTGATCGATGACCGCGCCGGCTTGGTGGATATTGATTCGAGTCGGAGCGAACGTCACCTCGAGCGGCAGTCCGGCGCTCGTGGCCGCGCGGCAGGCCGCATGCGCCTTGCTCAAGGTACCGCCGGGACGCTGGCGCGCGTACACATCCTCGGTGGCGCCGTCGAGACTGATTTGGATGGAGCGCACCGGCAGCTGCGCCAAGCGCTCGGCGGCTGCCGGCTCGAAGCGCTGCCCGTTGGTTTCGATCTTGAGCTGAACCCCCGCATTGCCGAGCGTCTCGGCGATCGCAAAGAAGTGCGGCACGAGCAGCGGTTCGCCGCCGCACAGCATGACGTAGGGCACCTCGCAGCGGATCAGCTGCTCGGCGAGCTCGAGCGCCTCGCTTCGCTCGAGCTCCCCTGCGAGGCGCTTGCCCGGCGCCGACTCGGTGCAGCAATGCACGCAGGCCAGATCGCAATCACGCGTGAGCTGCCACGAAACGAACAGCGGGGCCTTGAGCCGGTCGATGCCGATCATGGTGGGATCAGCGCCAAGCATTGAGCAGGATGCCCGCGGCGAACAGCGATACGGCGATCACGTAGCAGGCCAGAATACTGCCGATCGCCGGCCGGAAACCGCGAGCCGACTCATAGCTCCTGATGCCGCGGCGCGCGCTCGCCACGAGCAGCGGCAGCGCCAGGAGCGCGGCCCAGCAGGACTTGGGAAATTCGCCTGACGCCGCCCCCGCCGCCACCACCGCCATTGCGGCGCCGGCCAACGCTACGTAGAGCCACACCGCCCGGCGCCGGCCCAGCCGCACGACCAGGTTGCGCTTGCCGACCAGGCGATCCTGATGAAAATCAGGAATGGCGTTAACGACCGCGAGCGCCATGATCAGCAGACCGGGTACCAGCGACGCCCACAGGGCGCCCGCAGAGAGCGTGCGCGTCTGCAGGTACAGGCAGCCGAGCACCATCGCCGGGCCATACGCAAGCGCAATGACGGTTTCACCCAGGCCGCGGTAGCACCAGCGGATCGGCGGCGCCTCGTAGAAGATGGCGGCCGCGCCGCCGATCGCGGCGAACACCAGAACCGGCCAACCCGTGCGCAGGGTCAAATAAACGCCGACCGCCAGGGCGGCCGCGAATGCCACAACCCCGAGCCACAGCACGGCGTCGGAGATGGGGGGCCGATCCTCGGGGTTGAATACGCGGTCCGTGCCCATCTGCGAATCGAAGAACTCGTTGAAAGCCTCGACACCGATGACGGCGAATGCGACACCGCCGAGACCGCTCCAGAATGCCCTCGCATCGAACGCGCCTGCCATGCCGAAGGCCCAGGCGGCGCCCAATAAATAGGGCAGCAGCCCGGCGAACAGGAAGAACCGGTAGCGAACCAGCTTGATCACGAGCAGCAGCCGGCGGCCGATGGTGCGCGTCTGCCCGAGCGGCTGATGCGCCGCAATGCTCACAGGTACACCCATTGATGCAAGGATGCGGTCTTGTGCGAATCGGCCGCGAGCTCCTCGACGAAGCGGCTCACGCGCGGATCCTGCCAGCCGCGCTGAAAATTCGCCCAGATCTCGCTCAAGGACTCGCGCCGGAAATCGCCGCACACGAACGGCAGCGCATTGATGAGCTTGACCAGTCCGTTCGGCAGCACGATCAGCAGGGCGGCCGGATGCTGCAGCCGGTAGCGCAACTCCTCGAGCAGCCCCATCTCGTGGAAATAGACCCGCATCCGGCCGCGATACTCCTCGGCTTTCGCGTGCAGGGTTGCGAAGTAGGCGGCATACTGGTCCTCCGACGGGCACAGCAGGCGCCAGGTTTTCACTGCATTGCCGGTGTACATGGTGCGGCCGGTGTAGAAGCTGTAGGCGCCGAGCTCGTGCGCGAGATCGACGGCGGCTGCGATCTCGTGCACGTTGAACCGTGTCGGGGAGTAATTGATTTCGATCGGCACGCCGGCCTCGTGCAGCCGGCGGATGCCCGCCACCGCCAAATCGAAATCCCCGCGCACGCGCATGCGGTTGAACGTCTCGCGCGATGCGCCGTCCATGCTCACCTGCACCGCCTTGACGCCGAGCTGGGCGAGGCGCCCGCAGTTCTCGGGCGTCAGATAATGGCCATTGGTTTCGATCTTGAGCTGGCCATCGCGCTCGCACACGTACTGCACCATCTCGAAGAATCGCGGGTGGACCATGGGCTCGCCGCCGGAGAACGATACGTAAGGGACTTCGCTGTCCATCAGCTGCTCGAGCACGGCGAATGTCTCGCGCTCGCTCAATTCGTCGCGAAACGCCTTGCCCGGTCCGCTCTCTTCGATGCAGTGCAGGCACGCGAGATTGCACTCGTTGGTGACCTGCCAGGCCACGTACAGCGGGGCGCGCAAATCACTCGAGGCGGTCTCTGCGGCCGGTGCGCGGCGGTGCGCTGGGTGGCGGTGCCGGCTGCTGCGCAGGGGCCGCCGCGGGATCGGTGGCGGCTGCGGGCGTCACCTCTTCAGTCCTCCAGCAAGCCTTTTTGCCGCAGGTCCGCCAGGAATGTCAGCGCCTCGCGCTCGAGCGCGCTGTCCGCATCGCGGAACCGGGCCTTCAGGCGCTCGACGACCTGGCGTTCATCGACCCCCGGAGCGATCTCGCGAACGACCGCAGCCGCGGTGGGATTCAGCGAATAGACCTTCTCCGATCGAGTCTCGAACAGCACCCCGCCGAATTTCTCTTCGCGGAACTTCGTGTACTTGGCGAGCTTCATGGTGGCATGGCCGGATTGAGCGAGGAGCAGTCGCAGCCGAGTCTACGTCGCGTGCCACGGCCTGTAAATCGGCCGGCGGCGGCGCGTGCGGGGCTATTTCGGTGCGGCGCCATCTCGCCCGAATTGGTAGCGCACCGAAATTGCGAATAGATTCACGTTGTCCTGGTCCGGCTGAATGCCCATCGCGAGCAGGTTCGGCAGGGTCGAGGGTCCCACGCCGTTGAGCGCCCAGTCGCTGGAGTTGTAGGTCTCGCGCGTATAGCGAAAATGTATCTGGGTCGCGGAGCTCCATCGATAGGCGACGTCGAACCGGGTGGAATCGAGCTTGGTCCAATTTTGCGGAAACGCCTGCGGCGTCGCGCCTGCGGGCGTCGTTTCGGTGTTGTCGTACGAAGGGGCCATCAGAAAGTCGAGCGCGAGCGTCCAGCGCTCTTGCGGGACCCAGCGTCCGCCGACATTCAGGTTCCAGTAGCGTTCGCTGTCCGAGGCGAGCCAGTTTGCGGTGTCGAGCCCCGAGTATCCGCTCTGTAGATTGGACAACTGCTGGTATCCACCCTCGATATAGGCGCTCAAGGTGTCGCGCGGGGTCCAGGTGAGCGAGGTCGATGCGCGCCATTCGTGCACGGCCTGCAGACCCAGCGGCGAATTTCGATAGTCGTCCTTGGCGGTCAAGCCCTCCACCGACCAGGTCAGCGTCGATGTGGCGGTCCAGGCGCCGCTGAGCGAGGAGAACACCCGGTCGCGCGGCGCGTAGTCATACGCGCGGATCAGCGGATTCTCCGCGGGCGGCAGTGCGGCGGCGTCGAAAACGGAAGCCTTGCGCAGACCGTTGCCGATCTTCAGCGTGAAATTCAGGGGTTCGATCGGCGTGACCGTGAGCGCGGCCCCAGCTTTCGTCATTTTGGGTCCAGGTGACGACCTGGCCCGGACCGTAGTGGATGTTGTCTACTTTGCCGCCGACCCCGATCTTCAGCCAATGCGCCAGCGCATAATCCGCGCCGCCGTCCAGGCGCACGCGATCCTCGCTGTAGCGGGGCGTCACCGCGCTGCCGCCCGGAAAGGTGTCGGTGACCACGTACGCAATGGTGAGCGGGGAGGTCTTGTCGTCATGGCCGTCGTAGGCGGCATTGCCGCGGACGCTGAGCTTCGGCACGGGGTGTGAGGCGAGTCCCAACGCGTAGTGCGACAGATGGACATCGCCATCGAGCGATCCCGGCGCGGGAACGCCGGCCCCCGGGAGCGAACTCACCGGCAAAAAGGCGGCATTTTGCTTGAGCGTTCCGAGCGACACGGCATAGGTGAGCACCGTGGGCGAGGGCAGCTGCAGATTGCCGGTCGCGGAAAACTGCTGCAGATTGTTGCCCGGCGGCACCCCGAGCTGCCCCTGCGTCGAGCCGGGCACGATCGGCAGGTAGGGGTTGGCGAACAGTATCGAGTTGTAATCATCGTCGAACCACGAGCCCAGGTAGCTTACCCGCAAGCTCGCGACGCGGCCGGCCCAGGCGGCGCCGGCCTCCAGGGAATCGGTCACATAGTCGAACGGCTGCGGCAGCTGCAGGGCCTCGGTCAAGAAGCTCGCGCTGGTGATACCCGTGCCGTCATGCTCCTGGCGGCGAAACTCGCCGAAGATCGTCCAGCTGGGCGATGCGAAATAGCGCGCCAGCAGCGCGACGGTGCGGCGCTCCGATTCGATGTTGATGGGTGTGAGACTCGAGCTCAGCGAGCTCATGGCGCCGGTGCTGCCCGCCGGCACCCAGTCCGCGGGCAGCAGCACGTTCGAGCCGTTGGCTTTGAACGGAGTCGAGCCCGTGTCGTACAGCAGATTGGGCTGGCCTTGGTAGCTCACCTGCACATCGAAGCGCCCCTCGCGGCCGCCCTCGACGTAGCCGTCCCGCGAGGCGAGCCCCAGGCGCTCGAGGTCGTAGTCCGCGTAGGAGCCGGCGTCATTCCTGAATTCGCCCGGACGCCGCTGCATCCGCGTACGCACCGCCATGATCGATGCCCGTATAGCGCCCGAAAGCGTCGTTCGCGCCGCTGCGCGCCGAGCACACCGGCTTGCGCGTCGGCCGCGTAGCCCTGCGCAAAGGGGCATTGCGTGCACTTCCACTCGCTGGTGTCCGGGGCTGGCGGCGTCGGCCGCGGCGCATGGTCGGCGGCGAAGGCGGCCGGGACTCCGAGCACCAGCCATGCGCGATAGGAGCGAAAGATGGGTTTCATGATGAGCGCCTACCGCATGAAGGCGCGACCCGACGGGGAGTTCGAGCCGTGTATCTGCGAGTGACAATTGGTGCAGCCGCCGGCGAGCAGATATACGCTCGGGCTTGCGCCTCCCGCCAATCCCTGCGGCGTATTGACGATCGACGGGTGGCCCGCACCCTCGTGGCACGTCTGGCACAGGAATGGCGGCCGCATCTTCAGCAGCGCCGGCTGCACCGAGCCGTGCGCATCGTGACAGTTGCTGCAGTCCTCCGTGACCGGCTGATGTTCCCACAGGAACGGCCCGCGGTATTCGGCGTGGCAGGTCGTGCAGGTTTCGTTGATCGTGTTCTTCACGAGCTGCGCGGGCGCCGTCGAGCCGTGCGGCGAATGGCACGAGGTGCAGGCCATCGTGCCTTCGCGCAGCGGATGATGCGAGGGCTTGGATAGATCCGAGCCCTGCGCTTGGTGGCAGGTGACGCAGACCTCGATCTGGGTCGAGGCGTTTTGCAGCGGATTCTTTCGCCGAGTGCAGCTCATGGCAGCTCGCGCAGGCCACATCGGCCGCGGCATGAGGGCTCGCGGCCCAGTCATGCGCCGCATTCGATTGATGGCAGCTCAAGCATTGCGCATTCTGCTTGGCCGCGGGCGCGCTGCGCCTTGGGTCCGAAGTCCACCATGCCCGCCAGCGGGCCGCCTCCCGCCTGCACGTGTGCGCCGCCCGGCCCGTGGCAGGCCTCGCACTGCAGGCCGCCGTGGCCGAAAGGGCCGCGCGGATCGTTCGGACGCGCATGCTTGGTATGGAAAATGCCGGTGACGCCGGCATCGTCGTGGCACGCGAGGCAGGTATCGGCCCCCTTCCGGCTGTACGCCGAGGCCACGCTTGCCGGCGCTGCGATCGCCGGTGCCGTCGGTGCCGCCGGCGCCGCCGCCTCATCGGCGGCGAACGCCGGCACGATTCCCATCACCGCCGCGGCCAACGCAACGATCGCGAAGCTGCGCCGAGCCTGCCTCACTCAATTGCCCGCGGTGGTGGCGGGAATCTGGTGCGCGACCCGCAGATCGGCGATTCCGCCCGGACCGTGGCACACGCTGCAGGTCTCCAGGTTCGCCGGACCGCCGGGTAATCGTCCGCCCCTCCGCATCCTTCGTGAGCGTGGTCGAGCCGCCGTTCTGCAGGATGTGCGCTGTCGTGTTGGTCCAGTCATAGGTCGAATGGCAGGCCGAACAGACCGACATGTTGGCGGACGTGGCAATGGGATTGCCCGGGGTGGTGGGGTTCGGCATTTGGGTCGGTCAGGCCCGTCGTGAAAGTCGTCGCCTGCACTGCCGTGTCGTCCACCGGGTAATAGCTGGTGCCGGTCATGGCAGGCATCGCAGCGATTGATCTGGCCCGGATACACGACGTCGGTGAAGTTGTTGATCGAGCCCACGAAGCCGTAGACGACGTACGGCAAGCCCGCCGCGCCGCGATCGCTGCCGTCATGGATCGAGTGGATCATGTACTTGAAGTCGATCGACTGCTCCCACAGGCCATCGATGCCCGGCGTCGTGGCGGTGAGAGTTTGTCGCTCGCTTACATCGGTCGACGCCGGATTATGGCAGGCGGCGCATGCCTGGGGGTTGTCATTGCGGTTGTTGCCGTGCATCTGCGAGCAGGTTGTGGCAGACATCGCACTTGGCGATGTCGACGACGTGCGCCGCGCGACCGGTGCGCCGCCGGCCACGTTGCCGTAGCCGACCACACTCGTGACCGGGATCTCGGTCGCTCCGGGGCCGGTGGTGACGACGCCGGGATGTCCTTCGATGACGACGCCGACGTTGGCAATGGCCGCGCACGCCGTGCCGCCCGCCGGCGGGCAGTTGGCGGCCGGCGCGCCGGCAGCGGGGTGGGCGAAGTCAGTGTGAACGCACCGGCTGCATCCGGTCCGGTCAGTGCGCTGGCGGGAACCCCCCCGCCGGCGCAGCCGGTCGCGATCAGCGGGTTCAAGGAAATCGGCTGCCCCCAGGTGGAGGGCGCAGGCGTCGCCGCACTGCCCCAATTGGTGTAGTCGCTCGTGTCCCAAGCGATGTCGATGGCGAGGCGCGCAGCGCCGCCGCCGGCGCATACCGGCTTGCCCGTGCCCGGATCGGTGCCGACAAACGATGAGTCGGTGAGAATGTCGATACTTGCCGATATCGGCGGTATTGCCATTGATCGGACCGGCGACCGAGAAATTCACCACCGGATAGACGCTGCCGCCGCTGGTCTTGAAGCTGACGCTGTTGATGACGTACTTGAACTTGGCCGCCAGGACATCCTCGGGAATGGTATGCGCGGCGATGACCTGCAGCGTGCCATTGTTGATATTGGAGGTTGGGCCGTGACAGGTGGTGCACTGCGAGTCGTTCGCGACGATGTTGCTGCTGTGGTTTGCGCCGGTGGCGAAGTTCACGTTGTCGTGGCAGGCGCCGCAGGCCTCCGCCGTCGGCACGGTGTAGTAATTGGCCGCCTGCGTCGCGGCGGGGATGTTCTGGGCATGGCAGGTCGTGCAGTTGCGCGTGTCCTGCGGGATAGAGCACGGTGTTGAAGTTGTTCAGCGACTCCATGTAGCCGACGATCCAATAGCCGATGCCGAGCGTCGGCGCGGTGTTCGGGCCGCTCGCCGTCTGGATGGTGGGCAGCGTGTTGCCGGTATGGATCTTGTGAATCATCACCTTCATGTCGAGCGTGCTGCCGCTGTAGGGGTCGGTGGTGCCCGGACTGTGGCACATCACGCAGTACTGCACCTCGACACGGGCGCCGCCGTGCGCGTTCAGGAACGTATGGCAGTTGTCGCACGTGGAGGTCTCGACGATCTCGCGCATGAAGATGCCGGTGGTCGCACCGGTCGAGGGCTGGAAGGTGTAGTCGGCGTTGTTCGCCTGCGCGACGAGGCCGCGGATTTCGAAGCCCACGCGATGGGTCAGAGTCGCGCTGTAGACGACGCTGGGATCCTTCGTGATGTCCTTATGGAAGGTGTACTGGTACGTGCCGTCGCCGTTGTCGACCAAGGTGCCGGTCGCGGCGTTCTCCACGGTGGCCTGCACTTTGGGCGCGGTATCGCAGGCCGCTACGCCGCTCGGGCAGCCGGCTGGGGTCACCGTTTCGTAGATGTACGAATTCCACTGGCTCGACGTGCCGTTCTGGCCCGGTACGAGCTGCGCGATGACCCAGCCGAGGTCGGCGGCCGGGAGTCCCTTCAGAGGCACGCCATTTTGGTCGGCAAGCCTGAACTTCACGACCGGCGGGCCGCTGATTGCGACGCTGGTGACCGTGCCTGTGATGGAGGTGGCCGTGGCGACATCGAGCGCCGTGATGCCTGCCCCGGGTCCGGTGGGACCCACGGGTCCGGTTGTACCCGCCGGCCCTGCGGGCCCGGCAGGGCCGGTGCTGCCGCTGCAGGCCGCGAGCAGCAGGCTGAGCAGCGCCCCGCCCACCGCGCTCGTGGACATCGCTGAGCGATACGACCCGCGAGTCCCATTCATGCAGTCCATAGCCTTCTCCGGCGGTCTCTTGAGTGGCGCTTGATTGTAAGCTAGCCCACTGCCCGGGTGATTTCTGTACGGAACCGCACAGAGAAACTGGCGGATGAACGAGTAATATTTTTTTCGCGCTGAAATTCGGCTTGCCGAGTTCATACGAAGGATTGTTATGGCCTCATCGACAGGTTCGAAGTGAATTCCCCGCCGCCGGAGCGCGGAGATGTGGGTGCCTGGCTGTGGCGGCGCCCGCAGCGCTGGTTCCTGCTCGGCATACCGGCCGGGGGCTTGGTTGCCTTCTTCGTCGGCATCGTCATGACGGGCGGCTTCGTCGCCGGATTGAAATTCGCCGAATCCACGGCCTTCTGCACCTCTTGTCACGAGATGAACACCCCCTTCCAGGAATTAACGCAAAGCGTTCATTACTCGAATCAGTTCGGCATTCGGGCGACCTGCGCCGATTGCCACGTTCCTCCGGCATTTTTCCCGGGACTGCTTGTGCACATTCAGGCCAGCACCGAGGTGTGGGGCCACCTGATGGGCGAGCTCAGCACGCCCGCCAAGTATGAAGCTCACCGCTTGGAGCTGGCGCAGCAGGTCTGGAAGAACCTCAAGGCAAATGATTCGGCCGAATGCCGCAGCTGCCATACGCCGAGCGCCATGGCCCTGGCGAAGCAGCCGCCGATGGCCGCGGACGCGCACTCATCGCTGGCGAAGAGCGGGATGACCTGCATCGACTGCCACAAGGGCGTCGCACACACCGCCCCCGAGGGCGGGTGAGCGGCAAGTCGATCAATAGGAAAACGCTGCCATGCATACATACCCCACCCCGCGCATGTTCGGCCACGGCGCCGCCATGCTTCTCTTGGTCATCGCGCTGGGCGCGTGTTCGAATGGCTCGAACGGCTCCCCCGGCGCCCCGGGCCTCGACACGGGCTCGATAGCCGGCACCGTCGTGGATTCGAGCGGGGCTCCGGTCGCGGGCGCCGCGGTCAGCACCAGCCCGACGAGCACCACCACGCAGACCAGCACCACAGGCACCTTCACGCTCAGCTCGATTCCCATCGGCGCGTATACGGTGAGGGCTTCGAAGACCGGATTTCAGAGCGCACAACTGACGGCGGTCGGAGTCGCCGCGGGCGCGACCAACCAGGTGACGATTGCCCTCGCGCCGTCGCCCAATGCACCCGGCTCGATCGCCGGCACGGTGCTCGGCCGCGTAGGCACCAATCAGCCTTCCAGTCCGGTCTCGGGCGCCATGGTCTGCCCTGAATCATCGACCGCCGTGCTCCCGTGCACCACCTCGCAGAGCGACGGTACCTTCGTATTGGCGGGGGTCGCCCCGGGGCCGGTGTACCTCACCGCCGCCGCGGCGGGCTTTTTGACCGGTGAGACCACGACGGCGGTGATCGTCGCACCCGATGGCTCGGCCACAGGCGTTTCGATCACACTCTCCGGTTCGCCGAGCGCTACCGCCACCTATGTCGGCGCTGCCCGCTGCGTCAGCTGCCATATCCAATTCGATGCCGGACTCACGGCCGCCTGGCAGCATTCGGCTCACGCGGGCACGGTCAGTCACACCCTGGATCAACTGGATCTCAACGGCTGGCCGGCCGCGCCCGCCACGTGTGCCGCCCCGAATATCATCAACTCGCAAGTGCAGGCCACCGAACCCGTGAGCGGCAAGCAGCAGAATGTGCTGCTGGTTCGCTGGGCGGCGAGCTGCCCGGGCGAGCCGCAGTTCTCCATGGCCTTCGATGCGAATGGCAACGGCCTGGTCGATCCCGGCGAAACCGTGATTCCCGTGCAAGGAACTCAAGGCGGCATCGCGACGGACGGCGGCCAGTGCGGTCAGGGCGGGCTGCTGCCGCTGACCGCCTACAACCAAAATGCGATACCCGCGCTCATACCCGTCCCCTGCAGCGCGAACTTCCTGAGCACCGGCGCCACCCCCGCCCAGGGCTACTGGCAGCAGGAGTATCTGGTCAACATCGGCTCCGGTGCGGCCAAGCCCGCGTGGGTCAGCTGGGATACGACGGGCACGCCCCAGGACATGCTGGCACTGCCGCTTGCCTGGAATCAGCGCGCTCAGTACTGGGCCAACGCCCCGGACTACAATCCG
Organism: uncultured Gammaproteobacteria bacterium; assembly: GCA_963837045.1. GTDB lineage: Bacteria > Pseudomonadota > Gammaproteobacteria > Steroidobacterales > Steroidobacteraceae > Bog-1198. The sequence continues at coordinate 265,104 of CAWIMA010000006.1, forward strand.
ACGCAAGGCGGCACGTTCGCGAAGGTGTGCGCCGGTTGCCATGACACCGGACCCGGCCTCACTGTCGATGGCAACGCCAACGTGACCACCTATGTCGCGGGCTCGCAGAACATCGCCTGCGAACGCTGCCATGGACCGGGCTCGGATCATGTCGCGAACCTCAATGCCAAGTCGATCATCAATCCCGCGTATATCACCGCGCAGGCGCAGAACGAGATGTGCGGCCAGTGCCATACGAACGCTCTGGCGTCTACGCAGCCGGCCGGCGCCTTTGATTTCGCCTGGAACAGCCAGGCGAAAACCGGCGGCGGCAATTTTATCCCCGGCTTCCACAAGCTCGCCGACTTCGCGCAGCTGCCGACCTACGGAGATCCTGCGCTCTATTGGCCTGGCGGGGTGTTCACGAATCTCGACCACATGACGTTCATCGACGTGACGGCGAGCGTCCACAACACGAATCCGTATGAGAAGGTGACCTGCACGGCCTGTCACGATGCGCATGGTGTTCAGGGGGGGGCATTCCAATTCGCGCGCAGCGACACGAGTGGCGCTCAGTACACGTTCCAGACCAACGCGGCTGTGCTGCGCAACGACGTGCTCTGCCTCGCCTGCCACGCCACGCATGACGATTTCTCGGCAGTTGCCCTCGCGGATGTCGCGAACTACCACGTGTCGCAGGGCGGCGCCGCACAGAAGAACGGTGCGGCGTATTCCCCGTCCTCCACCGATCAGTCGGCCTCGCAGACCGTGGTGGCGAATGCCGTCAATGCCCACATGCAGGCGCAGGCGGGAATGCCGGCCTACTTCGATCCCACGGGCAGCATCAACGGCCAGCCGGTCGGCCGCTGCTCCTCCTGTCACATGATGAAGACCGCCTGGACCTCGAACTTTCTCTTTTCCGGACCTGACGCGAATGGCAAGACGGCCGACGTGAGCGGCGACGTGAGTTCGCACGTATTCAAAGTGGCGGATGTTCAGGCGGCTGCCCTGGGCGTGCCGGGCGCGGCGACCTGGGATGCGATCATGCCGAACGCCTGCGGCTCCTGCCACGAGCAGTATCGGTTTGGGCTGTAACGGGTTTGGGCTGTGACGGATCCCGTGGCCCGCGCGTGCGGTCGGCTAGGGGGGCTAGCAGCAGCCCCCCCCGCGTGCCACCGTTGCGCGTCGGTAGCCCGTGTCTCAAATTAGGCTAACTTGCGCTAAAAGGCGCACTCGCGTGTACTTTGCATTGCAAAGTGAACCGGTATCAAGCATCATCGGCTGAAAGTGCATGCCGATAAGCTATGTTAAATCCCGAGCCAACGAGGCCCGCGAATGACGGACCGGGACCTCTACGGTGGCATGATTCGCCTGCACCTTCTGCATCACGCCGCCGCACGTCCCATCTATGGGTTCTCGATGATCGAAGAGCTCGGCCGACACGGGTATCGAATGAGCCCCGGCACCCTGTACCCCATCCTGCACGGTCTGGAAAAGAAGGGATATCTTCGCTCCACCGAGCGACGGCTGGGCCGCACGGCTCGACGGATGTACCGGATTACGCCGAGCGGCCGACGCGCACTCGCGGGTGCAAAACAAAAAGTGTACGAGCTCTTCGGTGAGATGTTCTTCGACGGTACCAAATCATGAGCTGTTGAAGATGTGAGCCTCTTCCGCGACGCGCTCCTTGATGCGCCGAAGGCCATCAGGTCCGGCACGCCACCGGGCGGGGTCCTACTTGGAGGCGAGATACTCGGCTACGGCGGCGATCTCATCATTGGACAGGGACGCAGCGACGCCCTGCATGACGGCGTTTTCGCGCAGCAGAGCGTGAAAGTACTCCAGTTGAAGCATCAGATAGTCTCGATGCTGGCCAGCCAGCCGTGGAAATGCGTTGTCTGCCTGGCCCTCGGCGTTCGGACCGTGGCAGGTCATGCAAGCGACAACGCCGCGCTCCGTCACCCCGTTTTCGTAGATCGACTTACCTTTCTGCGCTAAGGCGGAATTGCGCGACGCCGTGCCTCTTGCGGGCAGCTGGCTCGCGAAGTACTGCGCGACGCCTTCAATTTGATCATCATTAAGATCTTGGGCTATTCCCCACATAAAGGCTCGCGCATGGGGATCGCTGCGCTCACGCTGCCGAAAGAGCTTCAATTGGGCCTCGATGTAAGTCTTTTGCTGACGCGCCAGATTCGGAAAGAGGGGCGAGACGCTGACTCCGGCAGCACCATGGCACTTGGAGCACGCGTTACTGACCAGCATCGTCGTGTCCCAAGCCGATGGATCATGCGGCACGAGCACGACGGGTTCCGCAGCCGGTGCATCACGAGCGACTGTGGCGGCGAGCGCGATCGCAGCGAGGATGAGCGAGTTGACAGCCAGCCTTCTCATCAGAAGTCCATCCATAGCCCCACCACCCAGGTGTTGTTGTTCGATGCCTTGGGATTGGTCGCACCCAAGAGAAAGAACGGGTTTTGGTTGTTGTTCACGACGTTATAGAGGTCATATTGCAGAAGCAACCTGAAGTTAAACCAGGGTAGGTAATCGAGCTCAAACACTTCGAATTGGTTGGCCGGCGAGCCGTTGCCGCCATTGAAAGGGGCGTCGGGGGTGCCGGTCGTGCGCCTAAAGCTCACCAATCCGCCGTACTTGCGATTGTAGTAATACTCGCCAGTCACCTGCAGCTGATTGAGGTGGTCTGTGGAGTTGGCAAAATAGGTGGGAACCAGCCCCGGATCGTTCTCTTGATTTTCGTGGGTGTAGTGGCCTAGGAGCGTGAAAGTATTGTGTTGACCGATGTACTGGTACTGCCAGTCGAAACTGAGATCGAGGTAGCGGTTTTGGTTTCCAGGTGAGACCGTTTGTCCGGCGACTACGAACGGCACAAACTTGACATACATGCCGGAGGTTCCAATCATCACCGAGTTATAACCCCAGTCGCGTTCGTAAGCCGCGCGCCAATAAGGGGCAAAGGCGTCGATGGTGCCGCCTCCGACATTGAGGTTGCTGCTATCTTCATTGGCGATCGCGCTGCCGGACTTCGCCGAGTGATACTCCGATAGTTCGAGATAAATGGAGTCCTTGTACCAAACGTAGCCACCGAGCCCGGCCGCTAACCCCGGAAACTGTGTAAATATCGGCGCACGCAGAGCAGCGCCGCCGAGAGGTTGCGTCGCGCTGTAGAGGCTCTGCACCGGGAAATAGGGGATTCCATATGCTTCACCCGTGTTCCAGACGTCCTGGAAGCTTGGGTTGTTGTTGAGGGTCACACCCCAGAGCCAATCATTGTTTTCAGTATGGTCAGAATATCTGACGTCGTTATTGTCGATGCCGAGCGAACCCGTGTTCTGCAGGTAGGTCAGCTGCAACCAGGCGCCGACATGGTCAGAAATCGCCCCCCCGTACATGATGCTCGTTTGCTGTGGGAATTGAAACGTATCGCTCTGCGACTGGGCGTCCTTTACCGTGCTGTCCGGTAGCGGCCGGCTCCAATGATCGTAGGTGGCCTGCAGTAAAATCGACATTCCCGGCAGGTCGGTGAGCCACACGGTGTTGCGCTTGTGGTCGTCGATGTCCGAGACCAACGGCGGTCTCGTGGTCAGGGTATACGCGTTGAGCCTGAAGCGCCGACCGAAGGGCGTGAGTTCCGGGGGGATCGTGTGGCAGGCCTCGCAGGCCAACCCGGTCTGCCGGGCGAAGCTTGGAACGGCTTGTGCCGGCGTTGAAACCAGCGTCAACGCTGCCCCCCAGAAGAGGATGGTAGCTAGCGCACCGAGGCGCAATAAGCTCGCGGCGGCCAATGGCCGGAGCTCGAGATGATCGCGCGTCATTCAGTCTCTCCCAATGACTGCTCAATCCCTTACGTGTGGCTATCGGCCACAATACTATTATTCAGACATGCGATATCGATTTCCGATATAACAATATCGATTTTCGATATGACAAGCAAGTTCCTTCGGTCGTCAAGATATGCAAAGCTTCTCATCTGGTTTTAATCTTCGCGTACGTAACTGGATATCACGCTGGCGAAGGTCCGATCTGCCGGTTCTCGTCGGATTACGCCGAGGGGTCGACGCGCACCCGATGGCGCAAAGCGCAAAATGTTCCAGCTTTTCGGTGAAACGTTCTTCGACGGCAGCGATTCATCAGCGACACCGGGTGCGCCACGGCGGTGAATGGGCCGGGGTGCGATTTCTCGCCACACGCGCGCTGGCCTAGTCGAGTTCGTGTGATCGTCGCGATCGTGTAGCTGTTTGGCGTATCGTGTGGCGGGGAATTGCGCGCCTCTATGACCAGGTGCAGGTATCCGGGAGCAGGACAATGATCAAGCAAGCCTTTCTCGCTCTTTTCCTGTCTGTCATCGCGGGAACGATTCATGCCGAACAGACAGACCCGTGTGGTGGAATGACGGGTTTTGCTTTAAGCGAGTGCCGAAGCAATCAGCAGAAGCTTCAAGAGCAGCAGCTGGAGCAACAGCAACAACAGCTCCAGCAACAGCTCCAGCAGCAACAGGAACGACAGAAGCAGCTAAACGAACAACAACGGCAAATTCAAGAACAATTGGAAAATATGCGGCTTCAAAATGAGGTTCTCCGCAAGCAATTGGAGCAAGAGAAATCGGCGAATCAAGCCGCGCAGCGGCCGGCGACGGATTATTCGAGTACCCCCGAAATAAAGAGTTGGAAAGGGGACAACCCATGGTTCGGGTCGGACTATGCTAAGACGGCATTTGCGATGCGCTATGCCAAACAGCTTAGTCAAGAGCGGCCCGATCTGAGTGGTCGTGCGTATCTTGATGCTATTTCAGCCAAGGTGAATGAGACTTTCGGTGCGAGGAAGTAGCCGCTGATTGTCGATTGCAAGAAGCCGCAGGTTCCGCGTTACGCGTCCTCGCGAGCGTCCGCTGAAGCGGAGCGTCCGCTGAGATGGCGGCCGAGCACGCGGGCAATTTCGGCAATCTTGAAGTTGATCAAGCGCCTCGGCCAGAACAGCTCGCGCTTGTCGCACACCGTCGAGATGCTGAAGCGCGATATTTCGCCCATCAAATCGGCATCCGCGGTGGCCCCCCGGCCTTGAGCCATGCGCGCTCGTCGAGCCGCGCGCGCAGCGCGCGCGCCGCGGCGATGCCGCGCGCGACTCTGCGACCGCGGCGCCTGGAGATGCGTCCATGCACGCACTTTGAGTTCGTTCAGCCGCTCGGCCGCATCGTAGGTGGCATCCACCAGTTCGCGGCGCGTCATCCACTTCGTCTCATAATTCAGAATATGTTCCCAGGTCGGCTGGATGAGCAGCTGTCGGTGCTCCTCCAGCGTGCGCGCGAACAGGCGGTAGCCGAACCGGTCGGGCTCCTCGAAGCCGCGGCTGCCGGGGTCGATGAACGGACCCAGGGGCGAGATGAAGCAGGACAGGCGCTTGTCGCCCAGCTGAAACAAATGCCCGCAATATTCGACCGTGTCGCGAACCGATTGAATGGTCTGTGCCGGCAGGCCGATCATGAAGAAATATGTCGATGCGCGAGCAGCGCAGGCGCATCGCTTCGCGGATCATCGATTCCATGTCCTCGGTGGTGTAGCCGGCCTCGCCCTCCTGAGCGTCGCGCACCGCCTGCTCGTGGCTTTCGGGGCTGAATTCCATGCTCCAGTGGCGCACGCAGCGGTCGATGTCGCTGCAAGAACGACGCCGGCGGCACGGCGAAGAATTCGAACATGATCTCGTTCGGCAAATCCGCTTCGCGCAGGCGTTCGAGCACCTCGGCGGCGTGCGCGGGTCCGGCCATGAGAAGGTCGCCGATCAATACGATGGGGCCGGGTGTCAGACGGCAGATCGCTTGCAGATTGGCGACCAAACTCGCGGGACTGCGGTGCACGGGCTTCTGCCGCTTCGTCAAATGGCGTGCAGGTGGTGTGCGAACTGCCGCAGGTGACGCATTCGAAGGCGCAGCCCTTGACCGTCAACACGGCCGTGACCGGATGGGTCCACCAGCCGTTGAAGGGCAGCGTGCTTTCCAAGTCGCGGTAGCGCAACACCATCTCGACCATCAGATCGGGCCGCAGATCGACATAGTCCAGGCTCATGGGAACGAAGGTGAGCGGATTGACATGAATGCCGGCGGCATCCTTCCAGGTGAGATTCGGAATCTTGTCGACGGGCGCGCCGCTTTCGAGCGCGAGGAGCAGCTGATGCAGGGGCGGCTCCGTGCTGTCGCCGCGCAGCACGTAGTCCACCTGCGGGTAGCCGATCAATTCGCGGTGAAAGTAGCTCGATGACAATCCGCCCATGATGACCGGCACGTCCGGGTGCAACTCCTTGACGATGCGCGCCACTTCCAAGGCGCCGTGGGCGTGCGGCAGCCAGTGCAGGTCGATGCCGACGGCTTTGGGCTTCTGGCGTGCGAGAAAGCGGGGCACATCGAAGCGGCGGCTGTTCATCATGCGCAGCGCCAGATTGACGATCCGCACCTGCATGCCGCGATCGTGCAGATAGCTCGCCATCGTGAGGAATCCCAACGGGTACATCTCGAACACGGTCGAGGAGGGGACCATGTCGCTCACCGGACCGTAGAGGATCGCCTTCTTACGAAAATCGTAAACGCTCGGCGCATGCAGCAGCAGCAGATCCATCAAATCATTGTACGCGGCCCGAGTTATTGTACGCGAACCCGAATCAACTCCTCGCCGTCCGGGTCGACGACATGGACGGCGCAGGCAATGCAAGGATCGAAGCTGTGAATCGTGCGCAGGATTTCGAGCGGCTGCTTCGGATCCTGCACGCTCTGGCCCTTGAGCGCCGCCTCGTACGGACCCTCCGTGCCGGCGGCATCGCGCGGGCCCGCGTTCCAGGTGCTGGGCACCACCGCCTGATAGTTCGTGATCCTGCCGTCATCGATCACCACCCAATGGCCCAGGGCGCCGCGCGGCGCCTCGGTGAATCCGACGCCCCGCGCGTGGCTCGGCCACGTCGAGGGCTCCCACAGAGTCTCGTTGAAGGTGCGCACATCGCCGGCCTTGATGTTCGCCATGAGCGCGCCGTACCACTGGGGCATGGCATCGGCGAAGATCTTGCACTCGAGCGTGCGCGCGGCCGTGCGGCCCATGGTGGAAAACATCGCCTCCAGCGGCAGGTCGAGCTGCGCGAGCGCCTTGTGCGCCAATTCCTTGGTCGGCTCATGGCCGCTCGCGTACAGCATGAGCACGCGCGCGAGCGGCCCCACCTCCATGGCGTGGCCCTTCCAGCGCGGCGACTTGAGCCATGAATAGCTCGCTCCCGTATCCAGATTCTGATAGGGCGGCTTGGGCCCGGAATAATTCAATTGGGTCTCGCCCTGGTAGGGATGCAGGCCGGTGTCCTTGCCGCCTTTGTAGTCGTACCACGAATGCGCCACGAATTCCTGGATGTCCGCGTCCGCATTGAGGTCGACGTCCTGATCGATGTGCGACAGGTCGCGATCGAGAATCGCGCCGCGCGGCACCAGCAGCGACTTCGTGTCCGAAGCGCCGTCGGCCGGAAAATCCCCGTAGGTCAGGAAATTGCCGGTGCCTTCGCCGGTCTTGAACCAGTCCTTGTAGAAGGAGGCGATCGCCAGGGTGTCGGGCACGTACACCTCGTCGACGAAGCTGCGCATTTGTTCGATGATCTGCGCGACCTGCTGCAGGCCTACTGCGTTGACCGCCGTGGTGCCTGTCCCGGCGCCGCTGTGCACGCTGATCGCGGAGGGGGCGCCGCCGACCAGGAAATTCGGGTGCGGATTCTTGCCCCCGAAGATCGTGTGCAGCTGGGCCACCTGCCTCTGCCACTCGAGCGCATCCAGATAATGCGCCACGGCCATGAGGTTTGCCTCCGGCGGCAGCTTGTAGAGCGGGTTGCCCCAATAGGCGTTCGCGAATATGCCGAGCTGGCCCGATTCGACCAGCTTCTTGACGCGATTCTGCACATCGGCGAAATAGCCCGGCGAGGAGCGGGCATAGTTCGATATCGATTGCGCGAGCGCCGATGTCGCCTTGGGGTCGGCCTTGAGCGCCGAGACCACGTCCACCCAATCGAGCGCGTGCAGGTGATAGAAATGCATCACGTGGTCGTGCACGTACTGCGCGCCGATCATCAGATTGCGGATCAGCTGCGCATTGGCGGGGATGGTGATCTTCAGGGCGTCTTCGACCGCGCGTACCGAGGCGATGCCGTGGACCAGCGTGCACACGCCGCAGATGCGCTGCGCGAAGGCCCACGCGTTGCGCGGATCGCGGCCCTGCAGGATGATCTCGATGCCGCGCACCATCGTGCCGGAACTGGACGCGCGGGTGATCACCGAGCCGTTGTATTCGGCCTCGATCCGCAGGTGGCCTTCGATCCGCGTGACCGGATCGACGACGATGGTCTGTGCGCTCATGTTCGACCCCCGACGCCGACCAGGTTCTTCGCCACCAATTCCAGCAGGCTGTGCGGCGACTTGTTCCAGCTGAAGTGGGCTTGCGCATCGTCGAAGGTGCGCCGGCAGTCCGAGCAGCTGGTCAAGAAGGTTTGCGCGCCGGTGTCGTCGATTTCGCGCAGCTTGTTTTCCATGGTGCGGTAACGCAGGGGCGCCGCGCGCTCGATGTCAAGCACTCCGCCGCCGCCGCCGCAGCAAAAACTGAACCCGCCGTGATTCTTCAATTCATTGAGCTCGATGCCCATCGCTTTCATGAGCGCGCGCGGCGCATCGTTGACGCCGCCCTTGCGCACCAGCTGGCACGGATCGTGGAATGTGGTCTTCCCGGTGCCGGCCGGCGCGAGCTTCAGGCGGCCTGCCTCGAGCTCGTCGGCGAGGAATTCGGTGACGTGGCGCACCTTGAAGGGCAGCGGCTTGCCGTACAAATCGGCAGCCTCCCAGCGCAACGCCGTGTACGCGTGGCCGCATTCCGGCACCAGCAGGATGTTGGCGCTGCAGGCGATGGCCTGCTCGATCAGCCGCAGACTGATGTCGCGCTGCCAGCTCTTGCCGCCCGCATAATAGCCGTAATTCTCCGCCACCAGCCCGTCGCTGCGGAAGGTGCAGGAAACGCCCAAGTGCCGCATCACCCGCGCCAGCGCCGCGACCGCGCTCGGGTAATGCTCGATGTCGGTCCGCGGCACGCACAGCATGACCTCTGCATCGGACTTGTCGAGCGGGATCTCGACGCCGAAGCGTGTGCCGATCGCCAGCAGCTGCTCGCGGTAGGGCTCCGCGCTCGCCTCCGGCTGGCCGGTCTTGCGCTGGTGCGCCGCCTTTTGATACAGCTCTTTGGGCGCGAGCCCGGCATCGAACATCGCGTGCCGCGCCTGTTCGATGACAGAGGCCACATCGATGCCCATCGGGCAGATCAGGCTGCATCGGCCGCACATGTTGCAGCTGTCGAACAGCAGGTGCTGCCACTGCACCAGTTGGTCCGCGGTGACTTTGTGCTTCAGGCCCAGCGCCCGGTAGAGCGGCGCAAACGGACTTGCCTCGCGCTTGTAGGCCTGCTTGAAAGGCTCGACCTTCCAGATCGGCGTGTACTGCGGATCCTCGGTGGCAATGTAGAAGTGGCAGGCGTCGGCGCAAATACCGCAGTGGATGCACGATTCGAGCCTGAAGGCGCTGAGCGCGCCGATCTCCTGCGCGAAGCCGCGCATGGCGCCGGCCACGCTCGCCTGGGGAGTTTTGGCCTGTTCCGGCGCGATATCGGCGGCAAGTACGCCCGTGGCGTGGCTCATGAGACGGCTCCTTTGCGCGCGAGCAGTGCGCCATTGATGGCGCGGGACGGAAAGATATAGAAGGCGTGCATCAGCTTGCCGAACGGGAACCATATCAGCAGCGCATCGACGCTCAGGATGTGTACGGCGAGCAGCTTCTCATATGGCCCACCGATGTGGGTGGTTGCGGCCAGTCCCGTGAGCAGCACCAATGCCGTGATGGACCAGCTGAAGTAGTCGTCGAAATTCGACAGCATGCGCATCACCGGGTTGGTCACGCGCCGGAACAGCACCGCCAGAAACAGTGTCAGCGTCAGCACCGATATCACGGTGATCAGACTGCTTGGCAGGCCCGGCCACAGGAAGCCGAACAGGCCGCCGAGAAAGAGGATGTGCGGGGTGAACAGCAGCACGACGACGAACAGACCGATGTGATAGCTGTATCCAAGCGCTTCGCCCGCGCCGGTGCGGCCGATGAACTCCGGGTGCGGCCAGGAGCGTGAGCCGATCGTCACGATGCCGCCGCCGAAAGTGGCGAGGAGCCCGCTGCGCGGCATACTGTGGTTACGGCCGAGGCGCAGCAGCGCAAAGCCGACGATGCGCCACGCCACCCCCAAGCAGAATATGGCGAGCGCCACTTTGAGTGCCGGCCCGCGCGCGAAGCTCAATAGGTCCATGGCTCAGCCCCCCTTCGTTTCGCCGTCGGTGCGCTGTTCGCTTCGATGCTGGCGCCAGCGGCTCATGCCGGCGGATGCCACGCCCAAGGCCACCCCCACGGCCGCAGCGCCCGCGGCGAGCTCAAGGACCTGGCGTGGCGCCACTTCGCCCGCCTTTCCCCAAGCGGCGGTGGACAGGGGGGAATAGAAGCTCCCCTTGTCCCAAAACCCGGGCTCGGAGCAGCCGAGGCAACCGTGTCCGGATTCGATCGGGAAACTGGTGCCGCCATTCCACTTGATGGTTGCGCAGGAGTTGTACGTGGTCGGCCCCTTGCAGCCGAGTTCGTACAGGCACCAGCCGTTGCGCGCCCCCTCGTCGTCGAAGGTCTTGGCGAATTTGCCCTGGTCGTAGAACGGCCGGCGGTAGCAGCGGTCATGAATGGTATTGCCGAAATAGGCCTTGGGGCGCCGGTGCTCGTCCAGATCCGGCACTTGGCCGGTGGTGACGAATTGCATCAGCGTGCCGGTGATGACTTCGGGCATGGGCGGGCAGCCGGAGACGTTGACGATGGGCTTGTCGCCCACGATCGCCGAAACCGGCCAAGCAGTGGTCGGGTTCGGATCGGCGAACGGGATGCCCCCGAACGAGGAGCAGGTGCCGACGCAAACGATCGCCGCCGCGCCCTTGGCCGCCTCGCGCAAGATATCCTCGGCGCTGCGGCCGCCGACCGCGCAATAGGCGCCGCCGGCGCCTGTCGGCACCGATCCGTCCACCAGCAGCACGTATTTTCCGAAATTGTCCTTCATGGCCTTGGCGCGGGCCGCCTTCCGCGGCGTCACCGGCCGCCGCCATGAGCGTGTCGTCGTAGTCCAGAGAGACGAAGTTGAAGATCAGGTTCTCGATGGTGGGCGCAAACGACCGGGTCAGGGACTCCACACAGCCGGTGCATTCTTGGAATGAGAGGTAGATGACGGAAGGCCTCGGCGAATTGCGCAGCTGCTCGGCCATGGCCGGACCCATCCACGGCGGCAGTGCCAGGGCGGATGCCGTGGCCGTACAGAACTTGATGAAACTGCGCCGGCTGATGCCGTGGCTGCAGCAGCATCTCGCCCACCGTCAGCTCGCTATTCCCCTGAACCATCGTTCTCTCCTTGAGCAAGGTCGCGCGGCCAAGCTCAGCTGCTCGCGCAGCGCGCGGGCCGCCGCTGCGATTTCATCGAGGCGCTCTGCGGCAGCAATTTCCGGCACTCGGGCTAACTTCCAGCATCTCCGCGATCAGTTCGCCGCGCGCATCACGATGCTCCACCCACCAGACCCCGGCAATGCGGGTTTCCCGAAGGGTCGACACTCCCTCCGCGTTGACCGAGGCCTCAACCTCGCCATGGCCGAGCGCACGCTCGAGCTCCGCGCGGTCCTGCAGGCTCAACGGCAGGCTGCGCAAGTCGATCGCCGCCGGGATTTCCTGTGCAGCAAGCTGCTCGAGCAGCCTCACGAGTTCGGTCAGGATGGCCGACACCCCCGAGCTTGAGACTCCGAATTCCAATCCTGGGGAGGGCGCCGGGTCATCGCAAGCCTGCGCGCGGGTCCGACGGCGGGCCGCCCGCAAATGCCGGCCCTTCGATACGGATCGGGATGTCCGCCAGGCGGCTCACGGTGTTTCCCAGTCGCGCAGCAGCGCGGCGGCTTGCCGCACCGCTTCGGGCAGGGCCTCTGCCACCGGTGCGCGAAAGCGTCTCGCTCCAGTCGATGCGGCCCGGCTGAATGCACAGCAGCGCCCGGCGCCGCGGCAGGCAGTCCCGCAGCCGCGCCATGTCCAACAGATCGATGAGGCCTACTTCGTGGACGGTGCGGCGGCGGGCACTGGAGAGAAATTTATCCATGGCCGGGCCTTCGAACAGGCCGATCGCCCCCGGGCGGACCGTCGATATCGGCGGCATCGATCGCCAGCATCGCGTCCGTCGCCTCGATATAAGGCAGCAAACTGAAGCTCAGCGTGCCCGCGTCGATGAAGTCCGCGGCGTCGTCGCCGAGCACCGCGCGCAGCCGCTCCACGATCTGCACCCCGGCACCGTCGTCACACAGCAGCACATTGCCGAATCCCAGCACCAGGGCGGCGCTATTGGCCGCGGAGTATCCCGCGCCGTCCTGTGCATTCGTGACGTCACTGTCTGGCCTCGCTGCGTTGCGCCAATCAAATCATTCTTGGCGGGCAAAAGTCTGTGCGGTTGCGTACATACTTTTCCCGCGCCGCGGCCTTAGCATCGTGCCGTGCACGAGCTGTCCATCTGCCAAGCGCTTCTTTCGCAGGTCGCAGACATCGCACGGTGAGCGCGGCGCGGAGCGCGGTCGAGCGCATCGTCATCGAGATCGGTCCGCTCGCGGGCATCGAGCCTGAGCTGCTCGCCGGAGCATTTGCCGTCGCGCGCGCCGGCAGCTGCGCGGCGCACGCCGCTCTTGGCGATCGAGACGACCGAGCGTGACGGTCAACTGTTTGAGCTGCGGGGCCGAAGTGCACGCCGCGCCAAACCATTTGTGTCTGCGGCGTCTGCGGCGGATATCGCACCCGGATCGTGGCGGGAGACGAACTGCGCCTGCGCCGCGTAGAATTGCGGGTACCGGAGGCGCGGCCGGTATCCGCCGCCTGATGGGCTTCGAGCGAGGATTGAATCATGTGCGAGACTTGCGGCTGCAGCGTGACCCCCGGCAATGCTCATTTGCATTCCGTGCAGGCGGGATCCAGCACGGTGGTCGATGTGCTGCAGGATCTGCTCGCGGCCAATGACCAGGTCGCGCGAGCACAACCGAGAACACTTCGACGCCCACGGCGTGCTCGCGATCAATCTCATGTCCTCGCCGGGCGCCGGCAAGACCGCTCTGCTGGAGGCGACGATCGTGGCGCTGCGCGACCGCTACCGCATCGCCGTCATCGAGGGCGATCTGGAGACCGACAATGATGCGGCCCGCATCCGGGCGCACGGCATACCCGCGGTACAGATCACGACCGGCACCGCCTGTCATCTCGATGCGCACCTCGTGCATCGGGCGCTGCACCAGCTGCCGCTCGCCGGAATCGACCTGCTGTTCATCGAGAATGTGGGCAATCTGGTGTGTCCCGCGAGCTTCGATCTCGGGCAGCATTTGAACGTCACGCTGCTCTGCGTCACCGAAGGCGACGACAAGCCGGCGAAATACCCGGTGATCTTCCGCGCCTCCGATCTCGTGGTGTTGAGCAAGACCGATCTGCTCGATGTGATGGACGATTTCGATCCGGCGCGCGCCGCAGCGGCGCTGCGCGCGCTCGGCGGCGGCACACCGATGATACATACGGCGGCGCGGCGCGCCCCGGCGCTCGGCTCTTGGCTGGATTGGCTCGAGCAGGAGCTCAAGCGGCCTCGGGCCGTGTCGCGCAGCGCATCGCTGCGGCCGGCCGCGGCCGCACCGGTCGGGGCGTGATGCATGTGCCTTGCCATCCCCGTGCGGGTCGTGGCCCTCCTCGGTGATCAATGGGTCGAGACCGAGGTCGGCGGGATCCGCAGCCGCACATCGATCGCGCTGATCGAGGAGGCCGCGCTCGGCGACTACCTGATCGTCCATGCCGGCTTCGCCATCGCGCGCCTCGACGTGCAGGAGGCGGAAAAGAGCCTGGCTTTATTCGATGAGATCGCGGCTCGTCTCAACGGTCCCGCCGATGCGCTACGTCCGCGGCTTCCGTGAAGGCCCCGCCGCGGCGGGCCTGGCGGCGCTGCTGCGAGCAGAGGTCGACCCGCAGCGCGAATATCACCTGATGGAGTTTTGCGGCGGCCATACGCATGCGATCTTCCGCTACGGGGTCGAGGATTTGCTGCCCGAGCAACGTGCGCTTGATTCACGGTCCGGGCTGCCCGGTGTGCGTGCTCGCGGTGCCGCGGCTCGATGCGGCCATCGAATTGGCGCACCGGCCCGATGTCACACTCGTCAGCTATGGGGACATGCTGCGGGTGCCGGCGTCGCGCCGGCGCAGCTTGCTCAAGGCGCGGGCGCAGGGCGCCGACGTGCGCATGGTGTATTCGGCATTCGAGTCGCTGGAGATTGCAGCGGCCCATCCGGACCGGCAGGTGGTGTTCTTCGCCATTGGGTTCGAAACCACGACGCCCGCCACGGCGCACATCATCCGCGAGGCGCAGCGGATGAACTTGGGAAATTTCAGCGTCTATTGCAATCATGTGGTGACGCCCGCCGCGATCCAGAGCATCCTGGACTCGCCCGAAGTGCGCGAGTGGGGGCAGGTGCGCGTCGACGGCTTCATCGGTCCGTCGCATGTCAGCGCCGTGATCGGCAGCCGGCCGTACGAGTATTTCGCCGAAGAGTACCAACGGCCGGTGGTGATCGCCGGCTTCGAGCCGCTCGATGTACTGCAGGCCATTCGCATGCTGGTGCAGCAATTGAATGCGCATATGAGCTGCGTCGAAAATCAGTTCACCCGCGGCGTCACCCGCGAAGGCAACGGCAAAGCGCAGCGCCTGGTCGCAGAGGTGTTCGAGCTGCGGCAAAGCTTCGAGTGGCGCGGTTTGGGCGAGCTGCCGTACAGCGGGCTGCGCATCAAATCCGCCTATGGACAGTTCGATGCCGAGCGCCGCTTTGCGCTCGAGGTGCACGCAGCGCCGGAAAACGCCGCGTGCCAGTGTCCGGCGATCATCCGCGGCGTCAAGAAGCCCACCGATTGCGCGATTTTCGGCACGGCGTGCACGCCGCGCAATCCGATCGGCTCGTGCATGGTGTCCGCGGAAGGCGCCTGCGCCGCGTACTACAAGTATCGTCGCGGCGCGGTGCGGGCGGCGAGTTGATGCGCATCCTGCTGCTCGTGCACGCGTTCAACAGCCTTGCGCAGCGCTTGTACGTCGAACTCGCCCAAGACGGCCACGAACTGTCGGTCGAGCTGGACATCCACGATCGCGTGACCAGCGAGGCCGTGGAGCTGTGGAGGCCGGACGTCATTCTCGCGCCGTTCTTGAAGCGCGCGATTCCAGCTTCCCTCTGGCAGCGGCACCGGTGTCTCATCGTGCACCCCGGGCCGCCCGGCGATCGTGGCCCGGCGGCGCTCGACTGGGCGATATTGCGCGGCGCAAACTGCTGGGGCGTGACGGTGCTGCAAGCAGAGGCGGAACTGGATTCGGGCCCGGTGTGGGGCAGCGCGGCATTTCCAATGCGCTGCGCACGCAAGAGCAGCCTGTATCGCAATGAGGTGACGGAGGGCGCGGTGAGCGCCGTGCGCGCGGCGCTCGAGCGCATTACGCAAGGTCAAGGACCGCTGATCGATGCGCGCAGCGGCAGCGAGCATGGCTGGCAGCCGCCGCTGCCGCAAACGGCACGCGCGATCGATTGGGCGCGCGACGACACAACGGCGGTCTTGCGCAGGATCCATTCCGCCGACGGATATCCGGGCGTGGAAGACAGCCTGTTCGGTCATCGCTTCCGGCTGTTCGATGCACATCCCGAATCGCGATTGAGCGGTGTGCCCGGAGCGGTCATCGCGCGGCGTCACGAGGCGATCTGCAGGGCCACGACGGATGGCGCGGTTTGGATCGGCCAGTTGCAGCCGATCGGCGGGGCGCGACGCAGCTTCAAACGACCGGCGGCGCTGGCTCTGGGCTCGCTCGCCGAATCCCTGCCGCGCTTCGACGATGAGACGACCGATCCCGGCGATTCGGCCGGCGGCGAGATGCACTTCGACGGCGAGATCCGCTACGAGGAGCGCGGCGCGGTCGCATACCTGCATTTTGACTTTTACAATGGTGCGCTCTCCACGGCGCAATGCGACCGGCTGCGCGCCGCCTATGCACTGGCCTGCCGGCGGCCGACGCGCGTCATCGTATTGATGGGCGGAGCGGATTTCTGGTGCAATGGCATGCATCTGCACTGCATCGAAGCGCACGACAGCCCCGCCGACGCCTCTTGGGCGAACATCAATCGCATCGATGATCTGGCCAGCGATATTCTGCAAACCGACACGCACTTGACGATAGCCGCGCTGCAGGGCAGCGCGGCGGCCGGCGGGGTATTTCTAGCCATTGCGGCCGACTGCGTGCTGGCGCGCAGCGGTATCGTGCTGAATCCGCATTATCGCAACATGGGCAATCTGTACGGATCGGAATATTGGACGTATCTGCTGCCGCGACGCGTGGGCGCAGAGCAAGCGCGCGACATCATGGCCCGGCGCCTGCCGCTCGGCATGCCAGAAGCGGCCTCGCTCGGGCTGATCGATGATCACGCCGGGCCGGATGCGGCGGAATTCCTCGCGTTGGTGCAGGCGCGCGCTGCCGCGCTTGCGGCGGCGAACCGGTTTGAGCAGGGCCTGGCCGACAAGCGCCGGCGCCGCGCGGCGGATGAGCAGCAGCGCCCACTCGCCGATTATCGAGCCGAAGAGCTGGAGCGCATGCGCATGAATTTCTACGGCTTCGATCCGAGCTATCACATCGCACGCCATCGGTTCGTGCACCGCACACCGCACGCGTGGACTCCTCTGCACCTCGCACGCCACCGCCGCACAGCTGCATGAGCGTCGCGCGCTGGCGTGTGGGCGGCCGCGTGCAGGGCGTCGGCTTCAGGCCCTTCGTCTATCGCCTGGCCCATCAGTACGAACTCAGCGGGTGGGTGCGTAACAGTGGCGGCGAGGTGGAGATCCATGCCGAGGGGCCGCCCGAACGGCTGCAGCTGTTCGAAGCCGCATTGTTGTCGCGGGCGCCGCCGGCGTCGGCAGCTCGCTTACTGGACGTGCGCGCCGTGCCCGGCGAGCACAGCGAGGGATTTCGAATACTGCCGAGTACCGCGGGTGAGGAGCTGCACGTTCATGTGCCGCCGGATCTGTTCACCTGCGAGGAGTGTCTGGCGGAACTGCGCGACCCGACGGCGCGCCGCTACCGCTACCCGTTCATCAATTGCACCCAATGCGGACCCCGCTACACGCTCATCCGCGCGATGCCCTACGATCGGCCGAACACCACGCTCGAGCGCTTCACGCTGTGTCCTGAGTGCGCCGCCGAGTACGGCGACCCGCTCGATCGGCGGTTCCACGCCGAGCCCCTGGCATGTCCCGCCTGCGGTCCTGCGCTTTACTGGTGCGCGGCAGGATTGAGGGTCGATGGCAACGCGCCGGCGCTGGCGGCGGCTGTGGCGGCGCTGCGCGAAGGGCGCATCGTCGCGATGCGCGGCGTCGGCGGTTACCATCTGCTGTGCGATGCGGCCAGTGAGCCAGCCGTCGGCCGCTTGAGAACACGCAAGGGTCGACCGGCGAAGCCGCTGGCCGTCATGGTGCCCTGGCGCGGCACCGACGGCCTGGAGTATTGCGCGGTGCCTCGTGCAGCTGTCGGCGCGCGAGGCTGAGGCCCTGCGCGGGGCCGTGCGCCCGATCCTGATCGCCGCCGGCCATGCGCATGGCCCGCTCGCCGCATCGGTGGCGCCGGGCCTGCGGGAGCTGGGCCTCATGCTCCCCTACAGCCCCCTGCACCATTTGCTGCTCGAGGATTTTGGCGGTGCGCTGGTGGCGACTTCCGGCAACATCAGCGGTGAGCCGGTGCTGACGGAGCCCGCCGAGGCGCAGGCGCGGCTCGCGCCGGTGGCCGACGGTTTTTTGCACCATGACCGGCCGATTGCGCGGCCGGCCGACGATCCGGTGGTGCGCATGGTCGCGCGTCGCGTGCGGCCCGTGCGGCCGGGCCGCGGCACCGCGCCGCTCGAAATCACTCTGCCGGCGCGCGTCGGGGTGCCGACGCTCGCTGTCGGCGCCTATATGAAGACTACGGTGGCGTTGGCTTGGGATGATCGCGCCGTCGTCTCGCCGCACATCGGTGATCTTGCCAGTCCGCGTGCACGCGAGGTGTTCGCGGAGGTCGCTCACGATTTGCAGCAGCTGTATGGCGTGCGCGCTGAACGCATCGCGCACGACGCACATCCCGGCTTTGCCAATACCCGCTGGGCGCGCGAGTCGGGGCTGCCCACGCGCGCCGTTTGGCACCATTGGGCGCATGCCTCGGCCGTGGCGGGAGAATATCCGAACGAGGCGCCCATGCTGTGCTTCACGTTGGGATGGCGTCGGCCTCGGCCCGGACGGCACCTTGTGGGGCGGGGAGGCCCTTTTGGGGCGGCCCGGCGCCTGGGAGCGCGTCGCCAGTTGGCGCCCATTCCGCCTGCCCGGCGGCGAGCGTGCGGCGCGCGAGCCTTGGCGAACGGCGCTCGGCTTGAGCTGGGAGAGCGGGTTGTCGTGGCCCGCGGGCGCGGAACTGCTCGATCCGCCACCCGAAGGGGCGCCCGTCGGGCTGCTGCATGCCGCCTGGGAGCGCGGCCTGAATGCGCCCTCAACCACTTCGGTCGGCCGTCTGTTCGATGCCGCCGCCGCGCTGCTGGGCGTATGCTTGAAGGCGAGCTACGAGGGCGAAGCGCCGATGCGTTTGGAGACTCTTTGCGGTGACGCCGAATCGGGAGTAGAGGCCGTCGCACTGCCGCTGGAGCGTGATCCGAGCGGCATCTGGCGCAGCGACTGGTCGGCGCTTCTGCCGGCGCTGCTCGATACCGGCGTGGATCCGGCCGTGCGCGCCGCGCGGTTCCATGAGGCTCTTGCGCGCGCCTTGTACGAACAGGCAGCCGCGGTGCGCCGGCAGTGCGGAGTCACCCGCGTGGGCCTTGAGCGGCGGCGTATTTCAAAATCGCATCCTGACCGAACGCGCCGAGGCGCTGCTGACGGCAGCCGGATTCGAAGTCCTCATTCCGCGGCGGCTGCCGGTCAACGACGCGGCGGTCAGCTTCGGACAGCTCATCGAGACCATCGCTTGCGACGGGAGCGCCGCCTGAAATTCCGCGACACTCATATCAGTCTGGCGCACGGCAACGGTGGCCGCCTGATGCGAGAGCTGATCGATGAGCTGTTCGCCCCTGCTCTCGCCAACCCGCATCTCGACACGCGCGCGGACGCCGTATCGGTGCCGGTACCCGAGGGCCTCGACCTGGTCGTCACCACGGACGGCTTTACGGTCCAGCCGCTCGAATTCCCGGGCGGGAACATCGGCTCGCTGGCCGTCCACGGCACGGTCAATGACCTGGCCGTCAGCGGTGCGGAGCCGCGCTTCATCACGCTGAGCGTGTTTCTGGAAGAAGGCCTGGAAATCGCCTTGCTGCGCCGGGTGATCGACGGGTTGGCACGGGCGGCACGCGACAGCGGCGTCGCGGTGGTCGCCGGCGATACCAAAGTCGTGGGCCGGGGCGAGTGCGACGGGATGTACCTGGCCGCCACCGGAATCGGTTTCCGGCTGCCCGGCACCTGTCTCGCGCTCGATCGCGTGCGAGCCGGCGACCGCATCTTAGTGAGCGGCCCGATCGGCGAGCATGGCGCGGCGGTCATGCTCGCGCGCCAGGAATTTGGACTGCGCGGGGACCTGCAATCGGACGCGGGCAGCGTGCTGCCCGAGGCGCGGGTGCTGATGGCCCAACCTCACCTGCGGTTCATGCGCGATCCGACACGCGGCGGCTTGGCCACCGTCGCGCACGAATTCGCCCGCGCGACGGGACTCACCGTGCGCCTGTCGGAAGCGCAGATCCCGATCAATGATTCCGTCCAGTCGGTCTGCGAGCTGCTCGGCTTCGATCCTTTGTATCTGGCGAGCGAAGGCCGCCTGGTCGCGGTCATCGGGCGAGAGAGCGCCGAATCGGCATTGGCCGCCTTGCGTACCGTGGCGCCGCGCGCCGCCCTGGTCGGTGAATTCACCGAGGGCTTGCCGCAGGTGATTTTGGCGACCGCTTTCGGCGGCCTGCGCGCACTCGATGAACTCGAGGACGATCCGCTGCCGCGCATCTGCTGAGAAGGCCACCGGGCTCGCATACTATTGACGGGCGTGGAATACTGAATCGCAGCGCGCCTGATCCGGCACCGGCGAGCTTCATGAATAGCAGCTATGAAACCAGGGAGCTTCGAATCATATGCTGTGGCTTTACACTCGGCGGGCTGCAGCTTTGGGCTGCCTCCGCCAGATTCCCGCCCATGCGGCCGACAGCGCGGCTGGCCAGAAAATATTCGCGGGCACGTGCGCGGCCTGCCATCAGCTTCAAGAGACTATGCGGGCAAATCGGAAGCCGAGCTACGAAACGCAAATCAAGGGCATCGTCGCGGGCACCGTCAAGCACCCGAAGAAACTCACCTTGAGCGCCGACGACATCGCCAACGTCGCGACATATATTGCGAGCAACGAGCCGAAGTAGCGGCGGCTGACTCGCCGCATCGACGGCTCAACTGGCCAGCGGGCCGGCTCAACTGGCCAGCGGGCCGGCTCAAGTGGCGAGCGGCCGGCTCAAATGGCCGCCAGCGACCGGTCGATGCGCCGCACGCCATTGGCGGGCGCGGTACGATCAACGGCTGCGAGCGGTGCGCTGTGCAGCGAATAGGCATACGCGCCGGGCAGGCGATCGTACTCGCCGCGAACCACGCTGTAGCACTCACAGCAATAGGCCTCGACGCCGACGCGGTCGATCACCGTGATGCGCCCGCGCCGGTAGTTGATGAGGCCGGCGTTGTGCAGCTTGCGAGCCGCCTCAGTGATCCCCTCACGGCGCACGCCCAGCGTATTGGCGAGCACTTCGTGCGTCATCGTCAGCTCGTCCGACTCCAGCCGATCCAGGCTGAGCAGCAGCCAGCGGCACAACTGCTGATCGATGGAATGGCGCCGGTTGCACACCGCCGCCTGTGAAATCTGTGTGAGCAGCGCATTGGTGAATCGCAGGAGCTGCTGCTGCAGCGCGCCGCCGCGGGCGAACTCCTCTCTGAGGACATCGCTTCTCAGCCGGTAAATTTGACCTCTGCTCTGGACCATGACGCGATTCGTCGTGGTTCCGCCGCCCATGACCAAGGTGACCCCTGCAAGGCCCTCGTTGCCGATCATGGCGACCTCGGTTGATGCTCCGTCGGCCGCCACGTGCAGCAGAGAAATGATCGCCGAGGTTGGAAAATAGGCGTATTCGAGCTGCGAATTCGGTTCGCAGAGCGTCTTGCCGGCCGGCGCATCGAGCGGCAAAAGGTACCGCCGCAACCGGTTCCATTCGGATTCCGGAAGCGCCGCCAGCAGCTTGTTTTGCAGTGCACAGCCGTCGGCAGTGGTACTCGGCATTCCCGTGAGATTTTCTTGTTGCATTTTGGTCAGGATAGAGGAGGCCCATAGCCTGATCCATACGCAAAAACCGGTGGCATCCCGGTACTAGCGGCTAGCGAAGTAGGGGTTGACCCAAGGAATAATCGCGGATCGGCTCCCCGATTCGCAAAACGGACTCGGCGCCGTCATGCGGGTGCAATACACCGCGCGGCCCGCAAGTTACCCCGCATGCGGCTCCGGAAGAATGAGCGGCCACGGCGAGGTCTCGGAGCCCGGTTCCAGCGGCACCTCGATGACGACCGGGGCTTGCGCAGCGATCGCGATCTGCAGCTGAGTCCTGAATTCGTGCGGATTGTCGGCGCGCAGTCCCATGGCGCCGAAGCTTTGCGCCAATTTCACGAAGTCCGGATTGTTGAGATCGGCGCCGATCAATCGGCCGGCGTATTGCTGCAGCTGGTCGCGCCTCACGTTGCCGTAGCTGCGGTTGTTGAAAACAACGGTGACCAGATTGATGCGCTGCTGAACGGCGGTGGCGAGCTCCTGGCTTCCGAACAGAAATCCCCCGTCGCCGGCCACTGCGACGACGGCCTTGTCCGGATGCGCCACCTTGACGCCGAGCGCCGTGTTGAACCCGAAGCCGAGGTTGTCCTGGTAGCCGCAGGTCACGTAGCGCCGCGGCTCATACACGGGAAACCCGAATCGGGAGGTGAAGCCGACCTGGCAGATCTCCTCGACGTAAAATCCGCTGCGCGGCAGCACCTGCCGGATCGCGTCGATGTATCCCATCTGCGGTTGAATGGCCTGAATGGCCGCGGCGGCGCGCGACCTGAGCGCGGCAAATTCCGCCGCACGGGGTTCCCGTCCGCCGACCAGCGGCTGCAACGCGTTCACCAGCGCGCCGCTGCCGGCGGCGGAATCCGCAACGATGCCGACGGCGGGTCTGATGCGGACCATTTCAGTGGGATCGATGTCGAGGCGCACGATCTTGAGGTTGCGCGGATGCCAGCGCCAGCGAAAATGCTGCAGCTCCAGGCGGCTGCCGATTCCAATGAGCAGATCCGCGTCCTTCCAGTACTCGTACGCGGCGACGGAATTCAAGGCGTAGGGCGAGTCGTCGCTCACGATGCCCTTGCCGCTGCGGTGAGCGGTTACCGGCGCCTGCAGAAGCGCTGCGAGCTCGAGCACCTCTTCGCCTGCGTGCAGCGCGCCGGCGCCGACGCTGATGAGCGGGCGCTTTGCCGCCGCAATGAGCCGGGCCGCCGTGTTGATCGCATCCGGATCGGGCAGCGGCGGTGCGAGCGGGGCAAGCGGTGCGCTCTCCGCCACGTCGGCCTTCATGCCGAACACGTCCCACGGCGCTTCGACCGCTACGGGGCGAATGCGACCGCTGGTGAGCTGTCGAAAGGCTTCGGCCATCACCTGCGGCGCGTCGGTCGGATGATTGATGCGTTCGCACCATTTGGTGAGCCCGCGCAGCAGCGCGAGCTGGTCGGGAAGCTCATGCAGCTGTCCGCGGCCCCGCCCGATCAGATGCGACATGATGTTCCCGGTAATGCACAGGACCGGCGCGATGGCGCCGTATGCCGTGCAAAGCGCCGCGGCGGAATTCAATACTCCGGGTCCCGGTACCACCGTGTAGACGCCCACGCGGCCCGTGGATTTGGCATAGCCGTACGCCATGTAGCCGGCACCTTGTTCGTGGCGGACCGTGATGAAGCGGATCCGGTCGCGCCGCCGGGCCAGCGCATCGGTGAAGTCGTACATGTGAGCGCCGGGAATGCCGAACACCGTATCCACACCGTGTGCGATGAGCGATTCGGCAATCGCCTGTCCGGTGGTCATTGAAGTCATTTGAGATTTCCAGCGGCGTGTGTATGTTGTCGATATGACTGCAATTGTAGCCTACCCGCGCATGCGCCCATGATCGCCATGCAAAGCTTAAGCGGGCTGTTCGTCGCCGCCGTGGCGGCGCAGGCGGCCACGCGCCTGTGGCTCGCCTCCCGGCAAATCGACGCGGTGCGCGCGAATCGCGAGCGTGTGCCCGCTCCGTTTGCCGGCCAGGTCATGCTCGCCGAACAGCAGCGCGCGGCCGACTACGCGATCGCTCGAGTGCGGCTCGGGCGCTGGTCGGCGCTCCTCGATGCGCTGATCAAGCTGGCGATGACCATTGGCGGCGGACTCGCTGCGTTCACCGCGCTCGTGCGGCACGTGAACTGGAGCGAACCGTGGCGGGGGGCTCTGCTCGTCATGAGCGTGTTGCTGTTCCTGCAGCTGCTCCGCTTGCCGTTTGCCCTGTGGCGGACATTTCGCATCGAGGCGCAATTCGGCTTCAACCGAATTTCACCGCGGCTCTTCGCCGCCGACCTCGCCAAGGGACTGTTGCTGGGCTTCATGCTCGGAGCGCCCCTGGTGCTCGCGACCCTCGCCCTGATGGACAGAGCGGGAGCGCGGTGGTGGCTGTGGGCGTGGTGCATTTGGCTCGGTGCGAGCCTGGGACTGGCCTGGGCGGCTCCGCGCTTCATCGCTCCCATGTTCAATCGATTTTCGCCGTTGGCCGACACGGCGCTCCGAGAGCGCGTCGAGGCGCTGCTCGAGCGCTGCGGCTTCGCGGCGGGCGGCGGCGTGTTCGTCATGGACGGCTCGCGCCGCACGGCGCACGGCAACGCCTATTTCACCGGCATCGGGCGCAACAAGCGCATCGTATTCTTCGATACCCTGCTCGCGCAAATCGATGCGGCGGAACTCGAGGCGGTGCTGGCCCATGAGCTGGGGCATTTCCGTCTGCATCATGTGCTTCAGCGTCTGGCCGTGTCGGCGCTCGCGGCGCTCGCCGGGCTCGCACTGCTCGGCTGGCTGGCGCGGCAGCCCGGCTTCTACGCCGCGCTGGGCGTACCGTCCGGCTCCCCCGCCGCGGCATTGCTGCTGTTCGCGCTGGTCGTGCCGGTCGCTGCATTCTTCGCGACGCCGCTCGAGTCGTGGTGGTCGCGCCGGCAGGAGCGGGCCGCCGACGATTTCGCCGTGCAGTACTCCGAGCCCGGCAGATTGGGCGGCGCCCTCGTGAAGCTCTATCGAGACAACGCCGCCACGCTCGCGCCGGATCCGCTCCACTCGGCGTTTTACGATTCTCATCCGCCTGCGCTCGAGCGCATTGCGCGGCTGAATCGTCAGATCACGCGGGACATGCCGGCAGGCCGCGAATCGGCGGCAAGGTAGGCATCGAACGTCATGGCGACGGTGCGCATCAGCAGCCGCCCCGCCGGTGTGAGACGGATGCTGCGCTCGCCGAGCGCCACCAGACCATCCGCTTCCAGGGTGCGCAGCCGCTTAAGCTCGGGCGCGAAGTAGCCGTCGAAGCGCACACCATGCCGGCGCTCGACGGCCGCCATGTCGATGCTGCCGTGGCACATGATCGCGTGAATGACGTCCTTGCGAAGGATGTCGTCCTGGCTCATGCGCGTGCCGCGATGCCACGGAAGCACGCCGGCCGCAATCGCGCTCTGATAATTTGGCAGCGTCTTGTGGTTTTGGACGTACAGATCGCCGACCTGGCCGATGGCGCTGACCCCGAGATTCACCAGGTCCCGGCTCGCGTGCGTCGTATAGCCCTGAAAACTGCGATGCAAGGTGCCGTTCTGCTGCGCGAGGGCGAGACCGTCGTCGGGCAGCGCGAAATGATCCATTCCGATGTATGTGTAGCCCGCTGCGCACAATTTGTCGACCGCCAGCTGCAGCAGCGCAAGCCGCGCCGCCGCGTCGGGGAGATCCTCGCTGTGAATCTGCCGTTGCGCCTTGAACACGCGGGGCATGTGCGCGTAGCCGTAGACGGCCAGGCGGTCCGGACGCATCTGAACGACTCGATCGAGCGTGGCGGCGAACGTCGACAGCGACTGCCTCGGCAGGCCGTAGATCAAATCGAAATTGATGGAGCGAAAGCCCAATTCGCGGGCCGCGTCGTACACCTTCGCCACCATATCGGCGGGCTGCACCCGGTTGACGGCTTGCTGCACGTTTTCATCGAAGTCCTGCACGCCCAAGCTGACCCGGTTGAAGCCGAGGCCGGCCAACAGCTGAAGATCACCGCCGTCGACGCCGCGCGGATCGATCTCGATGGAATAGTCGCGCGACGGTGCGTCGGTCAGATTGAAGTCATGATCGATCCGGTCAATGAGCTCGGTCAGCAGCCTGTTGGGCAAGAACGTCGGGGTACCGCCGCCGAAATGCAACTGCTCGACCACCCGGCTGCGATCGAAGTAGGCGCTGCGCTGGGTGATCTCGCGAAGCAAGTGTCGAACGTAGGTGTCGGCGCGGTCGAGCTGCCGCGTGACGACCTTGTTGCAGCCGCAATAGAAGCACGGGCTGTGGCAGAACGGGATATGCACGTACAGCGACAGCGGATGCCTTTCGAGCGCGCCGCGGCTGCTCGACACTGCCCGCGCATAGTCGTCGGCGTCGATGCCTTCGCGAAATTGCAGCGCCGTGGGATACGAGGTGTAGCGCGGACCTTCGCGATCGTAGCGGCGCATGAGATCGGCATCGAAAGAGACCGCTGTCGCGATGGTCATATCTTAATAGCCTTCATTGAAGGGGCGCACAGGCCAATAGGTACTTCCCCGTACCACAGTGGACACTACGTAGGGGTGCGCTAGGATGGCAAAATGCAAGACTATGAGACCGGGCGTCCGGCGGCAGGGCCGCGGCTCAGCGAGGGCATCGGCGTGGCCCTTTGGACGTCCTTCATCGCCGCGTGTCTGGAAACGGCGGTGGTGTTCGCCTGCTTCGATCCGCTGACGCTCGGCCTGGGCGACTACTTCGCTCCGTCGCTG
This sequence comes from uncultured Gammaproteobacteria bacterium, assembly GCA_963837045.1. Taxonomy (GTDB): domain Bacteria; phylum Pseudomonadota; class Gammaproteobacteria; order Steroidobacterales; family Steroidobacteraceae; genus Bog-1198. The sequence goes on from CAWIMA010000006.1 coordinate 291,355, forward strand.
ATGGCGCTACGGCCGATGATCTACGCCCTCGGGTTTTTCGTTTTCTGGCTATTCACGTTCGTCGGGACCGCGCTGACCGCCTACATGCTGTCGCTCAGCCGCCCACATCGCTGAGACGGGCGCGGCTCGCCAGGCTCGATTTGCCGCGATCCCGGTGCAGGTCCTGCAATTGCCGTCGGGCGCTCGAGTAAGCGTCGCGCAGGGCAATGTACACGTCTCCGTGCGCGGAGTCGTCGTGGTGCCGGCTGTCGGCGTGAATCTGCGCGCCCGGCACGCTCAAGTGAATTTTCACCCGATAAAGCGAGCCCCCGGCGCGATGGTCCACTGCGCCCTCGACGGTCACATGACATTGGGTGATCCCGCTGTGGTAGCGCCGCAGCCGCTCGCCGAGCTCGCGGGCCCGCGCCTCCAGAGCGCCGGAGCGATCAATGTGCCTAAACGTCATCGTCATCTGCATGCGCCTATTGTCAGCATTGGCGCTGCGTTTTGTATCGGGACTTCCACGTGCGCCAGCGCGCAGCCCCTCATTGCGCGCCGATTGGCGGGTCGGCAATCAACCGGCGAGCGGCAGACGGAACCAGAAGCGGCTGCCGCCGGAGGCCAGCTGTTCGAATCCGATGGATCCCTGATGAGCCTCGACGATCGCGCGGGTGGAGGCCAACCCCAGGCCGGTGCCCTGCGGCTTGGTGGTGAAGAACGGCCGGAACAGCTGGTCGCGGATCTCGTCCGGCACGCCCGATCCGGAGTCCGAGATGGCGGTTTCCACGTGGTAGCGGTCGGCGCGCGCCTCGATCTTGATGCACGGTCGGTCGACATTTTGCTCGCAGGCGTCGCAGGCGTTCTGCACCAGTGCGAACAGTACGTGCTGAATGCGCAGCCGGTCGATCAGCAGTGGGGGCAGCGCGGGCTCGAGGTCGATCTTGAGGTTCGCCTGGATGCGCATCGCGATCACGGTGAGCACCGGACGCAGCTCTTCGATCAATTCGCCAAGGTCGCAGGGCACGCGCATCTGCTCCTGATGGTCGAAAAGGCCCCGAATGCGGCGGATGCCCTCGCCGGCGCTCAATGCCTCCGTGTTGATCTGTTGGAACACATCGAGGGCCCGCTCCACCTGCGGCTCCGGCCGGTCCAGGAGGCGTACACCGGCCTGCGAAAAGGTGGCGATGGCGCCGAGCGGCTGGTTCAGCTCGTGCGCGATCCCGCTCGCCATCTCCGCGAGCGCAGATATGCGGGCGATTTCCATCAACTGGTTCAAAATCGCCTCAGAGCCGCTCCAACCCGCCTTTTGCATATCCGGATGGTCATCCCATCGGGCAGGTGCGTATAGCCGCGAATTGCCGCAGCAGCCTGCGCCCAGCCCTTATACTAAGTCGCACCATGGATGATCTCGGCTCCATAACTCGGCACCTGCTGCAGTTCTCGCCGGACGCGCTCATCGTCATCGATTCGCGCGGCATCGTGCTGTTCGCCAACGCCACCACGGGTGCGCTGTTCGGCTATACGCCCGAGCAGTTGGTCGGTCATTCAGTGGAAGTGCTGGTGCCCGAGAGGTTCCGGATCCGCCATGGCGCCCACGTGTTCGGCTATTTGCGCGATCCGACCAGTCGCGAAATGGGCGCCCGCATGGCCGATTTGTTCGCCCGGCGCGCGGACGGCTCCGAATTCCCGGCGGGCATCCGTCTTGCGCCGTTCTTTGACGGCGGCAAGACATTCGTCGCGGCGGCGATTCGCGATATGACCGACCGCCGGGCCATCAACGATGCGCTGATTGCCGCACGCGAAGAAGCGGACCGCGCAAACCTGGCCAAGACTCGGTTTCTTGCCACGGCCAGCCATGATTTGCGCCAGCCACTGCAGACGATCCGCCTCTTCAATGCCTCGATGTTCGCGTTGACGGCAGGGATTCCGGAAGTGCGCGACCTGCTGCTGCGCCAGCAGCTCGCCATCGATGGGGCAAGCAGGATGCTCAACTCCCTTCTCGATGTCACGCGGCTCGAGTCGGGGTCCATCGAGCCGCAGCTTGCGCCGGTCGGATTGGCCGCGGTTCTGGCCAATCTTGCCGGAGAATTCGAGCCGGCGGCCGCCGCCAAGAACTTGCGTCTGGAATTCGCGGATACGCAGGCCGTGATAACGACCGATCGCACCCTCTTGACCCAGCTGCTGCAAAATCTCATCGGCAACGCGCTGAAGTACACCGAGAGCGGATTCGTGCGGGTCACCCTGAGCGCGGAGGCCGCGGCGTTGATTCTCACCGTCGAGGATTCGGGTATCGGCATCCCGGAAGAGAAGCTCGAGCGAATTTTCGACGAGTACTATCAGGTGGACCGCAAAGGGGCGCAGCGCTCCGGGGTCGGCCTCGGATTGGCCATCGTGCGCGAGGTGTCGCGTCTGCTGGGCTATTCGATCACGGTGGCTTCGCATCTGGGCGAGGGTACGCGGATTCGCGTACGCATTCCGCAGCAGCGCGTATCCTCGGAACTGCCGACGCCGCGGCCTGACGCCGCCGAGCCGGCGCGCGCCGACGGCGATGCGGCGAATGCGGCCACTGCCGCCCGCTGCCGCGTCGTGCTGCTCGAAGACAACGATTCCGTACGGGCCGCGACCGAGCTGTTCCTGTCGCTCGAGGGCTACGAAACGCACAGCGCCGCCAGTGTCGCCGAAGCTGAAGCCCTGCTGGCCGGCATGCAACCCGGCGATGTGTTCATCTCGGACTATCATCTGGAAGGCGCGCTCACCGGGCTCGACGTGCTGCAACAGCTGCGGGCACGAGCGGACCATCTGCGCGAGCTGCCCGCCATCCTCCTGAGCGGCGATCTGCCCTCGATGATGCGCGCAGTGAAGACCTCCATTCCCCACTGCCGCTTTCTCAGCAAGCCCGTCGACACCCAGGCGCTGCTCACTGCCCTCGCCGAACTCTCGGCGGCGATGCGCGCCCGGTGAGCTGAGCAGACCGCCCCGCCCGCGTCTATTGCGCTTCCGCCCTCATTGCAGGGCGAGCTGGTTTTCTACGTTGACCACTCCCGGCGCCGCCCAGGCGGCGCGAGCGGCATCCTCGCGTTCCTGCCAGGTGTGCACATGGCCCTTCAAAATCACCTTCGAGCTATCCACTTTCACCTCGATGCCGCTCGCTTCCAGCATCGCATGGCGCTTGAAGGCGTCTTCGATCTTCTGCTTTACGTCCGCCGCTTTCAAGGGGCTGGCGACATGGATGTCGTTTGAAACGCCCTTGACTCCCAGCAGATTGCGAACCACATTCTCGGCGGTGGTCTTCTGGAATCCCCACTGCACCTGCCCGCTCAAGCTGATCCAGCCGTCCTTGACGACGGGCTTGATCTGCGAGCTGCACGTCGACACGTGCCAGCGCAGCGCGTTGGCCGCCGCTTCGGCCAGGTCGGTATCACTGCGCATTCCGGTCGCAGGGATCTTGACTTGGATTTCATTGGCGATCGCGCGCACGCCGCCCACCCGCTTGGTGATGTCCTCCGCGGCCCAGCGCGCGGAATAGTGCGGGACTTCACCCATCAAAGTGACGACGCCGTCATCGACGGTCACGCCGATTTTTCGATCATCGATGCTCGGATCCCACTGCAGCTCCGTCTCGACGTCGCGGCGAATTTCTGCATCGGTTTTCATATGCGTCTCCTTTGCATCTGACTGTTCTACGGACGCATGGTGGACCGAATTCGGCGCCCGCACCATTCGCGATTACCGCTACGGTAGTGCCAGATTTGCCTAGCTGCCCGGCTCTCGAGCCCGCTGCGGTCAGGCAGCGGCTCGATGCACCGGCGCGGACTCGAGCGCGCGCGCGAGGACGTCCTCGATCTTCTCCGCCCACACGAACTCGAGCCGGTTGCGGACGCTCTCCGGGATGTCCTCCAGATCGCGGCGATTGCGGGCGGGCAGGATCACCGTGCGGATGCCGGCGCGCGCGGCGGCCACGCATTTTTCCTTGATGCCGCCGACCGGCAGCACCACTCCCCGCAGGCTGATCTCGCCGGTCATTGCCACGTCGGCCCGCACCGTGCGCTGCGTCAGCAGCGAGGCGAGCGAAGTCGCCATCGCCACACCCGCGCTCGGCCCGTCCTTCGGGATGGCGCCCGCCGGCACGTGAATGTGCAGGTCGCAGTTATCGAGCGTCGAGGAATCGATACCCAGCCGGTCCGCCTGTGATTTGACCAGGGTCACCGCCGCTTGCGCACTTTCCTTCATGACCTCGCCGAGCTGCCCGGTCAAGATCAGCTTCCCGGTGCCCTTTACCCGGCTCGATTCGATGAACAGAATGTCGCCGCCCGCCGGCGTCCACGCAAGCCCGGTGGCCACGCCCGGCACGCTGGTACGCAGCGCGACGTCGTTCTCGAAGCGCGCGGCGCCCAATATGCCCGGTACGTCGGCGGCGTCGATCGCGACGAGGGCGGCGCGGCCGGAGGCGATCGTCACCGCGGCGTTGCGCAGCAGCGCGCCGATCTGGCGCTCGAGCCCCCGCACGCCGGCCTCACGGGTGTAGTCGACGATCACGCGGCGCAGGGCCTCATCGGAGAGCTGGACTTGCTCGGCCGTCAGGCCGTTGGCCTGCAATTGGCGGGTGAGCAGGTAGCGACGCGCGATCTGCAGCTTTTCCTCCTCCGTGTAGCCGGTCAGCTCGATCACTTCCATGCGGTCGCGCAGCGGCGCGGGAATGGCGTCCAGCACGTTGGCGGTGCCGATGAAAAAAACCTTCGACAAATCGAAAGGCACGCCCAAATAGTTGTCGCGGAAGGTATTGTTCTGCTCCGGATCGAGCACCTCGAGCAGCGCCGAGAACGGGTCGCCCTGATAGCTCGCGGAAAGCTTGTCCACCTCATCGAGCATGAGCACGGGATTGCGCCGGCCGGCCTTGCGCACGGCCTGCACGATATTGCCCGGCAGCGAACCGATATAGGTGCGCCTGTGGCCGCGGATCTCCGCCTCGTCGTGCACGCCGCCCAAGCTTACGCGCCGGAACGCCAGCCCCAGCGCCTTGGCGATGCTTTGGCCGAGCGAGGTCTTGCCGACGCCGGGCGGCCCCACGAAGCAAAGAATCGGGCTGCGCCCCTGCGGATTCAGTTTTCGCACCGCCAGAAATTCAAGGATGCGCCGTTTGACCTTCTCCAGCCCATAGTGGTCTTCGTCCAGGATGGCGCGCGCTCGATCGATATCGAGCTGTTCGGGGTCGGTTTTCGACCACGGCATGGCAATGAGCCAGTCGAGATAGGTTCGCGTCATGGAATACTCGGCGGCGCCTTCGGGCATGCGCTCGAGCCGCGCAAGCTCCCGCTGGGCCTGCTCCTCCGCTTCGGGAGGCATGGCGGCGTCCTTGACGGCCTTCTTCAATTCCTCGAGCTCTGCGCCGGTGCCGCCGGTTTCGCCGAGCTCCTTCTGGATTTGGCGCATGCGCTCGCGCAGCACCGCCTCCTTTTGCCGCTCATCGAAGGCTTCGCGGGTGCGCTCGTCGATTTGCCGCGAAACCTTCAGCACTTCGATGCGGCGGTTGAGCAGCGTCAGCACGCGATCCAGGCGCGCCTTGAGATCGAAGGTGGCCAGGATCTCCTGCTTGTCCGCCGCCTTCAAGTCCATGAAGCTCGCCACGACGTCGGCGAGGGCGGAAATGGACTCGATGCTGCGAATGGCATTGGCGAGCTCCGCCGGCGCTTGCGGCAGGTGCTGCAGCGCTTCGATCGCCCGCTCGCGCAACGTGACCCCGCGCGCTTCGACATCGGCGTCGATGACGGTGGCTTCCTTGTGAGGCTCGATACGAGCGACGAGGAAGGGCTCGCGGCTCACGTAATCGAGCACGGTGAATCGCTGTTCACCCTGGGCGATCAGATGGTGCGTGCCGTCGACCGCCGTGATGAACCGGACGATGGACGCGGCGGTGCCGACCGGTGGAAGCGTTTCAGGCGCAGGATCGGCGCCCGCCTCGGTTTGCAGGATCAATCCGACGCGGCGCTGCGTGCGCACGGCCTCCTGAGCCGCGGCGAGTGCGCGCTTGCCGCTGAGCGCAATCGGCAGCACCACGCCCGGGAACAGCACCAGATCGCGCACCGGCAGAATGATGAGCACATCCTCGGGCAGGGCAGAGCCTGTCGGGTGTTTCTCGTCGGCGCTCATAGGCGTGACCCCGTCAGGTGCAGAAACAGATAACCGCGCTCGAGGCGATGCTCGAGCAGCGTGTAGGTGCCGGCCGGCAGATCGATTCGCCGCCGCATCCGGCCGTAGGGGATCTCCAAACGCACCACCTCGATGCCGGCCTCGAAGTGCGGCGCGGGCACGGTTGTTTCAATCAACAGGCCCGACGGGGTGATCTGCGTCACCACGTCTTCGGCCCGGGCGCCCGGCATCGCCACCATGACGTGCACCTCGCTGCCGCGCGCAAAGATGTTGGCAGGAGGCTCCCAGACGGGTCCGGCCGCGGGCGCGGTCAGAAGCTCGAAGAAACGCCGATGCCTGCGCTCCGCCTCATCGAGAAGCGCGCAGGCGTCAGCCCACATCCATGATCTACGGCGCGGAACGTTCATAGTTTTCCAACCTTTTGTCCCAAGTCGATAGACAGTAAGGGCAGTTGGGTTCAGTTCAAGGCTTGGACGGGGATGACCGCTCCGCGACGCGTACCGTATAGCCGCCGGATTTCTCGTCCGGCCGCAGCGAGAGCAGGCCGCGCTTTTGCGCATCGGCCAGCAGATCGTTGAAGGAGCGGAAGCCATAAGCGCGCTCGTTGAAGCCCGGATGCCGGCGCTTGATGGCTTGTTTGATCATCGAGCCCCAAATCGGTTCATTTTCCCCGCGCTCCTCGGTTACCGCTTCCAGCGTTTCCACGACCATCTCCAGCGCATCCGTGGGTTCCGGGCCCTTGTTCTCCGCGGGCGCCGCGGTCGTGCGGGCCGCGGCGGTCGCCGTGCGGCGGCGCCTGGAGGGCTCCTTGCGGACCAGATCGTCGTAATAGATGAATTCGTCGCAGTTGTTGAGAAACAGGTCCGAAGTCGAGCTTTTGACCCCGACGCCGATCACGGTCTTGGCGTTTTCGCGCAGCTTGCTGACCAGCGGCGAGAAATCCGAATCGCCGCTGATGATGACGAAGGTGTCGACGTGGCCCTTCGTGTAGCACAGGTCGAGCGCATCGACGACCATGCGGATATCGGCCGAGTTCTTGCCGGACTGCCGCACGTGGGGGATTTCGATGAGTTCGAAGGCCGCTTCATGCAGGCCGCGCTTGAATTCCTTGTAGCGCTCGAAGTCGCAGTAGGCCTTCTTGACGACGATGTGCCCCTTCAACAGGAGGCGCTCGAGCACCTTTTCGATGTCGAAGCTCGGGTAATTGGCATCGCGCGCACCGAGAGCAATGTTCTCCAGATCGAGAAACACCGCCATGGTGGCATCCGAAGTAGTAGTGGTCATGCGCCGATTCTACCCGCCCGGCGCGCTTCGATGGCGGCTAAAACCGGATGGCCGCTAAAACCAATTGTAATTGAAGCTCACGCTCACCCGATCCGCGTCGATGGGGTTGGGCGCCACCTCGTGGCGCAGCCAACTTTCGAACAGCACCACATGCCCTGCCTCGGCGGCCACGCTGACCCAGGCTCGGTTCGCGGAGCGCGCGCCGCTCTTGCGCGGGGGCGCCGCCATGAACCGGTCCAGCCGGGGATCCTCGAACTTGATGCCCGGGCTTCCGGCCGCAACCTGCACGTAGTAAGTGCCGCTCAATGTGGACAGCGGGTGCAGGTGCAGACCATGCACCGTGCGCCGCGGCATGATGTTGATCCAGCAGTCCGTCATCGATAATTGCCGGCCGGCGAGGTCCCACTCCACGGCGGCGGCAAACGCCCTGACGTGCCGCTCGAGCTTGTGCTGCAGGGCCTCGAAGGTCGGTGAAACGCGCTGCATCCGGTGAGCCGATCCGTAGGAGGTATATCCGCCCGGATAGTTCTCGGCGCACCAGCGGCGCCCTGCGGCATCGTCCGCGCGCAGCTGCCGGCATTCCCTCAGGAGCTGTCGGTTGAACGCCAGCGTGCCTGCCCTCTGCAATGCGGCCGTGTAGACGAGCGTCGGGAAGAACTCATGGATGGCCATGACCAAGAGGCTCGGCGGCGCGGCGCGGCGTGCGCTACACGGAGAGCTTGATCTCGTTGAACTGAATGAGCGGCGCCACATCCGTATATGTCGGTATGTCGGCGCTCAGTTCCGCCGCCGCGGGCCCCCACACGGCGAGGAAGGCCTCCATGGAGTCGAAATGGAATTGGCAGCCGGCGTGGAATGCCGGCGGCTGACCCGGAGCCGCCCCCTGTAGGCCCGCATCCACTTCGGTTTTGCGCAGGCCCTTGCCGAGCAGCCGCATGGCCAGCGGCATGTGCTGGGCGAGGTAGTAGTTCATATCGAACCGAGAGCCGGGCTTGTTCGGATACAGGATGCTGACTTTGATCATTGACTCCCGCTCCTCGTTGTATTTTTTACTCTTTGAAAGTGTACCCGATCGAGTCTCACCGCGCGGCAGCCTGGACCGCCGGGGCGGGAAGGGGCCCCAGCGCTCGTTCGAGACTCGTGCCGAGCGCGAGCAGCGCACGATCGGTGCCGGCGGCCGCATCGAATTCGAGCGCTACCGGCAGGCCGCCCTCCGTCAGTCCGGCGGGGAGCACCAAGCCGGGGATTCCGGCCGTGCTGCCGGGCGCGATATTGCGCGCAACGGCCGCATCGAAGGGTACGGGCCGGCCGCGAATGAGAAGAGTGGTCTCCTCGCCGATGCGCGGCGCCGCGACTCGCACGGCCGGAAACACCATGGCCGCGACGCCGTTGCGCGCGAAGTATTCCCGATACAGCCGGCGCAGCGCCGGCAGGTATTGATCCCGCGCGGCTGCGTATTGCGCTTCGGACACGAAATTCACGCCCCCCGGCAGCACATCGCTGCGAAACAGCGCCTGGATGTCCGGGCTTGCGCGCTCGAGCAGCTGCTCGAGCGTGAGGCCCGCGCCGTATTCCTCTAAGTAGCGCGCCAGGGCCAGACGAACATCGTGATTTTGCACCTGGTAGGTCGTCAGACCGATCAGTTGCGCAACGCCGGGCAGGCGGGTCTCGATCAGCTGCGCACCCGCATCTTCGAGCCGCGCCAGGGCGCGATCGGTGATGCGCTCGACCTCTGCGTCGAGATCCTCGAACCAGTAGTCGCGAACGATGCCCAGACGCACGCCGCGCAGCGGGATGGTGTCGAGCGGGCGCGAATCAGGGGCGACCGCCGCATCGAACAGGGCCAGATCGGCCACGGAGCGCGCGTGCGGTCCGACCTGGTCGAACAGCGGCGAGATCGGCACGCACCCGAGGGTCGAGTAGCGACCCGTGGTCGGCCTGAACCCCATGATGCCGCAGAACGCGGCGGGCACGCGAATCGAGCCCTCGGTATCCTCGGCCACCCCGAGCGGCGCCAGCCGCGCCGCGACCGCCGCCGCGGTGCCGCCGCTGCTGCCGCCCGGAATGCGCGTCGGATCATAGGGATTGTGCACGGCGCCGTACGCGAGGTTGTTGCTGGTCCAGCCGTAGGAGAGTTCGTGCAGGTTGGTTTTGCCGAGCACGATCGCGCCGGCTGCCTTCAGTGCGCTGACCACCGGCGCGTCTTCCCGCGGTCGAAAGCGGCGCAGCGCCGGCGTGCCGCCGGTGGTCGGGTAGTCGCGCGTATTGACGCTGTCTTTGACCGGAACACTCAGGCCGAAGAGCGGCCCGGGCCGGGCGCCGGCCTGCCGCTCGCGATCGCGCGCGCGCGCATCCTCGATCACCCGCTCGGGTTCGAGCGTGATGAATGCATTGAGCGCACGCTCCGCCTCGCACCGCGCGAGCAGCGCCTGCGCATAGCGTTCGGCGCTCAGCTCGCCGCGCGACATTCGAGCGACCGCCTCGACGGCGCTGAGTTCGCCCAGTTGCAGCATCTGGTTCACCGCCCGGCTCGGCGGCTGGCTCGAGCCGGCCAGCGCTCGCCCGCGAACGGCCGCTATGCCCGCCGCGGCGGCCGCGCCCTTGAGGAGGGTGCGCCGCGCGGCATCATGCCGCTCCGGCACGATCGCGCGTCAGTGCCTGGCACATGCAATGCACCGCCCCGCCGCCGTTGCCGATCATCGACACATCCGGGTCGTAGACCGTGAGGCCTTCGGCGCGGCAGGCGGCGATGAGGTTTTTGCTGGAGGCGGGAACCAGCACCCGGCCGGCGCCCAGCGCCACGACGTTGCTCCCCAATTGCATGGCGTCGCCGTAGGAGATGGGGATCGCGCGGATCCCCTTCGAGCGCAGCCATGCGACCAGCTCAGGCTCGACGGCTTCGACGCACACCACCGCAAGTCCCTCAGCGATCATTCCCATCTGCACGTCCAGGTGCAGAAAATGCGAATCGAATTCGTAGGTGTGCATCTCCCAGCCCTCGGCCTCGAACCACGACTTAAGCTGGCGCACCGCGGGCTCGATGGACCGCTCGCCGGAGAATCCGCAAATCGCGACCCCTGGCTTGAGCACCATGAAATCGCCGCCTTCGGCGTTGCCGGCGGTGATGAAATCGTAAATTGGAATGCCGGCATCGAGATAAAATTGCAGGCACGCGGCATACTCGCCGCGGCGGTACGCCTTTTGAGGCTGCATGATCACCGCGCCCCACGGGGTCATGGCGCTGCTGTCCCGCGCGAAGATCTGGTACGGCAGAGCAGGTTCGGCCGGCAATACATGGACTGCCACATCCGCCTGCCGGTATGCATCGAGCATTTCGCCGTACTGTGCGCGGGCGACATTGAAATCGAACTGCAAGCCGACGCGTTCGGCGCGCTGCGCGACGGCGTTGCCCACCTGCCAGCTGAAATGATCGATGGGCCCCACCAGTACGTCGCGCAATCGGCCGTATTCGCTGTCGACGCCCCAGCGTTCGGTCCGGGGCGTGCCGCCGCCTTCAACTCGGGTTCGCAGTTTCATCGAAGGCAAACTAAACCAGAAGCAGACCTAAGCGCAAGCGAACGCCCGCGAGGGTCGGGTGCCATCGCGCGGCCGCTCGATGCGCGGGTGACTGCGCAGGCGCCGGGGAAGCCGGCCACGCGCCACGCCACCACATCGCGCCCGGCACCGTGCTGCGGATGGCTGAAGAAGCCTTCCATCGTCATTCGGAGCAGCATGTCGAAGAACAACCCGGACGGTACGCCGTCCAGATTCGCGGCGCCCGCCTCGAGGGTCTTAAGGTGCGCGTGCTGCGCAACGGAGCTGAGCGCCTCGAACGCCGTGCCGCGCGTGTCGAAGCCGCGGATGATCGCCCTCAAGCCTCTGCGGAACAGTTCCGCCGGCGCGCACGACAGCCGCTGCTGCTGCGACACAGATCCCGGTTGCCAAGACCCGCTGCGGTACGGCCGTTCACCGGCGCCCCAGGCGCCGCGGAGTTGCTCATCCAAATAATGGGGAACCCGCGCATCCAGCGCGCCCGGGCCGGTGCCGTCGGCGGGAATCAACCGCTCGCAGGCGGCCTCGATGAACCGCGCCTCGGCGGCGTCGAAGAAGAGGTAGGAGGGGTAGCCGGGGTAGGAGGAGTAGCCGGGGTAGCCGGGCGCGGGCGCGGGCGCGGGCGCGGGCGTTGGCGCCAGCGCGGCGGCGGGGCGCAGCGCCGCAGCCGGAATCACCGTAGCTGCGCCGATTGCGGCAATAAACGTGCGCCGAGTCACTTTGTGCAAGACCGGTCCTCAAATCGCCAGACGATGAATTCTGCAATGGTCGCCTGATTCTGGTAGCTTTTGCACATGTTCTGGCGCGCGAAGGCATCCGATCGCATGAGACACGTGTACCAGGCACTGTGCCTCGTGCTGCTGCTGGTCGGGGCACAGCAGGCCGCCGTCGTTCACGAACTCAGCCATTTTTCCGCCGATCACGGCCTCGATCTGCGCGTCGACCCGGGCGGCGCGGCACACAGCACGTGTGCGCTGTGCCCCGTGTATGCGCAGGTTGCGACCCCTGCTTTCAGCTATTCGTTCCATCTTCCGCTGCTCGTCCGCGCCGAGGCCGAGCGCAGCCCCGAACCCCGAATCGATGCCGCGGCCTCCGCAATCCCCAGGCCGCGCAGCCGCGGACCACCCTCCCTCAGCTGATCGTTGCCTGCAGCGATGAGCCGCCCGAGCGATCGGCAGCGGCCCTAAGTCCATTCAGCTTTTGCGGAGTCATTCTTGATGATGAGATTTTCCCTCATGCGCGCGGCGCCTGCCGCCGCCGCTGTCCTCTTGCTGCTCGGCCTTCATTGCACGGCGCGCGCGCAAGCGGCCGACGGTGCGGCGCAGCCGGCCGATGAATTGGCGCTGCCCGCGATCGTGGTGACGGCCCAACACTTGGACGAAGTGCGTTCGCACATACAGACTCAGACCGGTGCGAGCACCTATACCGTCGATGCCGCGACCATTGCGCAGATGCCCGCCGGGGACAATACGCTGCTCAACCAGGTCGTGCTGCAGATGCCGGAGGTCGCGCAGGATTCCTTCGGTCAATTTCACATCCGGGGCGAGCACAACGGACTGCAATATCGCATCAACGGCATCGTCCTGCCGGAAGGCATCAGTGTGTTCGGCCAAGCACTGGATCCGCGCTTCGTATCTTCGATGAGCCTGATTGACGGCGCCTTGCCGGCCGAGTACGGGCTGCGCACCGCGGGGATCATCGACATCACGACGAAAAGCGGACTGCAGGCACCCGGCGGCGCGGTGTCCCTGTACGGCGGCAGCCACGGCGAGATCGAGCCGAGCTTCAATTATGGCGGCAGCGCGGGAGCCTTCAACTACTTCGTCACCGGCGATTTTCTGCGCAATGACCTCGGCATCGAATCGCCGGACGGCAGTTCGAATCCGATCCACGACCACACCACGCAATATCATGGGTTCGGCTACTTCGAAGACATCCTCAATGAGGAGAATCGGGTCGCATTCATGTTCGGCGTCTCGGTCGACAAGTTCCAGATTCCAAATCTGGACGGCGAGGAGCCGTCATCGGGCTGGAACGTCGATGGGGTCACGACGTTTCCAAGCCAGGATCTCAACGACAATCAGCGCGAGGTGACCGAGTTCGGGGCGTTGAGCTGGCAGCATTCGACGGGAGCGCTCAACGTCCAGACCTCGCTCATCAGCCGATACTCGAGCCTCACCTTCGTTCCCGGAGCCCCAGTGGGCGATCTGCTGTTCACGGGGATCGCACAGAACGCCTTCAAGCAGGACGTCGCCTACGCCGCGCAGAGCGACGCATCCTACGAGCTCAACTCGACTCACACGATTCGCGGCGGCTTATTCATCCAGTCGGACCATGCGGTCAGCGACACGACCTCCCAAGTGCTGCTGACCGACGAGGCGGGCATGCAGATCAGCGATGTGCCGGTTTCAATCGTCGATAACGGTTCTGCGACGGAATGGATCTACAGCGGATATCTGCAGGATGAGTGGAAGCTCGAGCCCAACCTCACGATCAACTACGGCCTGCGGCTGGATAAATTCACGGCCTACACCAGCGCGAGCCAGGCGAGTCCGCGGCTCAACGTCGTTTGGCAGGTGCTGCCGGACACGACCCTGCATGCCGGCTATTCGCGCTACCTGTCGCCGCCGCCGTTCGAATTGGTCGGCAGCAAGGATATCGCCCTGTTCGAGAACACCTCCTCGCCGCCGTTGACCAACGCAGCCACGCCGCCGCAGGCCGAGCGGGCGAATTACTACGACTTGGGCGTGCAGCAGAAGGTCACCCATGAGCTCACCGTCGGCCTCGATACTTACTACAAGCAATCCCAGAATTTGATCGACGAGGGCCAGTTCGGCGCGCCCATCATCCTGACGCCGTTCAATTATCGGTACGGCAAGCAGTACGGCGCCGAATTCACGGCCAATTACACCGCCGGAGCTTTCAATGCGTACCTCAATCTGGCGGTGCAGAGCGCCAAGGGCAAACAGATCGATTCGGCGCAGTTCAATTTCTCGCCGACGGATCTCGAATACATCGCCAACAACTACATCCATCTGGATCATGAGCAGCAGCACACCGCCTCGGGCGGATTGTCCTATCTGTGGCGCGACACTCGTTTCAGCATGGATGCGCTGCTCGGCTCCGGATTGCGCGCGGATCTGGAATTGCCGCCGGGCGTGACCAACGGCTACGGCGGCACCGACATTCCCAACGGCGAACACCTGCCGTACTACACGCAGGTCAACACCGGCGTATCGCATGTGTTCAGGCTCCCGGGCGACGGCACGCTCAGCCTGCGCTTCGATGTGATCAACGTATTCGACAAGGTGTATGAGATCCGCAACGGCACCGGCGTCGGGGTCGGCGCGCCGCAATACGGACCGCGGCGCGGCTTTTTCGTCGGCGTTTCAAAATCGCTCGGATCGATCAATTGAGGTGCGGCCGCGCGGTATCGCGAGCTCGCGACTCCGCCCTCGCCAGGCCCCCGGCTACAGGCCGGACTTGAACTGCAGCCAGGCCCGCGAGAAGGCGCGCATTTCCTCCGCGCCGTAGATCTTCTGCAGCTCGAAACGCTCGCGCACCTTGACCGGGGGGTAGATCACGGTGTTGTCGCGCACCGCCGGTTCGAGGAACGGAAGCGCCGCGGCATTCGCCGTGGCGAATCCGATGAAGCGCGTGACCGACGCCGACGCCTCGGGGCGCATCACGAAATCGATGAATGCGAGCGCCCCCGCGAAGTTGGGCGAGTCCGCCGGGATCACCATGCTGTCGATGTAGAACGGCACCATCTCGCGCGCGAAGGAGTAGTCGATCTGTCTGCTGCCGTGGGACTCGTTCACCATCCTGCGCGCGATCAATGCGTCGCCGGAATAGCCGATGGCCAGGCACAGCTCGCCTTCGGCCAGCTGCTGGTAGTAGCCGGAGGTGGAAATGCGGCGAAGATACGGTTTGATCTCATCGAGCTTGGCCAGCACCGCGGCGAGCTGCGCCGGGTCGGATGACAGCGCCGGCTGCCCGAGGTAGCGGGCCACCATCGGCAGAATGTCTCCCCACGAGTCGATCAGGCCGATCCCGCAGGGGGCGAATTTGGCGGCCACGCTTTTCTTCAGGATCATGTCGAGGCTGTCGATCGGCGCGTTCGGCATGATGGCTTTGATTCTGTCGCGGTCGTAGATCAGCCCGGTGGTGCCCCACATCCACGGCACGGCGTGCTGATTGTGCGGATCGACCGTGCTCAACAGCTGCATGATCTTCGGATCCGCGTTGCGGGCATTGGGAATGCGCGTCCAATCGAGCACCTTCCAAAAGCCTTTGGGGATTTCCCGGCCGAGCTCGGGCGCCGCATTCATCGTGACCAGGTCGTAATTGGAACTGCCCGCCGACAGGATGGTTTCCGCCATCTCGGGGGAGTCGAGCACGGAGTAGTTCACGTGAATGCCCGACTGGGCCTCGAATTGGGCGATGAGCGGAGGCGGGAAGTACTCCGCCCACGCGAAGATGTTCAATACATGCACGCGATCGGCGGCGCCCGCCGCGCCGATCGAGGCGCAGCACAGCGCGCTGCAAAGACCCAGCCCTAAACCCTTTGAGATGCGCAAATGTCCTCCGGATTCAGCCGTGCCGGCCGCTGTTCAATTCCGCCGGCAGGACCTGGCCGCGCACTTCGCCGAAACCGATCCTGGCAGCGCCGGGATGCGCACACCACGCTCGAAATATCACCGTATCCCCGTCCTCCAGAAACACCCGCTCCTCCGTTGAACCGACGCGAATCGCGCGCTTCCCGCCCGAGCTCAATTCCAGCAGTGAGCCGGCCTCGTCGGGAGCCGGTCCTGATTGGGTACCCGTGCCCAGCAAATCTCCCGCGCGCAGATTGCAGCCATTGATCGTGTGATGTGCCACAAGCTGCGCCACCGTCCAGTAGGAGTGGCGAAAGCTCGTACATGAGAGCCGCTGCGGCGGCTCATGGCGCTCCTGCATCGCTGCGCTCTGCAGAAGCGCTTCGAGGCGGATATCCATGCCGCCGGCCGCGGCGTTCGACTCGCCGGCGAGATAACCGAGCGGTTCGGGATCGTGCGGACCGCGCGCGGACGGAACGCGAAACGGCGCCAGCGCCTGCAGCGATACGACCCAGGGCGAGAGGGTGGTGGCGAAATTCTTTGCCAGAAACGGGCCCAATGGCTGGTACTCCCACGCCTGGATGTCCCGGGCCGACCAATCATTGAGCAGGCAGAGCCCGAATACGTGCGACTCGGCGTCTGCGATCGGAATGGGGCATCCCAACGGGTTGCCGTTGCCGATGAATACGCCAAGCTCGAGTTCGTAATCCAAGCGCGCGCTCGGGCCAACCACCGGCTGCTGCTGACCGGGCGGCAGGCGCTGTCCCAGAGGCCTGTGAAAACTCTGACCCGACACGCCGATCGACGAGCTGCGGCCGTGGTATCCGATCGGCATCCATTTGTAATTCGGGGTCAACGGATTGTCAGGACGGAACAGGCGCCCGACGGCCGTCGCGTGATGGATCGACGAATAGAAATCCGTGAAATCGCCTATTTGCGCGGGCAGTGAATATTCCGCCTCCGACTGCGCAACCAGACAGGCCTGAAATGCCGGCTGCTGCGCCGAGCCCTCGAGCAAGCCCTCGAACAGCGCGCGCCGCAGCGCGCTCCAACTTTGCGGACCGAGCTGCATCAATTCATTGAGCGTCGAGCGAGCGGCCGCATTCACCGCCGCCGCCGCATCGCCGCCCATGACGCCGGCAGCCGCGAGCGCCCCGAGGTCGAGGATCTGATCGCCGATCGCGATGCCGCCGCGATACGCCGCAAAGGATCCGCGGCGGCGGAACACGCCGATGGGCAGATTTTGAACCGGGAAATCCCCGTCGGCGCGGTTCGCGCCCGACACCCAGCTTAAGCAGCGCGGATCATTCGTGGCATCGAGCGGCATGGCGTCAGGCGCGGCTCGGGTCGAACCGCTTCTTCAGGCCCCGCCAGCAAGCCGCGTAATCCGGCTGCAGCGCCGGGCGGCCCGCGAGCGCGCCGCGAGTCGGCTTGATCACCGTGCGGCTCTCGAACATGAACGCCATCGTGTCGACGATGTGCAGAGGCTTCGAGGTGTCCGCGGCGACGGCTTTCTCGAAAGTCTCCGCGTCGGGCCCGTGACCGGTCATGCAGTTATGCAATGAGGCTCCGCCCGGCACGAAACCGGTGCTCTTTGCATCGTACATGCCGGTGATCAATCCCATGTATTCGCTCGCCACGTTGCGGTGGAACCACGGCGGCCGGAAGGTATTTTCCATCGCGAGCCAGCGCGGCGGGAAGACGACGAAATCGAGGTTGCTGGTGCCCGGCGTGTCGCTCGGCGAGTGCAGCACCAGAAAGATCGACGGATCCGGATGGTCGTAGGAAATCGAGCCCATCGCATTGAAGCGCCGCAAATCGTATTTATAGGGAGCATCGTTGCCGTGCCAGGCGACCACATCGAGCGGCGAGTGATCCATCTGCGCCGTCCACAGGCGGCCGAGAAACTTTGCGGTCAGCTCGTGCCGCCCTTCGACATCCTCGTAGCGCGCTTCCGGCACCCAAAAATCGCGCGGGTTGGCGAGACCATTCGAGCCGATCGGCCCGAGATCGGGCAGCTTGAAGGGCGCGCCGAAATTCTCGCAGATATAGCCTCGGACCGGGCCCGCCGGCAGGTCCACCCGAAAGCGCAGACCGCGCGGAATGACGGCGATTTCCTGCGGCTCGAGGCTGATGCGGCCGAGCTCCGTATCGAGCGTCACGGCGCCTAACTGAGGCACGATCAGCAGCTCGCCGTCGGCGCTGTAAAAGCAGCGGTTGCGCATCGGCTGATTGGCCGCATACAGATAGATGCCGCAGCCCGAATGCGCTTCGGGCGAGCCGTTTCCCGCAACCGGCACGAGCCCATCGATGAAATCAGCCGGTGCGGCGGGCAGCGGCAGCGGATCCCAGCGCAGCTGAGTGGGCGCCAGGGGCGCCGCCGAGGCCTGGTCGGCGAACGCATCGAGCGCAAGCGGCTGGAAGGGCCCGTGCAGCACCGAAGGCCGAATGCGGTACAGCCAGGTTCGCCGATTCGCGGAACGCGGGGCGGTAAACGCGGTTCCCGACAGCTGTTCCGCGTAAAGGCCGTACGGGCAATGCTGCGGGGAGTTTTGCCCGCGCGGCAGCGCCCCAGGCAGCGCCTCGCTCGCGAACTCGTTGCCGAATCCGCTTTGATAACCGGGTGAGCCGCGGAGGATGGGCATGCTGGCGATCAGCCGATGCGCGCGCCCTGGCGCTTGAGTTCGGTTTGCACACGGCGCAGATCGAGGCGCTCGAAGTCCTCTCCGGTCTGCACCGAGACCGCCGCAGCGACGCCCGCGCCCTGGCCGCTGACCGCGCAGCACATCATGTTGCGGGTCGCCGCATGCGAGATCTTATCGCCTCCGATACAGCGGCCGGCGACGATCAGCCCGGAGACCGCTTTCGGCACCAGCGAGCGGTAGGGCACGTGAAAATAGCGGCCGGTGGTCGGCAGCAGAAGAACGCCGTAGCCGTCCACGAATTCCGGAAATATGCCGATGGAATCCTCGAATCGCCCCTGCTGCCGCACATCGGCGTCCGTCAGGTTGTACAGCGCGTCGATTTTGCGCGTGTCGCGCACGCCGAGCGTCATGCCGAAATTGCGTAGTTTCGCGTTTTCACATCCCGGCATGAAATGCCGCAGCGCTTCGACGGCCATGATGGCTTGACGCCGGCCCTCGATTTCCCCGGCCGTCAGGTCGCGGGCGTCGGTACCGTCGATTTGCGGCAAATGCACGAGATTCAGGTACGTCAGATCGCCCTGGTCGGAAATGCCGCCCCACGTGCCGGCGATGGTGCCGAGAGCGGCGGGGATGATGCCGGCGGCCACCGCCTGCTTGAACGGTTTGCGCAGGAACGGCGAGAACAGATCGTCCTCTTTGCCGGAGGTTTCGATATCCCACTCTCCGTTGCCGGTCCAATCCTTATAGGTCTGCGGGTCCGCCTTCACCTGCTCGATGAACCGCTGCTTGTTGACCCCCGTCATCGAGAACATGACTGATGCCGCCATCATCTGTTCCCGCGGCGTCTTGCGTGTCGGTGCGCCCGCGCGCATCGCGACATCGGCATCGCCGGTGGCATCGATGACGCGCTTGGCGAGAATCGCCTCGCGCCCCGACTTGCTTTCGGTGATCACGCCCCGAATCGCGCCGTCGCTGACGATCGGCGCCACGAACAGGCGGTGCAGCATGGGCTGAACGCTGGCCTCTTGCACCAGCACGTCGGCGACGTACTTGAACATCTCCGCATCCAGGGCGTAGCTGATCGACTGGGGCTCCGGCATCGTCGCGCCCATCGCTTTGGCGCGCTGTTCGAACTCGATGCCGATGCCTTCACTGTCAACCGTGCCCGGGTGGCGATACCAGGCGAAGCCCTCCACGCCGACCTGGGTGATATTGCCGCCGAAGCATCCGTTGCGGTCGAGCAGTGTGGTTTCTGCGCCGGCGCGCGCGGCCGCCAGCGCGGCCGCGAGGCCGCCCGGCCCGCTGCCGACGACCAGCACGTCGGTCTCGGCGACCACGTCGACGGTTTGGGCCGGCTCGTAGATTTGCTTCACGCGAATATTCTAACCCCGCCGCCCGCCGGCGCGCGCGCGACGAGCGCCGTCATTTTGCGCCCCCATCGCCTTGATCATGGCTTCCACCACATCGAGGTGGCCCATGAACAGCACGGGCCGGCCGGGTTGCCGGCCGCGATAGCGAACCACGACGCTGCCCTTGGTGGGGTGATCCGGCGGCGGCAACGGTCCGGCGGCGGAGACCCAGCCCGCCTGCGCACACGCGAGCGTCGAGGTGGCGAACAACGTAAGGTAAGATTCGGTCGTGCGCGGTGTCATCCATTCAGAATGCCGCATGGCGGCCAAATGAACAACAGTCGGCTGGAGGCCTTCAGCGACGGCGTCATCGCCATCATCATCACCATCATGGTGCTGGAGCTCAAGGTTCCGCGCGGCGACACGGTTGCCGCGCTGCTGCCGCTGAGGCCCGTGTTCTTGAGTTATGTGTTGAGCTTTCTCTACGTCGGCATCTATTGGAATAATCACCACCACATGCTGCATGCCAGTGAGCGGGTGAGCGGGCCGATACTGTGGGGCAATCTGCATCTGTTGTTCTGGCTGTCGTTGTTCCCGGTGACAACCGCGTGGATGGGCGAGAACCAATATGCTGCGGCGCCGTCGGCGTTGTACGGTGTGGTGCTGCTCATGGCTGCAATTGCTTATTGGATACTGCAGCAACTCATCATCGCCTCACAAGGCGGCGAATCGCTGTTGAAACGGGCGGTCGGCGCCGATTGGAAGGGCAAGCTGTCGCCGGTCCTGTATGTGGTCGGCATCGCTGCGGCGTTCTGGTCGTCGCGCATCGCGCAAGCGGTCTATCTGTCCGTCGCCATCCTATGGCTCGTGCCTGACCGGCGCATCGAAAAAATGTTGGCAAGCGACAGGGCGCGCCGCGCGGCGTCGCGCCGCGCAGGCTCCTAGATGATTCCCTTGGCGGCCAGTTCGCCGATCTGCGCCGCCGATAATCCCAGCTTTTCCTCGAGCACGGCGCGCGTGTGCGCCCCGAGCACGGGCGGCGCCGTCCGGTAGCTCACCGGAGTCACCGACAGGCGCAGCGGGTTCGCGACCATCGGGACCGTACCGGCGAGCGGATGCGGCAGCTCGACCTGCATGCAGCGCGCCCGCACTTGCGGGTCGGCAAAGACCGCATCGATGGAATTGATCGGGCCGCACGGCACCCCCACGCGTTCGAGATCGGCAATCCACTGCGCGGTAGGTCGGGTGCGAGTGGCTGCGCACAGTTTATCGATCAGCGGTCCGCGATTGTTGACGCGCTGCTGGTTGGTCGCGAACTTCGGATCGCCCGCGAGTTCCGCCATTCCGGCCGCGGCGCATAGCCGCGAGAATTGGGAGTCGTTGCCCACGGCAATGATCATGTAGCCGTCGCTGGTCGGGAAGTCCTGGTACGGCACGATGTTGGGATGGGCATTTCCCAGCCGCTCCGGCACCCGCCCGCTGACCAGATAATTCAACGCCTGATTCGCGAGGCAGGCGACCTGAACGTCTAGCAGCGACACATCGATGTACTGGCCGGCGCCCGTCCGCTCGCGGTGGGCGAGTGCGGCCAAAATGCCGATCGATGCGTAGAGGCCGGTCAGTATGTCGGTTACCGCAACCCCTGCCTTCTGCGGGCCGGCGCCCGGCTCATCGGCCCCGCGTCCGGTGATGCTCATCAGACCGCCCATGCCCTGGATCAGGAAATCGTAGCCGGCTCGCGATGCATACGGACCGGTCTGACCGAAGCCGGTGATCGAGCAATAGATGAGTCGTGGATTGAGCGCCTTGAGCGACTCGTAGTCCAATCCATAGGCCCTGAGACCGCCGACCTTGAAGTTCTCCAACACCACATCCGAAGTGCGGGCGAGTTCTCGGACGATGCTCTGGCCCTCGGGCGCCGCGATATCCGCGGTCACCGACTTTTTATTGCGATTGGCGCACAGGTAATAGGCGGCGTCAGCGCGGGCGTTCTCGGTGCCGTCGGCGTTGCGCAAAAACGGCGGCCCCCAGGCGCGCGTATCGTCGCCCGTCCCGGGGCGTTCAATCTTGATGACTTCGGCGCCGAGATCGGCGAGCATCTGCCCGGCCCAAGGCCCGGCCAGGATGCGCGACAGATCCAGCACGGTGACATGCGACAGGGCGTGGTTCATCGGTGCTCCGGGGGGACACTGGCCCCCGATTATGCGATGCTCGCGCGATCGAGGGAACCTGAAGGGCTTGGAACATGGCGCGCGTGAGCTTTCATTGGGACGATCCGCTGCTGCTCGAAGAGCAATTGACGATGGAGGAGAAAATGCTGCGCGATGCCGCGCGCGAATATGCGCAGGGACGCCTTGCGCCGCGCATCGTCGAGGCTTTTCGCCAAGAGCTTGCCGATCCATCGATATTCCGCGAAATGGGTGGTCTGGGGCTGCTCGGCGCGACGATTCCCGAGGAATTCGGCGGCGGCGGACTCAACTACGTCAGCTACGGGCTCATCGCGCGGGAGATCGAGCGCGTGGATTCGGGATATCGGTCCATGATGAGCGTGCAATCCTCGCTGGTCATGCTGCCGATCTACACCTTCGGCAGCGAGGAGCAAAAGCGGCGCTATCTGCCGGCGCTGGCGCGCGGCGAGTCGATCGGCTGCTTCGGCTTGACCGAGCCCGATCATGGCTCCGATCCCGGCAGCATGGTCACGCGGGCACGCACCGCGAACGGCGGATTCCATCTGACCGGCTCCAAGACGTGGATCTCCAACAGCCCTTTCGCGGATGTCTTCATCGTGTGGGCGAAGACCGATGATGAGGCGATTCGCGGATTCATTCTCGAAAAAGGCTGGAAGGGCCTGTCGGCCCCGCCGCTGCACGGCAAGGTCGGCTTGCGTGCTTCGACCACCGGGCAGATCGTGATGGACGATGTCTTCGTGCCGCAGGCCAACCTGCTGCCGGGCGTCAGCGGCCTGAAAGGTCCGTTCACCTGCCTCGATTCTGCGCGCTACGGCATTTCGTGGGGCGCGCTGGGCGCGGCCGAGAGCTGCTGGCACGTCGCGCGCCAATACGTGCTCGACCGCAAGCAATTCGGCCGCCCATTGGCCGCCAATCAGCTCATTCAAAAGAAGCTGGTCGACATGCAGACCGAAATCACCCTGGCGCTGCAGGCCTGCCTGCGGCTGGGCCGCATGAAGGATCAGGGCATCGCCGCCGTCGAGATCACCTCCATGCTCAAGCGCAACTCCTGCGGCAAGGCGCTCGACGTTGCGCGCGCGGCGCGCGACATGCTGGGCGGCAACGGCATATCGGATGAATTCGGCGTGATTCGCCACCTGGTGAATCTCGAAGTGGTGAATACCTACGAGGGCACGCACGATATTCACGCCCTCATCCTGGGAAGGGCGCAGACCGGAATTCAGGCATTCTCCTGATACGGCGCGGACTCGCCCGCAACGGCGCCGCCGGCCTTACGTGCCACTCGATGATTCGACCGAGTATCCGGCGGCAATCCAGGCGTCGAGCCCGCCGTGCAGAGGCCGCACCCTCTTGAAGCCGTGGTTCAAAAGTATCCTGGCGACGCGGGCCGCCGAGGCCTCGTTCGGACAGGTGCAATAGAGAATGATGTCCCGATCGCGGGGCAGGGCGCCGACATGCCGGCCGACGGCGTCGATGGGGACGTGAATCGCCCCCGGTATCCAGCGCGGCTCGAGCGCCCGGGCCGTGGGGGAGCGCACGTCGACGATGACGGGTGCGGCGCCGGCTTGCATGAGCTCGTACAGATCCGAAACGCTGATTCGCGCCATGCGCAGGGCCGCCAAAAAGCGCGCGCGCTCCCACCATTTGAATGCGATGTACGCCGCCAGAAGCCCCGCGATGATCAATCCGGCGAGGCCGCCGATGCGATCGAGATGCGCGAGCAGCGCATCGACCTGCGACTTGAACAGCATGCCGGCCGCGAGTCCGCTGCCCGACCAGAGCGCCGCGCTCACCGCGGAGAGGGCGATGAACTTCGCCCAGCCGATGCGCAGGGCGCCGGCCAGGGGAGGGGCGATGATGGCGAGGCCCGGCACGAATTTGGCGATGACGAGCGATTTGATGCCCCAAAGCTCGAAGCGCGCCTGCGTTTGACTGACGCACGAATCGGGCTCCAGGGAAATGCGGCATAGCGTCTTCAGCACCCGGATCCCGTAGAGCTGTCCCACCAGATACCAGCCGCAGTCGGCCGCCAGACAGGCGCCCACGGACAGCAGGAACAGAGGGCCCACGGCCAGATGGCCGTTCGCGGCAATCGCACCGGCAACGATGAGCGTCGGTACCGCGGGAACGGGCAGGCCGATTTGATCGAGCAGCACGTTCACGCCGACGATCAGCAAGCCGTACTGTCCGATGAGCAGGACGAGATGGTGGGTCACGCGATGTCGCTCCGAATCGTACGCCGATCAATATTGGGCAGCAGCGCGGCCGTCACGCCGAGCAGCGGCAAATACGCGCACAGGCGGTACACGAACTCGATGCCGTGCCGGTCCGCCACGCCTCCCAGCACCGCAGCGCCGATGCCGCCCATGCCGAACGCAAAGCCGAAGAACAGTCCCGAGACCGCGCCGACCTTTCCGGGCACGAGCTCCTGCGCGAACACCAGGATCGCCGAGAAGGCCGAAGCCAGTATCAGTCCGATGAGGAAGCTCAAGATTCCAGTCCACATCAAGCCGACGTAGGGGAGCGCCATTGTAAAGGGCGCAACGCCGAGAATGGAAAACCAGATGACCCGCTTGCGCCCCACGCGGTCGCCGACGGGGCCGCCGATCAGGCCGCCGAGCGCGACCGCGAACAAGAATACGAACAGGTACATCTGCGCCGAACGTACCGGCAGATGAAACTTCTCGATCAAGTAGAAGCTGTAGTAGCTCGTGATGCTGGCCAGGTAGAAATATTTCGAGAAGACGAGCACGAGCAGGATGCTCAGTGACCAGGCGACGCGGCGCGATGAGGCGGGATTCGAAGCCGGCGTGCGCGGCCTGGAGCGGCCGGAGCCGTCGAGATGGCGGTTTTTGTACCAGGCGCTCACGTTCCACAGCACCGCGATCGCGAGGATGGCGGCCGGCGCAAACCATGCCAGGCTCCTCTGCCCGTTCGGCATGATGATCCAGGCGGCGAGCAGCGGCCCGAGCGCACTGCCCGCGCTGCCGCCGACTTGGAATATCGACTGCGCCAAACCGTGGCGGCCGCCGGAGGCGAGCCGGGCGATGCGCGAGGACTCGGGGTGAAAAATCGCGGAGCCGGCACCCACGAATGCAGCCGCCGCAAGAACCGACGAGTAATTCGGAGCCAGCGCCAAAGTCACCAGGCCGATCAGCGTGAAGCCCATGCCCGCGCTCAGCGAATGCGGTTTGGGGTGCTTGTCCGTGTATGCGCCGATGAGAGGCTGCAGCACCGAGGCACAGATCTGGTAGGTCAGGGTGATTGCGCCGATCTGCACGAAACTCAAGCGAAACCCGCTCTTCAGCAAAGGATAGATCGCAACGATCAGGGATTGAATCATGTCGTTGAGAAAGTGCGAGAAGCTGATCGCTCCCAGGATCTTGAAGCGCGTTTGTACTGCGTCGATTCTCCCCGGCGAGTCGCCGGCAAAGTTGTCTCGCATGGTTTCGTGCTCGATATACGCCGCGTGCGAAGGTCCCGAAACTCAATACCCTACTAGTAAGAAGCTCTCCCATCCACCATAAAGGATTGTAACCGGCGCATGATTCATGCGGCTTGAGGGCTCACGTGTACCTCGCAGCCGAGATCGTTGAGTCTGCGCACGAGCCGCAGGATGGCTTTGGAGCGGTCACGGCTGGAGAAGTGATCGGCGCCGAGGTCACGGTACGGGAGGCCGTTTTTTAGCATATGGTAGGCCGCTGTGAGCATCGAGGCAGCGACGGCGAGGATGGCCTTTTTAGCCCCTCGGCGTGAGCGCAAGCGATGGAACTGAGCCTGCAGATAGGAGTCTTTGACCCGTATCGCAGCCCAGGCGGCGGTGACCAGCGCGGTTTTGAGCCACGGAGCGCCCTTGCGTACACGGGTGGAGCGACGTTTGCCGGCGCTTTCGTCGCTGCGCGGACAAAGACCCGTCCAGGAGATCAAATGGGCTGCCGTGGGGAAGCGCGACATGTCGACGCCGATCTCCGCCACCATGACCTGCGCGGTCAGATCACTGACACCGGGGAGCGTGGTCAGGAGGCGAGCGCTATTACGGATCGGCGCCAAGGTTTTTCCCACTGTGGCATCGATGTCAGCGAGCGCTTGTTCCAGGGCGGCAACGAGTTCGAGATGCACCTTCAGAAGGCCGCGGTGGTGTTCGCGAATACGCCCGTGCAGCGCCTCCACGAGCTCGGCGCGTTTCTTGCGGGCGGTACCCTCAGCGAGATCGGCGAGCTTTTCCGGATCCTTCTCCCCGGCAATCAGTGCGTGCAGGATGGCGCGGCCGCTTTTGCCCAGTACATTCGACAGCACGCTGCCGAGTTTCAGGTTCGCGTCCTCCAAGATCTTCTGAATGCGCGAAGAGTGCTGGGAGATCTCCCGCACCAACTGCTTGCGCGTGCGCGTCAAATCGCGAAGTTCCTGGATCGGCGCCGGCGGCACAAAACTCGAGCGGATCAGTCCGTGCGCCAACAGATCGGCGATCCAGGTCGCATCATTTACGTCGGTTTTGCGTCCCGGTACATTGCGAATGTGCTGGGCATTGGCCAGTACCAGCTCGAAGTCCGCCTCCAGGATATGCCACACCGGCTTCCAGTAAACACCCGTCGCCTCCATCGCCACGTGGGTGCACGCGTGCGAACTCAGCCACTCGTCCAGGCTCTGTAGTCCGCTCGTGGTGGTCTGGAAACTGCGAACCTCTTGATGCACGGGTGTCGATACGCAGCGCACGCAAGCCACAATGACATCTTTGTGTACGTCAAGACCGGCGCAGCGCGGATACAGTACTTGCATGGGTCCCTCCCCTGTAATTACCGAGGCAGCGCCGGGAAGAACCCTCGTCATCGAACTCTAGTAATCGTGCTCCGGAGCGCAAGCGCTCGTGGCAACAATTCGGGGTGCTCGCAGGGTTCCGGGTCCAACTAGCTAACGGGCTCTCAGCACCAAGAAGAAACCGACCTCGATCCCGACGCCAACCACAGCATATGCCGTATTGCATTTCTCCTGTCCACTGCCTGTCAGCTTCATCCATCGGGGTCGCGCGCAGCGCTATGGAAAACTAGCTACTTCATTGTCTGTCCTGCGAGAATGCGTCGATGAAGCGTTTCGAGCCGTATGTTTTCTTGCGCGAATTGGCGTCGCGCTGGGACATATTGGCGTTCATCGTGGTGATGGGCTTGATCGCGTTTCTTGGCGAGACCGCGCGGGGCCTGTTCGCGCCGCTGACGCAGCTCGAGGTGGTGCCGCTGTCGCTCGACCCCGTGCATTTGCCGGAATACGCCGCGCGAACCACTTTCCGCATGCTGGCGGCGCTGTTCTTCTCGCTGGTTTTCACCCTGACTTATGCGACTTGGGCGGCGAAGAGCGAGCGCGCCGGGAGGCTCCTGGTGCCCATCCTGGACATTCTGCAATCGGTGCCGATTCTAGGTTTCATTTCCATTACAAGCGTGTTCTTCCTGTCGCTGGCGCCCGGACGCGTGCTCGGTGCGGAATTCGCGGCCATCTTCGCCATATTCACCAGCCAGGCCTGGAACATGGCGTTCAGCTTCTACCAATCGCTGCGCACGGTGCCGACGGAGCTCACCGAGGCGGCCGAGTCGTTTCAGCTGTCGGCCTGGATGCGCTTTTGGCAGCTGGAGGTTCCGTTCGCCATGCCGGCTCTGGTCTGGAACATGATGTTGTCGATGTCCGGCGGGTGGTTCTTCGTGGTGGCCTCCGAATCGATCAGCGTGGGGCATTCGGCGGTCGCCCTGCCCGGCGTGGGCTCGTACATCGCCCTTGCCATCGAACAGAAAAATCTCATCGCCATCGGCTGGGCGATCCTCACCATGCTGATCGTCATACTGCTCTACGATCAGCTGCTGTTCCGTCCCCTGGTCGCCTGGGTCGATCGCTTTCGGGTCGAGCAGGAACCCGGCGAGCGGGTGCCGGACTCGTGGGCGCTCACCATGATGCGCCGCTCGCGCATCGTCCAGGCGGCGACCGTGGCGTTTCACTCCGCAGTGCTGTGGACCAGTCGAGCGGTGCAGCGCCGCGAGGCACCGGCGGTGCAGATGCCTGCGGAGCGGCCGAAGCGCAGCCTGGATCTGCTGTGGGTGTCGCTGGTCGTCGTGGCCGTGGTGCTCGGGCTGTGGCACATCGTGGCCGTGCTCATCACCAATACGCCGCTGCGCGAGGCATTGCACGTCTGCGGCCTCGCCGTCATCACCATGCTGCGAGTCTTCATCCTGATCGCATTGGCGAGCGTCGTCTGGGTGCCGATCGGAATCTGGGTCGGGATGCGGCCGCGCGCGGCGCAAATCGTCCAGCCGATCGCTCAATTTATGGCGGCGTTCCCCGCGAATCTGCTGTTTCCCATCGCCGTGTACGGGATCGTCGTGTGGAAGCTGAATCCCGATATATACTTGAGCCCGTTGATGATTTTGGGTACGCAGTGGTACATCCTGTTCAACATCATCGCGGGCGCGTCGACTATACCGTCGGAAATGCGCTATGCCGCCGCGAACTTTGGCGTCACCGGCTGGCTGTGGTGGCGCAAAGTGGCGGTGCCGGCGGTACTGCCGTTTTACGTCACCGGAGCCATCACCGCTTCGGGCGGATCGTGGAATGCCGCGCAAGTCTCCGAGCTGGTGAGCTGGGGTCATACCGTGATCAGGGCGCGCGGCTTGGGCTCGTACATCGCCGACGCCGCGGCTGCCGATAACTTCCACCAGATCGTCCTGGGGGTGGGGGTGATGAGTCTGTTCGTCGTCGCCATCAACCGGGTGTTCTGGCGGCCCCTGTACTACTACGCCGAACGCAAATACCGAATGACTTGACCGGGAGCGGCAATGAACGACTCTCCATTACTGCAGTGTTCCGACGTTCGCAAGGCATTCCCGAAGCCCGACGGCGAGGAATTGCTGGTGCTGGAGGGCATGAATCTGGAGCTGCGCGAGGGACAGATCGTGGGGCTGCTCGGCCGCTCGGGCTCGGGAAAATCGACTCTGCTGCGCCTGATCGCAGGCCTGGCGGAGCCGAGCGCCGGCAGCGTCCGCTATCTCGGGCAGCCCGTAGCGGGACCGGCGCGCGGGATCGCCATGGTCTTCCAGAGCTTTGCGCTGTTCCCCTGGCTCACGGTGTTCGAGAATGTCGCTTTGGGGCTCGAAGCGCAGCACCTGCCGCGGGCCGAAATCCGCACGCGCTCCCTGGCTGCCATCGACCTGATCGGGCTGGACGGTTTCGAGTCCGCCTATCCGCGCGAATTGTCCGGCGGCATGCGCCAGCGGGTGGGCTTTGCGCGTGCGCTGGTCGTGCACCCGAATATTCTGCTCATGGACGAGCCGTTTTCCGCCCTCGACGTGCTGACGGCGGAGACTCTGCGCACCGATTTCCTGGACCTGTGGGCGGAGGGGCGCATGCCCATCAAGGGCGTCATCCTGGTCACTCACAACATTGAGGAAGCGGTGCTGATGTGCGACCGGATCCTGGTGTTCGGCAGCAATCCGGGCCGCATCTTGAGCGAGATCAAAGTGTCGCTGCCGCAGCCTAGAAATCGCCTCGATCCCAGCTTCCGCGAGCTGGTGGAGCGCATCTACGTGGAAATGACCGCGCGGCCGATGGGGGCTGCAGCGGGCGGCCGGCAGGAACGGTTCCCCGGCCTCGGAATCGGCAG
The DNA here is from genome assembly GCA_963837045.1 of uncultured Gammaproteobacteria bacterium. Lineage (GTDB taxonomy): Bacteria > Pseudomonadota > Gammaproteobacteria > Steroidobacterales > Steroidobacteraceae > Bog-1198. The sequence continues at coordinate 320,734 of CAWIMA010000006.1, forward strand.
CGTACTGCCGCAGGTGTCCACCAATTTGATGTCCGGCCTCATGGAAGCGGTTGCCGCGGCTCCGTTCAACGGCAAGGCCGATTTGCCGGAAATCGCATCCGATCTGCAAATGGAGATCGACGAGCTGTTCCCGGTCGCCGAGACGCTGCAATTGCTGCGTTTGGCGGAACTCGAGGGCGGCGACCTCAAGCTCACGGAAGACGGGTTGGCGTTTGCCCATTCATCGATCGACGAGCGCAAGAGGATATTCTCGCGCCACCTGCTCACCTATGTGCCGCTGGCCGCGCATATACGCAGGGTGCTCGATGAACGGGCCAGCCATTCGGCGCGCAAGAGCCGCTTCATCGACGAACTGGAGGACTTCATGAGCGAGGAAGAAGCGGACCAGACGCTGCGTGCGGCGATACGCTGGGGCCGCTTCGCCGAGGCATTTGCCTACGACGATGAGAATGCCATGTTCAGCCTCGAGAATCCGTCTTAAAATGAGCCGTATGACCGACCCGGCCTCGCCTTACTTGACTCTGCATGTACCACCGGAAGAAATGGTGAAGTACATTCAAGATCTTATGACGCTGCCGCAGCGCGAAATCGCTGCCGGTACGGCGATGACGCTGGCGCAGCGTCAGTGGGGCGGAGATACACCGCTGGCGCGCGCTGCGCTGTTGCGCTGGGGGGCGCTGAATCTGGCTTTCCAGGACAAGCGCTTGGAGACCTGGACCGTCGCGCGGGAGCGAGACCGCATACAGGTGCCTGCAGCGCTGGTGGCGGCGGCGGGAATTGCGCCCCTGATCATCGACAACGAGCGCGCCGTCTTCGATATTCCCGCCTTGCTCGACGCCACATTGGATTTCCAGCCCCCCGCGGGTCAGGCCTAAGTCCCTATGGCTGTCGCCGAAGACCCGGCGTCCGAGCCGCGCTTTGGCGTGCTGCGCGCAATCGCAGTCTACAAGTTTCTGAAAGTATTGCTCCTGGTGCTGGCGGCTTATGGTGAATTGCGTCTGCGGGACGCCTCGCTATTCGCGAAATTGCTGTCCATGGCGGCGGCGCGGCCGTCAGGGCTCGAACACTACCTGGTGACCCACGCGCTGCAGTGGCTCAGCGGATTGAGCGAATCGACGATCCATTTGTATCGCCTGGTCACGCTGGCCTACGCGGTTGTGTTCGGGGTGGAGGGGGTAGGGCTATGGATGCGCCGCCGCTGGGCGGAGTGGTTGACCACCATCGTCACCGCCTCGCTGATTCCTTTGGAAGTGTGGGAGATCATCCAAAGACCAAGCTTCTGGAAAGCCGGGGTGGTGGCCGCCAACGTTGCGATCGTCGCGTATCTGTATTGGCACGTTTCCACCCATCGAAAGACGCCTCATTCGTGAAATGATCTTCATCTCGGATGATTCTCGCCGATCGGGCGTATTCTTCGGTTCGCTCGTTACCACCACTGCTGGAGACCCTATGAATAAGACCGGTACCTTGATTACGTCCGCTTTGTTGTCCTTCGGAATTGCCGCTGCCGCCATGGCCGCGGATGCCCCGAAGGCCGGCGACACGTCTGCTGCTGCTTCGGCTCCGTCCACGACCAGTGGCAAGAGCACCAGCAAGAGCACCAGCAAGAGCAGCAGCCACAAGCATAGCAGCCACAAGAAGAAGTCCTCGTCGACCGCCGCCCCGACGACCTCGAAGTAATTATTGGTCTGGCGCTCCAGCCGCTTTGCGGCGGCTGGGGCGTTTCATTTCGTCGATGCCGTCGCTGACGGCGGGTCGCGCACCGCGATGGGCACATTGCACAAATCAATGCGCCCTGCCTGCACCTCGAAGAAACCCTCCGGCCGATTACGGCGCGATTCGATCACTCTGGCGCCAGTTTGCCGACGTGTAATGGCGCGAAGCGGGGCGCGAACTCGATGACCACGCGTCCGGCCGGCGATTCGACATACAGCGTATTATTCGGATCCAGGGGCCGCCACTCCGAGGGTTTGGATGCGGCCAGGACCTGCGCCATGCTCGGAGATGCGGCGGCAAACGCCGACTGCGCCAAAAAGCCCAGCGCAGAGGCGAACAAGAACCTAAAATTGCGCTGCATGCGGCCAGTATTGCATGAATCGCTGCGCACCCGCCGGGAGGACACAATGCATCGAATGCTCTTGAGTTGCTTCGCGATTATCGCCGCCGCCGCGGTGCTCGAGGGGAGCGTCGCGCTTGCCGGGGGCCAAATGATGCCGGGAGGGCAGGGTCAGATGCCCGGCGGCCGGTCTTCGGGGCCGGTCGTTCCCCAGGATGAGGACACCAGTACGGCCCCGGCCGAAAAACCGGATGCGGCAGCCAAAAAGGCCTTCAAGGCGGCCATGAAGTCGCTCAACAAAGCGAAGGAGTACGACGCGGCTGCAGCCAGTGCCGCGAATCCCGACAAAAAGGCCGACCTGCTGGGGAAGATGGGCGACGAATACAGCAAGGCCCTCGACCAGTTCACCGAAGCCTTGAGCAACAACGGGGACATGGTCGACGCGTGGAACAACGTGGGTTACGTGCATTTGCGCCTTGGCGCATACGCCGAAGCCGTGGATGACTACAACCACGCGCTCAAGCTCAAGCCCGAGTTGATGGAGGCGATCGGGCACCGCGGCGAGGCATATCTCGCGCTCGATCGATTGGACGACGCCAAGATGGCCTATATGGACCTGTTCAATCACGCCCCCAAGCTGGCCGATCAACTGATGGCGGCCATGCAGAAATGGATGAGCGATCACCGCACCGACGCTCACGGTATGAGCGCCGCCGACGTCGATGCATTCGGCAAGTGGTTGCTCGAGCGCGAAGGTATCGCGAGACAAACTGCGTCGCTGCCGCATTAGCGGCGCCGGCAGATCGGCCTCAGCGCGGTACGGCGCTTTTCAGCGCATCGACCTCCGAGCGAAGCTGCGCGACCAGCTCCTCGAGATGCGTGAGTCGCTGGTTCACTCCCGCGACCGCCGGTGCGCCCGCAGCATCCGGTGCGCCCGCGGCATCCGGTGCGCCCGCAGCATCCGGTGCGCCCGCGCGCTCCGGCGCAGATTCGATGGCGCCGGAGAACAAATGGGCGTAGCGGGATTCGCGCGCTCCGGCTGCGCGCGGCAGGCGGGCGATGAACGGACCGTCCTCGCGCTTCATGAGGCCCTCGAGCGTGGATTCTACCGCCTCGGCGTCGGTGAACTCGCACAACCGCTGGGTGCGCGAGCGCAATTCGCCGGGGGTCTGCGGCCCGCGCAGCAGCAGGACGCAGATGATGCCGAGTTCCTGCTTGGAGAATTTCAGCGAGCCGAACTCCGTGTTGCAGAATCTGTGCTTGTACTTGGTGACGCGGCCCCCATAGCCGGCCGATTTGTCGCTCACCAGGTACTTCTTCATCAGGGTATCGACCGCCTGCTGCACCACGGCCTCCGACAATTCGAGCACCGGTTCGCGGTTGGTTTTCTGGTTGCACGCGTTGGTGAGCGCGTTCAGCGACAGCGGATATTGATCCGGCGTGGTGATTTCCTTCTCGATCAGGCAGCCAATGACACGCGCTTCGTTCGCGGATAATTCAATGTTCATACGGGGTGTGCGCTTCCAAGTCGGTCCGGGATGTTTTAGGGTAACCGATCTGTCGATCGGCGGAGTGACGGCGTACTCATGAGCACCATCCAATTGTCCTCCGAGCACGGCTGCTACGGCGGCGTTCAGCAATTCTTCAAGCACGAGTCGCGCGAGACGCGCGGCCCGATGAAATTCTCGGTGTACCTGCCGCCGCGGTCGCGAACGGCTCGAGTGCCGGTGCTTTATTACCTGGCGGGGCTGACCTGTACCGAGGAAACGTTTCCGATCAAGGCCCATGCACAGCAGCTCGCCGCCGAGCTCGGACTCATGCTGGTGTCGCCGGACACCAGTCCGCGCGAGCCGCGCGTGCCCGGCGACGCGGATAGTTGGGATTTCGGACAGGCGGCCGGCTTCTACGTGGACGCGACCCGGCCGCCCTGGTCGGCGAACTATCGGATGTACAGCTACGTGACGCGCGAGCTGCCGGAGATCGTGACCGCGAATCTGCCTGCGCTCGCCGATGCGGCGGGGATATTCGGGCATTCCATGGGCGGGCACGGCGCGTTGATGTGTGCGCTGCGCAATCCGTCCCGATACCAGTCGGTTTCCGCATTCGCGCCCATTGCGGCGCCCCAGCAATGTCCCTGGGGCCAGAAGGCGTTCACCGGCTATCTCGGCGAGAACCGCCAGGCTTGGCGCGAGTACGACGCCACCGAATGCGTGTCGCGCGCGACTTATCCCGGGCCCATCCTGATCGATCAGGGCACCGCGGATCAATATCTGGCGGAGCAGCTGCTCGTGGAGAAATTTTCAGCCGCAGCCGCGAAGTCGGGCCAGCAGCTCAATCTGCGCATGCAGCTGGGCTACGACCACGGCTACTACTTCATCCAAACCTTCATGGCCGATCATCTGCGCCACCACGCGGCTCAGCTGAGAAGGTAGCGCCGCCGGCGCCCGGCGGCGCGCGCCTCTCCGGCGCTAACGCGAAACGACCGGCGCCGAGGTGATGTGCCCGTCGAAATCCATCCACACATGCTGTGCAAAATCGTAAAGTTTGCAGCGCCGCACCGTATTCCAGTAATAGCGCCACGTGAAGACCTCCGAATTCAAGCGCTCGTCCAACGTGGCGCTGAGGCGCGCCTGCGCCTCCTTCAGACGGTACAAGGGAATGCCCATGTTCACGTGATGAGCACCATGCTCGAGAATGTAGTGAATCAAACCGTCGAGCGGGCGCATTAACTTGACGTGCACGGTGGTGGTGGCGTAGCCGGCGTTTGCGCTCCATTCGTCGCGCCGCTCGTACCACGCCACGCGCGGATGGGTGTGCTGCACGTAGACCACGAATCCCATCAGGCAGTTCCAGAAGAAGAACGGTACCGCGAAGCCGAAGATCAGCAGCGACCAGATCGATCTGCCGCTGTAGATTCCCCACGCAGTCAGGCCGCCGATCCAAATGGCCCCAAAGAAGGCCACCAGCAGACTGTCCCAGGTGTAGCTGCTGCGCCGAGTGGTGACGTGCTTGCGGCGCGGGAAGAACAACTTCTTCCACCACATCTCGATCATGTAGTAGACGCCCTGACCCACGCCGCTGCGGTAAATGTGCTCGAGCTTGCGCCGAATCCACGACAGGCGCGCAAACTCGTTTGGCGAATACGGCGTCCACACGTAGTCGCGGCCCTTCAGATTGGTGAAGCCGTGGTGAGCGAGATTGTGGCCGATCTCCCACAGGCTGTAGGGCGTCAACGACGGCAGAAAGGCGATCCTGCCGATCCACTTGTTGAGCCGCTGATTCGGGGTGTAGGAGCCGTGGCAGGCATCGTGGCCGATGACGAACAGGCGTGCGATCCACAGCGCCGCCACCAGTGAGGCGAAGACCTTTACCCACCACGCGTCGACCACGAGCAGACTCGCGATCGCCACGCCGAGCACCAGCCAATCGAGCAAAAACCACACGATGGGCGTGGCTGTGCCCCGGTCCAGCGCGAATGGCTGCAGCAGTTTCTGGAATTTGAATCGAGACTTATCGGGCGGGGGCGGCGCGACGACCTCGGTCGGCGGCGGTGAGGGTGTGCGCATTAAAACTCCGGCGGCGCGAAATAGAATTAAGCATTATACGCTCATTCAAGAGCTCATATTGGGAACTGCGTCAAGCAGTCTCGGCATCCGGCCAGAGCAACACGCCTAAATGTTCGCAGGCCTCGATCAGGGCGGTGGCCGCCTCGCGCGTACTGGCATCGAGCCGCCGGTCGTGGGTCAGCAGCCAAGTGAGCCGTGCGCGGCGCGACCGCGCCGAGGGTTCGCTGTCGAAAAGCGCTGGGAACAGACTCAGCGCGTCGACGAATTCGCGCAGCGGCGCACTGCTTTGGGCGTTCGGCGCGGGAGTGAGCAGCAGCTTGAGCCAGGTCACGCACCGCTTGGCCAGGCCGGCGCGAGTGATGCCGAGACTGGTGCGCCGCCGCGATTCCCCTTCCGCCAAAGAATCCGCCAGATTGCGATAGCGCTCGACCGCGGCATCATCCGCGGGCAGCGCCGGGCTCGCATCGGACAGCACCGAGCGCAGCACGTCCGCCAGCAGCAGCGCCAATGCTTCGGCCAGAAAGCGCTGGCTCTGCTCGGCATCCGGCCGCGACAACTCGGCCCATGAACGTGGACCGCCGAGGCGTCTAGCGTTGGGAGAGTTCGACATGGCTCCCAGTGTAGCGGCTCCGCGGGCTATGGCAACTATGTCACAATGGAATTGAGGTCGCTGACAGATGCGCATGGGCGGTCACGGCGCGCTTTTTGTGCCGTGTGCCGCAAGCCGAACAAACTTAATGAAGCGTTCAGCATCATGATTCCAGGAGAGCCCGTGTTCCTGGCACCGGGTGTGCGCTTGCGCGCGCCACCGGGGCGCGTCTGATCGGCTTGCCGGCGCCCGCCGACGGCCGCCAGGACGAAAGCTTTCGCCCCGATGAGCTGCCCGTCGACGGTCAAACGCTCGAGCTGGGCGAATTCGCGCTTCGCGCCATCCATACGCCGGGGCATGCCTCCAATTGCGTATGCTATCTGCTGCCGTCCGAACGGCTGCTGTTCACCGGCGATCACGTGCTCGGGGGAGTGTCGCCGGTCATTCTGCCGCCGGACGGGGATATGGCGGCGTACCTGAACTCGCTCGACAAGCTGGCAGGCCACGATTTCGAGTGCATCGCAGCCGGCCACGGCGACCTCATGCCGCACGGCAAGACGGTGGTTCAAAAGTTGCGCGCGCACCGCATGGCGCGGGAGGACAAGGTGCTGCGATGTCTGTCGAGCGGCGCCGGCGCGGCGACCCTCGATGGCCTGACGGCGGCTGTTTACGATGACGTGCCGGTGGAGCGCCATCCATGGGCAAGATTCACCTTGGAGGCGCACCTGATCAAATTGGCGCGCGAGGGCAGAGTCGTCGAGCGCGACAGCGTTTGGCGGGTTCTGCGCGGATGAGCGCTCGCCTGAGCGTGTCGCTGCACGCCGTCAGCGTGCGGCGCGGCCAAAAATGGGCGCTGCGCGACGTCGACCTGCAGCTGCACGCCGGCGAGCGCTGGGCGCTCATCGGAGAGAACGGCTCGGGCAAGACTCAATTGCTCAAACTGCTTGCCGCCGATGTGTGGCCCACACCCACCGGGCGCGAGCAGCGCGTCTATAGCATCGGCCGCCGCGAGGTCGATGTCATCGAGGCAAAGCCCCGCATCGCCTACATCGGCGCGGAGCTGCAGGATAAATACTCGCGCTACGGCTGGGATCTTGCGGTTCGCGATCTGCTCGCCACCGGCCTGCACCGGACCGATCTTCTGCTGAGACCGGCGACGGCCGCGCAGCGGCGGCGGATCGACTCGACGCTGCGGGCCTGCGGCCTCACCCGACTCGCAGCCCGCAGATTCTCGTCGCTGTCGTACGGCCAGAAGCGGCTCGCTCTGCTCGCTCGCGCTTTGGTCCAAGCGCCCGACTGGCTGCTGTTGGATGAGTTCTACAACGGCTTGGACTCACGGTATCGCCGCCGCATCGACCGCGTGCTCGATGGCGTGCGCGCGGCGGGTCGGTCTTGGATCGCGGCCGCGCATCGCGCCGTGGACATTCCCCGCGGCACGGACGGAATCATCGAGCTGCGCGCGGGCCGGCTGCAGTCGATGAAGCCGCTCAGCCGCACCCGGCTGGCGAGACTGGCCCGCGAGGCGCGCGAAGGCTCGAGCCGACGTCCGGTCAAGGCGAGCGCGGCGGGCGGGACACTGCTGCGGCTCAGCAAGGCGGATCTGTACGTCGACTACCGTCCGGTGCTGCGCGATCTCAATTGGGAATTGCGCGCAGGCCAGCACTGGGCGGTTTTCGGCGCGAACGGCGCCGGCAAGTCGAGCTTTCTGAAGCTGCTGTACGGCGATCTATCGCCGGCCTTGGGCGGCCGCATTGAGCGCTGCGGCATCCCTGCGGGGACGCCGATCGCGGCGTGGAAGCGACGGGTCGGCTACGTGTCGCCCGAGCTGCAGGCCGACTACGCGGTTGACGTGACGGTTCTGGACCTGGTGGCAAGCGGGCGCCACGCGAGCATCGGTCTCGTCGATGCCGCCACCGCCCAGGATCGCAAGGCGGCAGCCCGCTGGATCAAGTTCTTCCGCCTGCGCTCGGTAGCCGACCGGCGGCCGCGTGAGCTGTCCTACGGTCAGCTGCGGCGCGCCCTGATCGCGCGAGCGCTGGCGGGCGGCGCGCGGATTCTGCTGCTCGACGAACCGCTGACGGGGCTCGATCCGCGGCAGCGCGCTGTCGTGAAAGGATTATTGGAGCGGCTGATGCGCCGGCAGGTGACGGTCGTCATGGCCGTGCATCGTGCGGAGGATCTGCCGCGCGGGATTACGCACGGCTTGCGCCTGCACGCGCGGCGCGCGCACCTTGCAGATTGTTGCCATTCTGCGAACTGAGTCGGCGGCAGGAGGCCCGCGCCTGCGCGAGACTGCGCAGGTCGCTTTCGGCATGGGAATTGGAATATGTCGCGTGTCCTCGGTTCTGCGCTGGGTGTGGTCGTGCTGGCGCTGGCCGGCTGTCACGGCTCGGGCTACGCCGTGCGTCCTGTCCCGCGCATCGCGGCGGACAGCGTCGGCAAACCGGTCAGCCGGCTGCGGGAGGCCTTCGGCGAGCCGCGCAAAATCGAAACCACGCCGACGAAGGAAGTCTTCGTGTGGTTCCTGCCGCAAACCCCCGCCGGCGCCCCCGCCGGCTTCCATGGCTGCGAGATGGAAGTGACGGTGGACGCCCGTTCGGAGCACGTTCTCGGCTATTCGCTGTCGAACATCGGATGGTCGAAATGCCGCGAAGTGGAGCGCAAGATCCGCGTGGCCGAGCGTTAGAGCAGCTCCCCGACGGGCCGCTCGACGGGCCCAGCGCAGCCTACAATGGGCGATCTGGCCTTCCGCGGGCATTTCTCGCTCGGAGTTCGACGTGCCGTTGATCCTCGTTTCGGTGCTATCCATTGCGGCGCAAGCCGGCCTGATCGTGCACGTGATAAAGACCGGCCGCAACTCTCTGTGGATATGGGCCATCGCGCTGTTGCCGCCGGCAGGCCCGCTCGCCTACATCGCGGTGGAGATCCTGCCGGGCCTGCTGGGCGGCGGAGCGGCGCGGCGCGCGAGGGCGGGTGTGCAGCGCATGATCGATCCGGACCGCGATCTGCGCCGCGCCAGCGCCGAGGTGGAGATTTCCGGCAACGTCGATGCGCGGCGCCGGCTCGCCGAGGAGCTGCTCGAGCGCGGCCAATGCGCACAGGCCATCGAGGTGTACCAAGGCGGCTTGAAGGGCATCTTCGAGCACGAGCCGACGCTGCTGCTCGGCCTCGCGCGTGCCCAATTCGCGAACCAGGACTTCGCCGCGGCGCGCGTGGCGCTCGAACGGCTGATGCAGAACAATTCCGACTTCAAGTCCGCCGACGCGGGGTTGCTGTACGCGCGCGCGCTCGAGGCGCTGGACGCGCTCGATGAGGCCGAGTGCGAATATGCGGCGGTGGCGCCCGGGTTTCCCGGCGCAGAGGCGCGGCTGCGCTACGCTCTGTTGCTCAAGCGCCGCGGCAAGCTGCACGAGGCGCGCGCCATACTCAAGGATTTGCTCGATGGCGCGAGGCTGGGTCCCGAGCATTACCGCAGGGCGCAGGCGGAGTGGCTCGATCGCGCGCGGCGCGAATTGAGCTAAAATGGCGCAGCGCCAGGAGGTCCGCCGCGTGCCCATGAGTCGATCGAATAGTCACGCCTTGATTTCCCTGCTATGGCTAACCGCCGCTATGCTCTGCGCGTGCGCGAGCCAGCGCGAGCCCGCGCAGCTGATGATCAGCGAGATCGACGCGACGATATCCGCCGCCGCCGCGGACGCCGCCAAGTACGCTCCCGATCAGCTGCGCGATGTGCAGACCAAGCTCGCGGCGCTGAAGAGCTCCTTCGACAAGCAGGACTACAACGGTGTCCTGAACGCGGCGGCGCCCGTAATGAGCGAAGCGCAAGGACTGGCCGGTGTCGCGGCCGCCAAGAAAGCCGAAGTGACCAGGGCGCTCAACGATCAATGGGCTTCGATCTCGAGTGTGGTGCCGGGGGACATAACGGCGATTCAAAATCGCATCGAAATGCTGGGCGCGAAAAGGAACCGCAAACTCGCCGCGGGAATCGATCTGAGTGCGGCGATATCCGGGTTGAGCGGCGCCGAATCGCTCTGGTCCAAGGCGCAAGGCGCGTTCGGCAACGGCAATATGGATGAAGCGGTGTCGGCTGCAATGGACGTCAAATCCAAGCTCGAGGCGCTGGCGGCCAGCCTGAAGGTGGATCTGCCGGCGCCGGCCGCGACCTAGGCCTGTTTGGTCCCGCTGAAAACCTGTCGCCTTAGCGCCAAGACGTTATGGCGTTTCGGCGCCATGGTGACGTGTCTTTTTTAAAATGCCAGGGTGCCCTCGCTCACGATGATCGCACCGCCGCCGATGTGCGCGGCCTGCAGGCTGCCCTGGTCCATCTCCAGCTTGACGTAGATCTGTGCGGGCCGCTTCATTTGCCGGCCCTGATACCCCACGAAACCCGTTGACTGCTTGCCGAACTGGCCGAGTTCGAACAGATAAGAGGCCAGCATGGCGTGCGCATTGCCGCTGGCGGGATCCTCCGGGATGCCGAGCGCCGGACAGAACATGCGCGACTCGGTCGACAATTCGTCCGCACCCGATCCGCGATTCACCGCGAAGACGAAAAATCCGTCGGTTCCGAGCTCGTTTCCGATCGACAGCAGGGTATCGAAATTTGGCGCGAGGGAATCCAAGGCGCGGGGATCGCCGATCGGCACGAGCAGCCGGGAGCCGCCTTTGCGCGCGATGCGCGCAGGCATGACCTCGTGCAGCTGGGTCGCGGGCAGGCGCAGCGCCTCGGCGACCCGCAGCGTGGTCTTGAACGGCAGCGGATTGTCCAGTTCGGGCAGCGTTTGGCGGAACTCGACGAGGGTCTCGGTGCCCGACGGCTGCCGCAGTTCCTGCGCGCGAACTTCGATGATGCCGGTCCCGGAATGCTGGCGAAGCAGGCCGAACGAGCGCCGGCCGAGGGCCAGCAGCACCGTATGGGCAGCGACGGTTGCGTGACCCACGAACGGAGCCTCCTTGCGCGCATTGAAAAATCGCAGCCGCAAGTCGTGATCCGGTGCGCTGGCCGCGAACACGAAGGCCACCTCGGCATGCGCGAACTCGCGCGCGATCGACATCAAGGTGGCGTCGCTGTGCCCGTCCGCGTCGAGGACGACGGTCGCGGGGTTTCCGGTGAAGCGTGTGCGTGTGAACGCGTCTACTTGAAAAATGCGCAAGCGAGTCTCCGAGGCCGATCCGGGAGTTTTGCACGCATCCGTACGGCAGGCTACACTTTGCTCAACCTTGGGGTGGCCCGTGGCGGGGCCTGAGACGCGGCCAATCGAATACACGATCCCGCGAACCCGTTGAACCTGACCCGGTTAGTACCGGCGTAGGGAGCAGGTGATCGACGAACTTTCGGGTCAATTCGCGAGCGCGTGGCACGGAACGGGCTGGTTCGAAATCATCGCCGCCGCCCTCGCGGTCGTTTATCTGCTGCTCGCGATCCGCCAATCGATCAGCTGTTGGGCGGCCGCGTTCGTGAGTTCCTGCCTGTATGTTTGGGTGTTGTTCGGCGCGCGCTTGTACATGGAATCCGTGCTCAACGCGTTCTACGCGGCCATGGCCGTGTACGGATTCTGGCAATGGCAGGGACGGCCGGGCGGCGGCGCCCTGGCGGTGCGCCGCTGGTCCGGGGCGCAAAATGCGCTGGGATTGGCGGCCGTCCTGGTCCTGTCGCTGATCAGCTCGTATTTTCTACGCCGCTTCACCCCCGCCGCGTGGCCATTCGCGGATTCCATGGTGACATGGGCCAGCGTATTCGCCACTTTCCTGGTTGCGCGCAAGGTGTATGAGAATTGGCATTGGTGGCTGGTCATCGATTCGGTGAGCATGTGCCTGTATTTCACGCGGCGACTGTATCTCACCATGCTGTTGTTCGCCTTGTACCTGGCGCTGATCGTGATCGGAATGCGCGAATGGCGCCGCAGCCTGCCTCGCGTGCCCCATGCCGCCTAGCCGCGTGCCCCATGCCGCCAAGTGAGGTCGAGCAGCTCGCGCTGCGTTATGTGCCCGGCGAGGGAGCGATATCCGTGGAGCGGCTCGGCTCGGGGCTGGTCAATGAGAGCTACCGGGTCGGGCGCGGCGCGGGCGTGTATTCAATGCGCGTGCCCGCGCAAAATTCGGTGGACCTTGGACTCGATCGAGACTGGGAATGCCGGGTACTCGAGCGCGCGGGGGCGGCCGGTATCGCGCCGATCGTCGAGTGCTGCGAGGCGCGGTGCGGCATTCTGGTGTCGCGCTGGGTGGAGGGCGGGGTGTGGAGTCCCGAGCAGGTGATGCGGCCGGGAAACATCGAGAAAATCGCTCAGCTCGCGCGGCGCGTCCACTCGCTGCCCGTGCCCCAGGCGGCGCGTACGATGCGCCCCGCGTCGTGGATCGCGCATTATCGGCAGGCGCTGGCTCGCTACGCGGCGGACGCGCATTCCGCTCTGCAATCTTCGCTCGAAGCGCGGCTCGCGGAGTTGGCGCAGCTGCCGACGCCTGCGCCCGTGCTGTGCCACAGCGACCTGCATGTGCAGAATCTCATCGCGGCCGATCGTGGTTTGGTGCTCCTCGACTGGGAATACGCCCACGTTTCGGAGCCGTTCTGGGACCTGGCGGGATGGGCGGCCAACAACGACCTCGGCGCGGAATCGCGGCATCTGCTGTTGGCGAGCTATCTGGGCCGGGATCCGGCGGCGCAGGACGCCGCCCGCCTGCAGCTGCTGCTGTGGTTGTACGACTACGTATGCCTGTTGTGGAGCGAACTTCACCTGGCCTTGAGACCGGGCACCGCGGGCGAGCCCGCCGGCGAGGCCATCCGCACTCGCGCGCGATCGTTGGCGAAGCGCCTGCACGACGACGCGGGTGGTCGCGGCGGGTAAGTTCCGGCACACTAGGAGCCTGTCTGAGTAATCCCCGTGGCCGCGACCGCGGCAGATTTCGCTTCAGCCGAGGCGGAGCCGACGAGGTTGGGTCAAGACCCAATGAGGAGGCGACGACGATGGATGAAGCGAAATCTGCAAGGGTACGCAGGGTTGGCTGCGGGACGGGCGTCTGCGGCGTTGCGCGTCTAGGCCGTGGTGCCGCCACGGCCTGCGCCGCGCGCCTTGCATCCGCTCCGTCGCTGAAGCGAAGCGGCTCACGCGGATTACTCAGACAGGCTCCTAGGCGGCTGGGCGCAATTTCAATGGAACGGAGAGTTCAATGGCGAGGATGACCGTGGTGGACCGTGACGGCAAGGAGCACGAGATCGAGGCGAAGCCGGGTCTGAAAGTCATGGAGATCTTGCGTGAGCTCGACTACGGCGTCGCTGCGATCTGCGGAGGACTGTGTTCCTGCGCGACCTGCCACGTGTACATCGACGAGAGCTGGGCGGCGCGCCTGCCGAAGCCGCAGAGCGACGAGCTGGAGCTGCTCAAGGAATTATCCGATTTCCGGCCGGCCACGTCGCGGCTGTCCTGTCAGGTCGAGTTCACCGAAGCGCTCAGCGGTTTGAAGCTGGCGATCGCCCCGGATACTTGAGCCTCATTTTTTCTCGGCCTGTCGACGCACCGCCTCCTGCGCGGCGGCGATCGCGGCGGGATCCCCGAGGAAGCGCCGGCTGGTCGGCTGTATCTGCTCGTCCAGCTCGTACAGCATCGGAACACCGGTCGGAATGTTGAATTCCACGATGTCCCTCTCCGACATGAGATCCAGCATCTTCACCAGTGCGCGCAGCGAGTTTCCGTGCGCGACCACGAGCACGTTCTTGTTGGCCCTGAGTTCGGGGACGATGCGGGTTTCCCAGAAAGGCAGCACGCGCGCTAGGGTGTCCTTGAGCGATTCGGTGGCTGGCAGCAATTTCGGATCGAGATCGGCATAGCGGGGGTCGAAACGCGGATGCCGGGGATCGTCGAGCCCAAGCGGCGGCGGCGGGACGTCGTAGCTGCGGCGCCAGATCTTGACCTGCGCCGCGCCGTGCTTCTCGACGGTCTGCGCTTTGTTGAGCCCCTGCAGGGCGCCGTAGTGACGCTCGTTCAGGCGCCAACTGCGTTCGACCGGCAGCCACATGCGATCGATGGTGTCGAGCATGATCCAGAGCGTGCGAATCGCCCGCTTCAGCACCGACGTGAACGCGATGTGCGCTTCGAGCTTCGCGCTCTGCAGCTCGCGGCCCGCGAGGATGGCTTCTTCGCGCCCCAGCTCGCTCAAATCGACGTCATGCCAGCCCGTGAACAGGTTCTCGACGTTCCACGTGCTTTGACCGTGACGGACCAGAATCAGCTTTCCAGGCACTATGCAGTCCTCCTCTCCAAGGCCGCCGCGAACACGCCGTCAAATTGGGTCGCGACGGCCTGACCAGAGTGTATGTCGACGTGCAGGCGAATGCGCCCCCGGCCGGCGCGCCGCAGCATTTTGCGAAACCTCTCGATCTGCTCGTCCGGCGGCGCGGTCAGAGTCGCGCGCAAGTCGCCCTGCACCGGCGCGAGGTAGCGAATCGTGGACTCCTGGACCACGGCGTCGGCGATGATCTGTCGGACAGCAAGGTAGCGCGTGACCCACGCCCAACCGGCCAGTACGGCGAGGCAAAACAGGCTGCCGCCGAAAGCGGTGCCGGCGTGATTGGCATTCAAGGCGAGCGGCGCCGACAGGACCACGCCGCTGTCTTGCGCGGATTCGACCACGATGCCGATGTGCCGCGCGAGCGGGAATTCGCCGATGATTCGCTTTTGCAGCTCATCGGTGCCGTCGAGGCGATCCGTGCTGCACGGCGAATCCGTGCCGCAACGGGAATCCGTGCCGCAACGGGAATCCGTGCCGCAAGGGGGGTCCGTGCCGTAGGGGGAATGTCGATGCATTGATCTTCAGTCTCTCATTCCTGCGCGAGCCGTCGAACCGCCTGCAGCGCAACGGACAGCGTCGCGAAATCCGGCGGCGCCCCGGTGCGCAAATCGACGACGATTCGCTTCAGCGAATCCACATCGGGCGCATGGCGCCGGACCCACTCATCGACCCGCGCAGACGCTTCTCGACCCTTGCACTTGAGCACGGCGCCGGTGATCCTGCGCTGCAAGGTGTACAGATCATCCCTTACGGTGGCGCGCGCAACCGCGTGCCAGTGCCCCTCGACGGGCAGGCTTTCGATCTGCTCCTTAATCCAGGTCAGACCGATGCGTTCCCCGATGTCGAAATACGCCTTGGCCGCGTAGCCTATCTTCACACGCGCCTCCATGGCCGCTTCCACCAGATCGAGCGCGCAGTGCAGCGTGTCCAGCGATGCGATGCGCGTGGCGAGCTGCTCCGGCACGTGCTGCTCCATCAGCCGCGAGCGCTGGACGCTCAATTGCGCACCGGCGCGTGCGCTCAGCACGGAGTCGAGCTCGCTCCACAGCTCGCGCACCGGGGCCGCGTAGCGCCGCACCGCGCGCTCGATGTCGCGATTCTCGCGCTGGTTCTCGAGCAGCCAATAGCTCATGTGCCGCACCAGACGGGTGGTTTGAAACATGGAGGTGTACTGAACGGCGGTCGGCATTCGATTGTCGAGGGCTTCGATTTGCGCCCAGATGTCGCGCACCGCGAACACCTCGCGCGCAATCGTGTAGGCACGCGCGATGGCGGCGGGGTCCGCGCCGGTATCGTCCTGCGCGCGCACCGGGAACACCGGCCCCACCCGGTTGATCAGGCTGTTGGTGATGGACGTGGCGATGATCTCGCGGCGCAGGCGATGGCGCTTCAAACGCGCGGCGAAGCGCTCGCGCACCGGCGCGGGAAAATAGCGGTTCAGCTCGGCCGACAGGTAGGGATCCTCCGGCACGTTCGAATTGACCAGCGCCTTGTACAGCCAGATTTTGGAGTAGCTCAGCGTGATGGCGAGTTCCGGACGCGTCAGTCCCTCGCCGGCCTTGCGCCGCTCGGCGATCTCCTCATCGGACGGCAGGAACTCCAATGAGCGATTCAAATCGCCGGAGCGCTCCAGCGCGCGGATCACGAAGGCCGCCTCGCTCAAGCGCTCCTTCGCCTGGTGCTCGCCGGTGCTGATCGCCTGGCCCTGCAGGTAGTTGTTGCGCAACACCAGCGCCGCCACTTCATCGGTCATCTGCGCCAGCAGGCGATCGCGAGCCGCGCGCGTGATCTCCCCCGCGCGAACGGCGCCGTTCAGCAGGATCTTCAAGTTCACTTCGAGGTCCGACGTGTTCACGCCGGCGGAATTGTCGATGAAGTCGGTATTGAGCCGGCCGCCGCGGCGCGCGAACTCGATGCGCCCAAGCTGCGAGAATCCCAGATTCCCGCCCTCGCCGACGACCTTGCAATTCAGTTCGCAGGCGTCGATGCGCACCGCGTCGTTGCTTCGGTCGCCGACGTCGCTGTGGCTTTCACCGCTCGCCTTGACGTAGGTGCCGATGCCGCCGTTCCAGAGCAGATCGACGCGCGACTTCAAAATGGCCTTGATGACTTCGTTGGGAGCGACCTGCGCCGGCAAATCCAGCAGCGTCTGGGCTTCGCGCGACAGGCTCAAGCTCTTGGCGCCGCGCGAGTACACGCCGCCGCCCTTCGAAATGGCCGCCCGGGAGAAATCGTCCCAGGAGGAGCGCGGCAGGCGGAACAGCCGTTCGCGTTCGCGGAACGATCGCGCCGCATCGGGCTGCGGATCCAGGAAGATGTGCTGGTGGTTGAACGCCGCGACCAGCCGGATGTGCGGCGACTGCAGCATGCCGTTGCCGAATACGTCGCCGGCCATGTCGCCGATGCCCGCCACGGTGAAATCCTGATTCTGGATATCCATGCCCATTTCGCGAAAGTGGCGTTTGACGCATTCCCAGGCGCCGCGCGCCGTAATGGCCATTTTTTTGTGGTCATAGCCGGCCGAGCCGCCGGAGGCGAAGGCGTCGCCCAGCCAGAAGCCGTATTCCTCGGATATTGCATTGGCGATGTCCGAAAATGTCGCCGTGCCTTTGTCCGCTGCGACGACGAGGTAGGCGTCGTCGCCGTCGTGGCGCACGACGCGCGCGGGAGGCACGATCTTCTCCTCGACGATGTTGTCGGTGACGTCCAGCAGCCCTCGAATCAGTGTTTGGTAGCACGCGATCACCTCGGCCTGCTGCGCCTCGCGGTCGCCGGCCAGCTTGCGTCTGACCACGAATCCGCCCTTGGCGCCGACGGGCACGATCACGGTGTTTTTGACCTGCTGCGCCTTCATCAGCCCGAGCACCTCGGTACGGAAGTCCTCGCGCCGGTCCGACCAGCGGATGCCCCCGCGCGCCACGAAGCCCATCCGAAGATGCACGCCTTCCATGCGCGTCGAAAATACGAACACTTCGAACATCGGCTTCGGCAGCGGCAGCTCACGCAGCTTTTGGCTTTCGATCTTGAAGGACAGATAGTCCTTGAACTGGCCGGTGTTCGCAGTCTGGTAGGCATTGGTGCGCACGGTCGCCGACAGCGCATTCCACAACGCGCGCAGGATGCGGTCCTCGTCCGAGCCGGTGACCTCCTCGAGCTGCGAGCGGATTTGCTGGTCCAGCCGGGCGAGTGCGCGGCGCTGCGCCGCCTTGGAAAGATCGGGGCTGAAGCGCGCCTCGAATAGTTCTGCGAGGCCGCGCGCGATGCGCGCATTGTTCACCAGCACTTGCGCGACATACCCCTGACTGAAGGGCAGGCCCGTTTGCAGCAGATAGCGGCAATAGGCGCGCAGCACCGTCACGATGCGCCACGGCACGCCGGCCGCGAGAGTCAGCCGGTTGAAGCTGTCGTTGTCCATGTGGCCTGTCCAGACGGCCGTGAACGAGCTCTTGATTTCGCCTTCCAGCGCTTCGAACTTGGCCGCCGCCGAACCCTGGATGACGAGCTCGAGGTCTTGAATCCATGCGCGGTCTCCGCCCGGGAACTCCAGCCCGTACGGCCGTTCCGCGATCACCTTCAGCCCCATGTTCTCGAGCATCGGCAGCAGATCCGAAATCGGTATGGCATCCTGGACGCGGAAAATCTTCAGGAAAAATTTGTCTTTGCGGCCCGGCTCGGGCCGGTATATGTCCAGATACAGGCGCTGCGGCTCCTTTTCGGCCGCCTCGAGAAAGGTCACATCCAGCGCCGCGGCATCGCTCTGAAAATCCTCGGTGTAGGCGGCGGGAAAAGCCTGCGCATAGGTCGCGAACAGCTTCAATGCATACGCTTCGTCGAAGCGCGCCAATAGCGCGGTCTTGAACGAGTCGGCCCACGAGCGGGTGGCGATCTCGACGCGCCGTTCCAATGCGGCGCCATCGACGCGCGCCGCCTCGGTGGGCAGCGTTCGGGCGACGATATGGATCCTGGCGAGGTTCGACTCGGCGATCTGCACCTGCGATTCCACCCGGAACGCAGAGAAGGCCTCGCCGATGACGCGCTCGATGCGTTGGCGCACCTGGGTGTTGTATTTCTCGCGCGGCACGAAGATGAGGCAGGAATAGAAGCGGCTGAACGGGTCGCGCCGCAGCAGCAGCCGCACCCGCGGCCGCTCCTGCAGCCCGAAGATCCCCGTGACGATGCGATTCAATTCCGGCACGCTCGCCTGGAACAGCTCGTCGCGCGGAAAGGATTCCAATATGTGCTGCAGCGCCTTGCCGTCATGGCTGTCCGGCGCGAGCGCGAAGTGCAGCACCACCTGGGCGACCTTGTGGCGCACCAGCGGTATCTCGCGCGGGTTGGTGTTGTAGGCGGCCGAAGTCCACAGGCCCAGAAAGCGCCGCTCGCCGATCAGACGTCCCACCGGGTCGAATTGCTTGACTCCGACGTAGTCGAGGTATCCGGCCCGATGCACCGTGGATTGCAGGTTCGCCTTGGTCACCAGCACCAAATCGCGCAAGCGGCTTTGGCGGCGAATGTCGGCGGGCAGGGTGCGGCTGGTGCTTTTCTGACGCTTGTGGCCGGGGCGCAATATCCCCAATCCGCTGGTCTCCACCGGCTCCAGGGCATCGTCGCCCTTGCGGCTGCGCAGGCGGTATTCCCTGAAGCCCAGGAAAATGAAATGCTTTTCCATCCATGCGAGCAGGGCCTGCGATTCGCTGACATCGCGCGGATCGAAGCGCGTATGCAGCGAATTCAAGGCATCCGCCGTCTGCCGGGCGGCGCTCAGCATTTTGACCCAATCCGCACACGCGACGCGCACGTCGCGCATGCTGCGCTCGATCTCCGCACACAGGGTTTGAAGCATCGCCGGATCGACCATGCGATCCACTTCGACGTGTTGGAACGACTCGAGCCTTTGGTGCCTGTCGGCGCCGCCGCCGCGCTGCTCGACCGAGCGCAAGATCCCGGCGCTGTCGCGCGCAACGGCGAAGATCGGATGCGCCAAAAAGTGCAGCGTGAGTGCGTGCCGCGTCAGCGCGAGCCCGATCGAGTCCACCAGAAACGGCATGTCATCGTTCACCATCTCGATGACGGTGTGCGGCGAGGTGTAGCCGTGCTCGGCCTGCGTGGGATTGAATACGCGCACCAGGGCGCGGCCGCGACGCTGTCGCGCGAACGACAGGTGCGACAAGGCCGCCGCGGCGAGCGTGGCGGGATCGTGAGTGGCCAGATCCTCGGCGTCGACGTTGGCGTAGTACGCGCGCAAGAAGCGCTTGCGATCCGCGCCGCGCACGGACTTCGGCAGGCGGGCCGCAGCAGCCGCGACGGCGGAGGCCGTCTTCTGGTACCGTTCGCTGGTCGCCTGGCGCATGGTCGATTCCCTCAACTTCAGTTCGGACTCTCGAGATCGCCGATGACGGCGGCCAGGAATCGGCACGCCTCGCCGCCGGTGATGCAGCGATGATCGAAACTCAACGACAGCGGCATGCGCCGATGCGCCACGACGGCGCCCTCGACCACCACCGCATCCTGCCGCACCTTGCCCGCGCCGAGGATCGCGACCGCCGGAGGGACCACCAGCGGGATGCCGTAGCGGCCCGCGAGCGTGCCGAAATTCGACAGCATCAAGGTGAAGTCGCGCAGATCCTCCGGCGCGATGCTGCGCTCGTGGGCGGCGGCTTTCTGCGCGAGCAGGGCGGCCCGCAGCTCGTCGGGCGTCTTGTCCTGAATGTTGCGCAGCACCGGCACGATCAAGCCGCCCGGCGTATCGACGGCGATCGCGAGATCGATGTGCTTGAGCAGAATGCGCGAGTTGCCGGCGGAATCGTACCAGGCGTTCAAGGCAGGCTCGGCGCGACAGGCGCTGATCATGGCGCGCATGAGCCGCAGCATGTAGTCGCCGCGGCGCGACCACGCATGGATGTCGGCATCGTCGCACACGGTGCTCAAGGGGATTTGATCGCGGGACAGCGACATGCTGTACGCCATGGCGCGCCGCGCGCCGCGCAGCGGCTCGGTGGAGGCGCCCGCCGGGGCGACCGGGCTCGGCGCCTCGGACGGGGAGAGCCCAAGCGCGGCGGGTAGCTGCACCTGATCCAGAACATCGTCCAGCTTGATCAGTCCCTTGGGTCCGCTGCCCGCGATGTTCGCGAGATCGAGCCCAAAGCGCCGCGCGAGCGCGCGCGCCATCGGCACCGCGCGGCTGCGCGCGTCGCCGTCGCCGCCGCCGCCGCCGTTGCCGCTGCCGCTGCCGCTGCCGCGTGCGCGCGATAGAGTGGCGGATTCGACGTATTCCTCCTCGCTCGTCGCCGGCATGCTGCCGACCACGCTGCCGGAATCGAAATCGACGAGCGGGGCGCCGGTGGCCACGATATCGCCGACGGCGCCGTGCAGCGCAACGACCGTGCCGGTGTAGGGCACCGGCACCTCGACCACCGCCTTGGCCGTTTCCACCGATACCATCGGCTGGTCCACGAGCACGTGCTCGCCCGGCTTGACGTGCCATTCGAGGATCTCCGCCTCGGCCAGGCCCTCGCCCAAATCCGGTAGCTTGAATGTGCTCATGCTGCGAAATCTCTAGTCGTTGAACGTGAGCTGCACCGCATCGACGATGCGCTGTACGCTCGGAATGTAGTCGTGCTCGAGCTTGAACAGCGGCATGATGGTATCGAAGCCGGCGACGCGGCGGATGGGCGCGTGCAGGTCGTACAAGGCGTGCTCGGCCACGATCGCCGCAATTTCCGCGCCGACGCCGACATTGCGGGCCGCTTCGTGCACGATAACCAGCCGGCCCGTCTTGGCTACCGACTCGAGGATGGCTTCGCTGTCGATCGGGCTCAAGGTGGCGAGGTCGATGATTTCGGCATCGATGCCCTGGGCGTCGAGCTCGGCCGCCGCGCGCAACGTTTCGATGGTCATGGCGCCCCAGGTCACGATCGTGACGTCGCTGCCCTCGCGCAGGATGAAGCAGCGATCGAGCGGCAGCGCCTGTCCGTCGTCGGTCACCTCCTGGCGCATCGCCCGGTACAGCCGCACCGGCTCGAGGAACATCACCGGATCGGGATCGCGAATGGCGGCGAGCAGCAGGCCGTAGGCGCGCGCCGGGGACGATGGGCACACGACGCGAATCCCCGGAATGTGGCAGAGCATGGTTTCGGTGCTTTCCGAATGGTGCTCGGGCGCGTGGATGCCGCCGCCGTGCGGCGTGCGGATGACCACGGGGCAGGTCAGGCGTCCGCGCGTGCGATTGCGCATGCGCGACATGTGATTCACGATCTGATCGAGCGCCGGATACATGAACCCCATGAATTGAATCTCTGCGACCGGCTTCAGCCCGTGGGTCGCCATGCCGACCGACATGCCGGCGATGGTGGCTTCGGCGAGCGGCGTGTCCTGCACCCGGTCCTTGCCGAAGCGCGACTGCAGCCCCGCCGTCGCCCGGAACACGCCGCCGTTCACGCCGACGTCCTGCCCGATCACGACCACGCTGTCGTCATGCTGCATCTCCCAGCCATGCGCCATTGCGATGGCCTCGACCATGGTTATTTTCGCCAATTCAATGACCGCTGGGCTTTGTGCCGTACTTGCGCGCCACGGCGCGCTGCTCGCGCAGATGCAGCGGCAACTCTGCGAACAAGGTGTCGAACATGGCATCGGTCGACGGCCGGGCGGCATTCAAATACTCGTTCACCGCGGCGTCGACCTGGTGCGTGCAGTCCTGCAGCAGCGCCTGCTCCTTCGCCTCGCTCCACGCGCCGGCCCTGAGCAGATATTCGCGAACGCGTATCAAGGGTTCCAGCGTCCAGGCCTCCCTGACTTCGGCGCCGCTCCGGTAGCGGCTCGCGTCGTCGGCGGTGGTATGGTCGCTCAGCCGATAGGTGAGCGCTTCGATCAGGGTCGGGCCCCCGCCGCGGCGGGCGGTCGAGAGTGCCCGGCCCACGGTCTCGCGCACGGCGAACACGTCGTTGCCGTCCACCTGCACCCCGGGAATGCCTGCGGCCACGGCCTTTTGTGCGAGCGTCTGCGTCGCCGTTTGCGCGGCCACGGGGACGGAAATCGCCCAGCCGTTGTTCACGATCACGAACACGACGGGCAAGCTGCGCGCCCCGGACAGATTGAGCGCCTCGTAGAAGGCGCCTTCCGAAGTGCCGCCGTCGCCGATGTAGGCGAGCGCGCAGCGAGGCTCCTTGCGCAGCTTGAACGCCATGGCCGCCCCGGCCGCATGCAGGGTCTGGGTGGCGATCGGCACGCACCAGGCAAAGTCCTGTCTCGGATGGGCGAAGTCGTTGCCGCGCTCGTCGCCGCCCCAGTACGTCAATATCTCCGTCATGGTCACGCCGCGCCACAGCTGGGTGGCGAATTCGCGGTACACCGGGGCGAGCACGTCCTCGGGCCGCATGGCCGCGCCGACGCCCACGTGCGCAGCCTCGTGCCCGAGGCACGAAGGATAGGTCCCGAGCTGACCCGTGCGCTGCAGATTGACGGCCTTGTGGTCGAACACCCGCACGCAGGTCATTGCCCGGTACATGCGCAACACTTCGCTCAGGTCCGCGGCGAACTCCGGCAGCGGCGCCACGATGTCGCCCTTTGGGTCGAGTACCTGTTTGTATTCTATTTTGAATTCGGCAACCGTCGACATGGGCGAATTATGCCAGGGCTTGCGCTGCAGCGCTTCAGGCACGGTGGCGGCCCGCGAGATAAAGCTGTGTTTGCATTTCGATGAGCCGGCTCGCGGCGCGCTCGAATTCGCGGTTCAGCCGCTCTCCACGGTACAGCTCGGCCGGCGCCGCCGCGGCCGACACAACGATCTTCACGCCGCGGTCGTAGAGCTCGTCGATCAGCATGATGAAGCGCCGCGCAGCATCTTCGCGTTCGGGCGTGAATTGCGGGATGTTAGAGATGAACAGCGTGCCGTAAAGGCGCGCAAGCTCGATATAGTCGTTCTGGCTGCGCGGACCTTCGCACAACTCGCTGAACTCGAACCAGGCCATGCCCGGACCCGTGGCGAGAGCCTGCAGCGGTCGCCCTTCGACGACCAGGGTCACGGGCCGCGTCGCGCAGCCCCGGGCGAGCGCGGCGAAACGCGCCTCGAGAGCGGCGCGCGTGCCCGGCAGTTTGGCATCCAAGTAGGTTGGCGCCTGCTCGAGCTGGCGCAGCCGATAGTCGACGCCGCAGTCCAGGTGCAGGACTTGGACATGCGATTGCAGCAGTTCGATGGCGGGCACGAACCGCTGGCGCTGCAGTCCATCCCGGTAAAGATCCTGCGGCGCAAGGTTGGAGGTGGCGACCAGGGTGACGCCGCGGCGGAACAGCCCGTCGAGAAGACCGCCGAGAATCATCGCATCGGCGATGTCGGCGACCAAGAACTCGTCGAGACAGACGATTTGCGCGCGCCGGGCGATGCGCTGCGCCACCAGCTCCAGCGGCCGGGTTTGCCCATTGATGCCGCCGAGCTCTGCGTGCACGCCCCGCATGAAGCGATAGAAGTGCCAGCGCTGCGCTCGCGGCATCTGCAGCGAACCGAAGAACATGTCCATCAGCAGTGTCTTGCCGCGGCCCACGCCGCCCCACAGGTACAGCCCGCGCTCGGCGGACCTGCGTGCACTCAACGCCTTCAGCAAGCCGCGCGGCCTTAAGCGCAGACGCCCGCTCAAGGCATCCAGGTGCGCGGCCGCCTCGTACTGAGCCGCGTCGAATTCCAGGCGGCCGGCGGCGACCGCTTCCTGCAAGCGCGCACTGACCGTTTGCGGCGAGCGGGTCACGTGAGGTTCCGCACGACGCGTCGTTGCGGCACAGCAGTGGCTACAGGCTTTGGTAGTTGGGCCCGGAACCGCCCTCGGGAGGGACCCAGGTGATTTGATCCGTGTAGGGATCCTTGATGTCGCAGGCCTTGCAGTGCACGCAGTTCGACGCATTGATCTGCAGCTTCGTGCCGCCGCTGCCGTCCGCGATCATTTCGTAGACGTTGGCCGGGCAGAAGCTCGTGCACGGATTGCCGAATTCGCCGACGCAGCGGGTGGCGCACAGCGTGGTGTCGGCGACATGCAGGTGCACGGGCTGATTCTCATCGTGCGTGGTCGAGGCGAAGAACACGAATGCCAGGCGGTCGCGCGGCGGCAGCTCCCTCTCGCCCCAGCCGCGGTCCGGCGAGGCGTACTCGTCGAGTCGCTTGAGCGCCTTGTCGTCGGCATGATTGGCGAGGGTCCACGGCAGCTTGCCGAACGTGATCGTTTCCAGCGCGGCATTGGCCAGGCCGAACCAGAGCCCGCGTTTGAAGCCGGGACGAATATTGCGAACCTTGTACAGTTCGCGTCCGCCGTCCGATTCGCGCCAGCGCCGGTCGAAGCCTGCGCTCGTGCCGCTTTCGACGTAGTGCGCAGCGGCGGTCATGCCGGAACGTATCGCCTGGTGAATGCCCTTGATCTTCGGCGTGTTGAGGGTGCCGCCCGCGTCGCCCACGAGCATCGCACCGGGCATCTCCAGCGTCGGCATGGATTGATAGCCGCCTTCGATCACGGTGCGCGCACCGCCGGCGATGATCTCGCCGCCGCGCAGCAGCTCCCTGATCTGCGGGTGGTTCTTGTACTGCTGAAACGCTTCGAAGGGCTTGAAACGCGGATCCTCGTAATCCAGTCCCACCACGAAGCCCACGTACACCCGGTCGTTGTCGAGGTGATAGAGAAAACTGCCGCCGTAGGTGCGGCTGTCGAGCGGCCACCCGACGGTGTGTTGAATCAGGCCGGGCTGTACGCGCCCCGGGGGCAACTGCCACAGCTCCTTGAACCCCAGGCCGTAGGTTTGCGGGGACTTGCCGGCATCGAGCTTGAAGCGCCTGATGAGCTGCTTAGAGGCGCTGCCGCGGCAGCCTTCGCAGAACATGGTGATTTTCGCGTGAATCTCGGGTCCGAGTGCGAAGTTCGGGCCCGGCTCGCCGCTCTTTTCCACACCCATGTCGCCGATGCGCACGCCCTGCACGGCGCCGGAGGCGTCGAAAAGCGCCTCGCTTGCGGCAAAGCCCGCGAATACGTCGACGCCGAGCTTCTCCGCCTCGGCGCCGAGAATCGGAATCAGCTGCCCGAGGGAGATGATGAAATTGCCGTGATTCACCATCTGCGGCGGAGTGATCGGCAACCGATAGCGTTTGCGCCGGGTCAGAAACAAGAATTCGTCGCGCGCGGCCGGCACGCATGTCGCCGGCGCGTGCTCGCGCCATTGCGGCAGCAGTTCATCGAGGGGTCCCGGTTCCATGACCGCCCCCGATAGAGAATGCGCGCCGAGGCTCGCGGCCTTTTCCAGCACGCACACGCTCAACTCGGGATTCAACTGTTTGAGTCGGATTGCGCAGGCGAGCCCGGCGGGGCCGGCGCCGACGATTGCAACCTCGTATTCCATGACATCACGTTGGTTTTCGGTCATAAAAACCCATTTGTCGCGCAGAAACGGCGGCGTAGTAGACCATAAACGGCTATTTTGAACGACAAATCCACCTGGCGGTCAGCCCGTGAGGGGATTCTCGCACCGATGTCGCTTTACTGAGTGGGGATCACCATGTTGATAGGCCACGGACGCCGCCAACTAAGGATGGCCAATGGAATGGGCATGGTCAGGGCAGGGACGCCCACCCCGGTTTGCGCTTCTCGAAAAACGCCCTGAAGCCCTCCTGCGCTTCCGGCTGCACGCGCAAACGCGCGAGCCGCTTCCCCATCTCGGCGGAGACGGCCGCGCGCTGGTCCCCCGAGCGCGCCACGTCGCGGATCAGCAGCTTGGCCTCGGCCAGGGCGCCCGGGGCCGCTTGCAGCAGCGATGCGCAAATCCGCTCGCAGCTGCGATCGAGTTCGGCGGCCGGCACGACTTCGTGCACCAGCGACAGATCCCTCAGCCGCTCGGCCGTCAGCGTTTCCGCGGTCAAAAAGTAACGCCGCGCCGCCGCCTCGCCGATCTTGGCGAGCACGAACGGCGAGATCACCGCCGGAATGATCCCCAGCCGCACTTCGGTGAAGGCGAATTTCGCGTGCCTTGCCGCGACCGCGATGTCGCAGGCGCCGAGCAGTCCCAACGCCCCGCCGTAGCCGTCGCCGTTGACCCGCGCCAGCGTCGGCTTGGGCAGCGAATCGAGGATGCCGAGCAGGGCGGCGAGCCGCTCCGCGTCGGCCAGATTGGCCTCCTCGGAGGCATTCCGCTGCGCCTGCATCTCGGCGAGATCGGCGCCGGCGCAAAACGCTTCGCCGGCACCGGTGATCTGCACCATGCGCACCGCAGAGTCCAGCGCGCAATGCTGCAGCGCCGTCGTCAGCGCGGCGATGGCCGCACGGTCGAGCGCATTGCGCCTGGCGGGCCGGTTGATGGTGATGTGCGCGACGCCCGCTGCGAGGGCTGTCAGTATCGGCTCCTCGACCGCCACGTCAGCGCGCGCCCATGTCAAATGACTTCGATGGCGATGGCCGTCGCTTCGCCCCCGCCGATGCACAGGCTCGCGATCCCGCGCCGCTTGCCGCGCGCTTTCAGCGCATACAGGAGCGTCGTCAGGATGCGCGCGCCGGTGGCGCCGATCGGGTGTCCGAGCGCGCAGGCGCCGCCGTTGACGTTCACCTTCTCTGGATCCAGCTTAAGGTCCTTGATCGCGGCCATCGCGACCACCGCAAATGCCTCGTTCACTTCGTACAGATCGACCTCCGCAGCCTGCCACTCGAGCTGGGTGAGCAATTTTCGAATCGCGCCGACGGGCGCCAGCGTGAACCACTCGGGCTCCCTGGCGAAGCTCACATAGCCCAGGATCCGCGCCAGCGGCTCAAGGCCACGGGCCTTGCAGAAGGACTCGCGCGCCAGCACCACGGCGGCGGCGCCGTCGGAAATGCTGGCGGAGCTGGCGGCGGTCACCGTGCCGTCCTTCTTGAAGGCCGGCTTGAGCGTGGCAATCTTCGACACATCGAGTGTGGAGGGCGTCTCGTCCTTGTCGATCAGCGCCTCGCCCTTGCGGGTCTTGGCCGTGACCGGCGCCACTTCCTGCGCAAACGCGCCGCTCGCAACGGCGGCTTGTGCGCGGCGCGCCGACTCGCGCGCGAAATCGTCCTGCGCCTGGCGCGTAAAGTCGTACTTAGCCGACGTCGCCTCGGCAAAGCAGCCCATGAGCTGCCCGTCCCACGGGCTCTGCAGCCCGTCGGTGAACATGTGGTCCAGCACTTCCTGGTGGCCCATGCGATAGCCGGCGCGCGCCTTCGGCAGCAGGTAAGGAGCGTTGGTCATCGATTCGAGACCGCCGGCCACCATGACTTGCGCGGAGCCGGCCCGCAATTGATCCGCGGCGAGCATCACGGCGCGCATTGCGGAGCCGCACATCTTGTTGACCGTGGTGGCGGGAGTGCTCGGAGGGATGCCCCCGCCCAAGGCCGCCTGGCGGGCGGGCGCCTGGCCAAGACCGGCTGGCAGCACGCAGCCCATGATCACTTCATCGACATCCGCTGCAGGCACCTTGGAATCCGCGAGCGCAGCCTTGATCGCCACCGAGCCCAATTGCGGCGCGGTGACGCCGGCGAATACGCCCTGGAAGGCGCCTACGGGGGTGCGGCGCGCGGCGAGAATGACAACAGGATCTTTGTTCATACGCCAATTATACATCTAAGGAGCAAGCGGCTCCCCGACCGCCTGCGCGATCAGCTCGCGGCTGCGGTGGCGGGCTCCCTGCGGATCGAGAACCCCGAGGATTTCGAAGCGAATGAGCTTGCGCCGCATCCACAGGGTACCGTTGGGCAGCACGTCGCGGGTTCCGTGGATCGCCACCGCGACGACCGGCATCTTCGAGCGCTCGGCGGTGGCGAAGGCGCCGCCCAGGAACTTGCCGATCCGCCGGGTTGCATCGAAGGTGCCCTCCGGAAAAAACACGAGGGACTGGCCGGTGGCGGCGAGCTTCCACACCCGCCGCGCATCGGACCCGCCTTTATGGCGATCGAACCGGTCGACGAATGCCGAGCCGAGACGCCGCAGCAGCAGGCTCGCGAGCGGCACCCGCACCATCTCCTTTTTGATTACGAAGGCGAATTCGGGCGGCAACGCCGCCACCGCAACGATTCCGTCGATGTAGCTGGCGTGATTGGCGACGACCACGCACGGCGCGCCGGGCAGCCGCTCGATTCCCTGGACGCGCAGCGGGATTCCCGCAGCGCGGAAGAACGCGCGCGAAAACGCGCCGGCCGCCCGGCGCCGGGCGCGCAGGCTAGGCAGGAACACGCTGAAGGCGAGCGCGATCATGGCCATTCCTGAGAACAGGACGAGGCAGTAGGCCGAGTAAAGTCGCTGCCTGAGCGCGGGGGCTGAGACTTCTGTGATCTGGTTCTCCTTATGTTAATAGTTCCCTTTACTGTGAGACTGGTCACGCCGATCGGCCGGCGCGCCTCGCATACTGTTCATAGTAAAGCGCGTACAGCACCATTTCGTGCGACTTACACGCGGGACATTATGGCGACGGCTCTTAAACGGACGGTTTATACACGCACCTCGGGCAAAGGGGTACCGCCCACCCGCGATGCAGGGGATCCCGCTTTGCAGCGCTTCCTCGACGCCGTGTGGATGGAGCGCGGCTTGTCGGCGAACACGCTGGCAGCCTACCGGGCCGATTTGACCGCTTTGGCGCGCTGGCTCGAAGAGCGCGACAGCGCTCTGTTGAAGGCCACCCGTATCGAGCTGCTCGGGTTCATCTCAGCGCGCGTCGAGGGCGGATCGAGGCCGCGCTCCACCGCGCGGCAGCTGTCGAGCTTCCGCCGCTTCTTTCGCTTCATGATGCGCGAGGGCCTGATTGCACTCGATCCCACGGCGCAGATCGCGATGCCGAAGATCGGCCGGTCACTCCCCAAGTCGCTCACCGAGGCGGAGGTCGACTCCCTGCTCGAGGCGCCGGTCGTCTCCGACCCGTTGGGCCACCGCGACCGCACCATGCTGGAAGTGCTGTACGCGACGGGATTGCGCGTCTCCGAACTGGTGAGCCTCAAGCACAACCAGGTGAATTTGAATCAAGGGGTGATGCGCGTGGTCGGCAAAGGCAACCGCGAGCGGCTCATTCCCCTGGGGGACGAGGCGGTCAAGTGGCTCCACCAATTCATGCAGGGTCCTCGCGTCGAAATCCTGCTGGAACGGCAAACCGACTATTTGTTCCCCACGCGCCGCGGCGATCGTATGACCCGCCAGGCGTTCTGGCACATCATCAAGCGCTACTCGAAAAAGGCCGGCGTCGAAAAGGAGCTCTCGCCGCATACGCTGCGCCACGCGTTCGCCACGCATCTGTTGAATCACGGGGCGGATCTGCGCGTGGTCCAAATGCTGCTGGGCCACAGCGACCTGTCGACGACGCAAATCTACACGCATGTTGCACGCGAGCGCTTGAAAGAGCTGCACTCGCAACACCATCCGCGCGGCTAGCGCAGCGGCGCGCGCCGTGGCGCAGCCGGCCATCGCGCCGCAGTGGCCTGGTAGAATTCAGTGAACCACTCGCCCGAGGTGGAGTCGAAGCCCTCACTGATCCAATGGAGCGCTCCATGTTGAAATGCCTTGCTGTCCTGGCTGCGGTCGTTGCCGGTGCCGGCTTGAATGTGCGAGCCGCGGCGGCCGATCAGCCTGCCGCTGCCGCCGCCGCCGCTGCCGCCGCTCCCGCCGCGGCCCCGGTTCCCGCTTCATCTCAGACGCCCGCCGCTGCTCCAGCCGCCGACCCGCGAGCTGCGCTGATGAAGCTGCTGCCGCCCGGAGCGAAAATCGACGATTTGAGGCCTTCGCCGATCTCCGGCATCTATGAATTCGTCCAGGGCTCCGACGTGAGCTATTTGACCGCCGACGGGAAATACTTTCTCGACGGCAATCTTTACGACATGAGTACGCGGGAGAATCTGACCGAAGCGATACGGTCCCATGCGCGGCTCGCGATGATCAACGCGGTGCCCGAGTCGCAGATGCTGATCTTCTCGCCGAAGAACCCGCAGTACACCATCACGGTGTTCACCGACGTCGACTGCCAGTACTGCCGCAAATTGCACAGCGACATGGCGGAGCTGAACAAGCTCGGGGTGCGGGTGCGATACCTGTTCTATCCGCGCACCGGGCCGAATACGGAAAGCTGGCGCAAGGCGGAAGTCGTGTGGTGCTCGGCGAACCGCAATGATGCGCTCACCCGGGCGAAGGCCGGGGCGCAGCTCGATATGAACAAAACCTGCTCACCGACGCCGGTCGCGCGCGAATTCCAGCTCGGACAAAGCGTTGGTGTGCGCGGGACGCCGGCGATCATCACCGAGAGCGGCGAGTTCCTCAACGGATACATGCCACCGCGAGAACTGGTGCAGGCGATCAAGCAGACGCTGGTGGCGAATCCTACCTCCTCGCACTCGCCACGAGCGCAGTAAAAATCCTCGTACAGTTCGCGTGCCGCCCACTGCTGCATCGATAGTGAAGTAACGATGAAGCGCGGGTTGGTTTTGTCCCCGGTCTGTTCGGCCTTGGCGACGACGCGCCGAGGTCGGCACCAGCTCTTACGCGTGCGGTACACCAGTTCTTTGAAGCGTCGCGCAGGGTGCTGCGTGGCACGCGACTCGGCCTTGGCCTCTTGCAACTCGGCGCCGATCGAGCGCACCAGGCGAACGTTCTTGGCGAGCCCAAACACATAATCTACAGCGTTTTGCTCGCACCAGCTCATCAGCTCCTCGCGGCAGAAGCCAGAGTCCGCGCGCAGGATGATCTTCACACTGCTCCAGCGTTGGCGGATCTGAGCGACGATGCGTTCGATCTGCTCGCGCGCACCTGCCGCCCCATCGATGTTCGAGCGGCGCAGCTTCGCACACAGCAAATGTTCACCCGCAAAAATGTACAGCGGCAGGTAGCAATAGGCGTCGTAGTAGCCGTGAAAGAAGCGACCTTCCTGATGCCCGTGCAGCGGATCATCGGTGGCGTCCAGATCGAGGGTAATCTCGCTCGGCGCTTCCCGATGCGCGTCCAGGTACAAATCCACCCACAGCCGCTCGATCGCTTCGCCATCGGGACGGATCTTGTGATAGCGGCTGCTGCCCGCCGACTCATGCAGTTCAAGCCGGTTCAGCGTGCTCTTGCCGGCGAGCGGCGCGCAATCGGCCCGACGCTTCGGTTCGAGCTTGCCTAAGAGCGTACCGAACACCGCATCGTGGCGCAGGCTCTCGTGATCGTTGAGGTCTTCATACCCCAGCGCCATCCCAAAAACCCGCTGCCCGACCAGCGTCCTGACCGCATGCTCGATCAAGTCCGGGTCGCGCTCATCGATAAAACATCCCGCCAGCCGATCGATCAATCCGATCGCTTCATCGGCCCGACCGAGCAGCAACGCCCCGGCATCCGAACTGACCGTCCCACCGTCAAATGCCGCTACGACTCGACGTCGTTCTACGCATGAAAATTGCAGCTGTTCGGCGTTACAATGCGTCTGCATCGGGTCTCTCCTCTGGGTTGTGATAACTCGTTCTCGCAAAACAAGTTTCTCCCAATCAGAGACTCGATGCATCCTCTATCGGTGAGATTCGGGCTAGCGCGGCGAATCGCTGGCGCGGCCGCGCCGTACGATGCACGCGCCCGGCGGGGCGGCTCATCGCTCCAGAAATTTCAGCTTGTCCTTGACGCCTTCCCATTGCTTGGCGTCCGCCGGCGGCTCCTTCATCTCGCTGATCACCGGCCATTGCTTGGCGAGCTCCGCGTTCAGCTGCCGGAAGCTCTCCTGGCCCTTGGGAATGTCCTCTTCGGAGAAAATGGCCTCGACCGGGCACTCCGGCTCGCACAGCGTGCAATCGATGCATTCATCCGGATCGATCACGAGAAAATTCGGCCCCTCATGGAAGCAGTCGACGGGACAGACCTCCACGCAGTCCATGTATTTGCACTTGATGCAGCTTTCGGTGACCACGAACGCCATGACTTACCCTTCTTGATGAACAGCGGCGCTATTCTGCCACAACTCAGACGGGCTCCCGGGACTTAAGCGGGCGAGACAGTTCCGTGAAATGGTGATCCTCGCGCCCGGCGGCGCGATCGGCGAAATACTTTCGCAGCGTGAACTCGCCGCTCGGAAACGCGAGCTCCGTCCAAGGAATCTCGGCCTCGTCGTACAAACCGACCTCCAGGCTCTCCGGGCCCGGCGCAAACTCCGGCTTCACGAGCTGCGCGCGGAACATCACGTGCACCTGACCGGCGTGGGTCACGTTGACCACGGCGAGCAGGGAGCCGACCTCCACAGTCGCCAACGCCTCTTCGTAGCATTCGCGCGCCGCCGCATGCTGCATGGTTTCGCCGTTCTCCATGAACCCCGCGGGCACCGTCCAGTACCCCAGGCGCGGTTCGATGGCGCGCCTGCACAGCAGTATTTTGCCCTGCCATTGAGGCACGCAGCCCAATACGAGGAGCGGATTCTTGTAGTGAATCATGCCGCAGCCCGTGCACACGAAGCGCAGCATGTGATCCCCGTCGGGAATTTTCGAGGTGACGGGTGCGCCGCAGTGACTGCAGAAATTCAAAGGGTGTCCGGATCCCTTGCGGTACAGGCACTTAGAGTGCAGATTGGCACGCGCTTCGTCAAGGTCGTGCGGGGTGAGAGAGATCGCCGTCTTGGAAGACGTTCAAATGACAGGTGGTCGCGCGGAGGCTGGGACTCAAGGGGATCACGTCCGCCGTGCCGCCCTCGAGTTGTCCAGTACACGGAAACCAGGATCTATAGCGCCGCGCGCCGTGTATTGAATCTGGTAGATCAAGATTTCCATTTGAGCTCTGGTGCCCGGAGAGGGAATCGAACCCACACGGTGTCACCACCACCGGATTTTGAGTCCGGCGCGTCTACCAGTTCCGCCATCCGGGCAGGCCAGGTCCCGCAGTATATGCGATTGGCGCGCTTGGTAGTATTGCTCGGGCATGAAGCGCACGGACTTTTACTACGAGCTTCCCAAGGAGCTCATCGCCCAGCGGCCGATCGTGCCGCGCTCCGCCAGCCGTCTGCTGCAGCTGCAGGGCGCCGGGGGCGCGCGGCGCGACCTCGGGTTTCGGGATTTTCCGGGGCTTTTGACGTCGGATGATCTACTGGTGTTCAACGACACCCGGGTGGTGCCGGCGCGCGTTCACGGAACCAAGGACAGCGGCGGGCGGATCGAGCTGCTGCTCGAACGCGCGCTCACCGCCAATACCGCGCTGGTACACGCCCGCGCCAGCAAGGGACTGAAGCCAAAGGCCCGCGTGCTGCTGCCCGGCGGCCAGACTGCGCGCATGCTCGAGCGGCACGGTGATCTGTTTCATCTGGAATTCTCCGGGGAGTTTTCGGGGGACGTGCTCGAGTACTTCGAAGCCCACGGCGAGGTTCCGCTGCCGCCGTATATCGATCGTCCGGCCGAGGCATCCGACCGCGAGAGCTATCAAACCGTTTATGCGCGAGCGCCCGGCGCAGTGGCCGCGCCGACGGCCGGACTGCACTTCGACGCCGACATCTTCGCCGCGCTCGCGGCGCGCCGGGTCAAGCATGCGTTCGTCACCTTGCACGTCGGTGCCGGCACTTTCCAGCCGGTGCGGGCGGACGACATCGACCGGCACGAGATGCACAGCGAATACCTGGAGGTGCCGCAAGCCGCCTGCGATGCCATCAACGCCGCGCGCGCCGCCGGCGGCCGCGTGATTGGGGTGGGCACCACGGTGGTGAGGGGCTTGGAGACCGCCGCTGCGGCGGCGGCGCTGGGCGGCGCCGCGCCCCGCCAGGGCCCGCTGCCCTACAAGGGACCGACGCGCCTGTTCATCAAGCCGGGCTACAGGTTTCGCGCGGTGGACGCAATGGTCACGAATTTTCATCTGCCCGAATCGACGCTGCTGATGCTGTGCGCGGCCTTCGTCGGGCGGGACACGCTGCTCGCGGCCTACGCGCACGCAGTCAAGGAGCGGTATCGATTCTTCAGCTACGGAGATGCGATGTTCTTGACTCCCGCGGAGTCGGCGTTGGAGCTTCGTTGAGCGCCCAGCCCGGCATGCGGTTCGAGCTTGGGCGCCTGGACGGCGCGGCGCGGCGCGGCCGTCTGCTGTTCGCGCGGGGCAACGTCGAGACCCCCGCGTTCATGCCGGTGGGCACCTACGGAACGGTCAAGGCGATGACGCCGGAACAGCTCGAGGAGATAGGCGTCGAAATCGTCCTCGGCAACACCTTCCATTTGTATCTGCGGCCGGGCCTCTCCGTGATCGAGGCGCACCGGGGGCTGCATCGCTTCATGCACTGGCGCCGCCCCATCCTCACCGATTCGGGCGGATTCCAGGTCTGGAGCCTGAAGGACATGCGCAAGATAACCGAGGAGGGCGCGCGCTTCCGCTCGCCGGTCGACGGCGCGGAGGTGTTTCTGTCGCCGGAGGAATCGATGCGCATCCAACGCGTGCTCGCATCGGACATCGCCATGAGCTTCGATGAGTGCACCCCGTATCCGGCGAGCGAGTCCCAGGCGCGCGCCTCCATGGAGCTCTCGATGCGCTGGGCGCTGCGCGGCCACCGCGCCTACTACGCGAGCGAGCCGCCGGGAACCCTGTTCGGCATTGTGCAGGGCGGCGTGTATCGGAACCTGCGGGAGGCGTCGCTCGCGGCGCTCGAGGACATCGGCTTCGCGGGCTTGAGCATCGGCGGCCTGGCGGTCGGCGAGAGCGCGGCGGAGCGCTGCGCGGTGCTCGAGGGCCTCACGCCCCTGATGCCCGCGCACAAGCCGCGCTACCTGATGGGCGTCGGGCGCCCGGAGGACATCGTCGAGGCGGTGCGGCGCGGAGTCGACATGTTCGATTGCGTCATGCCGACGCGGCATGCGCGAAACGCGCATCTGTTCACCCGGACGGGCGTGATCAACATCCGCAATGCGGTGCATCAGAAGGAGACCGGACCGGTCGAGGAAGGGTGCGCCTGCTACACCTGCCGCAACTACAGCCGCAGCTACCTGCGACATCTGGACAAGTGCGGCGAAATACTCGGCTCGCACCTGAACACGGTCCACAATCTGCATTTCTATCAGCGCCTCATGGCGGAGATTCGCGCGGCGATCGACGCGGGGCGGTTCGCGGCCTATGCAGAGGAGTTCTACCGGTTGCTCGGCCGCCGGCCGGGCGAACCGGCGGCCGGCTGACCCACCCTCCGACCGCGCGAGGCGCGTTAAGTTTTGGGCGGGCTGCTGTATACTACGCGGCTTTGTGCCGCGGCGTCCGCCGCAAAAAATAGGTGTAACACTATGGATTTCTTCATCAACTCGGCTCATGCGCAGGCCGCGGGTGCGTCCGGTGGACAGGGCATCATGAGCGCCATGCTGCTGCCCGTCCTGCTGCTGGTGGTGTTTTATTTCCTGCTGATCCGACCGCAGAACAAGCGCGCCAAGGAGCAACGCGAGATGCTCTCCAGGATCTCCGCGGGCGACGAGGTCACCACCACCGGCGGCATTCTCGGCAAAGTCCTCGAGGTGGGCGAGCAGTACC
Organism: uncultured Gammaproteobacteria bacterium; assembly: GCA_963837045.1. Taxonomy (GTDB): domain Bacteria; phylum Pseudomonadota; class Gammaproteobacteria; order Steroidobacterales; family Steroidobacteraceae; genus Bog-1198. The sequence continues at coordinate 356,669 of CAWIMA010000006.1, forward strand.
TGACCCTGGAAATCGCCCACGGCGTGAGCGTCAAGCTGCAGAAGAACCAAGTCGCGCAGCTGCTGCCCAAGGGCACGGTCAAGAGCGCATGATTTCATATCCGCGCTGGAAGATCGTGCTGGTCGCGGTGGTTCTCGTGATCGGGATCTTCCTCGCGCTGCCGAATCTGTTCGGCGAAGAAAGTGCGCTGCAGCTCGCGCGCGACCGCGCGGTCGTCACGCCGGCCGATCGCGCGAGCATCGAGGAGCTGCTCAAGTCCAAAGGCGTCGTGCCGAGCGGAGCATTCCTGGAGCAGGGCCGCCTGACGCTGCGCTTCGCCAGCAAACAGGACCAGCTGAAGGCGCGCGACGTGATCACCGAGGGGCAGCCCAATCAGTTCACCATTGCGCTGTCGCAGGCTTCGCGGGTGCCCGAGTGGATGCGCAATCTGGGGTTGAGTCCGCTGAAGCTGGGGTTGGACCTGCGCGGCGGCGTCTATCTCGTCTACCAGGTCGATGTCGCGGGCGCGGTGAAGCAGCAGCTCGACCATCGCGAACAGGATTTTCGCGCTTCGCTGCGCAACGCCCGGGTGCCCTATCAGGACGTGCAGGTGGACTACCCGGCGGATGAGGTGCGGGTGCTGTTCCGCGACGCCGACAGCCTGGCCAAGGGCAAGGCGGCGATCCTCGAGGACAACCGCAATTTGAATCTGACCGAATCCACCGTCAACGGCGCGCCCGCCCTGGCATTGAGGCTGACGCCGCAGGAGATCAAGGAGCGCGAGGATTACGCAGTACAGCAGAACATCATCATCCTGCGCAATCGCTTGAACAGCCCGGAGCTCGCCGTGTCCGAGCCGCAGGTCGCACGCGAGGGCGTCGACCGCATCGCCATTCAGCTGCCCGGTCTGCAGAATTCCGCCGAGGTGAAGAAAATTCTCGGCAAGACGGCGACGCTGGAATTTCGCATGGTCGACGAGACCAACAATCCGTTCGATGCCGTCGCCGGACACGTGCCCCTGGGCTCCAAGCTTTACTACACGCGCGACAAGCAGCCGGTGCTGCTCAAGCGCGACGTGGTGGTGACCGGCGATCAGCTGACCGACGCATCGTTCCAGCCCAATACCCAGGACGGCCCGGCGGTCTCGGTGAGCCTGGACAGCCGCGGCGCCTCCAAGATGCTGAAGAACACGGAGGAGAACATCGGCCACCTGATGGCGGTGGTGTTCATCGACCGCTCGCGTGAAAAGAACGCGCAGGGCGTGGAAGTCGACCGCACCACCGAAGAGGTCATCAACCGGGCGACCATCCGGGGCGTGTTCAGCAACAACTTCCAGATCACCGGCGTGAATCCCATCGAGGGCCGCGAACTCGCGCTGCTGCTGCGCGCGGGCGGTTTGGCGGCGCCCTTGACCGAGGTGGAGGAGCGGGCCATCGGGCCGAGCCTCGGCCAGGACAACATCGACAAGGGCGTCAATGCCATGGTGTTCGGCATGCTCGCGGCCTTCGTGTTCATGGCGATCTACTACAAGCTGTTCGGACTGATCGCCGATGTGGTGCTGATCGCGAACGTCGTGCTGCTCACCGCGTTTTTGTCGCTGGTGGGGGCGGCGCTCACGCTGCCCGGCATCGCAGCGGTGGTATTGACCGTGGGTATGGCGGTCGACGCGAATATCTTGATCTATGAGCGCATCCGCGAAGAGCTTCGCAACGGGGTCTCGCCGCGCGCGGCGATCACCGCGGGATTCGACCGGGCTTTCTCCGCGATCGCGGACTCGAACGTCACTGCGCTCATTGCCGGCGTGGTGCTGTGGCTGTTCGGCGCCGGCGCGGTGCGCGGCTTCGCCGTGGTGCTGGTGATCGGGATCGCCACGTCGATGTTCACGTCGCTGATGGGCAGCCGCGCGCTGGTTCAGGTCATCTATGGCGGCAGGCGCAAGGTCGATCGACTGTCCATCTGAGGGTTCCATGGAATTTTTTCACAAGGTGACGCGCTTCCCGTTCATGAACACCCGCAAGGTGTGGTACGGGCTGTCCGCGGTGCTGATCATTTCATCGTTGGCCCTGGTGGTGGTGCACGGCCTGAATCTGGGCGTTGACTTCACCGGCGGTGTGGTGATCGAGACGAATTTCCCGCAGGCGCCGAACATCGAGCAGCTGCGCGGCGCTCTGGCCAAGTCGGGAGTGCCCGCGGCGCAGGTCCAGGCCTTCGGCAGCTCGCGGGACATCCTGGTGCGCCTGCCGCCCGATCCGAATGCGAAAGGCGATCAGATCGGCGCGCGGATCCTCGAAATCTTCAAGACCGTCGACGGCGGCGCGAAGCTGCAGCGCACGGAGGTGGTCGGTCCTCAGGTGGGTCAGGAGCTGTTCGTCAAGGGCGGCTGGGCCTTGGTGGCGACGCTGGCGCTCATACTCGTTTACGTCCTGCTGCGCTTCACGCCCAAACTCGCGCTGGGCGCCATCTTCGCGGTACTGCACGATCCGATCTGCGTGGTGGGCTTCTTCGCGCTGACGCAGATCACCTTCGACCTCACGGCGATTTCGGCAATTCTCGCGGTGATCGGCTATTCGCTGAACGACACGGTCATCGTCTTCGACCGGGTGCGCGAGCGTGCACGCACCGCACGCAAGCTCGCGATCGCGCAGGTGATCGACGAATCGATCAACCAGACGCTGTCGCGAACCTTGATGACCAAGCTGGTGACGCTGCTGGTGGTGGTGGCGCTGCTGATTTTCGGCGGCGAAACGCTGCACGGATTCTCGGCGGCCCTGGTGATCGGCATCATTGCGGGCACCTATTCGTCGATCTACATTTCCGCCGCCCTCGCGCTGGATCTGGGGCTGCGCACCGACGACCTGCTCGAACGCAAGCTCACGAAGCCCGAAGAAGTAGACGGCTTGCCTTAGGGCGAGGGGAATCAACATACGCTTGCGACGGCGAGGGTAAAGTGTTGAAGTGCCGCTACCACGGGCTAATGAGTGCATGACATGAACCTCAAAGGGATGCTCGCAACCAAGCCGATCGCGGAATACAGAAAGGAGGCCTCCGAGGAGGGGCTGGTGCGGGCACTCGGCATTCCGTCCCTGATCGCGTTCGGCATCGGCGGCATCATCGGCACCGGCATCTTCGTGCTCACGGGCCTCGCCGCCGCACAGCACGCGGGCCCCGCCATCGTCATTTCCTTCGTCATCGCCGGCATCGGCTGCATGTTCGCCGGGCTCTGCTATTCGGAATTCGCGGCGATGGTGCCGGTCGCCGGCAGCGCCTATGCGTACAGCTATGCCACCCTCGGCGAATTCGTCGCATGGTTCGTCGGCTGGAACCTGGTGCTCGAATACATGATGGCGTGCTCCACGGTGGCGGTCGGCTGGAGCCGCTACTTCGTCAAGCTGCTCGACCACTACGGCGTCAATTTCATCCCGGACTGGCTGAGCTCGGCGCCGTTCGAGGCGGCCGACGTGGGCTTTCAAGTGCATCAAACCGGCGCCTTCCTCAATTTGCCGGCGATCGGCATCATCGTTGCGGCAACGGCCCTGTGCTACAAGGGCATCAAAGAATCCGCGGTGGTCAACACCATCATCGTCGCGATCAAGGTCAGCATCGTCATCGCCGTGATCATTTTCGGCGCCGTGTACGTCAATTTCTCCTACTGGGTGCCCTACATACCGAAGAACACCGGCACGTTCGGCGAGTTCGGCTGGACCGGCATCATTCAGGCTGCGGGCATCATCTTCTTCGCCTACATCGGGTTCGACGGCGTCTCGACCGTGGCGCAGGAAGCCAAGGACCCGCAGCGCGGCATGCCGATCGGCATGCTGGGGAGCCTCGGCATCTGCACCGTGCTCTACATCCTCATGTCGAGCGTGATGACCGGGCTGGTACCCTTCAAACAGCTCAATGACGCGGCGCCGGTGGCGGTCGCCCTGGAGTCGCACCCGCAGCTGTTCTGGCTCTCGAGCTGGGTCATCTGGGGCGCGCTTTTCGGACTCACGTCGGTGATCATCACCATGATCATCCCGCAGGCCCGCATCTGGCTCACCATGTCGCATGACGGCCTGCTGCCGAAGTTCTTCGGCGCCGTGCATCCGAAGTTCCGTACGCCGCACATCGCGACGCTGATCACCGGCGTGCTGGCGGCGACCTTCGCCGGTTTGCTGCCGATCGGCATTCTGGGCGAATTGGTGTCGATCGGTACGCTGATCGCCTTCATCGTCGTCTGCACGGGGGTGCTGGTGCTGCGCTACACCCGGCCCGATCTGCCGCGACCCTTCAGGGTCAAGTGGGTGTGGTTCACCGCTCCCATGGGAGTGTTTTTCTGCGCCGGCATGGCGGCGTTCCTGCCCAACGCGACCTGGGTGCGACTGGTGCTGTGGAGCGCCGTCGGCATCGCCATCTACCTTCTCTACGGCTATCGAAACAGCCGGCTGCGCGAGAAGGCGTTCCCCGCGGCCAATGCGGGCGCCGCGGCGGCGAAAGCGCGCTAGTCGCGCGCGGCCTAGTCGCGCAGCGCCGCGGGAGTCAGCGGCCCGAGCGCCTCGAGCAGCGCCTCGTACACCTTTGGATTGCCGGCGACGATGTTCGGACCGAGGGCGTATTCAGCCCCTGAGGGCGTGCCGACCCGCCCGCCCGCCTCCTGAATCAGCAGAGTGCCGGCCGCGGTATCCCAGGGCGCCAGGCCGAACTCCCAAAAGCCGTCGATCCGACCGGCCGCCACATAGGCGAGATCGAGCGAGGCGGCGCCGGGCCGGCGCACGCCCGCCGCCGTGCCCATGATGACTTTGAGCATGGCCAAATACGGATCGACGTGGGCCGCGGCCATCCGATACGGAAAGCCGGTGCCGATCAGCGATCCTTCCAGCGTGCGCTGGCTGCTGACCCGGATCTTCCTGCCCTCGAGCTGCGCGCCGTCGCCGCGGGACGCGGTGAAAAATTCCTGGCGCATGGGATCGTAGACCACCGCATGCTGCAGGCGGCCGCGGTGCTCGAGCGCGATCGACACGGCGAAGGTCGGGAAGCCGTGCAGGAAGTTCGTCGTGCCGTCGAGCGGATCGATGATCCAAACGAACTCGCTCTCGCCGCTGCGGCCGCTCTCCTCGGCGAGAAACGCGTGACCGGGATGACCGCGCCGTATCGTCGCGATGATCTCGGCCTCGGCCTTGCGGTCGATGTCGGTGACGAAATCGTTGCGCCCCTTGGTGTCGACTTTGAGGGAATCGAGGCGCGAGAGGCTGCGTACGATCAAATCACCGGCGCGCCGCGCGGCACGCATGCCGATATTGAGCAGTGGTTGCATAAGGTGGCGCTAGAATAACAGAGCATGACCGCCCTCGTTCGCATCGTCCTGATTGAGCCGAGCCACCCGGGCAACATCGGCTCGGTCGCACGAGCCATGAAAAACATGGCGCTCGATGAGCTGGTGCTGGTGAGGCCGCGTTCGTTTCCGCATGCGGAAGCCAACGCGCTGGCGGCGGGCGCGGACGACATTCTCTGCGGTGCGCGGGTCGTCGGTACAACCGCGGAGGCGGTCGGCGACTGCGGCTTCATCGCAGGCACCACTTCGCGTCCGCGCTCGTATTATTGGGAATTCACCACGCCGCGCGACGTGGCGGGACGCATCGTCGGTTTGCACGGCGAAAATCGTGCCGCGCTGCTGTTCGGTTCGGAGCGCTACGGGCTCGCCAACGAGGATCTGCAGTACTGCAACGTGCTGGTGCGGATACCCGCCAACCCCGGTTATTGTTCGCTGAATCTGGCGATGTCGGTGCTGCTGCTCGCATACGAGATCCTCATGGCGCGCGAACAGCCAGAATCGCGCGTGCAATTGGAGCTGCCGCTGGCGGCCTCGAGCGACGTCGAGCATTTCTTCGCGCACTTGAACCGGGTGCTCGAGGAAATCGACTTCGGCGACCGCACCGGGCACCTGATGGAGCGCTTGCGCCGGCTGTTCAATCGCGCACAACTCGACCGCAACGAACTCAACATCATGCGCGGCATCTTGAGCGCCGTGCAGGGACGGCGCGCAGCGTCCGCGCGCCGCCCGCGCGAATGAGCATGCCGGGCGTGTACCTGGATTACGCGGCGACCACGCCGGTTGCGCCGGAAGTGGCCGCGCGCATGGGAGAGTGCCTGACGCGCGAGGGAGTGTTCGGCAATCCGGGATCGACGAGCCACGATTATGGCGAGGCGGCGAGCGAACTGGTGGAGGCCGCCCGCGTGCAGGTGGCCGCGGCCGTGGGCGCAGAGCCCGGCGAGATCATCTGGACCTCGGGTGCGACCGAAGCGGACAACCTGGCGATCTTCGGCACCGCTCATTACTACCGCGACGCCGGCCGGCACATCGTCACCGTGCGCACCGAGCACAAGGCGGTGCTCGATCCGTGCCGCGAGCTCGAACGGCGCGGCTGGCGCGTGACCTATCTCACGCCGGATCGGGACGGCATGCTCGATCCCGGGCAGGTGGCGGCGGCGCTGCGCCCGGATACCGTGCTGGTCTCGATCATGCACGTCAACAACGAAACCGGCGTGATCCAGGACATCGCCGCCATCGCATCGCTGTGCGCGCGATCCGGTAGCGCGCGGCTGCACGTGGATGCGGCGCAGAGCGTGGGCAAGTGCGCGGTGAATTTCGCCGCTCTGGGCATCGATCTGATGTCGCTGTCGGCGCACAAGGCGTACGGCCCGAAGGGCGTCGGAGCCCTGGTCGTGTCCCGACAGCGCGGTGCGCAGCTGCAGCCGCTGCTGTACGGCGGCGGCCAGGAGCGCGGCCTGCGCCCGGGTACGGTGGCGACGCATCAGGTGGTGGGCATGGGCGCGGCGTTCGCGCTGGCGAAGGCCGCGCCGCAGTATGAGACCGAACGCATCGCGTTGCTGCAGGACCGCTTGTGGCATGGGCTGGCCTCGCTCGGCGGAGTGCTGCGCAACGGGAACGGCGCCCGCGCGGTGCCGCACCTGCTCAACGTGTCGTTCGAGGGCGTGGAAGGCGAGAGCCTGCTGGCCGCCATCCGGCCGCATATCGCCGTGTCGACCGGATCGGCCTGCACCTCGGTCACGCAGGAGCCCTCCTATGTGCTGCGCGCATTGGGCCGCGACGATCGGCTCGCTGAAAGCAGCCTGCGCTTCAGTCTCGGCCGCTATTCGAACGAGTCCGACGTCGACACTGCGGTGACGGTGGTCACGCACGCCGTCGAACGGCTGCGCAGGATCGGCGGCTCATGAAATACAACGATCTGACACGCCGCTATTTCGAGAGCGCCGCGAGCGCCGGGGAGTTGACCGCGCCCGGCACCTTGCGGGGTGCCGCCGGCAGCCGGGCGCAGGGCACCTGGGTGCAATTCGACGTGCAGGTCGACGCGAATACCCGGGGGGGAACCATTCAGGCGGCGCGCTTCCTGGCGTTCGCGTGCCCGCATGTGATCGCGGTGTCGGCTTGGGTGGCCGAACAGGCGGTGGGGCGTGCTGCCCGCGCTGAATTGCCGGATGGCGTACAGTCCCTGCGCGAGCGCTTCGGGCTGCCCGTGGAGAAGCTGGGGCGCTTACTGATCGTCGAGGATGCATGGATCGCAGCCGTGGCGGGGTTTTTGCAGTGCAACGGGCGCGGTGCATGAGCCCCAAGGCGAAAAAGTGCGTTCAAGGTCCGTGCGCGGGAACGATGTGCGTGTTATCTGTGTCTGTGTGAGCGAGTAGTGTGACAGGAGGCGTATGGCGATAATGTTGACTGAATCGGCCGCCGACCGGGTGCGATCGCACCTGGCCAAGCGGGGTGCGGGCGTCGGTCTGCGCGTCGGCATCAAGAAGACGGGATGTTCCGGGTTCGCGTATGTCGTGAATTATGCTGATGAAATTCATCCGGGGGACGCGGTTTTCGAGGAGCGCGGCGTCAAAGTCGTGGTGGATTCCGCGAGCCTGCCGTTGATCGACGGCACCGTGGTTGACTTCGTCAAGCAGGGGCTCAACGAGGCCTTTAAGTTCCAGAACCCGAAAGCCAAGGGCGAATGCGGTTGCGGCGAGAGTTTCAGCGTCTGACGAGGGTGCTGCGGGCGTCGCCGCCCGGCTGATGTTTTTCCAAGTAATACAGGGACTTCGGCCGTCGTCGTGATTGCCTGAACGGGCCCTCTCCAGTACACTTCGCGGTCTTTTGCAATGCTACCCGAGGTGATCATGCCCATTGAGCGCACTCTCTCCATCATCAAACCGGACGGCGTGGGCCGCAATCTGATCGGCGAGGTATTGGGTCGATTCGAACGGGTGGGATTGCGCATCGTCGCGGCGCGCATGCTGCGCCTGTCGCAGCAGGAGGCTGAAGGCTTTTACGGCGTGCATCGCGAGCGGCCGTTCTTCAAGGATCTGGTGAAATTCATGACCTCGGGCCCGGTCATGGTGCAAGTGCTCGAAGGAGAGGGCGCCATCGCGAAGAATCGCGAGGTGATGGGGGCAACCGATCCGCAGAAGGCCGCGAAGGGAACGATCCGCGCGGACCTTGCCACCAGCATCGATGAGAACATCGTTCACGGCTCGGACGCGGCGGACACTGCGGCACGGGAAGTCGCCTACTTCTTCCGAGAAATTGAGGTCTGCCCGCGTACGCGCTAGCGTATGAGCGCAGCACTATCGGGAGCGTAGCCAGTGGCCGCTGATCGCGTGAATCTTCTCGGCTTGCCGCGCGCGGAACTCGAGGCGTTCGTGGCCGGACGCCTGGATGCGAAGCCCTTCCGCGCCCGGCAGCTGATGAAATGGATCTACCGGCGCGGCGCGGCGGACTTCTCCGCGATGAGCGATTTGGCGCAGGATTTTCGCATCCGGCTCAGGGAAGCGGCCACGATCGCGGTGCCCGAGGTGGTCGCCCGACAGACTTCCTCGGACGGCACGCGCAAGTGGATGCTGCGCATGGATCAGGTGCAGGGCATCGAAACCGTTTATATCCCGGAACCCGATCGCGGCACGCTGTGCATTTCGAGCCAGGTGGGCTGCGCCATGGACTGCACGTTCTGTGCGACCGCGCAGCAGGGGTTCAATCGCAACTTGAGCGTTGCCGAAATCGTCGGTCAGGTCTGGTTGGCGCACCGCGAATTGGCGGAAGACGGCGCCGCCGGCCGGGCCGACGGGCGAACGATCACCAACATCGTGTTCATGGGAATGGGCGAACCGCTCGCCAACTATCGCAACGTCGTTCCGGCCATGCGCATTTTCATGGACGATCTGGGGTACGACTTGTCGCGCCGCCGCGTGACCTTGAGCACCTCCGGGCTGGTGCCGCAGATTTACAAACTGGCCGAGGAATGCAACGTGGCCCTGGCGGTGTCCCTGCACGCCCCCCACGATGCGCTGCGCAACGAACTCGTGCCCATCAATCGCAAGCACCCGATCGCCGAATTGCTCGCGGCATGCTGGCACTACATCGAAAAACAGAACGGCCGCAGCGTCACGTTCGAATACGTCATGCTCGACGGCGTGAACGACAAGCCCGAACACGCGAGGGCGCTGGCCCGGCTGTTGCGCGGCCGGCCGGCCAAACTCAATTTGATCCCCTTCAACGTATTTCCCGGCACGCGCTATCGGTGCTCGCCCGCGGCCGCGATTTTGCGGTTTCGCGACATTCTGAATGATCATGGCGTCATTGCAACGACGCGCCGGACGCGCGGAGATGACATCGACGCGGCGTGCGGCCAGCTTGCGGGCCGGGTGACGGATCGCACGCTGGTCCGGCTCGGCGCCAAATTGACCGGATCGAACACTGCGGCGGCGACCCAATGAACAGGCGCCGTCCGATGTGCCGCCGCGCACTGCCGGCGCTGCTGGCGAGCCTGGCCACGCTGTTGTCCGCCTGCCACAGCTCGCCGCCGACGTATCAGCCGCCCGATCGAACCAGAAAGCCCGAGCCCGAGCAAGCCGCGATCGCCAACATGCAGATGGCCATCGAGTACATGCGACTCAACAACCTGGCACAGGCGCGGGTGCGCATCGAGCGCGCGCTCGGCGAAGCTCCGCAGAATGCGAGCGTGCAGGAGACGGCGGGCTTGGTGTACGAGCGGCTCAACGAAATGCCGAAGGCGCAGCGCGCCTTTTCGGCCGCCGCGCGTCTGGGCAAGCAGGATCCCGCGATTCAGAACAGCTATGCGGGCTTTCTGTGCCGCACCGGCAAAGTCGCCGCCGGCGAAAAGCTGTTCGTCCAGGTCGCGCGCGACCCGGCCTATCAAACTCCCGAGGTGGCGCTGCTGAATGCCGGCGTGTGCGTGGGCGGCGCCGGCGACGTGGTGGATGCGGAGCGCTATTTCAACAAGGCGCTCGCACTCAAGCCAAACATGCCGGAGGCCTTGCTGCAGCTCGGCAACCTGGCGTTCGACCGCGGCGACGCGGCGCAGTCGCTCGAATACGTGCAGCGCTACCTCGCGGTTAATCCGGCGACCCCCGAGATCCTGTGGCTCGGACTGCGTGCCGAACGCAAGCTCGGCGACAACACCGCCGCGGCGGCTTATGCCCGTCGCGTGCAGACGGAGTTTCCCGATTCCCCGCAGGCACAACAGATGCGCGCCGGCGTCAGTCGATGAGCGAGCTCGCGCAAGCGCTCGGACAGCGGCTCAAGGCGGAGCGGGAGCGGCGAGGGATGAGTACGCAGAAGGCCGCCGATGAAATGCATCTGGACACGTGGGTCATCGACGCACTCGAGACCGGCGATTACCAGCGCCTCGGCGCGCCGGTGTACGCAAAAGGGCATTTGAAGAAATACGCGAGCATTTTAGGATTGCCGCCCGCCGAGATCGCGGCCGGTTTCGCGCCGCAGCCGGCGGCTCCGGTGGCGAATCCCGCCGCGCAGCCTGTGAACATCAGAACGATGCGGGCCTCGCCGGCGAAGGCGACCAATCTGCCGCTGCCGCAAATCGCAGCCGTGGCGGCTGCTGCGCTGGTCATCGGCGGCGTTGCTTGGTGGTGGCAGCCGTGGCGGCGCTTCTCGGCGCCTGCGGGCGCAGGCGCTGCGCAAAGCACCCCGCCGGCGAGCGAAGCAGCTGCGAGGGCGGCGACGGCGGCGCCGGCCAGCGCGGCCGAGGAGGGCGCGGCTGCACCGATCGCGGAACAAATCGCGCAGCCGCCGCCGGAGGCTCCGGTGCCGGATAGCGCAATGCGTGCACCCGTCGTTCCGGCGGCCAATGCGCATGACGCCGATGCGGCGCTCGGGGCGGGCCCGGCGCGCCTGCGCCTGAGCTTCTCGGCGGATTCGTGGGTCGAGGTGCACGATGCGGACGGCCGGCGGGTCTTCGCCGGAAACGGCCTCGCGAACAGCGTCAAGACGATTGCCGGCATGGCGCCCTTGAAGGTGTACCTGGGCTTCGCCAGCGGCGTGCAGCTTGAGCTCAACGACCACGCCGTCGCGATCGGCCCGCAATTCTTCAGCGGCGACGTTGCCCGCTTCGAAGCCGGCGCCGACGGCGTATTGCGGCGCGCCCCGCGCGCCACGACATCGAACGGCGCGCCGCCGCGCACCGTCCCGCCGCACGACTGAGCTCTAGGGCACTCCCGTGGGTAAGATCATTGAGCCCCTGCGCGGCGTTCACGATGTGCTGCCTGCGCAGGCCGCGGCCTGGCAGCACATGGAGCGGATCACTCGCGAAGTCTTCGCGGGATACGGATACGAGGAATTTCGCGTACCCATCATCGAGCAGACGCAGCTGTTCAAGCGCTCGATCGGCGATTTTACCGACATCGTCGAAAAGGAAATGTTCAGCTTCATCGACCAGGGCGAGGACGCCATCACGCTGCGGCCCGAGGCGACCGCCGGCATCGTCCGCGCGGTGATCTCGAACGGACTGCTGCGCGAGGGCCGCCTGCGCGTGTGGTGCATGGGGCCGATGTTCCGCCGCGAACGGCCGCAGGCCGGGCGCTTTCGCCAGTTCCATCAGATCGACGCCGAGGCTTTCGGCTTCGAGGGGCCCGACATCGACGCGGAGATCATTTTGCTGTCCGCGCGGCTGTTGCGCCGGCTCGGGCTGACGCGCATCAAGCTGCTGGTCAATTCGCTCGGGACGCCGGCGGCGCGCTCCGTGTATCGAGACCGGCTGACCGCCTACTTCAGCGCTCACGAAGCGGCGCTCGACGAGGACAGCAAGCGGCGGCTGCTCGGCAATCCGCTGCGCATACTCGACAGCAAGAATCCGGACATGCAGCGCATCGTTGCCGGTGCGCCGCTGCTGCTCGAGACGCTCGATGCGGAGTCCAAGGCGCATTTCGAGACGCTGTGCGCGCACCTGCGCAGCGCCGGCATCGAGTATCATATCGAGCCCCGTTTGGTCCGCGGATTGGATTACTACACGCGCACGGTGTTCGAATGGACCACCGATGCGCTCGGTTCGCAGAGCGCGGTGTGCGCCGGCGGCCGCTATGACGGCCTGGTTGCGCAGCTGGGCGGCGCCGCCACCCCCGGCATCGGCTGGGCGATGGGGCAGGAGCGCATCGTCATGCTCCTCGAAAAGCAGGGCTTGGGTGCCTTGCGCGACCGGCCGCAGGTGTATCTGGTGCTGGTCGGCGAGCGTACCGAGCTTGAGGGCGTCAAGCTGGCGGAGCAATTGCGCGACGCATGGCCGGATCTGAAGCTGCAGGTCAATCTCGGGGGCGGCAGCTTCAAGACCCAATTCAAGCGCGCCGACAAGAGCGGTGCGCAGTTTGCGCTCGTTCTGGGAGACGACGAAATGGCGCGCGGTGTCGTCGCGCTGAAGGCCTTGCGCCAGGAGACGGCGCAGGAGGAATGCCCGATGGACCGAATCAGTGAACGCCTGGGGTCATTGTTGGGTCTTAACAGGGCTGAAGGTGCGGAGTATCCATGACAGAAGATTTATTGACGGACGACGAACAGCTCGAGCATGTCAAGCGGTTGACGTCTGAGTACGGCCCCTGGATCTTGGGCGCGATCGTGATCGGAACGGCCTTCGTGTTCGGGATGCGCTATTACGAGAACCACCGAAACGAAGTCGCGCTGCGCGCCGCCGCCCAGTTCGATGCGATGACGAGCGCGCTTCAGCACAACGATCCCACCAGGACGCGCCAGATCGCCGACGGCCTGATCAAGGATTATCCGGGTTCGCCGTACGCGGACCAGGCGAAATTGGTCATGGCCCGGCTCTACGTCACAGAAGGGCAGGACGCGAACGCGATCGCTCCCCTCACCGAAGTGATGAACGGCTCGAAGGATACCGAGCTGCAGCACATCGCCCGCCTGCGCCTCGCGCGCGTGCTGATCGATCAGGGCAAGCCGGACGATGCGCTCAACGTGCTGGCTGACCCTCCCGGCGCATTCGCGGCGCCCTATCATGAGGTGCGCGGCGATGCTTTCGTCGCGAAGAAGGATTCTGCCCGGGCGCTGAAAGAGTACCAAGCGGCGCTCAGCGAGGGCGCCGCGAGCAATGCGCAATCCTCATTGCTGGAATTGAAAATCGAGGACCTCGGCGTGCCTGCGGCGGCGTCGGCCGGCGCACCGATGCCCGCGGCCACGTCTGCTCCCGCCGAACCTTCGAAAAAGGCCAAACCCTGATGCGCTCTATGCTTCCGTTGGCCCTCGCGGCACTGCTCATCGCCGCCGGCTGCAGCAAGGACAAGGACGTCGAACCACCGGCGCAGCTGGTGAAATTCCCGACCAAGCTTGCGGTGAAGCAACTCTGGGGCGACAAGGTCGGCGGCGGCAAGGCGCAGGTGAAGCTGCGGCTTGGCTTGGGGCCTGCCGTCGACAACGGTCTGGTGTTCGCGGGCTCGGATCAGGGCGTCCTGCTCGCGGTCAATCTGCAGACCGGGCGGAAGGTGTGGGTGAAGAAACTCAAGCTGCCTCTGTCGGCAGGTCCGGGGGCCGGCTCAGGAATGGTGGTGGTCGGCACCAGCAAGGGCGCGGTGCTCGCGTTCGAGGGCGCGACGGGGCGTCAACTGTGGCGCGCACAGGTCAATTCCGAGCTGCTGTCGGCGCCGGCGATCAGCGAAAAGGTCGTCGTGATGCGCTCGGTCGACGGCCGTCTGCACGGCTTCGATTCCAGCAATGGAAAGGAGTTGTGGTCGGTCGAGCAGCAGGTGCCGCGCTTGAGCCTGCGCGGCACGGCGATTCCGATCATCGCCAAGGAAGTCGCGGTCAGCGGCTTCGACAACGGTAAAGTGATGGCGGTCAGCCTGAACAGCGGCGACACGGTGTGGGATACGGCGCTCGCCTCGCCCCACGGTAGAACGGAGCTGGACCGCCTGGTCGACATCGATTCCGAAGTGCGCGTGGTCGGGGACAACGTGTTTGCCGCCGGATTTCAAGGCCGCACGGCCATGCTGGCGCTCGATTCGGGGCAGATCTGGTGGGCGCACGACATGTCGAGCTATCGCGGCCTGTCGGTGGACGATGAGAACTTGTTCGTGACGCAGTCGGACGGCGTGGTCGTGGCGCTGCGCCAGCGTGACGGCTCAGAACTGTGGCGAAACGACAAACTCTTGCGACGCGGCTTGAGTCCGCCTGCCATCACCAGCACGGCCATTGCGGTCGCCGACTACCAGGGTTATCTGCACTGGCTCGACAAGTCCACGGGCGAACTCGTCGCGCGGCAGCGGGTGGCCAAGTTCCGCGTCAGCAATCCTCCCGTGGCGGTGCAGGATACGGTGGTGGTGCTCACGGACGCCGGCAACCTGGCCGCATTTCGCGCGATGCCTCGACCAAAACCGTAGTCCCGCCGTGCTGCCCGTAGTCGCCCTGATCGGCCGGCCGAACGTGGGCAAATCGACCTTGTTCAATGCCATGACCGGCACTCGCGATGCGCTGGTCGCCGATCTGCCCGGCCTGACCCGCGATCGGCAGTACGGCTTCGCGCGCCGTACCGACGTACCCTGCATCGTGGTCGACACCGGCGGCCTGGTCGAAAACGCGGGCGCCATTGAAAGCCTGATGATTGCACAGACCGAGCGGGCGATCGCCGAGGCCGATCGACTGATCGTGCTGGTCGACGGCCGCGCGGGAGTGACGCCGCAGGATCAGTTCGTGGCGCAGCTGGCGCGGCGCAGCGGCAAGCCCGTGCTGTTGGCGGTCAATAAGACCGAGGGCTTCGACCACGACATGGCGGTTGCCGATTTTCACCAGTTGGCGCTCGGTGAGCCGCATCCGATCGCGGCCGCGCACGACCAGGGGGTGGTTTCGCTGCTCGAGGCGGCGCTCGAGGGGCTCACCCCCGATCCGCAGGACGGGCCGGAATCGACCGGCATCAAGGTCGCGGTCATCGGCCGGCCGAATGTGGGCAAGAGCACGCTGATCAATCGGCTGCTCGGCGAGAACCGCATGGTGGCCTTTGATCAACCGGGCACCACCCGCGATGCGGTCTTTGTGCCCTTCGAACGCGACGGAGAGCGCTATACGCTGATCGACACGGCCGGTGTGAGGCGCCGCGCGCGCGTCGAAGAGGCCATTGAGAAATTCAGCGTTATCAAGACCCTACAAGCGATCGAGAGCGCCCATGTGGTGGTGGTGGTGATGGACGCTCACGACACCGTCGCAGAGCAGGACGCCAGCCTATTGGGTACCGTGATCGAGCAGGGCCGAGCGCTGGTGCTCGCGGTCAACAAGTGGGACAACATTCCGGCCGAGCAACGCGACCTCATCCGCGGCCAAATCGAACAGCGGCTGCAGTTCGCGGATTTTGCGCCGCTGCATTTCATATCCGCGCGCCACGGCAGCGGCGTAGGGGAGCTGTTCGCCGCGGTGCGAGATGTCTATGCTGCCGCCACGCGCGACATGGGCACCCCGGAATTGACCCGCGTGCTGGAAGCGGCTATCGAGAGCCATCAGCCGCCGCTGGTCAGCGGGCGGCGCATCAAGCTGCGCTATGCCCATCAGGGCGGACGCAACCCGCCGGTGATCGTGATTCATGGCAACCAGACCGATCGCGTGCCCGATGCGTACCGCCGCTACCTGGTCAATGTATACCGCAAGGCGTTTGATTTGACCGGCACACCGGTGCGCGTCACGTTCCGCGGCGAGGAGAATCCCTTTGCCGGCAAGCGTAATCCATTGACACCTCGCCAGGTGCGCAAGCGCAAGCGGCTCATCCAGCGAAACAAGCGCTGAGCGCAACTTTGCTAAACTGGGACCAGGTCGCACCGGCCGCGTATCGACTGGATGTCCCGTGCTGCACTTGCTGAAATCAAGAACCGCCCGCATCCTCGGGGCAGGGGCGCTGGCTGTCGCCTTGTACGCCGCGGCGGGATTTCTGCTCGCGCCAAGGCTGGTCCGTTCGGCGCTGCTCGAGAACATCCCGAAGTCGCTCGGGGTCACTCCCACGGTGGGCGACATCCGCATCAACCCGTTTCGGTTGCAGGCGGAGGTCAAGGATTTCGCGCTCGCCGGCCGCGGAGGGGAAAAGCTGCTGGGGTTCGAGCGGCTGTTCCTCGAGTTTGAGTTCTCTTCGCTGTGGCAACGCGCCTACACGTTCGGCCGCATCGAGCTTGCCGCGCCGTATGTCAACGCGACGGTCGCGCGGGATGGAACGCTGAACCTGCTGCAGCTGCGTCCGCGCTCGAAGCCGCTCGAGCATGCGGCGAAGAACGAGACGCTGCCGGCGGTTCTCGTGGGTTCGTTCAAGGTCACCCAAGGATCGATGAGCTATGAGGATCACAGCCGGCCGTCGGAGTTCGCCGCGCGGCTGAAGCCGATTACTTTCGAGCTGAAGGACTTCACCACCGGCGTTGCGGGCGGGCTGTTCACGCTCACCGCCGCCTCCAATCTCGGCGAGCGCCTCGAGTGGCATGGACATGTGTCGGTGCAGCCGATCGAGTCGGACGGAGAACTGCACATCAATGGATGGCGCGCGCACAGGATCTGGGAATATCTCGAAGACCGCCTCAACTTCGTGATCAGTTCGGGCACGGGCGATCTGGAGGCGACGTACAAGTTTTCGCTGAAAGAGGCGGTCGGGCTGCGGGTCGACGTGTCGAAAGCGACGATCACTGATCTTGCCGTCAGACCCAGGGATTCGGACACCGACTGGATCAGCGTTCCCAGCCTGATACTGACCCACGCCAGCGCGGATCTGTCGAAGCGACAGGCGAGTGTGGATTCGCTGTCGTTGACCGGCATGAAATTGCTGACTTGGGTGGAGCCAGGCGGTTTGTTCAATCTGCTGAAGCTCGCCGCTGCGCCGCCCGCGCCGGCGAAAGCGGCGTCGGGTGCGGCCGGCGGGTCTTCCCCGGCACCGGCACCGGCGCAGGCGCAGGCCGCGACGCCAACCCCGGCGCCGGTCGCGGGGAGTTCGCCGTGGCAATTCGAGTTACACCAGTTCGAGATTCACGACGCCAGCATCTCGGCCGAGGACCGCAGCATCGCCCCGGCGGCCAAGGTGGCATTGGCGCCGCTGTCGCTGCAGATCAGCGGGATCAGCCTGGATTTGGCCAAGCCGGTGCACGTCGTGCTCGACACGCGCATCAACGAGAGCGGTTCGCTCACCATGAACGGCGACGCGACGCCGCAGCCGGTGGCCGCTTCCATGAGCCTCAAACTCGCCGGCGTCGATTTGACGGCCGCTCAGCCGTATATCGCACGCTACACCTCCATGACTCTGCGCAGCGGCCGGCTCGGCGCTGAGGCACAGTTGCGCTACGGCAGCACGGCGAAGCAGATGCCGGCTCTGCAATTCGCAGGCGACCTCCACGTCGATAATCTGCGCACCGTCGACAATGTCCTGCACGACGATTTCATCAATTGGGAGCGCCTGGATGTTCTCGGATTGAAGTACCAGCAAAATCCCGACCTGCTCGAGATCGCCGAGGTCGTGGCGCATAAGCCCTATGCGCGGGTCATCATCGAATCGGACGCGAGTCTGAACGTGAAGCGCGTGTTGGCCGGGCCCGGCCTTAAGTCCGCGCAGGCGCCTTCCACACCGGCGCCTTCCACACCTGCGCAGGCCTCACCGGCGCAGGCCTCACCGGCGCCGCCGGCAAAGCCGGTCGCGGCCGGGGCAACGACGGTGAGCAGAGCGCCAGGCTCGAATCCGAATCCGATGCCGATGTCGGTCAAGAAAATTCTGGTGCACGGCGGCCAGGCGAATTTCACGGATCGGTCCGTCACACCGAACTTCTCCGCCGGCATTCAAAGCCTCGAAGGCAGCGTGCTGGGACTCTCCTCGAAGCCGAATTCGCGGGCGACCGTGGATTTGCACGGCGAAGTGGATCAATTCTCACCGGTGTCGATCAGCGGCGAGGTCAACTTGCTGAGCGCGGCGCTTTATACCGATTTGGCGATGAATTTCCGCAACATCGAACTTAGCATTTTCAATCCCTATTCCGGTAAGTTCGCGGGCTACAACATCACCAAGGGCAAACTCACCACCGAGCTGCACTACAAGGTCGACGGCCGAAAGCTCGATGCGCAGCACCACATCGTGATCGATCAGCTCGAGTTCGGCGACAAGACGGCGAGCAAGGATGCGGTGTCATTGCCGGTCAAGCTCGCGGTCGCCCTGCTCAGGGACCGCAACGGTGTCATCGACCTCAATCTTCCGGTGGCCGGCTCGCTCGACGACCCGAAATTCCGCCTGGCGCCCATCATCTGGAAAGTGCTCGTCAATATCTTGGAGAAAGCGGTGACCGCGCCGTTCGCACTGCTGGGAGCCTTGTTCGGAGGGGGGCCCGACATACAGTTCATCGATTTTCAGCCGGGTGCGGGTGAGCTGGACGCGGCGGCTGCGGAAAAAGTAAAGACGATCGCCAAGGCCCTGAACGCTCGACCGCAGCTCAAGATCGAAATTCCGATTGCCGTGGTGCCCGACATTGACCGGCCGGCGCTGCTTGCCGCGCAATTCAATGCGCAGGTGAGCGAGGTTCAAATGGCCGGGCAAAGCCGCAAGAAGCCCTCCGCAGGCGCCGCCGCTCCCGCGTTCGGGCAGCTCGATCCCGCCGCCCAGCTCGAACTCTTGACCCAGCTGTACACGCGGGACGCGGGTGCGAAGCCGAAATATCCCGAATCAGTCGCGGCCCTCAAGCAAAAAAGCGACGTGGTATCGGCCAAGATCGAATTTCTGACTTCCGGCATACGCGAGCATCTGACGATCGGCGATGCCGAACTCAGGGCGTTGGGCGAGCAGCGCGCCATGGCTCTGCAGCAGGCGCTGCTCACCGGTACGCAGGTCGAGCCGGAGCGGGTGTTCCTGGTTGCCAACGACAAGGCAATCGCCAAGGATGGGGTGGTGCGGCTGGAGCTCTCCTTGAAATGACTGGATGGGCGCGCGCGTCAAAAGAATGCACGAGGCAGTGCTCGAGCGCCCCTCGTCGGTGCAAACGCGCCGTCATGCACCACCGCGCGGATATCGTAACTTGCTGATCGGAATGGGATCTTTGCGGCTGGCACACGGGGTGCTTAAGTTCGAGCCCGATCCTACCTGTGGCAAACCCTGGATCTGGATGTCTTCTGGGCCGAGCGATTGCCGCCCTCGCGCAAAGGAACACGCTGGGATCTGGTGCTGTTCGTGCTCGCCGCCTATCGACTGATCGCACCGGGGAGCGAGTGGCGCTTGCATCGAGAGTGGTACGGCCGCACCGCGCTTAGCGATTTGCTCGGCGCCGATGAGGCACTCGCCGATCCGCACGTGCTGTACGGCTGCCATGATCAGTTGCTCGCGCACAAGGAGGCGTTGTTCACGCATCTGACGGGGCGTTGGCGCGACCTCTTCAACGTCTCCTTCGAAGTGCTGTTGTACGACCTGACGAGCACCTACTTTGAGTCCGATCCGCCGCTCGATGAGAACGACAAGCGCCGCCACGGCTACAGCCGCGATCACCGCTTTGACTGCGTGCAGATCGTGATCGCGCTGATCGTCACGCCCGAGGGCCTGCCGCTCGCCTACGAGATTTTACCCGGCAATACCAACGACTCGAAACTTAGCGCCGTCGCGCCTCTCCGGTGCGAAGGCAAACCTTTCAAACTCGACGACGTGCGCAAGGCGATCGGCGATGTGGGCGATGGCAAGATTTTTGTGTTCGAACTAACGCAAGTCGTGCGCATAAGAACGGGCGAACGGGGCGCCGGCGCCATCTAGAGGGAGATTCGCGATGAAAAAGCTATCCATATGGGTGTTTCTCATCATGGTGACGCTGTCCGTGCCGGCCGCGTGGGCGGACGAGACGCCGGCGAGTGCGGCAGCGCCCGCCGCGGCAGCGCCCGCGGCGGCGGCTGGCACGGCGACGCCCGCCTCAACGGCGCAGGCCGCCGCGACGCCCAGTCCAATGACGCAACCGACCCTCGTTGCCGCCGATAAGCTCAGCGCGGGCGATACCGCGTGGATGCTGACCTCGGCGGCGCTGGTGCTGATGATGACCGTACCCGGTCTCGCGCTTTTCTACGGCGGTATGGTGCGCAAGAAGAATGTGCTCGCGACACTGATGCAGAGCTTCGCCTGCACCTGTGTGGTCACGATCCTGTGGTGGCTGGTCGGCTACTCATGGGCGTTCACGCCGGGCAACGGCTTCATCGGCGGCTCCTCGCGCGCACTGTTCAACGGCATGGTCTTCATGCACGGCGACACCGACAACCGGCTGACCGTCTCGCATCTCGCGCCGACCATTCCGGAGACCGTGTACGCCATGTTTCAGCTGACTTTTGCGATCATCACGCCGGCGCTGATCGCGGGCGCCTTTGCCGACCGCATGAAATTCTCGGCCATGCTGGTGTTCCTGGCGGCGTGGTCGCTGCTCGTCTACAGCCCAATCGCGCACATGGTGTGGGAACCCACGGGCTGGCTCAACGCGGCCGGCGTGCTCGACTACGCGGGCGGCACCGTGGTGCACATCAATGCAGGAATCGCCGGACTGGCGAGCTGCCTGGTGCTCGGCAAGCGGCTGGGTTATCCCCGGGAAGCCATGCCGCCGCACAACCTGACCTTGACCCTCATCGGCGCCTCGCTGCTGTGGGTGGGCTGGTTCGGCTTCAATGCAGGCTCAGCGACGGCCGCCGACGGCCGTGCCGGCATGGCCATGCTGGTGACGCAGATGGCTACGGGAGCCGCCGCGCTCGGCTGGATGTTCGCCGAGTGGACCACCAAGGGTAAGCCGAGTGTGCTCGGCATTGCCTCAGGGGCGGTGGCAGGCTTGGTGGCCGTCACGCCCGCTTCGGGGTTCGTGGCGCCCACCGCGGCCGTCATCATCGGCGTCGTCGCCGGGGTCGTCTGCTTCTTTGCCGCCACTTCCTTGAAGCACGCTTTGGGCTACGATGACTCGCTGGATGCCTTCGGTGTGCACTGCATCGGCGGAATCATCGGCGCGCTGCTCACGGGCGTGTTCGTCAGCAAGGAAATCAGCGGCGTGGACGGGTCGCTGCTGACCCAGTTCAAGGGCGTGGCCACCACGCTGATCTATGGTTTCGTCGTCAGTTTCGCCATTCTGAAGATCATCGACAAGACCATTGGACTGCGCGTCACGGAGGATCAGGAGCGCGAGGGGCTCGATATCTCGCTGCACGGGGAAAGCATCGAGTAGCGTAAACTCATGGCATGTCTCGATTCGGACTCGCGAGCTTCTGCGCCGTCTATTTCCTGGCCGTTGCCACCCCGGGTACGGGGGTTGCGGCCGTGATGGGCACAGCATGAACCTAGTCAAGATCGGCACCATGCTGCTGGCCACCGCGCTATCGCTGCCCGCCGTCAGCGCCATCGATACGCCGCCCGGCAGCGCGGCGACGCCGACTGCTCCGGCCGCCGGTACCGCGCCGGACGCCGCGGCGGCGGCGAGCACCGCTCCGCCCAAGGAAGCAAGCATTCCGTTTGCCAATCGCGGCGGAATCTACAATTGGGGGGTGGTGGACAACCGCACGCTGCTGATTCAGGGGCGCAATCGCCAGTGGTACAAGGCGACTCTATTCGCCCCCTGCATCGACTTGCCCTTTGCGCAGTCGATCGCATTCAAGACGAGCCCGAGCGGCAGCTTCGACAAATTCAGCTCGATCGTCGTGCGCCGCCAGCGATGCTCACTGACATCGCTGGTCGAAATCCCTCCGCCGGTCAAGAAACCCAAGTCGCACAAGATGCCGGATGCCGCGACGGCGCCCGGCGCCGCTGCCGCAGCGCCGCCCCAGTAGCGCCGGCCGCAGAACGGCCGCCGCACCAGGCGGCTTATGACAGCGGGATGAGGCCGGCGCGACACGGGCGCGAACAGCGTCAGCAAATGGCGACAATGGGCAGCGCCGGCATTTGACAGTCCCGGATTTCGTGAACCAGGTCGCACTTCGGCGCCGATTATGCCAGGTAGTCTGCGCTCACGAGTCCGAAGACGTTCAAACCCCCGGAGAACCCGCATGAGCAACCCCTATAACAGCGCGACTGAGCGCGCTTCGGTCCTCGGCCCCACGCTGTACTTCAAAGGCGACCTGAGCGCCGAAGAGGATCTGCTGATCCAAGGCCGCGTGGAAGGCTCGATCACGCATACCCAGCGTCTGACGGTCGGAGCGCAGGGCACGGTCAAGGCGAACATTCGCGCCCAGCTCATCATCGTCGAGGGCACGGTCGACGGCGATTTGCAGGCCGATAAGTCCGTGTTCGTCAAAGAGACAGCGAAGGTCTGCGGCAACATCTTCGCGCCCACCGTGAGCATCATTGAGGGCGCGAATTTCAGCGGCAGCATCGACATGGACGGCAAGAAGTCGGGCCAAACCCACGCCAGGCAGGATTCCGCGTCTGCTCGCATGGTCAAACCTTCCGGCAGCGCGGCGTAACGATGGCCTGGTTCAAAAAATCGGACGATGGAGACAGTGACATGATGAATGCCAACTCGAACGGCCGCCCGACGGCGCAAGAACCGGCGACGGCCAGGCCCGAACCCCGCGAGCCGCGCGTCGAACCGCGAACGCCTCCGGTGCGCCCACCGGATCCGCGCACGCACGAGCCGCGCGCACACGAGCCGCGCGCGCCCGAGCCGCGCGCGCCCGAGGCGCGCGCGGAGAGCGCGCCGCGCGCATCGGTGCTCGGGCCCACATTGCGGTTCCGCGGCGAACTGTCGGCGCAGGAAGACCTGATCATCCAGGGCAGCGTGGAGGGATCGATCACCCATACGCAGAGCCTCACCGTCGGTACCGACGGCAGCATGAAAGGCGACATCCGCGCGCGCGTGATCGTCGTCGACGGCAAGGTCGAAGGCGACCTGTATGCCACGGAGTCGGTGAATATTCGAGCCACCGCCAAGGTCAAGGGCAATGTGTTCGCGCCGCGCGTCGGCATCACCGAAGGCGCTTTCTTCCAAGGCCAGGTCGAGATGCAGCCGTCCGGTGCCGCCGTGCAAGAGCACAGTGCCCGGCTGCGCCAAGCCGCCATGACCACGCCTGCTCTGGAAGGCCCCGCCGTCGATCAGATGTTGAACGCGAGCTAGGGGCCTAGGGCAGGAACAGCTCCGGATCGACCCAGGCGCGGTTCAGGCTCAAGGCCCAGTGCAGGTGGGGCCCGGTCGCGCGCCCGCTCATCCCCACCGCCCCAATGCGGGCGCCGGCGGCCATGCGCTCGCCCGGCTGCACGTCGATGGCGCTCAAATGGCAATACATGCTGATCAGACCGCGGCCATGATCGACCAGCACGGTATTTCCGGTGAAAAAATACTCGCCCGTGTCGATCACGGTGCCCGCGACCGGCAGCAGCACCGGCGTACCGATGGGCGCGGCGATGTCCATGCCGCTGTGCGGGTTGCGCGATTGGCCATTGAAGATGCGGCGCATCCCGAACGAACTGCTGCGTACACCGGGCACCGGCGGCGGCCAGCGCAGCGCATCCGGCGGCGGTTCGCTCCAGCGGGCGAGCGCGTGCTCGAGCCGCTCGTGTTCGCGGTTTACCCGCGCGAGATCCGCAGCCGATAAGTTCACCTGGCGCGGCGCGACCTTCAGCGCCTGACTGGCGTAGCGCTTCTCGCCGACCGCGAAATCGATCTCTTGCCGCCCGCCGGCGCCGCGCACCGTGACGGTACGCGTACCGAGCGGCGCCGAGAGCGGGATGCCCACCACCGCCACCCAGTCCGTGCCGTCCTGCACCACCAGCGCGCGAACTCCGTCCGCATCGACGTAGGGAGGCACATCTCCGCCGACGTTCAGCCGGATGATCTTCACCCCGCCCGGCACCGCGCTCTCGTGCGGCAGTTCCATGCAGTCGGCCAGGCGGGGTGCGCCGGCGATCGCGGCGAGCGCGATCAGAGCCCGAAGTGCGGTCACGTTTTCGCCACTTTGGCGCGAATCCGGCCCTTCGCGAGCCGCGCTTCGATCATGGTACCGGGAGCGGCATTCGCCGCATCGCGCAGAATCTCCCCGCGTTCGCCGGTGACGATGGCGTAGCCGCGCTCGAGCGTCGCCAGCGGACTCACGGCATGCAGAGTGCGTGCGAGCGGCAGCCAGCGTTCTCGCGCGCGGCGCACGCACTCGAGGCCGCCCGCCCGCAAGCGCGCGAACAGCGCATGATGGCGCGCGGCCGCGTCGCGCACGCGCGCGATCGGACTTGCCTGCCACAGCCGGCTTTGGCGCTCGCGGAATTGCGCGATGCGCGTCTCCTGCAATTGGCGAAACGCGCGATACAAGCGCCGCTCGAGTTCCTGCAAGCGCAGCAATTGCTGCGCCAGGCGCGCGGCGGGGCTCACCAGCGCGGCGCGTCCGACGAGCCAGCGCAGCCGCTCGGCCCGGTCGTGCAGCCGGCGCCGCGTCGCGCGCGCCAGGCGCTGCTCGAACTCGTCCAGGCGCTGCGTCTGCTGCGCGAATCGGGCAACCGGACTCACGAACGCGGCGCGGCCGGCGAGCCAGCGCAGACGCTCGCGGCGCTCGTCGAGGCGGCGCTGCATCCCGCGCCGTAACCGCGAGCCGAGGCGCGCGATCGCCGTCAGCCATTCGCCGCTATCGGGGACCGCGAGCTCCGCCGCCGCCGAGGGCGTCGGCGCGCGCACGTCGGCGGCAAAGTCCGCGATCGTGAAATCGATCTCGTGGCCGATGCCGCTGATCACCGGGATGGGCGAGGCGACGATGGCGCGCGCGAGTCCTTCATCGTTGAACGCCCACAGGTCCTCCAGGGAGCCGCCGCCGCGGGCTAGGATCAGCACGTCGCATTCGCCTCGCCGCCCGGCCACCTTAAGCGCTGCGATGATCTCCGCAGCTGCCTGCGCCCCCTGTACGGCGACCGGATAGATCAGCACGGCGACCGCGGGAAAGCGCCGCGCAAGCACGTGCAGGATGTCGCGCACCGCGGCTCCGGACGGGGACGTGATCACGCCGATACGCTTCGGAAGAGCCGGCAATGGGCGCTTGCGTTCGGGGGCAAACAGGCCCTCGGCCGCCAGCTTCGCGCTCAATTCCTCGAATTGCCGCTTCAGAGCGCCGAGACCAGCGTCCTCCATGTGATCGATGACGAGCTGGAATTCGCCGCGCGGCTCGTACAAGCCGATTCGCGCGCGCACCAGCACCTTTTGGCCGTCGCGCGGGGCGAACGAGCACAACATGTTACGCGGCCGGAACATGCAGCATCGGACCTGCGCTGAGGCGTCCTTCAGCGAGAAGTACCAATGCCCTGAGCTCGGCCTTGCAAAATTGGAGATTTCCGCCTCCAGCCAAAGGCTGCCGAAACCGCGCTCGAGGAGCGCCCGCACCTCGCGATTAAGGCGCGAAACGGTGTAGACGTCGCGCTCGGGGCGCGCGACGGCGCCGGGTGCCGAACCGGACATGGGGGTCGTCTCCATGGCGAAATGATAGCGGTTTACCGCGCAGCAGGCGCAAGGTACAATGCGCCGCCTCTTATACGAACCTTAAGTGAACGCATATGCGTATTCTGGAAGAGGCACTCACATTCGACGATGTCCTGCTGGTGCCGGCCTACTCCGAAGTGCTGCCTGGCGAAGTCTCATTGGCCAGCCAACTCACCCGCGAGATTCGAGTGAATTTGCCGGTGGTCTCGGCCGCCATGGATACCGTTACCGAGGCCCGTCTGGCGATTACCATCGCGCAAGAGGGCGGCATCGGCATCATCCACAAGAACATGTCGGTGGAAAACCAGGCGCGCCAGGTCGACCGAGTGAAGAAGTTCGAGAGCGGCGTCATCACCGATCCGATCACCGTCAATCCGGACATGACCATTCGTGAGGTGATCGAACTCACGCGTGCGAAGAACATCTCAGGGGTGCCGGTGGTGCTCGGCACCAAGGTCGTCGGCATCGTGACGCATCGCGATCTGCGCTTTGAGACCAAGCTCGATGCCCCCGTGTCCTCGGTGATGACCCCCAAAGAGCGATTGATCACCGTACGCGAGAATGCGCCGAAGGACGAGGTGCTCGCGCTGCTGCACAAGTACCGCATCGAAAAAGTGTTGGTGGTTGCCGGCGACCATGACTTGAAGGGCATGATCACCGTCAAGGATTTCCAAAAGGCCACGGAGTTTCCGAATGCCTGCAAGGACGCCGTCGGCAGCCTGCGCGTCGGCGCCGCGGTGGGCACCGCGCCCGACACCTTGGCTCGAGTGGCTGCCCTGCGGGAAGCCGGAGTCGACGTGATCGTGGTCGACACCTCGCATGGTCATTCGCGCGGGGTGCTCGAGACGGTCGCCAGGATCAAGAAGCAATTTGCGGATATTCAGGTGATCGGCGGCAACATCGTGACGGCGGAAGCCGCGCTGGATCTCGTCAAATATGGAGCCGACGGCGTCAAGGTGGGAATCGGCCCGGGCTCGATTTGCACGACGCGAGTCGTGGCGGGTGTGGGCGTGCCGCAGATCAGCGCGATTTCGCGGGTGTCCAAGGCGCTCGAGGGCAGCGGCGTGCCGGTGATCGGCGATGGCGGCATCCGCTATTCAGGCGACATCGCGAAGGCGTTGGCGGCCGGGGCGCACTGCGTGATGATCGGCGGTATGTTCGCGGGCACCGAGGAGTCTCCCGGCGAAGTGGAGCTCTATCAGGGCGCCTCCTACAAGGCATACCGCGGCATGGGATCCCTGGGGGCGATGGCGCAGGCGCATGGCTCGAGCGATCGGTACTTCCAGGACACCACCTCGGAGTTGGAGAAGCTGGTGCCCGAAGGGATCGAGGGCCGCGTACCCTACAAGGGCAGCCTGGTGGCGATACTGCATCAACTGGCGGGCGGCCTGCGCGCGGCCATGGGCTACACCGGCAGCAGCAGCGTCGAGGAGATGCGCACTCGCCCGCAATTTGTCCGCGTCACCAGCGCGGGTGTGCGCGAAAGTCACGTGCACGATGTGACGATCACCAAAGAAGCGCCCAACTACCGGATCGGTTGATGTCCGATATTCATGCCGACCGGATCCTGATACTCGATTTCGGCGCCCAGTACACCCAGTTGATCGCCCGCCGCGTGCGCGAACTCGGCGTGTACTCGGAGATATTCGCCTGCGACGTCGATGGCGAGGAGATCAAGCGGTTCGGACCCAAGGCCGTGATTCTCTCCGGCGGCCCGGAGTCGGTTTACCAGGCGAAGAGCCCCGCGGCGCCGCGCGAAGTGTTCGAACTGGGCATTCCCGTCCTAGGGATTTGCTACGGGATGCAAACCATGGCGGCACAGCTCGGCGGGCAGGTCGAGTCGTCGACGCATCGGGAATTCGGCGCGGCGCAGGTCCGGCCCACCACCGCCTCGCGCCTGTTCGACGGCCTCGAGGACAACCGCGACGCGGCCGGCCGGCGGGTGCTCGACGTATGGATGAGCCATGGCGATCGGGTAGTCGCCGTCCCGCCCGGATTCAGCGTGATCGCCGCGAGCGACAATGCACCGCTCGCGGCCATGGCCGACGAGGCCCGCGGCCTGTATGGGCTGCAATTTCATCCGGAGGTGACGCACACCCTGCAGGGCGGGGAGATTTTGCGGCGCTTCGTACGCGAGATTGCCGGCTGCGCAGCGGCGTGGTCGACGGGCAACATCATCGAGGACAGCGTGGCGCGAATCCGCGCCGACGTGGGCGGCGACAAGGTTCTGCTGGGATTGTCCGGGGGCGTCGATTCCTCGGTGCTGGCGGCGCTGCTGCATCGCGCCATCGGAGCGCAGCTGACCTGCGTATTCGTGGATCACGGGCTGCTGCGCCTCGGCGAAGGCGATCAAGTCATGGCAACGTTCGCCGAGCACATGGGAGTGCGGGTGATTCGCGTCGATGCCGAACAGCGCTTTCTGGCGGCGCTCGCCGGCGAGGCGGACCCGGAAACCAAGCGCAAGATCATCGGGCGCGTGTTCATCGAGGTTTTCGACGAGCAGGCGGCCAGGCTCGAGGACGTGAAATGGCTGGCGCAGGGCACGATTTATCCCGATGTGATCGAATCCGCGGGCGCCAAAACGGGCAAGGCTCATGTGATCAAATCGCACCACAATGTGGGCGGCCTGCCTCGCCATATGAAACTCAAGCTGTTGGAGCCGCTGCGCGAGCTGTTCAAGGACGAAGTGCGCAAGCTCGGCCTCGCGCTCGATTTGCCGGCCGACATGGTGCGCCGCCATCCTTTTCCGGGCCCGGGCCTCGGCGTGCGCATACTGGGTGAAGTCCGCAAGGCATACGCCGATCTGCTGCGCCGAGCGGATGCGATCTTCATCGAAGAGTTGCGGCGAAACGATCTGTACGACACGGTGAGTCAAGCCTTCGCCGTCTTCCTGCCGGTGCGTTCCGTCGGAGTCATGGGCGATGGCCGGCGCTACGAGCACGTGATCGCGCTGCGCGCGGTGGAGACCGTCGATTTCATGACGGCGCGCTGGGCGCGCCTGCCGTATGAGCTGTTGGATCGCGTCACGCATCGCATCGTCAACGAAGTCCCTGGAATTTCGCGCGTGGTTTACGACATCTCGGGCAAGCCGCCGGCGACCATCGAGTGGGAGTAGACATTATGGCCAAGCGCGCCGCGAAGGCATCAAGCTTTCTGTCAGCCTCATACCGAGCACAGGCGGCGCGCGCCCTCCAGCAGCGTCGCATCATCCTTCGCGAAGCTCAGGCGGATCAAGCCGAGGTCGGTGCCGTCGGAGTAGAACGCTGACAGCGGAATGGTCGCGACGGCGGCATCGCGGATCATGCGCAGCACGAATTCGCTGTCGCTCTCATCGGAGAACCCTCGAAAGCGCGCCAGCATGAAGAAGCTGCCTTCGCTCGGAAGCAGCTCGAAGCGCGACTCGGCGAGCGCACCGGCGAGCAGGTCGCGCTTCTGCTGGTAGAACGCAGACAGACCCAGGTAGCTGCGCTCGTCGGCCAGCGCTTCGACGAACGCGTACTGCATCGGCGTGTCGGCGGCGAACATCATGAACTGGTGAACCTTGCGTATCTCGAGCGTCAGCGCGGCGGGCGCGAGGCAGTAGCCGACTCGCCAGCCGGTCACGTGATACGACTTGCCGAACGAGGAGACGATCACGCTGCGCTCGGCGAGTTCCGGATATCGCGCCATGCTGTGATGCTGGGCGCCGTCGAATATTACGTGCTCATAGACCTCGTCCGACAGGATGACGATGCCGGTGCCGCGCGTGAGCGCCGTGAGGCGTGCGATGTCGCCGGCGGAGAACACGGTCGCGGTCGGGTTGTGCGGAGTGTTGATGATGATCATCCGGGTCCGCGGCGTGAGCGCCGCGGCCACTTCGTCCCAGTCGACCCGGAAGCCTCGCTGCGACAGCTTGATCGCGACGGGTGAGGCGCCTTGCAGCCGGACGATCGGCGCGTAGCTGTCGAACGCCGGTTCGAAGTAGATCACTTCGTCGCCCGCATGCACGAGCGCGCTGATCGACGCATACAACCCCTCGCTCGCACTTGCGATCACGGTGATTTCATCGTCGGCGTCGTAGCGTGCGCCCGAAAGGCGCGCGACCTTGGCGGCGAGCGCCTCACGCAGCGTCGCGATGCCGGTCATCGGCGCGTATTGGTTGTGTCCCGCGCGCATGGCCCGCGCGGCGCCGTCGACGAGCTTCGGATCGCATGGAAAATTGGGCGCGCCCTGCGAGAGGTTCAGCGCGTTGTGCCGTGCCGCGAGCTGGCCGATCACCGTGAAGATCGTGGTGCCGACATCGGGCAGTTTGGAGCGAGGCGTGCAGAGGCTTTGCATCGAAGTATTCTACCCGCGGCCGTATTGCCGGAGTCAGTGACAGGCGATTTGCGAGCCCTCACGGTGGCACGCTCTCGGCCATCCGAAGCGATCCCAGTAGGCTTCGATGCCCATTTGGCGAATGAACTCGCCGAATGCCGGGTCGCGGCGCACCGCGGCGGCATCGACGGAAAACAGAAATTCGAGGTCGTTACCGCCGCGGTCCGGCAGGGCGGCAAAGCCGCGCAGCGCGCGCTCCGGGGACTCCAGCAGAACCATCACGCCGAAGTAGATTCGCGCCGAGATGTCCCCCGCTGCCAGGGCCCGGTCGAGCAGCCCGACGACAGCCGGCCGCTTTTCCGGATGCCGATAGGCGTCGAGGGCCGGTGCGACCCAGGCCTCCGACCGGTGCAGCGATCGCAGCAGAGTGCGCAGGTCATCCGCGGCGTTTGCATCGTCGTGCATATGAAGCTTGAGAAGGATTTTGGTTTCCGGATAGGCGACTTCGTCGAGGCCCAACTCTCGTGCGAGCGCCGCATCGCTCGCGGCGTCCGTGTCGCGCCCCAAAAAGAGGTGCAGAACCCCGAGCCGGTCAGCGACCACCGGAGCGAGCGGATCGATCTCCTGCGCGAGGCGGACCTGCGCGAGCGCGGCGTCGATGCGACCCACCGCACCGAGCAGCTGCGAGTACATCTGGCGCACATCCGGGTTGTTCGGATCGGCGACGATCGCCGTGCGGAATGCCGTTTCCGCCTCGATCCACTGCCCGCGCATGAAGCTCAGGTAGCCGCGCGTGCCCGCACTTCCCGAGCGGCTGTGCGCCAGCCGGTCGGCGCTGGCCAGCGCCTTGTCGGCGAGGGCGTACATCTCGGCGGAATCCTCGTAGGAATAGCTGGGAAGCAGTGCGTACGCATAGGCGAGGCCCACCTGCGCGCGGGCGTACGACGGATCGCGCCGTGCGGCGGCGGAGAACAGATCCACGGCGTGGCGCAGCGAGTCCTCGCCGCGCAGCCGTAGCTGATGGGCGCCGCGCAGATACAGCCGGTAGGCCTCGAGGTCAGTTGAGTCCGGCTCGACGCTCGGGGCCGCGGCGACACCCTCGAGGCTCAGCTGGCGCATCAATTCGCGCACGACCGCCGCGGCGATACTGCTCTGCACGGCGAAAATGTCCGCCGCCTGGCGCTCGTAGACTCGCGACCACAGCACGCGCGCGTCCTTCGTGGCCGTCAGCTGTACGGCGACGCGCAGTCCTCCGGGCCGCGCCGCAACCCCGCCGTTGAGTACGGCGTCGACGCCGAGCTTCCGCCCGGCCTCCACCGCGTCTATGTGCGCCGCCGCGAGCGAATCGGCCGACGTGCCGCCGGAAATTTGCAGCGCTTCCACGTGCGAGAGCGAATCGGCGATTTGGTCCGCCAGATCAATACCGACATCCCGGTCAAGACCTTTCGCTTCGGTGGCATCGAAAGGCAGCACCAAGAGCCGCTTCACCGGCGGCGGCGGCGCATCCACACCCATGCGCACCTCTCGGGCAGAGCGGACGAGCACGAGGGCGACGAGGAGGCCGATGCAGCCGACGGCCACCACGGCAAGGCGCCGGAACCGGCCGTTCCACAGCCGTATCGGCCAATCAATGCGCGGCAGCGGAAGCGCAGCGGAGGCGGCATCCTGCGCTGCGACGGGGCCCTGCGCTGCGACGGGGCCCTGCGCTGCGATAGGAGCAAGGTTCTCAGACGCGGTGGCAGTGTTCTCGCGGCCCGGGTTCAGCGGTACCGGAATTGGCACGAGCGTGTAGCCGATGCGCGCGATGGTACGAATGAAGCGAGGCTCGCGCGAGTCATCCGCCAGAACCTGCCGAAGCACCGAAATGCACCGAGACAGGGCTTCGTCCGAGACCACGCGGCCGCCCCAGACCTCGGTGCCAAATTCGTCCCGGGTCACCACCTCTCCGGCATGACGAGCGAGACACGTCAGCACCGCCATCACGCGGGGTTCGAGCCGCACCGGCTCCGATTGTCCATTGTCGCGCCGCAGCAAGGTTCCGTGGCGAGGGCGCACCTCCCAGTTGGCTAGCACGAATCCGGCGTCAGTCCATGGCGGTTGAGGCATCAACATACCCGAGGTCGAGGACGCCTAGTGTGTGCCCGCCGAGCCGGGGGATCGCGCGCGCGCAACCGCGCCGGTATCGTTCCTTTCGAGCCGGGCGATCGTCGCGTCGAGGCCCTTCTGAGCCACTTCCTCGGCGGTGTCGTCGTGGTAATTCCGTACGTAGGAGACGCCCTCGACGACGACATCGAAAATCTTCCAGCCTTCGGCCGTCTGACGCAGCCGGTAGTCGACGGGCACGATCGCACCGCCCGAGTCCTTCACCTCCGTGTGCACGGTCACTTGCAGCGCCTCCGCATCGCTGTGCAGGGGCAGTATCTTGACTCGATCCGGCGTCCACTCGGCGACGGCCACGACGTAGGTCCGCAGCAGCCTCTGGTACAGCGCAACCGCAAATTGCGTGCGCTGGGCCGCAGTGGCCGCGCGCCAGTGCTGTCCGAGCACCAGCCGAGCGGCATACTCCGTGTCGAAATGCGGAGAGAGCAGCCGGTCGACGAGGGGCAGAACCTTGTCCGCATTGCGCCGGAATGCGATCGACTCATTATCGAGAGCGGCAAACAGGCGCGTCGACAGGCCCGTCATGACTTCTTGGGGCCCGTCTGCCACCGGAGCGGCAATTGCCGGTTCGGCGGCGGCAGCCGGCGCGGCGGCGAATCCCAACGCGGGCACGAGCCCGGCCAGCGCTTGGAGTACCGCGATTGCGACGGCCCGCATGAGCTGCACTTGGAATGTCTCCGGAGGCGCCCGCCGGGGGAGGCTTATGGATTGGTCCCTGGGGGGCAATCTTAATCCCAAAACCCGGGACTGACACAATTCAGGGGCCTCGGGTGCTCGCCGAGACGAAAAATCGCGCGGTCACGCAATCATCAACACTTCCTCAGGAAAAAATCAGCGATCTGAAGCGATTCATCAGGCGCGGAATCGCGCGCCCGAGGTACGGTCGCATTCGCCTAAAAATCATCCTTGGGAGGAACCGACAATGAAAATCACGAGTGTTGTATCGCGCCTGTTCCTGGCCGCCGCGGTGTGCACCGGCGGGGCCGCGGCCGCATGGGAACGCGGCGAGGCTCTGGTACTGGGCGACAGCGTTGCCTTCAGCTTCATCGCCTCGGTGGGCTACGAGTACTTCTACACCAGGCCGGACAATTTCATCGGCTTTCCCGACCGCCTGGGCGACCGGCTGAATCTGCAGGTGGTGAACGGGAGCTGTCCCGGGGAGAGCACCGGCAGCTTTCTGTCCGCCACGGCGCCGGACAACGGCTGCAGGACCTATCGCAGCTCGTACCCGCTGCACGCCCAGTACGGCTCGACGCAGCTTGCCTTTGCCACGGCGTACCTGAAGACCCATCGCGAGGTGCGGCTGGTGACGATCACGCTGGGCGCGAACGACGCATTGCTGCTGGAGGAATCGTGCGCCTCGAGCGCCGACGTCGAAGCGTGCATCGCGGCCGGCGCGCCGGCGATGCTCGCCGCGGTCGCGGAGAACATTGCCGGGATTCTCGGCGCGGTGCGCGCCAGCGGCTACGCCGGGCCGATCGTGCTGACGAACTATTACTCGCTCGACTACTCCGATGCGGCGGAGACGGCGCTGACGGCGGATTTGAACGCGGCGATCGCCGCTCCGGCGAGCGCGTACGGGGCGGTGGTGGCCGATGTATTCAGCGCCTTTCAGAGCGTGGCGGCCCATGCGGCCTTCGGCGGCAAGACCTGCAATACCGGACTGCTGAATCCGGACGTCTACGACCAAAAGGTGTGCAACATTCATCCGGCTCAGACCGGGCACCGGCTCATCGCCCAGACCATTGAGCACGCCTTGTAGACGGCCGAACAGCACTGATCGGCAATGGGCTGCGGCGGCCGGGCGGCCGGTGTATTGCGAATCGCAACAGGAGGCTGGCATGAGTTTCGATGATTTATTGATCGCGCTCATCTTCACCGGCATCGGCCTCTCGGCCGCTTACTTCAGAGCCGAATATGTCTCATGGCGCAGATACATGGCCGCAGGGCGGAGAAAAGCCCTCCGCCTTCGCGAGCTGAGATGAGGGCCCATGAAGCGCCTCGCCGTTTCGGTGCTGATCCTCTGTCTCGCAGGCTGTACGACGTTGCGGCCCGTCAGTGGGACCCCCTGCGAACTGCAGCAGCGCATCGTCTCCGGCGCGGTGCTGAAACGGGGCGACCATGTGGTCATTCTCACGAGCGATGGCAAAACGCACGAATTCAACGTTGTATCCGTCAGCGCCAGTTCCATTGACGGTCGGCACGAGTCCATCCCGATTGACCAAATCGCCACGGTGCAGAAGCGCGAAATGGACGGCGGACTGACCGCGATGACCGTCGGACTGACCGTCGTGCGCGTCGCCCTGAGCGTCGTCCTGGTGGTCGGGATGCGGGGCTTTGGCGATGCGGCTATTCTGGGCTCTACTCACTGATCATCGACGCTGACCCGCAAGCCGCTGCGAAAGTTTCGGACTAAGATGGACCTTCCGGCGGGATGCCCGCGAGGCGGCAGCCGCCAGTTGCACCGCCAAACGAGCTTGCCCGTGGGTCCAGCTGTTGTATATTCAATAGGTTAGGAGAGACGCATGGAGACGCCGCTTACGCCCCTGGACTTCGCGCGCCGCGCGCGCAAGCTGCATGCACGGCGCGAAGCGGTCGTGGATGGCGACGTGCGCCTGACGTATGCGCAGTTCGGCGATCGGTGCGATCGGTGGGCCGCCGCACTCGCGAAGCTTGGGGTCGGGAAGGGCGATCGCGTCGCCACCATCTCGCCCAACACGCACCAGCACCTCGAGCAGTTCTATGCGATCCCACAGCGGGGTGCCGTCATCGTACCGATGAATTACCGGCTCGCGGCCGAGGACTTCCTCTACATGGCGAACCACAGCGGCGCGAAGGTGCTGTGCGCGCACGTGGACTATCTCGACTTGATCGACAGCGTTCGCGAGCGCATGCCCGGCGTGCGGCATTTCGTCGCCCTCGAGGGCGAGGATCACGGCTGGCTGGCCTACGAGTCGCTGATCGACGCCGCTGCGGGCCTGACCGAATCCGCCGATATCGAGGAGACGGATCTGCTCGCCATCAATTACACAAGCGGTACCACCTCGCGTCCGAAGGGCGTCATGATCACGCACCGCAACGCGTGGATGAACTCGGTGGGCACGCTGGCGCACTGGCCGATGACGCCGGCGGACCGCTATCTGTGGACGCTGCCGATGTTCCATGCCAACGGTTGGACCTTTCCTTGGACGGTGACCGCGGCCGGTGCGGCGCACATTTGCCTGCGAAAAGTCGACGCGCCGTCGGTCTACGAGCAGATCAATCGCGAGCGCGTGACCCACCTGTGCGCGGCGCCCACGGTTCTCATCGCCATCGCCAGCGGGCCGGAAGCGTTGCGCCGGCAGCTGCGCCGGGGCGTGCGCGTGTTCGCCGCGGGCGCGCCTCCGGCTGCGGCGACCATCGAGCGCATGGAATCGGATCTCGGCTGGGAGATCACGCACGTCTACGGGCTGACCGAAACCGCGCCGTTCATCTCCATTTGTGAGCCATTGCCCGAGCATACATTGCTGTCCGGCGCCGATCGGGCGGTCGTCAAGTCTCGCCAGGGGGTCGAGCTGATCACGTCGGGCGAGCTCCGGGTCGTGGACGATGACATGCGCGATGTGCCTCGCGATGGTGCGACGCTCGGCGAAGTGATCGCGCGCGGCAATGTGGTGATGCGAGGCTATTACAACGACCCGGAGGCGACGGCGTCGGCCTTCCGTGGCGGCTGGTTCCATTCGGGCGATGCGGCGGTGGTCCATCCGGACGGATATGTCGAAATTCGGGATCGGTTCAAGGACGTCATCATCAGCGGCGGAGAGAACATCTCCTCGATCGAAGTCGAGGGTGCGCTGCTGCGGCACCCCGCTGTTCTCGAGGCGGCGGTGGTCGGCATGCCGCACGAGAAATGGGGCGAGACTCCGCATGCCTTCGTCGTGCTGCGCCCCGACGCGAGCGCCACGGAAGCCGAATTGCATGACTTCGCGCGCAGCGCGCTGGCGCACTTCAAGGTTCCGAGCATGTTTCATTTCGTGAGCGAACTGCCGAAGACCGCCACCGGGAAAATCCAAAAATTCGTGCTGCGCGGCAGGCGGCCCGCGATAGCGCAGCAATGAGGGGGGCCGCGTGACGGTTTCGTCGCACGACCGGACGGCTCCGCCGCCGCTCTTTTCAGCCGAGTTTCAGCGCGATCCCTACCCGACATACCGTCATTGCCTGGCCGGGCCGTCATTGCAGCCGCTGGAAGGGCGCTCCGGCACGTGGCTGCTATTCGGGTACCAGGCCTGCGCGGCGGTCATTCGCGATGCCCGGCTGTCGGCGGTCCGACCGGCATCGCTGCTGGTGGCCGTGAGCGGCGATGCCCTGGCCGAGTTCGACGATCTGGTTCATCACATGCAGCGCTGGCTGCTGCTGCGCGACGCGCCTCGTCATACGGAGCTGCGAAAACTGATGAACCGAGGGTTCACGCCCCTTGTCGTCGGGCAGCTCAGACAGACGGTAAACGCGGTCATCGAACGACTGCTCGACGATATGCAGAGCCGAGAGTCGATCGATTTGATCAGGGATTTCGCCTATCCGCTGCCGGTTCGAGTGATTTGCGAGCTGCTCGGCCTGCCCGAGGAGCTGCATGATCGCTGCGTCGTGCTGTCCAATGACATTGCACTGTGGATGGGCGATCTGCGCCGGCCCCCGGAGCGGGCGCGATTGGCCCAGCAGGCGATACGGGAGCTTGAGGGCTATTTTTCAGAGACCATTCGTGAGCGACGAGGCGCGCGCAAGAGCGATCTGCTCAGTTTGCTGCTGGACGCCGCGGACGAAGCCGGGGTGATGACCGAAGAGGAGCTGTACGCGCAATGCGTCATGCTGCTGTTCGGCGGCCACGAGACGACGCGCAATCTGATCGGCAACGGGATGTACACTCTGCTGAAGCATCCCGATGTGTATGCGGAACTGCGCAGCAATGAGACCCTGCTGCCGTCGGCCGTCGAAGAGCTGCTTCGATACGAAAGCCCGGTGCAGGCATTCGGGCGCGTGGTCAAGGCCGATCTCGATATAGACGGCAGGCGGCTGGCCGCCGGGTCGGCGATCACGTTCATGATCGGCGCCGCGCACCGTGATCCGCGGCAGTATCGCGATCCGGATCGGCTCGATCTGCGGCGCCCGCACAATCGTCACCTGGCGTTTGGAGGCGACTCGCACGTCTGCCTCGGCAGCACCCTCGCGCGCCTCGAAGGACAGCTGTCGATCAGCGCGGTGAGCCGGCGTTTTCCGCACCTGCGCCTGGCGAACGAGCAGCCCGACTGGGGGCCTAATTTTGCGTTCCGCGGATTGAACACGCTGCCGGTCCTCACCCAATGAGATATCGCAAGCTCGGCGCGGCCGGGCCGCGTGTTTCCGCCCTGGGGCTCGGCTGCATGGGCATGTCGGGCATGTACGGTCCTGCGGATCGGGAGGAGAGCGTCGCGACGATTCATGCCGCACTCGATGCGGGGATCACGCTGCTCGACACCGGGGACTTCTACGGCATGGGCCACAATGAAATGCTGATCGGGGAGGTGCTCAAGCGCGCCAAGCGCGAGCAGATCCAGATCAGCGTCAAGTTCGGCGCACTGCGGGATCCCGCCGGCGGCTGGTCGGGCGTCGACGCAAGACCGAAGGCCGTGAAGAATTTCCTGGCCTATTCCTTGCGGCGGCTCGGGGTCGACCACATCGACATCTACCGGCCGGCGCGGCTCGATTCGAACGTGCCCATCGAGGAGACGGTCGGCGCCATCGCGGATTGCGTGCAAGCGGGCTATGTGCGCTGCATCGGTCTTTCGGAGGTGGGCGCCGGCACGCTTCGGCGGGCCGCGGCGACCCACCGAATCTGTGACCTGCAGATTGAATATTCGCTGATTTCCCGCGGTATCGAGGATGCGATTCTTCCGGCTTGCCGCAGTCTCGGTATCGGCATTACGGCCTACGGGGTGCTGTCGCGCGGCCTCATCAGCGGCCACTGGCGCAAGAATTCGGCCGGCGCCGGAGATTTTCGCAGCGTCGCCCCGCGCTTCCTCGGCGAGAATGTCGACCGCAATCTGGATCTGGTCGAGGCGCTGCGCGCCGTCGCCGCGGCCCGGCACGCAAGCGTCGCGCAGATCGCCATCGCTTGGGTAGCCGCGCAGGGGGACGACATCGTTCCCCTGGTCGGTGCGCGCCGGCGCGATCAACTGAGCGAGGCGACGGACGCGATCGACCTTGCACTGACGCCGATCGATATCGCCGCGATAGAGCGCGCAATCCCCAAGGGGGCGGCGGCCGGCGAGCGCTACGGGGCGGCGCAGATGAAGGATCTCGACAGCGAGCGGGCCTAAAGGCGCGGTGAAGCCGCGCCATCG
This sequence comes from uncultured Gammaproteobacteria bacterium, assembly GCA_963837045.1. Lineage (GTDB taxonomy): Bacteria > Pseudomonadota > Gammaproteobacteria > Steroidobacterales > Steroidobacteraceae > Bog-1198. Next base: position 395,137 of record CAWIMA010000006.1, read on the forward strand.
GCCGGCGCGAGGCCGGACTATTGCGGTTTGGCCGCCTTCAGGTGTCCCGGCCGCAGTTCGCCGCGCCTGAGAACGACGACGAGCTGGCGCCAATCATCGATGAAGTGCTGCGTGCGTTCGGCGCCGATCCGGCTCACGATGAGCGGTTTGAGCGGCCCTTCCATCGACTGGAGTTCACGCTGGGCCAGATCCCGATACCAATCGAGGCGGTCGCGGATCTCGACGTCGACGAAGCCCGCACGGCGCAGTGCCGCAGCGCTCTGCTCGAGCGACGCCATGTTGTACGCGATGCCCTCGAGGCGGAAGAACTCCATCATTTCCGGCGAATAATCGCCCGATCCGCCGCGCAGCCAATCGCTTGCAATGAATCGACCGCCGGGCCGCAGCACCCGCAGCACCTCGGCAAAAATCGCAGGCTTGTCGGGAATCTGCACCATCGCGTCCTTCGAAAAGACGACATCGAAGCTCTCCGGCGCGAACGGCAGCGGACCGGCGTCAACTTTCATTGCGCGAATGCGCTGCGCAAGACCCGCCCTCTCGATGCGCCGCTGCATGCCCGAGAGCAGGGTCGGGTCGATGTCGATCCCGACGACCGACCGGGCTCGGTACTGCGTGACCAGCAGTTCATCGATCGCCCCCAGCCCGCAGCCGATGTCGAGGACCTCACAGCCGCCGATATCGCAGCCCTCGAACAGACGGGCGATTTCCTCGGCGCCTCCAGGCGACAAGAATCCCTCGCCCCAGATGATCTGCAGCAGAGTCAGCATGCCCGCATCGTATTCTCCGGGCTCGCTGGGTTGATCGATCTTCACGGTCTTCGCGTTGCTCATTGTGCGCCAAGCTCCATCAATAGCGATTTAGCACCATACACCTTGTCGAGGGCTTCGCGGATGATCGCCGGGTGCACGGCAATCGCCCGATTCTTCGCATCGTCGAACCAATACGCGCCGGCGATCGAATGAATGTTGCCATCGAACATAATGCCGACGATCTTTCCTTGCGCGTCGATCAGGGGGCTGCCCGAGTTCCCGCCCACGATGTCGTTGCTGGTCGCAAAGCAGAACGGCGTGCGCATGTCGAGCTGATCCTTGACCCTGGCCCAGCTGTCGGGAATCTTGAACGGCGGCGATCCGGTCGCGCGCTCGAACGCGCGATCGAGATAGGTGAAGGGCGCAACAGGCACGCCGTTTTCCATCCATCCTTCCACCTTGCCGTAGTTCAGGCGCAGCGTGAATGTGGCGTCCGGATACGCCTCGGTACCATAGGCCTTGAATCGCAGCGCGGCAATCCTTTCGGAGGCGGCCGCGATCGGCGCTTCGACCTGATACTCGAATTGCTTGCGGATCGAACGCGAGGCGCCATCGAGCGACCGCGCCAGTTCGATCATCGGATCGCGCGATGCGTCCACCGCGGCCTTGCCGCCTTCCCACAGCTGTTTGCGCACGGCAGGTTCGTCGAGTTTCGTTTCCGCGACGAGCCGGGTCGCCAGCGAATCGGGCGACTCGCTTTTGAGCAGACTGCGAATCAGAAGATCGTCCGGACCGAGCCACTCCCGCATGCGCTGCAGTGAAAAGGACAGCGTCATCGATTCGACTTCGGGGTAGATCGGCACCCGTGCGTACAGCTGCTGCTCGATGCGCGGCAGGGCGGCGTCGGTGAATTCGCGCAGCCGATCGATATTCGGCTTCAATCGCTCATCCGCGGCCCGCAGCAGCAGGCGCGCGTAGCGGAACAGAATGCTGTTGAATCCCGCGGCTCCTTCGATGAAGGTGTAGGGCAGATAGATGACCCGCTCGCGCGCCGACGCCGACTCGATCTGCCGCCAAGGATCTGCGCCGGTGAGCCCGGCGACGGCGCGTAAGGCGGTCTCCTCGTCCCTTTTTCGCGCCATCAAGGAATCGTCGTGCAATGCATCGAGCAGCTTGCGGCGCACCTTGATTCCGTTCTCGAGATTGTTGAGCGGCCCCTGCACCAGCTCCTCGTCGGCCTGATTGATCCGGCCGAATTCAATGTAGCCACCGCGCAGCTCCGATGCACGCAGCAGCGTCGTCGGCAGCAGCACATCGCGCTCGAACTCGAGCTCCGCCGCGGTTTCCCTGCGTGCGGTCGAACCGGGATGCCCCGCCACGAACACCAGTTCGCCGGCTTGTGGCCCCGCGAAATCGATCTGCAGGTAACTGGGTGTTCTGGCGGGCTTGCCGCCCTCGTAGGCGCGCAGGAGCAGGATATCGAGCGACCAGCGCGGGAATTGAAAATTGTCGGGATCGCCGCCGAATGCGGCGATACCCGACTCGGGCGCGAAGACCAGGCGCAGATCGTCGTAGCGCTTGTACTTGTAGAGAAAGTATTGCCCTCCCTCGTACAGCGTCACGGCCTGACACTTGAGCGGGCCGGATTTGGCTTTGGCGCTGAGTCGCTCGCAGGCCTGCTCGAGCGCCGTGAGCGCCTTCTTGCGCGCATCGTTTGCCGCTTCGTCGCCGAGCCCTGCGCTCGCTTTGGACACCGCGGCCGTGACGTTTTCCATCCCCACCAGAACGTCCGCGAGCTGTGTCGCGCAGCGGCGCTCGGCGCCGCGGTTCGCAGCCGAAAAGCCGCGCTCGAGCAGGCTGTGGTCCTTGGAGGAGAGCTCGCCGAGGCACGATTCCATGCAGTGGTGATTGGTCAGGATGAGGCCGTCGGGAGAAACGAATGCGGCCGTGCAATTGGTGAGCCTGAGCGTGGACAGCCGGACGTGGTCCAGCCAGTTCGGCGTCACGTCCACCCGATATGTCCGCCTCACCGCGCCCGAAGGGAAGTTATCGAAGGTCCACATGCCTTCATCGGCGAGCGCCGGCACGGACGAGGCGATCGCCCATATCAGGAATATCATGCGCATGCCGATGTCGATCGTTCTACAATCCGGTGTGTCAACGCTATCGAGGCGCGACTGCGCGGCGATGATGGCCGATAACAACGAACATGTCATCAACTCGCCCGCGCCCCGTGGGCACCGGAGCTGACTCGTGGCGCTCGGCGTGCCGACGGACGAGGATTTCATGCGGCGAGCGCTCGAGCTGGCGCACCGCGCCGAAGAGCATAACGAGGTGCCGGTGGGGGCCCTGCTGGAGCTCGGCGGCGAGGTGATTGGCGAAGGCTGGAATTGCCCGATCGCATCCCACGATCCCACGGCGCATGCGGAGATCGTCGCGCTGCGCGCCGCCGCTCTTCGGCGGGAAAACTACCGGCTCGGCTCTGCGACCCTGTACGTGACTTTGGAGCCGTGCGCCATGTGCGTCGGCGCCGCCCTCAATGCCCGAGTGGTGCGGGTGGTGTTCGGGGCCTGGGATGCCAAGGCCGGCGCCTGCGGCAGCGTGTTCGACCTGCCGCGCGAGCCGCGCCTGGCACATCGCATGGACGTCTTCGGCGGGGTATGCGCCGAGGAATGCGGCGCGCTGTTGCGCCGATTCTTCGCGGCGCGGCGCTAGCCCCGTCGGCGCAGCGGCCGGCGCGCTAATTCAGGGCGACTGCACCGCCGCCGCTCCAGGCCCATTCGAGCAGATCGCGATAGCCTCGTACGCTATCCACATAGTGCACCGGCTGGGAGCCGCGCGCAAAGCCGTTCAGGGTCTGTGAATACCAATATTCCTGTTCGAGGAGCGGCAGGAATTCCCGCACGTCGTCCCAGGAGTCCGGATCGTGGCCCGCCCTCTGCGCAAGCACGCGAGCGTCCTCGAGGTGCCCGTATCCGATGTTGTAGGCGGCGAGCGCGAACCAGGTGCGATCCGGCTCTTGCACATGCGCTGGTATCTTTTCGTAAATCTGCCTGAAGTAGCGCGCCCCACCGAAGATGCTCTGCCGCGCATCGGTCGGATTGGCGACCTTGACCGCAGACGCCGATTCCACCGTGAGCTGCATCAGCCCCTTTGCGCCGGAGGGCGAGGCGGCCCGCGGATTCCATTTCGACTCCTGATAGCCGATGGCCGCCAACAGACGCCAATCTTGACTGCTCTGCTCAGCGGCCTCTTCGAACCATTTCTTGTACAGCGGCAAACGGCTCTGCAGATGCTGCATGAAGCCGGGCGCGCCCGCGAATTCCGTGTCCGCGGTCCGGCCGTAATATCGCTGAACGATCGCCGCCAGTTCGCCGCTGCCGCGCTGGCGCGCGAAATACTCGCTCATGTCGCGCAGGAATTGCGGGTCGCGCGTGCTTGCGGCCCAAGCCACGGCCTGACTTCCGGGGAAGTCGAAGGCGATGCGCAAATCCGGATGCGCATCGTGAGCGAACGCGAACTCGGTGGAGTCCGCGATCGTATAGTCGATGGTGCCGTCCGCGACGCCGTCCAACAGCGACCGTGAATCGGTGCCGGCATTTTCCACCCACACCAATCCCGGCAAGGAGTTGCGGGCTGCGCTCAGCAACTTGGCATGCGAGCTGCCCGCAGCGATTTCCAGATCGCCAGTGCCGATCTCGGCGAGCGAACCCGGCCGCGTCGCACCCCGGCGATAGATCAAATGCTCGCGTACGCGCTGATAGGCGGGACCAAATACCACCCCGGCGACCCGCTGCATCGGGACCTTCAAACCGGCCGCCGCCACGTGCGCCTTCCCCGAGTTCAGCGCGGCATAGATTTCCGCATAGCTGCTCACCGGGGTCATCTTGAGCCTTACGCCCAGTTCGTCGGCGAAGCGGCGCGCGAGCTCGTACTCCGGCCCCTGCGGCTGGCCATCCGCCGCGCGATAGAACGCCAACGGGCTGTTGCGCGTGACCACGCGCAATTCGCCGAGAGCCTTGATCTGGTCGATCACGCTCGGGAGAGGGGAGCAGGTGCCAAGCAGCGTCACGGCCGATACGCCGATACCGACCTTTGACCACCACAGCCAGCTTTTTGGAACGTTCAATTTCCGCACGGTTAAGCTATATAGATTCCATTGACCACAGGGAGTTCTGTTCTAAGAGGCATGCCCTGGAACGATGCGCTAGAATAATGACATATTAGCGCCATTGAGCCCTTGACAAATGCATTTTTAAAGCGGACACCCAGCGCGTCACAAGGCAAAAATGCTTAAGTTAACGGCAAGAATACTTAAGTTAACGCGAATATATTTTCCGATAAGATTTCAATAACGCGATTAAATTTTAAGTCAACGGAGAGGTACCGAAGTGGTCATAACGGCGCCGACTCGAAATCGGATGGTCGGGTAATTCCGGCACGTGGGTTCGAATCC
>CAWIMA010000007.1:0-150780 GCA_963837045.1 uncultured Gammaproteobacteria bacterium
ATCGCGCAGCGGCTGGCGCGCAGGCTCTGCAGCAATTGCAAGCAGCCGATCGACATTCCGGCCGAGGCGCTGCGCAAGGAGGGCTTCGAGGAGGCGGACATCGCGAGCGGCATCCGAGTGTACAAAGCCGTTGGGTGCGGCCAGTGCACGGACGGCTACAAGGGGCGCCTGGCATCTACCAGGTCATGCCGGTCACCGACACCATCGGCCGGATCATCATGGAAGGCGGCGGGGCTCTCAATATCGGCGACCAGGCGGCCAAAGAGGGCGTCTGGAATCTGCGCCGTGCAGGTCTGCAAAAGGTGAAAGACGGCGCGACCAGCCTGGAAGAAGTGAACAACATCACGATCGAGTAGGCATTACGCAAGGATTGATTTATGGCGATATCGGCAACCGCTACCAAAAAAAGTGAAACCCAATTTCTGTGGGAGGGCAAGGACAAGCGCGGCAACAAGGTGCGCGGCAAGTCGCTTGCGGTGAATGAGGCGGCGCTGCGCGCCGACCTGCGGCGCCAAGGGGTCGCCGCCACGCGCGTCAAGACGCCAAGCAAGGCCTTCCGGTCCGGCGGCAAAATCACCGACGGGGATATCGCGGTGTTCAGCCGGCAGCTTGCGACCATGATGGCGGCCGGCATACCCATGGTGCAGGCCTTCGAGATCGTCGGCAACGGGCACGAAAAGCCGGCGATGCAAAAGCTGGTGCTCGACGTCAAGGCCAACATCGAAGGCGGCAGCACGCTGCACGAGTCCCTCGCGAAGTTCCCGCTGTACTTCGACGCTCTGTTCGTCAATCTGGTCGAGGCCGGCGAGCAGGCCGGCGCCCTCGAAACGCTGCTCGATAAAATCGCGACCTACAAGGAGAAGACCGAAGCCCTCAAGAAGAAAATCAAGAAGGCGATGTTCTATCCGATGGCCGTGCTGGCCGTCGCCGTCATCGTGTCGATCATTTTGCTTGTCTTCGTGATTCCGCAGTTCGAAGCGCTGTTCAAGGGCTTCGGCGCCTCTTTGCCCGCCTTCACGCAGATGGTCGTCAATTTGTCGCGCTTCGTACAGCATCAGGGCTGGTGGCTGGCGTTCGTGATCGGCGGAAGCGTTTATGGGTTCTTTTTCTTCCTCAAGCGCTCGAGGCCGATGCAGCTCGCGCTCGATCGGATCCTGCTCAAGTTGCCGATCATCGGACCGATTCTCGTCAAAGCCGCGATTGCGCGCTTCGCTCGTACGCTCTCGACCATGTTTGCGGCCGGCGTGCCCCTGGTCGAGGCCATGGGATCGGTGGCGGGCGCCACGGGCAATATCGTCTACGAAGAAGCGGTGCTGCGCATGAAGGACGAAGTGGCGACGGGACAGCGCCTGCAGCGCGCCATGGAAAACACGGGGCTGTTTCCCAACATGGTGATTCAGATGATCGCGGTGGGCGAGGAGTCGGGCGCGCTCGATACCATGTCGGGCAAGGTGGCCGATTTCTACGAGGCGGAGGTCGATAACGCCGTCGACAGCATGTCGAGCCTTCTGGAGCCGATGATCATGGCGATTCTCGGCGTGCTCGTGGGCGGCATGGTGATCGCGATGTACCTTCCGATCTTCAAGCTCGGTTCAGTCGTCGGATAAAAAGCGGCCGTCGGCACGGCTGGCAGCGGGTTTAGCTCATGCTGAACGATCTCGCCGTGCTCTACACAGCCAGCTCCCTGCTGTTCGTGGGGTCGGTGTTCGTGCTGGGGCTGGTGATCGGCAGCTTTCTCAACGTCGTCATCTACCGGCTGCCCATCATGCTGGAGCGCGAGTGGCGCGCCCAGGCCATCGAGCTGCTGCCCTCCGCCGACAGTGCCGCGACGACGATCACCTCCGCACCGTCCGAGCGGTTCAGCCTGAGCACCCCGCGCTCCGCCTGCCCGGCGTGCAAAGCGCCGATCAAGGCATGGCAGAACATTCCGGTGGTCAGCTGGCTGCTGCTGCGCGGACGCTGCGCCGCCTGCCGGGCGCGCATTTCCGCACGCTATCCGCTGGTGGAGCTCGCGACCGGGCTGCTGTCCGCGGCGGTGGCCTGGCACTTCGGCGTCACGGCCGCCACGGCGTGCGGCTTAGGCGTCACCTGGGCGCTGATCGCCCTGACGGGCATCGATGTGGACCACCAGCTGCTGCCCGACGACATCACCCTGCCGCTGCTGTGGGCCGGCCTGCTGGCGGCGGTCGTGCTGGGGCCTGCCGCGGGCGCCCCCCTGCCCGTGTCGGCGCGGGATGCCATCATCGGAGCCGCCGCGGGGTATTCGAGCCTCTGGCTGGTGTATCACGCGTTTCGCCTGGTCACGGGCAAGGAAGGCATGGGCTACGGCGACTTCAAGCTGTTCGCGGCCCTGGGCGCGTGGCTGGGGTGGAGGTTGTTGCCGCTGGTGATCCTGCTGTCCGCGGCCACCGGGGCGGTGCTGGGGATCTCGATGATCGTCCTGCGCGGCCGCGATCGGGCCGCGCCGATGCCGTTCGGGCCCTATCTGGCGGCGGCCGGCTGGCTCGCCATGCTGTATGGAAATGAGCTCGTGAACGGCTATTTGCGCGTGTCGGGTCTTCGCTGACCCATGGCGCCGCGCCTGCGTATCGGGCTCACCGGCGGTATCGCGAGCGGCAAGAGCACGGTCGCCCGGCGTTTCACCGAGCTCGGCGTTCCCGTGATCGATGCCGACGAGTCGTCGCGCATCGTGGCCGCTCCGGGGCAGCCCGGGCTCGAGCAGGTGGTCCAAAGGTTCGGCCCAGGGGTGCTGAGCCCCGAGGGGGAGCTCGACCGGCGCGCCCTGCGCAATCTGATTTTCGCCGATCCCGGCAAGCGCCGCGACCTGGAAGCCATCCTGCATCCGCTGATCCGTGCCGACATGGAGCGGCGCGCGGCCGAGGCCGTGGGACCGTATCTGGTGATGGCCATTCCGCTGCTCGTGGAGAGCGGTGCTCGCGACCGCGTGGACCGGATATTGGTCGTCGACGCGGATGAGGCGGCGCAGCTCGAGCGGCTGACGGCGCGCGATTCCGTGAGCCTGGAGCAGGCGCGCGCGATTCTCGCGGCGCAGGCGAGCCGTGAGAGCCGCCTGAAGGCCGCGGACGATGTGCTCGTCAATTCCGGGACCGTGCAGCAATTGAGAGACGCGGTCGATCGCCTGCACCAGCGCTATTTGCGGCTCGCCGGCGCGGTGCCCTCGTGAAATGCGCGCCCTCGCCGGTGATTTAGACTAAAACCAAGTTTACCGTGGCCCTTCGGTTGGATCAGAATAGGGCTCATGAACTCCTCCCTCGAACCGCGGACGGACGCCGAGGCCTTGTTGGCGCCGGTCGTCTACGAGCTGCCGCTCAACGAGCGCATGCGCACCTTCCTGCGCCTGGAATTCCTCTACACGCAGGCCACCTACCACAGCGAGCTGGACAATGCGTGGAGTGCGCGCGCCGCGGTCTCGAGCCTGCTCGAGATTCTGGCCATCACCGCCCGCGGCGACTCGCGCAGCGACGTGCTCAAGGAGCTGGAGCGCCACGTCAACGTACTCAAGGAATATCAGACCAAGACCGGCGTCGACCCCAGCCGGTTGAAGTCGCTGATGTCGAACCTCATCAAGCTGCGGGAGGATTTGTCGACGGTGGGCGGCAATTTCATGGGACCGCTGCGCGATTCGGAGTTCCTGAGCGCCATCAAGCACCGCAGCGCCATACCGGGCGGCACCTGCGATTTCGATCTGCCCGACTATTCGTATTGGCTCAACCGCCCCGCTGAGATCCGGGCGGCCGAATTCGGCAGCTGGCTGGCCCTGATCCGGCCGCTCTGCGACAGCATCGCGGAGCTGCTGTGGCTCACTCGGCAAAATGCCAAACGCAAATCCGAGAACGCGATCGGCGGAATCTTCCAGCTGCAATTCGACCGGGAAAATCCCTGTCAATTGGTGCGGGTTACTTTGCCGCCGGACAGCGATGTATTTCCCGAGATGAGCGGCAGCCAGCATCGCTGCACCATCCGCTTCTTGAATTGGACCGATGCGACCAGCCGGCCGGTTCACGTGGAGGCGGACGTGCCTTTTCTGCTGACCTGCTGCGCTTGATTCGGACGGTCCCCTTCGATGGCAATCACGGTGAAATGCCCGACCTGCCGGCGGCCGGTGGAGTGGTCGGCGGCATCGGCGTATCGGCCGTTCTGCAGCGACCGCTGCCGGCTGATTGACTTGGGCGCATGGCTCAGCGAGCAGCACAAAATTCCCGAAGAGTCCGCCGCCGATGGCGAGGAGCGGTCCGGCGCTGCGCCGGAGGACGGATGATCCATGCGGCCTGATTTCTGGCACGAGCGCTGGCGCACCGGCCAAATCGGGTTTCATCAATCCTCGGCGGATCGAAATCTGACCCGCCACTGGCCAAGCCTGCGGCTCGATGCGGGGCAGCCGCGTACTAGTGCCCTTGTGCGGCAAAAGCCTGGATATGCTGTGGCTGCGCGATCAGGGCCATAGCGTGATCGGGGTCGAACTGTCGGCAACGGCGGTCGAGGCGTTCTGCATGGAGAACGGCATTCCCGCCCGGCGAAGGGCGGGAGCCGACTTCGACGTCTACGAAGCTTCCGATCTTGAGTTGTTTCGCGGCGACTTCTTTGCGCTCAGGAGCGCCATGCTGGGAGCGGCGGCTGCCGTTTATGACCGGGCGGCCTTGATTTCCTGGAGCCCGGATCTGCGGGCTGCGTATGTCGAGCATCTGGCGACCTTGACGAGTCCGGGCACGCAGATGCTGCTGGTAACCCTGGAATATCGCGAGGGAGAGATGTCCGGACCGCCATTTTCCGTGCGGGGCGAGGAGGTGCGGCGCCTCTACTCACCGCGATTCAAAATCGACGAGATTGCCCGCGAGGACGTATCGGCGGCCGAGACCCGGATGCGCAGCACGCGCGGCGTCACCGAACTGATCGAGGTCTGCTACCGCGCGGTTCGCTTGTAATCTTAAGAAAAAGGGTCTAAAGCTCATGGCCGAATCCCGAACTTCGTCGGGGCGCTACCTGGCGCCCGCTCTGGTCGCCTGCGCCGCGGCGGCAGCGCCCCACTCCGCGCCTCAAGCCGCGGAGCTCACGATCGACCGGCTGTTCGATGCGCCGGCCCTCGCGGGGCCCTCCATCGTCGGATTGAAGATATCGCCCGACGGCTCGCGGGTGACCTATCTTGAGGGCAGGCCGGAGGACAAGGATCGCCTCGATCTTTGGGAATACGACATCCGCGAGCGCCGCGCGCAAATCCTCGTGGACTCGAAGGTGCTGGCGCCGGCCGCCGGGCAGCTGTCGGATGAGGAGCTCGGCCGCCGCGAGCGGCAGAGAACCGCGGCACTGTCCGGGATCCTGGAGTACTCGTTCGCGCCGTCCGGGCGTGCGCTGCTGTTTCCGCTGGACGGGCGGCTGTACTACTACGATCTTGCCAAACCCGCGCAGGAGGCCCTGCTGCAAATCACGCACACCGAGGGCTTCGCGACGGACGCGACGATCTCACCGCGCGGCCGCTACGTCGCCTATGTGCGCAACCAGAATCTGTATGCCTACGACCTCGCCGGCCGCACCGAGAAGGCATTGACCAGCGATGGAGGCGGCCCGATCAAGAACGGGATGGCGGAATTCGTGGCGCAGGAGGAAATGGACCGCAGCACCGGCTACTGGTGGGCGCCCGACGACCGGCACATCGCATTCGCGCGCGTCGACGAAACTCCGGTGAAGATCGTGCAGCGCTTCGAGATAGCGGCGGACAACGTCTCGACATTTGCGCAGCGCTATCCGGCGGCGGGCGATGCCAACGTGCTGATCCGCGTCGGGGTCGTCGACCTGTCGACGGGCGCGGTCGCCTGGATCGACCTGGGGCCCGAAAAGGATATTTATCTTGCGCGCCTGAATTGGCTGCCCGACGGCAAGACTATCGCCATTCAGCGGCAAAGCCGCGACCAGCGTCGGCTGGATCTGATCTTCGCGGACATCGCCACCGGCGCGAGCCGCGTGGTCCTGACCGAAACCAGCAACACGTGGATTGAATTGAACGATGAGCTGACGTTCCTCAGGAAATCGCCGCAGTTCGTCTGGGAATCCTCTCGCGACGGCTTTCAGCACCTGTATCTGTACGATTACAACGGGCATCTGCTTCGGCAGCTCACGGCCGGCCCATGGAACGTCGATGATTTTCACGGCCGCGCGATCAAGGGTATCGATGAGAAGCGGCGCCTGATCTATTTCATCGCGAACGAAAAGAGCCCCATCGAGCGCAATCTGTACCGCACCTCGCTGGACACCCAGGATCCGCGCGCGGTATCCCGCATCTCCCGCGAGGACGGATTGCACGCCATCACCATGTCGCGCGACACGCGCGTGTACGTGGATAACTTCACCAGCCGTACGCAGCCGCCCCAGGTGAGCCTGCGCGCCGCGGACGGCCGGCTCATCGCCTATCTCTTGGAAAACCGCCTGGATCAACAGCATCCGGACGCTGCGTATCTGGCCGAGAATTCGATCCCGGAATTCGGCGGTCTCGCCGCCGCGGACGGACAGGCCCTGCAATACCGGCTGTTCAAACCCGCCCATTTCGACTCCGCCAAACGGTATCCGGCCATCGTCGAGGTGTACGGTGGCCCCAGCGTGCAGCGGGTGCTCGATAACTGGACCGGCAACTCCTTCACGCAAATATTGACGCGTGCGGGCTACGTCGTCTTCCAGCTCGACAACCGCGGCAGCGGCTTTCGGGGCACGGCATTTCAAGCGCCGATCCAGGGCCGGCTGGGCGAAATCGAAGTGGCCGACCAGGTGCAGGGTGCGCGCTGGTTGGGCTCGCAGCCCTATGTCGATCCGTCGCGCATCGGCGTGTGGGGCTGGAGCTATGGCGGCTACATGACGCTCATGTTGATGTTCAAGGCGCCGCAAGTTTTTCGCGCCGGCGCGGCCGGTGCGCCCGTGACGGATTGGACGCTCTACGACACGCATTACACCGAGCGCTATCTCGGCCGCCCTTTGGACAACGCCGCCGGCTACGAGGCGAGCTCCGTACTGCCGTACGCCAAGGATCTGCGCGGCAAGCTTCTGCTCATTCACGGAATGGCCGACGATAACGTGCTGTTTCTCAACAGCACGAAGGTCTATCGCAAGCTTCAGGATCTCGGCAAGCCCTTCGACGTGATGGTCTACCCGGGCGCGAAGCACGGGTTGATGCGCCAGCATGACGGTCGCCACGCCTATGCGACGATCTTGCGATTCTTTGATGAGAACCTGCGCCCGTAACGCCGCCCAGGAGCCGCCGCAAAGCGCGATGCCGACAAGCTGCTATGGAGATTTTGTCGACCCCGGGCTCCCGCATACCCACCCGCCCTCGGGTGCGAGCGGCAGCGCGCGGGGCTCGCGCAATAGATGCTCGATCGCGTGGCCTCCCAGACGCGCCACATAATGCGCAGGATACGCGCTGCACCCCGCCCCGATGAGCGTCGCTTGCAGATTGGCCGGCCAAGATTGCCGCACGCGCAGCCCGCGCGAATTCTTGAAAGGGCGTCACCGCACCGACCGCCAACAGGCAGCCAAGGACGGCCTTCTTGCCCAACGCGCCGGGAGTCAGGGTCTCGCGGCACAAAGCGAGACAGGCGCCGATGGCCAGCACCGCCAAGCTCGGAATCGAGGCGCGCATGGCGAGGTCGTTTGCCGCGCCAAAACTGGCGACCGGCAGCAGCGCGAGGACACCTAAGGCGAGCACGACTTGACTGCAGGGGCGAATCGCCAGGATGGCGATCCCGATGAAGCCCGCCTCCAGCGCGAAAAACTGCGCTTGATGAAGCAGATCCGTCGCGATGCCCGGGAGGCCCGTGCCGCTCCTGCCCAGGGTCCATCCCCTGGCGATGCGGCCCGCATCGAGCGTCAAATAGGCGGCGACCGCGAGGCCCACCGCGAGCGCCGGCGCCCACACGCGCGGATGGAGAAACGATGTCCAGGGCCCACGCGCCATGCTGGCCGCCATTCTCCAAAGCACGAAGGGCATGGCGCCGAGCGCGGCCAGCGGCGACCAGAGCGCGCCCGCCACGACGATCATCGGCAGCATCGAATCGAGGGGTGTGTCGCGTTCGGCGCGGCTCAGCAGCCCGATCGTCAGCCAGCCGCCGAGCGCATGGTTCGGCACCCAGAACAGCTGCGTGGTCATGGACGAATACTGATAGCTGTCCGCCCACCACTCCAAATGTCGCGTGATGTCCCAGTGCGCCGCAAGGTGCGGCGCGCGCCAGAGATAGCCGATGATGTCCATGCCGCTGAAGAGCACGATCACCGCGGCCACGGAAAGCGCGACTCCCGCCCGCGAAGGCGTCAGCGACAGCACTTGCAGCAGGAACAGCACCGCGCCGATCATGGTCCATGCCGCCAACGCAGCCTGCGCCGCGAGCAGCCCGCCCCACTTGCCGAGCAGCGCGGCGGGCAGGTAGTACCCGAGCGGCGCCCGCAGCAGACTGACCTTGCCGCCGACCACCCCGTAGCCGACGGGCCATTGACCGGCGACCAAATCATGCAATACCGCGTCGCGCAGATGCCAGTCCGCATTGGCGAAGACCCAGTGGCCGATGCCGCCGCACACCGTCCATGCGCACCCTACGGCGACCGCCACCGACAGCTGCAAACGGGTCACCGGCAAACGCGCTGCCGCGGCCGGATGCCCGGACAAGAGGGGTTTCAGCGCATACGCCACGCATGCGACGAGCGGCACCGCGGCCCATATTTCAAACCAGCCGGCCAGAAAAATCACCAACGGCACGGCCAGATACGCAATCACTATCCGATCGAGCGGATCAAGGGGCAACGGAGAGGCCATTGCCCTGAAACCTAGCACACTATGGCATTGATGCCGCTCGCGCCGAGTGCCCAGGCCCGCTCGAGCGCCATGCCCGGCACGTAAACCGGCACCGCCACGTGACTGCACAATGCAGCGAGGTCGCGAGGGTCGAGCGCCGTCTGCATGACGAGAAAATCCGCGCGCCCCGCCGCCGCCGCCGCCTCTGCGGCATTCCGGCAAGCCAGGCCCTTAAGTCTCGCTGCGGGGGCGGACGCGCCTCGGGCTTGCGCGCCCGGGGCGTACGCGCCCCGGGCGTTCGCGGAGAAGCCGGCGACTCGGTAAAAAGGGGTGGATGCGCGGCGCAAACGCTCCGGGAGCCGCAGCGCCGCGAGGATCGGGCGATCGGCCGGCAGCAGCTCGACACTCGGCAGTTCTCGGGCGCAGCACCAGCGCAGCTGCTGGCCGTCCAGGCCCATTGGTTCGCCGCGGAAGCGCCGCACGACCCACACATCGAGCAGCACTTCGCCGTAGGGATACGTATGGCGCAGCCGGATCAGCGGCCGCGGCCGTTGAATCGCGATGCCGATCTCTTCGCGCAGCTCACGCGCCAACCCCTCGTCCCGCGCCTCGCCCGGCTCGAGCTTGCCGCCTGGGAATTCCCACGCGCCGGCCAGATGTTTTCCCGCCGGCCGCTGTGCGATCAGCACACGCCTCTTGCGGTCGATCACCACCCCGGCGACGACATGAATCACGCTTGGCGCGCTTGGTCTATCCGCCACGGTCGCGGCCATGCGGATTACCGAGCCAGGCTCCTAACCGCTCGCCTGCTGCAGCGCGCCGTGACAGTGCTTGTACTTCTTGCCCGATCCGCACGGACACGCCTCGTTGCGGCCCACCTTGGGCACCGCGCGCACGAAAGGCGTCGCGGCCGGCGCAGCGGCATGCGGCTCGGCCTCGAGAGGATTGCCGCCGAGTGCCGGTGCAGCCTGTCCCGGCGCCTCGAATCCCCCCGCCGCCTGGATCGGCGAAATTGCCTCGGCGTGCTGCATCTGCAGCGCGCGCGCCAGGCGCTGCTGACGCTCGAACTCTTCCCGCTCGATCTCCGCCTGGCTGCGCACCTGGATCTTCGACACCGTGGTCACGGTGTCGAACTTGATGCGATCGAGCATGGCGGAGAACAGTTCGAATGCCTCGCGCTTGTATTCTTGCTTGGGGTTTTTCTGCGCGTAGCTGCGCAGGAAAATGCCCTGGCGCATGTAGTCCATGGCCGCGAGATGTTCGCGCCAATGCTGATCCAAGGTGCGCAGCATCACCTCTTTTTCGATGTAACGCATGATCTCGGGGCCCACGCTCGCCTGCTTCTGCGCGTACGCCGCTTCGAGCGCCGAGATGATTTTATTCTTGAGCACGGTGACGTCGCCCGCCTCTTCGGCCTTGACCCACTCCACGATGGGGAGCTTGGGACCGAAATCGCGCTCGATGGCCTGCTCCAGTCCGGGTACGTCCCACTGCTCTTCGGGGGCCCCTTGGGGCATGGACTGATCCACCAGCTGTGCGACCACATCCTCGCGCACACCCTTGATGGCTTCAGCGACTTCCTCGGCGGCCATCAAATCGGTGCGCTGCTGGTAGATCACGCGGCGCTGATCGTTGGCGACGTCGTCGTATTCAAGCAGCTGCTTGCGGGCATCGAAATTGTGCTGCTCCACCCGACGCTGCGCGCGCTCGATTTGCCGCGTCAGCATGCCGCTCTCGATCGCCTCGCCCGCTTTCATGCCGACCCGGGTCATGAGCGCCTTCATGCGCGTCGGATCGCCGAAGATGCGCATCAGATTGTCTTCGAGCGAGAGGTAGAACCGGCTCGAGCCCGGGTCGCCCTGGCGTCCGGAGCGGCCCCGCAATTGGTTGTCGATGCGCCTGGACTCGTGGCGCTCGGTACCGATGATGTGCAGGCCGCCGGAGCTGAGCACCTGTTCGTGCCGCTTGCGCCAATCCTCGTGAATTTGCTTGAGGGCGGCCTCGTTCGGATTCTCAATGGCGTCGATCTGCGTTTGCGGACTGCCGCCGAGCACGATGTCCGTGCCGCGGCCCGCCATGTTGGTGGCGATCGTGATCGCGCCGGGCCGCCCGGCCTCGGCCACGATATGGGCTTCGCGCTCGTGCTGCTTGGCGTTGAGCACCTCGTGGGGGATGTTGGCTCCCACCAGCAGCTTCGCCAACCGCTCGGAGGTCTCGATCGAGGTCGTGCCGACCAGCACCGGCTGGCCGCGCTTCACGCATTCTTGGATGTCCTCGAGAATCGCGCTGAATTTGTCGTGCTCGGAGAGGAACACGAGGTCCGAGAGGTCCTTGCGAATCATCGGCTTGTGAGTTGGGATCACGACCACTTCGAGGCCGTAGATCTGCTGGAATTCAAACGCCTCGGTGTCCGCGGTGCCCGTCATTCCCGACAATTTGGAATACAACCGGAAGTAATTCTGAAAGGTGATCGATGCAACGGTCTGGTTTTCCTCGCGGACCTTGACGCCCTCTTTCGCCTCGACGGCCTGGTGCAGGCCGTCCGACCAGCGGCGTCCGGGCATGGTGCGGCCGGTGAACTCATCGACGATGATGACTTCGCCTTGGCGCACGATGTACTCGACATCGCGCCGGTACAGCGCATGCGCCCGCAGCGCGGCGTTCAAGTGATGCATCAAACGGATGTTGGTGGCGTCGTAGAGGCTCTCGCCTTCGCGCAACAGGCCGATCTCCGCCATCAAATCCTCGACCTTCTGATGACCCTCTTCGGTGAGCGTGGCCTGCTTGGTCTTCTCGTCGATGGCGTAATCGCCCGGTCCGTCTTCCTGCTTCTGTTTGGTCAGGCGCGGGATCAAGGTGTTGATCTTGATATACAGCTCGGTGCTCTCCTCGGCGGGCCCCGAGATGATCAGCGGCGTGCGCGCCTCGTCGATCAGAATCGAATCGACCTCATCGACAACGGCGAAGGACAACTTGCGCTGGACGCGATCCTCCAGGCGAAACGCGAGGTTGTCGCGCAGGTAGTCGAAGCCGAATTCATTGTTGGTGCCGTAGGTGATGTCGCAGGCATAGCCCGCGCGCTTCTCGTCAGGCGATTGGGCATTCTTGATGACTCCCACTTGCATCCCGAGAAACCGGAACACCGGACCCATCCAGTCCGAATCGCGCTGCGCCAGGTATTCGTTGACCGTGACGATGTGCACCCCATCGCCGGTGAGAGCGTTCAAATACGCGGGCAGGGTGGCCATCAAGGTCTTGCCCTCGCCGGTGCGCATTTCGGCGATCTTGCCGGAGTGCAGCGCAAGGCCGCCGATCAGCTGCACATCGAAATGCCGCAGTCCGAGCTTGCGTCGCGAGGCCTCGCGCACCAACGCAAACGCCTCGGGCACCAGATCGTCGAGCGGCGTGCCGCCGGCAAAGCGCGCCTTCAATTCGCCCGTCTTTTCGGGAAATTGCTCATCGCGCAAAGCGCGGATGTCGGACTCTAGCTCATTGGTCGCCGCAACCGTGCGGCTCAGCTCCTTGATGAGTCGCTGATTGCGGCTGCCGAATATTTGGGTCAATAGCTTCCACACGCGGGGGGAGTCCTCGAAAAACTGGGTATTGTACGGATAGACCGAAGGGTCGGGAAATCGTTTCGCTGCGGGTGGCGAGCTACGGGCGGCGAGCGGCGGGCGGCGCGAGGCGCGAGGCGCGCAGGCTGCTACAGCGGCCCAAACGCCTCGCGGCCACGTGGATTACTCAGACAGGCTCCTAGCGATCCTCGCCGATGAACCGCAAAGGATCGACCTGGGCGCCGTTCTTCAGCACTTCGAAATGCAGATGCGGGCCGGTGGAATGGCCGGTCGAGCCAATCAATGCAACCTCTTGACCCTTGCGCACCATGTCACCCTGCTTGACCAGCAGCTTCTCGTTGTGGCAGTAGCGGGTTGCCAATCCATTGCCGTGGTTGATCTCCACCATCTGGCCATAGCCGGCGCGCTCGCCGGAAAAGGTCACCAGCCCCGCCGCCACGGAACTCACCGTGGTGCCGGGGGGCCCGGCGAAATCGACGCCTTTGTGAAACGCGGTGTAGCCGGTGAACGGATCGGCGCGCTGGCCGAAATAAGAGGAAATCCACCCGTCCTGGACCGGCCGGCCCTCGGGGTAGACCTGCTTGTTCAGTTCCCGGGTCAGAATCAGGTTCTCGAGCACCCCCAGCTGCTGCTCGCGGCTCGACAGCTGGGTCTGCAAATCATCGACCATGGCGGTGAGACTTGGGATTTGCGCGGGCTGGCCGTCCGCCCCCTCGCCGCCGCCCAGTGCCGGCGGATTGCCGAAATCGAACTCCCCGTCATTCAAATTCGCCATTCGCGTCAAGCGCTTACCGAGCGCGTCGAGACGAATGACATTGGCATTCATCTGTCCCACACGCATCGCCAGCGCGTTGACTTTTTCCTGCAACACCCGGCGTACGTTCTCGATCTGCGCCTGCTCGCGCAGCAGATCCGCGGACCAATTGCCCAGCTGATCGACCGGATTCGCACCGCGGTGCCGGATGCCCAGATTCACCCCGACGGAAAATGCACCGCCCACGATGCCAACAACCAGCGCCAGCGCAGCCGCAATGACCGCAGGGTGGCGCAGATCCAGTTGTTTGATGCGGCCGGATTTGCGGCCCACAAAAATGACATTCATTGGGATGATGGTCTCGAAGCCGTCATTATGCGTGGATCTCCCATGGCTTAGCCGGCAGAGAGGGTAGACTATGCAGAATAAGGTCAACCAAAACAAGGAAATTAAGCACGCTTTGGACTGTCACCAAATTGCACAGGCTCGTGCTGCAATGCGAAAACCAAAAGATATCAATGAGTTATTTCAGGGAGGTAGCCGGCGGCTCACCGACCTAAAGAGCCGGGCTCAAGGGCGCTCCACGGTCCTGAAGCACGTCTGCGCCGCGTTGCCGCCGAAGCTTGCCGAAAAGGTCGCCAGCGCCGGTCTGGAGCAGGGGCAGCTGACCCTTGGGGTTGCCGGTGCCGCTTGGGCCTCTCGGCTGCGCTACGCCAGCGAAATCCTGCGCGACGGGGTCGGAGAGTCGATGGGCGTCGAAATCCGCAGTGTACGCATCAAGGTGGTCCGGCCCTGCGCGTGAGCCGCGCAGCGCTGTCAGGCCCGGGCGGCGGCCGCGACATAGGAAATGGGCGCCTGGGCCAAGCTCTCGAAGGTCACCTCTTCCCAGGCGCTCTGCCTGGCGATGAGCGCCCGCAGCAGCTTATTGTTAAGTGCGTGGCCGGACTTATAGCCGCTGAATTCGCCGATCAGGCTGTGGCCGAGCAGGTACAAATCGCCGATCGCATCGAGAATCTTGTGTTTGACGAATTCATCCTCGTAGCGCAAGCCGTCCTCGTTCAGCACCCGGTAATCATCGAGCACGATGGCGTTGTCCATATTGCCGCCCAGCGCCAAATTGCGCGCCCGCAGGCTTTCCAGATCGCGCATGAAGCCGAAGGTCCGCGCCCGGCTCACCTCGCGCAAAAATGAAGTGGTCGAGAAATCCATCGATGCCACCTGCGAATGCTTCTTGAACGTCGGGTGATTGAACTCTATTTCGAAGTTGACCTTGAAGCCGTCGTACGGATCGAAGCGCGCCCATTTGTCGCCGTCTTCGACCTTGAGGCTCTCCAGGATTCGAATGAAGCGTTTCGGCGCCTTTTGCTCCTCGATACCGGCCGATTGCAGCAGGAACACGAACGGGCCGGCGCTGCCGTCCATGATCGGCACCTCGCCCGCACTCAGCTCCACCAGCGCGTTGTCCACCCCCAGGCCCGCCAGGGCGGACAGCAGGTGCTCCACCGTCGAGATCTTGACCTCGCCGCTGTGCAGGGTCGTGCCCATCATGGTGTCGCCGACATTCTGGGCGTGCGCTTTGATGTCCACCGGCTGACTCAAATCAATGCGGCGGAACACAATGCCCGCATCCGGCACAGCCGGACGCAGCGTCATGAGGACCTTCTTGCCGGTATGTAAACCCACCCCCGTGGCACGAATCGAATTTTTGAGTGTTCGTTGATTCAACATCTATGGGAACCGGGATCCGACGCTATGTTAAGTGACGCAAAGGTACCACAGGCTGGACACCTGCTTAAAGACGCAATTTCCCTTCCTGTCCGAAGCAATGCGGCGCCCTGGAGTTCCGCTTAGGTTCCCGCGGGCGCCACTGCATGGATTGTCGAGATTTGTTAATTAATCCGCTTGCCGCCGCAAGAACGCCGGAATGTCGAGCAGATCCTCCGACTCGCTCTCCGCCCGCAAGCCATCGCCGACCGCCCGCTGCCGCTGAACGGTCGGCTTGTCCAGCATGGCGTAGTCGGTCGGTGCCATCGGTGACTTCTGTCTCACTACGCGCATGGTCGGGGGCGGCGCCATTGCCATCGCCGTGGCCGCCGTGGCCGGCTGCGGAGCGGCTCGCGCCACCGGCTTGCCGAGGCCCGTCGCCACCACCGTGACCCGGATCTGATTGGCCATTTCCGGATCGATGACGGTGCCGACCACCACGGTGGCATCGTCGGAGGCGAACTGCTTGATGACGTTGCCCACTTCTTGAAACTCGCCGATGGACAGGTCCATGCCCGCCGTGACATTGACCAAAATCCCCTGGGCCCCCGCAAGATTGATGTCCTCGAGCAAGGGGCTCGAAATCGCCGCCTCTGCCGCTTCGCGCGCGCGGTCCTCGCCAGCCGCGGCGCCCGAACCCATCATCGCCATGCCGGTTTCCGACATGACGGTGCGTACGTCGGCGAAGTCCACGTTGATCAGGCCGGGCCGGGTGATCAGCTCCGCGATGCCCTGGACCGCGCCCTGCAGCACGGTGTTCGCCGCCTTGAACGCGTCGAGCAGCGTGGTGTTGCTGCCGAGCACCGACAGCAGCTTCTGGTTCGGAATCGTGATCAGCGAATCGACGTACTTCGAGAGCTCCAGCATCCCTTGGTCGGCGACGCGCGAGCGCTTGTTGCCCTCCATCTCGAAGGGTCTGGTGACCACGGCCACCGTCAGGATGCCGAGTTCCTTCGCCACCTGCGCCACCACCGGCGCCGCGCCGGTGCCGGTACCCCCGCCCATCCCGGCGGTGATGAACAGCATGTCGCACCCTTCGATGAGCTCGATGATGCGGTCACGGTCCTCCATCGCGGCTTGGCGTCCAACTTCCGGATCGGCGCCTGCGCCGAGGCCCTTGGTGATGTTGCAGCCGATCTGCAGCGCCGTGCGCACCTTGGAGTGCTTCAGCGCCTGCGCGTCGGTATTGATGCAGATGAAATCCACGCCCTCCAGGCCCGCCTGCACCATGTGCGAGACCGCGTTGCCGCCGCCCCCGCCCACCCCCAGCACCTTGATGACGGCGCTTTGACTATAAGTATCCATCAGTTCAAACATTCCAGTTCTCCTGTCGGTTGAGTTCAAAAATTGCCCTGAAACCAGGCCTTCATGCGTTCGAAAATCGACTTCATGCCGCCCGCGAGCAGCGGCGCATCCCGCGCGGTACTCAATTCCAAGTTGCTCTTCGCGTACAACAGCAATCCGACGCCGGTCGCGTGAATCGGATTGCACACCACGTCGAGGAGCCCGGTGACGTACTGGGGCACGCCGAGCCGCACCGGCATGTGAAACACCTCCTCGGCGAGTTCGATGGCGCCTTCCATCTTGGCGCTTCCGCCGGTGAGCACGATGCCGGTTGCCACGGACTCCTCCAGGCCGGCACGGCGCAGCTCGTCGCGAACAAGTGCGAACAATTCCTCGTAGCGCGGCTCGACGATTTCGGCGAGCGTCTGGCGCGCGAGCCGCCGCGGCGGACGATCGCCGACGCTCGGCACCTCGATGGTCTCGTCGGGATTCGCCAGCTGCGACAGCGCGCAGGCGTACTTGATCTTGATGTCCTCGGCGTATTGAGTCGGCGTGCGCATGGAGACCGCGATGTCGTTCGTCACCTGGTCGCCGGCGATCGGAATCACCGCGGTATGGCGGATCGCGCCGCCGCCGAACACCGCGATGTCCGTGGTGCCGCCGCCGATGTCGACCACGCAGACCCCCAGGTCCTTTTCATCCTCGGTGAGCACCGCATAGCTCGATGCGAGTTGTTCCAGCACGATGTCATCGACCGCAAGTCCGCAGCGCTGCACGCACTTGACGATGTTCTGCGCCGCGCTGTCCGCGCCGGTGACGATGTGCACTTTCGCCTCGAGACGCACGCCGGACATGCCGATGGGGTCGCGAATCCCCTCCTGCGAGTCGATGATGTATTCCTGCGGCAGGACGTGCAGGATCTTCTGATCGGCCGGTATCGCGACCGCTTTGGCCGCGTCGATGACGCGCTCGACGTCGCCCTGCACGACCTCTTTGTCCTTGATGGCGACGATGCCGTGCGAGTTGAGGCTGCGCACGTGGCTGCCCGCGATCCCGGCGAACACCGAGTGAATCTCGCATCCCGCCATCAGCTCGGCCTCTTCGATCGCGCGCTGAATCGATTGCACGGTGGACTCGATGTTGACCACGACCCCTTTCTTGAGCCCGCGCGAAGGATGGCTGCCGATGCCGATGATCTCGAGCGCTCCGTCGGCCTTGATCTCGCCCACGATGGCGACGACCTTGCTGGTGCCGATGTCGAGGCCTACTAACAAATTGCGGTCTGAACGCTTGGCCATGTCTTGCTCGAGATTCCTTCAGGCGTCGGTATCGTCGGGATGTCTGGCGGGTGCCGCCGCCGGCGCCGCGGAATTGCGCCAGCCGATGGCGAAGCCGTTCGAATAGCGCATGTCCACATACGTGATTTCATTCAGGCGATGGGCGATCACCTGCGAGGCGGTGCGGATGAACCGGTCGATTCGCTCGTCGACCTCGCGCCGGCCGAGCCGCACCGTCACGCCGCTGTCGAGGTCCATTTCCCACGCGCCCCGCTCGTCGAGCCGCAGCGCGGCGATGCGCATGCCGGCTTCGAGCATGCGGCCCTGCACCGCCAGGTAGCGCTGGGCGACTTGCGATTCGGTGCCCTCGGGGCCGCTCAGGCGCGGCAGCTCCGCCGGGACGTGCGCGGCCTCCCTGACGAACAATTCGCCGCGGGTGTTGAGCAGGCCCGACTCGCCCCAGCGCGCCGCCGCGGTCTGTTCGATCACGGTGACGTGCAGGCTGTTCGGCCAGCGGCGCTGAATACGCGCGTGCTCGACCCAGGGTATTGCCTCGATGGCTCGCTGGATCGCATCGAGGTCGGCCGACATGAAGCCGGCGTGCGCAAGGGGCGCAACCGCCAGTTCTATCTGTCCGGGCGAAACCCGCTGGAAGCTGCCGTCCATCGAGATGACGCGGACCGGCCGGTCGAGCGCCCAGCTGAGCGCGGCCAATGCGCCGGCGGCGAGCGCGATGAGCGCCGCACGCCGCGCGTGCGAGCGCCACTCGGTGATGAATTTGGGCCAATGCCGTGCGGGCTTCTCGGCCTTGGACGGATTCTTGAATCGGTTGCGGCGGACGAGCCAATTGAGGTTCATTTTCGCTGCCTCGCGAAACTGGTCTCCAAAACGCGCCACACCAGCTCGTCGAAATCGATGCCGGCGCGCCGCGCCGCCATCGGCACCAGGCTGTGGTCGGTCATGCCGGGCACCGTGTTGATTTCGATGAAATAGAACCTGCCGCTCGCCTGCTCGCGCATGAAGTCGACGCGCCCCCAGCCGAAGCAGTCGGTCACGCGAAAGCAGGCGAGCGCGGCTTCCTGCAGCCGCGCTTCCGCCTCGGCCTCGATGCCGCTCGGGCAGTGATACTGAGTATCGTTGCGGAAATACTTCGCCTCGTAATCGTAGAACTCGGTCGCAGGCTCGATGCGGATAGACGGCAGTGCGCGATCTTGAAGCACGCCCACGGTGAACTCCTCGCCCGCGATGAACCGCTCGGCGAACACCACCGGGTCGACGCGCGCCGCCTCCTCGAAGGCGCTCTTGAGCTGCGCCGCGGTTTTCACCTTGGTGATGCCGACGCTCGAGCCCTGCGAGGCCGGTTTGACCATCAGCGGCACCCCCACCTCGGCGAGCGCGCGCGGCAGGTCGGCCGGACTCGACAGCACGGCATATTCAGGCGCCGCGAATCCCGCGCCCACCACGACGCGCTTGGTCTTGAGCTTGTCCATGGTGAGTGCGGAGGCGAGCACGCCGCTGCCGGTGTAGGGAATGCCCAGCCATTCGAGGGCACCCTGCATCAGTCCGTCCTCGCCGCCCGGGCCGTGCAGTGCAATCCAGGCGCGATCGAAGCCCTCGCTCACCAGGCTCTGCACCGCACGATCGCGCGGATCGAAGGGGTGCGCATCGACGCCGCGGCGCTTCAACGCGGCGAGCACCGCATTGCCGCTGAGCAGCGAAATCTCCCGCTCGGTGGAGTCGCCGCCCAGCAGCACCGCGACCTTCCCGAACTCCCCGCCCGCCCGCGCCCGCCGCGCGCTCGATAACGCCTTGAGCTGGCTCATGCCGGCTCTCCCACGATGCGCACTTCGGTCGCGAGCTCGATCCGGTGGGCCGCGGCGACGGCGCGCTGCACGTGCAGGATCAGGGCCTCGATGTCCGCGGCGCGCGCAGCACCATGGTTGATGATGAAATTGGCGTGCTTCTCGGATACCGATGCATCGCCGATGCGAAATCCCTTCAAACCGGCGCTCTCGATCAGGCGCGCCGCGTGATCGCCCGGCGGGTTGGTGAACACCGAACCGCAGCTCCATTCGCCGATCGGCTGGCTCTGCTTGCGGCGCTCCAGCAGCTCGCGAATGGCTTCGTCCCTGGTTCCCGGCTTGCGCTCGAACTCCAGGCGCGCGCCGACGAACCATTCGCCGGCGGGACCCCGCACGTGGCGATAGCCGATCTCGTAGTCGGCAGGCGTGCGCGTGTGCCGTGCGCCACGCCGGTCGAGTGTCTCCACCTCGATGACGTGGCGCCAGGTCTCGCCGCCCCAGGCGCCGGCGTTCATCGCGAGCGCACCGCCGAGTGTGCCCGGTATGCCTGCGAGGAATTCCGCGGGACCCAAGCCCCATTTCACGCATTGGCGGGCGATGCGCGCGCAGGGCACGCCCGCACCGGCATGGATGCGCGTGGCGCTGATCCGCTCGACCGAGCCGAGCGCGCCATGGGTCGACACCACGACGCCGCGCACGCCGCCGTCGCGCACCAGCAGATTGCTGCCGAGGCCGATCCACAGCAGCGGCATATCGGCGGGCAAGTGCCGAAGGAACGCCGCCAGATCCATGGTGTCGCGCGGAATGAAGAACAGGTCGGCCGGTCCGCCCACGTGCCACGAGGTGTGCTTGGACATGGGCACATCGTGCAGCACCCGGGTGGCGAATTCGGGCGCGAGGCCGGGCGTGCGCGCCAGACTGTTCATGCCGCCGCTCCCGCCGCGAACCGGCTCTTCAGCTCCTGCGCGATGGCGCCGATGTTGCCGGCGCCCATGGTGAGCACCACGTCGCCGTCGTGCACGACGCTGCGCAGCGCGTCGGCGAGCTCATCGACGCGCTCCACGAACACCGGCTCGACGAGTCCGCGCGTGCGCACCGCGCGGCAGATGGCGCGTCCGTCGGCGCCGGCAATGGGCGCTTCGCCCGCGGCGTAGACCTCGGTGACCAGCAGCACGTCGCACTCGCTCAAGCTGCGGCCGAAATCGTCGAGCAAATCGCGCGTGCGAGTGTAGCGATGCGGCTGAAACGCCAGCACCAGGCGGCGCGACGGCCACGCCTGGCGCACCGCATCGAGAGTGGCGGCGACCTCGGTCGGATGGTGAGCGTAGTCGTCCACGACGAGGGCGGTCCCGCCGGGCCAGTGTATCTCTCCGAGCTGCTGCAGGCGCCGGTCGATGCCCTGAAAATTGCTCAATGCCTTCTGGATGGCGGCATCGGCGACATCGAGCTCGGTCGCCACCGCGACCGCGGCCAGCGAATTGAGCACGTTGTGCCGTCCCGGCAGATTCAGGGTCAGCTTGAGCGGCGCACGCCCTTCGCGCAGCGCCTGGTAGCGCGATTGCAGACCCACGCGCTTGACCTCGACCGCGCGCACGTCGGCGGCGGCCGAGAAGCCGTAGGTGACGAAGGGCCGTGCGACGGCTTCCAGAACGCTGCGCACGTGCTCGTCGTCGATGCACAGCACCGCCAGTCCGTAGAACGGCAGGTTGTGCAGAAAGTCGACGAAGCTCTGCTTCAGGCGGGCGAAATCCCCGTCGTGGGTCGCGAGGTGATCGTTGTCGATGTTGGTGACGATGGCGATCATCGGCTGCAGATGCATGAACGACGCATCGCTCTCGTCGGCCTCGGCGACCAGATAGCGGCCCGCCCCGAGCCGCGCGTTGCTGTCGGCGCTCTTGAGCCGCCCGCCGATGACGAAGGTCGGATCGAGGCCGCCTTCGCCGAGCACGCTTGCAATCAGGCTCGTGGTCGTGGTCTTGCCGTGCGTGCCGGCGACCGCCACGGAGTACCGGAAGCGCATCAATTCACCGAGCATCTCCGCGCGGGGCACCACCGGAATGCGCCTCGCGAGGGCGGCCGCCACCTCGGGATTCGCGCGGTTGACGGCGCTGGATACGACGACCACATCCGCCTTCCCCAGGTGCTCGGCGGCATGCCCCAGGAAAATCGTCGCTCCCAGGCGCGCGAGACGCTGCGTCACGGCGTTGGGCTTCAAATCCGAGCCCTGCACATCGTAGCCCAGGTTCAGCAGCACCTCGGCGATGCCGCCCATGCCGCTGCCGCCGATGCCGACCAGATGAATGAGATGGATGCGGCGCATGCGATCGTTCATGCGCGTGCGCTCCCCGCGGCGATGCACAGGTCCGCCATCCGCGACGCCGCATCAATGTTGCGGGCGGAGCGTGCGGCCTGAGCCATCTTGAGCATTTGCGCTCTGTCCGCCGTGAGCTCCGCGATGCATACGCTGAGCGCGTCCGGCGTCAGCTCCCTTTCCGGCAGCACTCGCGCGGCCCCGATCCGCACCATTGCCTCGGCGTTCTTGGTCTGGTGGTCATCGGTGGCCGCCGCCAGAGGCACCAGCAGCGCCCCCAGGCCGGCCGCCTGTAATTCGGCGATGGTCATCGCGCCGGCGCGGCACAGCGCCAGATCCGCCCATGTGTAGGCCGCGGCCATGTCCTCGATGAACGGCAGAACCTCCGCGTCGACCTTGAGCGCGACATAGGCGTCGCGCGCAGCCGAGAGACCCCGCTCGCCGGCCTGGTGGCGCACGTTGGGCCGGAGCGAGGGATCCAGGCGCGAGAGCGACTGCGGCACGATGGCGTTCAGACGCTGCGCCCCCTGGCTGCCGCCGAACACCAGCAAGCGCGCCTGGGAGCCGCGGCCCGCAAAGCGCACCGCAGGCTCCGGGATGTCGGCGATGTCGGCGCGCACCGGATTGCCGATGGTGCGTGCGCGCACCCTCGGGTCGAAGCTCCCGGGAAACGCCTCCAGCACCTGGGAGGCGATGCGTGACAGCCAGCGGTTGGTTAGCCCCGCAACGGCGTTCTGCTCGTGGATCAGCAGCGGGATGCGCAGCAGCCAGGCGGCGATGCCGCCGGGCCCGCTCACGTAGCCGCCTGCGCCGAGCACGGCGCACGGCCGCACACGACGCAGTACTCGCAGCGACTGCAGCACTGCGCCGGTCACACGCAGCGGCGCCAGCAGCCACGTCGAGAGGCCTTTGCCGCGAATGCCGGCGACGCGCACCCACTCGATCGGAAATCCGTTGGCCGGCACCAGGCGCGACTCCATGCTGCCGGGAACGCCCAGCCAGACCACCGGGACGCCCCGCTCGCGCAGCACCTTCGCCACCGCGAGTGCGGGGAACACATGGCCCCCGGTGCCGCCCGCCATGATCAGCACGGGGCCCATGCCGGCCGCGCCGCTCATTGCGACCCCCCCGGGATGCGCATCACCGCGGAGCGCGACGTGCATTTGATCTCGTGGTAGATCCGCAGCAGCACGCCGAGCCACCCCAGGCTCACCAGCAGACTGCTGCGCCCGTAGCTGAGCAGCGGCAGCGTCAGCCCCTTGGTCGGCAAGACCCCCATATTGACGCCGATGTTCACGATGGCCTGCAGGCCGAGCCATACGCCGAAAGCAAGCGCCACGTAGGCCTGGAACGGCAGCCCCGCCTGTGCGGCCATGCGTGAAATCTGAAATGAGCGCCACACCAGCGCGACGAACAAGGCCAGCACCCCGAGCACGCCCACCAGGCCGAGCTCCTCTGCAAGCACCGCGAACACGAAATCGGTGTGCGCCTCGGGCAGATAGAACAGCTTCTGCACGCTGCTGCCCAGACCGACGCCGAACCATGAGCCGCGCCCGATCGCGATCAGCGACTGCGTCAGCTGGAAGCCCCCATTGAACGGGTCGTCCCAGGGGTGCAGGAATCCGGTGAGGCGCTTGAGTCGATAAGCGGAGGTCAGCGCCAGCACCGCGAAGGCCATCGCCGCCGCGGACACGAACAGCAGCACGTATCGCAGACGCGCGCCGGCCACGAACAGCACTGCGAAGCCGGTGGCGAACAAGACGGTGGCGGCGCCGAAGTCCGGCTCGAGCAGCAGCAGCAGCGCGGCGACGCCGAGCAGCGCCACCGGCTTGCCGAGACCGGGCAGGGTTTGCTCCAGCTCCGTGCGCTTGCGCACGCAATAGCTGCACACCCAGGTCAGCACCAGCACTTTGCACAGCTCGGAGACCTGAAAGTTCATCGGGCCCACGCGCATCCAGCGCCGCGCGCCGTTCACCGTCGCACCCAGACCGGGCACCAGCACCAGCAGCAGCAGCAGCAATCCGAACAGCAGCAGCGCCAAGCTGTACGTGTCCCAAAACTGCACCGGCACGCGGGTGATCATCCAGGCGCACAGCACGCCGACCACGCTGAACGCGAACTGCCGCTCCAGAAAGTAGAACGGGTCGCCGAGATCCTTGGCGGCGATCGACATCGAGGCCGATGTGACCATGATCAAACCGACCAGCAGCAGCGCAGCCGTGAGCCCGAGAGTGACGGCATCCCACGCGAACGGCATGCGCTCGCGCGCACGCACACCGTAGGACATGGTGGCGGCATTCATCGGGGCGGCCACGCGAGCGCACGCACGGCGGCGGCGAATACATCGCCGCGATGAGCGTAGTCGCGAAACATGTCGAGGCTCGCGCAGGCCGGCGACAGCAGCACCGTGTCGCCCGGCCGCGCGACGGCGGCGGCCGCATTCACCGCGGCGTCCATCGTGGCGGCGCGCTCGGTCGTGCAAACACCCCGCAATGCCGACTCGACGGCCGCCGCGTCCTTGCCGATCAGCACCGCGTGCCGCACCTTGCCGCGAAAAGCCGCGGCAAGCGGCGCGAAGTCCTGTCCCTTGCCCTGGCCGCCCGCAATCAGGATCAAGGGTCCGCTCAAGCCGCCGACCGCCGCGAGGGTCGCGCCCACGTTCGTGCCCTTCGAGTCATCGATGTAGCGCACACCCGCAAGATCGGCGACCCATGCCGACCGATGTTCGAGGCCCGGAAAGGTCTCGATCGCCTCGAGCATCGCCGGGAGTTCCAGGCCCGCCGCCTCGCCCAACGCGAGGGCCGCCAGCGCGTTGGCGGCGTTGTGCAGACCCGTGATCTTCATCCGCGAAATATCGAATATAGGCTCACCGCGGCGCGCCAGATGAATCCGTTCACCGATATGCAGCAGCGCGAAATCCGAGTCCGGACGCTGCGTGGAAAATGTCAGGATGTGCGGCGGGTCGCGCCGTGCCGCCCCGCGATTTGCCGGCGCGCCCGTCAGTGCCGCGCGCATGCCTGCCACCCGAGGGTCGTCGGCGTTCAGCACCACGGTCGATGCCCTGGCGAAAATCCGCGCCTTGGCGCGCGCGTATGCGGAAACGGAGGCATAGCGATCCAGGTGATCCGCAGTGACGTTGAGCACCACGGCGGCCAGGAGCTCGAGAGAGCTTGTGGTTTCCAGTTGAAAGCTCGACAGCTCGAGCACGTACAGATCGGGAATCGGCTGCTCCAACAGGTCGAGAGCGGGTTTGCCCAAGTTGCCGCCGGCGAGCACGCGCCGCCCGGCTGCGGCGGCCATGCGCGCGACCAGCCTGGTGACCGTGCTCTTGCCGTTGGTGCCGGTGATGCCGATGACCGGCGCTCGAACCGCGCGCGCGAACAGCTCGATATCACCCAGCACTTCGATGCCGCGGGCCCGCGCCAGCGAGGCAATCGGCTCCTCGAGCGACACGCCCGGAGACATCAGCACCTGCGATGCGCCGTCGAGCAGCGACAGATCGAATCCGCCCAGGCGGATGTCCAGCGTCTTGGCAAGGTCGCCGAGTTCGGCGAGCCCCGGAGGCGCCCGGCGCGTATCGGTGGCGGACACCGGAATCCCGCGCTTCGCCAAATAGCGCAAGCACGATGCCCCTGTCTTGCCGAGACCGACGACCACGCTTGCCATCACCGGATCTTCAAGGTGGCGAGGCCGGCCAATACGAGCACGAAGCTGATGATCCAGAAGCGCACGATGACTTTGGGCTCCGACCATCCCTTGAGCTCGAAATGATGATGCAGCGGCGCCATGCGAAAGATGCGTCTGCCCGTGAGCTTGAACGATGCCACCTGCAGCACCACCGAGACGGTCTCGAGCACGAATACGCCGCCCATCACGAACAGCACGATCTCCTGGCGCACGATCACCGCGACGGTGCCGAGCGCGGCGCCGATCGCCAGCGCGCCCACGTCTCCCATGAACACCTCCGCCGGATAGGAATTGAACCAGAGGAACCCGAGGCCCGCGCCGACCGTGGTGGCGCAAAAAACCAGCACCTCCCCGACGCCGGTGATGTACGGAATCTGCAGATAGGTGGCGAATTTGATGTTGCCGGTGGCGTAGGCAAACACGCCGAGCGCCGCGGCCACCATCACCGCCGGCATGATGGCGAGGCCGTCGAGCCCATCGGTCAGGTTCACCGCGTTGCTGGTGCCGACGATGACCAGATAGGCGTAGGCGATGAATCCGGCGGTGGACATCGGCAGCGCCACGGTCTTGAAAAAAGGCACGTACAGCGAGGTTTCAGCCGTCGACTGATGCATGGCGTGCATCCCGAACGCCGCGCACAGCGCGGCCACCGACTGCGCCAGGTATTTGTAGCGTGCCGGAAGACCCTTGGAGTTGCCGACCACCAGCTTCAAGTAGTCGTCGTAGAAGCCGATGCCGCCGAAGGCCAGCGTGGTCGCCACGAGGATCCAGACGAACCGATCGGACAGATCCGCCCACAGCAGGGTCGCGATCACCATCGCCACCAGGATGAGGCCGCCGCCCATGGTGGGCGTGCCGGACTTCTGCAAATGCGACTGCGGGCCGTCGATGCGCACCTGCTGGCCGATCTGGTAGCGGCTCAAGGTGGCGATCATGCGCGGCCCGATGAACATGGCCATGGCGAGCGCGGTTATCGCGGCAAGAATGCCGCGCAGAGTGAGGTACTGAAACACGTGGAAGCCGGAATGGCTCTTGGCGAGGTATTCGGTGAGATACAACAGCATCGGCGTCAACTCGCTCGCATCATGGGGCCGGAGCCGGTGCCGCCGCCGCTCAAGGCCTGCACCACGCGCTCCAGGCGGTTCACGCGCGAACCCTTGATCAGCACCGTCACGCCCGGCGAGAGCTCCGCCTGCAGGCGGCGGATCAGCGAATCCACGTCCGCGAACCACTCGCCACCCGACCCGAATGTCTCGACCGCCCGCGAACTCTGCGGCCCGAAGGCGAACAGGCGCTTGACGCCGCAGTCGCGCGCGTAGCGGCCCATGGTTGCGTGACTGTCCGAGGTGTGCTCGCCCAGTTCGGCCATGTCCGCAAGCACCAGCCAGGTCGTACCGGAAAGCGAACGCAGCACGTCGAGTCCGGCGCGCACCGAACTGGGGTTGGCGTTGTAGGAATCGTCGATGATCCAGCTGTCGCGCAGGCCCGCCTTGAGCTGCAGCCGACCCGACACGGCACGGAAATCCGCGAGGCCCGCGCCGATGTCGTCGAGGGACGCTCCCGCCGCGCTGGCCGCGCTCGCCGCACCCAGGGCGTTGACGATATTGTGCGCGCCGCCGGCCTTGAGCATGATCGCGCGCTCGCCGAGCGGGCACACCAGGGTGAACCGCGTCGCGAACTCCCCGCGCTCGATCGCCTGGACCGGGTTCCTGGCGGTGAAATCCGCCGCGGCGCGCACCCCGAAGGTGATGACGCGTGGGGCGCCCAGGCGCGCTGCCGCGGCCATTTTGCGCCAATAGTCTGCGTAGGCATCATCGGCGTTGATGATCGCGGCGGCGCCCTGCTCCAATCCGCCCACCATCTCCCCCTCGCCCTGAGCGACGCCGTCCAGATCGCCGAAGCCCTCGAGGTGCTCCGCGCCGGCATTGGTGATCAGGCCCACCGTCGGCCGCGCGAGCCGCACCAGTTCCGCCACATCGCCGATGCGATTGGCGCCCATCTCGATGACCGCGCTGCGATGCGAGGGCTCCAGGCGCATCAGCGTCAGCGGCACGCCGATGTGGTTGTTGAGGTTGCCGTGCGTCGCCATGCACGGACCGCTGCGCGCGAGAATCGCCGCCGTCATTTCCTTCACGGTGGTCTTGCCGTTGCTGCCGCCGATCGCCACGATGGGTATGGAAAAATCGGCGCGCCAGGCCTGCGCGAGGCGCTGCAGAGCGTGCAGCGCGTCCGCGACCACGATTTGCGGCAGCGGCGCCGACGGCACCGCCCGATCCACCATGGCGCCGACCGCGCCGCGCGCCGCCGCCGCGGCGACGAATTGCGCACCGTCGAATTTCGGTCCGCGCAGCGCGACGAACAGCGCGCCTGCCTGCAGCGTGCGGCTGTCCGTCGACACCGCGCAGTACGGGCGGTCGACGCCGACGAGCTCGCCGCCGAGCACCCGCGCCGCCTCGCAGAGCGTGCGCCTCATGCCGCAGCTCCCAGATATCTCAATGCCTCGCGCCGATCGCTGAAGCTGCGCCGCGACGTGCCGTAGATCTGGTAATCCTCGTGCCCCTTGCCGGCGATGAGCACCACATCGGCAGCCGCGGCCTCGTTGAGCGCGGCCGCAATCGCCTCGCCCCGATCGTGAATCACTCGCGCGCGGTGCGACTTGATGCCGCCGGTGATGCTGTGCACGATGTCCTGCGGGTTCTCGGAGCGGGGATTGTCGTCGGTGACGATGATCTCATCCGCGAGCTCGTCGGCAACGGCGCCCATCATCGCGCGCTTGCCCGGATCGCGATCGCCGCCGCAGCCGAACACGCACCACAGTGCGCCGCGGCAGTGTTCGCGCAAGCCGCCCAGGGCCTTGGCGAGCGCGTCCGGGGTATGCGCATAGTCGATCACGGCCAGCGGCTTGCCGCGCACGGCGGGTTCGATCACCTCCATTCGGCCCGGGGGCGCCGTGCACTCGGCGAGCGCGGAGGCGGCCGCCTCGAGCTGCACTCCAAGCGAGAGCAGGCAGCCGAGCACCACGAGCGAGTTCTCGGCGTTGAAGCGGCCGAGCAGCCGCGTGTGCAGGCGCAGCTTGCCGAAGCTGCCGTCGAGCGTCATGGAAACCCCGCGCAAATCCACCGCCACGTCGTTCGCATGCAGCGAACGGTCCGCCAGCCAGCCGGCGCCGTCCGCACCGATCCAGACCGCCGTCAGCGGCGCGCGTCCCGTGTAGGCCTGCGCGAATTGACGGCCGATCGCGTCGCCGATGTTGATGACGACATGCTGCAGATTGTCGACCGTGAACAGGCGCGCCTTGGCCTCGCCGTAGGCCTGCATCGAGGGGTGGTAGTCCAGATGGTCGCGGCTCAGATTGGTGAATGCGGCCGTGTGCAACCGCACGCCGTCGATGCGGCCCTGATCGAGGGCATGCGAGGACACCTCCATCGCGACCTCGCGCACGCCCTGCGCTTTGAGCTGCGCGAGCGTGCGATGCACGCTGACGGCGTCCGGTGTGGTGTGGGTCGGACTCGCGAGCGCGCCGATGCGGCCCCAGCCGATGGTGCCCATGTAGGCCGCGTGGTGTTCGAGCCGCTCGAGACATTGCGCCACGAGGTACGCGCAGGTGGTCTTGCCGTTCGTGCCGGTGATGCCGACGATGCGAAGATAGGCGGACGGCCAGCCGAAGAACCGGTCGGCGATGCGGCCCACCAATCGTCCCAGATCGGCCACCGGCGCGGCGAACACGGCAGGCGCGAGGGCGGGAGGTCCGATGCCGGGGCCCGGCTCCCACAGCACCGCGCTCGCGCCGCGAGCGGCCGCGTCGGCGGCGAATGCCAGGCCGTGCGCTTGGCGCCCGCGCAGCGCGAAGAACAGGCTCCCGGCGCGCACGTCGCGGCTGTCGAGGGTGAGATCCAGAACGTGCGTGGCGGACTCGGGCACGACCGCGATGCCGTCGAGAAGCCACGCAAGAGATACGCCCGCGGCGCTCATGGCGCGGCGTTCGCCTGCACCAGCGCGGCCGCTGGAACATTCTGCAAATCGTCGGGGGGCACGTCCATGAGGCGCAGCGCGCCCGACATCACGCTGGCGAATACCGGCGCCGCCACCTGGCCGCCCTGGTGCAGATCGCCGTTGGGCTCATCGATCACCACTACCGTCGCCAGCCTCGGATGCGATGCCGGCACCAAACCCGCGAACACCGCCATGTAGCGGTCGGTCGAATATCCTCCGGCGATCGATTTGAAGGCAGTGCCCGTCTTGCCCGAGACGCGATAGCCGATGAGCGAAGCGCGGGTCGCGGTGCCGCCCTTTTCGACCACGTGCTCCATCAATTCCACGAGCTCGCGCGCCACCTTGGGATCGAGCACCCGTTCGCTCGGCACCGGCCCGGTGACGCGCTCGAAGGAGATCGGGCGCCTGATGCCGCCGGCGCCGATGGTGGCGTAGGCGTGCGCCAACTGCAGGGGCGTCACCGACAGCCCGTAGCCGTGCGACAGAGTGGCGATGCCGACCGGTCGCCAATGAGAGTAATTGCTGAGCATGCCGGCCGACTCGCCGGGATAGCCGCTGCCGGTGACCTGACCCAACCCCAAGCCGGTCAGCGTGTTCCAGATCTGTTCGGGCTTGAGCGACAGCGCGACCTTGGCGGTGCCGACGTTGCTGGATTTGGCCAGGATCGTCGCCAGATCGATGACGCCGAGATTCTGCTCGTCCTCCTCCATCTTGTTGCCGACCATGAAGAAGCCGGGCGAGGTGTCCACCACGCTGTCCGGGCGATACTGCCCGGAGGCGAGCGCCGCCGCCATGATGAAGGGCTTGACGCTGGAGCCGGGCTCGAAGATATCGGTGGCCGCGCGGTTGCGGTACAGCCCGGCCTTGAGCTGCTCGCGATCATTGGGGTTGTACGCGGGCTGATTCACCATCGCCAGCACTTCGCCCGTGTCGACGTCGAGGACGATGACCGAGCCGGCGTGCGCGCGGTATTCCTGCATCGCTGCCTTCAATTCCCGGTACGCGAGATATTGAATGCGCAGGTCGATGCTGGTGACCAGATCGCGCCCCGGCCGGGGCGCGCGAATGCTCTCGACGTTCTCGACGACGCGCCCGTACAGGTCTTGGATGACCCGCTTGGCGCCGTCCTCGCCGTTCAGCAGCTGGTCGTACGCGAGCTCCAGGCCCTCCTGACCCTGATCGTCGACGGTCGTGAATCCGACCACGTGTCCCGCGACCTCGCCGGCCGGGTAGTAGCGCCGGTACTCGCGCAGCAGATACACGCCCGGAATTCCCAGCGCCTTGATGTGCGCCGCCTGCTCGGGCGGCATGTGCCGCACCAGGTAGAGGAATTCTCGATCCAGATTGCTGGTGATGCGCCGTGCCAAAGACTGCTGATCCTCCTTCAAGGCCTTCGCCAGTTTCGGCAGCTGATCGATGTTGTCGTTCAATTCCTGCGGATTGACCCACACACTGTCCACCGGCGTACTGACCGCCAGCGGCTCGCCGGAGCGGTCGGTGATCGCACCGCGATGCGCCGCGATCTTGACGACGCGCATCGAACGCTCGTCGCCCTGCCGCGCCAGAAATCCGTGGTCGAGCAATTGCAGCTCGACCGCGCGCGTCGCGAGCCCCGCGGCGCCCAGCACCACGAGTCCGAGCACCAGCACGGACCGCCAGCGATAGCTCTTCGCCTGCATGCCGACTTCGTTCGAGCGCTGCTTCACGGACGCACGATCCGCACATCGCGAGTCTGCGGCAAGGTCATCTGCAGCTTGGAGTTTGCGACGCGCTCGACGAACGCATGCGAGGACCAATAGCTCTGTTCGAGCTGCAGACGGCCCCAATCCATCTCGAGCGAATCGCGCTCGGCATTGACCTTCTCCAGGCGCACGAACAGATCGCGCGCCTTGTGCCGCGCGTAGATCACCTGCACGGCGGATCCGAGCACGGCGATCCACAGAACCGGCAGAACCACGGGCATCAATTTGCGGATCTTCATGCGGCCCATCCCGTGCTCAGTCGTTCGGCGACGCGCAGGCGTGCGCTGCGGGCGCGCGGGTTGCTCGCGGTCTCCTGCGCGTCCGGCTGCACCGATTTGCCGACCAATCTGAGCTTCGGCCGCGCATGCTCCGGCACCTGCGGCAGTCCGGCATACATCGGATCGGTGAGCGAGTGGCCGCGCATGAAGTGCTTCACCGCGCGATCCTCGAGCGAGTGAAAACTGATGACGGCGAGCCGCCCGTGCGGTGCCAGGCGGTCGAGCGCCGCTTCGAGCCCAGCCTGCAGCTCCTCGAGCTCGCGATTGACGTGGATGCGCAGCGCCTGGAACACGCGGGTCGCCGGATGCTTGAAGCGCTCGCCGCGCGGGACGCGGGCGACGCGCTCGATCAGACCGGCGAGCTGCAGGGTGCGCTCGAACGGCCTTGATCGACGGTCGGCGATGATTGCGCGCGCAATGCGCGGCGCCAGGCGTTCCTCGCCGAATTCCCGAAAGATGCGGATCAGCTCGGCCTCGGACGCGCCGTTGACCACGTCGGCCGCGCTCACCCCTTCGCCCTTGCTCATGCGCATGTCGAGCGGCCCGTCGTGCATGAAACTGAAGCCGCGCTCGGGGTCGTCGAGCTGCGGCGAGGAGACGCCGAGATCGAACAGAATGCCGTCGAATTGCAGGCCGGGCTGCACCCGGTCGGCACATGCGCGAAGTGCGGAAAAGCGCGCGAGGAATATCGCGACGCGCGGGTCGC
This sequence comes from uncultured Gammaproteobacteria bacterium, assembly GCA_963837045.1. Classification (GTDB taxonomy): domain Bacteria; phylum Pseudomonadota; class Gammaproteobacteria; order Steroidobacterales; family Steroidobacteraceae; genus Bog-1198. The sequence goes on from CAWIMA010000007.1 coordinate 31,962, forward strand.
TCGCGAAGCGCGCTCTGGCTTCGGCAACGGCGAGCGGATCGCGGTCGAGACACAGCAATCGGCCGTCAGCGATGAGCTTCTCCAAAATCGCCCCTGCATGTCCGCCCCGACCATAAGTGGCGTCCAGATAGGTGCCACTCCCCCGTACGTTCAACGCGGCCAGTACCTGAGGTAACAGTACCGCCGTGTGCACCCCCGCCATCTCCTGCGCCGCCCTCGCCCCGTCGCTCGAGGGCTTAAAGCGACAACGTTTCAAGCTCGGCCGGCAGATCGGCCGCGGTTTCTCCGCTTGCCAGCCATTCGTCCCGCTTCTCGTTCCAGCGCGCCTCGTCCCACAGCTCGAATCGCATGCCCTGGCCGATGAGCACGGCGTCGCGGGTCAGCAGACCGAACTCGCGCAATTGCGGCGGCAGCAGCACCCGGCCGTGCCCGTCGAGTTCCAGGTCCGTGGCGTGCCCGACCATCAGCCGCTGCAGGCGCCGCGCTTCAGGGTTCAGCGTGGGCAGGCGCATCAACTTGCGCTCGATTTCCTCCCAATCCGGCAAGGGGTAGATGAGCAGGCACTGGTCCTTGTCCACCGTGACCACCAATTTGCCGCCGCATCGCTCCATCAGCCGCTCGCGGTACCGGGTGGGCATGACCATCCGGCCTTTGACATCGAGCGTGAGCCTGTTGGCACCCCTGAACATGATGGACGGGCCTCGTGACCCATTTTCTCCCACTTTTTCCCACCGACCGCCACTATAGGGAGCGCCGTGTCGCACTGTCAACGGCTTAAGTTAAAAAAAACTCGGGACAACAGTGACTTAGATCACATTTGTTGGACACGCGCGCGCCGCAGCACTGGACTCCGTTTCGAATCAATCTGTTAGCGTGTTTTTTCTTTCTTCACGGCTCGCTGCGCGAGCCGCTTTGGCTGGGGCCGCGCCCTTCAGGGTCGGCGTCGCTTCGACGCCGTTGACAGGTGGCGCGCAGCGCCCGCGCTCTTAATTTTCACGCGAGCGCAGCGAGCGCAGGCGGGCGGCGTCGCGTCGACGCCGTTGACAGGTGGCGCGCAGCGCCTAGAAAAGAGTCGGCCGTTAAGCCGGGTTCTGTCGTGGGCAGTCATTCCTCTGGGATGCGCGTCGCCGCGCAGCTCAAGCGACCTACCCGGAAGCCCATGTGGGCCACATGTAGCGGCCGAAACACCGCTCGCTTCCCTATTTGGTCTTGCTCCAGGTGGGGTTTGCCGTGCCGCTGATGTTGCCACCAGCGCGGTGCGCTCTTACCGCACCATTTCACCCTTACCGTCGCCGCTCGCGCGGCGCTTGGGCGGTATCTTTCTGTTGCACTTTCCGTGAGCTCGCGCCCCCCAGGCGTTACCTGGCACCGTGCCCTGTGGAGCCCGGACTTTCCTCCATGTGCTCGCGCACACAGCGACTGCCTGGCCGACTCTTAGGGGGCACCATACGCCTGTTTCAGCTGCAGCGCCCGCTTGTACGCCTCGTTCTCGCGCACCGCACCGATTTGCGCCGCCAGATGTGCCGCCTGCTTCAGCGGCAATTCCTTCAGCAGCGGCTTGAGCACCCGGTCGAGCGCGCCGCCATGGCCGTCCGCGCCGCCCGCCGCGTCGCCGTGCCCGGGCGCCGCGCCCGCGACCACCAATACGATTTCGCCGCGTGCGAAGTCCGCTTCCGCGCCGGCGCGCAGCGCCAGCTGCGCGAGCGAACCGCGGTACAGCGATTCATGCAGCTTGGTGATCTCGCGCGCCAGGGCGGCAGCGCGTCCGGGGCCGAGCGCGCCGGCGCAGTCTGCGAGCATATCCCGCACGCGGTGCGGCGACTCGTAGAACACCAGCGTGCGCGGCTCTTCGGCGAGCGCATCCAGGCGCTCGCGGCGTGCGGCTGCGCGCGCCGGCAGAAAACCCTCGAAGCAGAACCGGTCGGTGGGCAATGCGCAGATCGAGAGCGCGGCCACGAGCGCGCAGGGACCGGGAATGGCGATGATGTCGAGGCCGGCCGCCGCGCTTGCGCGCACCAGATCAAACCCGGGATCGCTGATGCCGGGAGTACCGGCATCGCTCACCAGCGCGATCTCTGCGCCGCTCTGCATGCGCAGCAACAGCTCGGGAGTCCGCTTGAGCTCGTTGTGTTCGTGCAGCGACACCATCGGCGTATGGATGTCGAAATGCTTCAATAGCGCCCCCGTATGACGCGTGTCCTCGGCGGCAATCAGCGCGCAGGCCGAAAGTACGGCGCGGGCCCGCGGGCTCAAATCGCCGAGATTGCCGATCGGCGTCGCAACTACGTAGAGCCGACCCGCAGCGCGCGCGTTTGTCACTATATAATCCCCTGCTCGCAACTTTATAGAGAACCGCGGTATGCAGGGTATGGCAGCGATCCTTCGGCGTCCACGGCCGATGCTTTGCGCGGCGCTCGCGGCGGCGCTCTTGGCGGCGGCCTGCAGCCTGGTGCAGCCGGTGGAAGGCACGGCCGACAAGCAGCAGCGGGCGCAGCGCCTGGCGGGCGAAGGCAAGCACTCCGATGCCGCGCGCGCGTATGCGGAACTCGCCGCGCAAGCGCCGGCTGAGCGCGACAGCTACGAGCTGCTGAGCGCCGAACAATGGATGCTCGCCGGCGACACGCCGGCGGCCAAGCAAGCCTTCGCCGCGGTGTCGCCCGAGGCGCGCACCCAGCTGCCGGCTTCGCGCGCGATCGTCGCCGCCGAGATCGCGCTGGCGGAGAACGACGGCGCGCGCGCCATTCACGAATTGGATGCGATTCCCGTACCCACGCAGCCGAACCTGGCGCAGAATTATTGGTGGATCCGCGGCAAGAGCGCGTTCCTGACCGGCCACCCCGTGGAAGGCACACGCGCCTTCGTCGAGCGCGAGCGCTACCTGCCGGATCCCGCCGCCGTGCGCGCCAGCCGCGAGGAGCTTTTCGCCCTGATTCGCAGCGCCGCGGAGCGCGGCATGCCGCTCAAGCCGCCGCCGACAACCGATCCCATCGTCGCCGGATGGCTGGCGCTCGGCCCTGTCGCCGTGGAGATGACGCGCAATCCGATGCACGCCGGCGCCGCTCTGGCGAACTGGAAGAAATCCTTTCCGCAGCATCCCGCCAACGACAGCGTGCTGATGCTCGCGCAAAGCCAGATCGCCGTCGCCACACAGTACCCCGATCAGATCGCGCTGCTGCTGCCGCTGTCGGGCCGCGCCGAGGCGGTCGGTGTGGCCGTACGCGATGGATTCATCGCCGCCTATCTCGAACAGGACCCCGCCTCGCGGCCGCATTTGAGGATATACGACGTCGCCGCAGAAACCGTCGCCGGCGCCTATCGTCACGCCGTGGACGACGGCGCCGGTTTCATCGTCGGCCCGCTCACCAAGGAGGATGTGGCCGCGCTCGCTCCCTTGAGCAGCGCCGGCCGCACGCCGATACTGGCCCTGAATTTCCTCGCCGACTCGGCGGTGCCTCCGCACAATTTCTATCAATTCGCGCTCCTGCCCGAGGATGAGGCGCGCAGCGTCGCGCGGCGCCTGGTGGCCGACGGCAAGCTCAAGGGCGTCGCCATCATTCCGGACGGCGAATGGGGCAATCGGGTACAAGCGGCGTTCGCAGAAGAATTGTCGCAGCACGGCGGGACGCTGCTCGACAGCGGCCGCTACGAGGCCGGGCGCGCCGATTTCTCCGACATCATCAAGCAAACCCTGCAAGTGCATGCGGTCAAGGGCGAACCGTCCACCCATCGCACCGACGCCGACTTCGTGTTCGTGGCCGGCACCTCCGCGGGTCCCGCGCGCCTCATCGTGCCGCAGCTGAAGTTCAATTATGCGGGCGACGTGCCCGTCTACTCGACATCGGATAGCTTCGAGCCCGATCCCGGCGCCAATGCCGATCTGGACGGCATATTCTTCCCGGACATGCCGTGGATGGTGTCGGACGATCCGGTGAGCAGCCAGATTCGCGACAGCGTGCGCGCGGCGTGGCCGTCGCGCACTGCGCGTCGCGATCGCCTGTACGCCTTCGGCTTCGATGCCTACCGCGTCGTGCCGGCGCTGCGATCCAAGACCCTGAGCCAGACCAACGAGATCTCAGGGGTTACGGGCAAGCTGTTATTGGACGAGCACGATCGAATTCACCGCGAGCTGGAGTGGGTCCAGCTCAGGAATGGGATGCCGGTGGTCCTGTAGCGGACATCCGATTTCAGGACGAACTCGCCAGATAGCGCCGGCGACGGCGCCCGCCCGCGCAGCCATGCTCCGCAACGATGGCAAGACCGGCGGACATCGGGCAGGCGAGGCGCCAGCGCGGCTGCGCAGCCGAACAGCTCGCGGCGCAATACCTGGAATCCCGCGGGCTGGCGGTGCTCGCGCGCAACCTGCGCTGCAAAGGCGGGGAGCTCGATCTCGTCTGCCGCGACGGCGACGTGCTGGTGGTGGTCGAAGTGCGGCAGCGCGGGCGGCGTGATTTCGGCGGCGCGCTCGCCTCGGTGACGCTGCGCAAACAGCGCAGGATCATCCGCGCCACGCGCTTCATCCTGTGCACCGTTTCGCAGTGGCGCGGCCTGCGCCTGCGCTTTGACGTGATCGGCGTGCAGGGGCTGCCGGATGGCGCTCACGATACGGTGTGGGTGAAGGACGCCTTTCGCGCTACTTGACGACCTGCAGCTTGGGCCGCTTCGGAGCGGCGGCCCCCGCGCCGGCGGCGCTTGGCGCCGCCGGCGGCGCGTCGGTCGGATCGGGATCCGCGTCGCCTTCCGGGAATATCATGCCCTGGCCGGTCTCGCGCGCATAGATGCCCAGGATCGCGCGCACGGGCACCAGCACGGCGAATCCCACGCCGCCGAAGCGCGCCTCGAAACTGACGAAGTCATTGCCGAGCTTCAGCATCTGCGTCGCGGAAAAGCTGACGTTCAGCACGATCTTGCCGTCCTTGACGTATTGGCGCGGCACGGTCACCCCTTCGGCGGTGGCATCCACCACGATATGCGGGGTCTCGCCGCTGTCGGTGATCCACTCATGCAGCGCACGCAGCAGGTAGGGGCGGCGCGGCTTCAATGTCGCATTTCCCGTTCGGCGGGGGTCAGGCACGCGCGGAACGCGGGGCGCGCAAAAATCGAGTTCATGTATCTGACGATCGGCTGCGCCTGCGCCGGCAGCTCTATGCCGTAGAACGGCAGGCGCCACAAGATCGGCGCGATGCTGGCGTCGACCAGCGAGAATTCGTCGCTCAAGAAAAACGGCTTTGCCTTGAAAACCTCGGCGCTGGCGCAAATGGCCTCGCCCAGGACCTTGCGGCTGTGCGCCGCGGTCCTGCCCTGCGGATCGCTCGAGATGTCGTGCGCCAGTGCGTACCAGTCGCGCTCCACCCGGTACAAGGCCACGCGAAATTGCGCCCGGGTCACCGGATCTATCGGCATCAGCGGCGGGTGCGGAAAGCGCTCGTCCAGATATTCGATGATCACCCGCGAGTCGTACAGGACCAGATCCCGATCGACCAGCGTCGGCACACTGTGGTAGGGATTCAAATCCAGCAGGTCCTCCGGCAGCTTATTGGGATCGACATTCACCAATTCGATCGCAATTCCCTTTTCGGCAAGGACCAGTCGCGTCCGGTGACTCCACGGGTCAGTCGGCGCGGAAAACAGTGTCATCACCGAGCGACGTGCCACGAACGCGATCTCCTAGGACCATAGTTGAACGGGCGCTCCCGCAGCTGCGTCAGTGGACGTCCTTCCAGTATTCTTTCTTCAGCAAATAAGCCAACACAAATCCCACCAGCAAGAACAGCATCACGTAGATGCCCAACGACTCGCGCTTCGCCTTGACCGGCTCGCCGGCGTAATCCAGGAAATTGGCGATGTCCCGGACGAACCCATCATACTCCTGCGGCGACAAAGCACCCGGCGTCATTATTTCGACGCCCGCCAACACCATGCGGGAGCTGCCGTTCGCGTCGGCCTCGTTCTTGAATACCGGCTTCTGCAATCCCTGCCTGTCCGCCAGCACGTCGGGCATCGTCGGGTTGGGCAGGTACAGGTTGTTCACGCCCCAAACGCGCGTCTTGTCGACGTAGAAGCCCTTCAGGAACGAGTAGATGTAGTCGACGCCGCGCTCGCGGGCCTTCAGCGACAAATCGGGCGGCTGCTTCCCGAACCAGTTCGCGGCATCCGCCGGCGGCATGGCGCTCACGATGCTGTCGTAAATGTTATCCGACGTGAACATGAGATGCGCCTTCACATCGGCCTCGGGAATGTTCAAATCCTCGGCGATCCGCTTGTAGCGCAGGTAGATCAGTGAATGGCAGCCCGAGCAGTACTCCATGAAATCGCGCGCGCCGCGCTGCAGGGACTTGATGTCCCTGATGTCCGCTCCGGAATGCAGCAGCGCAACCGCGCCCTCTTCTGCCCTCGCCTGACCGGCCGGTACGGCCAGAGCGGCGGACAGCAATGCAACCGCGATCAACAGGCAGCGCTTAACCATGTCCCGTGACCCTCTGCGGCACGGGCTTTACGCGGTCGAATCTCGTGTACCAGGGCATCAGCAAGAAGAACGCGAAATACAGAGTCGTGCAGATCTTGGCCAGCAGCGGGTAGATGCCCGCCGGCGGCTTCAAGCCGCACAGGCCCAGTGTGACGAATGCCGCCACGAAGATCGCCAGCATGATCTTGTACACCGGACCGCGATAGCGGATCGAGGCGACCGGTGAGCGGTCGAGCCAGGGCACGAAGAACAGGACCAGGATGGATGCGCCCATCACCATCACGCCCCACACCTGCGTGCCCGCGAACGAAGGCACAGCCCGCAACATCGCGTAGAACGGGGTGAAGTACCAGACCGGCGCGATATGCGGCGGAGTCTGCAGGATATTGGCGGGTTCGAAGTTCGGCGCCTCCAGGAACAGCCCGCCGAACGTCGGGGCAAAGAAGATCACCGCGCAGAACACCAGCAAGAAGCCCATCACGCCGACCACGTCCTTCACCGTGTAGTACGGGTGAAACGGAATGCCGTCCAGCGGATGTCCCTGCGGATCCTTCGGCCCATCGTGGATCTCGATGCCGTCGGGATTGTTCGAACCCACTTCGTGCAGCGCCATGAGATGGGCGATCACGAGAAACACCAGGGCGAGCGGCACCGCGGCCACGTGCAGCGCGAAGAACCGGTTCAGCGTCGCGTCGCCGATCACGTAATCGCCGCGGATCCAGTCCACCAGGCCGCCGCCGATCAGCGGAATGCTGCCGAACAGCGAGACGATGACCTGCGCGCCCCAGAAGCTCATGTTGCCCCACGGCAGCACGTAGCCCGTGAAGCCTTGCGACATCAGCAGCACGAACAGCACACAGCCGAAGATCCACAGCAGCTCGCGCGGCTTGCGGTGCGAGCCGTACAGCAGCGACCGGAACATGTGCAGGTACACCACGATGAAGAACGCCGAGGCGCCGGTCGAGTGCAGGTAGCGGATGAGCCAGCCCCAGTTGACGTCGCGCATGATGTACTCGACCGAGGCGAATGCCCCGGCGGACGAGGGGTTGTAATTCATCGTCAGGAAAATTCCCGTGACCAGCTGAATCACGAGAACGAACAGCGCCAACGACCCGAAGTAGTACCAGACGTTGAAATTCTTCGGCGCGTAGTACTCGGCGACCTGGGTCCGCCACAGGACGGTCAAGGGAAAGCGCCGATCGATCCAGCCGATCAAGCCCTTGCCGGTGTCGGCGGATTCAGGTGCTGCGGCCATCGCTCAACCTCTCGTGCGTCATGTCTTGGGAGTCTCGTCGCTGCCGATCACGATGCGCGCATCGCCCGCGAACGTGTAGGAAGGGACCGTGAGATTCTTCGGCGCCGGCATGCTCTTGAAGACACGCCCCGAAATGTCGAACTTCGAGCCGTGGCACGGGCAATAGAACCCACCCGGCCAGCTCTGGCCCAAATCGACGCCCGCCACCTGAAACGCATTGTTCGGATCGAATGCGCCGAGCGGCGAGCAGCCGAGGTGGGTGCACACCGCCAGACCCACCCAGTATTCCGGATTGCGCGCGCGCGCCGGTCCGGAATCCTTGATGTAGGGAGGCTGCAGCGAATCATTTGAATTCGGATCGGCAAGCAGATTGTTGTGGTTGTCGAGCCCCGCGAGGACCGCCTTGCTCCGGCGCACCACGAACACGGGCTGGCCGCGCCAGACGACCTTCAGCATCTGCCCCACCTCGAGTTTCGATGCATCGACCGCCACGGGCGCGCCGAGCGCCTTCGCGCGCTCGCTCGGCTCCCAAGAGGCGATGAACGGCACCGCAGCGAAGGCTACTCCCACCGCGCCGACTCCGACCGTGGCCGCAGTCAACAAGCGGCGGCGGCTATGATCAACCTGATCAGCCATTCGCCGCCCCAGCAGTATTGCTCGCCGCTTCCGCGAATTGTTGACAATTCTTCACGTAAACCCCTGTGGCCGTAGTGTTTCCCAAAGAATATTGCGGGCGCATTATACACGGATAAGCGCCCATCCTGAGCACGCATGAGGAGTCGGATTGCAGAACACGCGCATCCTTGCGGGTTTCCTGCTGCGAGCAGTCGTGGTCGGCTTGGCCGTCGCCTTCTTAATGGTCTGGTGGAAACCCGCATTGCTGGGCGCCGTCACCGTGCCGGCGTCCTCGCCCGGCGCGCCGCCCGCACCCCAGCGCACCATCGTGGTCATGCAGAGCTTTGCCGACTCGGTCGCGCGCGCCGCGCCGGCGGTGGTCAATATCTACACGGCGCGCGTGGTCACCGAGCGCAGCCAGCCGGCGCCGCTCGATCAGATGTTCGGCGACTATTGGCCGAGCTTCCGCCAGCGCGTGGAGCGCAGTTTGGGATCGGGCGTCATCGTGGACGCAAAGGGCACCATCGTCACCAACCAGCACGTGATTGCGGGCGCCGATTCGATCATGGTGCAGCTTGCCGACGGCCGCATCTCCGAGGCGACCGTCGTCGGCCAGGATCCGGACACCGACATCGCCATTCTCGATCTGTCCATCGGCAATTTGCCGGTCATGCCGCTGGGCCGCTCCGATACGCTGCGGGTGGGCGATATCGTGCTCGCCATCGGCAATCCCTACGGGCTGAGCCAGACGGTGACGCAGGGGATCGTGAGCGCCACTGGACGCGGCCAGCTCGGGCTCGCGACGTTCGAGAATTTCATTCAAACCGATGCCGCCATCAATCTGGGCAACTCCGGCGGCGCGCTGATCGATGTCCACGGCGACTTGGTCGGCATCAACACCGCCGTGCTGAACCGCACTTACGGGGGGCCCGAGGGCATCGGCTTTGCGATTCCGGTCAATCTCGTGCGCGGCGTGATGGAGCAGATCCTGGCGCACGGCCACGTGGTGCGCGGCTGGCTCGGATTCGTGCCGCAGGATCTGTCGCAGGAGCAGGCGGCGCAGCTCGGCACCGGTTCCGGCGGGGTCACGGTCGTCAATATCCTGGTCAAGAGTCCGGCGTTCGAGGCGGGCATCAGGCCCGGCGATCTGGTCACGGCGCTCGACGGGGAGCCCGTGCGCAGCTCACAGGATCTGGTGAGCAAGGTCGCCGCGTTCAAACCCGGCGCCGAGGTCGAACTCGCCGGCCGCCATGGACAAGAACCGTACAAGATCAAGCTCAAGGTGATCGAGCGGCCGACACGCCAAGCGCAGCGCTCGCCGCACTAGCCGCCTGTCGCCGCCGATACCAGCCGCCTCGCGACCCGCCGCGCCAGCCGCGCGCGCTCAGCCGGGCGTGCGGCGGATGCGCGCGCCCAATTGCTGCAGCTTCTCCTCGATCGCTTCGTAGCCGCGGTCGATATGATAGATCCGCTCGATTTCGGTGCGGCCCTGGGCGACCAGACCGGCCAGCACCAGGCTCGCCGACGCTCGCAGGTCGGTCGCCATGACCGGCGCGGCGGTGAGGCGTTCGACGCCCTTGATGATGGCGGTGTTGCCCTCCAGCCGTATCTCGGCGCCCATGCGTCGCATCTCGAGCATGTGCATGAAGCGATTTTCGAAGACGGTCTCGATGATCGTGCCCACGCCGCTGGCCACCGTGTTCAATGCCGCGAATTGGGCCTGCATATCGGTGGGAAATGCGGGGTACGGGGCGGTGCGGATATCGACCGCCGCCGGCCGCCGGCCGCGCATATCCACTTCGACCCAGCTGTCGCCGACGACCACCGTGGCGCCCGCTTCCTGCAGTTTGACGATGACCGCATCCAAATGGTCCGGCCGTGTGTGCTTCACCCTGACGTGACCGCCGGTGATGGCGCCCGCGACGAGGTAGGTGCCGCTCTCGATGCGGTCGGGCAGCACCGCGTACGCCGTGCCGCTGAGCCGCTCCACGCCTTCGATGACGATCTTGTCGGTGCCCGCGCCCTTGATCTTGGCGCCCATGGCGCACAGAAAATTGGCAAGATCCACCACTTCGGGCTCGCGCGCCGCGTTCTCCAGCACCGTCTCGCCTTCGGCGAGGGCAGCCGCCATCATGAGGTTCTCGGTGCCGGTCACCGTGACCGTCTCGAGCACCAAACGCGTGCCGCGCAGGCGGCCTGCGCGCGCCTTGATGTAGCCGTTCTCGATGTGAATATCCGCGCCCATCGCCTGCAACCCGGCGACGTGAATGTTGACCGGACGCGCTCCGATTGCGCAGCCGCCCGGCAGCGACACATCCGCCGAGCCAAAGCGCGCCAGCAGGGGTCCGAGCACCAAGATCGACGCGCGCATGGTCTTCACGAGCTGGTAGGGAGCGAAATACTCCCTGATCGTCGACGCATCGACCTCGATGCGCATCTTCTCATCGATGGTCACCGAGACGCCCATGCGCCCGAGCAGCTCGATCATGGTGGTGACGTCCTGCAGATGCGGCACGTTCGACACCGTCACCGGCCCGTCCGCCAGCAGGCAGGCGGCCAGAATGGGCAAGGTCGCGTTTTTCGCGCCGGAAATTCGGATTTCGCCCTCGAGCGGTATACCGCCGTGGATTTGCAGTTTATCCACGGTCGCGGCTCGCGTATTCTTCCGGCGTAAATACCTGCAGCGCGAGCGCATGAATCTCATTACCCATTGCGCTGCCCAGCGTTCCGTAAACCAGCTGATGGCGCTGCAGCGAACGTTTGCCCGCGAATGCCGCGGCGACGACCACCGCCTCGAAATGCACGTTGTCCTGGCTCGTGACCGACGCCCGGCTCCCGGCCAGGCCGCGCTGTATCAGATCGGCGACTTGTTGTGGGTTCATGCACTCTCCTAAGTTGTATCATCCGATTATGAGCCTCGACTATACGGATGCGAATCTCGTCGATCTCGGCCGCCAGGCGCTCACCGTCGAGATCGACGGTTTGCGCGCGCAGCTGCCCCGCTTAGGATGGGAGTTTGCACGTGCCTGTCGTATTTGTCTTACGTGCCGTGGGCGAATTGTGGTGACCGGAATGGGTAAATCGGGCCATATCGGCGGCAAGATTGCCTCCACCCTGGCCAGCACGGGCACACCGGCGTTTTTCGTGCATCCCGGGGAGGCGAGCCACGGCGACATCGGCATGATCACCCGCGACGATGCGGTGCTCGCACTTTCCAATTCCGGCGAAACCGACGAGGTCCTGACCATCGTGCCGGTCATCAAGCGGCTGGGCGTGCCGCTGATCGCGTTCACTGGCAACTCAAAATCGGGACTCGCGCGGCTTTCCACCGTGCATTTGGACATCGGCGTGCCGGCCGAGGCCTGTCCGCTCAATTTGGCGCCCACCGCGAGCACCACCGCGGCGCTTGCCGTGGGCGATGCGCTCGCGGTGGCGCTCTTGAAGGCGCGCGGATTCACGGAAGAGGATTTTGCGCGCTCGCACCCGGCCGGCACCCTGGGCCGGCGCCTGCTCCTGCACGTCAAGGATGTGATGCGCACCGGCGCGGACGTGCCCAGGGTGCGGCCCGGGACGCCGCTCGGCGAGGGCCTGATGGAGGTGACGCGCAAGGGTCTCGGCATGACCGCGATCGTCGATGAGGCTGACCGCCTTCTCGGCGTGTTCACGGACGGCGATCTGCGCCGGGCCTTGGACCGGGCCGCGGATTTGCACGGCACGCGCATGGACCAGGTCATGACGCGCGGCGCGAAAACCGTGCGCGCTCAGACCCTCGCCGCCGAGGCGGTGCTGTTGATGGAAACCCATCGCATCACTTCGCTCGTGGTCGTGGATGCGGACGGCGTCGTGGTGGGCGCGCTCAACGTGCACGATCTGCTGCGCGCCGGTGTCGTTTGAGGCGGCGCACGTACGCGGCGCGCAACGCCACGCCGCTCGAAGAGATCGAACTGCTGGTGCTCGACGTCGACGGCGTGCTCACCGATGGGCGGCTGTATTTCTCCGCTCGGGGCGAAGCGCTCAAGGCGTTTCACGTCCGCGACGGCCACGGCATCAAGCTGCTCACGGCGAGCGGCGTCGCGGTTGCTGCAGTGAGCGGCCGCCGTTCGGCCGCGGTGACGGCGCGCATGCGCGAACTCAAGGTGCGCCACGTGATTCAAGGCTGCGGCGACAAGGTCGAGGCTCTGCTCGGCCTCGCCCGGCGGCTTAAGGTAGCGCCCTTGGCCTGCGCGTGCATCGTGGACGACACGCCCGATCTGCCGCTGATGGCCGCCGTCGGCTTCGCGGCGGCAGTTGCCGATGCGCACCCGCTGGTGCTGTCCGCGGCTCATTGGGTGAGCGCCGCACCCGGCGGCCGCGGCGCCGTGCGCGAACTGTGCGATGCGCTGCTGCGGGCCCGAGCCCTGAGCCGGGAACCATAGTGCTGTTCCGGATTTTCACCTTGATCGCGGTAATCGCGCTGGCCGTGAGCACCTGGATACTGAGTTCGCCGGGCCGCGCGCCCGCGCCCGCGGGCGCGGCCGGCGAAGCGGCGCTGCCCGGCTATTACCTGAAGAACGCCGTGCTGACCGACTTTGATCAGACGGGCGCTCCGAGCACCCGCATCCACGCGGACCGCATCGATCAAATCGATCACGGCCCGGAAGTGGCGCTCTACAACGTGCGCTTCGATTACCAGTCGACGAACGGACAGGCCTGGGTCATGTTCGGCGACGTCGCCCATGTCCAGCCCGGCGGCAAGGTCATCGACGTGACCGGCAACGTACGGCTGGAGGGCCAGAGCACCGAGCACGCCGGCACTGCCGTGGTCCGCACCGACGCGCTCACCTATGATGTTGCCTTGGGCGTCGCGAGCACGCGCAGCGACGTGCGCATAGAATTCGGCGCGCATACGCTCACCGCGCGCGGCCTCGTAGCCAATTTGAAAGAGCGCACCATGCGCCTAGAATCGAAGGTCAATGGCCGCTTCCAACCTTAAGACCCTCGCTGCACTGGCGCTCGCGCTTGAGATCGGGCATGCGATGGCGGCCGCCGCGCCTGCGAAGCAGGAGGTCATCACGCTCGATGCGCAATCCTCGGAGCTCGACCTGCGCAACAACAACGTGGAGTTTCGCAAGGTGCGGATCGCGCAGGGAAATATGACCGTTTCCGCCGATCAGGGACAGGCCGCGCGCCAGGCCTCGGGCCTGGACTTCGACAACAGTGTGTGGATGTTCCGCGGCAACGTGAAAATCACGATGGAACAGGGGCAACTGAGCGCCGATGACGCGCAGATCAACTTCGTCAGGAAACTCCTCGCCAAAGCGGTGGCCAACGGCAACCCGGCCGAATTCGAACAGCGGATCGAGAAGACCGGCAAGATCGCTCACGGGCGTGCCAATACGATCGATTACGATGCGAGCAAAGGCATCGTGCGCCTGTTGAAGAATGCGTGGCTCAGCGACGGGCAAAACGAGATCCGCGGCGAGTCGCTCAAGTACAACCTGCTCGCACAAAGCATCGTCGCGGAGGCGGCGGATCAGAACTCGCAGCGCGTGCACATCATCATCGCGCCGCCGCCCGCCAAACCATGAGCGTGCTGCGCGCCCTGAACCTCGCCAAAAGCTACAAATCACGGCAGGTGCTCAAGGATTTATCCCTCGAGGTCGAGAGCGGCGAGGTGGTGGGACTGTTGGGCCCGAACGGCGCCGGCAAGACCACCGCCTTCTACATGATCGTCGGGCTCATACGCCTGGAGCACGGCGAGATCTACCTCGACAACCGCAACATCGGCCGTTTGCCGATGCACCGGCGGGCCCAGCTCGGCCTGGGGTACCTGCCGCAGGAACCCTCCGTATTCCGCCGCCTGTCGGTCGCGAACAACATCATGGCCATCCTCGAGACGCGTCCCGGTCTCGACGAGGCGAAGCGCACCGCCCGGCTCAATGAGCTGATGGAGGAGATGCACATCGAACATGTCAGCGAGAGCTTAGGCTTAAGCCTTTCAGGCGGCGAGCGGCGCCGGGTGGAGATTGCCCGCACGTTGGCCGCGGATCCCCAATTTATCCTGCTGGATGAGCCGTTTGCCGGCGTCGACCCCTTATCGGTCGCAGATATCCAAAGGATAATCAAACACTTATCAGACAAAGGAATCGGGGTACTGATTACGGATCATAATGTCCGAGAGACGCTCGGAATCTGTGAACGCGCCTACATCGTCAGCCAGGGCACCATCCTAACGGCTGGTTCTGCGGACCAGATTCTTGCCAACCCGCAGGTTCGTGAGGTGTACTTGGGTCAGGATTTCAAATTGTAGGCTTGGATCGTAAAGAACTATGTTGAAGCCAAGTCTGCAGCTTCGCATCGGCCAGCAGCTCACCATGACGCCGCAGCTGCAGCAGGCCATTCGTCTGTTGCAGCTCCCTTCGCTCGATTTGCAGGCGCACGTCCGCGAGACCCTCGAGACCAACGTGATGCTCGAGGCGGAGGACGAACTTGCGCTCGACGCGCCGCCGGATACGCTGCGCGAACGCGAGGAGGCGCCGGCCGACGAGAAGTACGCGGAGCTCGACGGCAACACCACCCCGGCAGATCAGCGAGAAGAGCCCGAGGTGGAGATCGCGGACGAGGCCTGGGGCGAGCACACCAGCGGACCATCCGACGCCCCCTGGTCGGGCGATGAGGACCGCAGCAGCGATTTCAGCGATCAGCACGGTCAAACGCTGCAGGAACAGCTCATCGAGCAGCTGGAGCTCGCGAAGCTGTCGCCCATCGACCTCGCGATCGCACGGGTGATCACCGATGCAATCACCGACGACGGCTATTTGACGGACGATTTGGAAGACGTGCGCTTGAGTCTCAGGCCGGAAATCGAGGCCAGCACGGAGGATGTGGAACGCGTGCTGGCGGCGGTGCAGTCGCTCGAGCCGGCCGGAGTCGGCGCGCGCAACTTGGGCGAGTGCATTGCCCTGCAGCTGCGCCAGCTGCATCCCGACACCCCGGCGCGCGACATCGCGATCCGGGTGGCGCTCGAGCATCTCGATCTGGTGGCCGGCCAGCAGCTCGTGCTGCTGCGCCGCCAGCTGCGCTGCAGCGAGAGCGATTTGGAAATGGCGCTCGCGCTGGTGCGCTCGTGCCATCCGCGCCCCGGCGCCGCGGTGAACCCGGCCCAGGCCGAGTACGTCATTCCCGATGTCTTCGTGCGCCGCACCGATCACGGCTGGACCGTCGAGATCAACCAGGCGACCGTGCCGCGAGTGCGCGTCAATCAGAGCTATGCGAACCTGATTTCGCGCGCGCCCGATCATGCCATGCTGCGCAGCCAGCTGCAGGAGGCGCGCTGGCTGATGCGCAGCCTGGAAATACGCAACGAAACGCTGGTCAAGGTGGCGCGCTGCATCGTGCAGCGCCAGACCAGCTTTTTCGAGCTCGGCGAGGAGGCGATGGAGCCGCTGATCCTCAAGGACGTGGCCGAGGCGGTCGAGATGCACGAGTCGACGATTTCGCGCGTGACCACCGCCAAGTACATGCACACGCCGCGCGGCGTGTTCGAATTCCGCTACTTTTTCTCGAGCCACGTCGCGGCCGCGGACGGCACGGAAATGTCGTCCACCGCGATCCGCGCGAAGATGAGGAAGCTGATTTCTCAGGAAAATCCGGAAAATCCGTGGAGCGACAGCAAGCTCGCGGAGATTCTGTCGCAGGAGGGCATACCGGTTGCCAGGCGCACGGTTGCCAAATATCGCGAGGGTATGCAGATCGCCCCGTCCAACGAACGGAAGCGTGCTGCCGCCCGAGCGTCGTAGAAAAGCGCCTTAAGTGAAGGAGGAACCTCATGCAGCTCGATCTCAGCGGACATCATGTGGAAGTCACGCCCGCGCTTCGCGGATATGTCTTGAAAAAATTCGAACGCATTTCCAGACATTTCGAGCAATTGATCGACGTGCACTGCGTGCTCACGGTGGAAAAGCTCCGCCACAAGGCTGAAGCCACCCTCATGCTTCGAGGCAACAAGATCTATGCGGACGCGACCGACGCCGACATGTACGCAGCGATCGACGCGCTCACGGACAAGCTGGACCGCTGCGTCAAAAAACACAAAGAAAAGGCTTCCGACCATCACGCCGACGAAGTGATCAAGGCCCGCTCGTCGCCGTGAAGACCGCCTTCCATTGAACCGGCCGCATGCGTCTCATCATCGTCAGCGGCTTGTCCGGCTCAGGCAAGAGCGTGGCCTTGCACCTGCTCGAGGACATCGACTTTTATTGTGTGGACAACATTCCGGCGGCGCTGCTCAAGCCCTTCATATCCCACACGGTCCGCGGCACCGATGAGGTCTATCCCAGGACCGCCGTGGGGCTCGATGCGCGCAATCGGCCCAACGAGATAGAGACCATTCCGGCGCTGGTCGACGAACTGCGCCGCAGCGGCATCGGCTGCGAGGTGCTGTACCTGCACGCGAGCGACGAGGTGCTGCTGAAGCGCTACGCAGAGACCCGCCGCAAACATCCGCTGGTATCCGCGCAGGTGAGCCTGCGCGAGGCCATAGCCTCGGAGCGCAAACTGCTCGAGCCGATCACGATCGCGGCGGATCTGGTGATCGACACCTCGGCGATGGGCGTGCACGCGCTGCGCGAGCGCATTCGCGAGCGCATCGATCGCAGGCGCGACGGGCGGCTCGCGCTGATGTTCGAGTCGTTCGGCTACAAGCACGGGATCCCCGGCGACGCGGATTTCGTCTTCGATGTCCGCAGCCTGCCGAATCCCTACTGGGAGCCGCAATTGCGCCATCTGAGCGGGTGCGACCCCGCGGTGATCGAGTATCTGGCCGGCGAGCCGAGCGTGCGCACGATGATCGCGGCGCTGGCGGAATTCTTGAGCGACCGCATCGCCGAATTTGCGGCCGCCAACCGCAGCTATCTGACCATCGCGGTCGGCTGCACCGGCGGTCAGCATCGCTCCGTGTACATCGCCGAGCAGCTGGCCGAGCACTTTCGCAAGACCTACCCGCAGGTTCTCACCCGGCACGACTCGCTGCAGAAAACGTGACCTCTTGCTGCCCGAGGAACGAGCGGATCTCCTCGGCGCGGGCGCGCGCGTCGCTTTGTCCGAGCGCAATGAGCTCGCGCGTGTAGCCGCGCTCGAACAGCAGGTAGCTCAGCAGTTGAGTGCCCGCGCTGTTGTTGGCTCCCATCGTGCGCAGCAGCACGCGCAAGCTGGGCGGCAGCTCGCGGCGGTGCCGCCGCGCGATTTCGCTCAAATCCTGCGACGGAGTGAGCACGAGGCAATCGATCCGGCGCACCCTGGGATCCTCGTTGTAGCGATTGATGCGCTCCAGATCCGAACGCAGTTGATCCATGAACAGCGAATCGAGCATGAAGCCGAACAGCTGCCCGAAGCTCGGCTCGGCGTTCGGATCGCGCATGCCGAGACCGGCCACCGCGGGGTCGCCCACGCCGATCACCAAAAGGCGGTTCGCGCCCAGGTGTATGGCCGGGCTCAACGGCGAGGTCTGGCGCATGGATCCATCGCCGTAATACTGCCCCTGCAGCGGAATTGGCCGGAACAGAAACGGCATTGCCAGGCTCGCCATCAAGTGCTGCAGGGTCAGCTGCACCCGCGCGCCCTTGCGTGAGGCCCGCGTCCACGGCTCGATCCCCGATGAGCACGCGTAAAAGGTGACCGAATCGGCGTCGGCATAGCTGGTGGCGCAGATGCCGATGGCGTGCAGATGCTTCTTGTAAAGACCGCGCGGAATGCGGTCGAAATTCAGATTCGTCCGCAGCAGCTCCCGGAGCGGGGTGTTGTCGAACAGTGCCGCCGGCGGGTGCACCAGCCAGCCCCCGGTGAGCATCGCCAGAATCCAGTGCAATCCCGACCTGAGCACGCTCACGGCATCGGCTTTGATTACCTGGTGCACGCGAAAATCGCGCCACACCCGCTCGATGGAGAACACCGCATGCCTGAAATGCGCCGGATCCGAGGCGAGCGCGATGGCGCTCACCGCACCGGCGGAGGTCCCGGTCACGATCTGAAACGGGCAGCGGGCGCCGCGCTGCAGCAACTCCGCGATGCCCTTGAGTACACCGACCTGATAGGCGGCGCGCGCGCCGCCGCCCGTCAATACCAAGCCCCGCTCCGGCGCCTCGTCAAGCATGTCCCAGTATGGCACCGGCCGCGGGCGCTTTTGTGGGACTGCGTCACGGCTCGCCCCGGGGAGCCGCCTCGGCTGAAGCGAAATCAGCCTTAGGTAAGGCCACGGGGATTACTCAGACAGGCTCCTAGCTCAGCGCCTCGATGGCGTCGTCGAGTCCGGACAGCGTCAGCGGGTACATGCGCCCCTCCGTCAGCTCGCGCACGAGCGCGATCGAGGGACTCTGCCGCCAACGCGCCTGGGGCTGCGGATTGATCCAGACGAATTTCGGGTAGGCCTTCATCAGGCGCTGCAGCCACACGCTGCCGGGCTCGGGATTCCAATGCTCGACGCTGCCGCCCGCATAGGTGATCTCATACGGGCTCATGGTCGCATCGCCCACCAGTATGAGCTTGTAGTCCGAGGCATAGGTGCGCATCACATCGACGGTGCCGATGTGTTCGTTGAAGCGGCGCCGGTTGTCGCGCCACAGCGCTTCGTAGGTGAAATTGTGAAAATAAAAGTGCTCGAGATGCTTGAATTCGCTGCGGGCGGCGGAGAACAGCTCCTCGCAGGTCCTGACGTGATCGTCCATCGAGCCGCCGACGTCGAGCAGCAGCAGGACCTTCACCACGTTGTGGCGCTCCGGCACCATCTTGAGGTCGAGCAGCCCGCCGGAGCGGGCCGTCGCGTCGATGGTGTCGGCCAGGGCGAGTTCCGTCGGCGCGCCGCGCCGTGCGAAGCGCCGCAGCCGGCGCAGCGCCAGCTTCATGTTGCGCGTGCCGAGCTCCACCGTATCGTCCAAATTGGCGAATTCGCGCCTGTCCCAGACCTTGACGGCGCTGCGATTGCGGGATCGCTCCTGGCCGATGCGCACGCCTTCCGGGTTGTAGCCGTAGGCGCCGAAAGGTGAAGTGCCGGCCGTACCGATCCATTTGCCGCCGCCCTGATGCCTGCCTCGCTGCTCTTCGAGACGTTTCTTCAGCGCCTCCATCAATGCATTCCATCCACCCAGGGCCTTGATTTCCGCTTTTTCGGCGTCCGTCAAATTCCGTTCGGCCATTTTCTCGAGCCACTCGGCCGGCAGCTCGCGCGAGAGCAGCGCGAACAGGTCCTCGGCGCCCTTGAAATGCGCCGCGAATGCCCGGTCGAACCGATCGTAGTGGCGCTCGTCCTTGACCAAGCACGTGCGCGCCAGATAGTAAAAGCGCTCGGCGCTCGCGCCGCTCAAGCCCCGCTTGAGCGCCTCTAGCAGCGTCAGAAATTCCGTGATCGCCACAGGCACGCCGGCGGCGCGCAGCAGAAAAAAGAACCTAACGAGCATTCCGGCGGTTGAGGAAGAGCAGCTGTTCGAACAGGTGCACGTCCTGCTCGTTCTTCAGCAGCGCGCCGTACAGCGGTGGAATGAGCTTCTTCGCGTCGTCGCTGCGCAGCGCCTCGGGCGGGATGTCCTCGGCCACCAGCAGCTTGATCCAATCGAGCAGTTCCGAGGTGGTCGGCTTTTTTTTCAAGCCCGGCGCCTCGCGGATCTTGAAAAAAGTGGTCAGCGCCTCGCGCAGCAGGTCGCGCTTCAGACCCGGGAAATGCACATCGACGATCTGCGTCATCGTCGCTTCGTCGGGAAAGCGGATGTAGTGGAAGAAGCAGCGCCGCAGAAAGGCGTCCGGCAGCTCCTTCTCGTTGTTGCTGGTGATCACGATGACAGGGCGGTGCCTCGCGTACACCGTCTCGCGCGTCTCATAGACGTAGAACTCCATGCGATCCAGCTCGCGCAGCAGATCGTTGGGAAATTCGATGTCCGCCTTGTCGATCTCGTCGATGAGCAGAACCGGCTGCACCTCGCAATCGAAGGCTTCCCACAGATTGCCCTTTACTATGTAATTGCGGATGTCCTTGACCTTGGGATCGCCGAGCTGCGAATCGCGCAGGCGCGACACCGCGTCGTATTCGTACAAGCCCTGCTGCGCCTTGGTGGTCGACTTGATGTGCCACTCGTACAGCGGCTTCGAGAGCGAGCGGGCGATTTCCGCCGCGAGCAGCGTCTTGCCGGTACCGGGCTCGCCCTTGATCAGCAGCGGCCGCGACAGCACCATCGCCGCGTTCACCGCCGCCATCAATTCTTCGGTGGCTATGTACCGGTCGGTTCCGCGAAATTGCGTTTGCACGGCTGCGGCTACTTTCGGGCGACTTGCAGGATTTGCATTGAATTGGTGCCGCCGGCGACGCCGCTGAGCTCGCCCTTGGTGAGAATGATCAGGTCTCCCTCCCTCACCAGTTTCAGGTCCAGAAGCAGGCGGAAAATCGAGTAATAGAACACTTCGCGATCCGTATCCGCGACATCGTAGGCGACCGGATACACGCCGCGGTACAGCGTCACCCGGCAACGGGTCTCCTCCCGGCGCGTAAATGCGTAAATCGGGATGTCCGAGCGAACCCGCGACATCCACAGCGCGGTTTCGCCGGACTCTGTGAGCGCGACGATGGCCTTCACGTGCATGTGATTCGCGGTGTACATCACCGCGGCGGAGATCGCCTCGTTGGGGCGGTCGAAGTTGCCGGGATTGCGCTGGCGGATGCGCACGTGCGCGCCCTGGTACTTTTCGGCGCCCTCGATGATCTGCGCCATGGCTTCGATCACCTTGGCCGGATGCTTGCCAGCGGCCGTTTCCGCCGACAGCATCACCGCATCGCTCCCGTCCATCACCGCATTGGCCACATCCGATACCTCGGCGCGGGTCGGGATGGTATTGACGATCATCGATTCCATCATCTGCGTCGCCGTGATGACCACTCGATTCTGGTGGCGCGCCTCCTGGATGATCTGCTTCTGCAGGCCCGCGAGCTCGGCGTAGCCCATCTCCACCCCGAGGTCCCCCCGAGCCACCATCACCGCATCGCTTGCCCGGACCACATCGGCCAAATTCCTGATCGCCTCGGCGCGTTCGATCTTGGCCACCACCAGCGCATGGCCGCCGGCCGTACGCAGCAGCGTACGCGCCTCGTTCATGTCGGCGGCATCGCGGGCGAAGGAAACCGCCAGGTAGTCGATCTTGAGCGACGCCGCGACGCGAATGTCCTCGCGGTCCTTGTCGGTCAGCGCACCGGCCGACAGGCCCCCGCCCTGGCGATTGATGCCCTTGTTGTTGCCGAGTTCGCCGCCGACCAGCACCCGGGTCTTGACCCGCGGGCCGTCGATGCAGAGCACCTGCAGGCTGATCTGGCCGTCGTTGAGCAGCAGTACGTCGCCGACGAACACGTCCGAGGGCAGCTTCTTGTAGGCAATGCCGACCGCATGCCGGGTGCCGGCGTCGACCGGGAGGCTCGCGTCCAGCGTGAACTCGGCGCCGTCGGCGAGATCCGCCTTGCCCTCCGCGAATCGGTCGATGCGGATCTTGGGGCCCTGAAGGTCGCCGAGCACGCCCACGTAGCGGCCGGCTTGCTGCGCGGCCCCCCGCACCAGATCGAGACGTCGGGCATGATCGGCGAGGGCGCCGTGCGAAAAGTTCAGCCGCACCACGTCGACGCCGGCGCGCACCATGTCGAGCAGTACTTTGGGATCATCCGTGGCGGGACCAAGAGTCGCGACGATCTTGGTCCGGCGCTGAATGAAGCTCATGCTGCCCGTTGTTCGAGAATATCCACCGCTGGCAGCTTCTTTCCTTCGACGAATTCCAAGAACGCACCGCCGCCGGTCGATATGTAGGAAATGCTGTCCTCTATGCCGTATTTTTCGATGGCCGCCAGCGTATCGCCGCCGCCGGCCAGCGAAAACGCCTTGCTGCGGGCAATGGCATTGGCGAGGGTGCGGGTGCCTTCGCCGAATTGATCGAACTCGAACACTCCGACCGGGCCGTTCCAGAGGATGGTGCCGGCCGCGGCGATCAGCGCGCCGATGCGCTCGGCGGAATCCGGACCGATGTCGAGAATCATCTCGTTGGAAGCCACGCTGCCCACCGGCTTCACATCGGCCTCGGCCTTGGCGGAAAACTCGCGAGCGACCACCACGTCGGTGGGCATGGGAATGACGATGCCGCGCTTCTGCGACTGCTCGAGCAGCCGCTTGCAGATATCCAGCATGTCCGGCTCGTGCAGCGATTTGCCGACATTGAAGCCGAGCGCGGCCAGGAACGTGTTGGCTATTCCGCCGCCGACCACCAGTTGATCCACCTTCCCGAGCAGCGACTCGAGCACGGTGAGCTTGGTCGACACCTTGGAGCCGCCGACGATGGCGAGCAGCGGCCGAGCCGGCTTTTCCAGCGCCATCTCCAGCGCCGTCAATTCACTGACCAGCAAGGGTCCTGCGCAGGCGACGGGGGCGTATTTCGCGACGCCGTGGGTGCTCGCCTCGGCGCGGTGCGCCGTGCCGAAGGCGTCCATGACGTAGATGTCGCAGAGCGCCGCCATCTTCTTGGCGAGATCGTCGGCGTTCTTCTTTTCGCCCTTGTTGAAGCGTACGTTTTCGAGAAGGACCACCTCGCCCGGCGCGACGTCCACGCCGTTCAGCCAATCCCGTTTGAGGGCCACCGGCACCCCCAAAAGCTGCGTGAGCCGCTTGGCGACCGGGGCGAGCGAGAATTCCTCGGCGTACTTGCCCTCCTCGGGGCGCCCCAGATGAGACATGAGCATGACCCGCGCCTTCGCCGCCGAAGCGGCCTGGATGGTCGGCAACGCCGCGCGAATTCTGGCATCGCTGGTGACCACGCCGTCGCTGACGGGCACATTCAGGTCCTCGCGAATCAACATCCGCTTTCCGGACATGTCCAGGTTCGTCATTCTATTGATTTTCATGTTTCATCTCCGTCGAGTACCGATCGCTCCGGCAATGCTCAGGCGACGCTGCGCCAAGATCAGCCGGCCTTTGTCCAAGCGAGAGCGGTATCGAGCATACGATTGGAAAAGCCCCATTCATTGTCGTACCAGGCGCACCGCCGTGCTTGCCCTCGTACGGCGCGCAGAACATTGCGGCCGATGCGCCCGTATCCATTGATGCCTTCTTTGATTGTCATAATCTTCCCCGTTGACTCGAACTTAGGCCGCAAGCACTTTGTCGATAGCCTGTACCACGTGCTCGGGTGTGAACCCGAAATGCTTGAATAAATCCTTCGCCGGCGCCGACGCGCCGAATTCATCGATTCCGACGATTTGCCCCTGCAGACCGACGTAGTGCCACCACGATTCGCGGGCGCCGGCCTCCACCGCCACTCGGCGCGTCACGGAGGACGGCAATACGCTCCTCTTATACGCCTCGTCCTGACGGTCGAAGGTGGTATTGCTCGGCATGGAGACCAGGCGGACCTTGCGGCCCTTGGCCGCCGCGGTGCGCACCGCATCGGCGGCGATGCCGACCTCCGATCCGGTGGCGATGACGATGGCTTCCGGCGGCCCGTCGGAATCGATCAGGACGTACGCGCCGCGCTCGATCGCCGCGACCTGGCCGGGATGGCGCGCCTGATGCACGACCGCCTGGCGCGTCAGCACCAGGCACGTGGGTCCGTCCCGATTCTCGATGGCGGCAGCCCAGGCTGCCGCGGTCTCCACCGCATCGCAGGGCCGCCATACGTCCATGTGGGGTATCTCGCGCAGGCTCGCCGTTTGCTCGATCGGCTGGTGCGTCGGACCATCCTCGCCCAGTCCGATCGAATCGTGCGTATAGACGAAGATCACGCGCAAGCGCATGAGCGCCGACATGCGCACCGCGTTGCGCGCATAGTCGGAGAAGGTCAGGAACGTGCCGCCGTACGGAATGAAGCCGCCGTGCGCCGTGACGCCGTTGAGAATCGCCGACATGCCGAATTCGCGTACGCCGAAGTGCACATAATTGCCCGCGGGCGAGGCGGCGTTGAGCGTCGTCGAATCCTTGCGCAAGGTGCCGTTCGAGGGCGTGAGGTCCGCCGACCCTCCCAGCAATTCCGGCAGCGAGGGACCGATCGAGTTCAGCGTCGCCTGCGAGGACTGGCGTGTGGCGAGCGCCTTGCCTTCGGCCTGCGTGTGCTTGATGTATGCGGTCACGAGCTCATCGAAGCCGTTCGGCAGGTCTCCCGCCATGCGCCGCTCTAATTCGGCGGCCAACGCGGGAAATTCGGCCTGGTATGCCGCATATCGCGCGCGCCATTCCTGCTCCGCGCGCGCACCCTTTTCGCGCATGTCCCACGCGGCGCGAATATCGGCGGGGATTTCGAACGGCGGCGAAGTCCAACCCAGGTGCGCGCGGGTAGCGGCGATTTCCTCTTCGCCCATCGGCTCGCCGTGCATCGATGCGGTGCCCTGCTTGTTGGGAGCACCCCAACCGATCACGGTCTTGGCGCATATGAGCGACGGGCGATCGGTGACAGCGCGCGCCGCGGCCAGCGCGGCGGAAATCGCCCCGCTGTCGTGGCCGTCGACGTGGGGCAGCACGTGCCAGCCGTAGGCCTCGAAGCGCTGGGGAGTATTGTCGGCGAACCAGCCGGAAACCTTGCCGTCGATGGAAATGCCGTTGTCGTCGTAAACCATGATCAGCTTGCCGAGCTTCTGCATCCCGGCGAAGGAGCACGCTTCGTGCGAGATGCCCTCCATCAGGCAGCCGTCGCCGAGAAACACATAGGTGTGATGATCGATGATCGTGTGGCCCGGCCGATTGAACGTCGCGGCGAGCGAGCGCTCCGCGAGCGCCATGCCCACCGCGTTTGAAAGGCCTTGACCGAGCGGCCCGGTGGTCGTCTCAATACCGAGGTGCACTTCGCGCTCCGGGTGGCCCGCGGTCTTGGATCCGAACTGCCGAAAATTCCTCAGCTCGTCCATCGGTAAGGGATAGCCGGTGAGGTGCAGCACCGAATAGAGCAGCATGGATGCATGGCCGTTCGAGAGTACAAAACGGTCGCGATCCCACCATCCGGGGTTTCCCGGATTGAACTTAAGCACGTCGCGCCAAAGAACCTCAGCGATGTCAGCCATGCCCATGGGAGCGCCCGGATGGCCCGAGTGGGCCTTCTCAACGGCGTCCATGGACAGGGCACGAATGGCATTGGCGAGTTCGCGGCGGGTGGGCATGGCGGGCTTCTTCCGGAGGAGAGGGCCGGCTATTGTCCCCGATGCGCTGTTCGCCAGCAATATCGGGACACAGGTCCCGTTTTCGCGGGAACGCGTTCACACAAATGCAGTCTGTCTATGTATCGGACGAAGCGGCGCCGCCATGACCCAGTTCACCGTCGAGCGCCGACCGCTTTGCTACGATTTCCCATATGCACATACTACAAATCACCGATCCCCATCTGTACGGCAACGCGAGCGGCAAGCTGCGGGGCGTGGAAACCGACGCAAGTTTGCGACATGTGCTCCAGGACGCGTTTGCGCGCGTTCCGGACTACTCGGCGGTGCTGGTGACGGGGGATCTCGTGCAGGACGACCCTTCAGGCTATCTGCGCTTTCGCAGCATCTTCGGCGGCCTGCGCAAGCCGGTGCTCTGCATCCCGGGCAATCACGACGAACCCGAAGCCATGCGCCGCGAGCTTGCCGAAGCACCGTTCCAGTATTGCGGAACACATGCCGCGGAGGGCTGGCAGTTCATCATGCTCGACAGCTACGACCCGGGACACGTCGGCGGCCGGCTGACGATGCGCGAGCTCGAGCGCCTCGACGACACGCTGGCCAACTCTTCTGCGCACGCCATGGTCTGTCTGCATCATCACCCGGTCGATACGGGCAGCCGCTGGCTCGACGGCATCGGTGTGGCCAATGCCGAGGATTTCTGGCGCGTCATCGAATCGCATTCTCACGTGCGGGCGATCGCATGGGGCCACGTGCATCAGACCTACGATGCCGACCGCGCGGGGGTGCGCCTGTTTGGGACCCCCTCGACCTGCGCGCAGTTCTTGCCGAAGAGCGAGCGCTTTGCCGTCGATTCGCGGCCGCCCGCGTATCGGCGGTTCGAGCTGCATCGGGACGGGCGCATCGACAGCGAGGTTCGCTGGGTCGAATCGCTGCTCATGCGCCAGGCAGCTTCCGCAAGCTGAAGCGGGCAGCTCGCGACTCAAGTGCGCCGTTTCCGCCCAAGCCCGCGACTTTACCTGCTCACACTGTGCTGCTGGGCGTTGTGCGGCGCGGTACGCGCGGATACTGCGCTGCATTCGCTCTGGGAACTGCACGGCAAGCACAACACCGTCTATCTGCTCGGCTCGATCCATGTGCTGCGCGCCAGCGATTATCCGCTCGCGCCCGCGGTGCTCGACGCCTACCGCAACGCAAATTCGCTGCTGATGGAGGTCAATCTCGAGGAATTGGACATGGCCCAAATGCAATCAGAGATGCTGGCGAGCGCCATGCTCGCCGATGGGAAGAGTCTGCCTGAAATCATGGGCCAAGCCCGCTACTCGCGCGCGCAGAGTCTCGCCCGCGACGTGGGGTTCGATCTGTCGACGTTCGACCAGTTCGCGCCGTGGTTCGCCGCCGAAGCGATCTCCCAGCTGCAGCTGGCGCAGCTGGGTTTCGACGCGCAATCGGGTGTGGAGATGTATTTCCTGGAGCGCGCGCGCACGGACGGCAAAGCGGTCGCCGGCCTCGAGACGCTGCACGACCAGATAGCGCTGTTCGAAGGATTGTCGATGGACGAGCAGGCGAATTATCTGGTGTCGAGCCTCGAGCAGGCTCACGATCTGCCCAAGCAAGTCGATGACATGGTGCGTGCCTGGCAGCGCGGCGACACCATCTGGTTCGAGTCCGAATTGAAGACCGAGGTGGGGCGCGATCCGGCTCTCTATCAATCGCTTCTCGTCGGCCGCAACCGCAAATGGATCGCGCGAATCGAATCGCTGCTCAACGAGGACAAGAACTATCTCGTCATCGTCGGCAACGGGCATCTGGTCGGTCGCGGCAGCGTCATCGATCTGCTCAAAAAGGACGGCATCTCCGCCGCCCAACGTTAGGAGCCTGTCTGAGTGATCCCCGTGGCCGCGACCGTGGCAGATTTCGCTTCAGCCGAGGCGGAGCCGACGCGGTTGGGTCAACACCCAATAAGGAGGCGACAACGACGGATGAAGCGAAATCTGCCCGGTCCCGAAGGGTTGGCTGGGAGAGCGGCGTCTGCGGCGTTGCGCGGCTTGGTCGTAGCGCTCACTACGTCCTGCGCCGCGCGCCTGGCATCCGCTCGCTCTCCCAGCCAACGCGGCTCACGCGGATCACTCAGACAGGCTCCTAGCCTGTCTGAGTGATCTCCGTGGCCGCGGCGCTGATCGGCGCCGCGACCGACAGAGCTCTCATCAAGACTGCGGATGCTGGGACTTCCAGGCGGCCTCCTTGGACGCGCGCGCCGCTTGGGCGGCCGCGACGATGGCGGGGATCTGAGCCTGCTGCTCCTTCGTCAGCACGCTTCCATAGATCTGGGTCCAGATTTGGCTCGCGAGGGTGATGCGCGTCGCCGCATTGGACTTCGCGCTCTCGATGAGCGCCGGATAGCCCGGATCGGTCGGCGCCGTGGTGGCCAGAGCCTGCCGATTCGACTTCGCGCTCGCGCGCAGCGCTTCGAACTGGCTCTTCTGGCCGGCGAAGATCGCCTTGATCTGGGTCTTCTGATCGGGCGTCAGATTCAGCTTGTGCAGCACGAATCCCATCGGTCCCAAACCGCCTTCTCCGTGATGCCAGTAGCGAGGGCCGGCGGTGGCGGCTTCGGGCGTGGTCTGCGCAGCGCTCTGCGCGTAGACGGCCACACCCGAAAGCGAGGTGGCGATGCAAAGGGCGGGAACAATATGTCGTAGCGTGATCATGGCGGCTGCTTCTCCTGGGCTTGACGGTGATGGGTAGTCTACGGTGAAACGGCTGCGCGCAATCCCGCGTTGACGCAATTTTCCGTGGGCATCATGCAAAGAATTGTCGGCGCTCGCCGGCTTGCGCATCGCGTGTTCCGGCAGCCATTCTGTCAAGAAATGTCAATTCATGAACGGATGCAGTCGAACGCCCAAAACTCTGCCAAAGTAGCGCAAGCCCATGACGAACGCGATCGATCAACCCGCCTCGGATTCCTCCGCCCCGCGCGAGGCGCGGGTGCTTCTCGTGGACGACGATCGGGAGCTGTGTCAGATGCTCACCGAGTATCTGAACGCCGAGCACTTCGAAGTGAAGAGCGTGCACGACGGCAGCGATGCGCTCGCCGAGCTGCACGCAAGCGATTTCGAGATCCTGATCTTGGACGTGATGCTGCCGAGCGTCGGCGGATTCGACGTGCTGCGCAAGCTCGGCGCCTCGTACCGTACGCCGATCCTCATGCTCACCGCACGCGGTGACGACGTCGATCGCATCGTCGGTCTGGAATTGGGCGCCGACGATTATCTGAGCAAGCCGTTCAATCCGCGCGAATTGGTGGCGCGGATTCGTGCGATTTTGCGCCGCGCCAGCAATCGTTCGGTGCGCGGCTCGGCGCCGGAGGAGCTCACCGTCGGGCCGATCGTCCTCAATACGGGAATGCGCCAAGTGCACGTTGCCGACCGGCCGGTCGCTCTGACCGGCGCGGAATTCCGCGTGCTCGAGCTGCTCATGCGATCGGCTGGACAGGTGATCTCGCGCGAGGCGCTGACCGAGCAGTCCCTGGGCCGCAAGCTCGTACCCTACGATCGAAGCATCGATACCCACATCAGCAATTTGCGCCGCAAGCTCGAGCTCGATGCGGGCAGGAATCCGCAAATCAAGAACGTGCGCGGATCGGGCTACACGCTCACCTGGGCGCATGCATAGTCTGTTCCTGCGGATTTTCGTGCTCTTCTGGATCGCCATGGCGCTCATCGTCGGCGGCAGCATCGGAATCACCTTCAGCGTGGCCGCGCGCGAATACGAATCGCCCGAGTACCTGCGCCGGCCCAACGTGGCGATCCAGGCGTCCGAGGTGCTGGCGACGGGCGGGATCTCGGCGCTCAGGAAATGGCTGCAGGCCAACGAGCATCCGATCCCCGACCGCGATTTGTTCATCATCGGGCCGGACGGCCGGGACATTCTCGGCCGTCGCCTCTCGGACAGCGCCGCGCGGCGCCTGGAGTTCATCAACCGCGAGTCAACGGCGGCGTTCGGACCGCCGGGGACCGAGCCGACGGAAGCCGGACCGCCGGGCGGCGCGCCGTCCAAGGGAAGGCCGCCGCCCGGCAATTTTCGTCCGCAACGCACCGCTCCGCAGATCGTCGGTCCGGATGGTTCGACCTACACGGTGCTGCTCGTGCCGCGGCGCCCGAGCATTTTCGGCGCCTTGAGCCTGCCGGGTATTTCGCTGACCATTCTGTGCATTGCGCTGGGCGTCAGCGCCTTCGCGAGCTGGTGGCTGGCGCAGCATTTGAGCGCGCCCATCCGCCGCCTCCAGGCGGGCGCGCGCGCGCTTGCCACCGAAAATCTGGACGTGCGGGTGAGCGCGGGTCTCGAGGGCCGCAAGGATGAGCTCGCGGTGCTCGCCAGGGATTTCGACGCGATGGCGGACCAGCTGCGCTCCAACCGCAGCGCCATCACGCAACTGCTGCGCGACATCTCGCATGAATTGCGCTCGCCGCTCGCGCGCATGCGCGTGGCGCTCGGTCTCGCACGGCAGCCGACGGCCGACCTGCAGCGTCAGCTGGATCGATTGGAGCGGGAAATCGAGCGTCTCGACGGCCTGATCAGCCAGGTGTTGAAGCTTGCGCGCCTGCACGGCGTCGACAAGGCGTTCGAGCGCGAGCAGTTCGACATCGGTGAAGTGATCGAGGAAGTCGTGCGCGACGCGAATTTCGAAGGCGCCGTCAAGGGCTGTTCGGTGCAGCTCAACGGGGCGGCAAATTGCACGCTGCATGCCAATCGTGATCTGCTGCGCAGCGCCGTCGAGAACGTGCTGCGCAACGCGGTGCGGTATAGTCCGCACGGTGCGCCTGTGGACGTGACCGTCGAACGCAGCGATTCGGGACTTTCCATCGTGATTCGCGACCGGGGGCCCGGGGTGCCGGAGGGCGACTTGGAGCGCATATTCGAGCCGTTTTACCGCGTGGCCGAATCCCGCGATCGCGACAGCGGCGGCGAGGGTATCGGATTGGCCATCACGTCCCAGGTCATGAGAGCCCACGGCGGCTGGGCGAGGGCGAGCAGCCGGGCCGGCGGCGGCCTGGAGGTGCGGCTCAGCCTGCCGGCCGCAGCACTGGCATGAGGAGAAACCTGTCGTGAGCCTGTATCAGGAGGCCTGTCGATACATTCCGGGGGGCGTCAATTCGCCGGTGCGCGCGTTTCGCGGCGTGGGCGGGGAGCCGATATTCTTCAAGAAGGCGGCCGGCGCTCACACGACCGCCGCGGACGGGCGGCGCTTCATCGACTACGTCGGCTCCTGGGGGCCGATGATCCTGGGCCACGCGCACCCGCAGGTAATTGCGGCCGTGCAGAGGGCGGCCGCGGACGGTTTGAGCTTCGGTGCCCCCACGGAGCTCGAGACGCAGCTCGCCCGGCGCGTGATCGAGCTCATGCCCTCCATCGAATTGGTGCGCTTCGTGAGTTCCGGGACTGAGGCGACGATGAGTGCGATTCGTCTGGCGCGCGGGTTCACGGGGCGGGATACCATCGTGAAATTCGAGGGCTGCTACCACGGCCACTCCGATTCGCTGCTGATCAAGGCCGGATCCGGCGCCCTGACCTTCGGAGTGCCCACCTCTCCGGGTGTGCCGCGCGCCCTCGCCGCCCACACCGTGACCCTGAACTACAACGACGCGGCGCAGGTGCGCGAGGCTTTCCGTCAAATCGGCGGCGAGATCGCCTGTATCATCGTCGAACCCATCGCCGGCAACATGAACTGCGTACCGCCCGCCCGCGGCTTCCTTGAGACGCTGCGCGAGGAATGCGATCGCGCCGGCGCACTGCTGATCTTCGATGAGGTCATGACGGGCTTTCGCGTCGCCCTGGGCGGTGCGCAACAGTTGTACGGCGTGCGCCCGGATCTCACGACGCTCGGCAAGATCATCGGCGGCGGCATGCCGGTGGGCGCCTTCGGCGGCCGGCGCGACGTCATGGAGCAGCTCGCGCCGTTGGGCCCGATCTACCAGGCGGGCACCTTGTCGGGCAACCCGGTGGCGATGATGGCCGGCCTCGCCACGCTGGAACTCGTCGCGGCTCCCGGCTTTCATGAGCG
Organism: uncultured Gammaproteobacteria bacterium; assembly: GCA_963837045.1. Taxonomy (GTDB): domain Bacteria; phylum Pseudomonadota; class Gammaproteobacteria; order Steroidobacterales; family Steroidobacteraceae; genus Bog-1198. The sequence goes on from CAWIMA010000007.1 coordinate 63,490, forward strand.
GCTCAATGCGATGACCGATGTACTGGTACGGCGCCTCGCCGGGGCGGCCGCGAGCGCCGGGATTGCGCTGGCCACCAACCACGTGTGCGGCATGTTCGGGTTCTTCTTCACCGGCGAACGCACCGTCGACACGTTCGCCAAAGTGATGGGCTGCGATATCGAGCGCTTCAAGCGCTTCTTTCACCGTATGCTCGAGGAAGGCGTGTACTTTGCGCCGTCGGCGTATGAAGCGGGATTCCTGTCGGCGGCCCACTCGGCCGCCGACATCGACGCGACGATTGCGGCGGCGGCGAAGACCTTCGCCAGCCTGCACTCCGCGTAAGGGCGGCAGAAGATGCGGGCATTCGCTTGGCTGCTCGCCGCGCTGCTCGCGGCGGGCCTGATCGGCGCGAGCATCGCCTATCCCGCGTTCGAGCTGGCGTCGCACCTCGGGCCGTGGCCGTTTCACCGCGTGTCGGGCCGCATCGCCATGCTGGTGCTCGCGCTCGAGCTGTGGTGGCTGTGCCGCCATCTCCAGGTCAACAACAAACGCGACTGCGGGTTCGGCCTCGGCTGGCGCCGGTTCCTGCGGGTGTCGCTGGCATGGGGTGTGGTCGGCATCGCCACCGCGGGCGTGGGTGCGGGTTTCCTGCTGACGGCCGGGCTGCGCGTCGTGACGGATCCGGCCTCGTTCGCCTCCGCCGCGAATCTGTCGCACCTGTTCCTCGCCGGTTTGGCGTCGGGAGTCGGCGTCGCGCTGATCGAGGAGACGGTGTTTCGAGGCGCCATGCACACGGCGATTGCGCGCGAATCCTCTCCCTGGAGCGCCGCCCTGCTCACCGCGCCGTTGTTCGCGATTCTGCATTTTTACGCCAAAGCCAGCATTCCGCCGGAGCAGCTGGGCTATGGCAGCGGCTTCGACCTGTTGCTGCGCTCGTTCGCGCCCTTAGGTCATCCCGCCCTGGTGATCGATTCGTTCTTCGCGTGGCTGGCGGTTGGTCTGCTGTTGAGTCTGACGCGCGTGCTGACCGGCAATATTGCGGTGGCGGTCGGGCTGCACGCCGGCTGGGTGGTGGTGCTGCGAGTGATTCAACTGAGCACCGCCCCCGGTGCTGCGGCGGCCAATTCCGTGTGGGTCGGCCGATTCGACGGTTTGCTGGGATACTGGCTGCTGCCCTGGGCCGCCGCCATCGGCTTGGCGCTGTGGTCGATGCGACGCGCCTGGGTGCCCTATGCCAGCGGTGCGAGCTCGTCCAGGCGCCGGATGGGGTCGTCGATTTCCAGATAACTCTGCTTGTCGGGGAGCGGGATCGGCAGGATTTCCGCCAGGCGGTGGCCGACCCATGCGGCATCGTCGAGCCGCATGGGGATATCGGTGTACACCTCGCCGAGTTGGGGCAGCACCGTGTGCAGCAGCTCCGCCAAGCGCGCATGACGCGCCGGCACCTGCACGGTGGGTTCAGCGTCCAGCCACTGCACCTCGGCGAGGTGCAGGCCGTCCGGCTGCCGGCTGCGGGCACGGATGCGGAAGCGCTGCCGCCCCACGCAGGAAAGCCCGAGCAGGCCGTCCTCGAGCTGATGGAAGTCGGTGATCTCGGCCATGGTGCCCACGCCGTAGATATCGGTCTGCGCGCCACCCACTTCCCGGCCTTCGCGGATCAGCACCACGCCGAAGCCCCGGCCCTCGCGCATGCAGCGGCGAACCATGTCGATGTAGCGGGTTTCGAAGATCCGCAGCGGCAGCGGACCGTCGGGGAACAGCACGATGTTCAGCGGGAACAGCGCGATCGAGTTCATCACGCTTCCCGTGCGCGCAGTTCGGCGAGCAGCTTGTCGTGCAGCCCGCCGAAGCCGCCGTTGCTCATCACCAGCACATGGTCGCCCGGGCGGCTGTCTTCGGCCAATCCCTTGACCAGCGCATCCACCGTGCTCGCGAAGCGCACTCGCGGCCCAAGCGCAGCGACCGCTGCGGGCAGGTCCCAACCGAGCTGCGGCGCATTCAAGAACCATGTGCGGTCGGCCGGCGCGAGCGCGGGCGCCAGCTGATCGCGATGCACGCCGAGCTTCATGGTGTTGGAGCGCGGTTCGACCACGGCGACGATTCGCACATCCGGCAGGCGCGCGCGCAGGCCCTTGAGCGTGGTCTCGATCGCCGTCGGATGATGCGCGAAATCGTCATACACCGTGACGCCGCCGGCCACGCCGCGAATTTCCATGCGGCGCTTGACTCCGCGAAATTCGCTCAAGGCCTCGGCCGCGCGCTGCGGCGGCACCCCGACGTGATTGGCCGCCGCGACCGCCGCGAGCGCATTCATGACATTGTGCTCGCCGAGCAGGGACCAGCGCACCCGCGCCACCTCAATGCGCTGCCGCAGCACGGTGAATTCTCCCCACGCCGACTCGGGCACGGGCGAGGCGCTCCATTCGGCGTCGGCGTGCCGGAGGCTGAATGCCTCGCGCGGCGTCCAACAGCCCTCCGCCAGTGTGGCCGCGAGTTCGCCGTCCTCGCCGTTCAGCACGATACGGCCGGCGGCCGGCACGGTGCGCAGCAGCTGATTGAATTGCCGGCGAATCGCCGCAACGTCCGGATATATGTCGGCGTGATCGTATTCCAGATTGTTCAGGATCAGCGTGCGCGGCCGGTAGTGGACGAATTTGGCGCGCTTGTCGAAGAATGCCGTGTCGTACTCGTCCGCCTCGATGACGAAGAGCGCCGCCGCGCCGCGAGATGCGGCGCCGAGTCGAGCCGTCGAATCGAAATTGCTCGGCACGCCCCCTATGAGGAAGCCCGGCTCGAAGCCGGCATGCTCCAAGATCCACGCGAGCATGCTTGCGGTCGTGGTCTTGCCGTGAGTGCCCGCCACCGCGAGCACATGCCTGTTGCGAAGCACCTGCTCGGCCAGCCACTGCGGGCCGGAGGTGTACGCCATGCCGCGATCGAGCATCGCTTCGATGACCGGACTGCCGCGGCTCAACGCATTGCCCACCACCACGATATCGGGGCGCAAATCCAGCTGTTCGGCGCCGTAGCCCTCGATGAACTCGATGCCCAGCGCGCTCAGTTGCGTGCTCATCGGCGGATACACGTTGAGATCCGCGCCGGTCACGCGAAATCCCGCCGCCTTGGCGATCGCCGCCACTCCTCCCATGAAGGTCCCGGCAATTCCCAGAATGTGCACGTGCATCGCTATTCCGACAGCAGCTGCTGCTCCAAGGCCATCGACAGCAACAGGTAGCCGACGCTGATCGCTGCGCCCAGCCCCAGCCCCGAATCGAGTGCGGCGCGCCAGATGTTGGCGCAGGCGAGCAGGTACCAGATGAGTCCGGCGAACAGCAGCACACCCAGGGGTATCGAGGCCGGGCGGTCGGTGCCGATGAAGCTCAGCAGCGAGCCCAGCGGGTACAGCACCAGCTGTGCAAGCACCGCAACGCCGAGCAGCGCGGTACAGGTCTGCAGGAAGCGCTGGCGCCGGCGTGCAGCGGCCAACACCGCCCAGGCGAACAGCACCGGCAGCCCCACGCTCAGCACCACGCGGATGAGAATCGCGTCGCTGGAACTGGGCGGCAGCAGCGCCCCAAGCACCTCGAGGAGCGCGACGGCGCCGGCCACCAGGCACAGCAAAAATACCGATGCAGGCAGCTGCGCCGGCGATTTGCGCCAGATGGCGATTTCCCAGAATGCCTTTGCAAGTCGCAGCATCGTTCGATTAGGTCATAATGAATCGTCAAATTGTACACGTGGATCAATGCCATGCCCGACGCGATTTGGATCGATCGATGCGAGGAATTGCCGCCGCTCGCGCGCGCCCTCGAATCGCATCCATCGATCGGCGTCGATACCGAATTCCTGCGAGAACGCACCTTCTTTCCAAAGCTGTGCCTGCTGCAATTGGCGGCCGGTGATGACGTCTGGTGCGTGGACACGCTGCGGGTCGGCGGCCTCGAGCCGCTGGTACCCGCACTCACCTCCGCAGTATCGCGTAAAGTCATGCACTCCGCGCGGCAGGACCTCGAGGCGCTTCATCTCAGCGTCAAGCGCGTGATTTCGCCGGTATTCGACACGCAGATCGCCGCCGGATGCATCGGATTGAAGCCCCAGATAGGCTATGCGGAATTGGTCAAGACGCTGCTGGATGTGACTTTGCCCAAGGGCCAGACCCGAACCGACTGGTCGAAGCGCCCGCTGACGCCCGCACAGCTGGAATATGCGGCCGACGACGTGCTGTATCTGGCCGAACTCGCCCACCGCTTGAGCGAGCGGCTGCGCGCGCTCGGGCGCGAAGAATGGGTGTTGCAGGATTGTTCGGCGCTCGAGGATGCGAGGCTCTACGAACCCGATCCGCAGCAGGCTTGGAAGCGGCTGCGCGGGCTGCACCAGCTGCCGCCGGCGCCGCGGGCACGCGCCAGGGTGCTCGCGGTGTGGCGCGAAAAACTGGCGCGCGAGCGCGATCTGCCGCGCGGCTGGATCATCTCCGATGTGGCGCTGTTCAAGCTCGCGGAGCTCAATCCCGCGACTCGCGCGGCGCTCGGGGCGGTGCCCTCGCTGCCTGCGAACCTGAACGATGCGATCGCCGACAGCCTGCTCGAGGCGCTGCGCGCGGACGCCGGGCCGCTGGCGGCGGACCGGCAGCCGGCTGAAGGTTCGCGCCCCACCCCGGAGCAAAAGGCGCTGATCGAACGGCTCTCCCGTGTGGTCGATGCACGCGCGGCCGAACTTAGGGTCAGCGCCGAAATTCTCGCGCCGCGCGGGGAAATCAAGGCGCTCGCAATGGGTGAGCGCGATTCGCAGGCCCTCAGCGGCTGGCGGCTGAAGGAGATCGGCGAGAAACTGCTCGAGGCGGCCGGTTAGGCGCCGAGTACCGCGCGCTGAATGCTCTTGAAGACCGTCTCCATATCGGCGTCCGCGTCCACAACGCGCAGCAGGCCCGCCGCCTCGTAATACTTGATGAGCGGCTTGGTTTGCGCCTCGAAGACTTCCAGGCGCTTGCCGATCACCTCTTCCTTGTCGTCCGGCCTTTGCATCAGGCTCGGCATGTCGCCGCACTTCTCGCAGTGCGGCAGAGCGCCGGGCGGCGTGGTGTACACGTTGAACACGCGGCCGCAGTCCTGGCAGATTCTGCGTCCCGTGAGCCGCTTGAACAGAATGCTCATGTCCAGGTTCATGAGCACCACCGCATCGAGCGGCTGAGCCAGCTCCAGGAGCAGTTTTTCCAAGGCCTGCGCCTGCGCGATGTTGCGCGGGAACCCATCGAGAATGAAGCCCTTGAGGGCATCGGGCTGCGCCAGCCGCTCGCGGATCATGCCGAGTACGGTGGCATCGTCGACCAGCTTCCCCGCGTCCATGGCGGCCTTGGCGCGCAGCCCCAGCTCGGTCCTCTTGGCCACCGCCTCACGCAGCAGATCGCCGGTCGATACTTGCGGGATGCCATGAGCCTGCACCAGCAACTGCGACTGCGTTCCCTTTCCGGAGCCCGGCGCGCCCAACAGGACTATTCGCATGATTTCCCAATAGTGGCAAAAGCGCGCTACCGTACCTTTGGCCGAAGCCATCGTCAAACCCGCGTTCCAAGGAGTGCCTAGGCCACGCCGATCGGCTATCCTGCGCGGCTTGTGTACCGCGGTACGCCGAATAACCAATCATGCAGCGCCCAACCTTGAAGAACGCCTTCTATGCACAATCCGGCGGAGTGTCCGCCGTCATCAATGCATCCGCCTGCGGTTTGATCGAAACGGCGCGCAAGCACCGCGACAAGATCGGCAAGGTCTATGCGGGCCGGCACGGGATCATCGGCGCATTGACCGAGGATATGATCGACACCAGCAAGGAGAGCCGGGCGGCGATCAGCGCCTTGCGCCACACGCCGGGCGGCGCGTTCGGGTCGGCGCGCTACAAACTGGCGGGAATCGACAAGAACCGTGTCCAGTACGAGCGCCTGATCGAGGTGTTTCGCGCCCACGACATCGGCTATTTCTTCTACAACGGCGGCAACGATTCCATGGATACCGCACACAAGGTGTCGGAAATCGGAGTGCAGATGGGGTATCCCATCATCTGCATCGGAATACCGAAGACCGTCGACAACGATCTGGCGATGACCGATTGCTGCCCGGGTTTCGGTTCGGCAGCCAAGTACATCGCCGTCTCCACCCGCGAGGCGGCGCTCGACGTGCTGTCGATGGCGCGCACCTCGACGAAAGTCTTCGTGCTCGAGGTCATGGGGCGCCATGCCGGCTGGATTGCGGCCGCCGGCGGCCTGGCTGGCGGGAAGCGCGGCGATGCCCCGCACATCATCCTGTTTCCGGAAATTCCATTCGATCGAGCGCTGTTTTTGAATAAGGTAAAGGCTTGCGTCGAAAGCTTCGGCTATTGCGTCGTCGTGGTTTCCGAAGGCGTGCGCACTGCCGACGGCAAGTTTCTCGCCGAGGCGGGCACCAAGGACGCATTCGGCCACGCACAGCTCGGGGGCGTGGGGCCCGTGGTGGCGCAGATGGCGCAGGAGGCCTTCGGCTACAAGTTTCATTGGGCCGTGGCCGACTACCTGCAGCGCTCCGCCCGCCATGTCGCATCGAGGGTCGACGTCGAGCAGGCGTACGCGGTCGGCAAGGCGGCGGTGCAGTTCGCGCTGAAAGGCAAGAACGCGGTCATGCCGATCATCGTGCGCAAATCCCATGCGCCCTATCGATGGACGATCGGCGAAGCCCCGCTCGCGGCGGTCGCGAACGAGGAAAAAAAGGTGCCGCGTCACTTCATCACCGCCGACGGCTTCGGCATCACTGCGGCCTGCCGGCGCTATTTGCTGCCGCTGATCGGCGGCGAGGACTACCCGCCGTACCGCAACGGCCTGCCGGCCTACGCGACGCTCAAGGGCAGCGGCGTGCCCAAGCGCCTGCGGCAACCCTTTGTGGTATGATTTGCGCCGGCTTCTATAAAATAAACTGATTATTTTCAATAAGATAATAACCCCCCGCCCCTGATCCGGAGACTGCGAAATGACCCTCGATAACGCCCTGTTCCTGGCAATCGGAGCCGGAATCCTTGCCATCGCGTATGGCGCCGTTTCGGTTCGCTGGATCCTGGCGCAACCGGCGGGCAATGCGCGTATGCAGGAGATCGCCGCGGCGATTCAGGCCGGCGCACGCGCATATTTGAATCGCCAATACAGCACGATCGCGCTCGTGGGCGTCATCCTGTTCATCGTCTTGGGGGCAGCCCTCGGCTGGGCCACCGCCGGCGGCTTTGCGGTGGGCGCCCTCCTCTCGGGCCTCGCCGGCTACATCGGCATGTTCATCTCGGTGCGCGCCAATGTGCGCACCGCGCAGGCGGCGCACATGGGTATCAATGCTGCGCTCAAGGTCGCGTTCCGCGGCGGGGCCATCACGGGGATGCTGGTGGTCGGATTGGGGCTGCTGGGCGTGGCCGGCTACTACCTCGGCATGCTGCACGTGCTGGGCGATGCGGAGGCGGCGCTGCGCGCGCTCGTCGGCCTGGCATTCGGCGGGTCGCTGATTTCGATTTTCGCGCGTCTGGGCGGCGGCATATTCACCAAGGGCGCCGATGTGGGCGCCGACCTCGTCGGCAAGGTCGAGGCGGGCATTCCCGAGGATGATCCGCGCAATCCGGCGGTCATCGCCGACAACGTCGGCGACAACGTCGGGGATTGCGCCGGCATGGCGGCCGACCTGTTCGAAACCTACGCGGTCACGCTGGTCGCCACCATGCTGCTCGGCGGCCTGGTCATGGTCGACCTGGGTCCGACGGCGGTGATGTTTCCGCTGGTGCTCGGCGCCATCTCCATCGTCTCATCCATCGTCGGAACGTTCTTCGTCTCCACCCAGGAAGGCGGCAAGATCATGAACGCGCTCTACAAGGGCGTGATCGTGTCCGCCCTGATCTCCGCGGTCGCGTTCTATTTCGTCTGCCATTCGCTCATGGGAGAGCACGCCATGTCGATGTGGCTGTGCACGCTGGTGGGGCTCGCGCTCACCGCAGCGATGATCGTGATCACCGAATATTACACCGCGACCGAATACGCACCGGTGCAGCACGTGGCCGCGGCATCGCAGACCGGTCATGCGACCAACATCATCGCCGGCCTCGGCGTATCGATGAAAGCGTGTGCCTTGCCGGTGATTGCCGTGACCTTGAGCATCTGGGCCTCCTATCGGCTGGGCGGCCTTTACGGCATCGCCGTGGCCGCCACCGCGATGTTGTCGATGACCGGCATGATCGTGGCGCTCGATGCCTACGGCCCGATCACCGATAACGCGGGCGGCATTGCCGAGATGGCGGGCTTGGACAAAAAGGTGCGCGACGTCACCGATCCGCTGGACGCCGTCGGCAATACCACCAAGGCGGTCACCAAGGGCTACGCCATCGGTTCGGCGGGCCTGGCGGCCCTGGTGCTGTTCGCCGACTACACGCACAAGCTCGGAGAGGTCCTGGGGCACGCCACCGCCTTCGATCTGTCGAACCCGGCGGTGATCATCGGGCTGTTCATCGGCGGCCTGATCCCGTATCTGTTCGCCGCCATGGCGATGGAAGCGGTGGGACGCGCCGCGGGCTCGGTGGTCAACGAAGTGCGGCGCCAGTTCCGCGAGATCCAGGGCATCATGGAGGGTACGGCGAAGCCCGACTATTCACGTGCCGTCGACATGCTGACGAAGGCGGCCATCAAGGAGATGATCGTGCCGTCGCTGCTGCCCATCGTGGTGCCGATCGTGCTGGTATTGGTCGTGAATTGGCTGATGGGCCCTGGAGCCGGGGTGCAGTCGCTCGGCGGATTGCTCATCGGCACCATCGTCACGGGCCTGTTCGTCGCGATATCGATGACCACCGGGGGCGGCGCGTGGGACAACGCCAAGAAGTACATCGAGGAAGGCCATTTCGGCGGCAAGGGCTCGGATGCGCACAAGGCCGCCGTGACCGGCGACACCGTGGGCGATCCCTACAAGGACACTGCGGGCCCGGCGATCAATCCGTTGATCAAGATCATCAATATCGTGGCGCTGTTGCTGGTGCCGTTGCTCGGCAAAATGATGTGAGCGGCCGCTGCGGCGCGCGCCGCAACGCATTGTAACGCCGAACAGCTGCAATTTTCATGCGTAGAACGACGTCGAGTCGTAGCGGCATTTGACGGTGGGACGGTCAGTTCGGATGCCGGGGCGTTGCTGCTCGGTCGGGCCGATGAAGCGATCGGATTGATCGATCGGCTGGCGGGATGTTTTATCGATGAGCGCGACCCGGACTTGATCGAGCATGCGGTCAGGACGCTGGTCGGGCAGCGGGTTTTTGGGATGGCGCTGGGGTATGAAGACCTCAACGATCACGAGAGCCTGCGCCACGATGCGGTGTTCGGTACGCTCTTAGGCAAGCTCGAACCGAAGCGTCGGGCCGATTGCGCGCCGCTCGCCGGCAAGAGCACGCTGAACCGGCTTGAACTGCATGAGTCGGCGGGCAGCAGCCGCTATCACAAGATCCGTCCCGATGGCGAAGCGATCGAGCGGCTGTGGGTGGATTTGTACCTGGACGCGCATCGGGAAGCGCCGAGCGAGATTACCCTCGATCTGGACGCCACCGATGATCCGCTGCACGGGCATCAGGAAGGTCGCTTCTTTCACGGCTACTACGACGCCTATTGCTACCTGCCGCTGTACATTTTTGCGGGTGAACATTTGCTGTGTGCGAAGCTGCGCCGCTCGAACATCGATGGGGCGGCAGGTGCGCGCGAGCAGATCGAACGCATCGTCGCCAGATCCGCCAACGCTGGAGCAGTGTGAAGATCATCCTGCGCGCGGACTCTGGCTTCTGCCGCGAGGAGCTGATGAGCTGGTGCGAGCAAAACGCTGTAGATTATGTGTTTGGGCTCGCCAAGAACGTTCGCCTGGTGCGCTCGATCGGCGCCGAGTTGCAAGAGGCCAAGGCCGAGTCGCGTGCCACGCAGCACCCTGCGCGACGCTTCAAAGAACTGGTGTACCGCACGCGTAAGAGCTGGTGCCGACCTCGGCGCGTCGTCGCCAAGGCCGAACAGACCGGGGACAAAACCAACCCGCGCTTCATCGTTACTTCACTATCGATGCAGCAGTGGGCGGCACGCGAACTGTACGAGGATTTTTACTGCGCTCGTGGCGAGTGCGAGAACCGCATCAAGGAAGCGCAGCTCGATCTGTTTGCGGATCGACTCTCAGCCGCCACGTTCCGCGCCAACCAGTTGCGTCTGTGGCTCGCCTCGGCCGCCTACGTGCTGATGCACACGCTGCGCCGTGTCGGGCTGGTGGGCACCGCGCTCGCGCGAGCCTGTGCGAACACGATCCGGCTGAAGCTGCTGAAGATCGGCGCGGTTGTCACGGTGAGCGTACGACGCGTGAGGCTTGCGATGAGCGAGGCGAGCCCCAATCAGCGGGAGTTCATTGCCGCCTTCCACGCCCTGAGCGTCGCGGCGCGATAAGCCGCCCCCACGAACCAGACGACCGCACCCATCAAGCAGCGCACTACCGCCAGCCACGGCGGCGGATACCTACCGCTGAAAATCCCCTCTGCTGCACCAAATCGTCATCCGCGGCGTACCCTGCGCAATCAATCAGCGCCCCAGCCGCGGACCGGAAAATCAAGCGGGCGGTGAGAAAAGGCGGCTAGGAGCCTGTCTGAGTAATCCGCGTGAGCCGCTTCGCTTCAGCGACGGAGCGGATGCAAGGCGCGCGGCGCAGGCCGTGGCGGGCACCACGGCCAAGACGCGCAACGCCGCAGACGCCCGTCCCCCAGCCAACCCTGCGTACCCTTGCAGATTTCGCTTCATCCGTCGTTGTCGCCTCCTCATTGGGTGTTGACCCAACCTCGTCGGCTCCGCCTCGGCTGAAGCGAAATCAGCCTTAGGTAAGGCCACGGGGATTACTCAGACAGGCTCCTAGATGTCGAAATACAGCGCGTCCGGCTCGGCGACTCCGTCGCGCGAGGCGACCCGCAATTCCGGATCCTTGACCGACACGCGGGAACGCGGCGGCACGCTGCGCGTCAGGAACACCGACCCGCCGATCACGCTGTCCGCGCCGATGACGGTTTGACCGCCGAGTATGGTGGCGTTTGCGTACAGGGTCGCGCCGCTCTCGACCGTCGGGTGGCGCTTGCGCCCGCGAATGATGTGGCCGCTGGAATCCCGCGGAAAGGACAGCGCGCCTAGGGTGACGCCCTGGTAGAGCTTGACGCCTTCGCCGATTTCGGTGGTCTCGCCGATCACCACGCCGGTCGCGTGATCAATGAAAAACGCCGCGCCGATCTTCGCTCCTGGATGAATGTCGCAGCCGGTTTTCGAATGAGCCCATTCGGTCATGATGCGCGCCATCATCGGTACGCCGAGATCGTACAGCACATGGGCGATTCGATATACGCTGACCGCGAGCACTCCGGGATAGGCGAGGATGACTTCGTCGAGATTCGTCGCGGCGGGGTCGCCGTCGAACGCCGCTTGCACGTCCCGCACGAGCAGACCCCGAACCGGCGGCAGCCGGAGCAAAAATGCGTCCGTCAACTCGCGGGCGCGCGGGGCGCACTCGCCGAAATCAACCCTTGCGGCTTCGCGCTCACGCCCATAGCACAGGCAATGCTCTATCTCGCGCTCGATTTTCGGCGCCAGCGCCGAGACGGATTGCGACACGTAGGCACCGAGGTTCTCGCCGTTCAGATCGCGGCGGCCGAAGTAGCCCGGGTACATCAGATCGAGCACGCCCTCCAAGATCTCGACGATCTCTTCACGCGAGGGCAGATAACGGCGCGAGATGCGCCGCGCACGCTCGTCGCCGAGATAGCTCGCACGCAGCGCCTCACTCGCGCTCTCGACCGCCGTCGCCTCGGGCTTGGTCGCTTCGGGCTTGGAAGGGGCGGCGACGGTCATAATGTGCTCAGGCGACCGCCTGCATCTTCTCGACTTCTTCGAACAGGCCTTCGAACAGCGCGCCCGACAGGTACCGCTCGCCGGCATCGGGCAGAACGACGACGATGGTCTTGCCGGCTTGCTCCGGCTCGCGCGCCAGGCGCAGGGCCGCGGCCATCGCCGCGCCGCACGAGATGCCGCACAGGATGCCTTCCTCGCGCGCCAGACTCCGCGCCACGGCGATGGCTTCTTCATTGCTGACCTGCTCGACGCGATCGACCAGCGACAGGTCCAGGTTCTTCGGGATGAAGCCCGCGCCGATGCCTTGAATCTTGTGCGGGGTAGGCGCCAGCGGCTGACCCGCCAGCGTCTGGCTGATGACCGGCGAGTTGGTCGGCTCGACGGCAACGGTGATGATCTTCTTTCCCCGGGTTCCCTTGATGTATCGTGCCACGCCGGTCAGCGTGCCGCCGGTGCCGACGCCCGTGACCAGAACGTCGATCTTGCCCTGGGTATCCTCCCAGATCTCAGGTCCCGTGGTCCGTTCATGGATTGCGGGGTTCGCGGGATTGTCGAATTGTCTCATCAAGACGTATTTGCGCGGGTCCGCCGCCGCTAATTCCTCGGCCTTGGCAATCGCGCCCTTCATGCCCTTGGCCCCGGGCGTCAGGATCAGCTTGGCGCCGAAGGCGACCAGCACTTTGCGCCGTTCCATGCTCATCGTTTCGGGCATGGTGAGCACGCAGCCGTAGCCGCGCGCGGCCGCGGCGAAAGCGAGGGCGATACCGGTATTTCCGCTGGTCGCCTCGACGATGGACATTCCCGGCTTCAAGGTGCCGCGCTCCTCGGCGTCCCACACCATGGCGGCGCCGATCCGGCATTTCACCGAGTAAGCCGGATTGCGGCCTTCGATCTTGGCGAGAATCGTCGCGCCGCTGCTGGCGTCCAGGCGATTGATGCGCACCAGCGGCGTGCGGCCGATGGACTTGGTGTTGTCTTCGTAGATGGGCATGCTGCACCTTTAAGGTCCGGTAATGGCCGGATTTTCCTCCTAAGCGCAGTGGAAATGCCATAGTAGTTTGTTATGACCGCCTGCTCGACGGTTATAAGCCGTAACGCCTTGATTTACAGGGGAACCGGAGTCACCGACAGCGGCTGGGGGCGGCCGATGATGAAGCCCTGCACGAAATCGATGCCCATGCCCTTCACGGTGTCGAGCGAGCTCTGATCCTCGACCTGTTCGGCGACGATGCGAAAGTTCAAGCTGCGCGACAGTTTTATCATCGCCGCGACCATCGCCTGGTTCACCTTATCCTTCGCGAGGTTGCCGATGAACGACCCGTCGATCTTGAGGTAATCCATCGGCAGGGTCTTCAAAGTCGAGAACGAGCTCAGGCCGCTGCCGAAATCGTCGAGCGCGAACTCACAGCCCATTCCGTGCAGCACCGCGATGAAGCGGCGCACGTGATCCAAATTCGCCGACACCGCGTTCTCGGTGACCTCGAAGCAGATGTCCGCCGGGCTTGCCCCGGTATGATCGAAGCAGTCGGCGACGAACTCCAGGAAATCGGCATCGCCCAGCGTCTGGCCGGAGATGTTGATGGCGACGCTGCGGCCCGGGGGCAGCTTCAAACCGCCGCGGCCCAAGGCCGACAGCACGGCCTGAACCACCCAGCGATCCACATGCGGCATCAAGCGGTAGCGCTCGGCGGCGCGGATGAATTCGGCCGGCGGTGCCCCGGGCTGGCCGTTTTCGCCTTCCAGGCGCACGAAGACCTCGAGGGCGGGACCGCGAGTGCCGTTGCTGCGCGCGTACACGATCGGCTGGAAGTACAGCTCGAACTTGTTGTTGCGCAGCGCGCTCTGCAGCTTCTGCAGCCAGTGGATCTCGCCGCTGTGGCGCGCGGTCGCCTCCTCCCGCGCGGAATACACGTGCACGTGCACCCCGCCCTGCTTTTTGGCGACGTAGCAGGCGGAGTCGGCCGAATTCATGATGTCCTCGATCGAGCCGCCGCCGCGCCCGATTTCCACGAGGCCGATGCTGACGCCGACATTGAAGATCTTGTCCTTCCAAACGAAGCGGTAATCGTTGACCGAGCGCACCACGTCGTCGGCGATTTGCCGCGCCTTCTCGAGCGGGCAGCCCACCAGCAGCAGCGCAAATTCGTCTCCGCCGATGCGCCCGACCGTGTCCGAATCGCGCACCGCCTCTTTGAGTATGGTCGCGATCTCGCGCAGCATGTTGTCCCCCGCGGTGTGCCCGCAGGTGTCGTTCACCACCTTGAAGCGGTCGAGATCCAGGTAGCACAGCGCATGCGCCGCGTCCCCGGTCTGCGCCGAGTCCATCGCCTCGCGCAGCCGCCGTTCGAATTCCCGGCGATTCACCAGTCCGGTCAGCGCATCGTGGCTCGCTTGATAGGTCATCTGGCGGGTCAAGCCGCGCAGCTCGCTGGTGTCGTGCAGAACCAGCACGAGGCCCAGAGTCTCTTTGGAATCGGACTTGAGCGGCGTCACGCTGATCTCCACCGAGCGCTCCAAGGCCGCATCGGCCGGCACCAGCACGGCGCGCTTGCCCATCGTGATACGCCCTCCGGTGGCCAGCGCCTTGCGCACCGGATCTCCGAGCGAGCGGCGATCGGTTTCGTCGACCAGGGAGGCGACATCGGCGAATGACTTGCCCACGATCTGGTCGAAGCTCTGGCCCAGCAGAGTTTCCGCGGCGTGGTTGACGTAGTCGATCCGGCCCTCGGCGTCGACCGTGATCACGCTCTCGCCCATGGCATCGAGGGTCGCCATCGCGCGCGGCCGCGGCGCCGCGCCGGCCGGCGAGGGAGCCGGCAGCATCTCCAATGCCGTGAGCAGCAGCGCCGGCTCGCCGGCGCTGTCGATCAGGGTGCTGGACAACTCGACGCGGGTGACCTCGCCGTGCTTGCCGAGGAGCTCGATTTCATAGCGCTCGGCCGCGGCTTCGCCGGACAATCGCCGGCGCAGATTGTTCTCCACCAACTCGACATATTCCGGCGCGACGAACTCGGTCAGCGGTTTGCCGACCACATCCGATGCGCTCGCGCCCAACAGCGCCAAAAAGCGCGTGTTGGCGAACAGGATGGTCTTGCGGTGAACCAGGACCGCATCGTGCACCGTCTCGACCAGGCGCTGAAACAGCTGTTCGCGGTCGAGCAGCCGCGCGCCGCGCTGCTCGAGATGTTCCAGCAACTCATTGACCGCGGTGCCCAGCTGCTCGAGCGCCCCGGGTTTGTCCTCGAGCCCGATGCGCCCCGCTGCACCCGCTTCGCGGGTGAGCCGCCAGATCTGCTGGGAGAATTCGTTGACGGCGTGCTCCTGGCGCCGCTTCCATGCGAAGAGCACACCGACGCCCACGGCCAGAATAGCTGAGGTCGAAAGCCAGAGAACGATGGCAGAGGAAATCAACTAAGACCTCGATAACAACAGACTCCGACGGCGCTTGGTTCTGAGGCCCCTCGCGGGTTGGGCGCATCGCGAATCATCGTTATTAGAAGAATACCGCACAGGCATGGCGCCGCCTGTGGAAATTGACCATAATCAGCGGCCTTATCGCCAAGGGAAACTATGGACACATTGGCCGCTCGGCAGCAGATGGTGGATCAGCAGATTCGCACGTGGGAAGTGCTCGATCCGCGGGTGCTCGATGTACTGTCCGAGGTGCCGCGCGAAGGGTTCGTGCCCAGCGGGTATCGCGAGCTCGCATTCGCCGATTCGCCGCTGCCGATCGGGCTGGGTCAATCGATGCTGGCGCCCAAAATCCAAGGGCGCATTCTACAGGCGCTGGGAGTCAGCGCACCGGACTGCGCGCTCGAGATCGGCACCGGCACCGGCTATATGAGCGCGTGCCTGGGTCTGCTCGCCGCCTCGACGCATTCGATCGACATTCATGCGCAGTTCACCGCCGCTGCCGCCGCCAATCTGCGCGCCGTGCCGCAGGCGCGCGTTCGGCTCGAAACGCGCGATGCCTTCGACCCGGCTCCGCTCGGGGAGTACGATGTCATTGCCGTCACCGGGTCGCTGCCGGTCTACGATGAGCGCTTCGAGCGCGCACTGCGCCTCGGCGGCCGATTGTTCGTCGTGGTCGGTTCGGCGCCCGTGATGGACGCGATACTGGTACGCCGCGTCGATCATACCGAATGGATTCGCGAGAGCTTGTTCGAGACGGTCATCGACCCGTTGATCAACGCCACCGCCGCGCGAGGATTCGTCTTCTGATGATCGACGAGCTGAGCCCTCGGGAATTCCTGGAGCGGCGCGATGCGGGCGCCGAGCTGACACTGCTCGACGTGCGCGAGGACTGGGAAACCCAATTGGCTCCGGTACCGACCCTCGTGGTGCATATTCCGATGGGCCAGATTGCGGACCGCATGGGGGAACTCGACCCGCACACGGCGACCGTCGTGATCTGCCGGTCGGGCGGGCGCAGCCTGCAAGTGGCACGTCATCTCGCCGCGCACGGATTCGGCTCGGTATTCAACCTCGCCGGCGGTATCCTGGCATGGTCGCGGGATTTGGATCCCCGCATCCCGCAGTACTGAGTTGCCCTGGCTGCGATCCAGGTGATTTAGTCATATATAACACTATGAAGCGATTTCTGATCATGGTCGCCTGCAGCCTGGTCTGCCATGCCGCCCCGGCTGCCGATCTGCTCGCGGTCTATCAGCGCGCCCTGCAAAACGACCCTCAGCTCAGGGAGGCCGAGGCCAATCGGCTCGCCGCACTCGAATCCAAGCCCCAAGCACTGGCGGCACTGCTGCCGCAGATCGCGGGCAACGGCACGGCGAGCAAAGAGAAGGACAAGGGAAATTCGAACACGGTCGAGTCCGTGCAGGTGTCCGGCGCCGCCGGCGGGGGCACCGTTCTGGAGTCCTTTCCGTTCAACGGGCGCATCACCACGACCACCCATCACTACGGAGTGGATCTGAGGCAAAATCTATTCCGCTGGGACAATTGGGTGGCACTGCAGCGCGCGGATGCACAGGTGGCGCAGGCCGAAGCGGACTACCAGGCCGCGCAGGAGGATCTGATCGCACGCGTCGCGCAGCGCTATTTCGACGTCCTGGCCGCGCAGGACGACCTCGATGCGCAGCAGGCCAACCTGGCCTCCGTCAATCGTCAGCTCGAGCAGGCCGAAAGCCGCTATCAAGTCGGTCTGGTTGCCGTCACCGACGTCCAAGAGGCGCGCGCGGCGCACGACAGCGGTGCGGCCGCCGTGATCGCGGCCAAGCGGCAGCTCGCATCCGCTCAGGAGCTACTGCGCGAGATCACCGGCGATGTGTTCGATTACCTGGCACGCCCCAACGAACCGTTCGAACTCGCCAATCCCGATCCGAGCAGCGAAGATCGGTGGGTGGACATGGCGCTGCAGCAGAATCTGTCGCTGGTGTCCAGCCGCCTGGCCGCCGATATCGCCCGCGACAACGTCAGCGCGGCGCGCGGCGGCCACTTCCCCAGCCTGGACCTCGTGGCAAGCCGCTACAAGGCCAGCAGCGACGGCGTGTACACCAATGCGGACGGCACGCCTTACGGCAGCACGAGCCTCGACCAATATCAGAACGTCATCGGCATTCAGTTCACCTTCCCGATCTATTCGGGAGGCATGGTCTCCTCCGTGGTGCGGCAGGCCGTCTACCAGCATCGCGCGGCCAAGGAACGGCTGGAGCGCGTGGCTCGCCAAACCGAGCACGACGCGCGCGATGCGTACCTGGGCGTGCTGTCGGAAATTTCGCGCGTACAGGCGCTGCGCCGGGCGCTCGAATCGAATGTGACGGCGCTCAACGCCACGGAGGCCGGCTACGAGGCCGGTACGCGCACCGCGGTGGACGTACTGGCATCGCGGCGCTTGTGGGTACAGGCGCAGACCGACTACTCGCGCAGCCGCTACGATTATATGATCAACGTGCTCAAGCTGCAGCAGGCGGCGGGAATCCTCTCCGAGCAGAGCTTGAATCGGCTCAACGGCCTGCTCAAGGATTCGCCGGGCTCGGCGGCGCCGCAGCCGGCGGTTCCGTCAACAACGGATCGATGAGCTCGAGCAGCCGCGCGACGCTCCCCCGGTGCCGTTCGACGAACTCCCGCCCCCAGGCGCCCATTCTGCGACGCATCTCGGCGTCGTCGAAGAAACGCAGCAGGACGCTGCTCAACTCCGACGCATCCGCGACCTCCACCGCGCCGCCCGTGCGCACCAGCGCGCGCGCGATGTCGCCGCTGTTGGCATTATACGGTCCCATGATCACCGGTACGCCGAGGGCCGCCGGCTCCAGCAGATTGTGTCCTCCCGCCGGCACCAGACTTCCGCCGACGAACGCCACGTCGGCCGCCGCATACAGCGTCGCCAGTTCGCCCACGGTGTCGACCAGCAGCACTTGCGCCTCGGGCCGCACCGCTTGAGCGATGCTGCGCCGATCGAATCGAATTGCCCGCCGCTCCAGCAGGCTCGCCACGCCGTCGAACCGCTGCGGATGCCGCGGCACCAGCATCAACAATGCGTCCGCGAAATGCGCGAGCAGCGCGGCGTGCGCGTCGAGCAGCTGCTCCTCCTCGCCGCCATGGGTGCTGCCGGCGATCCATGCGGGCCTCGAGCCGACGTAGCGCATGCGCAATTGGCGCCCCTGCTCCACGACCGAATGCCCCAGCTGCATATCGAACTTCACGTTGCCGACGATGCGCGTACATGCGGGGTCGGCGCCGATGGCGATGAACCGATCGGCATCCTCGGCGGTCTGCGCCGCGACGAGGCGGCTGCTCGCCACCGCGCCGCTGAACAGGGTGCCGAGACGCCGGTACCGCGATACGGATTTCGCCGTCAGGCGCGCACTCGCGAGCACCACGGGCACGCCGCGCCGCCGGCACTCATAGAGCAGATTGGGCCACAGTTCCGTTTCCATGATGATCGCCAGGCGCGGTCGTATGCGCGTCAGGAATCGCCGCACTGCGCCGGGGGTATCGTAGGGTAGGTAGCGGATGCCGATCTCCCCTCCGAACAGCGACTGCGCGCGCGCCCGCCCGGTCGGAGTCGCGGTGCTCAGCACCAGCGGACTCGACGGATAGCGGGTGCGCAGTGCGCGAACCAAGGCGGCCGCGGCGGTCACTTCGCCGAGCGACACCGCGTGCAGCCAGATGCTCGGCGATCCGCCGGCGAAGGCCCCCCACCCGAAACGCTCGCCCAGATGCTGCCAGTAGCAGCGATCGCGCAATCCGCGGCACAGCACCAACGCGAATGCCGCCGGAGCCGCGATCAGCGTCAATAGACTGTAGAGGCGGCGCATGGTCTATTGCCCGCCATAGCCGGCAAGCAGGCAGCCCCACGCTGCGGCGGTGAATCGATCCGCCGGCAATTCGCGCGAGATCTTCGCGAGCGAGCGGTGCAGCCGGCGAAGGTTGCGCGACGTCCATGCGCCGGGACCGCGCAAACTACAGCGATCGAAGTCGATCGCGCTGACGGCTCCGCGGCCGTCGAGCAGGATGTTGTGCGCGTTGAGGTCGGCATGATCGACGCCCTCGCGGTGCAGACGGGCGATCGTCGCGCCGATCGAGCGCCACGATGCGTCGCTCAAGGCGGCAGCGGCGAGCATCGCGCTCAAGGGCTTGGCATCGGCTATGCGCTGCACGATCAGATCGCATCGATAGATCATCCCGCTGCGCCGGTAGCGCGCCGCGACCGGTTTCGGAACCGGCAAACCGCGGCCCGCCAGGCGCGCGAGCATCCAATATTCCGCGAAGGCGCGCACCCGCCGCTCGCCGGCCCAGACGTACCGATCCTGCGCGATACGCGCCATGTATCCGCCGCGCCGATAGTGGCGCAGCACCCACCGGCGGGGGCCGCATTCGACGAACCAGGCCGCGCCGCGCCCGGCGCTCACGGCCGCGAGTGCACCGCGAGCGGCCCAGAACTGCGGTTCGAACAGCGCCTCCCCCGCGGTGTCCAGCAGATTGCCAAGACAGTCCGGATCGGCCAGCATGGCGCCCCGCGGAGTGGCAATGCGTCGGCCGCCGTCCTTCGTCATTCTTTCAGCGCGTCCTTAAGCACTACGATCGTTGAGTTTAGCACCCATGAACGAAATCAAGGTCCCCGTATCGCCCGGAGAGCTGCTCGATAAAATCACGATTCTGCGCATCAAGTCGCGCCGCATGACCGACCCCAAGAAGTTGTCGAACGTGCGCCTCGAACTCGATGCGCTCGAACACATCTGGAGCAGCTCCCCATATGCCGGTATCGACGTCGAAAGCGATGTGCACGCCCTGCTTGCCGTGAACCAGCGGCTGTGGTCGATCGAAGACGATATCCGCGACAAGGAGCGTGCGCAGGATTTCGGCGCCGAATTCATCCGGCTCGCCCGCGCGGTGTACATGGAAAACGACGAGCGCGCCGCCATCAAGCGCCGCCTCAATCTGAAGCTCGGCTCGGCCCTGGTCGAAGAGAAGTCCTATCGCGAGTACAGAAGCTGACTACTGGCCCGGCTGCGGCACTTCGTGTGCGGCGCGAATGAGCGTGTATTCCGCCCCGCAGTAGTTGCACTTGGCCCAACCCGCCGACTCGATCGCGAGGTATACGCGGGGGTGGGAATTCCACAGAAACATGCCGGGCATGGGGCACGACAGCGGCAAATCGGCCTGCGTCACCGTGTATTGATGCTGCGCATTGGGTTGAATCAAATCCGGCATCGTCATCGCTTCACCTGCTTGGCTGCGCGCTGCTCGGCGCTCCTCAAATTAATTCGGTGTCGAAGGCCTTTCGCCAGATCTCCTCGACCCGCGACCGCACCTCGGCGTGCGGGGCTGCCTCCACCACACGCTCTCCGCCCTCCAGCGACAGGCGATGCAGCAGGCTACGATAGCGTATATAGGCTCCCTCGAGCCACTGCGCCGTCGAGGCATCGACTACGCCCACCCGCGTGAGGCCCTCGAGCTGGCGGATGTTGTCCGTGTAGGCCACGAGCTCTGGATGCGCGCTCGCCGCCGACAGCACCCAATATTGCACCAGGAACTCGATGTCGGCGATACCGCCCGCATCCTGCTTGATGTCGAACTGTCCGACGTCCGACTGCGACAGCTCCCGGCGCATGCGCAGACGCATCGCCTGCACCTCGCCGCGCAACGTGTCGCGCCGCACGGCGGTGCACAGCACGCGGCGCCGCGCTGCCTCGAAGCGCAGGCACAGGTTCGCATCGCCGGCGACCGCGCGCGCGCGCAACAGGGCCTGATGCTCCCAGGTCCAGGCGTCGTTGAGCTGGTAGCGCTCGAACGCGTCGATGCCGGTAATCAAAAATCCGCCTTTGCCGTTCGGCCGCAATCGCATGTCGACTTCGTACAGCCGCCCCGCAGCCGAGTGCATCGTGAGCAGGTGCACGATGCGCTGACCGAGACGCAGAAAGAACACGACGTTGTCGACCGGTCGTTCGCCCATGGTCTGTTGATTTCCGCCGCTCGAATCGTGCAGAAAGACGAGGTCGAGATCGGAGCCGTAGCCGAGCTCCAAACCGCCGAGCTTGCCGTAGCCCGCCACCGCGACGTTCACGACGCGAGAGGCCGCATCGCCATCGCGGCAGTACGGCACGCCGTAGATCCTCGTCATCTGCCCCCAGGCAAGATCCATGCAGCATTGAATGATCAGCTCGGCGATGTCGGTCAGGCGATCGCTGACCGCCATCAGCGGCAGCCGTCCGGTGAGATCGGCGAGGGCAACGGCAAATACCGCGACCTTTTGGAACTCTCGCAGCGCCTCGACCTCCCGCTCCGGGTCATCGCCGGCCAGCCGTTCGGTCCGCGCGGCGAGTTCGCGCGCAAATCCCTCGCGCGAGGGGATTTCATCGAACGCTTTGGCATCGATCAGTTCGTCGAGCAGCAGCGGGAAATCGGCGATCTGGCGCGCCAGGAATCCGCTGATCGCGCAAACCTCGATCAGGCGTTCCAGGGCCGCGGGCTGCTCCTTGAGGAGCGCCAGGTATGAATAGCGGGCGCCGATTGCGTCCAGCACCCGCAGCACCCGCTGCACCACGGTCGCGGGGGCCGCTTGCAGTGCGGCCGCCTTCAGTACGCGGTCCAAGATGAAATGCACGCGCCGGCGGCCGGCCTCATCGAGCCTGCGGTAGGGAGCCGCATCGCGATAGGATTCCAACTGGGCCGCAACCGGCGGTATTTCGGCGGCGGGAAATCCGCCGCCGGCCAGCTCCTCTGCGATGTCGGCGCCTTCGGAGGCAAGCCAACCGGTCGCGCCTTCGCCGTTGCGCCGCTGCACGTCGGGGCCGGCGAACATCAGCGCTTCGAATTGGCGGGCGACGGTCTGCCGCGCGGCCTCGATGCGTTCGAGCGCCGAGGGCCAGTCCGTCATGCCCATGTTCAATGCCAGGCGCGCGCGGTCCAGCGGATCCGCCGGGATCGAGTGGGTTTGCTCGTCGCGAATCATCTGCAGCGCGTTTTCCGCCTGGCGCAGTACCAGGTACGCGCCGGTCAGGCGCGCTATTTCCTCGCTCGACATCAGTTTGGAACCGGACAGCAGCGGCATCACTTCGAGCAGCGCGGCGTTCTGCAGGCGCCGGTCGCTGCCGCCGCGCACCAATTGCATGGATTGCACGATGAATTCGATTTCGCGAATTCCGCCCGCTCCCAGCTTCAGGTCGCGCCCGAGGTCGCGGCGCGCCACTTCGCGCGCGATCAACGCCTTCATCTCGCGCAGCGACTCGAACACTCCGAAATCGAGATACCGGCGGTAGACGAAGGGCCGCACGAATTCCTGGTATGCGCCGGCGTAGGCGTCGGCGCCCACCACGGCGCGCGCCTTGATCCAGGCATACCGCTCCCAATCGCGGCCGTGCTGCTGCAAATAATCATCGAGCGACGCCAGGCTCACGACCAGCGGTCCGCTTTCGCCGAAGGGGCGCAGGCGCATGTCCACGCGAAATACGAAGCCATCCTCGGTTCGCGCATCGAGCAGCCGGATGAGTTCCCGGCCGAGCCGGTTGAAATACTCCTCGTTCTCGACCGCGCGCGCGCCGTCGGTCTGCCCGGATTGCGCGAACAGGAACACGAGATCGATGTCGGACGAGAAATTGAGCTCCCGGCCGCCGAGTTTGCCCATGCCGAGCACGATCAGCGGCACTTGCGCGCCGTCCGCGCTGCGCGGCCTGCCGAAAGGAGTCTGCAGCTGCGTCTGTGCGGCCGCCGTGGCGGCGCGAATGCAGGCGTCCGCGAGCTCGGACAGGCTGCGCAGGGTTTCGGCGACGCTCGCGCGGCCGGCGATCTCGCGCCAGGCGATGCGCAGCATTTCGCGCCGCCGCCACTCGCGCAGCACCCGCTGCGCTTCCGCGCCGCCAGCTGCGTTGGCGGTGCGCCGCTCGTACTCGGCGTTTGCCTGGTGCGCGCTCGCCGGGGCCGTGTTGCGGCTCAGCCACGCGAGAGCCTCGGGATCGCGGTTCAGCGCCGAGGCGGCGAACTCGCTGCCCGCAACCACCCGCGGCAGCTCATCTCTGAGGCTCTCGGGCAGCGCCGCATAGGCCGCGCACCATGCCTCCTGCCCGGCGGCGCGCTCCCACCATCGCAGTACGGATTCGCGCAGGGTGTCGGGCAGCGCGTGCAGAGATGGAATGGGAGCGATCATTGAAGAGGATTGAATCACATTTGATTCAGGGATACCTTGCGCGATGGATGACCAGGGAAGGACCCATGTGATCGAAGCGATCAAGCGCGCCTTGCACTTCAGCGAATCGCCCGCGCTCGATGCTTGTCCGCGTTTGCGCTGACGTTCGCCACCGGCGCACTCGGTTTTGCGCTGCCAAGCTTGGGCAGCCGCCTTCCGCTGCTTCTTTTGCCGAGCGGTTTCGCCGTTGCCGCGATCTATCGCTGGGGATGGAGAATGTGGTCGGCGGTGTTTGCGGCCGGCGCCGCCATCGAATTGTCGGCGCACAGCTCGCTCCTCGGCGCGCTCGGCGTTGGCATTGGGCTTGCGGGCGGCGCCGCGCTGACGGCATGGATTCTCGTGCGCCGCGGCTTCGATCCGAGCTTCAGCCGCGCCAAGGACGTGCCGCTGTTCATACTGGCGGCGGCGACCGGCATGACGCTCGCGCCGGCCTTCGGCTTTCTCGGTTTCTATCTCGCCGGCTCTTCGGCCGCAGCATCGGATCCGTTCGCATGGCTTCGCTGGTGGAGCGACACCACCGCGGGGGTGATAGTGGTCGCCCCGATATTGTTGGCGGTGAGTCGCCAGAGCCTCGCGCATGTGACCGAGCACCCCTCGGAGGGAGCTCTGTGGCTGCTTGGCGTCGTGATCTGCGGCATCGCGACCGTGCTGGGCTTCGACACCCAAAGCACCAGGCCGCCGATCTTGGTATTTGCCGTTTTTCTCATCGTGGTGGGCACGATACGCTTCGGGCTGGTGGCCGCGGCTTCTGCGTCGCTGGCGCTGTCAGTGCTGGCCGCCTATTGCGTCGCCTTCAATCGAGGCGAATTCAGTCATTTCAGCGAGCTCGCGGGTCTCATCCTGATCTGGTCGTACAGCGCCGTGCTCACCGGCCTGACTCTCATTATCACGGCGCTGCTGGCGGAGCGCGATTCGGCGGGCCTCGACCGGCTGCGCGCGGAGCAGCGCTACGCGCAAATATTCGACGGCAGCCCGCAGCCCATCTGGGTGCACGATCGCAGCAGCTTGCGGTTTCTGATGATCAACGAGGCGGCGGTGCGCCAGTACGGCTGGAGCCGCAACGAGATCCTGTCGATGAGCGTCGCGGCGCTGATGCCTCCCGGTGAATCCTTCAAGGCGCCGGATGAGAGCGAAGCGGCGCTCACGTCGGGCGTGGAGCCGGTCGAAACGCGGCATTTGACGCGGGACGGCCGCGTGCTCGACGTGGAGGTCTGGACACGTCCGATCGACTTCGGCGGCCTTGCCGCCGAACTGGTGTTCGCCCTCGACGTCACCGAACGGCGGGCATTCGGCCGCGCATTGATCGACGCCGTCGCGGCCGAGCAGCGGCGGATCGGGCAGGAGATGCACGACGGCCTCGGCCAGGAACTCACGGGACTCGCGCTCTCGGTACGCGCGCTGGCGAACCGTGCGGCGCGGGAGCGCGATGCGATTGCCGATGACCTCGACCAGCTGGCGCTGCTCGCGACAAGCTGCATCCAGGACGCGCGCCTCATCGTGCAGGGGCTTTCGCCGTTGACGGATGCCGATGGCAGCCTAGAGGCGGCGCTCGAGGCGCTCGCGCGCCGCAGCTCATTGAGCGGCACCCCGGTGGAATTTCGGGCCGAGCACTCTGCCCCGCTGACGATCGAGCTCAAGGCGCGCAACCACCTGTACCGAATCGCCCAGGAGGCCGTACAAAACTCTCTCAAGCATGCCGGTGCGCGTTCCATCGAGATCGCCCTGCAGATCCGCCGGGGCACCGTCCGCCTGGAGATCCTCGACGACGGCCACGGCCTGCCTGCCGAGGGCGCGCGCGGGACCGGTCTGGGGATGCGCACGATGCGATTTCGCTCCAGTGCGATCGGCGGAAAGCTGCTGATCGGACGCCGCGCGAGCGGCGGCAACGTGGTTGCCTGCGAGCTGCCTCAGGCGCGGGCATAGCCGCCGTCCGAGCGCGCGCCGACCTCCGTTACCGCAGCGCGACGATGAACAATCGCGGAAATGGCAGCAACACCGTGCCGTCCGGCAGCGGCGGATAGGCGCGCTTCACTGCCGCGGCATAGCGCGCGAGGTACTCGGCCCGCTCGGCATCGTCGAGCGGTTCCAGGAAGGGCCGTAAGCCGCTGCCCTTGAACCAGTCGACCACCGCATTTTCGCCTCCGGCGAGCGGATGGTAGTAAGTGGTCCGCCACACGTCCACCTTGGCGCAGCTCGAGCGCAACAATTGATAATACCAATCGGCGCCCTCCAGGAGTGCGCGCGCTCCCGCGGCGGCGGCGAGCTTGTCGCGCCATGGCGCGGCCGAGGCGAGCTCGCGCATCAAGCGGTGCGCGGGCTCTGAGAGGTTGTCCGGCATTTGCACGGCCAATGCGCCGCCGCGCGCGAGCTTGGCGATCAGCGCCGGGAACAGCGCCGCATGCTGGGGCACCCACTGTAGAACGGCGTTGGCGAGGATGACGTCGAACGGGCCCTGCGCATGCGCGGCATCGGCGTAGCCCCATTGCGCGACGTCGGCGATCTCGAACTGCAGCGCCGGCAGCCGTTTGCGCGCCGCCTCGATCATCTCCGCCGAGCTGTCGAATCCGCCGACCGTGGCGTGCGGAAAGCGCGCCGCGAGCAGTTCGGTCGAATTGCCGGGACCGCAGCCGATGTCGATGGCGAGCCGCGCATCGAGCGCAGGCAACGCAGCGAGCAGATCGCGTGCCGGCCGCGTGCGCTCATCCTCGAACCGCTGGTATTGGCGGGCGGACCAGGTCACTCAAGCGCCGCCTGCGCTCGCGCTCGCAGTGTGCGCCGCGCCCGCGCTCGCAGTGTGCGCCGCGCTCATCTGGATGCCCTGCTTTTCAGGGCCGAAGGCCACCATCACGGCGATCACGACGACCACTGCCGCGACGACGAGCGCCATCGCCAAGCCGTAGTCGTCGCCGTGGGCCTGCGCGATCGCCACCTGCAGATTCAAGTTGACCGCGGCCAGCAGATTGCCGAGCTGGTAGACGAAGCCCGGAAAGGTTGCGCGAATCTCGGGCGGCGACAGCTCGTTCAGGTGCGCAGGTATCACCCCCCAGACCCCTTGCACGGAGATCTGCATCGCGAACGCTCCCGCCGCGAGGATCAACGGCGTCGACGCGAACGCAAAGAACGGCAGAGCCGGCAGTGCGATCAGCACGGCAATCACGATCGTCCGGCGGCGCCCCAGCTTCTCGGAAAGGGAACCGAAGAAAATGCCGCCGCAAATCGCTCCGATGTTCGCGACCGCCGTGATGAGCGACGCCATTCTCGTGTCGAAGTGATGTTGGACCTTCAGAAACAGGTTCGGATACGCATCCTGCGACCCGTGGCTGAGGAAATTGAATGCCGCCATGAGGATGACGGCGTACACCGCCAGCTTCCAGTCGCGCCTCAGCACGGTCCGGATCCTCAAGCGCGGAGCGGATTGCAGCTCCTTCCATGCGGGCGATTCGTCGACTCCGCGTCTGATGAAGAACACGAGCACCGCCGGGATGACACCGAGCACGAACATGTACCGCCACCCCAGACGGTCATAAAAGAGGAAGACGGCCAGGGACGCGAGGAGATAGCCCGAGGGGTAGCCGACCTGCAGCAGACCCGACACGAAGCCGCGCGCCGCGGGCGGTATGCTCTCCATCGTCAGTGCAGAACCGATGCCCCATTCCCCGCCCATCGCCACACCGAACAAGGCGCGGATGATCAGCAGCGTCGCCATGCCCGGGGCAAATCCCGAGGCCATTTCCAGCACCGAATAGGCGAGGATGTTCCACATCAGCGCGGGCTTGCGGCCGAAGCGGTCGGCGAGACGGCCAAACAGAAGCGCTCCGACCGGCCGCATCCCCAGGGTCAGCAGCACCGCGGTCGACACGACCTGCATGCTCGAATGCAGCTCCGCCGAGATGTCCTTGAACATGAACACCATGAGGAAGAAATCGAACGCATCGAGGGTCCAGCCCAGATATGCAGCGATCACCACGTTTCGCTGACTCTTAGTCCAGGCGGTCATTGGAATTCTTGGCGTGCCCAAGAGCGCTGATCAAGCGCGCCGGCAGCGCCGAGTTCTGGCCTGGACGGCAGACCGCTACCCCGCATCGAAGCTTTGCGCCCGCTGCCAAGCGGGACGTGCTTGGCAGCGCGCGGCGTAAGCCCCCAATACCGGGTCTTCCTCGATCAGGCCGAACTGCCTCAGATAGAACGCTGCGGTCCCCAAGAGGACGTCCGCGGCGGAAAATCGTTTCCCGAGGATCCAGTCGCCCGCCGACAGTCCGGCGCGAAAGGCGGTCAGCATGAGATCGAAGCTGCCCCAGCCGAAGGAGGTGGGCCTGGGCTCGAGCTTGGCAAACCTTTCGGCCATCGCCGGCTCGATCACGGAGTTCGTGAAGGTGACCCACTGCAGGAAGCGCCCGCGATCCGCGTGGCCGACGGGCGGTCCCAGCTTGGTCTGCGGATATTGGTCCGCCACGTAGATGCAAATCGCGCCGGAGTCGCACAGCCGCGCCGCGCCGTCCTCCAGTGCCGGGACCTTGCCCATGGGCGATACGTCACGGAACGCGGGGTCGCTCTTCGCACCCGCGTCGCGGATGTCGATGACGACGCGCTCATAGTTCAGCCCGGACTCTTCCAGCAGCCACGCAATGCGGAACGCGCGCGTATTGCGGCACCAATAGAGCTTCATGCGCCCCATTCTAGCCCAAAAAAAAGAGCGGGCCGAAGCCCGCTCTCTTTTGACTGCAACCGGCCAATCCGGTGTTACATGTCCATGCCGCCCATGCCGCCCATGCCGCCACCCGGCGCGCCATGTGCATGCTCTTCTTCCTTCGGCGACTCGGCGATCATCACTTCCGTCGTGAGCAGCAGACCCGCAACCGAGGCGGCGTTCTGCAGAGCCAGACGCGTGACCTTGGTCGGATCCAGGATGCCCATTTCGACCATATCGCCGTACTCGCTGGTCGCGGCGTTGTAGCCGAACGTGCCCTTGCCTTCCTTGACACGATTCAGCACCACGGCGGCGTCTTCGCCGGCGTTCGCCACGATCTGGCGCAGCGGCTCTTCGATCGAGCGCGCGAGGATCTTGATGCCCGTCGTCTGGTCTTCATTGGCGCCGGTCAGCTTCTCGATGGCCTTCAGCGCGCGCACCAGCGCAACGCCTCCGCCCGGAACCACGCCCTCTTCGACGGCGGCACGGGTTGCGTGCAGCGCATCTTCGACGCGCGCCTTCTTCTCCTTCATCTCGATCTCGGTGGCGGCCCCGACTTTGATGACGGCCACGCCGCCGGAGAGCTTGGCAACGCGCTCCTGCAGCTTCTCCTTGTCGTAATCGGAGGTCGCTTCCTCGATCTGCTGACGAATGCTCTCGACCCGGCCCTTGATGTCCGCGGCCTTGCCGGCGCCGTCGATGATCGTGGTGTTCTCTTTCTCCACCAGGATCTTCTTCGCTTCGCCGAGATCATTCAACGTCGCCTTCTCGAGCGACAGTCCGACTTCATCGGAAATAACCGTCCCGCCCGTGAGAATCGCGATGTCCTGCAGCATGGCCTTGCGACGATCGCCGAAGCCCGGCGCCTTGACGGCTGCGACCTTGACGATGCCGCGGATCGTGTTCACCACGAGCGTCGCGAGCGCTTCGCCCTCGACATCTTCGGCGACGATCAGCAGCTGGCGGCCGCCCTTGGCGATGGCTTCGAGCAGCGGCAGCAATTCGCGGATGTTGGAGATCTTCTTGTCCACCAACAGGATCAGCGGCTTGTCGAGCTCTGCGCTCTGGCTCTGCTGATTGTTGATGAAATAGGGCGACAGGTAGCCGCGATCGAACTGCATGCCTTCGACCACTTCGAGCTCGTTCTCGAGGGCCGAGCCCTCCTCGACGGTGATCACGCCCTCTTTGCCGACCTTGGCCATGGCATCCGCAATCGTCTTGCCGATGCTCTCGTCGGAGTTCGCCGAGATCGTGCCGACCTGCGCAATCGCCTTCGGGTCCTTGCACGGCTTGGAGTGCTTCTTGAGCTCTTCCGTCGCGGAAGTGACCGCGATGTCGATGCCGCGCTTCAGATCCATCGGGTTCGCACCCGCGGCGACCGACTTCAGGCCCTCGCGGATGATGGCTTGCGCGAGCACGGTGGCGGTCGTGGTGCCGTCGCCGGCCTCATCGGAAGTGTTGGACGCCACTTCCTTGACCATTTGCGCGCCCATGTTCTCGAACTTGTCCTTGAGCTCGATTTCCTTGGCGACCGAGACTCCGTCCTTGGTGACGGTGGGGGCGCCGAAGCTCTTGTCGAGCACCGCATTGCGGCCCTTGGGACCCAGCGTGACCTTGACGGCATTCGCCAGGATATTCACACCCTTGAACATGCGTTGCCGGGCGTCGTCGCTGAAGCGTACGTCTTTTGCTGCCATTTTCAGATTCCTCTATCTATTTGAAATTCATTAACAACGATACGTTCGATCGAAGGGCTTACTTGCCTTCGACCACGGCCATGACGTCTTCCTCACGCATGACTACGAGCTCTTCGCCGTCCATCTTCACTTCAGTACCGCTGTACTTGCCGAATAAAATCTTGTCGCCAACTTTGAGGTCGAGCGGACGAATCTCGCCGTTTTCCAGAATCTTGCCCTTGCCGACGGCAACCACTTTCCCGAAGATGGGCTTCTCGGTCGCGGTGTCCGGAATCACGATGCCGCCTGGGGACTTACGCTCTTCTTCTTCTCGTTTCACGATCACACGGTCATGAAGGGGACGAATCTTCATAAAACAAGGCTCCTAATGCTTGGGTTACGGGTTTACTGAAGCGAAGATTGTTAGCACTCTGCGCTTGTGGCTGCTAATAATAGCGGCAGATCTTGGCGATTCAAGGGGGATGGCAGCGCAAGTTTTTGCTGTAGTGCAGCATTCGGGTCAAGCGACACCGTGCGCCCCCGCCGGCGGGCTGATTATTATAGAGTGGGCGGATGAAAATCAGCCGAGTCTTGGGCTTATTGTTATGCGCGCTCGCGCTCGTCGGCGGCACCGCCGCCGCCAAGCCATGGTGGATGCGCGGTGTCGAGTCCAACGAAACCGATTTTTTGCCGCCGGACGCCGCCTTTCGCGTCAACGCCCGGATCGACGGCAACGTGGTGCGGGTGCGCTGGGTCATCGCGGACGGCTACTACCTGTATCGCCATAAAATCGAGGTCAAGGCGGAAAGTCCCGATCTTGTGGTGATGGGATTGAGCTTGCCCAGAGGCGTCAGCCGGACCGATCCTTACCTCGGGACTCAAGAGGTCTATATTCAGCAAGTCGAGGCGACCGTGCCGTACCGACGCTTCGACTACGGCGCCCACCCCATGCAGATCAAGGTGACCTATCAGGGCTGCGCCGAGGCGGGGCTTTGCTACCTGCCGATCACCAAGGTGCTGTTGCCCGATAGCGCACCCCCTCCCATGGTGCAGACCCCGTCGCATCCCTGGGAAGGCATCGCGATCATTGGCGGAGCCTTGGCCTTTCTTCTTGCCGGCTTGCTGCTGCGCAAAGGGCGCCGTCTCGACCTGCCGGCCCCATGAGCCGCACGCTGCTGCGCGCCGCTGCCGCGGTCTTGGTTCTGCTGGCCGGGTTTTGGGCCGCAGGGCGCATCTATTCGATTCGCATGGCGGCGCGCGCGCCCGGCCGCGTGATCAGTCCCGTTGGCGCGACAGGCGCACCCGCCTCCAGCGACTTCGCCGCGGGCTCCGACGCGGCCGTGCCGCCGGCGGTGAAGATACCCGACCGGATGCCCGATTTTTCGCTCGAGGATCGGAGCGGCAAACTGACCTCGATAAGATCGTGGGACGGCAAATCCCTGATCATCAACTTCTGGGCCACTTGGTGTCAGCCCTGCCGTCGGGAAATCCCGCTGCTCGAAGCGCTGAATAGCCGATGGGCGGATCGAGGTGTGGAGGTGATCGGGATCGCCGTGGATCACCGCGACACGGTCATGGCCTATGCGGATGAACTGAAAATCGCCTACCCGCTGCTGATCGGCGAACAGGACGCTTTGGACGCAGCCGCGGCGTTCGGAGTCGCATCGCCGGCATTTCCGTTCACGGTATTCACCGACCGCCGCGGTGAAGTGGTGGCACTGTACGTGGGCGAGTTGCATCAGGCGCAGGCCGACCTCATTCTCTCGCAGGTGCAAGACCTCGACCGGGATCGAATCGCACTGCCGCAGGCGCGGCGCGCCATCAGCGAGGGTTTGCGCGCCTTGGGTGCCGTCAGACCCGGTTAGGGGATCTGCCGAAGTTCGCAGCCGAAGCTTGCCAATTCCCCTCCATTTCTGGTTAATATCGCGGATCTTTTATGTGCGGTAACGCCGGACTGTCGTCAAGATGGCGCGAATTCTGTTGCTGAATGGCCCGAATCTGAACTTGCTCGGGACGCGCGAACCGGCGATTTACGGCTCGGCGAGCCTTCACGACATCGAGGCCAAGCTCAAGGGGTTGGCCCGCGCCAGGGGCCATGAGCTGCTCTGTGCGCAGAGCAACTCGGAACACGAGCTCATCGCCAAGGTGCATTCGGCCAAGGGCGACGGCGTGGCGTTCGTGATCATCAATCCCGGCGCGCTTACCCATACGAGCATTGCTCTGCGCGACGCATTTCTGGGCGTGTCCGTACCGTTCATAGAGGTGCACCTCAGCAATCTATTCGCACGCGAGGCCTTCCGGCATCGCTCGTATCTGTCCGACATAGCGGTCGGCTGCATCATCGGGCTCGGCCCCATGGGCTATGAGCTCGCGCTCGAAGCGGCCTGCGCGCGGCTGGCCGCCATCTAATCGACGATCTTTCGGGGGGTTCGCGGATGGATATTCGCAAAGTAAAAAAATTGATCGAGCTGCTGGAAGAGTCCGGCATCTCGGAATTGGAGATTTCCGAGGGCGAGGAATCCGTGCGCATCAGCCGTCATCCGCGCCTCGCCATGCCGCCCACGGTGAGCGTGGGCGGCCCCATGAGCCAGCCCGCGCCCGTTCAGCCACCGGCGACGCCCGCGACGGCAGCCGGGGAGCACAAGCCGCGCAATGACGAACACACGGTGACCTCTCCCATGGTGGGCACTTATTACTCGGCCTCCTCGCCGGGCGCCAACCCCTTCGTGGAGATCGGCATGGAGATCAAGGTCGGACAAATACTGTGCATCATCGAGGCCATGAAGATGATGAACCAGATCGAATCCGACAAGACGGGGCGCGTGACCGCGATACTCGCCAAAAACGGTGAGCCAGTCGAGTTCGGGCAGCCGCTGTTCATCATCGAATAGCTCCGATGATCGAAAAAGTCGTCATCGCTAACCGCGGCGAGATTGCGCTTCGCATCCTGCGCGCCTGCCGCGAACTCGGCATCAAGACGGTGGCGGTGCACTCCACCGCGGACTTCAATACGAAACATGTGCTGTTGGCGGACGAGACGGTTTGCATCGGACCGCCGCAGGCGGCGCTGTCGTATCTGAACATGCCCGCGATCATCAGCGCCGCCGAAGTGACCGACTCGGTCGCGATTCATCCCGGGTACGGCTTCCTGTCCGAGAACGCGGATTTTGCGGAGCGGGTGGAGAAAAGCGGCTTCATATTCGTCGGACCGCGCGCCGAAACCATACGCATGATGGGCGACAAGGTGTCCGCCATCAAGGTGATGAAGGCGTCCGGCGTGCCCTGCGTGCCGGGCTCCGACGGGCCGGTCGGCAGCGACGCGGACGAGAATTTCCGCATCGCGAAGGACATCGGGTATCCGCTGATCATCAAGGCCTCGGGCGGCGGCGGCGGCCGCGGCATGCGCGTGGTGCATACGGATGCATCGCTGCTGAACGCCATCAGCGTCACCCAATCCGAGGCGCTCGCGGCGTTCGGCAATCCTCAGGTCTACATGGAGAAGTTCCTCGAGAAACCGCGGCACATCGAATTCCAGGTGCTGGCGGACAACTACGGCAACGTGGTGCATTTGGGCGAGCGCGACTGCTCGATGCAGCGCCGGCATCAGAAGGTGATCGAAGAGGCGCCGGCGCCGGGGCTGACCGCCAAGCAGCGCAAAACCATGGGCGAGCGCTGCGCAAGGGCGTGCCGCGAGGTCGGCTACCGCAACGCGGGTACGCTCGAGTTCCTGTATCAGGACGGCGAGTTCTACTTCATCGAAATGAACACGCGAGTCCAGGTCGAGCATCCGGTGACCGAGCTGGTGACCGGCATCGACATCGTCAAGGCGCAGCTGCTGATTGCGGCGGGCGAGCCGCTGCCGTTCGCGCAGAACGACATTCAAATTCGCGGGCACGCGGTGGAGTGCCGCATCAACGCCGAGGACCCGAAGACCTTCGCGCCCTCTCCGGGCCCGATCAGGCTGTGGCACTCGCCGGGCGGCCCGGGCATTCGCGTCGACAGCCACGTCTACACGGGCTACAACGTCCCGCCGTTCTACGACTCGTTGATCGGCAAGGTGATCGCCTACGGCGATACGCGCAATACCGCCATCGCGCGCATGCGCAATGCCCTGGCGGAGATGGTCGTCGAGGGAATCAGGACCAACATTCCATTGCACCAGGAAATATTCAACCACTCCGCATTTCGTCAAGGCGGCACCGACATTCATTATCTGGAGCGGCGGTTGGGGCTCAAGTGAACGCGCCGGACAATGTTCTATGAAATCGAATTTCCCCTGGCATCGCTGAACGTGGAAGCCGTCGAGGCGGCGCTCCTCGAGATCGGCGCAAGCGCGATCACGTACCTGGACCGCGGCGATGAGCCGGTGCTCGAGCCGAAGCCGGGCGAGGTCCCGCTGTGGAGCGACACTCTGGTGCGCGCCTTGTTCGACGAGTCGCACGACCCCGCAAGCGCCCTGAGCCGGCTCGCGCAACATCTCGGCCCGCACATCAGCGCGCACGCGCGCGTGCGCGCCGTCGAAGCGCGGGCCTGGGAGCGTGTGTGGCTCGAGGATTGGAAGCCGATGCGCTTCGGGCGCCGGCTGTGGGTGTGCCCGAGCGCCGCGCAGCCTCCGCAGGATCCGGACGCCGTGGTGGTGCGTCTCGATCCGGGGCTCGCCTTCGGCACAGGCACGCACCCGACGACCGCATTGTGCCTGCAAATGCTGGATGCTTTACCCTTGTCGGGGCGCGAGGTGATCGACTACGGATGCGGCTCCGGCATTTTGGGCATTGCCGCGCTCAAGCTGGGGGCGGCGCACGTGATCGCGGTCGATCTGGATCCGCAGGCGCTCACTGCCACGCGCGAAAATGCCGCTCGAAACGGTGTGTCCGCCGAACTCGAAACCCGGGAAGTGCCCGCCGCGCTGCGGCCGGCACACTGCGTGGTCGCGAATATATTGGCCGGGCCCCTGATTGAACTGGCGCCGATCCTGACGGCGGCATGTGAAAATGGCGCCGATCTGCTCTTGTCGGGGCTGCTGAAGACGCAGGCATACGCGGTAAAGGCCGCCTACACCTCGGCCTTTGATATCGTGCAAGTCGTTGGGCGGGATGACTGGTGCTGCATCCACGCCCGGAGAGCGTAGGAGCCTGTCTGAGTATTCTGCGTGGACGCGACCGCGGCAGATTTCGCTTCAGCCGAGGCGGAGCCGACGCGGTTGGGTCAGCACCCAAGAAGGAGGCGACAACGATGGATGAAGCGAAATCTGCAAGGGTACGAAGGGTTGGCCGGGAGAGTGGCGTCTGCGGCGTTGCGCGGCTTGGTCATAGCACCCACTACGACCTGCGCCGCGCGCCTTGCATCCGCTCCCTCTCCCGGCCAACGCGGCTCACGTAGAATATTCAGACAGGCTCCCAGCTTGTACACACAGTGCGCGAAGTGCGAGACCGTCTTCAAGCTGTCGGCCGAAGTATTGCGCGCCGCCGGCGGACAGGTGCGCTGCGGCCGCTGCGGTGAAGTGTTCAATGCGCTCGCCCGGCTCGCCGAGGATGCATCCGCCTTTTCCACCGGCGAATCACCGCTCGAGATGGAGGCTCGCGCCGATCGCATTCTGCACTCACCGGCGGACCCGGCCGTGAGCGCGGTGCTGCCGGCACTGAGCGAAGCCGCGGCGCCGGCGGAGAGCGAGGACTTGGCCTCAGCCGACGTCGAGTTCGCGCGGCTCCAGGTACTGGATGCGCCGCCGGAGACTTCGCTGGAATTCACTCTCCCGCCCGGCGAACTCGACCGAATCTTCGTCGAGCCCAAGCCGCGAGCGCGGCAATCCGCCGCCGCCGGCAGCACCGCTGCAGGCAGCGCCAGCGTTGCAGACGGCACCAGCACTGCAGGCAGCAGCGCCGCCGGCAGCGCCGAAGCAAAAATTCCGCCGGGCAAAGTCGAGACCGCTGAAGCGCCGCACGACCGCATCGTCGGTTTGGAGGTGTCCACGGAGGTGCAGCGTGAAATGCTCGCCGGATTCGAGCAGGCAAAATTCCCGGACTTGGCAGCACCGCGAGTCAGGGCGCTGCCGTTCGCCGTGTGGTTGAGTGCGGCGCTCTTGTTGGCGCTGTTGTTGGGCGCGCAGATCGTCCATCAGAATCGGCAGTGGTTCGCCGCTCATGTCCCCGCGGACTCCCGTCTGCGCCCCCTGTACGGCTGGCTCGGCGTTGCGCTGCCGGCGCCCGCGAATCTGTCCGCGTACCAGCTTCGCCAATGGGGAGTGACCGGGGACCCCAGCGCCACCGGCACGCTGCGGGTGCGCGCCAGCATTTTGAACACCGCCGCTCAATTGCAGCCCTACCCGCTGCTGCGAGTCACGCTCGCCAATCGCTTCGGCACCCGCATCGGCGCGCGCGATTTCGAGCCCGCGGAATATTTGGGCAAACCCACGGTGCGCATGCTCGCGCCCGGTGAGCGAGTTGATGCAACCCTGGACATCCTGGATCCCGGCAAGGACGCGGAAGGATTCGAGATCGATGTATGCCTGCGCGGCGCCGATCAAAAAATAGTCTGCGCCGGCGATGCTGCGACGCAGGGAAAGCCATGAGCATCAAGATCGGGCCTTACGCATTGAGCTCCAACATCGTGCTCGCCCCGATGGCCGGAGTGACCGACCGTCCATTTCGCATGCTGTGCCGCAAATTCGGCGCCGGGCTCGCTGCATCGGAGATGCTGACCGCAGATGTGCGGCTGTGGGATACGCCGAAGTCTCGCCGGCGGATGAATCACACCGGTGAGCCCAGCCCGCGAGTGGTGCAAATCGCCGGTTTCGATCCGGCGATGATGGCCGAGGCTGCGCGGTGCAGCGTCGGTGCCGGCGCAGAGATCATCGATGTCAACATGGGCTGTCCGGCCAAGAAAGTGTGCAGCCGGCTCGCAGGCTCGGCCTTGCTGCAGGACGAGCCGCTGGTTGCACGCATCCTGCAGGCGGTGGTGCACGCCGTGCCGGTGCCGGTGACTCTCAAGACTCGCACCGGCTGGGACCGAAGCAGCAAGAACGGCGTGCGCATCGGGATGATCGCCGAAGATTGCGGCGTCCAGGCGCTTGTCATCCACGGCCGCACCCGCGCGGACATGTATCAGGGAATGGCTGAACACGAAACCGTGCGCGAGATTAAGGACAGGATCAGAATTCCGGTGTTTGCGAATGGCGACATCGATTCGCCGGTGCGCGCAAGGGAAATTTTGGCGGCCACCGGTTGCGACGGCATCATGATCGGCAGAGCCGCGCAAGGCCGGCCATGGATTTTCGACGAAGTCAATTCTTTCCTTCGGGAAGGCGAATTGCGCGCGGAGCTAGCGCTGGAAAATGTCCGTGATATTATGCGCGCCCACCTCGAAGACATGTATGACTTTTACGGCGATGAGACCGGAGTTCGAGTGGCGCGTAAACACTTGAGTTGGTATTTCCGGCAGCATCCTGGACAAGCGGCATTGCGAAGTCGTCTCGTTCGAATGGACACGCCGCGGGAGCAGCTGGCCGCGCTGAAAGAGTACGATACTCGTTTGCATCTCGCAGCTTGAGCTTTACCTGGTTGAAAAACTAGAACGACTTGCAGGGGATTGGACGGGGCTATGGTCGCAAAAAAGAAATCGAAGTCACGCAAAGACGCGTCGCCGCCGTTCAACGGCCGCGATCTTAAAGTCAATGGCAAGGGCGTACCGCTGCGCACGCAAGCCGAGGAAGCCTTGGAGTGCTACTTCGAAGCCTTGAACGGCCACAAGCCCGCGCACTTGTACGACCTGGTCATGCGCGAGGTGGAGGAGCCGCTGTTCAAGGTCGTGATGGACCACGTACAGGGCAACCAGAGCCGCGCGGCGACGATCCTCGGCATCAATCGCGGCACTTTGCGCAAGAAACTCAAAGAGTTCGGGATCGGCGAGTAGAGGACCGCATTGCTCACGCCCGTACGCCGCGCGCTGCTCAGCGTTTCCGATAAAACTGGGATCGTCGAGTTCGCGCGCGAGCTGAAGGAGCGCGGCATCGAGCTGTTGTCCACGGGCGGTACCGCCAAGCTGCTGGTGCGGCACGGAATTTCCGTCAAGGAAGTGGCCGAGCACACCGGCTTCCCGGAGATCATGGGCGGCCGGCTGAAAACTCTGCACCCCAAGATACATGGCGGGCTGCTGGGGCGCCGCGGCGTCGATGAAGCCGTCATGCGCGAGCACGGCATCGAGCCGATCGATTTGCTCGCGGTCAATCTGTATCCGTTCGCCGCGACCGTCGCGCGGCCCGATTGCAGCTATGACGATGCGGTCGAGAATATCGACATTGGCGGCCCGGCCATGGTGCGCGCCGCCGCAAAGAATCACGCGTCGGTGACGGTGGTGGTGGACCCCGGCGATTACCGCGGTCTGCTCGACGAATTGGCGGCCAATCAGGGCGCTACGCGCGTCGTCATGCGCCAGAAGCTCGCCGCCAAGGCGTTTGCCCACACGGCGCAATACGATGCCATGGTTTCCGCGTACTTCACCGGCGCCGTCGGCGGCGCCTCGCCCACATTTCCGGATGACCTGAACCTGTCCTTTCGCAAGCGCTCGGACCTGCGCTACGGCGAGAACCCGCATCAACAAGCTGCGTTTTATTCGGATCCGCAGGCCATCGGCGCTTCGATCGCGCTGGCGCGGCAGCTGCAGGGCAAGGAGCTTTCGTACAACAACATCGCGGACAGCGATACTGCGCTCGAATGCGTGCGCCAGTTCGAGGCACCCGCGTGCGTCATCGTCAAGCACGCCAATCCGTGCGGCGCCGCACTCGCCGGCAGTCTCGAAGAGGCCTATACGCGCGCCTATCGCACGGATCCCACGTCCGCGTTCGGCGGCATCATCGCCGTCAATCGGGAGTTGGATCCCGCGACGGCGCGGGCGATCCTGGAGCGGCAGTTCGTCGAAGTGATCCTTGCACCGCGGGTGGCAAACGAGGCGAAGGCGCTGCTGGCGGTCAAGGATGCCATCCGCGTGCTGGAGGTCGGCGAACTTGCCAAGCCGGTGTCCCAGCTGCTCGAGTACAAGAGCGTTGCCGGCGGCCTGCTGGTGCAGACGCGCGACGACGGCGCGGTGCGCGCGCAGGATCTGCACGTGGTCACTAAGCGCACGCCCTCTCTCGCGGAACTCGACGATCTGCTGTTTGCCTGGCGCGTGGCGAAATATGTCAAATCGAACGCCGTCGTTTGCGCCAAGGACACGGCGACGCTGGGCGTGGGCGCCGGGCAAATGAGCCGGGTGGTCAGCAGCAGGATCGCGGCGCTGAAGGCCCAGGAGGAAGGGCTGTCGCTGCAAGCGGCATCGGCGGCGTCGGATGCGTTCTTTCCGTTCCGCGATGGACTGGATGTCATCGCGCAGCTCGGCATTCGATCCGTCATCCAGCCCGGAGGCTCGAAGCGCGATGCCGACGTGATTGCCGCGGCCGACGAGCACGGCATCGCCATGGTGTTCACCGGAACCCGCCACTTCCGGCACTAGGAGCCTTGCCAGCATGAAGGTTCTGATTGTCGGCGGCGGTGGTCGTGAACACGCACTGGCGTGGAAATGCGCCCAATCGCGGCGCGTCGAACACGTTTTCGTGGCGCCCGGCAACGCCGGCACCGCGCTCGAGCCAAACACGAGCAATGTGCCGATCGCCGCCGAGGATCTCGACGCGCTGCTCGAATTCGCACAGCGCGAGAACGTCGATTTCACCATCGTCGGGCCGGAAGGACCGCTGGTCGCCGGCATCGCCGACCGCTTTAGCGCCGCCGGCCGCGCGTGTTTCGGTCCCTCGCGCGCGGCGGCGCGCTTGGAAGGATCGAAGGCGTTCGCCAAGGACTTCCTGCAGCGCCACCGTATTCCGACGGCAGGCTACGCCGCGTTCACGGCCAGGAATTTCGATCCGGGATTCGTTCGTGCGCAGCGCCTGCCGCTGGTGGTGAAGGCGGATGGGCTCGCAGCGGGCAAGGGCGTGGTGATCTGCGAAACGCACGAATCCGCGATCGCTGCCGCGAACGCCATGCTCGGCGGCAGCTTCGGCGCCGCCGGGAGTACCATCGTGATCGAGGAATTCCTGCGCGGCGAGGAAGTGAGCTTCATCGTCGTCGCCGGCGGCGGCCACGTCCTCCCGCTCGCCACCTCGCAGGATCACAAACGCCGCGACGACGGTGATCGAGGCCCGAATACCGGAGGCATGGGAGCCTATTCGCCCGCGCCCGTGGTTACGCCCGAGCTGCATGCGCGCATCATGCGCGAAGTGATCGGGCCCACCTTGCGCGGCTTGCGCCTCGATGGGGCTCCCTACACCGGGTTCCTGTATGCGGGTCTGATGATTGCGGACGACGGCACCCCCAATGTGCTCGAATTCAATTGTCGATTCGGCGATCCGGAAACCCAGCCGATTCTGATGCGGCTGCAAAGCGACTTGATCGACCTCTGCGAGGCGGCCCTCGGCGGCTCACTCGATCGATGCGAGGCGAGCTGGGACTCGCGCGCGGCACTGGGCGTGGTGATGGCGGCGGGCGGCTATCCCGAGCGCTACCGCACGGGCGACCCGATCATCGGTCTCGAGGCTGCCGCGCGCCTGCCGGGGAAAGTCTTTCACGCCGGCACCCGGGCGAGCGGCTCGCAGATTCTCACCGCGGGCGGCCGGGTCTTGTGCGCGGTCGGGCTGGGCGCGAGCGTCGCAGCGGCGCAGCACGAGGCCTACGAGCTCGTGCGTGCCATCCACTGGCACTCGGTGCAATTTCGCCGCGACATCGGCTATCGCGCGATCGCACGCGAGCGCGCTACGCAAGGATAGAAAGACAACCGGGAGCAGCACGTGACACAGACTCGCCCCAGCTTCGCGGATAAGCGCCGCGCATTTCGCCGGCTGCACGAAGCCGGGTGCTTCGCCATTCCCAATCCCTGGGACGTCGGCAGCGCTCTGTACCTGCAGAGCCTCGGATTCAAGGCGCTCGCGACCACGAGCTCCGGCTTCGCCTGGTCGCAGGGCCGGGCCGACGGCCGGGTGGCGCGCGAGCGCGTGCTGGCCCATCTCAGCGAATTGGTTGCCGCCACCGACCTGCCGGTCAATGCCGACTTCGAAAGCGGCTTTGCCGCGGACTCGGCCGGCGTCTGCGACAGTGTGCGACGGTGCGTCGAGACCGGCGTCGCGGGGCTGTCGATCGAGGATTCGACCGGCAACGCGTCCGCACCGCTGTTCGAACTGAACGTGGCGGTCGAGCGGATCCGCGCCGCGCGCCGCGCCATCGACAGCGCGGGCGGCGACACGCTGTTGATCGCCCGCGCCGAGTGCTTTCTGGTGGGGTTGCCCGATCTGGACACGACGATCGGCAGGCTCAGGGCGTACGCCGACGCGGGAGCCGATTGCCTGTACGCGCCGGGGATCCGCACGGTCGAGCAGATACGCGCCGTGGTGGCCGCAGTCAGTCCGAAACCGGTCAACCTGCTGGTGAGTTCGCCCGGCAGCCTGACGATGCAGCAGATCGCGGCGCTCGGCGTGCGGCGGGTGAGCGTCGGCGGCGCGCTCGCGCGCGCCGCCTGGGGCAGCTTCATGCGCGCGTCCCGGCAGATCGCCGAGCACGGGAATTTCGACGGCCTCGCCGGCGCAGCCTCGGGCCAGGAGCTCGATACGCTGTTCGGATAGGAGCCCAGGAGCCTAGTGCGCAATCGCCAGGGCGGCGCCCGCCGCGTGGTGCCCACGAAACAGCCGCCCTTTCTCCGCCAGTAGCACGAACAGCAGACTCAGCAGACCGCAGCACAGCGCGCCGGCGGCCAGCGGCAAGGTGCTGCCGCTGAAAAGCCTGCCGATGACGGCGCCCACCAGCGCGGCGGTGAATGTCGATACGAACCCCTGCAGGGACGCGCCGATCCCGGCAACCGATCCGACCGGCTCCATCGCCATCGCGCCGAAATTCGCAGTCGACAGGCTGATGCACGCCAGCGTCGCCGCCTGCAGCGCCACGAAGGTCCACAGCTGCTCCTGCCCCAGCGCGGCAATGACGACGTGCAGCCCGGTCACGCCGATGAATGCCAACAGGGCGGTATGCGAGATGAGGCGCATCCCGAGGCGCTCCACCAGGCGCGAGTTCAGAAATGCCCCCATGCCCATGAACCCCGCACACAGCGCGAACATGCTCGGCATCAGGTTCGCGCGATGGAATACATCCGAAAAAATCTGCTGCACCATGCCGACGTAAGCCAGGATGGAACCGAACATCACGGTCATCGCCAGCGTATAGAACAGCGACAGGCGGTTGCCGAGCACCAGGCGCACCGCTCCCGCGATGTGCCGCACGGTCAGAGTCATGCGGTATTCCGGATGCAGCGTCTCCGGCAGTCTCGCGAAAGCCCATAGCCACACGATCGAGGCGAAGGCGCCGCATGCGATGAAGATGTAGCGCCACGGTCCGAGCTCGAGCATCAGCTGCCCCAGGCTCGGCGCCAGCATCGGCACCATGAGAAACACGACGAACGTCAGCGACATGACCCGCGCCAGGTGCCTGCCGGAGTACAAATCGCGGATGACGGAGCGGCTCACCGTGACGCTGGCCGCGGCCGCACCGTGTACGAAGCGCCAGAAGAGCAGCTCATGGAAGCCGGGGGTGAGTCCGCACAGCAGCGCCGCGAGGACGTACAGGCCGAGGCCGCCCAGCAGCACCGGCCGCCTGCCGAAGCGGTCGGACAGCAGGCCCCAGAAAAGCTGGCCCATGCCCAGACCCGCCATGTACGCGGTGACGATCCATTGGCCGTGGTTCGCGTCCGACACGTGCAGGGCTCGAACGATGGTCGGGAACGCCGGCAGCATCGCATCGATGGCTATGGCCTGCGTCGACATCATCGCCGCAACGAGCACGACGAATTCCAGGAAACCCAGCGCGGCGGCCTCGCGGCTCGGGGCCATCGCTTTCAGGCCTGTGGATTGGCGGGAGGCTTCCTGGCGATGCTGGTCGCCATGGTGACGATGGCAGCGAGATCCGTGAGGTTGGCGGGAACCACCAGCGTCGTCCCGGATTGCGCCAGCTTGCCGAACTGCTTGACGTACTCTTCGCCGATGCGCAGCTGCATGGCCTCGATTCCGCCGCGCTCGGACAGCGCGATGCCGACCTGCCGCAGTCCTTCGGCGGTCGCGCCGGCCACCGCGAGAATCGCCTGCGCCTGGCCCTCGGCTTCGTTGATCTGCTGCTGTTTGCTCGCCTCCGACTGCTTGATCACCCGCTGCTTGTCGCCTTCGGCCGAATTGATCTTGGCGTCGCGCTCGCCCTCGGAGGTGAGCACCACGGCGCGCTTTTCACGCTCCGCGCGCATCTGCTTCTCCATGGCCGAGAGCACGTCCTTGGGCGGCGTGATGTTCTTGATCTCGTAGCGCAGAACCTTGACTCCCCAGGCCGCCGAGGCCTTGTCCAGTTCGCCGACCACATTGGCGTTGATGACGCCGCGCGCTTCGAACGTGCGGTCGAGCTCGATCTTGCCGATCTCGCTGCGCAGCGTCGTTTGCGCGAGCTGCGAGATGGCGAAGCCGTAGTTGGCGATTCCGTAGGAGGCAAGATGCGGATCGAGCACCTGCATGTACAGCACGGCGTCGACGCCGACCTGCACGTTGTCGCGGGTGATGCAGATCTGCTCGGCGATGTCGATGGCGATTTCCTTGAGGCTGTGGCGGTACGCCACCTTTTCGACGAACGGGAAGAGAATATGGAACCCCGCCTGCAAGGTTCGGCTGTACTTGCCCAGGTATTCGACGACGTAGGCGCTCTGCTGCGGCACCACCGTGGCGGTCTTCGCTACGACGATGACGGCGATCACGGCGATTGCGATCGCTCCGTAGCCCAAAGATATTTCCAAGAATCTCTCCTATCCGCCTTGTACGTCCAACCGCTGCGCAAGATTCAGTCGCTGCGTACGATCAGTGTGAGGCCGTCGACGCGGTCGATGCGCGCACGCGCCCCCGCGGCGATTCCGGATTCGCCGGCGTTGACGGCGCTCCACGAGGTGCCGCGGTGCTCGAGCCGACAGGTTTCGCCAGGCGCCAGTGCGGTCGGCATGATCACGGTGTCGCCCTGCGGGCCTGTGCGCATGGACGGCAAATGCCGGCGGACACTCTCGTAGACCCGCCGCCGAAAGCCGACCATCGACACCATGGCGAGGAGGGCGAAGATCGACCACTGAAGCCAAACCGCGGCGTGCAATCCCGCCACCTCCAGGAATCCCGTGACGAGCGCCGCGGCGCCGATGAACACCAGATAGAACTGGGCGTTGACGAGAGTCAGCTCGGACCCCAACAGTACGGCGCCGACGGCAATCCACGCCCACCATTGCATATCGAAGGCTCCTGCGCGCGGTGTCTATCGCTTCATCGCGTCGAAGAAATCCGCGTTCGTCTTGGTGTCCTTCATCTTGTCCAGCAAGAATTCGATCGCGGCCAACTCGTCCATGGGGTGCAGGAGCTTGCGCAATATCCACATCTTGGACAGCTCCGCCGGATCCGTGATGAGCTCTTCCTTGCGCGTACCCGAGCGGTTGATGTTGATCGAGGGGAACACCCGCTTCTCGGATATGCGCCGGTCCAGATGGATCTCCGAGTTGCCGGTGCCTTTGAACTCTTCGAAAATGACGTCATCCATCTTCGAGCCGGTATCGACCAGTGCGGTGGCGAGAATGGTCAGGCTGCCGCCCTCCTCGATGTTGCGCGCCGCACCGAAG
This sequence comes from uncultured Gammaproteobacteria bacterium, assembly GCA_963837045.1. GTDB lineage: Bacteria > Pseudomonadota > Gammaproteobacteria > Steroidobacterales > Steroidobacteraceae > Bog-1198. The sequence goes on from CAWIMA010000007.1 coordinate 108,052, forward strand.
AATCGCTTCGGCCGCTGCAGCGCATTCGCGTCCACGCCGCCGGTAAGCACTTTGCCGGAGCTCGGCACCACGGTGTTGTAGGCGCGCGCCAGGCGCGTGATGGAGTCTAGCAGTATGACCACGTCCTTTTTGTGCTCGACCAGGCGCTTGGCCTTTTCGATTACCATCTCCGCCACCTGTACGTGGCGGCTGGCGGGCTCATCGAAGGTCGAGGAGACGACCTCGCCCTTGACGGTGCGCGCCATTTCCGTCACCTCTTCGGGCCGCTCATCGATCAACAGCACGATCAAATACACTTCCGGGTGATTGGCGGTGATGGCCGTCGCGATGTTCTGCAGCAGCATCGTCTTGCCCGCCTTCGGCGGCGAGACGATGAGGCCGCGCTGGCCCTTGCCGATGGGCGCCACCAGGTCGATGGCGCGAGCGGTCAAATCCTCGGTGGAGCCGTTGCCGCGCTCGAGCTTAAGCCGCTCCGTCGGGTGCAGCGGCGTGAGATTCTCGAACAGCACTTTGCCGCGCGAGCTCTCCGGCGAATCGAAATTGATCTCGCCGACCTTGAGCAGCGCGAAGTAGCGCTCGCCGTCCTTGGGCGGGCGAATCAATCCGGATATCGAATCGCCGGTTCGCAGATTGAAGCGGCGGATCTGGCTGGGAGAGACGTAGATGTCGTCGGGCCCCGCGAGGTAGCTCGAGTCCGACGAGCGCAGGAAGCCGAAGCCGTCCTGCAGAATCTCCAGAACACCGTCGCCGTAAATATCCTCGCCCTTGCGGGCGTGCGCCTTGAGCACGCCGAAGATGATGTCCTGCTTGCGCGAGCGGCCCATGTTCTCCAGGCCCATGGTCTCGGCAAGCTTGACCAGGTCGCTGATCGGGCGCTTTTTGAGCTCCGTCAGATTCATCGAACTGCGGCTGCGTGCAAGATCCGTCGGCGCGATGATTTCCAGGTCATCGCCGCCCTCCGGCAGATCGCCGTAATCCTCGTGGGCCGGCCGGCCTCCGTTGGTGTTGCCGTTGCGATTGTCGTTGCGAGGGCGATTGCGATTCGACCGCCCGCCGCCCTGGCCTCCTCCACCCTGCTGTCCGCCTTGGCCGCCGCGGGACTGATTGCCCAAATAGCCTCTCACAGGTTGCTGTCCAGAAAGGCGGCGAGCTGCGATTTGGTGACTGCTCCCACTTTCTGGGCCTCCACGGTGCCGTTTTTGAACAGAATCAGCGTCGGAATGCCGCGAATATTGAACTTCGGCGGCGTAGCCGGATTGTCATCGATGTTGAGCTTGGCGATCCTGATCTTGTCTTTGTACTGGTCGGCAATCTCGTCCAGGATGGGCGCGATCATCTTGCACGGTCCGCACCATTCCGCCCAAAAATCGAGCAGTACGGGCTTATCCGACTTGAGCACGTCCTTGTCGAACGTGGCGTCGCTGGTGTGAACGATACTTGGGTTACTCACTGCGGACATACCTCCTTTTGGAGATTCATTTGAATATGGAGCGGGGTTATGTGTGGAAGAGCGGGCACCAACAGCTCGCGCGAAGTGACGATGCGCGGCCGTTCGGGCACAATACAGCGGCTTTAGCGGTCTTGATTACCTTAAAAGGGTACCGATGATACGGTTGATGGGAGCGGATAGACCAGCTCCGGATTGGCGGTATTGTTAACCGGTCCCCCACCATTTTGCAAGTATCTGCGACTCACAAAGGAAAAATGTCAGACGCCCATCTCAGTCAGCTCACATTCGATTCGCTCAACATCCCTGAATCCGTGAAACGGGGTATTGCCGAACTCGGCTACACACGCTGCACACCGATTCAGGCTCAGACGCTGCCCCTGGCGCTGGCCGGCCGCGATGTGGCGGGCCAGGCGCAAACCGGCACCGGTAAAACGGCGGCGTTCCTCATCGCACTGTTCAATCGCCTGCTCACCGATCCGGGAACGGCCAATCGACCGGTCAACGCGCCCCGCGCCATCGTGATTGCGCCGACGCGCGAACTCGCCGTGCAGATCCACTCCGATGCCGAAGGCATCGGCAAATACACCGAACTCAAGCTCGCCATCGTTTTCGGCGGCGTGGACTACGAGAAGCAGCGGCGCATCCTGGAGCAGGGAGTCGACGTGCTGATCGGCACCCCGGGGCGCATCATCGATTATTTCAAGCAACATGTATTCGATCTGCGACATATCCAAGTCGCCGTCCTGGATGAGGCGGATCGCATGTTCGATTTGGGTTTTATCAAGGACATCCGCTTCATTTTGCGCCGGCTTCCGCACCCGACCCACCGGCTCAACATGATGTTCTCGGCGACGTTGTCCTACCGCGTGCTCGAACTCGCCTACGAGCACATGAACAATCCGGAGCTGATCCGCATCGAGCCGGACAAGATGACGGTCGACCGCGTGCGGCAGGTGCTGTACTTCCCCTCCACGGAGGAGAAGATCCCGCTGCTGATGGGCCTATTGCGGCGCATCGATGCGCGCCGCACCATGGTGTTCGTGAATACCCGGCGCATTGCCGAGGTGCTCGAGCGGACCTTGACCGCGAATGGATTCGTCGCGCAAGCGCTGTCGGGCGACGTGCCGCAAACCAAGCGCCTGAAGATGATGCGCGATTTCCATAACGGCGACGTCGCGGTGCTGATCGCAACCGACGTGGCCTCGCGCGGCCTGCACATCCCGGACGTGAGCCACGTGTTCAATTTCGACCTGCCGAACGATGCCGAGGACTACGTGCATCGGATCGGGCGCACGGCGCGCGCCGGCGCCGAAGGCGACGCCATCAGCTTCGGCTGCGAAGAATACGCAATCTCATTACCCGACATCGAGCGCTACATCGGGCATCAAATTCCGCGCGCGACAATCGACCCCGTCGATCTGGCAGCGGTCACCGCCCCGCCTCCGGCGCAATGGCGCGAGCGCGCGCCGCGGCCGGGCCAATCGCGGGGCGGCGGGCGCAGCGGGGGCCCGCGCTCCGGCGGATCGCACCGGCCGGGCGGCCGCAGCGGCGGCGCACCGCGTCGCGCCCCTGCACATGCCCCTGCACATGCCCCTGCACATGCCCCTGCACATGCCCCTGCGCATGCCCCGGTGCCGGCGCCCGCTCGAAGCTCTGCCGACAGCGGCGGGAACCCAGGCGGCGGCGAGGCGTCCCCTGCGGCCGGGGGCTCCGCCCGGCGCAGCCGCAGGCGCAACCGCGGCGGTGGAAACCCGGGCGGCGGCGCGCCGGCACTCAGATGAGATCGGCCACTCGATCGACCGCCGCATAACGGCCGGTGTCCTGCGCCGGACGGCCCGAATCGGGCAGGCGCACCGCCCGCAGCCAGGCAATGCCGAACCCGCGCGCCGCATCGAGAACCCGCACGCTGTCGTCCACGAATAAGGTGCGCTGCGGCACAAACGGCTCCTGAACGTTGAGCCTCGGCCAAAACTCGGCGTCCTCCTTGGGAGCATGGAACGGATGAGTGGAATAGCACGCGTCGAAATAGGCCGAGAGCCGAACCTGTTCGTTCTTGATCGCCAGAGTGACCGGATGCGCGTTGGTGACGAGCACCAGCCGCTTGCCGCTCAATCTGAGCCTGGACAGGAATTCCTGTGCTCCCGGCAGGTAGCCGACCTGTTCCAGAGCGGTGCGCTTGATGGCGGCGATGTCCAGTCCGAGCTCGCGGCTCCAATAGTCGATGCAGTACCAGCGGATCGTGCCCATGACGGCTCGAAATTTGGGGGCCAGCAGGGCTTCCGCCTCCGCCTCGCTGATGGCGTTCGCTAGTGCGTAGCGGCTGGGAATCAGCTCCTGCCAGAACCAATTGTCGAAGCGCTGATCGAGCAGCGTTCCATCCATGTCGAGCAGAACGGTATCGATCGCCGACCAATCGAGCGCAGCGTGTTCGGACATTTGCGTATGATAGCAATCGATGAGGAACCTTCCCGACATTGCCGATTCTCTGCTGCCGATCGTGGAGCGCGCCGGCGCCGCGATCATGCAAATCTACGACGGCGCAATCACGGTGCAGCACAAACTCGACGACTCGCCCTTGACGCTCGCCGACTTGGAGTCACAGCGGGTGATCGTCGAAGGACTGAAGGGGCAGTGGCCCGACATCCCCATTCTCTCTGAGGAGTCGGCGCACGCCCCTTGGAGCGAACGCCGGGGGTGGCGCGAGCTATGGGTGGTCGACCCGCTCGATGGAACCCGCGAGTTCATCAAACGCAACGGCGAATTCACGATCAATATCGCCCTCATCGTCGAGCACGAGCCTTTGCTGGGCGTGGTGGCCGCGCCCGCCCAGGGACTTCTGTACTGGGGTGCAGCAGGCGTCGGCGCATTCAGCCGCCACCGAGGCGCGGCGCAAACCCAGATACGGGTCGCGCCGCCCGCGGTCCCGATGCGCGTGGTCGGCAGCCGTTCGCACATGAGCCCACAGACCGCCGCGTATCTGGACCAGCTCGGCCCCCATGTGCTGACCGGAGTCGGCAGCTCGCTCAAATTCTGCTTGGTGGCGCAGGGCAGCGCCGAATTGTATCCGCGCTTTGGGCCCACCTCCGAATGGGATACCGCGGCCGGCCAGGCCCTGCTCGAAGCCGCGGGCGGCCACGTCACGCTCCTGGACGGGCATCGTATGCGCTACAACTGCCGCGAAAGCCTGATCAACGGGGATTTTCTGGCGTTCAGCCACCCGAGCGTACTGGGGCATCCGGCATAGTCAGGCGCCGCGCTAGGCGTTTCCCGCGGGCTCGCACAATCGCAGGGTTGCATCGAGCAGCGTCGGAATGTCGAACACCACCTGATCCTCGTCGACTGTCAGCCGGGCCACGCCGGCCGCTCCGATCAGCGCCGCCGGCACTTGAATCTGGTCGCGCTTGCGCGGTGTCATCCAGGTGCTGACGCGCGCGTCGCCAAAAGCCCGGTTGAGCGCGCTCCAGCGCAGCTGCGCCGCGCGCGCCATCGGCGAATCCTCCCCCCATTGGCGCCCGGCGCGCACCGGGGCGGTCATCAGGTTATGGACGTATTGCACCATGTCATCCGGATCGACGCGCACGGTGAGGTATGGCTGCAGGTCGTTCGTCATTGTGGCCCTCGGGCGTTGCTTCATGAGGGCTGTATGGGGGATGTTCGGTGAAAATCCAGGGTAAGCTTTACCGTATGAGCGACGATCTGCTGTTCCTGGTCTTCTGCGCCGGCGTCCTGGGCATGGCCTACAAGGTGTGGCAGAGCTCGCTCGATGCGCGTGAGGCCGCAAATCGCATAGCCCGGGAAACCTGCTCGCTGGCCGTGGTGCAGTTCCTGGACGGGACAGTGGCTTTTGCGGGCTTTCGGTTCAGCCGCGACTCGCACGGCCGGCGCCGGCTGCTGCGCACCTACACGTTCGACTACACGAGCGACGGGTTCGAGCGGGCACAGGGCTTCGTCGTGCTCTCGGGGCGGCGCGTGGAGGCCGTGGGGCTCGCGGGCAGCCCGTCGTGAGCCTTGACCTGCATACCCACTCGCTCTGCTCCGACGGGTCCTTGAGTCCGGCCGAACTGGTGCAGCGCGCCACCGCGGCCGGAGTCGATGTGATGGCGCTCACCGATCACGACACGATTGCCGGACTCGAGGAGGCGCAAGCAGCGGCCGCACGCTGCGGCATCAGGCTCGTACCGGGCGTGGAGATCTCGGCGTCGTGGCGCTCCCAGGCCGTCCATGTCCTGGGACTATGGATCGATCCGGCCGCGGTGCGGCTGCGGCGAATGCTCGACTCGCAAGCCGACCGGCGCCGGCTGCGGATGCGCAGAATCTGCGCCGCATTGAGCAAGCTGGGGCTTCCCGGCTCCCAACTGCTCGCAGCCGTGGAGGCACATCCCGGATTGCCGACCCGATTGCACCTTGCGGGTGCGCTGGTCGAAGGCGGCCACGTCAGCCGTACTGACGACGCGTTTCGCCGCTACCTGGGCGCCGGCCGTGCCGCCCACGTCGCCGACGATTGGCCGCCGCTCGCGCAGGTCGTCGCGTGGATCGTCGAGTCCGGGGGCGAGGCATCCCTGGCGCATCCGGTGCGCTACGCCCTGTCCTCCGGCGCCCGCAGACAGCTGCTGGCCGACTTCGCGGCGGCCGGCGGCGGCGCCCTCGAGGTGGTGACCGGCGGCAACGGCGCACAGCACTCTCAGACATGTGCGATGCTCGCCGTCAAATTCGGGCTCAAAGGCTCGGTCGGCTCGGACTTTCACAGCCCACAACTGACTTGGAATCCTTTGGGCCGGTTGGCTAAGCTACCCGATTGCGTCGTGCCCGTGTGGCGCAGCCACTTATAGATAGATAGACACAAAGCAGCCGTCCAGTGAGCGACGAAGAAAACAACGTCAATACCGATTTGTTCAAGAACATCGAGCGGCTGCGGCAATTGCGCATCGAGCACCGCGACCTCGACGACGTCATCTCCCGGCTCTCCATGGACTTCAAGGTCGATGAGCTGCAGATGAAGCGGCTCAAGAAGCGCAAACTGATGCTGAAGGACCAGATCGCGAGACTCGAAAGCCAGCTGATCCCGGATCTGAACGCATGATGGAGTACTGGCTGCACATCGAGTCTTTCTTCGACATTTTGTTCACGCGCAACGTGCTGGCGGAAATTGCGGCGATCGCGGTGTCCGTGGGAATCGCCTGGTTCGTCGCCACCGCACTGCGCGATCGCTACCATGGCCTCGCGATCAGGGCGCCGGCGGCGCTCACGCGCAGCCATTTCGCCACGCACGGCATGGTCGTGATCACCCCCGTGCTGGTGGCGATGGGTCTGGTGCTCCTGTCGCGCGGAGTGCTCCAGGCGTCGCACTACGACGTGACGGCGCTCGACGCCGCCGTGCGCCTCATCGGCGCCTACGTCATCGTGCGCGTCGGCGTACTGCTGTTTGCGGCCAGTCTCGGCAATCAGTCCTGGCTGCAGCACCTGGAAGGCCGGCTCACCCTGTTCATCTGGCTGGCGATTGCCGCCGAATACCTCGGCTGGCTCGATCCGATCATCACCGGGCTCGACAGCATCGGCATCGCGGCGGGCAGGAGCCGCGTCACGGTGTGGTCGGTATTGAAGCTGCTTTTCACGCTGACGCTGTTCGTATTGGTGGCGGCGTGGATCAGCCGCTGGATCGACCGGCGCCTGAAGAAGCTCAGCAATCTCGAGCCGTCGACGCGCATCGGCCTCGCGAAGTTCGCGAACGCCTTTCTGATAGGCCTCAGCATGCTCATGGGCTTGAATGCGGCCGGCGTCGATCTCACCGCCTTGACCGTATTGACCGGCGCCATCGGCTTGGGATTGGGCTTTGGCCTGCAGTCGATCGCCGCCAATTTCGTGAGCGGCTTCGTGCTCCTGATGGACCGCTCCATCAAGCCGGGCGATGTGATCAGTTTATCGGGACAAAGCGGCACCAGCACCGAGAATTTTGGCTGGGTGCAGGAGCTGCGCGGCCGCTACGTGGTGGTGCGCGACCGGGACGGCATCGAAATGCTGGTGCCGAATCAGCAGCTGATCTCCAACGCGGTGATCAACTGGAGCTACACGGACCCGCGCATACGCCTCAAGCTGCCCGTCCGCGTGAGCTACAGCGACGATCCGGAGCTTGCGCTGCAGATCCTGCTGATGGCGTGCGAGAGCCAGAGACGCGTGCTGCGCGACCCGCCGCCGGTGTCGCGATTGATGCAGTTCGGCGATCACGGCATCGAACTCGAGCTGCGTTTCTGGATCGCCGATCCGCAGGAGGGGGTGAACAACGTGCGCTCGGAAGTCAATCGAACCATTTGGGCGCTGTTTAAGGAGCACAAGATCACGATACCCGTGGCGCAGCGCGAGATCCGCATGCTCGACGCACGCGTGGGCCACGACTGACGATCGGGTCGCCGTGCCCCTGGTGATCGCCCCGGAGATCGCGATACCCGACGAGGAGTTGGAGTGGAAATTCGTCCGCTCATCGGGGCCCGGCGGGCAGAACGTCAATAAGGTGTCGAGCGCGGTGCAGCTGCGATTCTTGCTTCCAGTCAACACCAGCCTGCCGGTGGCCGCCAGAAACCGGCTGCGCCGTCTGGCGGGGCAGAAACTGATCGACGACGGCAGCATTTTGCTCAGCGCGCGCAGCGAGCGCAGCCAGGAACAGAACCGCCGCGCTGCGCTTGAGCGGCTTGCGCAGCTGATCCGGGCCGCGCTGGTCGAGCCCAAGATCCGCAAGAAAACACGGCCCACGCGCGCATCCAAGGAGCGGCGCATCGAGTCGAAGAAACGTCGCGCCAGCACCAAGCGGCAAAGAGGCCGAAGCGGCTGGGAGTGAGAGCCGGAGCGCCCTCACTGCCCGAGCGTCACCTGCAGGATGTCGTGCCTGATCTGCTCCGACAGGACCAATTGCGCATCGGTGGCGACGCCCAACAGCGGCTCCCCGAACTTGAGCGTGCCGTCCTCCGATGCCTGGACGACGTCGCGGCGGCACAGCAGCTCGATGAAGTTACGGAACAGGCTTCTGTCGAAGAATTCGGGCGAATGCAGGCCGTAGAGAAGGGACATGCGCTGGGCCATCAGATGGCAGCGCTGCTCGAGCGCCTCGTGACCGATGTTTCCCGAGCCCGCCTGCAGCAGCAGTGCGATCACCAGGTAGTAGCGCTCGATCGTCTGAATGGTTGCCTCCGCGAGCAGCGACAGCTGGACGGCCTCGAGCGACGTCGGCGCCGGGCGCTGCCATTCGCTGCGGTCCGCGTTGACCTGCAGCAGGTTCAAGCGGGCAAAGGCATCCAGCAGCGAATCGGCAACCGCGCTGACCTCGGCTTCCGGCCAGCGCAGGGACAGCTCCGCGCATATATACGGATAGACCCGCCACACGAGGCGCTGAATGTCCACCGTGCGCATGCGCGCATTGCTGACGAAGCAGCACGCGAGCAGCGACGGCATGGCGAACAGATGAAGAATGTTGTTTCGGTAGTACGTCGCGAGCACGGCGCGATCGTCGCTCATCCGCATGATGTCGCCGAGCGGGTGCGGCTGCCGCTCGAGCATGCCCATCGATTCGGCGTAGCGGGTCATTTGCGCACCGCTGTCGGCGGTCACGGTGACCAGCGGCGCGTACGGCGCGTCGTGCAGCAGGCGCTGGTAGAGCTCCACCTGGCGCACCAGGTCGGCTTCCAGCAAGGCTTGGCGCGGTGTGGCGAGCACGGCCATGGCGACCAGGTTGATGGGCGTCACGGCGGCGGCGGCGTTGATGCCGGCGGTGATGCTCACGGCGAGTTCGGCGACCAGCGTGCCAATCCAGTCGGGTGGCGACTCTTCGTCTTCGGCCGGCGCGCTGCGCCAGTGCGGATTGTGCCTTTGCAGCAGCTCATCGAGGACGATGGGCTGCCCCAGATTGACGTGCACCTTGCCGAACTTGCTGCGCAGGATGGACAGCGACTTGAGCAGGCCGAAAACGCTCTCCTTCTGCTTCGGCAGGCCCGATAGTTCGCCGAGATAGGTCCTGCCCTCCACGATGCGCTCGTAGCCGAAGTACACCGGCATGAACACGACCGGGCGCTTTGGGTCGCGCAGGTAGCTGCGCACCGTCATGGAGAGCATGCCGGCGCGCGGCACCAGCAATCGCCCGGTGCGGCTGCGGCCGCCTTCGATGAAATATTCGAGCGGGTGGCCGCGCGCCATCATGAACCCCAAATACGTGGCGAACACGGCGGCGTACAGCGCATCCCCCTTGAAGCTGCGCCGCATGAAGAACGCTCCGCCCTTGCGCAAAAAATGCCCGATCACCGGCATGTTGAGATTGGCGCCGGCGGCGATGTGAGGAACGGCAAATCCCTTGCGGTAGATCACATACGAGAGCAGCAAATAGTCCATGTGGCTGCGGTGACAGGGCACGTAGATGATCTCGGCGCCATCGCCGATCTCGTTCAATTTCTCGACGTGTTCGATCTCGACGCCGTCATACAAGCGATTCCACAGGCGGCCTAGCAGCAATGCCATGAACGTCACGAAGGCTTGCGAATAATTGGCTGCGATTTCCACCGCATACCTGCGGGCCTTCAGCAGCGCAGCGCGACGCTGCTCGCGCCGCGCCCACCCCTGCCCGGCGCGCCCCTGCTCGGCGCGCCCCTGCATTTCGCGGCGCACGGCCCGACGCACGGCCTGCGTCTTCAAAATGTGCGCCACCATGGTCCGGCGATGCGACAGGTCGGGACCGATGGTCGAGGCTCGCTGTGCGCGCAGCTCCGCGCGCAGCGAGCGCAGGAGCCGCCGCACGCTGCGCGGCGGAGTCAAGTCGCACATCGAATGGCGCAGCGGAATCGGCTCGCCGAAATACACGACGGTATTGCGGCCGTTGAACACGACCTTGAGGAGCTTGCGGAAGCGTCCCACCAAGACCCAGTCCTCGGTGAACAGCAGACGCCACAGACTGTCTTCCTTCAGCGGGGCGCGGCCCCAGAAGATCGCGACCGGGACGAGATCGACGTCGAAGTTCGGATCAGCCGCCGCCGCCTCGACCAGCTGCACCAGATAGCGAGGCGCGCGCAAGTGACCGCGCGTGCGCCGGAACGGCGCACGGCGTACGAGTTCGAAGTAGGCCTTGCTGCGCCGATTGCCGACAGTCAAGCGCCGCTCAGGGCGCGGCAGCTGCAATTGAGCGCAGGCGTTGTCGAGCACAGCGAGGTCCGTCCGACTCTCTCGCTCGAGCACATAGCACACGGGCCGCGAGCGCGCCGCTACGGCCGCGGCCGCGTCCTCGGGCTTGATGGTAGCCTTGACCCACAAGCCCAGAATCTTGCGAACGCTCCAACGCCAGGCCCTGCTCAAGCCAACGACGGGGCTCATGGCGGCGCTGGCGACCACGTCGGCTCCGCCTCGGCTGAAGCGAAATCAGCCTTGGGTAAGGCCACGCGGAATACTCAGACAGGCTCCTCAGGGGGAGCTGTCGCCGCGCTCTTGGGCGTCGAGCGTCTTGCGCGCGGCATCGGCGTCTTGATCGACAGTCTTCTGCACCCCTAGCGCGCGCTCTTTCGTTTGCAGCAGCGGATCGAATACGGTTTTTGCGGACGGCGGCGGATCGGATGACTGTCCGGAAGCACATCCGAGAGCCGACAAAACCGCCAGCAATACAGTGGACAGCTTGAGCACGCCCATTGTCAACCTCTTGCGACCAGCCTGCACAGGCCCTGAGTGTACAATCGTCGTGGATACGCAGTCACTTGGAGTTCGCACATGGTTCGTTTGGCGCTCTTGATGATGTTGGCAGGCACCCTTTACGCAGCGGAGTCGGCGGTCGATATCGACACCGCGGCGAAGATATACCAGGCTGCCGCGATCCGCGAACAGGTGCGCGTCTCACTCGGAGGGATGCCGTCGCAGATCCGCGATCTCTTTGCCCGCGATGCGGCGGCAAAGCTCAGCGCGGAGCAGCTCGCCGCCGTCACGGCGGCCGCGGAGCGCGGCTTTCGCATCGACGTTTTCGAGCCGCCGGCGCTGAGCGCGCTCGCCGAGAATTTGGATCCTGCGACCGTCACCAAGTCGCTGGCATTCCTCAACAGCGATTTGGGCAAACGCATGGTGGCCGCCGACGTCGCAGCGGCGTCGCTCGGCGAGGCCAATATCTCCAAGATCGAGGGCGGCGAACTCGCGGCGCCCTCGACACCCAAGCGCGACGAGATCTTCGATAAGCTGGAGCGTGCGACGCGCTCCACCGAATCGACGGTGCAGGTATTTTTGAGCATGGGTCAGGCCGTCGCCGTCGGCACGGCCATCGGTTCGGGGCAGGATCCGATCGCCGTCGGCGAGCGCGCCAAAAAATCGGGCGAAGCCGGCCGCGCGGAGTTGGAGGAGTCCATGCGGTTGCCCATGCGCCGCTTCCTCGCCTATTCCTACCGATCGTTGAGCAATTCAGATCTCAAGCACCTGCTCGCGTTTCTGGAATCCCCGGTCGGCAAGCGCTATGTCAGCGCGTATAACGCATCGATGGGCGCCGGGTTCGACGCCATGGGTAAACGCACCGGCGAGCAGCTCGGCGAGAGCTTGCGAGAACTCGCGCAGGCGCAGGTCGAGGCGTCGCTCGAACATCATGGACGGCAGCCCGACGTCGACGCCCCCGCACCTGCGCCCCTCGCGCCCGCACCCGCCGCACCCGCACCCGCACCCGCACCCGCCGCGCCTCATTAGGAGTCTGCGGAATACTCAGACGGGCTCTTCAAGTTCGGCGAGAAACGCGCGAAGCAGGGTGCAGATCGCTTCGATCCTATCTTCCAGGCGGTGATCCGAGTTGAGCACGTGCAGCGTGGCTTCGTGCTCCCGGGCCCAGCGTATGCTGTTCTCGACCGGCACAACGGTGTCGTGCCAGCCGTGAACGATGGTGGTCGGACAGGAAACCTCCCGCGGCGTGTAGGCCTCGAATCCCGGCATATAGAAGGCTGGCGCCAACAGAAATATGCCGCGCGGCTGCACACGCGGTGCGGCGGCGGCTGATACATGGCCGCCCATGCTCGACCCTACGAGCACGATGGGCTGCAGAATTCGAGCCGCGGCAGCGATGAGTTTTCCGACACGCTCACGGGGATCATCCATGCCGCGATAATCCACGGACTCCACGGCGCATCCCAAATCCCGGGCCAAGGCCGCCATGGCGGTGATCTTGCGGCCCCACGGACCGCTTTCCTTGCCGTGAGAAAACACGACGGTACTGGACATAACACCTCAGCTCACGCGATTAATGTTAAAGAAACGCCATTGATCGGCCGCTAAATCCCATCATGGCCTTGGACGAAGAACAGTCGACAGCGGCGCAGGAATTGCGGCGCGCCATCGACTGCCTGCAGAGCAGTGCCGAGCTCGACGGCGTGGCTCCTTCGACCCTGGAGACGCTGGCGGCCGGCGCCGTGCATTTTTCATTGCCGGCCGGCGATCTGTTGTTCGAATCAGGCTCCACGCCCGATGGAGTATATCTGGTGGCGAGCGGCCGGCTCGGCGTCCGGGTGGCCGGGAGCAGCCGCTGGACGGCGGAGATCGAGGCCGGCGAATGGGTGGGGGAATCGGGCTGGCTTCTGAAGGAGCCGCGCAGCGCCACGGTGGTCGCCTTGCGCGACACGGAGCTGCTGCTGCTGCCGGACACCCTCCTCGACGCCGTGGCGGCTCGGTCGCCCGCGTTCTCACTCGCGATCGCGCGGCTTTGCGCGAGGCGGCTCCGCCGCAGCAATTCCGCCAGCCGCACACCCCGCCGGGCGCGGGTATTCGCGCTGGTGCCCAATAGCGATGAAATCGACGTGATCGAATTGGCCATGCAGCTGATCGCCGAACTGGATCGCTGGGGCCACACGGAGCTGGTCTGGGATGTTCGTGCCACAACTCACACCTCGGCTTGGTTCAGCCGGATCGAGGAGCTCAACGATTATGTGATTTACGTGGCCGACCCCGCCGAGTCCGGCTGGACCCGCCAGTGCTGCCGGCAGGCCGACGTCATCTTAGGGCTAGGTCTCGCACGGGCGGAGCCTCGCGCATGGCCGAGCAGCGTCGCGGACGCTGCAGTCAGCCGTGGCACCCGCATCGATCTGGCCCTGATCCATGATGGGACATTTTCCCCCGGCGCCGCGGCGCGCTGGCTGAAGCCGCTGTCGGCCGCGCTGCACCATCACATCATCGATTCCACGGACGTGGGCAGAGTCGCCCGGCTGCTGACACGGCGCGGTGTGGGACTGGTGCTGTCCGGCGGCGGTGCCCGCGGCTTCGCTCATTTGGGCGTCATCCGCGCGCTTCGCGAGGCGCGAGTGCCGCTGGATTTCTTGGGCGGCGTCAGCATCGGTGCGATCATCGCCGCCGGGGTTGCGATGGGTTGGAGCGACGAGGAGATGCGGCTGCGCTACCGCAGAAGCTTCGTCGAGACCAACCCGGTCAACGATTACACTTTTCCGCTGATCGCGCTCACGCGCGGCCGCAAGGTCACGAGACTGCTGCAACGCGAGTACGGAGAAACCTCCATCGAGGACTTGCGGCAGCCGTACTTCTGCGTCAGCGCGAATCTGACCACCGGCCGCCTCCTCGAGCATCAGCACGGCCTGCTGTCGTATGCGCTGCGCGCCTCGGTCGCCATTCCAGGCGTCATGCCGCCGGTGTTTCGCGGCGAAGAGGTGCTGGTCGACGGCGCTGCCATTAACAATCTGCCGGTCGACGTCATGCAAAGTCACGGGCCCGGTTTGGTGATCGGCTGCGATGCGGGTGCGGATCGCAGCTTCTCCGCGGAGTCCGATGAGAGCGGCGGGCCGCCGCTGTGGAGATTCCTTTCGCGCAGCCGCAGCGGCAAGCGGCACATCAATATTTTTCAGGTCCTGATGCACGCCGGCATGGTGCACAGCGCAGCGAGCGACGCCGCGCAGCGCACTCTGGCGGACATCCTGCTGAAGCCGCCGCTCGCGAACATCGACCTGCTCAATTGGCAGGCTTTCGACCGGGCGATCGAGGCCGGCTACGAATACGCCTGCCGCATGCTCGAGGGGTCGCCGGACGTGCCGAGGTTGCCGGCCGCCCCCGTCAAGAAGCCCGCCGTGAGTTCGCTCGCCCTGGAACTCGAAAGGCGCCTCTCCGCTAGGGCGGCTGGAACTGGCTAGCCAATCGCTCCACCCACTCGAGTTCCTCGGGGCAATACTCGGCCAGGCTTAAGCGACTGAGCGTTACGGGCTGCACCTTGCTGCCCGCGGCCGAATGCGTAATTCGGAAACTGTGAAAATCCTCCCGCCCGCGGAAGGTGAAGCCGATCAGGAGGCGAAACTCGTTCGCTTGCGCGCCGGCCGGTGTGCTCGCATCCGCGCCAGCACCCGCGCTTACAGCCGTGCTTGCAGCCGTGCTTGCAGCCGCGCTGGTCCGCCGGTCGCAAACGACGAAAAACGCCTCTTCCATCCGGCGCGCCGCAAATGCGCCTGATTCGTAAAGTCCCTCGAAGAAAGTGCGCACTTGCGCGGCGACTCGCTCGGCGACGCCCGCCTGAGCCTGCGCCTCGGCCGTCAGCGCCCATCGGGTACCGCGCTCGACGCTGTTGAGTATGAACAGGGCCAGGCGCCGCGCCGCCAGGCTCTGCCAGTCAGCGGCGCCCGCGGCCCCCGCTGCCAGAGTGCGCGGCTTGACGCCGATGCGCGCGACCGATCGAACCGCCTGAAGGGTGTTCACGCCGCGCAGTGCGAGCTGCATGCGCCGGTCTTCCGCAACCAGGCACGCCGGTCGGTAGCCGGGCCGCAGCACCGCTTCCTCGAGCTTTGCCGGGCCCCACAACGGGGAGGCTTCATCGGTACGCGCCAGCATGCCGGCGACGGCCCCGCAGGGCGCGAACGATTCGAAATGGCCGCGCAATTTGTCGTGCGCAAGGATGCGCGGGAAATACATCAGCGCATCTTCCGTCGCACAACTCCAGTCGCGCATCGCGAGCAGCGCATCCTCCGCCGTGTGCCAACCCGACGGCGGATCGACGATCAACAGCGTGCGGTGCTCCCTGCAAAACCGGGCAGCGACCCACAGAACGCTCGGCCCCACGTCCTGCTCGCGCGACAGCGGCGGCACGCACAGCAGGTTGAAATAGTCGGCGTTCCGCAGAGCGAAGATGCCCGTCCGGTCGATCTCGGAGCCGATCACATCATAGTCGGTCAGCGGTGCGCCATCGTCGCCGTCCGCACCGGAGCTCACGTAGCCGGCGGCACCGGAGCCGGCCGCATCGACAGTGCGGTCGGGCCGATGAGCCGGCACATCGCCGACCAGCTGAATCAGCTCGGATCGGGCAAGCACGCCCGACACATGACGGGCGTCGCCCCGGACGATCGACAGGCTGGAGAATATTTCCTGATCCTCCACGTGACTGCCGCCCGGGACGCGCACACGCTGCACCGTGAGATTGAACCGCATGGAATCATCGGCGGCTATGTTGTCGTAATCGACGCTCGCGCGCAGGAATTCTCGGGTGCCCGGACTCAATGCCCGCAGCACCATTTTGGCGCCGCCCGCGTTCAGCGTCAGGGTCGCAGAACGCGCGCCGTTGACCACGCGCACGATGAGCGCTTCGCGGCCGCCGTTGTCGAAGAAATGCTCCACCGCGTACCCGAGCGTGCTCGGCTGCCAAAGACCGCCGAACAGGTGCTGGAATTCGGCAAAGTTCCGGATCAGAGTCGGCCGATTGACGGGACCGCGCAGCGTGCGCCCGACGAACGCGGTGCGCGCAGTGCTCAAGCGCGCGATGGTCGGGTCGGGGCCGCGTTCTTGTTGTACCTGGAGCCCTAAGCTGCTCGGCGTCGCCACTGATGTCCCTCGAGGAGCGCCCTCGTGCGGACTTTAGCACAATCGGCTCGCGTTTAGCGTCCGCGCGCTAGGGCGCAAACAGTCTCACGTCGCGCCGCTTGAGCATCGGGACCAGCAGCATGCCGGCCAAAAATCCGCCCATGTGCGCGCGAAACGCCACGCTCGCGCCGCCGTCGGATGCCGCCAGATCGCTGAGCAATTGCACCGCGAACCACAGCAGCAGGAGCAGCATCGCCGGCACGCGCAAGGTCGTGAAGAAGAACGGCAGCAGCACCAGAGTCAGCACCTTGGCGCGAGGAAACAGCAGCAAGTAGGCTCCCAGCACGCCGGAGATGGCGCCGCTCGCGCCGATGATGGGATACGGCGAATGGGGGTTCGCCAGCGCCTGCGCGAATATCGCGGCCATGCCGCACAAAAAATAGAACAGCAGATAGCGTGCATGTCCCAGGGCGTCTTCGACGTTATCGCCGTAGATCCACAGATACAGTACGTTGCCGAGCAGATGCATCCAGCTGCCGTGCAAAAACATGGAGGTGATCGGCGTCGCGTAGCGGGGTACCCATTGCAAATCCTGCGGCAAGCGCGCATCGGTCAGCAGCGCGGCGGGGATCGCCCCGAGCGCGACGATGGCTTGCCGGGCCGCGGCAGGACCGAGCGAACGCTGCCAGATGAACACCGCGCTGCACGCCCCGATCAGCGAAATCGTCGCATACGGCGTGAGCGCGGACGGCGTGTCATCCTTGAGCGGGATCATCCTTTTTCTGCGTGCGCAGCGGCGTCGGCCGCGGACTGAGCGTCGGCCTGCGGCAGCGGCGATGCGCCCTTGAGTTCACGGAGCCCTTGCTCGATCTGCGCCTGTGCGGCCTCCGCCTTCTTGCGCGCGATCTCCTCGAGCATGACCTTCATCCACTCACTCGTCATTCTGCGTCCTCGGACGGAGGGTTGACGATCGCATCGATGGCCGCGGCGGTGTAAGCGTGATAGCCGGGTCGCGCCAGCGCGAAAACCCGCTTCGCCATGGCCGCGCCGGCCGGTGTCTTCATCAACTCCTCGTACAGGGGTTCAATGAGCTTGCGGCGCCCGATCGACTGCAGATATTCCTCGAGACGCGGAAAGCCCGGGGTGTAGCCGCCGCGGATCACCAGCATCAGCCAGCTGCCGGACACCAGCGCATTGCCGGTGCGCATGAAGCCGAACGCCTGATCGAGCTCCGCGAGCTGCTCTTTGCGCAGGGGGGCGGGCATTCCGTCGAGGAAGTACTGCCATTGCGGCGTCATCCAATCGCGGGTATCGAGCTTCTTCGCCGGCAGCTTGCCTGCGAGCCAGGCGCTGCGCGCCTGGTCAATCCGCTCGAAGGCATCGGAGGCCGGCAGAACGGCATCAGCCGGGATACCGGGAGCGAGCACCCATTGCATGACCTGCTCACGGCTGGCCACACCGGGATAGCGATCGAGCAGATTGTCCTTGAGGTACCCGATGAACTGTTCCGTGGAGATGCTCTTGAACGCGAAGTGATCGAAATAGCCGCGCAGGAAGGCATCGAAGCGTTCGCGGCCGAACTTGCCCTCCAGGAAGGTGAAGAGCAGGCGGCCCTTTTCGTAAGGCACGCTGCTGAACGCGTCGCCTGGATCACGGTCGCGCAGGTCGATCGCCAGCGCCTGCTCCTGCGGTTTGAGCTTTGCGAGGCCATCGCGCAAGGACTTCAGGCCGAGCACACGTTCCATGGCGTCGCGCGGCTCGCCGTAGGTCGCGCCTATGATGCGGCTCTGCAGATACTCCGCAAGCCCTTCGTTGATCCACAGATCGCGCCAGGTCGCGTTACCCACCAGATTTCCCGACCAGGCATGCGCCAACTCGTGCGCGATGACCGACAGCTGACTTTTGTCCCCCGTGACGACGGTCGGCGAGACGAAGGAAATCCGTGGATACTCCATGCCGCCGAGGGAGAACCTCGACGGCAGCACCACGATGTCACAGCGCTCCCAGCGATAGGGCCCGAACATTTTCTCGGCCGCCTGGATCATGGCTTCGGTGCCGGCGAATTCCTCGGCCGCAGCCGAAATCAGGGGCTTCTCCGCATACACCCCGGTACGCGGGCCGGTTTCCTTGAAGCGCAGGTCGCCGACGGCCAAGGCGATCAGATAGGAGGGAATCGCGTCCCGCATTTCGAACACATACTCGCCGTTGCGCTTCGCCTTCGGGTCGAACCTGGCGCTCATGACCGCGATCACATCGTTCGAGGTATGAATATGGGCGCTGTACGTCACCCTCACTTGCGGCGTGTCCTGCAGCGGGATCCAGCTGCGGGCCGCGATGGGCTCGGTCTGCGTGAACATGAACGGCTGATGTTTGCCCGTGGTCTGATTGTCGCTGAGCCAGTGGAGCGCCGGCGAGGTCGGCGAGGTGACGTATTCGATCCGGATCAATTCGGTGGTCTTTTTCTGCAGCGGCGCCAGTTCGATCACCAGCGGGCTTCCTAGAATGGGGTCCGCCTTGTCGAAATGGAACGGCCGGCTCACCCAAGTCGTCTGGCTCTTCGCGGTGGCGCCGAGCACATCGGTCGCCTTTTCCGCGACATCCCGGATATCGAGGTCGCGGGTATCGAGCACCAGCTCGGTGGCGCGGGGATCGAGCCGCTTGATTTCGAGCCCGACGGCTCCGAACAACACCTTGTTGTGGAAATCCACCCGCAGGTTCAAGTCCAGGTGCGTGACGCGAAATTGCTCGATGTTGGCGAAGGAATGGTAATCGAGGCCGGGCTGAAGCGGTGAGAGCTGTCCGTCAGGACCGCCTGCCGCGGCGGCCCCGTTCGAGCAGCCGAGCACCAGGCCCGCAGCAGTGACGCGCAGCAGCTGCCTCATGCCCGGGAGCCTGTCTGAGTATTCCGCGTGAGCCGCGTTGGCTTGGCGAGGGAGCGGATGCAAGGCGCGCGGCGCAGGACGTAGCGAGCGCTACGTCCAAGCCGCGCAACACCGCAGACGCCCCTCACCAAGCCAACCCTTCGGGACCGGGCAGATTTCGCTTCATCCATCGTTGTCGCCTTCTCGTTGGGTGTTAACCCAACCACGTCGGCTCCGCCTCGGCTGAAGCGAAATCTGCCACGGTCGCGGCCACGTGGAATACTCAGACAGGCTCCTACTGCACGACAGCTTGCGATTGCGTCGCGGGCGTCACGGGCGGCGCGGACGTGCGGCCGCCGAGCAGTTCATTGAACGTTTTCTCGTCGACCAGCAAGCCCGTCTGTCCGTCCCAATTGGAACCCTGCGGCACGGTGTTTTGCACCAGCAAGGATTTCTCGAGCACCGCGTCGAGCCCGTCGTGCGTTCCGGTGACCGGCACCGGGATCGCGCGCGGCGAGTGCGCCAGATCGCCGACTCGCTGCCAGTCGATGTCGGCGCCGTGATTTTCGATTTTTTGGCGCAGCTTTGGATTCAGGAGATTCGCGAGCAGACGCTTGCGGTTCTTGCTCCAGTCACGCGAATCATCCTCCATGACGGCATAGGCCTGCAGATACAGCGTGCCGCTCTGCCAGCCGAACAGGTACGGCTGATTGACGACGGTGACCTTGGTGCCGATCGGGATCAAATCGAAAAACACGGCGATGTCCTCGGGATACATGCGCATGCAACCGTGGCTGGAGCGCATGCCGACGCCGTAGGGTTTGTTGGTGCCGTGGAGTAGATAGCTTGGCCAGCCCAGCCGGAATGCATACTGGCCCAAGGGATTGTCCGGGCCCGCCGGCACCTTGTCGGGGAGGATGTCGCCGTCCTCGGCGTGCTCGTCGCGCACCGACTTCGGCACGACCCACACGGGATCCTTCTCCCGTCCGACGATCTTCGTCGTGCCTTCGGGAGTCTTCCAGCCCACCTTTCCGATGCCGATCGGATGCGTGTAGACGACCTGCGGCTCGCCTTTCTTGTGCGGCGCATAGTAATAGACGCGCATGGCGGCCACGTTCACCACCAGGCCTTCATGAGGCGCCGCTGGCAGCACGAATTGCGTGGGAACCACAACCTCGCGCCCGACGCCGGGCAGCCACGGGTCCACACCGGGATTCGCGAGCAGTATTTCCTCGTAGCCGACATCGAAGCGCCGTGCGATGTCCGGCAGCGTATCCTCCTTGCCAATGACCGTCTTTTGCACATAGCCCACGACATCGCCGCTCTTCGCATCGATTGCGAACTTATGTGTGGCCATCGGCTTGGGCAATTCAGGAGCGGGCGGCGGTGCTTCAAGCTTGACGGCCGGCGGCGGCGGCGCGGGCACGGGTCGAAACAGCGAACAGCCGGCGCCGGCTAGTCCACAGACCAGCGCCAGCAGGAGCCGTTTGCGAGACGAATGCAGGGAGCGCAGATTCATCCCGCCTATCTACAGCAAAGTCGGCCGGTCAGGCAATTGGTTGTGCGAAGCGGCGGCCCGATCGGGATCCGGCCCAGCGACGCCCGGCGGAAAGTGCCGCGCCAGCAGCGCACCGACGGCGTCCACCCCGGCGATCGACCCCTCCTTGAAGCGCCCGGCGCGGAAATGCTCCTCCATCAACCGGCATACCGATTCCCACTCCGCGGGGCTGACCCGGCCCGCAATGCCCCGGTCGGCAACGATTTGTACGGTGCGATCCGCGAGCTGGACATAGATGAGCACCCCGTTGTTGCAGTCGGTATCCCACACCCCAAGGTGGGCGAACACTTCGAGCGCACGGGCACGCGGCGTAAGCTCGCCGAGAATGTGCAATGGCGTCAGGGCGGTCTCGATGGCGAAACGAATCTCGCCCGAGTGCGCCCGTTCGGCGCGTCCGATGGCCTGCTCAATGGCATCGAGCGTACTCGCCGTGAACAGCATCCGGGTGCGCCAATGCGTCGCCGCGACATGCCGGATCAAGCGTCCGAGCTGCATCACCAGCTTCCCGAGGCGCCGCCGCCTCCGAAACCGCCGCCGCCGCCGCTGAAGCCCCCGCCGCGTCCGCCAAAGCCGCCGCCGAAGCCCCCGCCCAGGCCGCCGCCGAAGCCCCCGCCCCACCCGCGGCCGCCCGTCGACCAGCTGCGGGTCGAGCCGAGCAGCATTGCAAACAGGAAGCCGAGTATGCCGGCCCCGATACCGACGGGCAGCAGATGGCTCAACAGCCACGCGATGCCGCCCGCCAGGCCGCCCGTGGCGATTGAACCGACCAGGCGCCCGAACATCGCGCGCAGCACCCCGCTCGCGACGAACACCACCACCAACAGCAGCGGCAGCAGATGGCTCATACCCCTACCTTGCTCCCACCTCCTATCCGGCTCGGGCAGCGGTTCGCCGTTGACGACGGAGATCATTTGATCGACGCCGGCCTCCACACCGCCGTCGTAGTCGCCCGCCTTGAAATGCGGTGCGACCGTATCCTCGATGATGCGCTTCGCGACGGCATCGGGCAGCGGGCCCTCCAATCCGTAGCCGACCTCGATACGCGCTCGGCGGTCGTCTTTCGCGATGAGCAGGATGGCGCCGTCGTCGACTCCCTTGCGCCCGAGCTTCCATTGCTCCGCGACGCGAATGCCGTACTGCTCGATGTCCTCGGGCTGAGTGGTCGGTACCATGAGCACTGCAATTTGGCTGCCCTTCTTTGCCTCGAAGTCCGCCAGCTTGGTCTCGATACGGTTCACCGCACCGCCGGACAGAGTGCCCGTGAGATCCGTGACGCGTGCCGTGAGCGGCGGCACGGCGACATCCGCGCTCGCGACCAGAGCGGCGAGGCTCGCCACCACGCTGACCGCGAGCCGCGCCATTGGGAGCCCGCTCCTAGTGCGCCGGTGCGCTGGCCGCAGGCGGCGCGGTTGCCGCAGGCGGCGCGGTTGCCGCAGGCGGCGCGGTTGCCGCAGGCGGCGCGGTTGCCGCAGGCGGCGCCGCGAACTCCACGGTCGGCGGCTTGGAAATTGCCGCCTCGTTCTCGACGGTGAAATTCGGCTTCTCCTTGTAGCCGAACATCATCGCCGTCAAATTGCTCGGGAATGATCGCACCGTGACGTTGTAGTCCTGCACCGCCCGGATGTACCGATTGCGCGCCACCGTGATGCGATTTTCCGTGCCCTCGAGCTGGGCCTGCAAATCGCGGAAATTTTGGTCGGACTTGAGCTGCGGGTAGTTTTCCGATACCACCAGCAGGCGCGACAGGGCGCCGGACAATTCTCCCTGCGCCGCCTGAAACTTGGCGAAGGCCTGCGCATCATTGACCAATTCGGGCGTCACCTGGATGGAGCCGACCTTGGCTCGAGCCTGGGTCACCCCCAACAGGACGGTCTGTTCCTGGGCGGCGTATCCCTTGACGGTGTTGACCAGGTTGGGAATCAGGTCGTAACGGCGCTGGTATTGGTTGATGACCTCCGACCAGGCGGCCTTCACCTGCTCATCCTGCGACTGAAACGTGTTGTAGCCGCAGCCGGACAACGGCAAAGCCGCGCAGACGATGGCGCCCAAAACGAAAATACGCATCTCAAGGTCCCCTTTGTCCCTCGGTGCGGGGACATCCGCGGCGAGTTTACCACCGCCCAAAAAAAAGGCCCCGAGTGATGAGCTCGGGGCGGAGATGCGGACTTCAATGAAGGGAAGTAAAGCCCGCTAGGGGATTCAATGCAGCTGATGCCACTGCAGTACTTGGATGTCCATTTCCTCGAGATCGAAACTTTGCGCCAGGATTCTCGCGATCTCGCGGCTGCCCTGCACCGATCCTGACTGCCCGAGCAGCTCGACGACACCCCGGTACTCGCTGTATTCGATCGCACCGTCCGACTGCGCAATGAAGTGGGTGTAATATTTGGCGCTCATGGGTACGAAGCTTAGAGACATTCGGCGGCCGCAATCTGTGATCAAGCGCTCAGTCGATCGCCCAGGCTTAAGAACCGGTTCACGTCTTTAAAATCAGACTCTGCTGCACCGTGTCAAGATATCGTCCCCCCACTCCGTCCGGCT
Organism: uncultured Gammaproteobacteria bacterium; assembly: GCA_963837045.1. Taxonomy (GTDB): domain Bacteria; phylum Pseudomonadota; class Gammaproteobacteria; order Steroidobacterales; family Steroidobacteraceae; genus Bog-1198. Next base: position 131,228 of record CAWIMA010000007.1, read on the forward strand.
CGAAATACATCACCCCGGAGGGGGCCAAGCGGCTGCGCGACGAGCTGCATGAGTTGTGGCACACCGAGCGGCCGCGAGTCACCGCCGCGGTCGCCGAGGCGGCGGCGCAAGGCGATCGCTCGGAAAACGCCGAATACACCTACGGCAAGAAGCGTCTGCACGAGATCGACCGCCGCGTGCGCTTCCTGCGCAAGCGCCTGGACGGCATGGTTATCGTCGAGTTCGAGTCCGAGTCCGAGAACGGAAGGCGCGATCCAAACCGCATCTACTTCGGCGCATGGGTGCAACTCGAAACGGCCGGCGGCGACCTGCGCTGGTACCGGCTGGTTGGACCGGATGAGTTCGATATGGCGAGCGACTACATCAGCATGGACTCGCCGCTCGGACGGAGCCTCCTCGGCAAACGCCTGGATGACGAAGTGACGGTGGCTTTGCCGACCGGAGCACACACCTTTACGGTGGCCGCGATCAGCTATGGACTTCGTCCCTTGTCTAGGGGCTAATTCATTGATTACACAGATTTGCTGGCACAAAATGCCGGCTATGAAATTCTTGGATCCAGATACCGAGGGCGCCGTACGCGATTTCCTCGCGCGGATTCCCGCTGATATACGGCTGGATCGTGCAATACTTTTTGGTTCGCGCGCGCGTGGAGAGCACAGACCCGACAGCGATGCCGATGTCGCCCTGATCCTGCACGAACGCGGCAATGACGGGAAAACATTGATGACGCTGGCTGGAATTGCATGGGACGTGTTTCTTGACACCGGAATCTTGATCCAGCCGGTTACGATAGCGATAGAGGATTGGTTGCATCCCGACGACTTTCTGAGGCCTGGCTTTCTCAAGAATGTCGAGCGGGAAGGGATTGTAATGTGATCTGGAATCAGTTCGCGCGGGTCTTGGTGCGTAAGAGCGAACGAGCTCTAAAGGTTGCCAGGCTTGCTTTGAACGCTGGCGATAACGACAGCGCAGTTAACAGATCCTACTACGCGATGTTCGACATCGCGCGGGCGGCGTTGCTACGAGCCGGTGTTGGCGAAGACAAGCTACCCAGGACGCACAATGGAGTTATCGAAGCATTTAGGCAACACGTAATTCAATCTGGATTGATGGATCGGCAACTGGCGGGCGAATTGAGCCGGACTGAATCGCTTCGTATAAAGGCGGACTATACCGATCTGGAAATAGAACCGAAGATTGCGGCAGAGGTCGTCGAAAAGGCCGAAATCTTCGTACAAACAGTCGAGCGCGTATTTAGTCTTGACGAATCCTCCCTGGGGAACGAGTACAAGAACCACACTCCGAATGACGACGACAAAGTTTCGGAGCCGGCCGTGGCGGTATCGAAAATCGAGGCGAAAGATGTTCAACTCGAACCAGTTTCTCTAGAGGAGATTCGGCGTCAAGCGCGCGAGAATTGGTTGCGATTACGGCAGCAAAAAATCGAAGGCGCGAAAAGCGCGGGCCGCGATTACGAGCCTGATCGTGAAGCCGAAAAAAGCCAAGAACTGGACGATGATCTGGACGAGTAACCGGGTAACCGGGTAACCGGGTAACCGGGCGAAAGCGGGCATTACCCGGCTGGGCTCCGTCGCTCAAACGACCCGAATGTTCTTGAACTGCCAGGGATCGGTCGTGTCGAGGTCTTCGGCAAACAGCTCGCTGCGTTGGTACAGAGGCGTCCAATCCGTGTACTCGCCCACCACGCTGCCGAGGTACGGCATGCAGATGTCCAACGGGCGCTGGTAGTCCATTTCATCCGGTTCAACGATGCCGCGCCGCGGGTTTTCCATGGCCCAGATCATCCCGGAGAGCGCCGCGACGGTCACTTGCAGGCTGGTCGCGCTGTTGTAAGGCGCCAATTTTCGCGCCTCGTGGATCGACAGCTGCGATCCGTACCAATAAGCATTCTTCCTGTGCCCGGCGAGCAGTACGCCCAGCTCGTCGATGCCGTCGGTGATCTCATGCAGCATGATCCGCTTGGCGTCCTGCAAATGCCAATTGCGGCCGGCAAATTCGTGCACGGACAGCACCGCATTGTCGCTCGGGTGGTAGGCATAGTGCGTGGTGGGGCGGTACACCACGCGTTCGCCCTCCCTGACGGTGTAGTAATCGGCGAGCGAAATGGCCTCGGAATGCGTGATCAAAAAGCCGTGAAAATGCCCCGCCTTGGGAGTCCAGGTGCGCACGCGGGTACTCGCGCCGGGACGGTTCAAGTAGATCGCGCAGCCCGACCCGGCCCGATGCGTGCCGCCGTCGGCGGGGAAGTGCTTCTCATGGGTGCCCCAGCCGAGTTCGGCCGGCTGCGCGCCCTCGCTGACGAAGCCGTCCACCGACCAGGTGTTGACGAATTCGTTCAATCGCTTCGGCACGTCGGAAACCTGCGTGTCGCGCTCAGCGACGTGAATGACCTTGACCCCCAGGGTTTGCGCGAGCCGGGCCCATTGCTCGCGGCCCGCGGGCCTCCCGGCGTCGATTCCGGTGTCCCTGGCGATGTTGAGCAGCGCCTGCTTGACGAGGTGCGACACCAGACCCGGATTGGCGCCGTGCGTCAGCACCGCCGTCGGAGCACTCGGCGCCGCGTCGCGCAGAGCGAGCGCCTCCAAGCGCATGATGTAATTGCTGCGCGTCTCGACGTTGAGCTTCGGATCGACGTAGCCGCCGGCCCAAGGTTCTACGCAAGTATCGAGATACAGTGCGCCGCGTTCGCGCGCGAGCTGTATCAGCGCGACGCTCGACACGTCGACCGACAGATTCAGCAAAAAATCGCCGGCGCCCAGCAACGGCAGCAGCGTCTGGCGGTAATTGTCGCGCGTCAGCGCGGTCTTGACGAACTTGACGCCGAATTGCTCGGCTTCGGTCCGCCCCGCATCCTCAGCGGTGACGATGGTGATGCGATCCGCCGAGGTGCCTATGTGACGCAAGATCAGCGGCAAGACCCCCTGGCCGATGCTGCCGAAGCCGACAAATACGATCCTGCCCGCAAATTTCACATGCACTTCGTGGTTGCTCATCATATCTTCCCGTTCTCATTCTCAAAACCTGAAGTGTACCCTGGCGCGGGCCTAGTTCTCACGCCAGTGCGGCGGGTAAGTGCGCTCGTAGCCGGGAAGCGCCTCGATGCGGTGGATCCAGCGGGCCAGCGCCGGGTAGTTTCTTTCCATCGGCAGGAAGCGCGCGCCCAGTTCGGCGGCGGCGCTTTTGTCCAGGGCGCGCCGCAAGAGCTGTATCCACGGAAAGATCACCATGTCGGTGGCGGAGTAGTTCGCGCCGACGATCCAGTTCTCCTTGCTCAAGCGCCCTTCGATCGTGCGCGCTTCGCGCGCAACCACGTGCATCGCGTCGGTCAGGTCGTCGATTGCCTCGGCCACGCGGTCCGTGAAGATGGCGTTCACGATCTTCAACAGGGCCGGTTCGGCATACTCCTGAAATTCGCAGATGACGCGCATGATGACGCCGGCCTCCTCCGGGCTCGTCCCGAAGATCGGCGCCTGCGGGTATTTCACATCGAGGTAGTAAAGAACCGCGACCGACTCGAACACCACGTAATCGCCGTCCTTCAGCACCGGGACGCGGCCCCGCGGATTCAGCTTCAGCATCTGCGGCGACTGATGCTCTTGTTTGTCGAAGTGAAGCAGCTGCGACTCGTAGGGCAGTCGCTTGTGCTCCAGCGCCAACAGCACCCGCCATGAAAACGGACTGCCGCTGCCCCAGTAAAGAGTGAGTGCCATGGCGCCGATTGTAGCGGATGCGGTCCCGGCGGCATCGCGTTAAGCTCGAAACGTGGACTACGAAACCTCCATCGACGCCGCCTCTCTCAAGGCGCTGATCGGCAATCCGGCGGTCGCCGTCATCGACTGCCGTTTCGATCTTGCCGCGCCGGACGCCGGCAGGCAGGCCTACTTGCGCCGGCATATTCCGACGGCTCGATACGTGGACCTGAACCATGACCTGTCCTCACCGGTATCCGCCGACAGCGGCCGCCATCCCCTCCCCCCGCCCGAGCGCCTCGCCGTCCGGTTCGGCGAGCTCGGCGTCGGCAACGGCACGCAGGTGATCGCCTACGATGAGGGCAACGGGGCATTTGCGGCGCGCGCTTGGTGGCTGCTGCGCTGGCTGGGGCACCCCAGGGTCGCCGTGCTCGACGGCGGCCTCAACGCCTGGGTTGCCGGAGGGGGCGGGCTCGAGTCCGGTGAACCCTCCGCCGCTCCGGCCCGGCCCGCATCCGAGCGCCTCACGCCGCTGGTCGACCCTCATGCCGTGCTCACCACCGCCGAGTTGATCGAAGCGCTCAAGGACCAGCGGCGTCTGCTGGTGGACGCACGCGCGGCCGAGCGCTTCGCCGGAACCGTCGAGCCATTGGACCCCGTCGCCGGCCACATACCCGGTGCGGTCAATCATCCGTTCAGCGCCAACTTGAGCGGCGACGGGCATTTCCTGCCGCCTGCCGAACTGAAGCGTCGCTGGCAGGCGCGGCTCGCCGGCATCGCCCCTCGCGACGTGATCGCCATGTGCGGTTCGGGCGTCACCGCCTGTCACCATTTGCTCGCAATGGAGCTGGCGGGATTGCGCGGCGCCAAGCTCTACGCGGGGTCGTGGAGCGAATGGATCCGAGATCCGCAGCGCCCCGTGGCTAGGAGCCTGCCGGGCTGACGTGCTCCCGCCGCCGCGGCCGGCGCCCGGACTTGCGGGGGCCGTCATTTACATGCAGCCCCAATTTGTTATGGTGCGCACCGATGAACACTCCCGCGAAGCAGCTGCCCGCGAACCACGCCTGGAAAATCGACGAATCGCTCGATCTGTACCAGGTAGAGGCCTGGGGAAAGGGCTACTTTTCGATAAACGTCGAAGGGCACGTTGTGATCCGGCCCAGCATGGATCCCGCGCGCGAGATCGACCTGTACGAGGTCGTGCAGGGGCTCAAAGCGCGGGATCTGCATACGCCGGTGGTCATTCGTTTTGCCGACATCCTTGCGCATCGCCTGCGCCACCTAGCGGACGCGTTCGGTACCGCCATTGCGGAGAATGAGTACCGGAACCGATATGCCGCGGTATTTCCGATCAAGGTCAATCAGCAGCGCCTGGTCGTCGAGGAGGTCTACCGCTACGGAAGGGAGTTCGGCTTCGGCCTCGAAGTCGGCTCCAAGCCCGAGCTGCTCGCCGTCATGTCCATTACGGAAGATGCGCCGGACCGCATCGTGGTGTGCAACGGCTTCAAGGACGACAGCTACATCGAGGCGGTCATCCTCGCCACCAAACTCGGCCGCACGATCATTCCTGTGGTGGAGAATTACGAAGAAATTCATTTGATTCTCAAGCACGCGGAACGCTATTCGGTGCGGCCGAAAATCGGGGTGCGGGTGAAGCTCGCCAGCGAGGGGGCCGGCCGTTGGCGCGAATCCGCCGGGGAAAAATCCAAATTTGGCCTCTTCATCAGCGAGATTCTCGACCTGTATGCGCTTCTGAAGGAGCGCAACATGCTCGACTGCCTGCAGCTGGTGCACTGCCACCCCGGCAGCCAGCTGCAGGACATCCGGCGCGTGAAGGATGCGATCAACGAGCTCGCGCACGTGTATGCGGAGCTCAAGATCATGGGTGCGGGCCTGCAATACATCGATATCGGCGGGGGCCTGGGCGTCGATTACGACGGCAGCGGCACCAACTACGAGTCCTCGATGAACTACACGCTGAACGAGTACGCGAGCGACGTGGTGTATCGCATCAAAAGCGTCTGCGATGCCCGCGACGTGCCGCATCCGATGATCGTCAGCGAATCCGGCCGCGCCATCGCCGCGCATCACAGTGTGCTGGTGTTCGACGTTTTGGGCGCGTCCAAACTGGACCAATTCAAAGTATCGGGGCGGCCGGACGAGGACTATCGCGGCCGGCAAGAGCTGCCCCAGCCGGTGCGCGATCTGTTCGACAGCTATCGGTCGGTCAACGAGCGCCGGCTGGTCGAGTGCTATCACGATGCGCTGCAGGCGCGCGAGCAGGCGCTGCAGATGTTCAACTGGGGGTATTTGAGCCTCGAGTTTCGCGGTTTGGCCGAAAGGCTCTACTGGGCGACTTGCGCCAAGATTCGCGATTACTGTCGCAAGCTCGATCGTGTTCCCGAAGAGCTGGAAAACCTCGAGGACATGCTGAGCGACATCTATTTCTGCAACTTTTCGGTGTTCCAGTCCCTGCCGGACAGCTGGGCCATCGGCCAGCTGTTTCCCATCATGCCGATTCAGCGATTGGGAGAGCGGCCGGGCCGAAACGCCGTGCTCGCCGACATCACCTGCGACTCGGACGGCAAGATCGACCGCTTCGTCAATCCGCGCATCACCAAGCGCACTCTTGAGGTGCATGAGCTGATCGCGGGGGAGCCCTACTATCTGGCGGCCTTCTTGGTCGGCGCCTACCAGGAGACGCTTGGGGATCTGCACAACCTGTTCGGCGACACTCACGTGGTCCATATTCGACTCCACGAGGGGGGCGGCTGGTGGATCGAGGAAATTGTCAAAGGCGATACCGCCAACAAAGTGCTGGAGTACATGGAATATGACACCGACGAGCTCTACCCGGGCATCGCGCGGGACTGTGAGCGGGCCATACAGGAGGGCCGGATGTCGCTCGCCGAAGCGCAGGCAGTGAAGCGCTTTTATGAAAACGAGCTCAACGGCTACGCGTACCTGGAGGTCGAGTAGCGGGGCGTCAAACCCCGAGGATCGTCGCGTTTGCCAACAATTATCCCCTGGCGTAGCATCGGTTCGTAGGCCGTTCGTGGGCATTGAAGCCTCTAGCGCGCGACCGAAGGTACGGGCTACGCCGCCGCGGCACGGGTGGCGTCGTCTGCTAAAGTGAAACCGCGTGCGAGCGGAAATCTCCGCGATGGCGCGCACTGTCAGTGAGACTAGTTGAATGACGACGATTTACGTTGGCAACCTGCCGTTCACCGCTACAGAAGACGAAGTGCGTAGCCTGTTCGAGCGCTACGGCAAAGTCGATTCCGTCAAACTCATCAACGATCGCGAGACCGGGCGCCCGCGCGGCTTTGCATTCGTCGACATGGCGGCCGGTGAGGCGCAAAACGCGATTCAGCAGACGAACGGCTTCCAGATGGGCGGTCGTCCGCTGCGGGTGAACGAGGCCCAGGAACGGGCGCCGCGGTCCAAGCCTGCTGGCGGCGGTGGGGGCGGTGGCGGCGGCGGCCCGCGCCGCTGGTAGTCGACAGACTCGGGTAGAACGCCGATCGGCCGACGTCCGGTTGATCGGCGCGCCAAGGTTGGGGGAGGGACCTTCGAGCGGGGATCGCCAGGTCCTATGTGGGGTTGTGCCCGCTCACCACATCTCTTTGAGCTGCGCCACGACGTCCACCGTCGCGGCTTCGCCCTCGCCCAGGCTCTCGACGCCGCGCAGGCTGCGGAAAGTGGTGCGCTCGAAACAATCGAGAACTTTGTTGGTCATGAAGCGGCTCTTTGCGCCGTAGACATGCGCGTCGCCGTCTTTGGCCTGTTGAGTCACGGCATACTTGAGCGGCGCGCACACGTGAAGCTCGTTGCGGGCGCGGGTCATGGCCACGTACAGCAGGCGCCGTTCTTCCTCGATCATCTCCGGTTTGCCGGTTGAAAATTCCGACGGGAAGTTGCCGTCGGCGACGTTCAATATGTAGACGATGTCCCATTCCTGACCTTTCGCGGAATGGATCGTGGAGAGGATGACGTAGTCCTCGTCCTTGGAGGCGCCGGTGGACTGGCCGCCGGTGAGCACCGGCGGGTCCAGGGTGAGCTCGGTGAGAAACCGCTCTCTGCTCGGTTGCTGCGCGGACAGTTGTTCGAGCTGTTCCAGATCGCCGATGCGAGTCCACGAGGTATCGTAAATCCTCTCGAGCTGCGGCTTGTACCAATCGCGCACCAGGCCGACCTGCCCCGGCCAGGGTGTGGCCGGATCGGCGAGCTTTTCCAGCAGTGTGCAGAATCTTTTCCACTCCATTTTCACCGGCTGCGGCGCGTCGAAGGCGGCCAGGCTCTTGATGCTGAAGCCCTGCGCCTCGAGGTACTCGAGGGCCTGCTTGGCGTGAGCGGGACCGAAGCCGGGGACGAGCTTCAAAACCCGGAAGCCGGCGACGGCGTTGCGCGGATTGTCGACCCAGCGCAGAATCGACAGCATGTCCTTGACGTGCGCGGCCTCGAGAAACTTCAGTCCGCCGTACTTCACGTAGGGAATGTTGCGCTTGGTCAGCTCTACCTCGAGCACGTCGCTGTGGTGCGAGCTGCGGAACAGTATCGCATGGCGCTTCAATGAGCCGCCGATTTCCCGGGTCGCCAGGATCTTGTTGACGATGTATTCCGCCTGACCCGCCGCATCGTCCAGCGTGACGTAAAACGGCTTCTGACTGGCCTGCCGCATTCCCAGCAGCGTCTTGCGGTGCTGACGCGGTCCTTCCGACATGAGCGCATTGGCGCAGTCGAGAATCGGCTGAGTGGAGCGGTAATTCTGCGCCAGCACCACCATGTCGGCCTTGGGCTTGAAGCGGTCCGCAAAGCCGAGGATGTTCTCGACCGCCGCCGCGCGAAAGGAATAGATGGCCTGCGCGTCGTCGCCGACCACGGTGACACCCTTGCCGTCGGGCTTGAGCGCTTGAATGATCTCGCCCTGCAGGGCGCTGGTGTCCTGGTATTCATCGACCAGCACGTGGTCGAAATTGCCGGAGAGATTTTGCGCGAGCGCGGGGTTTTGCATCATCACGTGCCAGTAAAGCAGCAGATCGTCGAAGTCCAGCACGTTGTTCTTTTGCTTGCGGCCGACGTATTCGCGGTACAAGCGGGTCAGATCCTGCTCCCATTCTCTGACCCAGGGAAATTGCTCCTCGAGAGTCTGTTTGAGCGACAGGCGGGTGTTGATGCGATAGCTGTAGATCGCGAGGCAGGTGTCCTTGCGTGGAAAGCGTTTGTCCTTGCTCGAATATCCCAGCTCGTGACGGATCACATCCATCAGGTCGGCCGCGTCGGAGCGGTCGAGCACGGTGTAGTTCGGATCCAAACCCAGATGTTTGGCGAACCGGCGCAGGATCCGATTGCCCACGGAATGGAAGGTGCCGGACCACAGCAGGCGCGACTGCACGCTGCGATCTCCCATTTTGCCGCGCTCGCTCAGGATCTCCGTGACGATGGTCTGGCTGCGGCGGATCATTTCCTGGGCCGCGCGCCGCGTGAACGTCAGCATGAGGATGCGCGCCGGATCGACGCCGTTCAGGACCAAATGCGCCGTGCGATGCGCCAGCGTATTGGTCTTGCCGGTGCCGGCGCCGGCCAAAATCAGCAGTGGGCCGGCGCTGATGCCCTTGTCCTTGTCCTTGTCCTGGTCCTGCGCGGGCGTGCCGAAGGTGGCCGCGCGGCGCTGTGCGGGATTGAGCGTATCGAACGCCGTCGTTGTCTTGGCTTTCATCATACGAAAACTATACAGCCGGCCTGTATGGATATCCAGATCGCGTTACGTTACACCATTTCACGCGCCGAGGATCGCGCATTTAGTGCCGTGCACGCGTGGAGACAGATCACATGTGCCAGCTTTTCAATCTCTGCAGCAGCTCTGCGTAAGCTTCGGGCGAATCGCTGCAATACACCCAGCGCGGCCCGTCCAAGTCCATGAACTGCGGCGGCGCCTGCGCAGCGGCGTCGAGCTCGCCCTGCGCGAGCAGAGCGTCCAGATGACCCGGGTGGCGTCTGCGCGATGTGAAGCGCCGCACGATTTCCTGCGGCTCTGCGCGGCACCAGATCTGCGCCGCCCGGGCGCCGTAAGCGGCCAGAACGCCGCCGAGGGTCCGCGCGTGCGCTGCGCGCCAATTCCCCTCGACGATGCACGAGCGGCCTGCGGCGAGCTGCGCGCGTGCAAGGCGCACGAGCGCGGCGAAGCTCGCGTCGCTCAAACGCCTCGACCAATTGCGATCCCCCGACCCCAGCGCTTCGAACAGCGCTTCCTTGACCTCGTCCTTGCATAGACACGGGAGGTCCAAATCCACGCTCAGCCGCTGCGCGAGTGTCGTCTTGCCGCTTGCCGGGCTCCCGAGGATGATCGTCAGATCCGCAGTACTCATCGGCGATTATCACCACGAAGGGCAGACATGTTGAAACCGACGACGATCGCAAGCAAGCATTTCCACCGGGGCCGCATCATCGACGTGTCCAGTGAACGCCTGAAATACGCGAACGGCCGCGAGCACGAAATCGACCTCGTACGCCATCCCGGCGCCGCTGCGGTGGTCGCGGTGGACGCCGCCGGGCGTGTTTGTCTGGTGCGCCAGTATCGGCATGGCATCGCGGATTTCCTGTGGGAGATCCCTGCCGGCAAGCTCGACCGCGGGGAAGCTCCGGAGCTGTGCGCCGTGCGCGAACTTGCCGAAGAAACCGGCGTGGCGGCGCGCGCATGGACTCCTCTCGGCCTGTACATCCCGGCGCCCGGTATTTTCACGGAAGTGATCCACCTGTACCTCGCGCGCGAGCTCGAGGTGGGGGCGCCCGCGCCGGACATCGACGAGGAATTGGAGCTCACGTGGATGCCCCTCGGCGAAGCCATCGAGCGGGTGTTGCGCGGCGAATGGAACGACGGAAAAACCGCTTTGGCGCTGGTGCGCGCGCAATACCGGCTGCAACTGTGACGACCGTCCGCGGCAATTGTGACGGCCTGCAAATTTTCAGCGTCTGCCGGTTGACTTGAGCCGGACAAGGCCTAAAAAGGTAGCATGAGCAGAGAAAACCCAAGGCCGACGGGCAAGCCTGGCGCCGCAGTCTCCGGCAAAGCGTCCCAGGCGGAGCCCAAGAAGACCGGGCGCGTGCAATTCGACGATCGCGGCAACGCGATTTGGGAATGGTCGATCGCGACCGGTGCATTCGGCCGCGAGGTGTCGACGGAGCGCCTGCAAAAGCTCGAGAACCCCGGTTTATCGCTCGCCGAGGACGCGCCGACGCCGTCGTTCAACCAGGTCAAGTCGAACCCCCAGGGCACGGTCAAGGGCTATAACCCCTACGACAGCGGGCGGCTGGGAAAAGCGGAGCCGCCGCGCAAGAAGGATCTCAAGAAACTGAGCGAGTGGCTCGAGCTGAAAAAGCAGGCCCGCGGCAACCGCGACCGGGAAGATTAGGGTCCGCGAGGCCGCCGGCGCCGCACTCAGGCAAGCGCGTGCCGCAGCTTGGCGGCGCTCCCCAAGCGATAGAACCTGCGCAGCTCGCGCACCAACGCCTCCACTTGAGCCTCGCCCCGGCTCACGAAGCGGCTTTCCAGCCGTCTGCAGTAGTTCGCGGCCGAGCGGTGCGCCGTGCGGTAGCGGTCGTATTGTTCCGGTTCGAGGCGCACATCGAACTGGACTCGGTCGAACAGCCGGGCATGCACTTGCGCCGGATAGCCGCCGCCCTGCTGGTCCGCGACCAGAAATATGGTGGCCGCATATTTGTCCACCTCCGCCTGGGTTTCCAGCTCGAGCAGCGATACGGGCGCATCGCGATCCAGGCGCCATGTCGAATAGACAAAGTGACTGACTCCTTCCAGAGCCGTGCAGTAGTCGGCCAGATTGGCCTCCGTCAAGGCGCCGAGCGGATCCGCCTGCTCCAGGCGCCGCAGCACGCAAGGGTCGATGTACAGCGCGACCCCTGCTGATCCGTCCGGCGTCTCCGCCAGCAGCAGCTCCTCTTCGGGCGCGCGCCGATCGTTGTCGGGGATCACGCCCGTGAGTGCGCGCCGGTCGGTGACCAGGAAATCGTAGACGTCGTAGTCCACGGATACATCGTACAGGCGACCCAGAAGCGACTGCAGATTACGCAGCACCATGCTCAGGCTCAGTGCTGATGGCACAGACCGCCGTGTTTCACCGGCTGCACACCCAGGCGGCGGAGCAGGCCGTGGGCGCGCTGGCTGCCGGTCTTCATCCAGATTTCGTAGAGCCGCAGGATATCCGCGTCCGTGTGGCAGTAGGACATCTCGCTGACCTCGTTGAGCGCGTCCACCAGGCGCTGAAATTTCTGCGCGAGCTGCGTGTAGATCGCCGCGATGCTGCGGCCGGACGTGGATCGCTGCATGGTATCCGCGAGGGAACTGTAGGCGTTGCCGCCCATCGCGATGTGGTAATCGACGTCGATCAATTTTCGCGCAAAGCTGCGTGCGAAGAATCCCGCGATGAACAGGGAGACATCGCCCAGCCGCTGCAGTGCGCGCTGGCGCGCCGCGGCGCTCGGCGCATCCAGCGCCTCGGCGAGCATGTGCGCGAGCGGCTTGATGCGCAGTCCGTCCGGAGTTTTTTCATACAGCGCATCGGCGCGCGAAAACATGGTGAGGAGGTTGACGACGTATTGCTCGGCCTGTTCGTCGATGCCGAGGTGCTGGTGCTCGCTCGCTGCGTGAAACGCGTCACGGAAGAACTCGCGCAGGGAGCTGACGGCTACCAGAGGCCTATCGGACATTGCTTGCATAGGGTGTCCTTGCTACCAAACACGACACCATCCTATCGACAATGCACCCACGAAGTGAAGTGAAAAACGCGCGAACAATGTGAGGAAATGCCCATATTTTCAGTGTTTTTGCGATATCAGCAGTCTGCGCCGTAGGCTGCTAGATTTTGTGCATCATTGCGGTGCTAATAGATTTCGGCAAGCGTCGAGACGGTGCGCGCCGGCGGCTCGAGCGCCTCGGGCCAGCGGCGCGACTCGCGGTTGACCCACACCGCCTGCATGCCGGCGCGCATCGCACCCACCACGTCGGCGATCGGATCATCGCCGACGTGCAGCACCTCCGCTGCGCTCACGCCTGCCATTCGCCGCAGCGCCTCGAAGATCCGCGCATCCGGTTTGGCGGCGCCCGCCGCTATTGCAGTGACGTGGCCGTCGAAGAGATCTGCGACGCCGCAGCGCTGCAAATCCGCATTGCCGTTGCTCACTGCGAACAGCCGATAGCTGGCGCGCAGCCGCACCAGGGACGGTCGCACGTCCGAGTAGAATTGGACGCGATTGCGCTCGGCCAGAAACACCTCCAGCGCCTCATCGGCCAGCGATTCGGCGCAGCCCGGTGCGCCCAGGCCGGCCGCGCCTACGCCGACCGCGCCGAATTGCTCGGCGAGCGCGCGATGCCGCAAGAACGTCAGGTCGTGGCTGCGCTCCGGAAATTGCGCAGCGACACGCGCACGCAGCGCGCGCATCGACTCGACGCTGTGCCCTCTCACCGCCTGCGGGCAGCGGACCTGCAGCCAAGCGAACAGGGCCTGTTCCGCAGCGGCGATCACCGGTGCGACCGGCCACAAGGTGTCGTCCAAATCGAGGCTGATGACTCGCGGTGCGGTGCTCAAGATGCGCTCATCCTTGTCGCGATGTTAGATGAGGCATGGTAAAGGCTACAATGGCAAGCCACGTATCCGCTGGGGAGGAGTTCGATGCGGGCCATTCACTTGCTCGGAGCTTTTGCGCTGTTCGCCGCCGGCGCCGCCGCACCCGCGCTCGCCGCGGGACGATTCGCCGAGATTATAGTCGGTCGAACATTGGAAGATGACCAATTCCCGCGCGCGACGCACGCGACAACCATATACTTTGCCCGGATGCCACAGGATTCGCATCGAGTGGGGCCAGCGATGACATCCGACGCAACACAACGCGCGCTCGAGTTCGACGAACGGGGCCGCAGCTGCTGATCGCCGGCGATCCACGCTGCGTGCGCGCTCTTCGAACAGGCGGTCAGGTGCGACCCGGCGCAGGCGTCGCTGTGGCTCGACTCGCCGCGGCACTGCGTGGCCTCAATCATCGGGACCAGGAAATGGCAGCGCTCGAGCGCGCGCTCGCACTCGAGCCACGCAACGTGCGTGGTCTGCTGCAGAAGGCATCGCTGCTGGAACTGCAGGACACGCGGCGTGGCGCGGCGGCCTACCGCATCGCCTTACAGGCGATTCCACTCGGAGCCGAGCCACCGGCGGCGATGCTCCCAGTGCTGCAGCACGCGCGGCAAACAGTCGAAGCCAACAACGGCAGCTCGAAGCGTTCCTCGAGGAACGACTGCAAGCTTTACGGGCACGCTATGCGGCGCAGCCACTCGGGCGCTTCAACCAATGCCTAGCGACCCTCGTGCAGAAGCAGCCCATTTACCGGCAGCAGCCGAGCTTCATGTATTTTCCGCAAATGCCGGCGATCGAATTCCACGAGCGCCGGGATTTTCCCTGGCTCGACTCGATCGAGACTGCCACCGATGCCATTCGCGCGGACTCAGCGCCGTGCTCGCAGACGGCCCGCGACGCTCGACCCCTACGTTTCCATCCCGGATGGTAACCCGCTAGACCAGTGGCGGGGACTCAACCGCTCGCGACGGTGGGGCGTTTACTTCCTTTGGCGCGAGGGCAAGGCATTCGGAACACCTCGCACGTTGCCGAGGACCGTCGGAGCCCTCGCGGCCTGGCCACGCTATGACGTGCCGGGTTGCGGGCCGACGGCCGATTCTCTATCCTCGACGCGAAGACTCGCATTCCGCCGCACACCGGCGTCGCGAACACGCGCCTCATCGTGCACGTGCCGCTCATCGTCCCACCTGGGTGCGGCTTCAGGGTCGGCGTCGTACAGCGCGGCTGGGAGGTTGGGAAGGCCTTCGTCTTCGACGACACCATGGAACACGAGGCCTGGAACGACAGCGACCTGCCGCGCGCCGTGCTGATCCTTGACATTTGGAATCCCAGGCTGAGTGAGGCCGAGCGTGAACTCGTGCGCGTGGCCACCGCCGGTGTAAGCGAATACTACGGCAGCACGCCGTACCATGTCGGCTGATCCGGCCGGCCCATGTCGACTGGCGCAAGGATATTTCTCTCAACGCGGCGCGTAGCGGTAGCCCGCGGACCGGGTTCACGCCGGATGGGGAACACACCAACCGGAGCGGCTCGGTCGCCGCAGTTGAGATAGCGCCACCTTCTTCAAGGATCTGCCGCACGCTCCACAAGGCTCACCGCCTGCGGGCAGCGGACCTGCAGCCAAGCGAACAGGGCCTGTTCCGCAGCGGCGATCACCGGTGCAACCGGCCACAAGGTGTCGTCCAAATCGAGGCTGATGACTCGCGGTGCGGTGCTCAAGATGCGCTCATCCTTGTCGCGATGTTAGATGAGGCATGGTAAAGGCTACAATGGCAGGCCACGTATCCGGTGGGGAGGAGTTCGATGCGGGCCATTCACTTGCTCGGAGCTTTTGCGTTGCTCGCCGCCGGCGCCGCCGCACCCGCGCTCGTCGCAGCCGCGGACACCGCGCCGGAGGCCGCCCAGCCGTTCAGCGTGCAGGATCTGGTTCGTCTGGATCGCATCTCCGAGATCGCGGCCGCCCCGGACGGCAAGCGGGTGGCCTATACGCTGCGCACCACGGACATCGAGGCGAACAAGGCGCGCACGGCCATTTGGGTTCTCGATGTCCGCAAACGGGATACTGCGCCCGTACGCCTGACGGATTTGGCCGCGAACTCGACTTCGGCCCAATGGAGCGCGGATGGGCGCTTCGTGTATTACCTGACCAATCGAGGCGGCTCGATGCAGGTGTGGCGCGCGGCGCCGGGCGGCGAGCCCCTGCAAATCACCAATCTGCCGCTCGACGTGGGGTCGTTTCGCATCTCCCCGAAGTCGGATCGCGTGCTGGTGAGCCTCGAGGTGTATCCGGACTGCGCCACCCTCGACTGCACCAAGCAGCGCCTGGATGCGGCCGCGCACCGTGCGGCGCGTGGCGTCTTGTACGACCGGATCTTCGTGCGACACTGGGACGCATGGAGCGACGGCCGCCGCTCGCAGCTGTTCACGATTACAATCGACGATGCCGGCCTCGCGAACGGGACGCCGGTCAATCTGACCGCGGGTATCGACGGCGACGTGCCGAGCAAGCCGTTCGGCGGACGCGACGACTATGCGATCAGCGCGGACGGCCGACAGGTGGCATTCGCGGTGCGCGCAGTCCCGGTGGGCGAGCCATGGTCGACCAACTTCGATATCTATACGGTCGCCTCGACCGGTGGAACGGCGCGCAATTGGACGGCCGACAACCCGGCGTGGGACAGCCAGCCGGCCTACTCGCCCGACGGCTCGACGCTCGCCTATCTTGCCACCGACCGGCCCGGATTCGAGGCCGACCGCTTTCATCTGGTGCTGCTCAATCTGAAAACCGGCGACAAGCATCCGCTCACGCAGCATTGGGACCGCTCGATCGGCAGCTTCGCCTGGTCGCGTGACGGCAAGACGCTGTTCGCGACCACCGACCATTTGGGCCAGCATCCGCTGTGGGCGATCGATGCGAAAACCGGCCGGGCGGCCGCCATCACCGGTGGTGGTGACGTCGAGGGCTTCAGCGTCGGTCCGAAGAAGATGTTCTACTCGCTCAGCAATCTTGCCAACCCCGCGGACCTGTACTCAGTGGGATTCGCCGGCGGCCAGCCGCTCGAGCTCACGCATCTGAATCAAGCGGTGCTTGCGAAGCGCCTGCTCGGCGAGTATGAGCAGTTCAGCTTCGCGGGCTGGAACAACGACAACGTCTATGGCTACGTCGTGAAGCCGGCGAACTTCAAGCCCGGCCAGAAATATCCTGTGGCGTTCGTGGTGCACGGCGGGCCCCAGGGCAGCATGGCCAACGTCTGGCACTGGCGCTGGAACGCCCAGAGTTTGGCCGGTGCGGGTTACGGCGTGGTCATGATCGACTTTCACGGCTCGACCGGCTACGGCCAGGCTTTCACCGACTCGATCAGCGGCGATTGGGGCGGTAAGCCGCTCGAAGATCTGAAGCTGGGGTTGGCCGCCGCGCTCAGCCAGTATCCCTGGCTGGACAGCGAGCGCATGTGCGCGCTCGGCGGATCCTACGGCGGCTACATGATCAATTGGATCGCGGGCCAGTGGCCGGACCGGTTCAAATGCCTGATCAGTCACGACGGCATTTTCGACAACCGCAGCATGTACTATTCCACCGAAGAGCTGTGGTTTCCCGAGTGGGAAATGGGCGGCCCTGAGTATCAGAACCCCGCGGCGTACGCCAAGCACAACCCGATCGATTACGTCGCGAAGTGGAAGACGCCGACGCTGGTGATCCACGGCCAGCTCGATTATCGCGTGCCGTACGAGCAGGGTCTCGCGGTGTTCACCGCCTTGCAGCGGCGGGGCGTGCCGAGCGAGCTGCTGTATTTTCCGGACGAGAATCACTGGGTGTTGAAGCCCGCCAACAGCATCCAATGGTACGAGACGGCGATCGCGTGGATGAACCGCTGGACGCGGCAATGAAGGTTCCGGGCTAGGAGCCTGTCTGAGTATTCCGCGTGAGCCGCGTTGGCCGGGTGAGGGAGCGGATGCAAGGCGCGCGGCGAAGGACGTAGCGAGCGCTACGGCCAAGCCGCGCAACACCGCAGACGCCCCTCACCCGGCCAACCCTTCGTACCCTTGCAGATTTCGTCTCACGCATCGTTGTCGCCTCCTTATTGGGTCTCGACCCAACCCGCGTCGGCTCCGCCTCGCCTGAGACGAAATCAGCCTTAGGTAAGGCCACGGGGAATACTCAGACAGGCTCCTATGCGTCGAGCGAGCGCCACGCCGCCGGGTAGTCCGCCCCGAGCTTGAGGATTCGACGCAGGACCTCCGGGTAGCGCATGCCCGCGGTGAGCGCCGACTGCGCGAAGTCCTCGCCCGCGGACAGGTTGGGATTGGCGTTGGCTTCGAGCGCATACAGCGCGCCGTCGCCCCTCAGGCGAAAATCCATGCGCGCATAGCCCGTCAGGTGCAGCGCATGAAAGATGCGCTTGGACAGCTGCTCGAGCCGCGTCATGGTCTCGGCGGGCAGGTTTGCCGCGGCAGCGGTGGTGATCCCGTACTTCTGCTGATAGCCGCGGTCCCACTTCACCTTGCGCGTCGCGATGGCGGGCAGGTTCTCCGGCAGCGAACCGAAGGTCATTTCCCAGACCGGCAGCACTTTCAGCCGGTCGTTGCCGATGACCCCGACGTACAGCTCCCGTCCCTCGATGTACTCCTCGACCAGCGCGTCCGAGTGCGTTTGCTCGTGAATGAACGCGATTCGCTCCTTGAGCTGCCGCTCGTCGGTCACCACCGAAGCGTGCGCGATCCCGAGCGAGGCGTCCTCGGTCGATGACTTCACGAACATCGGAAAGCGCAGTCGCTTCGGAACTCGCGGGGTCTTGCCGCGCGAGAACACCATGAATTGCGGCGTCGGCACGCGGTGATACGACAGCAGTTGCTTGGAGAGCACCTTGTCCCGCGACAGCAGCATGCCGCGGGGGTTGCAGCCGGTGTACGGCTGATGCATCAGTTCCAGAAAGGCGACCACGTGCTGATCATAAGTGACGATTCCGTCGAACTCCTCGAGCAGATTGAAGACGATGTCGGGTTTCCAGTCGATGATCGCGCGGCGCAGCTCCGACAGGCTATCGCTCAAACCCAACGGCATCACGTCATGGCCGGCGGACTTGAGATGCGAAATCACGTCGTACTCGGTGCGCCATTCGTCGATCTCCTTCTCCGAGAGGCCACGCAGCGAATCCGGCGGCACCAGTGTTGCGTGCACCAGCACCAGGGCGCGCATCTTCTTCACAGGGCGACCCTTGGCAGCTGACGCTCCTCGTACGACTCGGAAAGGCGCGCGATGACCCACAAAAGATGCGCCTTGAGCTCGCGGCGCGGGCCGCGCAGGTAAAGATTCAAGGATTCACAGCGCTCGATCATCAGCCTCAGCACCTGATGCACGAGATATTCGCTGAAGGCGCCGGATCGCAGGATTTGCTGCCGCAAAGAATTCCGCATCTCGCGCAGCACCGTGGCCGCCTTGACCGCCGACCGCGAGCGCGGCGAGTTGGTGAAAACCTTGAGCAGCAAATCATCGGCGCCGGAGCGGCGCGGCATGCGATAGCGCGCCAGCTTTCGCTCATAGTGCTGGCGCAAGGTGCAGCTCTCCTCGGCGATATCCTCGATCCGGCTGCGGTCGGTCACCTTGGGTCTCGCGTCGCCAATCTCGGCGGCGAGCTCGTCGATGAACTTAAGCTTGGCAAACGCCGGCCAGCCCACGTATTCCCGGCGCCAGGCTGAGTTCGGCTTGAGCCAAACCGCGAACGTCTCCGCAAAATCCTCGGTCGGGTGTGCCTGCGCGTACCAGGCGCCGAGATGCTGCACGAAGCGGCGGCTTCCCGGGCGCGGCCGGTAGGTATCGGGATACGGAAGCGAGGCCGGCCCAAATACCTCGCGCCAGTGGCGCCGCCGCCGCAGGCGATACGCCGAGTCGATGGCGTGGCCCGCCTCGTGGCGCAGAATGCGCATCAGCCAGTTGCGGTTGCCGCCCTCCACCTCCCGCATGTACCGCCGCTCGATGCCGATGAGCCTCGGATGGGCGAGGTAGAACGGTATCGCGATGCCCGGAATGCCGTCGGGAGAAAACCATTCCTGCGACAGCCAGCAATGCGGCCGGAAGCGGATGCCGCGGGTGGCAAGTTCGCCGTACAGCCGCTGGATGGCGCCGTCCAGGTCCGTGCCTTCGATCGTCAGCTTCAGATCGCAAAAGCGCAAACTCAGCAGCTGCTCGTCCGCGAGCGTCTCC
>CAWIMA010000008.1:0-781412 GCA_963837045.1 uncultured Gammaproteobacteria bacterium
CATGCGTAGCGCTGCTGCGGCGCGCGCCGGCGACGCGCGCCGGTTTTACGCGCTTGCAACACGGCTTTCGATACTGTTACCGTCATCCGGAAAATCTTACCTTCAATTCGTCCTCTGGGCATAAACCACTCGTTGTCGAGGTGTCTATTGACCGCCGGCAAAGCACCGAAAAGCCCACTCCTGCCGCAGGTTACCGTAGAAACCATAACCAGTGTCGAGGAAGTCGCGGCGCTGCAAACGGACTATGAACACCTGAGGGCGTCACCGGCAACAAGCTGCCCTTCGCGCTACACGAATGGCATTTGACCTGGTGCCGCCACTTCCTCGGCTGCCACCCCCACATTCATGACGAGCCGCTTTTTTACTTATTGCGAAATACGGCGGGCAATGTGTCGCGATAGCGCCGTTCATCCTCAGCCAGCGCCGGCTCGGGCCTCTGAAAATCGTATCCATAAGCTTGTTGGGCGCCGACCCCGCCATCACCGAGATCCGTGCTCCGATGATCCAACGCGGTTTTGAACATCTGACGGCGCGTGCCGTGCGCGACGGCCTGGCGAAGGTTCACGATTGGGACTGGATTCACTGGAGCGGGGTGAGCGAAGCGTTTGCCGGGGCGCTGGGCGGCGGCGCACTGCACTGGCAACCTCCACTATCCGATTTCGTGCTCGACTTGCCGCCGAGCTGGGAGGAGTTCCGATCGCGCCTCAAGCGCAATATTCGTGAATCCCTGCGGCATTGCTACAATTCGCTGAAGCGCGACGGCCATCGGTTCGAACTGCAGGTGATCGAAGATCCCGCCGGTGTAAGGCAGGGCTTGGACAGATATCTCGCGTTGCATACGATGCGCGCGAACCTCAAGCATACGGTGGTTCATCCGGACCGCTTCGCAAGTCGAATTTGCCGCGAGTTTCTCTACGCAGTCTGCGAGCGGTTGGCGGCGCGCGGAGCGGTGCGCCTGTTTGCGCTCAAGATCGGAGAACAAGATCGTCGCCATGCGGCTCGGCTTCGTTGTCGGCGACAGCATGTATTTGTATTACTCGGGGTACGACCCGCTCTGGGCGCGCTATAGCGTCATGACCACGACGGTCGCCGAAGCGCTCAAGTATGCGATCGCATGCGGCATCAAGACCGTCAGCCTCTCGCCCGGCCGGGAGATTTCGAAGACGCGCTGGGGACCGCGCCAGATCGACTACGGCTCCGCGTACGAAGCAAACACCCGTTTGCGGTCGCGCTTGGCGAGCGGCGCCTACCTTACCGCCCGATTGGAAACGGGATTTCAATCACGAGTTCTGCAGCTGATCACGGCGCGCCGCAGCTGGAATTGACGCAGCCGCGGCCCGCTGCAGCGCGCGCAGCTGCTCGAGCCCCGCAAAACCGAACAGCTTCGGATCGGCGAGCTGCGAGGCGGAGACGTTGCAGATGCTGGAGAATATCGCTTCGATGCGGCCGGGAAAGTTCGCCTCCCAATCGCGCAGCATGTTCCTCACGGCAACGCGCTTAAGGTGCGGTTGCGAGCCGCACAAGGTGCACGGGATGATGGGGAAGTCGCGCGCCGCGGCATAGCGTGCGATGGAGCGCTCCGGGACATATGCGAGCGGCCGGATCACGATGTGCCGCCGGTCTTCGCTCAACAATTTCGGCGGCATCGCCTTCAGCCGTCCGCCGAAAAACATGTTCAGGAACAGCGTTTCCACGATGTCGTCGCGGTGGTGGCCGAGCGCAATCTTGGTGATCCCGTTCTCGGCCGCGTATCTGTACAGTGCTCCGCGCCGCAGGCGAGAACACAGTCCGCAGAGGGTCTTGCCGTCGGGGATGACGCGCTTGACCACGGCGTAGGTGTTCTGTTCGATGATCCGGAACGGCACCCCCAGGCCGGCCAGGTAGCCGGGCAGCACGTCAGCGGGAAAGCCCGGCTGCTTCTGATCGAGATTGACCGCGACCAGATCGAAGCGGACCGGCGCACTGCGCTGCAAGGAGAGCAGCATGTCGAGCAGCGTGTACGAATCCTTGCCCCCGGACACGCATACCATGACTCGATCGCCGTCCGCGATCATGCGAAAGTCGCCGATGGCCTTGCCGACGGAGCCGCGCAGCTGCGCCTGCAGTTTCTTGAAGTTATTCGATCGGTCACGCACGGTTCGGTTCAACTCAGTCACGGCGCTTCCAGGTACTTTGCTTCCAGGTAGCGCAGGTACGCCGCGGCCGTGAGCGGCTTGCCGGTGGCTTGATTGATGAGCTCTTGAACGGGCAACCGTGCCCCGACGCCGTGCACGTTATCGCGCAGCCATTCCATCACCCCGCCGAATTGGCCGGCCGCAATCTCCGCGTCGAGCGAGGGGCGCTCGGCGCGCAGCGCCTCGTTCAGTTGGCCGGCGATGACCGCGCCCAGGGCGTAGGAGGGGAAATAGCCGAAGTGTCCGACCGCCCAATGAATGTCCTGCAGGCAGCCGTCGACGTCGTTGGTCGGCCGTATGTTCAAGCGCTGTTCGAGGTTCGCGTTCCACGCCTCCGGCAATTCGGCCACCGGCAGCGTGCCGTCGAGAATCTTCTTCTCCAGTTCATAGCGCAGCATGATGTGCGCCGGATAGGTGAGCTCATCCGCATCCATGCGAATCAAGCTGCGCTTCACCCGGATCAGGTGCCGGTACAGGTTGTCCTCGCTCCATTCCTCGCCGCTCACCTGCAAAAACTTCTCCAGCAGCGGCTTCAGATACTTCACGAAGGAGCGGCTGCGGCAAAGATTCATTTCGAACAGCAGCGACTGGCTCTCCTCGAGCGCGAGCCCTCGGTCACGCCCCACCGGTTGATCGCGCCACTGCTGCGGCAGTCCGAGGTCGTACATGGCATGCCCGGTCTCGTGAACCGCGCCGAGAAGACCCGAGAATGGATCGTTCGAATCGAAGCGGGTGGTGACGCGGATGTCGCCGGGGACTCCCTCGGTGAACGGGTGCTCGCTTTCATCCAGACGGCCCCGATCGAAAGGAAATCCCAAGGCCTTAAGCACTTCCAACGACAACTGGCGCTGGCGGGCCACCGTGAATTTGCCGGCCAGGGGGATGGGCGGGCGGGCGGCCTGCACGTCAATGGCCTGATTGATGAGACCCGGGAGTTTGCGGGACAGGGCCTTGAAGATCGTGTCGATGTCCGCGGTCGAAATCCCCGGCGTGAATGTCTCGACCAACGCATCGTAGGGCGGCAAGCCGCGGGCCTGGCCCAGCAGCGCGGCCTTGTCGCGCACCAGGTGCACCACCTCTTCCAAGTGAGGGGCGAACAACTTGAAATCGTTGGCCTTGCGCGCTTCGACCCAGAAGACCTCGGCACGCGCGGTTGCCCTCGCCAGGCGCGCGATCAAGGACGGCGGCGTCGCGATGGCATGATCGCGCTGCCGGCGCATCTCGCGCAGATTGGCAAGCGGCCAATCCTCCAGCTGCGACGCGCCCGCCTCGGCCCGCTCCAGCAGGCGCGCCACCTTGGGTGTGGTGAGCAAGGCGTGGTGTTCGGTTTCGAGCGCCGCCAGCTGCTCCCCGCGTACGTCGGCGCTCCCGCGGGGCATCATCACCGCCGCGTCCCAACGAAGCAGCGACAGCGCACCGCGAAACGCATGCAGCCGGCGAAATTCTTGTTCCAGTTGTTGGTAGGGAGTCAGTGCCATGATGAGCGCGCCCGGCGGCGGCGTTATTCTATCGTCTTTTCCTCGGTCGCCCGTCCACGGCCGCGCGCTTGATGGCACTCAGATGAGCGAGGTCGGTCTCGAGCTGACGCCACTGGCCTCTTTTGTCAGTCAATACTTTACCAGACAGAGGGCTGCGCGGGCGGTTCCGGCGGCGCCCCGGTATTTTGATTTAAATATAAATAATTCAATGACTTAATGAGACCCCTTCAGCGAGAAAGAGCCGTTCTGATGAAATGGCAGGTTGCGCATGAAGGGCAGGTCGAGACTCGCCGCGCCGGTCACTTCGTAGTCGATCGAGTCCGCGTGTTGATTGGCGAGCTTGAGCATGGCCAGCGCCATGTTGGCGGTGATCGTCATGTCGAACTCGCTCTGGCCGTTCGCCGGGACCACAAATGCACGATTGCTGACGCCGCTGGCGATTTGCTCCCCGCCCACGTTCAACTCGGCATGCAGCCCGCTCACCGGCAGCTCGCGATCATTGGGATTCTGGATTTGAAACTTGACCAGGAATGTCTGCTGCAGCAGGTTGCCGCTCTTCATGTCGATGCCGACGACGTTAATATTCGGCCGCTCGAATTTCACCGCGCAGGCGGCCGTGCACAGCAAGAGAAGCAGGAGCAATCGCTTCGACATCAACATTATCCGCGGCACGCATGGCAACATGGGCAAATGATACCGGTTATCCCTTTCAATAGAAGGCGCAGGCGGGGGAGCGCGGCGGCGGCGTTCGGCGCGTTGTGCGCCACGATGCTGGCGGCGGCCGTCTGCGCAACGGACACATCCGCGGACGCGGCGCCGGGCGGGGCGGGCGCCGCGTGTCTTACGTCCGGCGACGGGTATTTGCGGGCGCAGGTCGCGGGTGCGATCGAAGCGAAGATCGACTGGCCCAACAGCGGCACGCGCTGCGAGGGGGAGCCGAAGAGCAAGCCTCCCGGCGTGCGCTTGAGCTTTCAGCGCTCGCCCGCCGGCGCGGTCGATTTGCTGTTCATCTTCGGGTTGACGGGTGTGCGCGAGGGCCGGCCGGCTCGTGAGATCGGCGCGAATTTGACCCTCATCGTGCAGGGCACGGACCAATTCTTCGGAACTCTCGGCGACTCCCGCTGCACGGTGGATACACTGACGCAGCGGCCGCTGCCGATGGCAAAATCGTACCGCCTCGAAGCGCGCGGCTTTTGCACGCAGCCCGCGCACGCCGTGCGCGGCGACGGTGCGGTGCTGGTGAGCACGTTCGAGTTCGCGGGCTTGGTGAACTACGACGCCCCGGAAACCGCCAAGACGTCCCAATGAGCCGGCGCACCTGGCTTGAGTTCGCCTGCATCGTTTGCGCATGGACGTGGGCGGCCGCCTCGCACGCGGCCGTGCCGGTCTACGGCTATGACGTCGTGCACACCTATCCGCACGACCCGACGGCCTTCACCGAGGGATTGTTTTACCTGGACGGCTTTCTGTACGAAAGCACCGGACTCGAGCAGCACTCGTCGATTCGCAAAGTGCGTCTCGAAACCGGAGAGGTGGTGCAGAAACTCGACGTACCCGCGCAATACTTCGGCGAAGGGATCGTCAACTGGAAGAGCCGCCTGATCAGCCTTACCTGGAAATCCCACGTCGGATTCGTGCGCGACCTCGCCAGCTTCAAGGTGCAGCGGCAGTTTCAATACGAGGGCGAGGGATGGGCGCTCACGCAGGACGGCAAGCAGATCCTGATGAGCGACGGCACTTCAGAGATTCGCCTGCTCAATCCGCAGACGCTCAAGCAGACGGGCCGCATTCAGGTGACCCTCGAAGGCAAGCCGGTCAGCAATCTGAACGAGTTGGAATGGGTCAAGGGAGAGATCTACGCCAACGTCTGGCGGACCAATGTCATCGTGCGCATCGACCCGCACACGGGCGACGTCGTCGGCCTCGTCAATCTGGCGGGGCTGCTCTCTGCCTCGGACGTGGTCATAGGGCAGACCGACGTGCTGAACGGCATCGCCTACGATGCCAAGGGGGACCGGCTGTTCGTGACCGGCAAGAACTGGCCCAAATTATTCGAAATCCGGCTGCGCAGAACCGGCGAGGCTCAGCCGCCCAGTCGGTAAATTGTTGCGTTCGTACTACATTATCGAGGGCGCTGATGCGGGCTCTGCTTTTCACCCTGCTTCGCATATGCAGCATATTGTGCCGCGGAAAAAAATATGTCTATACTGCCTGATAAGGGATGCAGTTACGTCCGTAGATCTACGTAGGTGAGTAGCCTGCACTGCGCGATGGGCTGTTATTTGTCTAAGAACCAATTTATGACTGAACTTAAGGTAGTCGCCCGGCCGGGGTCACTTTAGCGGTTCAGTTGGGAGAACGCTACATGCAGAATTCATTGAACGGTAGCCAGCCCGTGCCGAATCCTCTGGTCAACATGGCGGTACGCAACGCACTCAAGGGCGCGATGCTGACCGGTGCGGTGGCTGCGACCTGCGGCCCTGCGCAAGCGCAGGAACCCGCCGCGGTGGCCGTCGGTGGATCGACGGAACTCGCAGAGGTCGTAGTCACCGGCTCGCGCATCAAGCAGCCGGCCCTCGAAGCGGTGAGCCCCGTCAGTGTGGTCAGCTCCGCCGAGATCGAGCAGAGCGGCGTCACCCGCATCGAGGACCTGCTCAACACTCTGCCGCAGGTCACAGCGGACATGGGTTCAAGTCTGTCGAACGGCGCCACCGGCGCGGCGACCGTGAGCTTGCGCGGCCTGGGCTGCCAGCGCACCCTGGTGCTGGTCGACGGCCGCCGCCTGATGCCGGGCGATCCGACCGAGGGCGCCACTGCCTGCGCCGACCTCAATCAGATTCCCACTGCCCTGGTCGAGAGAGTCGACGTTCTGACGGGCGGCGCCTCGGCCGTGTACGGCGCCGATGCCGTCGCCGGCGTCGTCAATTTCGTCATGAACGATCACTTCGAGGGCTTCCGGCTCGAAGGCAATATCAGCGGCTACAACACCTCGAACCATGCACCTGACGTCGCGAGCCAAGTTTCAGATGCGGGATTCAATGTGCCATCGGGGTCGCGTGACGGACGGCCAGAGCCGCGACTTCACCGCCATCATGGGCAGTAACTTCGCGGATGGCAAAGGCAATGCCGAGGTGTACCTGGGATATCTATACACCGACCCGGTGCTCCAGGGTTCGCGCACTTATAGCGCGTGCTCGCTCACGTCCTCGGGCCCCAATCGAGTGTGCGGCGGTTCGGCCACCTCCAACCCGACTTTATTCACCATCGGCGGCAACTTTTTGACGATCGGGAAGGGCAACATGCTCCAGCCTGCCAATTTTTCAGGCCCGCAGACCTCGCTGTACAACTACGCGCCCCTGAATTATTTCCAGCGTCCCGACGAGCGCTACACCGGCGGGTTTTTCTCTCACTACGATGTCAACGATCACGCTCGCGTGTACATGCAATTTCAGTTCATGGACGACCGCACCTACGCGCAGATCGCCCCCAGCGGTGCGTTCTACGGTTCGGGCACAGGCGTCACCAATGGCATCCCCGATGCGACTTGGGTGGTCAATTGCAACAACCCTTACCTGTCGTCCTCGGAATATACGAGTTTCGGCTGCAAGAGCCCGACGGACCAGGAGCACATCACGTTCGGCCGCCGCAACGTCGAAGGCGGCAACCGCACCGACGATCTCGGCCATACCTCGTTTCGCGAGGTGCTGGGCGTCAAGGGCGACATCAACGACGCGTGGAGCTACGACACGTATTTCCAAAACGGCGTCACCCGCTTCTCCGAAGAGTATTTCAACGACGTGTCCAAGCAGCGCATAGCCTATGCCATCCAGGCGGTCAACCAGGTGAACCCCAACGGCACCACCTCGGTGGTGTGCGCGGCAAACGCCAACGGCTTAAACGGCGCGCCGGGCTGCGTACCGTGGAACATCTTCCAATTGGGCGGCGTCACGCCGGCGGCCACCGCCTACATTAGCGTTCCGGGCCAGCAGAAGGGTTTCACTCAGGAAACCATCTGGGAAGGCTCGGTGACGGGCGACCTCGGCAAATTGGGCGTGAAGACTCCCTGGGCGTCGAGCGGGTTGGCGACGAACATCGGCGCCGACTGGCGGCAGGAGAAGAGTCAGTCGGAGCCCGACGAGGAGTTCATCACCAACGACCTCGCGGGACAGGGATCGCCGACGCTCCCCACCACCGGCGGCTTCACGGTCTGGGAGACCTACATAGAAGCGCGCGCCCCCATCCTGGAGGACCAGCCGTTTGCGAAATCGCTGAGTCTCGAAACCGGCTACCGCTACTCGGATTACTCGCTGTCGTTCGGCTCGACCAATACCTGGAAGCTCGGCTTGCAATGGGCGCCGATTTCGGACTTCCGCCTGCGCGGCATGTACAACGTGGCGGTGCGCGCACCCAACATCCAGGAGCTGTATTTGCAGCCCCGGGTGCAGCTCGACGGAACCATCGATCCTTGCGCAGGCGCCACGCCGTCGGCGTCGCCGACGGCATGCGCAAACAGCCACGTGACACCGCCTCCGACCGGCGACTACGGCAACATCGTGCCGAATCCTGCCAACCAGTACAACGGCCTGGAAGGCGGCAATCAGAATCTGTCGCCGGAGCGTGCCGACACCACGACGGTCGGAATCGTCTTCACGCCGACCTTCCTGCCGACGTTCACCAGCACCATCGACTACTACGACATCAAGATCAAGAACGTCATCGGCACCTATGGCGCCAATTTGATTCTGACGACCTGCTTGGACACGGGCAATCCTCAGTATTGCTCCCTGGTGCATCGCGCTCCCATCACGGGCACCGCGAGCGACGGATCGCTGTGGCTCGGCCCCTCGGGCTACATTACGGACCTCACCTATAACCTGGGCGAACTGCAGCAACAGGGCTTCGACTGGGCCGCGGATTACCGGCTCGACATGAATCGCGCCGGCAAGCTCGATTTCAACCTCACGGCCAACTACACCCTGCACTTCAAGACCACGCCGATTCCCGGCGGGGATACCTACGACTGTGCCGGATACTACGGCCCCTCGTGCGGTGCGGACGGAGGGGCTGCGCCGCGCATCAAGTCGGTGTTCCGCATCAACTACAACACGCCGCTGCCCGGCTTGGATGCCTGGTTGAAGTGGCGCCTCATCGGGCCGGTGAAAGTGCAGAATCTGAGTCAGAACCCGCTGCTCTCGGGACCGGTCGACCCCATTTCGGGGATCGGCAATCAGATTCCCGGATACAACTATTTCGACCTCGGCGTCTCGTACCAGGTCATGAAACAGGTCACCATGCGTGCCGGCGTCAACAACGTGCTGGACAAGAATCCGCCGATCATCCAGGCTTTCTACGAGGGGCCGCCTCTGCAGAACGGCAACACGTTGCCGCAGCAGTACGACTGGGGCGGTCGATATCTCTTCCTGAACTTGACTGTGGACTTCTAAGCGATCTCGATGACCGATCTGCAAGGCGGGCTTCGGCCCGCCTTTTTTTTGGCCTCGTTGCCTTGCCACCGATGCACAGGCATATTGTGGACACCATGGCCGCATCACCCGCTGACAGCTCCTTCATTGGTCATCTGATCGACGGTGCGGACAAGGCCGCGGCGGCAGGCAGGCATTCCGAGGCGACACGCTTGCTGGAGGAGGCGAAAGCGGCCGCGCCCTCTCATCCGCGCGTGCTCTCCGCGCTCGGCATGTACGCGCTCAAGACCGGCGATCTTGGCAGCGCGCGAAAGCATCTCGACGCGGCGGTGATGGCCGACCCGCAATCGGCGCTGCTGTGCTTTCATCTCGCACTGGCATGCCGCGCGCAGGGCGATGCCGCTGCGGAAATGGCGGCGCTCGAGAAGGCGTTGACGCTCGATGCGCGGCTCTATCCCGCGCTCATGCAAAAGGCCACGCTGCTCGAGCGTCAGGGCAGAGCAAAACAGGCGGCGCAGGTATTCGACTTCTTTCTGCATTGTGTGCCGCCGCCGGCGCAGCAGCCGCCCGCCCTGAAGCAGGCCGTCCAGTACGCTCAAAATGCCGTCGCCACCGACAAAGCGGCGCTCGGAACGTATCTGCGCCAGCGGCTTTCGTCGACTCAGCAAGCGTACGCCGATGCGCCGCAAGAGCGGTTCGATCATTGCGTTGACATATTGCTGGGACGCCGGCGCGTGTTCACGCCGCAGCCCACCTTCATGCACTTTCCGCATTTGCCGGCCATCGAGTTCTATGAGCGCCGGGATTTCCCGTGGTTGGATGCATTCGAAGCGGCCACCCGGGTTATTCGCGACGAGCTCATGGCCGTGCTCGCGGACGAGGCGAACCAGTCCGAGATCGTGCCCTACGTCGATTATCCCGACGGCCTGCCGCTCGATCAGTGGCGGGACTTGAACCGATCGCTGCAATGGGGAGCGTATTACCTGATGAAGGACGGCGTGCGGCTCAACGATCATCTGGCGCGCTGCCCGAAGACGGCGGCGCTGCTCGCCGCGGCTCCTCTCGCCGACGTACCGGGCCAGGCGCCGACGGCTTTTTTTTCCCTGCTGAAACCGAGAACACGCATTCCGCCGCATACCGGCGTGACCAACACGCGCCTCGTGGTCCACATACCGCTCATCGTGCCGCCCGGCTGCGGCTTTCGGGTCGGCGCGGAAACTCGCGAGTGGGAACCCGGGCGCGCGTGGGTGTTCGACGATACCATCGAGCATGAGGCCTGGAACGACAGCGACGCGCCGCGCGCGATACTCTTGGTCGACACGTGGAATCCATTCCTCACCGACGCCGAGCGTGCGCTGGTCAGAACCGCCACCGCGGCCTACTCCGAATACCATCGTGGGTAAACGGCACTTACACACGCGCCGGGCTGCAGTGCTGCTAATCGCGCTGCCGCTGGCTCTTGCCATCGGCGCGCCAACGGCCGGCGCCCAGGCCGCGGGTGCTCAAAGCTTGACGGATCAGCTGCGCAGCTGCGCCGCCGAGCCGGACAGCGCGCGGCGATTGGCCTGCTACGATCGGTTGGCCTTCGGTTTGCCGAGCGGCGCGGGTAAGCAAGCCGCCGCGCGATCCAAATCCGTCGCAGCCAGCCCCACCGCTACCGCCAGCCCCAGCGCTACCGCCAGCCCCAGCGCTACCGCCAGCCCCACCGCTACCGCCAGTCCCACCGCTTCCGCCGGCCCGACCGCTCCCGCCGCTCCCGCCGCTCCCGCAGCCACCGCTGCTTCTGCGGGCAGCCCCCCTGCCGCAAAAACTGCGGCGCCCGCTGCGATCACCTCCGCGGCCGCCGAGGCAACCGACTTCGGCGTCGGCAACGGACCCCTGCTGGCCAAGCAGCAAAAGGGTAAGCCGAAGTCGATGACGGCGGTGGTCGCCAGCGTGTCCAGTCGGGGGCGGGGGAACTCGTGATGACACTCGACAACGGCCAGGTGTGGGTACAAAACCAAGTGGGAGGCTACTTCCCGGTGAAGGCGGGCGACAAAGTCGAAATCGATGTCGGCGCGTTGAACTCGTATTTGATGTGGCTGCCCGCCGCCAGACGTGCGAGCAAGGTGACGCGCGAGCAATGATGATGGCCGCCGCCGATCCCGAAATACTGGTGCGGCTCGCGTGCCAGGACCTCGAAAAGAACGACCACGCTGCAGCCGAGAGCAAAGCGCTCAGCGCGCTCGAAGCGAACCGGGAACATGCGGGCGCCTGGACGGTTCTCGGCATAGTGTTGAATTCGAAGGGCCGCCATGAGGATGCGATCCGGGTGTTCAACTCGCTCATCCTGAAGGATCCATCATCGGCCGATCACTGGGCAAATCTCGGCGCCGCGCTGCGCGACGCCAAACGCCTCGATGAGGCGCTCGCCGCCTATGAGCGGTCGGTGGCCCTCGCTCCCCCGAGCGCCCGCTCGCTCTACAACATCGGTCTCATCCAGATCGAACGGCTCGACTACGTCGCGGCCTACGCCGTGCTCAAGCGGGCAATGGAGCTGGCGCCCACCGATGCCTGGATTCGCTGCACCTTCGCGCAGTGCTGCTACGACTTCGGCAACTTCGATGAAGCGGTGCAAGCCTTGGAGAATTGGCAGAACTTCGACGGCTTGAGCTCCGCGAACATGGCGGAAATGGCCTATTTGCTCCTCACGATGGGTGAACCCAAACGGGCTCAGCCGGTCATCGATTGGCTGGACGCTCATCCGCCCGAGGGCGGCCGCCCCGCGCTCACGCTGGCGAACGTCTACGAGCGGGTAAACCGGCTCGATGCCGCGCGCTCGGCCCTGCAGCGAGCGAGGGGTGCCATGAGGCTCAGGGACCCCGACATGGCGCTGGCCGAGGCCGTGCTCGCACAGCGCGGTCGTCGCGACGAGGAGGCGTATCGCCTGTTGTCCCGTGCGCTCGAAGAGCCCGTCGAATTCATGCGCCGTCACAATTTGCTGTTCCCCCTCGCGCAGTCGCTCGACGCTCTCGGAAGGTATGAAGAGGCGTTCACCGCGCTCGTCGAGGCGCATCGCTCCCAAATTGCGTATTTGCAGGCGGCACTCGGGAAGACGCCGGCGCAGGAATCACCGACGATCTCACTCACCAGGGGCGGTGTCTCGACCGAGGAGCTCGCGCGCTGGGATGACGCGGGCGCTCCGCCGCCATCAGAGACTCCCATTTTCGTCGTGGGGTTCCCGCGCTCGGGCACAACGCTTCTCGAGCAGACGCTCGATGCACATCCTGCGCTCGTCTCCATGGATGAACAGCCATTTCTCAACCGGGCGGTGGACCAGGTGAAGTCGTTCGGATTGGCGTATCCCGCCGAGCTCGGCAGACTCACGCCTTCGCAACTGCAAAGCGTCCGGGCACAGTACTGGAAGCGCGTCGACCGGAAGATCCAGCTCCAGGTCGGGCAGCGCCTGGTGGACAAGAACCCCTTCAATCTGCTGCGGCTGCCGTTGATACGGCGGCTCTTTCCCAATGCCCGGACCGTGCTGATCATCCGGCACCCGTGCGACGTGATGGCGAGCTGCTTCTTGCAACATTTTCGCGCACCGGACCTCGCCATGCTGTGCCGGAACCTGCCGAGCTTGGCCGATGCCTACCGGCGATCCTTCGATTTTTGGTATCAGCAGGCGCCGCTCCTCGGTGCGGCCACCTGCGAGCTCAGGTACGAGAGCTTCGTGGCCGATTTCCCCACAGAGATGAGAAGGCTGACGCAGTTCCTCGAGCTGCCGTGGGACGATGCGTTGCTCGCGCCGGCGGAACACGCCCGCTCGAAAGGCTTCATCAGTACGCCGAGCTACACGCAGGTGATCGAGCCGGTGAGTTCAAAGCCGATCGGCCGCTGGAGGAACTACGAGCGCCATTTCCAGGACGTCGTGCCGGTGCTCGAGCCGTACCTGCGCCGGTGGGGCTATGTAAATTAGCGGCGCCGCCGGTCAAGTCATCGGCAGAGCGTCGAAGGCGACGCTGGTTCGCGTTTCCGAGCCGTGAATCGCGTTGGTGCCGTGCCACATGTATGACGGGAACAGCACGAGCAACCCCGATTGCGGCTGCACGAGGCAATCCGCACCGGCGCCTGGAACCGCGAATCGCGGCTCGCCGAACTTGAGCCATCCGGACTTCAACGTCGCGTCGCTCACTTCCTCGGGAACCGAAACGTAGTATGCGGAACTGATCCACCCCTTCGGGTGCAGGTGATTGACGTGATATCCACCGCGGCGCAGCTGCACCGACCAGCTTTCCCCGATGTGCGCAGGGCCGCGATTGCGCGCGGTGAACGGGTGAGTGGGCTCGCTGCCTATTTCGCGCAGATACGTTTGTACGGGCTCCAAAAAGCTGCGCAGCAGGGCCTGGATGGCTGCGTCGGCATCGGCCACCAGATTACGCGTGGTCTGACTGCCGTTGCGCAGGCTTTGGTCGAACGGATGAGCCGCGAATCGATGCCGCGCCTTCAATGCCTCCAGCACAGCCGCATTGAGCTCGCGCATCGAAGACCAGCCGCGCGGCGGCTCCGGTCGGCAGGTGCGCACGAAGCGCGCATAATTGAACAGATCCTGGTACGCCGGCCGCCCCAATAGGCGCGCGGCCGTCGCTTCGTGCGCCAGCCAATTCTGCCTGTAGGGCTCTCTGGCGCGCTGCGCTTGAATGAACGGCAGCGCGTCCTCGGCCCGGCCCCGCGACAGCAAAATCGACACGACGAGATCGACGCTCTCCGAATCGCGCGGCTGCGCCGCCACCGCTTCCAGCGCTTCAGTCTCGGCCTCCTGGAGCCGCCCCACTTCGAGCAGCATCTGCGCCAGCAATAGACGAAACTGCGGCAGCGGCCCCTTGGCGGCGAAAACACCGCGAATTTGGCTCTCGGCGAGTTCATATCGCCCGGCTCGACTCAGCAGGGTGCACAACAGAGCCTGCAACTGTAAATCGTCCGGGGCGGCAGCGATCGCCTCCGTGATACCGCGCGTAAAATGCGGGTCTCCGCGCATGAAGCGAAGTCTGGCCAGATTCATTTGCGCTTCCAGATGGCCCGGGCGGGCGGCCACCGCCTTGCCGTATTCATGCTCGGCTTCCTCCACACGGTAAAGCAGCGTGAGTGCGCGAGCCCGAGTGAACGATAGTTCGAATTCCGGCGTACCGAGCGCGCTTGCGCGCTCGAGCGCGGCGAGCGCCTCCTCCGCCCGATCCATCTGGACCAGCACGGAGCCCAGGTTGTGATGCGCCAGCCCATAGTTCGGCGTCAAATCCAAAGACCGGCGATAAGCCACCTCGGCCTCGAACAGCCGGGACAAATTGGTCAGAATGAATCCCAACAGGGACCAGGCTTCCGCATCGCGGTCGTTCTCGCTCAGCAGCCCGCGGCATTCGGTCTCGGCCTCCGCGTTGCGCCCGAGGTCGGCGAGGGTGAGCGCCAGGTTGTGCCTCGCCAGGTGCGAATGAGGCGCCACACGCAGCACCGCGCGATAGACACTCTCCGCCTCGGGTAGCCGGCCCGAGCGCCTGAGAAAATTCGCGAAATTCACTTGAAACTGCGTGTGGGCCGGCGCGAGTTCGATGCTCCGGCGAAGCAGACGCTCCGCTTCCGCGGATTGCTTCATGCGCGCTCGCGCCAAACCCAACAGGTGCGTCGCCGCCGCGTCGTTGGGCGAAGCGGCGAGAAATGCGAGACAGCCGGTCGCGGCTTGTTCCAGCTTGCCTTGCTGCAGCAGGGTTTCGACCTGCGACAGGGCAGAGGGAGATGAGGGCGAATCGATCACGCGCGCTTAAATAAGTCCACTGGCTTGAAGCAGCACCCGGCTGTTCGGGTGCAATGCATTACCGGCACCTCCCCCGTGTTGATCACGGCGAGCGTGGCCTGGATATAGGCGACGTGTTCCGGCGTGCAGGATTATATCACGAACGGCAAAAACCGAAAAAGCTGCCGGGAAATGGCGGCTCTGGCAACAAACCTCGCTCCGCGGTACGCTATCGGCGCGATGATCAGCAGCACTCCACGGCGGAACTGGGCGGTCATGGCGATCGGCACGCTGGCGCTCGCGGCGATGACTCTTGGAATCGCCGTCGGTGGCGAGGCGCACGGAGCCGCCTCCCCCGTGCTCATCGAGTTGTTCACCGCGGAGGGCTGTTCGTCCTGCCCTCCCGCCGATACTTTTCTCGGGCAATTGGATGCCTCGCAACCGATTCCGGGCGCGCAGCTGATCGTGCTCGGCGAACATGTCGACTACTGGGATCAGCAGGGTTGGCCGGATCCCTATTCCTCGGCGCTGCTCACCGAGCGCCAGCGCGAGTACGAGCGTGCGCTCGGGCTGCGCGAGGTCTACACGCCGCAGTTCATCGTCGACGGCGCGGCCGAAATGCGCTTGAGCGAACGGGGAAAAATCGCCCAGGTGCTGAAGGATGCGGCCGCCTCCCCGAAAATTCCGGTCACCCTCGATTCACTCGGGGTCGAACCCGGCGCTCCTTCCTTCGTGACCGGCACCGTGACTGTCGACGGCAATGCCGAACGCCGCAAGAGCGACGTCTACCTCGGGCTCGCGCTCGACCACTTCGAATCGAAGGTGCTGCGCGGGGAGAATCGCGGCCAGACCTTGAGGCACGTGGCGGTGCTCCTCGCTCTCGACCGGCTGGGTTCGCTGGCCCCGGGACAGAGTTTCAGCCAGGATTTTCGAGTGGCGCTTAAAAGCGGCGTGGACCCGGCCAACATTCGCGTAGTCGTCTTCGTGCAGGAATCCGCATACGGCAAAGTCATCGGCAGCGCGCTGCAACGGCCGGCCCCACATCGCGGCTAGCGCGACCACGTGCGGTGCAATATGATCACGCTGCAGGAAGATCCGCTACATCCGGGGGAAAATGGATTATGACACGTGCAATACTGGCTGCTCTTACCGCCGCCGTGACCATGACGCTGGGAGGGATGATTCAGGCGCAAGCGCAAACGTCCACAGCGACACCGGCACCGTCCAGCAACCAGCCTGCCCCAACGTCGGCTCCGCCCAGTGCCGCGTCTAACCCGACGACGGCGGCGGCGTCGACGACCGCAGCGGAACCTGCGACTCCTTCGCCCGACGTGTTAAGGAAGGCTCGTGCGGAAGGGTTCAAGCCGGAGGTCCGCGACGGCGTCACCAAGTACTGCATCAAGGACGAAAAAGCGGAAACCGGCTCCCACTTTGCGGCGCCTAAGCACTGCTACGATGAGTCTCAAATGTTGGCGATTGTCGCGCAGCGTCAGCAGGATCGAGATACGCTGCGCGGTATGCACGAAAATAACATCAGCTCTAAATAGGAATCATAAGCGAACGGTCTAATCCGTCCATTTCCGGCGCTGGCCGTCGAACCGATCGATGGCGGCGAGCATGGCCGCCACCAAATCCCGCTCCCTGGCGGTCAGCTCCGGACGCCAGACATCGAGGAGCAGCACGATTCGCGGTTCCTGACTCAAGTTCCAGGCCTCGTGCTCAATGCTGTCGTCGAATACCACCAGTTCCCCCTCGCGCCATGCTCGGGTCTCGTTGCCGACTCGCAAAGCGCACTGCGCCGGTACGATCAAGGGCAAGTGTACGATCAATCTGGCGTTCATGAATCCATGGTGTGGCGCAATTCGAGCGTCCGGCCGCAAAAGAGAGAACAGCACTGATGGCGTCCGACCATCGATCCGGCACAGCGGCAGGTCCTTGACCGCGGCGAACGTTCGGGGACAGCGCGCCGCGTTCTCGGCGACCGTCGCGCCGTCCTTGATGAGGAAAAACGCGCCCCAGTCCGGGTTGTCCAAGAGTCCCCTTGGGTCAAATGCCGGCCTGTCACGATCGCGCTGCAAATACGGCACGAAGCCGGTACCCGCTTCGAGTACCTCTCGGGCCTCCGAGCGGATGTCATCGACCATGCACTCGAGCGCACTCGCCCATGGAAACAACCGCCGCTCGAAGAATTGGATTTGCGGGAGCTCCGGGAAATAGAAGTATTTCGGCTGCTGAAGGTAGATTTGCCGCTTGCCGAGCAACAGGTCGATCGCATGGCCGAATCGCTCAGTGCCGGGGCCGCCCAGCCCCGACGCATTGAGAGCCGCGAGCAAGTGCGCCTCATACTCGCGCGCAAAGCTCTGCGACAACTCTTCGACTCTGCGCACTTCTGCACGCCACTCGGGCGACAGTGACCGCAGCCCCGCGGCGAGCTTGATTCCGGCGCAGTAATAGGAATCGGCTGCGCGGCGATCGCCCCGTCGTGCGAACCAATCGCCCTTGCCCAGCAGGGCCGGCAGGAACTGCGGATCGAGCCCGAGCGCTTTGTCCAGTGCCGCGCCTTCCTCGGCCGCCTCCCCCAGAGCGCGATGCGCCCGGGAGAGGCCGAACCACACCGACGCGTCCGCAACGCCCGCCGACACTGACTGATCGAAAAGTGCCCGGGCGGCATTAAGATCGCCTCGATTCAGCGCTGCGAAGCCCGCGGCGGTAACTGCCGGCAGATTGGTCGGATTAGCGGCCATGGCGCAACCTTAAAGCAGACTGCCCTCCTCGCCCATCATTTCCTTGCGCACCAGCGGAATCGGCGGGCCGCCAAACGACAGGAATTTGTCGTGGAAGTCATGCCACCGCGCGTGATCGTCGCCGGGCGGCGCCGAGGCCGGGGCGGAGCTGCCGGCGCCGGCGCGGCTCTTTGCGATCCAATCCTCGCGCAGCTTGCGAATCATCAATTTGCCGAGCGTGTAGTTCAAATACGCCGGATCGTAGGTCCCGCGCGCCGCCTGTTGACGGGCGTTTCCCGGGTCCTGAAACGCCACCTCCATGAACATTTTCTCGGATTGCGCGACATTCATTCCCTGCGTGTGCAGGCCGATCGCCGACAGCAGGCGCACATCGCGCAGCAACGCGTCTCGGATCTGGCCGATGTGCATCTCAGGATCGCCCTTGCCCAATCCCTCCTCGTACATCATCTCCTCGCAGTAATGCGCCCACCCTTCCGCGAACGCGTATCCCACCCAAATGGCTTCGAGCTTGTCGGGGTTGGCGTTCGAGTGCAAAAACTGCAGGAAATGCCCGGGCCAGACCTCATGAACCGAGGTGAACAACAGCGTCGCCTCGCTCGGCAGGTACTCGGCCTGTTCAGCCTTCGTCCACTTCGGATCGGGCGGCGCAATGTTGAACGTCGCGGCAATGCCGTGATCGTACGGACCGGGCACTTCAATGTACGCCTGGTTCGACCGGTTGTAGGGCGGGGCTTCCGCGACCTGAGCCTGATCGTCGTTCGGTATGCCCACCACGTTGTTCTTTTGGACGAACTCCTTGAGCGTCACCAACTGGCGGCGGGCGGCCTCCAGCGTGCCGCCGGGAGGCTTCTTCGCGGACATCTTCGCCATGCAGGCGCTGAGCGTGCCCTTCGGCAAATACACCGCGCACTCGGTCTTGAGCGCCGCGGTGTTGCGCTCGAGGTCGGCACGGCCGGCCGCCGCGATCTGCTCGATGGGCAAATCGACCTGTTCGGTTTGTTTGATCATCTGCGCAAACAGATCCTTACCGAGCGCGTAACTATCGTTCGCGGTTTTACGCAGGGTAATCATATAGTCCCGAAGATTCGCCATCGCCTGCGAGGCCGTCTCGTCGGCCTCGGTCAGCTGCTTTTGCAAAGCGGGGTCGGCGACCGACGCGAACACCGCTGCGACCTCTTTTTTGTAAAAATCCGCATAGCCGCCGAATTCGGCAATGCCCAGCTCGACGTAGGTCTTGGGCAGCGGCGACTTGAGGTTCGCCTGGATGTCGGTCACCATTTTGGGGATGCCGTGCGCGTACTTGATGTAGGCTTTCATGCGCACATCGAGCGGCGCGTAATTGCGCGTCAAGTACATGTCGGGATCGAGATTAGCCTGGTACCAGTAGGGATTGGTGAAGGGAAAGCGCGCCTTCTCCAGCCAGAACAGATCCTTCTGCACCACGTTCAGCAGATACTCGCGGTCGAACCGCTCGCTCGGCTCCAATGGCGCCGGGTCGACCGCCGTGAGCTGGTCCTGCGCATCGTGCAGGCGGGCGATTTCGCGCTTGATTCCATGCGCGCTCAGATCCGGCAGCTGACCGTCGTATTGGTGCTTGCCGGCCTGCGCCGCAAAGAACGGCTGAGCGGAGAAATATTCGTCGATGAAGCCATTGGCGACTTGCGCCCATTGCTGGCTGGCGAGCGATGCGGCCCGTTTCACCGGTGCGGTCGACTGGGGTCCTTGATTACAGCCTCCCGCACTGATCAGCAAAAAAGCCACAGACAACGCCGCACTCAATTTGATCGATCTAGCCATCGTGCCTCCCCCGTCATTTTTATTGAAAATCGTATGGTCCGCCGCGCTCCAGGGCGCGCTCGTAGGGATCGCGCGCATGGATACGGCCCAGGAACCCCATCAGCCGCGGCCGGCTGGCGTTCAATCCGGCCCGCTTGGCGGCCGCTTCCAGCGGAAAGCTCATCTGCACGTCCGCCGCGGTGAATTCGTCTCCCGTGAACCAGGGGCGCTCAGCGAGCTCGGACTCCATGAAATCCAGGTGTCGCGTGAGCTGCGGCCCGATGAAGGCGCTCTGCACGCTGCCGGTGATGCGGCGCGCCATGGCGCTGAACGGCCACGGCATGGGAGTAGCTGCAACCCGGTCGAAAACCAGCTTGAGCAGCAGCGGCGGCATGGCGGAACCTTCCGCATAGTGCAGCCAGTATGTGTAGCGCAGCCGCTCGGGGGTGCCGATCCGCGGTATCAGGCGGCCGCCGCCATACCGATCGACCAAATACTCGACAATCGGCCCCGATTCGGCCAGGGTCAGATCGCCGTCCGTGATGACCGGCGATTTCCCGAGCGGATGAACGGCCA
Source organism: uncultured Gammaproteobacteria bacterium (assembly GCA_963837045.1). GTDB lineage: Bacteria > Pseudomonadota > Gammaproteobacteria > Steroidobacterales > Steroidobacteraceae > Bog-1198. The sequence continues at coordinate 19,933 of CAWIMA010000008.1, forward strand.
GCAGGGCCGGCGGCGCGAGCATGGTCTTCGCATCGCGCTGATAGCGTTTCACTTCGTAAGGCACGCCGAGTTCCTCGAGCAACCAGAGCACCCGCTGGGAACGCGAGTTGTTGAGGTGGTGCACCACGATCATAAGGTAGTGTAGCGCATTGACATATGCAGCCGAATGTTCATGTCGCGCGCGTGCGTTTGTGGCATTCTCCATCCATGAGCAGCTCCCGCGACGACGTTCGGATCATGACGCTTCAGGCGCACATCCTGGGCGAGCAGGCCCAGCATGCGCACGCCACCGGCACCTTTTCGTGGATTTTGTCCGCGCTGTCGATTTCCGCCAAGATCATCGCCGACAAGGTGCGGCGGGCGCGGCTGGAGAACGTGCTCGGCAGCATCGGCACCGAGAATGTGCAGGGCGAGGTCCAGCAAAAGCTCGACGTGCTCGCGAACGAGGTCCTGATGGGCACGCTCGGCGGCCGCGAGGGCGTGGCCATCGTGGCCTCCGAGGAGAACGAAGAGCCGGTGATCCTGCGGGATGAGGGCCGCGGCGTTCCCCGCTATTGCGTGCTTTTCGATCCCTTGGACGGCTCGTCGAACCTCGACATCTGCGGCGGCGTCGGCACCATTTTCAGCATTCTTGCGCATGACGGGCAGCGCACGCGGGCACAGGACTCGCTGCTGCAGGCGGGCGCACGCCAAATAGCCGCCGGCTACGTGATCTACGGCTCATCCACCGTGTTCGTCCTGACCCTCGGCAGAGGCGTGGACATGTTCGTCCTCGATCCCGCCGTCGGCGCCTTCATGCGGGTCGAGCGAAACTTGATGATCCCGGCGGGCAACAAGACTTACTCGGTCAACGAGGGCAATCGCAAATCCTTCCCCGAAGGCTATCAGCGATACCTCGATTGGGCGCAGAGCAATGGCTATTCGAGCCGCTACGCCGGCGCCATGGTGGGGGACGTGCACCGCATTTTGCTCAAAGGCGGGGTGTTCCTCTACCCGCCGACGCACAAGGCGCCGGACGGCAAGCTGCGGCTCATGTACGAGGCAAACCCGATGGCCATGATCGTCGAACAGGCCGGCGGCAAGACCTTGGCCGCGCCGCACCAAAGAATACTGGACATCGAGCCCACGGCGAATTCACCAGCGCACGCCGGTGATATTGGGCTCGAAGGACCAGGTAGATCTCGTCACCGCACATCTATAGTACGTCGTGGCGGCGTGCGCGCGCGCCGCGGGCTAGTGCGCGGCTCGCTCGTGGTCGGTGCGCGTCCAGTTCAGATGACTGGGTGCGTTGAGATCCGCTTTGACCGACCGAAATTCCGGCAGCGCCTCACAGCGTGCGCCGTGCGCGGCCAACCCTGGGTAGATCGCCGCCGGCTGGCTCATGGTCAAGGCATCGCACAGGAAGCCGAACACGCATGCCGTGGTGACATCCGCCTGAGTCAAGCGGCCGCCGATCATCCATTCGCGAGTAAGCGCGCGCGCAATTCGATCCAGTTCGGCAAGCGCGCCGTGCATCTGCGTACGGCAGCGCTCGATCCAAGGTTCGTGGCGCTTGCCCTCGGGTCGAAACACCGTCTCATACCATTGCTGCACGCCCTTCTCCGCCGCACCCTCGGCAATGGCCACGATTCGAAGCGCCTCGCGCCGTTCCTGTCCCGAGCGGGGCAGCAGCGCACGTTCCGGCCCCGCGATCTCGTCCAGGAAATCCAGAATGGCGTTCGAATCGATCAACGCCTCACCGTCGGGCTGTACCAGCGTCGGCACGCGGCCCAGGGGGTTGAACTGCCGGATGAGCTCGAAGTCCTTGCCGACCGACCAGTTGCGGTGCTCGAACGGCAAGCCCAGCAAATTCATGCTCACCGCAACGCGCCGCACGAACGGCGAATCAAACATGCCTATCAGAATCATCCTCAGTGCCCGCCTTTCACGATCAGCCCGGCTGCCGCCAGCGCTTGCGCCAGTTCCACCTCGATACGCTCCGCTTCGGTCCGCCGGATGAATTGCAGGTGCATGGTCGGCCCTGTGAGCACCTCAAGTCCGCGCTTCAGAACGCTTCCAGCTGCCCTGATTCCCGCTTTGTGCTGATCGAACCGCTGTGCCGGGGGGTATTTGCTCATTCCTACGTACACGCCGTACGCCTCCCTGCGACTGTCGCGATAATCGAGAAGCACCAGATAGATGTTCGAGCGTCCCTTGCCGGAGGCGCCAAATCCCAGCGCCACCTCGTACGCGAGCGGCAACCATTCGATGTAGCGCATCGGCAGCCAATCCGGAATGGACGCGGCAGCCCGCGCCCACAATCCTTCAAGCGCGCGCTCGATAGTAATGGACATTTCGCCGCGCATCCACCATTCATGGATGCAATGCGCGCCCATCGCGCCATCAGCCTTCGCGAGGGACCGTTCAAACCGAGCGCGGATCTCGGCCTGGCTTGCGCCTCGAAGCGGGCGCGCGCTCGGCAAGGTTTTAGGGTCGGCGATATCCAACCCAGAAGATAGTAACTCTCTTTTGCCGATCGTCAATTTGGTACAAAATGCGGTAGCGATCCAGGCGGATGCGGAAGCGTTCGGCATAGCCGGGCAACGGTTCAGCGGTCGCCGGTCTCGGCTCACGCGCCAGGGTCGCAATTCTTCCACGGATCGCACATCGAACTTCACGGGGATCGATCGATTCGATTCTGCTCGCCGCGAAGGCCTTAATGAGAACCCTATAGTCGACCACGGCGTCGCAAACCGCAAATGAAGGACTCAAAGGACATGTCCTTCTCCTCCTGATGCAAAACGAAGGCGTCGAGATCCTCCGCATCGTCGGTGAGGGCCGCCCTGACTGCCGCGTTGACCATCTGCGAAATTGAATTGCCTGTGACGGCCGCGCGCAACCGCAGCGCCTGATGGACTTCCGGAGTGAGGTAGATGGTGGCGCGTTTGACCTTCTGTGATTTTTTTGTACTGTTTTGGCGTCGGAACGTCATGAGGTTACGACGCCAAAACGGTATAAAATTTTGAGACAACCCCAAGGGCACTGCGGAGGGTGCGCGACCCGGCGCTACGGATTTCGGTGCGCATCTCCGGCCCTCCATCTTATTTGGCCGACGCAGGGGTCCACTAGCTGATTCACGCACCGGATATATCCCATCGTTCTTAACAACGCGAATGCCCTGATGCGCGCGTGCGGAAACGCCTCTTGGAGGCGCGTCGCTGCCGCCAATAGGGTCCTTCCCTTGGTCACTACGTCATCGATGAGGATGATTTGCTCGGCTCGGCCAAAGATAGCCGTGCCCGCGACGGCGAATGAATCATAATGTTTCCCGACCGTCGGCCGCTCCCCTGCAGCGGCGGTTGCTGATTTGCGCACGGTGCGGACCCGTTGCAGCCCGGCCCAGGCGGTCCTTCCGAGCCCCTCTCGAACCAGCGCTGCCGCCAGCAGTTCGGTGACCGACATGACCCCCGAGTCCAGTGGCGCACTGCCGGGTACCGGAATGAGGACGTCCGTTGCATTAAAAAAGCGGGTAAGCGAGGGAACTTCGCTCGACTGCTGGCGCACTCGCACGGCGTACTTGAAAATGAGGCGAGCGTCACCGACCTTAAGTCGTGCGCGCAATAGCCGGGATCGCTCGCAAACCGCGCACGAGCCACAGGGTGAATACACGTAGCACGATGCGAAGTTCACTTCCGGAATCACGGAGCTTCCGTAAGATCAGCGTGCCAAGTCGTCATCCGGGCTGCGCTCCTTGCCGCCGTACGCCGGAGTGTCCGGGGATTCACGGCGCAGCCGCAGCCAGCTCTCGCGAGCTTGCCGCCGGATTTCCTCGAGGGTTGGGGACCGAGACGTCGGTTCACCGCCGGCGTGACTTGCACGATCAAGGCGCGCCTGCACGCGAGCCTCGTAATCCTCGCGCAGCCGCTCGGCGACCACGCTGCGATACCCGTGCCGCTCCATCTCAAAAGCAGCACGTGGAATCTGTGGGCGCGGTTCACGGTCGATCCCCTGCGTCTCGAGGCTCCGATGGTCTATTCGCGCCGCGATCTGAGCGTCCCGCAGCGCCTCGTTGGTGACGGCCGCCCAGCGCTCTCGCACATACAACAGCTCATGGATGACGGGATCGAGCCCGAGCGTGCGGCGCTTCGAATCGTTGAACTCGAGCGCGGTTTTGGCCGCCAACCCGGTAGTGGAAACCTCCCGCGTCGTGGCCAACAGGTGTGCATGAAAATTTCTCGGGTCACTCCCGGGAAAATCGCGCGGCGCGTGAATGGTGAGATCCACGGCAAACCGGTATCGGTCCGAGAGCTCCTGCGAGAATCCTCGAACCAGGCCCAGGCGCTGATTGGGTGTGAGTTCCACCGGCAACGCCACCAGGTACTCGCGCGCGACCCGCGCGTTCTTGCGCGTCTCCGCTCCTTCCGCGGCGTTCCACAGGTTCGCTCGATCCTTAGCCCAGCCCATGTCGGCATCTGCAAATCGAGTCGGCAATACGATCTCCTTGTGCATGACGTCTTGGCGATCCGAGTGATCGTAGGTCCGGCCAGTGCGTTCGTCCTTGATGCGCTCACCGGCGCGGTACGCAGCAGCGCTCGGCGCGCTACTGCCGTCGGACCGCCCAAACGTCTTCAAATTCAGGTAATACACCGCCACGATGCTTCACGGTCCGCGCGCAGATTCAAAAAACTGCGGATCGCAGGCATACCCCGCCGCGGCGGCCTCGAGCGGCTCATCTATACGCAGCAGTTGTATGGCAGCGGCCCGCGCGTGGCTCGTGGGCAGAAACGCGCCTTCCGGCTCGCAGAAAAGGTCGTGGTCATCCAGCATTGATCCGCACGACTCACAGTGGTTTGCCCAGTAAGAGCCCAGCGTTGCTGCGCTGCGGGCAAACCGGTAGAACGAGGAGAACTCCCTCAGCCGACGCTGAACGGCATCCGGTAGATACGCGACATAAAAAAGAAACGCGTTGCAGAGAGCGGCATCCCAAACCTCTGGAGCCAACACCCCGCCCTCGGCATCCGCATCCGCATCCGCATCGCGTCCGCGTCCGCGTCCATCGCGAGATTTTCGTGGCCCGGCGGCAAAGCCAATGCGAGCAGGCGCGTTGCGGCCCCGCAGTGCCAGCATGTTCCAGTCGCGCGGGCGACCAAGTAGCCATTGGACCGGATGTTGATCTCGCTGCTCATTGGTGCTTCCGGCGAAAGAGCTGAATGCGGCTGCCTCGATGTGGACCGAAGGACACCCTTAACCAAGCGCGCGATGTGGCGCCCTTGAAATAGCCGCAAAAATCCGGCAATTGTTCGATTTGTGAGGGCATGACCGCCGCCTCGGTCACGTGCTGCTCGCTGGTGCTCTTGGACCGCCGCGAGCCACGCGCCGAAAACACCGCTTCGCGATCACTGCCCCGGGAGACTTGTCTTCTCAAGATCTCGCGCTCGCCGATCAGCCTCGAAGCAAACTGAGACGTGCCGCCGTTCTCACTGGCCGAACAGCGTAAAATGAGAGTGTTCCCGCAATTCTCGACTATCGTTTGCGCGTCCGCGGCGCCGTAGGTGCTGGACACTTGTGCAATGGATTGAAACCCAAGCACGCAACGGCCGCCGAATTTGCGCAATCGCGCGAGCGCATCTTTTAGTCCGTCGATGGCTCCCAACGCATCCAATTCGTCGATCACGAACCACAAGCGCTGGTCGTCGTCTTCAGCGCCATTCATTGCCTCGAATATGGCAAGGCGCATCCATGTCGCGATCATCGATTTCAGCGCCGCAATATGAACGGCCTTGTACGGGATGAACAAGATTCCCGGAGCCGATCGCGCTTTCACCCACTCGCGCACGGAAAATGGAGCGGCGCGCTGCGCCTGCACATGCTCGAATGCCGCCATCGCCGATACGGCCACCGATCGGATCGAGCCGAACATGCGCGCATTCTCCGGATCGAGGAACGGTTGCGCGGGCGTACCGGCAACGACGGGTTGCAGCTCCTCGCTGGGTGCCACCGCCAGGAGCCGCCAGAGCTCCGAGCAATCGACGCGGGATTTCGCCCGGCATCGGCGGACGACTGCGCACAGAAACGTGCGGGCGTAACTACGCCACTCACTCGCCGAGGGATCATCGCTCGACGGTATCAGCCCGCTGGCGAGCTGCTCCACGTCGCAGGCGCTGCCGATCTCGGACAACACATCCCATTTCACCGAACCGCGCTCGAAAGGATTCAAGACGATGTCCCCGCGATAGCGATTGAAGAATCGCGCGTGATACCCGCCGTCGGGGTCGGCGAATACGGCCCGATCGCCTCGCGCCAATGCGTTGTCCATCAACTCCCGTATCGCCGTCGATTTGCCCGTACCGGTGGTACCGATCAGTTTGAAGTGCTTGGTTTCATCGGCGGACGGGATGGGAATCCCGGCGAGAGTCAACGTACCGGTGCTCGACCTTCTCAGGCGCGCGCCGCGGCGCTGCCGAGCGGCTCCCTCCCGAATGACCACACCCCGCAGGTACGTTTCCGACGTTCCGCGCCGCAAAGCTCTTGCGCACGCGCCGGCGGCGAGCGCCAAGCCGGCCACCAGAACAACCGCTTCGCTTCCCCGGATGGAGGTCAGTAGCGCCGGCAAATCCATCGATTCAATAACCCTTCACGATAAGGTAATCTGCCTTGTCACCGTAGGTTGGGGCGCTGCGATCGACGCGGACGCACAGCCTCGCCGCCTCGCCACAGTGCCGCCAATCGACGCGGCCGCCGCGCTGTTCGAGGCGGGCCACCGAGAGCGCAAGCTGATCCCGTTCAACCCTCAATGCGGCGATTTCGCGCGCCGATGGCAGAGCCAGACGCGCTATGGCGCTTGGGATTACCGTACACAGGACGGCAATGCCTACGCTCCAGAAGAGCCCGCGCATGTTGGCCGCACGCTTCATGCCATGCAGCGCCTGCGCCGCGCGCGTGCTCTCGGCCGTCAATTCCCGGAGCTCGTCGACGAGCGTTCGCCGTATTTCCTCGCGCACGACCCCATCAAGACCCTGAACGTGCGCCCGCAGCTTTTCGAGATGCGCCTCGGCTATTTTCTGGTGCGTTTGGGCGCTCTCCATCAACAGACCGAACTTCATCGTCGCGTCATCGACGCCCAAGGCGCGCTCAGTCATGCGTGCGCCCCTCGCGTGCGGTTGAACTTCCATGGCCGGTGCGGGGCGCCGCCCGCGGCTGTGCTGCACGTCTCTGTTGCCACGCGGCCCTGGCATCCAACCGCACGCGCAGCCACTGCGGATCGGACGCGTACTTCAAATAGCCAGTCAGATCCGGCAGTTGTTCGATCTGCGACGGGAGAACCGCCGGTTCCACGTTGAAATGCTCGCTGTGCGAGATCGAGCCGGTCGTCTCGTTAAGCCGACGGCTCCTCGAAATCGTGGTTCGCAACACCTCGCGCTCCCCGATGAGCTGAGAGGCAAACCGCGCGGTGCCGCCGCCTTCGCTGGCCGAGCAACGCAGAATCAGCGTGTTCCCACAATTCTCGACAATCGTGTGGGCGTCTCCGTGGCCGTAGGTGCTGGATACTTGCGCAATCGATTGAAAGCCCAGGACACACCGGCCGCCGAACTTGCGCAGCCGCGCGAGCGCGTCTTTCAGACCGTCAATCTGTCCGAGGGCATCCAACTCGTCGACGACGAACCACAGGCGCTTGGCGTGATTCGCCCGCCACATCGCCGGACAAGGCTTCTTGATCCATGGCCTCGAATATCGCGAGCCGCATCCATCCCGAGATGGTCGACCGCAACGCCGCGATCTGCCCGGCCTTGTATGGCATGAACAGCACACCCGGGCGTCCCTGCGCCACCCATTCGCGCACCGAAAAACCCTGCGCCTTCTGCTGCGCGATGAAGTCGAGCGCTCCCACCGCAGAGCTGGTCACCGAGCGAATCGAGTCGAACATTCGGCTGTTATGCTCGTCCAGAAACGGCTGGGCGGGGGTCCCGCGCACCAGGGTCCGCAATTCCTTGGTATCAGCCACTACCAACAATCGATACAGCTCCGCCATGTCGTTCACGCCAGCCTCATGGGCCTGTCGAGTGACGGCGGAAAAAAAAGTGCGCGCATAGCCGCGCCAGCTTCGATCCGTACCCTCGTGATCGGGGATCAGCGAGCGCGCCAGCTGCTCCACGTCGTAGGGGCTTTTGATTTCAGCGAACAAGTCCCACCTTACCGAGCGCTCGTCGAAGGGGTTGAGCACCACGTCGCCGCGCGTGGGCTCATAGAACCGCTGAAGATAACCCCCGTCGGGGTCCGCTATGACGGCCCGGTCGCCCCGCTCCAGCGCAGCATTCAAAATTTCCTGGATCGCGGTGCTCTTGCCGGTTCCGGTGGTGCCGATCAATTTGAAATGTTTGGCCTCATCCCGGGGAGGAACAGCACGCCCGGCCAATGTGATTTCGGTCGAGACTCCGCTGCGGCCCGGCCGGCCGGTAGAACCCAATTGTTCCGACACGATCGCACCGCGCTGATGCGCGCTGCTCGCGGACGATTCTTTTGCAACTACGCGGCCGCCGACGTATCCGATCGCAGCGCTGATTGCCGTGCCGAGCACAATTTGAATGACGCCGCTTTGCGCCGCGCCGATCCCCGCCAGCAGGGGAGTCGCCAGCGCCATGCCGACCCCCACTGCAGCCGTGAGCGGTGCTGCGATGACCGGAGATAAGAGCAACTTGTGCAATTCAGCTCGCCCGCGAATCAAGCCCGCTAGCATTGGTGCCTGAACAGCGGCATAAGCGAATGCGAGCCCCGACCAACCCTGAGTCAGCGTGGCGCTTATCACGAGGATGTCCCCACGGAGGCGACAATCCGGCGTTTCCGCTCAGGGTCATACCAGATCTCCTTGATGAATCGCTCGTGCGACTCCACGCCGAATTGGATGACGATGTCGATGAGCAGGTACAGCAGGCTCTTGATATCGCTGCGCGCCAGATCCCGGCCGCCTTGGTTTTGTTTCACCAGCAGCACGAGTTGTTCGAAGGCCAGGTCGGCGCTTGCCGCGTGTACGCTGGTAATCGATCCAGGATGGCCGGAGTTGACGTTGCGCAGGTAGTCGAAAGCCTCCTCGGCGCGAAGCTCCGCGAGCAGGATTCTGTCGGGCTTCATGCGCAGGCAGGACTCCAGCAGCTGCTTCGGAGTAACCCGTGCGATGCCCTGATCATCTTTTGAATAAAACAGTCGAACGTGGTTCGGATGGCGGTCGAGCACCAATTCCCTCGCATCCTCGATCGTGACCAGCCGTTCGCCGGCCGGAATCTCCCGAATCAATGCCTTGGTCCAGGTCGTCTTGCCGGACCCCGTGGGGCCGGACACCAGAATATTCTTGCGGCTCTTCACCGCGAGGCGCATGAAGGCGGGATGGTTGCTCGCCGAGAGCAGTCGCAACAGTTCCTTCTCGGTCTCATCGAGCGCGTGGTCCGCTCGCCGCGTTCGCCGAAAGATTCCGCGCCGCTCCAAATCCTCAATGCTCCACACCTCATCCGCCGGCCGGCGGATTGTTATCGCCACGCAGCCTGCAGTTGTCGCGGGCGGCAGCACGATTTGCACCCGCTCCCCGGTCGGCAAGGATGCCGAAAGCAGCGGTGAGGTTGCATCGACGCGCTGCTGAGTTGAATTGGCGACCAGCTTCGCGAAGCGGCTGCACCACTCGAAGTCGGCGTAAGGCAAGGGCTCGCAGCGCCATCCACTGGCGGTCTCGAGAAACACCTCTCGCGGGCGGTTGATGCAAAGTTCCATGACCGCGGAATCCGCGAGCAGCGGCCGCAGAACACGCAATGTCAACGCGAGCGCAGATTGATCAGCCGGCTGGCTAGCGGCCAGGCGTGACGGATCGCAGCTCATACACCGACCTGAAGTCCAAATCCCGCGCAACCAATACCTGGATTCGATCCCCGTTTTGTTTGGTCACCGTGGGTGGAATATTGACGGTGCTCTTTAGCACCTCCGTCATAACCCCCTGTGAGCCAGAGGGATCGACGACGACAGTTCCGTTGCCGCTCCGGGAAGACTGCACGGCCGTTGCCACGGCACCGTCGATAACCGACACCAGCATCGCGGCGCCGAAGCGCTCCCAAAAGTGACGATTGACCTCGCCGGGAAGCCCGGAGCGCCCCAGATCGTCGGCGCCGGGCGAAGCGAGCGGCACGACCACTCCCGCGGGCGTGCGCGCCTCGGTCCACAGGACGAATATGCGGGCCGAGCCCTGCTGCACCTGGCCTCGGGTTTCACCGATGAGCTTGGTGCCGCGCTCCAACAGAACCACGCTGCCATCCACACCAAAGGCATCCGTCGCCATCACGCAGGTCGTCATTCCGGGCAATGTTGAATCGATGGCCGTTTCCAGCGTGCAGTCGATGAAAGCGCCCTTCGGCAATAACAGGCGCTGTGCCGGCAGCACTTGCGCACGCACCGCCGTCGCGACGCTCGACCGCAGCAACGCCGAAAGTTCGCCCGGATCCTGCGGCGGCACCCGGCGGCGCCGACAGGACAGCGCTTTCAACGGGCACACCGCCGGCATTTGCGCCACCAGCATTTGCGGCGGAGCTTTGCGATGAAAAAACCGAGCCCGACAATTGACGCTCCTGCGCGATCTGCGCCGGGGTCTTGGACGGCGGCGCGCCGTACGCACCGTTCGCGACGGCGCCCCCCAGAGGTAGGTTGTTTGCGGATAAAGGGACGCGATCAGGCGGCAAATCGGGCCGCAAAGCGGCCGGCACTATGCTCTCGAGGGCTGGTGCGGGCGCCGGCAATGGCGGCGGCGGATCTATCCTCCCCAAACTCGGCAGCGCCATCTCTCCTTGGGCGCGATTGGCTGATGCGCTTTGTGCGCTCTGGCGTGCACGGCTTTGTCGCATCATGGTATTGGCGTAGTACCAAGCGAGCGATCCCAATCCGAGTAGGCTCATAAGCGTCATGGCGAGAACGCTGCTGAGCCGCGATTGCGCGGAGATGGCGCGGTTGACGGCCGTAGAACCGCGCTCTCCAAGCACCCGACCCGGCGCCGATTCCTCGGAATTCATGGCACGACCCCGGGCACCTTGCGCTCGACATCGGGCGTAACGGTGCCGGATTCCAAACGCAGCCCGCCTCCGCTGAACCCCTGATTGACGATGCATCCGGTCTGCGTGCCGCGCCGGAGAATGAACTGGCGCGCCACGCGATGCACGATGACATCGCCGTTGTCCATGCTGAAATTGAGCAGCGATTCGCTGCCGTCCGCATTGCGTAAGAAGATCGCCGGCAGATCGGCATTTGCCGCAAAGCGCAGGCGCGTGTGGACACCATCGTCGGAGGCAGCGACGGGCCGCAAGGTCGGGCTGCCGCAATACCAGAAATCGACGTTGCGGGGCCGCTTGGTCGGCGCGTCCTTCAGTGCGGCGTCGATGCGCTTTGCCGCTGCGTCTGCGAGTGATTGCGCGCTTAGCGGCGCATAAGTGAAGCGAACAGCGAAGATGACGTCCGGATCGTCGGGGGCCGGACGGTCCGGCACGGCCGTGTAGTCGATCTGATAGCGCCGGCGAGTGGTGAGCACGGTCAGATTGGTCGCGACCTTCGCCGCCTTGGGCTTCAGGAACAAGTGGTTGTCCTGGCCGAAATAGGCCAGCCCCTCCATGTCTCCGGCACCGAGGCCAATGAAGGATTCCCCAGCCTCGAATTCCAGATCGATCTGGTAGCCCACGAAGCCGCGAAGCCGGTAGACCTGCTCGTTCTCATATACAGCCGTGCGAATGCGGCTATCCACGATTCCCCGTACAGGTACGATCTCGGCGAACGACTGCAAGGCATATAGCGTGCCGCCTTGCAACGCGAAAGCCACGCAACAAGCTCGAACCATCGCGCGCCGCCGGGTTCTATGAGTCATGGTGTGTTTCCTTCTCCGTAGGTTGCTCGAGCATCACTTCGGGCTCGGATTTGAAGTCGATGATCTTGAAACCCAGCGGGTTCCAGCGGCGGGTCTTCGGATCTCTCGACGGTTCCGCATAGGCGTACTGAATGGTCGCAACCCAGTAACTGAACGTCTCTTCGGAACCCGCACCCTGACGCGCAGCCTTCAAATATCGGACCTGAGCAAGATCCGACAGCCCGCTCGAGCGCGTGAAAAAGCTGACCGATTTCACCTGCACCCGCACGGTGCTGCCGTCCTTGTGCACATTCAGAGGTGATGCCGGGTTGGTCGCCGTCCACAGCGCGTACCACACTTGATTTCGCTGTGCAGAATGAAACGCACCGCACTCCTCGTAGTCGCTTTCTGCGGTAGCAAAATTGAATCGCTCGCAGACCGTGAGATAGTGGGTCAAGAAATACCGCGTAACCGCCTCCTGCGGCGCGGCGCGGCCGTCGTAGATCGGAACCACGTCGACGATGCCGGTGGCATTGTCTACCCTCACGACGAAAGGCTCGACGCGTTTGAGCGGCACGAGCACGACCAGCGCCGCCGCCGAGGCGACTGCACAGATCCATCCCGCCGCCGCGACCCACAGGGCAGTTTGGGTGCTGCGGCGGAAATGTGCGGCCCGATCCGCATCCCACGACTCTGCTTCGCGGAAATACTCGTGCAGCGGCGAACCGTCGTTCACTTGGCGCTCCGGTCCGCCGGCGCCGCCGGCGGCACCTCCGGCGCCGGCGAATTAATGGGGTGCAGATGGTCGTCGCAGCGCACGCCGTGCGACGCGCAGGCACTCAACAGCAGAAACCAGCAGAGTATCAGGCGCATGGGTCACCCTCCTTGGTGTATGCATCAAATCATTGATCGAGGTTTCTCGTCCGCACGTGCCGTCGGGTCGTAGCGCTGCGCATTTCGCGAGGTCTTGGCGTCCGCGACCGCCTTTCGATACTTCGCGCCTGCTTTCTGCATGCTCCAGCCGGCGGCGCGGCTCAACATCCCGAACGAACTCAGTGCCAGGCCGCCCGCCAAGTGAGCGGCGATGGGCATGATTTGTCTCAGGATCAAGAACACGAGCACCGATATCAAGACCATGTCGAGCGCATCGACGGTCAATATCGCAGCGCCCCGCGCCGCGGTCTGCACGGCATACGACTGCACCACCTGCAGCAAAAGCGCCGATATCATCACCGTGAGGATGGTGATGAGCGCGTACGTGGCGAGTTGCGCAATCCACGCGGAAAAGAATCTCTTGGTCGAATCGAAGAAGAGCAAGGTTATGAACAGCGGACCTAGCGCCAATAGAACCGCGAGAGCGATGCTGGAGAGCGCGATGAGGAACATGGCATAGATGCAGAGCATGCCCATGAAACACCACACGAGGGCCCCTGCAATGAGAAAGCCGAAGCCACCGTTCAGCACGCCGCCCTTGACCCACAAATTGCCGGCCACCGTTCCACCGCTCGTCCAAATTGCATCGATGGTGGCGATCGGATCCTCGGCGCCGATCACCGCGGCCGCCAATTGCGCCGGCGCGTTGTAAAAGGTGTCGACGATGAGCGCGTTGTAGAGCCAAAGGTGCAGCCCCACGCCCAAGATCACCGCCAGCATGATGATGCGCTTGAGTCCGTCGACGAACGGCTCTTCGATTTGGCCAGTGAGGTGCAGGTAGCCCCACACCATTACATACACTGTCGCAACGGTCATCACTGCAGGCTCCAAGACCCCGGCGAGACGCGCAGTGTTGTTCCCGATGTAGGCAGCAAGCTGCCCATTGAGCCAAACCCAGAATGTTGCAAAGAATCCCATGAAAGATGATGTCTACGGCGTGGGCTGGAAGCGGCTTACGAACCGACCCTGTTCGACGATCACCAGCTCGCGCTCCCGCTGCGCGTTCGCCGAGTCCTGTGCCTGGCTCGATTGAGCAAGCACTTGAAGCTTGGTTTGCTCATTCTGCAGCATGCCAAGCTCGGCGCTGATACGGGTCTGCAGATCGAGGATTGCCTTTTGGTCACCCGCCGTGGAAATGGCGGCAATCAAGCTCTGAATGGCTGCAAATCGGCTGCTCGCGTTCGCCAACGCTTCTTCGGCCAGGGCCTGACGCAGCCCCGCTGCCTGCCGCGCGGCGATGATCTGCTCCTGGTCGGCCGTCGATAGAGCGGACAACTGCGCCGGCGAGAGCACCGCGTTGAAGCTGACGGCGCTTCGCACGTCGGAGGCTAGCCCCGGATATGCGCCGCTCCCCTGCGACGCACTCGCCAGTTGCGCCCAGCTGGTCGGCAGATAATTGCGGGCCGTGCCGCTGAGCAGCAACTCCATGCCGCGATCGCCCGTCATCGACTGAAGCGCCTGCCTCGCCTGCAGAAGCTGGGCCTGCGCCGTCTGCAGTTGTTGCTGCATGGCCTGAACCTCCTGAGTCAGCTGGGCGATCGCCTGCACGTCGACGACGGCCCATTGCGCGTTCGCCGTCGGTGCAGTTGCCGCGGAAATGACCAAACAGATGAGCAGATACCGATTGATGCGCTTGAACATGAGTACATCTCCTATCGATTGATTGCCTGAATCTCGGCCTTGCCGATGCTCGCGTTCGCTGCCATGAACTTGGGCAACCAGGCGGCGGGGTCTGCCCCATTCGCAGACATCAGTTCCTGCATCTGACCCACCTGGGTTGCGCGGCCGGAGATCACAGCGAGCTCGGAATCGAAGCCTTTGAGATCAAGCTGGCATACGACGCTGTGGTGCGCCTGCTTCACCAAGAACATGCGCGAGCCCGGCTCGAGCTGTTCTTTGATGAGCCTGAATTCTCGTTTCGTCAGCCCTAATCCCTCGGTGTACTCCCGAAAATTCGCATCGGCGTTCGGGAAGATGATTTTCGTGGGCGTTTGTTCCACGAGCGTCCGGCTGATCGGGCTATCAAGAACGTCGCTCGGACTTTGCGTTGCGAGGCACATGACGCCGTTCAGCTTTCGCCAGGTCTTCGGACCATCCTTGGCGAAACTTGCGAACGCCCGATCGGCCAGCAGCCGCCAAAACTCGTCCATCCAGCAAACCAGCCGACGGCCGTCGAGCAGCCGCCGCACCAGATGAAATAGATATAGAGTGATCGATGAGCGCGTAAGCGGGTGATCGAGGAATTCGGTCACGTCGAAGCCGATAAGCGATCGGCCTGCGAGGCGCGCTGAGAGGGTATCGGCCGGGTTGTCGAACACCCAAGCGTAATCGCCGCGAGTCGCTTCACACCAGCGAGCCAGCCGCGCATACGGCCCTTCCGGATCGGTTGGATCCAAAAACTCCACCAGACGCGACAAACGGCGCGCCGGCGCATCCAGCGCAAGAGTACCGCGGAGCGCCGTCTCGAGATCCGCTTGCTCACGCACGGTGCGCGGGCCGGAATCCTCGCGCAGGGACCCGTGCGCGCTCAATTCGTGCAGCCATAGCTTTAGAAATTCGACGTTGGCGGGGGTCGCTGGCAGTTGCAGCGGATTGAACCCCGTCGGCACGCCGTTCTTCAGGGGAAAATACTCGCCACCCAATGCCCGAACTAGAATCTCGAGCCCGCGATCCTTGTCGAAAACCACCTGTGTGACGCCCTGCCGAGCGAGCATTGCGAGCAAAAAGCCGATGAAGACGGTCTTTCCCGAACCGGTTGGGCCGCAAATCAGCGTATGACCGGTATCTTTGCGGCTTCCGCCGTCAGGGTCGCGCGGGTCGCTCGCGTGCAGCGAGAAGAAGTAGGGCGACTTGGCGCTGGTGATGAGAAGCGTCAACGCCTCCCCCCAATGATTGCCCTCCGAACGGCCGATGGGATAGTTATGGAACGGTGACATCGCCGCCAGGTTGCGCGACGTAATCGGAGATTTGCGCGGCCGGAAAGCGAAATTGCCCGGCAGCTGCGCCCAAAATGCGCTCTCGAGGGCCAGGTCCTCCCGGGCCACCAGCATGCCGGTATCCGCGAGAAGGCTGCGCGCAAGAGCGACATCATCATTGAGCGCTCTAAGTCGCCCCGCCCCAGGTTCGAGAGCTTTCGGTTGCGAGATGCCGCTCATCAGCTGCAAGGAGAAATGGTGATCACCCATCGCAAATTCATTGCTGGTCAACGCATCGAGTGCGTCCTTGAGCTCTGCGGCCTGCGACACCGCGAAGTCGCCGGCGTTGGCCATCCTGTTGAACTGCCGTTGCAGCAGTGCTTGCCCAGCGGACTTGCTCAAAAACGCGAACGACTGGGTGAGCACGAACGACAGCGGCGCCGACAGCAGCTGATTGAACATGCCGACGACCGTCGGTGTGGGATACTCTTTGATCCCGAGCACGGCTCCCACCCGGGTTTCGCTGGGAGACCGGTACTCGATGGCTTCGGTCCCGAAGAACAGCCGCACTCCGGCGAGCGCTTGGTTGAGTGGTCCGCGGGGCAGCGGCATTCGCAGCCGTTCTCCGTTTATCAGCAACGCGAGATACTCGAGCAGCGACGAGTACCAGACGTCGCCTTGCCGGTAGCACCCTAGAGACTCCGGCTCGTAGCGCGCCAGCGATGCCGCCACCGTCTGCGACAGCTTCTCACAGGCATCGAGCGCATCCGCCAGCTCGGTCTGGCGGCCGCCGCGCTGCGTTTTGACGAGAAACTCGGACAAAACGCCCGCCGCCTTGCCCGCGACCGGCCTGTACAGAATCGACAGATAGAGCTCGTTGAGCATGAGCGTCTCGTGGCGAAGCCTGTGCTGATAGCGGCAGTGCAAGTCCTCAGCAAAGCCGCCGCCGCCGCGCCGGCTCCCCGGCTTGCTGTGTGCCGCAAGCCGGGCATGCCGACGAATGACGTGCGTCCACAGAGCCACGCTCGGATTCGCTATGTTTCGCCAAAGTACATTGAGCCGCTCGTGCCAATTATTGAGCTCGGCGTCGTCGCTGCTCTCAAAGCTTGCGCCACCCAGGCGAAACGCCTGCAGATAGTCTCCCTGTTCCGTACGCACGATCCGGGATGCCACATGCGCGCTATAGGGAATGCGCTCGGCCGCGGCGATTTCGCGACGCAGATACGTTCGCTTCACGTCACGCATGGCGACAGGCACTCGATCAGCTCACGCCGGCGGCGACCCAGGCGGCTGGGTATATCAATGAGCAGCGGCGAGTAACTGCTCGCCTTCCACACACGCAAATTGGCGAACGCCGCCGGCAGTCGAGTTCTGGCCCACAGCAATACGAGATCGAAGAACCGCGCATCGCGTGCGCATAGCAGCATGCAAATACCGTGAATTGGCGCGCTCACCAGCAGCGTCAGTAGATTCTTGGTCAGCAAGAAGACCTCCATTGTGAACACCATGTTGAATAGCACCGCCGAATACGTGACGCCCCATCTCATCGGCGGACGAGTTGCGCCGATGAAAAGGGGATCCGCGGCGAGGCCTGCATTCGAATCGCTCACGCGCCGCTCCTAGACACCGAACATTCCGCGTACCCATGTGACGATCTGCGGCGCGCCGAAGGCGATTGCGATCCCCAGGATCGCGCCGATGCACCACCCCCACGACATGCGGTTCGCCATTGCCATGCCGCCCAACACCATGATCAAAATAATTGCGACCGGCGTCAGCCACGCGAGGATGTTCGTCTGCAGCGAGGTTGCCCCCGTCATGAACGGCGAGGTCGCCTGAGCGATCGACAGCTCCGGCGCCAACAGGACGAGCACGAGGAGCAATGACGAGATCGCAAGGCGCGTCGGAGTCGGGCGCTGCGTAAGGGGATGGCACATCGGCGGAATACCTTTTCCGTGTAACTTCGAATTGGCAGATCGGCTAGATTTCTGTTTCGAGCGCCCCGATGTCCCGCTCTTCGCGCCGGGCAAGCTCCTCGCGCTTGGATTTTCCCGGCGCGCCAAAGCGAAAGCTTTGCACGACGAACGAATAGTCGTACTGCTTTTCGCCCTCTTTATCCGTCCAGTTATTGGCGCGAATTTGAGCTTGTAAAATCAATTGGTCGCCTTTGCGCGCATTCTTGGCGATCACTTCGCCGAGGCCTTCAAACGCCACGAACCACAGGCTCGTAACCGCTTCGCGGGCGCTCCCATGTTCGTCCTTGCCCGCATAGTCGTTGCCCACCAGGCAGAATCGGGTATATGTGGTGTCGCCCTTCACGGCGAGCTCCGGGTTCTTCGCGAGATTGCCGACGGCGGTGACGTTGAAGCTGTTCATACTCTCCTCCTTGATTGTTTGGATGCGCGTCGACTAAGACCGTCGCTCGCGTGAGATGCAGTGTGCGAGAGGCGATATGAAACTGGAATGGAATTAACTGCCGAATAACGGGAGAAAGACGGCGCGCGCCTTTTAATTCAAAAACTGTGCATAATCGCGCGATGTCTGCATTGACCGCGAGCTCAAACTCGGACAAGTCGGAATTGCCCGCGGATCCACCTGCTCTTCAGGTCGAAAAGCTGTGCAAGCAGTACGCCGGCGTCACGGCGCTCGATGAGGTGTCCTTCAGCGTCGAGCGAGGCGAGATCCTCGGCCTTCTCGGGCCCAACGGCGCCGGCAAGACGACCACGATCAATATGGTGCTGGGGGTGCTCGAGCCTACCCGCGGCCGCGTCGAGATCGACGGGATCGATATCGCCAAGGATCGCGCGCGGGCCCTCGAGCGGACGAATTTCGCGGCCGTCTACGCGGCGCTGCCCGGCAATTTGACCGTGAGCGAGAATCTGCGCTTCTTCGGCCTGCTGTATGCCATCGACGGCCTCTCGGCGCGCGTGGAGGAGCTGCTCGAGGAGTTTGACCTTAGGCATCTGCGCCGCACGAAGTGCGGACTGCTGTCCTCCGGCGAGCAGACGCGGGCGGCGCTGGCGAAGGCGCTGCTCAATGACCCGAGATTGCTGTTGCTGGACGAACCGACCGCCTCGCTGGATCCTTCCGCCGCACAGATCATCCGCGAGAAGATCAAGGGCCTGGCGGCGCACGAGGGGTGCGGCATTTTATGGACGTCGCACAACATGTATGAGGTGGAGGCCGTCTGCAGCCGGGTGCTGCTGCTCTCGCACGGCAGAATTCTGCTCGAGGGAAATCCGCAGACCTTGCCGCATGAGCACGGAGCCGCGAGCCTGGAGGAACTGTTCATCCGCGTGGCGCGCGAGCCGCTGGTCGACGCCGTGAGCGCCGCGACGTGAAGCTGCGCCCCGTCGCCGGCATCGTTCTGCGGCAGCTCTACCTTCTGCGCGGCAGTCCGGTACGTCTGTTTCCAATGGTGACTTGGGTCGCGATTGACATCGTGCTGTGGGGGTTCATCACGCGCTACCTCAACACGGTCAGCGGCAGCGGCGTCAACTTCGTGCCCACTTTGCTCGGAGGGGTACTGCTGTGGGATTTTTGCGCCCGCATCATGCAGGGCGTGAGCACGGCGTTTCTCGAGGATGTCTGGTCGCGCAATTTTCTCAATCTCTTCTCCTCGCCGCTGTCGATATCCGAATACATCACCGGGCTGGTGATCACCAGTGTGCTGACCAGCTGCGTCGGTCTCGTGACCATGCTGCTGCTCGCGACCGGCGTCTTCCATCTGCAATTCTTTGCGCTCGGACTGCCGCTCGCGGCGTTCCTCATGGTGCTGTTCGTGTTCGGCATCACGCTCGGCATATTCGGGAGCGGTATCGTGCTGCGCTTCGGACCTGCTTCCGAGTGGCTGCTCTGGCCGCTGCCGGCGCTGCTTTCGCCCTTCGCGGCGGTCTTCTATCCGCTCGCCACATTGCCGCCGTGGATGCGGGCGGTGGCGCATGTGCTGCCGCCCGCGTATGTATTCGAAGGAATGCGCAGCCTGCTCAATGGCCGGCCGTTCCCCGGCTCGCTGCTGCTGCAAGGAACCGCGGTGGCGGTTCTCGAACTTTTGCTCGCGGCGCAATTCTATGGACGCATTTACCGCCATGCGGTGCGCACCGGTCTGCTGGCGCGGTACAGCGCGGAAGGCGCCGCGTGAGGGACAGCGACGCGCGCCTCACGAGGCCGTGCGGCTCGGCTAACGCATTGCGGGAGTGCCGTTGCAACGTGACAATGGTTCGTTTAACGTCGAACCATGAAAGACGGACCGAATATCGCCCGCATCGCCTCGCTGCTCGGGGATCCGGCGCGCGCGGACGCGCTGACCGCGCTCATGGCGGATCGCGCGCTCACGGCCACGGAGCTGTCGGCCGTCGCCGGCGTCACCAAGCAGACGATGAGCGCGCACCTCTCCAAACTGCTCGACGCGCGGCTGCTCGCCGTCGATCAGCAGGGGCGGCATCGCTACTTTCGGCTGGCTGACGCCGACGTGGCGCATCTGCTCGAGTCGCTCATGGGCGTGGCATTTCGCACCGGCGCGGTGCGGTTGCTCGCGAGTCCGCGCGAGCCGGCGCTGCGCAAGGCGCGGATCTGCTATGACCATCTTGCAGGCGAGCTCGGGGTGACGGCATTCGAGGCCCTGCTTCGCACAAAGGTGTTCGTCCGCACGCCGGGCGGCATCCGGCTCACCGCCTGGGGGGCCGAGTGGTTCGCGAAGGTGGGCGTGGACACGGCGGCGGTGGCTCATCAGCGCCGCATTCTGTGCCGGCCCTGCATGGATTGGAGCGAGCGGCGCCAGCATCTCGCGGGCGCGCTGGGCTCCGAGCTGCTGTCCCGGGTCTGCGACTGGGGATGGGCCAAACGGGATGCGGGCTCGCGTGTCATCCGCTTTGCGCCGCGCGGGCAGAAGTCGTTCCTCGAACTCGTGGCAGGCGCGGCGCCGTGAGCGCAATTCCGATGCGCGTGGCGCCTCCTCTCCTCAGCACGGCGCTGATCATGGTCGGCGCCGGGGTGATGGGTTCGCTGCTGCCGCTGCGATTCACGGCGATGGGCCTGTCGCCGGGCGTGATCGGCTTGATCGCGACGGCGGAGGCGCTGGGGTTTCTGGTCGGCTGCCTGTACGCGCACAAGGTCATCTCGCCGGTCGGGTTGGAGCGCGCATACGGCGCCTTCGCGGGCACCAAGGCGGTCGCGATCCTCGGTCTGTACTTCGCGCAAAGCGCCGCCTCGCTCGCGCTGCTGCGGTTCGTGATCGGATTGAACGCCGCGGGGCTGGCCATCATCGTCGAAAGCTGGCTGAACGCGCTCGTGCCGAATGAGCAGCGCGGCCGGGTGCTCACCATTTATGTGCTGGTGTACGGGCTGTTCTACGGAGCCGGGCAGCTTCTGGGCGAGAACCTCAACGTCAGAGGCCCGGAGCTGTTGTTCATCGCCGGGATCGCGACCACCCTCGCGCTCGTGCCCATGGTGGGGATCGACGTGCGTGCGCCGGTCCTTCCGCAGCGCGTCAAGGTCGAGATATTAAAGGCGCTGCGCACCTCTCCCGCGAGCGTGCTCGCCTGTCTGCTGAACGGCTTGATTCTCACCGGCTTCTACACCGTCGGACCCTTGTTCGGTCTGCGCATCGGCTTCGATCAGCAGCACATCGTGCTGTTGATGGCCTGCGTGTCGCTGGGCGGCTTGTTCTTGCAGTGGCCCATCGGCTTCGTTTCGGACAAGGTCGACCGTCTCTATGCCTTGATCGGCCTGGGAGCGGGCACCCTCGCCGTCGCAACCGCGCTGCTGACGGTCGATCGAACGACGCCGTTCCCGCTGCTCGCGGTGCTGTTTGCGATTTTCGGAGGTCTCGCCGAAAGTCTGTATGCTGTGGGAGTGGCGCACGCGAACGACCGCGCCGTCAGCGCCGATTACGTCGCGTTGTCCTCGACGCTCCTGTTCGTCTGGGCGCTCGGCGCCGCCATCGGACCGACCACAGGGACGTATGCGATCCAGCTCATCTCGCCGCATGCATTTTTCGCCTACGTGATCGCGCTCACGCTCACCTTCACCCTGTTCGCCATCTGGCGCCTGTACCGGCGCAAGCTCGACCGCGTGGTCGAGGAGCGAGAGGAATTTCTCGCCTATCCGCAGACATCGCCGGAAATCTATGCATGGCTGCCGTATCATCGGGAGGTCCCTGGCGAAGCCACGGCCGGACCGGCGGCCGCGCATTCGACCAGCGCCGGCTCACCGACCGCCAACACCGCGGGTGACCTGTGAACCTACGCAGCATCATGACGACGCGGGTCGTCACCGTCGAGCTCGACGACTCCCTGGAGGTCGTCAAGAGAATCTTCGACTCGATGAAATTTCATCATCTCTTGGTGGTCGACACGGGTAACAAGCTGTGCGGCGTCATTTCGGACCGCGATCTGCTGCGCGCACTGAGCCCTTACGTGGGCACGGCGTCGGAGAACGCGCGCGATACCGCGACGCTCCACAAGCGGGTGCACCAGGTCATGACACGCCAGCCGGTCACGCTTCACCCGGAGTCGGAAATTCCCGACGCCATCCGCGTGTTTCTCGAGCATCGCGTGTCGTGCATCCCCATCGTCGACAAGGACTTCAAGCCCGTCGGCATCGTCAGCTGGCGCGATGTGCTGAAAACCTTCGTGTGATTGGAGCCCGCCATGCAGGACCTCGTCGCAGAACTGAGAACCCAAGGCTACGCCGTCATCCGCGGCTTCATGTCGCCCGCCGAAACGGCCGAGATCGCCTCCGAAGTGGACAACATGTATCAGGAAGGGCTCAAGCACCATGCGACGTACCGCGATCGGAATCTGCTGTTCGAGGTGCTCGACGACCCCAAAGCACAGCGGCGCGTGGTGCTGCAGGCCCACTGGACGGCGTGGATCAGCGCGATCATGGAGCGCATGCGCCGCAGCGAGAAATTCTTCGCGGTGCTCGAGCCCTTCCTGGGAAAGGATATCAAGCAGATCACGCACCAGATCCACTGGAAGCCGCCCAGGGCGAAATACACGTTCTATCGCTTTCATCAGGACGCGCGTTTCAGGGAAGGCAAGATCAAGGATTTCGATCGCCTCGAGAGCACTGTGACCACCGGCCTCGCGATCGATCGGCAGACCAGGGAAAACGGCGCTCTGCGGGTCATCCCGGGGAGCCACCGGCTCGGCTACCTGGGGCTTTCCGACGACGGACCCATCATGGTCGGTCAGACACAGGACGAGGAGCTGCGCCGTGCCGGGCTCGATCCTGCGAGCATCGTGACGTGCGAGATGGACCCCGGCGATCTGCTGCTGTGGACCCTGTTCACCGTGCACGGCTCGGCGCCCAACCTGAGCGATCACGATCGGCGCTTCATGATCAACAGCTACGTGCGGGCGAGCGACAGCGATCGGGGGGAATGGGCGTTCCGGGCCGGCATCTCGACCCCGTTGGGCGCCGAGCCGCAGATCTGCAAATACGAACAGCTGCGCGAGCGGCCGGGCCCGTACTATGTCGAAGCGGACTGGACTGAAGAGGCCAGCTTGGCACGCAGGGACTTTTCGATGCCGGCAGCGGCCAGGAAATAGTGCAGGGCCGCCCAGCCGAAGAATGCGAGCGTCAGCTGAAGCCCGTGCCGCGTGGCGTGCGTGAGCGCCGAGCGGCATGCGGCTTCGGCCGCGGGTGTCGCGCCCCCCAGCGCCGCGCCGCCGGGGCAACGGTGGGTGAACGAGGCCACACTGCCCTCCGCGAACCGGTCGATGACCCAGCCGGTGAACGCGGGACCTAACCCCAGCGCGATCACGCTCAGACAGATGTACAGCAGGGCGGTGGCCGTTGCGCGGCGGCGCGTGCCGACCGCATTTTGCACCACCCCAAACGTGGGTCCGAGCGAGGCGTACTGACAGAATCCGGCGACGCTCAAGGCCCAGGTCGCCTGCCGCCAATCCGTCTGCAGCAGCGCGAGCAGATATACGGGCAGCGCGATCGCGCCGCCGGCGGCAGGAACCAGGGCGTACCAGCGCGCGCTGCGTCGGGCGAGAGCCTCGGCGATGAATCCGCCGGCGAGAATGCCGATGCCGACGGCCACGCCGCCGGCGAGGGCGGCGATGACCCCGATGGCGGCAAAGCCCAGACCGAAGGCGCGGCTGAAGTACGGAGGCAAGAACGCGTAAAACCC
This sequence comes from uncultured Gammaproteobacteria bacterium, assembly GCA_963837045.1. GTDB lineage: Bacteria > Pseudomonadota > Gammaproteobacteria > Steroidobacterales > Steroidobacteraceae > Bog-1198. The sequence continues at coordinate 43,763 of CAWIMA010000008.1, forward strand.
GTACGCGGCAAACGCGCCGATGGTGACGCCCAGCACCATGTGCAGGATAGGCCGGTCCAGGAGCAGTGCCTTGGCGACGGCGGCAACTTCCCGCCATTCGTAGCGCAGCGAGAAAGGCGCTGCGCCGCATTTGGCCGGCGGCGATGATGCATCGGAGCGGCCGCGCGGCGGCTCGCGCACGAAGACCCTGATCAGAATGGCCGTCGCGACGCCGGGAAGCCCCACTGTCGCGCAGGCGACGCGCCACCCGGAATGCTGCGCCACGTAGCCGCCCACGACCGCGGCGAGGATATAGCCCAGCGAAATCCCGCAGGTGTAAATCGACAGCGCCGAGGTGCGGCGCGAGGGCTCATAATAATCCGAGATCAACGAGTGCGCGGGAGGCGAGCAGCCCGCCTCTGCAACGCCCACGCCTGCCCGGATCAGCAGCAGCTGCGGGAATGTCCGCGCCGCACCGCACAGCGCGGTCAGGCTCGACCATACGATGAGCGCGACGGTGATGATGCCGGGTATCGCTCGTCTATAATGGCGCGATCACCATCTTCGGCGGTTTCGCGCCGGCGGCCGCTTGCACGGGAGGCCTGATGGAGATCGAGACGCATGCGATGCACGGTATGGACCGCGCGACGCTGCGACGGCTGTCGCGGCGCTCGAACGCGCGCGGCTTTGTGCAGCTCGCCACGCACGGCGCGCTGATCTGCGCGACCGGGGTGCTCGTCTGGGCGAGCCGCGGCACAGTCTGGCTGCTGCCCGCCGTCATCCTGCACGGCGTGGCGCTCAATTTTCTGTTTTGCGCGCTTCACGAGACGATTCATCGGACGGCGTTCGCGAGCCGCCGCGCCAACGATGCGGTCGCCTGGATCTGCGGCGCCGTTCTGTGTCTGCCGCCGGAATATTTCCGGCTGTTCCATTTCGCGCACCATCGGTTCACGCAGGATCCCGCGCGCGATCCCGAGCTCGCGCAAACCGAGCCGCTCACCTTCCGCTCCTATCTTTGGCGCCTGAGCGGCCTGCCGAACTGGCACAAACGCCTGAGCGTGACGCTGCGCCACGCCCTGGCCGGGCGCGTGACCGAGCCCTTCGTGCCTGCGCCCAAACGCCGCTTGATCGTGCACGAGGCGCGCAGGCTGTGGCTGTGCTACTGGGCGGTCCTGACGCTCTCGCTCGCGCTGCGCAGCGTCGATGCGCTGATCTACTGGGTGCTGCCAGTGCTCGCGGGACAGCCGTTCTTGCGGCTGTTTCTCCTGGCCGAGCACACCGGCTGCGCCTTGAGTCCCGAGATGTACGCCAATACTCGCACCACCTACACGAATGCGGCCGTGCGCCTGTTCACGTGGCAGATGCCCTTCCATGTCGAGCACCATGCCTTTCCCGCGGTGCCTTTCCATGCGCTGCACGAAGTCAATGCACTCGTCCGGGGCCGCATCGAAGTCAGCGCGCCCGGATATTTCGCGCTGCACCGCGCGCTGATTCGCCGTTTGCGCACGGCACGCCCGGCCGGACGCCGGCAAACGAGCTAGGGGCGTCCGACGCGCATGTGCGGGCGATACGTATCACCGGACGATGCCTCGATCGAGCGCGAGTTCAATCTGGTGCGCACCGAATGGAAGTTTCCGGCGAGCTTCAACGTCGCGCCGACCCAGGAGGTGCCCGTGATCCGCATCCGGGAGGGCCGGCGTGAAGGGGTGCGGCTTCGTTGGGGTCTGATACCGTTTTTTGCGCACGGCATCGCGCCCAAATATTCGACCATCAACGCGCGCATCGAGACGGTGCAAACCGCCGCCAGCTATCGCGGCCCCTGGAAGCGAGGGCAGCGCTGTCTGCTCGTTGCGCAGGGATTCTACGAGTGGCAGACGCAGGCCGACGGCAGGACCAAGATCCCCTTCTATATTCACCTGAACGATCAGCCGATATTCGCCTTTGCCGGGCTGTGGGATTCCTCCAGAACCGACGCCGGCGAGGTCGTCGAATCCTGCGTGCACATCACCATGCCCGCGAACCGCATCGTCGGGGAGATTCACAATACCCAGCATCGCATGCCCGCCATTTTGGCGCGGCAGGATCGCGAAGCGTGGATCGAGGGGAGCGCGGAGCAGGCGTGGTCCGTCTTGAAGCCCTATCCGGATGAGCACATGGTGGCCTGGCCGGTGAGCACCCGGGTCAACAAGCCCGCCAACAACGACCCCGAGCTCATCGCGCCGGCGGCGGCTTAGCGCTTCGGCGCCGGCTCCCCACTGCGCGCATCGAGCTTAAGCTCGCGCCGGTAACAGCGGCCGCGCGCGATGTAATGCTCGGCGGTGAGCTCGATCATCGCGAGGTCCCGCTCGTTGACTTGCCGTACGATTTTTCCCGGCATGCCCATCACCACGGAACCGTCGGGGATGAGCTTGCCCGGCGGCACCAATGCGCCGGCGGCGATCAGACAATTGCGGCCCAGGACGGCCCGGTCGAGGACCATGGCGCCATTCGCGATCAGCGTGGAATCCCCGACCGTACAGCCGTGCAGCATCGCCCGATGTCCGACCGACACGTTGGCACCCAGGATCACGGGTTCGCCCTCGTCCGTATGGATCACGGTTCCATCCTGGATGTTGGTGCCGTCGCCGAGGGTGATCCAGTCGTTGTCGCCGCGGAGCACGCAGTTGAACCAGACGCTCGCGGCCACTCCGAATCGAACGTTGCCGATCACGCACGCGCCGGGCGCGACGTAGAAATCGTCACCCGCCGTTTGAATGCTTTTGCCGCCGAGCGAATAGATCACACACACCTCCGCGCTACTCGTCCCGGGTCGGCGCGATCTCGAGCGAGACCGGCTTTTTCGACCGCAATGCGAGCGCCAGATAGTACACGACGCCGATCGCGATCCAGCAGCCGCCGAGAACCTTTGCGGCGGTGTCCATTTCGTACAGGACGTAGACGATGATCAGCAATCCGGTCAAGGGAAACAGCAGATGCCGCAGCCAGTCGCCGCTGCGCTGTCTGACGAAGTAATGATTGATCACCGACAGATGCAGCAGGACGAAGCCGCTCAGCGCACCGAAATTGACGATCCGGGTGAGGTCGTCCACCCGGCTGGCGAACAGCAGCCCGACCAGAATCGACACGCACGCGACCGCGAGCGTGCTCACGTAGGGGGTCTGATAGCGGGGGTGCACTTTGGCCAGGATCGAGGGCAGCTTGCCGTCGCGGGCCATGGCAAAGAGAATGCGCGCCACCGCCGCCTGAGCGGCCATGGCATTCGCGACCGCCAGTGCGATCACCATCGCGACGATGGTGATCAGCCGCAGCCACGGACCGCCGGCGCGTTCGGACACCTCGTAGAACGCGGTCTCCGGAGAGGTGAAGCGCATTCCCTGAGCGAGATCCGTGGCGATCCACGTTTGCAGCATGAACAGCCCGCCCACGAGCAGGAGCGCGAGCAGGGTGGCGCGGCCGACGGCGTCCCGCCGGCCGACGTTCTCCTCCGACAGCGTCGAAATTCCATCAAAGCCGAGAAACGACAGGACGGCGATCGACGTGGCCCCCGCCACCGTGGCGAATGAAAACACCGCGGGGTCGTAGACCGGCTTCAGGGTCAGCCGGCCCGCACCGGCGCCGCCGTACAGCGCCATCAGGCCGAGCACGACAAACAGCCCCAGCGTGACCAGTTCCAGCACCAGCACGTAGCGGTTGACGCGCGCCGTCAGTTGTATGCCGATCAGATTGACGACGGCGTTGAACGAGATGAATCCCCCCAGCCAGATCCAGGCGGGAACGCCGGGCAGAATCGGCCGCAGCGCCACCGCGCTGAACAGATACAGCAAAGACGGCACCAGGATGTAATCGAGAAGGATGAGCCAGCCGGAGAAGAAGCCGGCGATCTCGTGCAATCCGCGCTGCGCGTAAGTGTACACGGAGCCGGCCAGCGGGAATGCGCGCGACATGGCCGCATAGCTCAGCGCGGTGAAGAACATTCCGACGAGGCCGAGCAGGTAGGCAAGCGGCACCATGCCCTTGGCGTCATCCCACACGAACCCGTACACCTGAAATGGCGCGATCGGCACCATGAAGATCATGCCGTAGATGACCAGGTCCTTGGTCGTCAGCACGCGGCGCAGCTGTTCCTGATAGCCGAAGTCTTGCAGCGACATGAGCTTAGCTTATCCTATCGACTACAATGAGCGCCGCATGACGCACCGGCACACGATCCATCATCGCCACTACGGCTGGGACAACAGCCTCGCCCCTGCGGTGCGCATAGCGCCGGGGGAGTCGCTGGAGTTCGACGTTGTCGATGCGGCGGGCGGCCAACTCGGCGCCGCATCGACCGTCGTGGATTTAGGGGGCCTGGACTTCGCCAAGATCAACCCCGTGAACGGCCCGGTGTTCGTCGATGGCGCCGCGCCGGGCGATGTGCTGAAGGTCACCCTGCTGGAATTCGCTCCCTCCGGCTGGGGTTGGACGGCGAATATTCCCGGCTTCGGGCTGCTGGCCGACGAGTTCAAGGAGCCGGCGCTGCATCTGTGGCAGTACGATGCGAAGGCGCTCGCGCCGGCGCTGTTCGGCCGCTGGGGCAAGGTGCCGCTCAAACCATTCACCGGCACGATCGGCGTGGCGCCCGCCGAATTCGGGATGCACAGCGTCGTCCCGCCGCGCCGCGTCGGCGGCAACATGGACGTGCGGGACATCGCGCTCGGGACTGAATTGTTTCTGCCGGTCGAGGTCCCCGGCGCCCTGTTCTCGGTCGGCGATACGCATGCGGCGCAGGGCGACGGCGAGGTATGCGGTACCGCCATCGAAAGTCCGATGCGCGTGGCGCTGCGGTTCGATTTGCTCAAGCAGCAGCCCCTCGCCTATCCCCGGTTCCGGACTCCGGGGCCCGTGAGCCGGCATCTCGACGCGAAGGGCTATGAGGCGACCACCGGCATCGGTCCGGATCTGATGCAGGCGGCGCGCGCGTCCGTGCGCTCGATGATCGACCTGCTGATGCGGCAGCAGGGCATGCCCGCGATCGATGCGTACCTTCTTTGCAGTGTGTGCGGCGATCTGCGCATCAGCGAAATCGTCGATTTGCCGAATTGGACGGTATCGTTCTACCTGCCGCGGCTGGTGTTCGATTGATGCAGCGCTGAGGCCAGGGCTTGCCGCGCGGCGGGCTGCGTCAAGCGAGCGCGGCAGATCCACACCTGCTTGAGGTCCTCGATCGGCCGCTCGCCCTTGTAGACCGACCGTTCGAGCGTGTCGCTCCATGCGCATTTCGCCGCGAGAAATTTCTCGAACGACGGCGACTTCGCGCCGAGATTCTGCTCGTCGCGCTCCGAGAGCCAGTAGACATCGCTCGCGGTGTGCCGAAACATTTCATCGATCAGATACTCCGGAACCGCGTTGTCCTGCACGAGGGCGCGCGCGTCCGCCAGCATGTCGTCCTCGAGAATCGCCGCGTCCGGCCCCGGCAGCAAGGCCGCGTCGGCATCGTCCAATTGCGGGCGATAAACGCCGATCAACCGCGGACCATCGGTCCCGCGCTGGTCGGCGGCGGCATAGATGAGGAAGCACGCACCCGCGCACCGGCCGGTCACGGGCCCGATGATGACCTCGGTGGACAGCGCCTTCACGAGCCTGGCAATTTTGATCGCTTCGGTCACATCGCCGCCGTCCGACGCCAGCAACAGCTTGCCCTGCTCGAAGAAGCGGTTCTGGTCCTCCGCGATCTTCGCCAACAGCCGATCGTAGTCGCCGGGAGCGATGTCGCCGGAGAACACCAAAGGGCCCGACGGGCCGACGTACTCCTTCGTGAACGGGTCGTGGTCCATATAAAAGAGCTCCGCCCCCCGCGCGGGCGCGCAGGCGATCAGCAGCAAAACCATGCAGGCGGCAATTCGCTGGGTCATTGGGGGCGCATGGTAGCAACGGCGCGCCGAGAGGCACTGTCGACCGGGTCACGTCGACCGCATCACGCCGAGGCGCGCACCGTCACCTCGATCCACCGTCCGCTGCCGAGCAGCGGATTCACCCGCAGGGTTCCGGCAATCAGCCGGGATCGGTAGGCAATCAGCCGCAGCGGCAGTTCATCCACGGCCTCATCCGGGCCGGGGACGCCCAGGCTGTAGTCCCAGATCGCAAGCACCGTCTCCCGCTCCGAGGCTCGCAGCTCGAGATCGATGCGCTTGCAGGAGCTGCGGCGCGCCGCGTGGCCAATCGCCTCGAGGGCGATGCAATACAGATGCTCGGCCACCGCCGCGTCCACCGCCGGAGTGTCCGCACAGCGCACCCGGACCGGAATCCGCTGCGCCGCCTCAACATCCGTTGCCAGGGATCGCAGCGCCGCGGGCAGCGATCCGTGCACCACGGTCAGCGGCGACAGTCCCCGCGCCAGCCCCCGCACCGATGTCACCACGCCGTTCAGCTGATCGACGATGGGCACCAGCGCTTCGCGAATGACATCCGGGTCGGTCTCCCATCCTGAGGCAAGACCCTTCAGCATGAGCGTCACGCCGACCAGTTCCTGTCCGATCCCCTCGTGAACCTCGGCGGCGAGCCGCTGCCGCTCGCGGGCCGCTATGTCGAGCACCTCTCGCTCGGTCGATCGCTGCTCGGTCACATTGCGCGCTGTGAGCACGATGCCTTTGAGCAGCGGGTTCGAGAGTTCGTTGCTGGCAACGAACTGCACCACCCGCCCCCGTCCGGCCGGAGCCTCCTCGCCGATTTCGATCTCTAAGGCGTCCTCTGCAGACACCGTCTCATTCAGAAGCGCCGACAGCCGTGCCGCATGGGTTGATCCTAGCAGGTCGCATGCCCGGGTCCCGACCAGCGTCTCCGGCGGGCATCCCACCACGGAGACGGCCGCGGGGCTCGCGTAGGACACGACACCGTCGGGCGTCACGACCGCAATCATGTCGGCCGAGCGGCGCACCAGCTCCGTAAAGCGCGCCTCGGCTTGCCGCTGCGCGAGCTCGGCGTTCAGCCGTCCGAGCTCGTAGCGCACCCCCACCTGGCGCGCGACGACGAGGGCCGCGCCGGAAACCAGCAGCACGACCGCCGCGAGCACGCTGTAGCCCGTGTGATGCTTGCCCGCACTGAGCACGATGACCAGCGACACGAGTATCGCAAGCACCGGCAGGAAACTGTTCGAATTGCCTTCGCCATGGCGCGTGCCGTCGACTCTCACATCCCGATTGAGCTCCATCAGGGTCGCCATCCCGACGCATGCGTCGGCCCAGACATAGCACAGGTCGTCGACGTTGCCGAGATCGAAGTGGCCGCGCACGTTCGCGGCAATCGAGAAGACGTCCGTGAACATGGCGGCCGCGGTCCCGACGATGAGCACGATCATCCCGGCATCCCGCCGCCAGTCCCGCACCTGCATCAGCACCATCGCCAGTCCCGTGATCGTCACTCCGATCCCCAGGGCATAACCCAGCGAGGCGGAGGCGCTGCCGACATGCGCCGGCTGCGGCTCGAGCAGCGGGCTGAACAGCAACGGCAGCAGCGCCGCGATGGCCGCAAAGCCTACGATCGCCGCGTCGACCCACACTCGGGGCCGGCGCAGCGACCCGCCGCAGCTGACAAAAAACGCTGCCGCCGCGCATGCGAGCAGAGCGTAGTTGATCATGTAGAGAACGTCGGCCGCCGTGCCGAAGGGCTGAGAGGTGATGGAGGCGACGTAGCTCCAGTCGACCGCAGCCAGTAGGTCAAAGATGGTTGCCGCCAGCATGAGGGACCATCCCATGAGCCGCGCCCGGCTCAAGCTCCCGTGGCTCACGACCAGCCACATCAGAAATGCCAGCACCGCCTGCGCAGGAACCAGGAGCGCGAACGTCGGCAGCACCCCGGTGCTGCCGGTGAGCCGGCGCCCGATCACCAGCGCCGAGACGGCCAGCGCATAGGCGCACAGGGCGATGACCAACCGCGCACACCAGCGCCGCGCGGGATCGTCAGGCGCAGCGAGGCGCAGCGAGCCGTGCAGACTGGCGGCCGTCAGATGCGATCGTCGAATCACGAGACCCCGTGTGCGTATTATTGATTTTAAGCCGCGCCCCGCGCCGCGGCACCGGCGACTGACGCCACTATGCCACGACTCACCTTCAAGTGCGTTACGATGTGGAATCATGACGCCGCCACGCTGCTGCGTGGTTGAATCTTAGGTCAGGCAGCCACCGTCATCAGCTTGCGCGCATCTTCGAGGCCATGGCCTTGCGGCCCCGCCTCACGGCGCCAGAGCAGCAGGGCCGAGGACAGCGCGACCAGGCTGAGCAGGAAGAAGAACCACAGCATGATCGTATAGCCTTCGGGATTTTGGGCTCCGGCGCCGGCCTGGTCGGCGAGCCGGCCCGCGGCAAGATTCGACGCCGCCATGCCGAGCGCCTGAATGAGCGTGATGAGCCCGAGCGCGGTGCCGAGACGACGCGGCTCGACGATCAGCGTCGTTGCCGGCCAAATGACCGCGGGCACGAGCGAGAAGCTGATCCCCATCATGACGGTGGACACCCATAGACTCAAGCTCGTCAGCCCCAGCACCACGAAGGTCAGCGGAAGCAGCAGCGTGCCGAACGCCAGCATCAGTGCGCGGTGACCGAACCGGTCGGCGAGCAATCCAAAGAACGGGGTGGCGAAGACGGCGGCGAAGAACACCCAGCTATTGGCCACTCCTGCCTGCTGCAGCGTCAGCCCCTTGGCGTGCTGGAAATACTCGATGGCATAGGTCGTGCGGAACGGGAAGAACACCGCGGCATAGAGCACGTGCAACCCGAGGATGTACCAGTAGGACATGTCGAATTTAAGAAGGTGCGCCCAGTCGATGCGCTCCGCAGCGCCCGCCGGAGTCGATCGCGCCCCCGGGCGGTGCTGGCGGTCGAGCCGGTAGAAAACCGCTGCCGCCGCCAGCCCCGCCGCCGTAATACCCGTGCCGAGCCACAGCGGCGGCTGCCAGCCGCGCTCGTAGAGCGGATGGGCCCAGGCGGTGGAGGTATCGACGGCGTAGGAGCCGACGCGCGCGAGGCTCAAGTAGAGCGCGGTAGCCAGCGCAATGCCGCCGCGCGGGAACCACTGTGCCAGCCCGGCGACCAGCGCAATGAAGATCGCACCTTCGCCGACCCCGTAGATGAAGCGACCGGCCACCATGAGCTCGTAAGGACTGCCTAACGCCGTGAGCGCCGCGCCCAGCACACTGACGGCTGCCGACCAGAGCGCGACGCGCGCGGCTCCGTAACGGTCGATCAGCAGGCCGTTAATGAGCGCAAGCGCAACATTCGGGACACTGATGATGCCGTTCAACATCCCGAGCTGCGACTGAGTGAATCCGCGCTGGCGCAGCAGCAGATCGGCGATCGGACCGATGACATCGTCTTCGTAGTAGCTGCTCGATACGGCGACCGCCGCAAGTGCCAGCGCCCACCAGCGCAGTCGCGAATTGCCGCTGCTGCGGCTGGTATCGGCCGGGGCGGCGGCTTCCATGCGTGCTTTCAGATCCGCCGCTGTGCGCGAGGCCGCACTTCGGCATCCAGCCAGTTGCGGATTTCGAGGAGGCGCAGCTCCTCGGCGCGCATGGCAGGACCCAGCCCGTGTTTCCACAGCAGCGGCGTATCGGCGGGGTTCGACTGCAGGGCGTGCAGGTCGGCCACGAACGCCGCGAGCGCCGAAGGGTCGCGGAACATCCCCTCACCGACCAGCGTCTTGCCGTAGCGCTCGGCGGCCGCTGCAATATCGGCGTAGTCGTACTCCGGATGGTACTGCACGCCCCAGAAGGTGCCGCGCCCAAAATTGAATGCCGCGCCCTGCAACCCGAAGTCGTTGACCGCCAGTATGTCGGCACCCGCCGGCAGCGAGGCGATCTCGTCCTTGTGAACGGTGGGCGCCTCGAACGCGGCCGGCTTACCGGCGAATAGACGATGTTCGCGGCCGGCGTCGCTGAGCACGATGCGTCGGGCGAAGCCGAACTCGCGGCCCCGCGGATTGGCGCGCACCTCGCCGCCCGCCGCCGTCACCGCCACCTGGAGCCCCCAGCAGCTGCCGAAGAACGGCACGCCCGCCGCGAACACGGACTTGGCGAGTTCGATCTGGCGCATCACGGGCGCGCCCCCTTGGTAGATGTTGAGCGCCGACCCGGTCATCGTGACTCCGTCGTAGTCCTCGAGGCCGACGCTGCTCGGAAGCTCAGCGTCGGCGTCCGCGGCGGTCACGATGTCGACCTGCAGGGCAGGATCGATGCGGCGAAGCACCCGCGCGTAGCCGATTCCCGAGTCATACCCGAGCGCCGCCGCCTGGCGCGCACGAATCTCGGCAACGTTGCCGTCGATGACCAGGATCCGTGCACCGCTCACACGGCGCCGTCCACGGCCTCGAGCCGGCCGGCCACCGCCGCCCGGAAGATGCGCTCCAGCGCCGCGGCATCCACCGGGATCGGATTACCGCCGGCCGACGGGTCGATCGCCGCTTCGCGGCCGATGATCTCGGCCTTGTCGGCGCCGACCCCGATGTCGCCGAGCGCGTGCGGTATCCCGAGCTCGCGGCGAATCTCGAGCACCCATGCGAGAAAGCCGTCGAAGCCGCGCGCGGGCAGGTCGAGAACGCGCGCGATGACCTCCGTCTTGGCGGCGATCGCGGCCCGGTTGAATGCCACGACGTACGGCAGGATGACCGCGTTCGTCAGACCGTGATGGGTGTTGAACCAGGAGCCGACGGGATGCGCGATCGCATGCACGCCGCCGAGACCCTTTTGAAAGGCCGTGGCGCCCATCGACGCGGCGGCCAGCATCTGCGCGCGCGCCTCGATGTCCCGGCCGTCCGCACAGGCGCGCGGCAGGAAGCGATGGATCAGGCGCATGCCCTCGAGCGCGATGCCGTCCGCGAGCGGATGGAAGCCCGGCGCGCAGAAAGCCTCGAAGCAGTGAACGAAGGCGTCCATGCCGGTGGCTGCGGTCACCGCGCGCGGCAGCCCGACAGTGAGCTCCGGGTCGGATATGACGATGCGCGGCATCATCTGCGGATGGAAGATGATCTTTTTCTGATGCGTCTGCTCGTTGAGGATCACGCCGGCCCGGCCGACTTCGGAGCCGGTGCCGGCGGTGGTTGGAACCGCAACGACCGGCGCGATGCCGGCGGGGTCGGCGCGCGTCCACCAGTCGCCGATGTCCTCGAAGTCCCACAGCGGGCGTGCCTGGCCCGACATGAAGGCCACCACCTTGCCGACGTCGAGCGCCGAGCCGCCGCCGAACGCGACGACGCCGTCGTGGCCGCCGGCGCGATAAGCGGAAAGGCCCGCTTCGACGTGGCTCAAGGCCGGATTGCCGCGGACCGCGCCGAACAGCGCTGCACCCTCGAGAGCGGCGAGCGCGTTCTTGATCATCGGAGCGCCGGTGAGCCCCTCGTCGGTGACCAGCAGCGGGCGGCGGATGCCCGCGCGTGCGCACGCCTCGGCGAGCTCGGCGATGCGGCCGGGGCCCGCCCAGATGGTCGTCGGATAATTCCAATTGCCGCGCAGCACCGGGCTCACGTCGTGATCCTGAAATGATAGGACTTGGGGCGGGTGAGCTGTTCAAAGCCGACCCGCGACAGGGTGCAGCCGCGCCCGGAATTCTTCACGCCGGTCCAGGCGAGGGCGGGATCGAGGTAGTCGCACCGGTTCAAAAACACGGTGCCCGTCTCGAGCTCATCGCCGAGCGCTTCGGCGCGCTCGGCATCCGCCGAGAAGATCGCGGCCGTCAGGCCGTAGTCGCTGTCGTTCATGAGCCGCACCGCCTCCTCGTCCGAATCGACCTTCATGATGCCGACCGCAGGTCCGAAGGTCTCCTCGCGCATGACCCCCATCGAGTGATCGACGCCGACCAGCACCTGCGGGGCGAGGTACGGCGTTCCGGAGGCGGACGCCGCGAACAACTTCTCGTCGATCAGCTGACGGGCCCCGCGGGCGACGGCTTCGCGGACCTGCGAGCGCACGGCCTCGGCAGCGGCCGTGCGCACCACGGGCCCGAGCGTCGTTTCCGGATCGAGCGGCGAACCCAAGCGATACTGCTTGGCGAGATCCACGACGCCGCCGACGAATGCCTCGTAGCGGGAGGCCGCGACGTAGATGCGCTTGATGCCGCAGCAGGACTGGCCGGCGTTGAAGAATGCGCCGTCGGTCAGCGTTTCGACGGCATGCGCGAGATCGGCGTCGGCGCGCACGTAGGCGGAGTCCTTGCCGCCGAGCTCGAGACCCGAGGTTGCAAAGCCGGCGGCGGTCGCGGCGACGGCGGCTCTGCCGCCCGACACCGAACCCGTGAAGCAGATGCTCGCGACCCGCCGGTCGCCCATCAAGCGCGCGGTATCGGCGTGCGACAGGTGCAGGTACTGGAACACGCCGGCGGGAACACCGGCGCTCGCGAACGCTTCGAGGAAGCGCTCGGCGCACAGCGGCGTCTGGTGCGACGCCTTGAGCACTACCGCGTTGCCGGCAATCAGGGCCGGCAGCACGGCATTGACCGCCGTCAGGTAGGGGTAATTCCACGGCGCGACGACCGCGACCACGCCGAGCGGCACGCGCTTGATCTGCCGCTGGAAGCCCGGCTTGGGCCCCGGCCGAATCGAAGCGAGCGCTTCGGGCGCCACCCCCAGCATGTAGCGTGCGCGCTCCTCGAAGCCGCGCACCTCGCCGGGCGAGTGGCGAATGGGACGCCCCATCTGCCAGGTAATCTCCGCGGCGATATCGCTCGCCCTGGCGACGAAGGCGTCGACCGCCCTGCCGAGAAGATCGCAGCGTTCCCCGAGCGGCACCGATCTCCACGCGAGCTGTGCGCGCCGCGCGGCCCCGAGCGCCAGATCGATGCCAGCGGCGGTCGCGAGCGGCCGTTCGACATAGACTCGGCCGTCGACGGGGCTGATGGTCTTGAGCGTGTCGGTCATGAATTCCCAATTGTACGAAAATTTCCCGCCTCGCTGGTGTCCTCTACCATCCCGCGTTCAACAACAGGATCGCGATCACCAGATCGATCACGGGGCGCCGGCGGTTTTCCGCCGGCTGTGCGGCGCCTATTTGAACAAGGAGGATTTCGACAGCAAGCTGCGGGTGCTGCGGCAGTTCACCTTGCGATAGGCGGCGCGATATCCTGACGCGGTCGTCGATTGAGGGCGCATGGCACGTTCCAGCAGGACGGTTTCTGAATTGCTTCTACCGCTCAGAGCAGGAACGCCGCGGGCGCGGCGTTCCGCGCGCGCCGCAGACACTGCCGCGATCCAGGCCATCTGGGACGCGGTTTCCGCGATCCCGCGCGGGCAGGCGTCAACTTATGGAGCCATCGCACGCGCCGCCGGACTGCCGGGTCGAGCACGGTTGACCGGATTTGCGTTGAGAACAGCGCCGAAGGATTTGAGCCTCCCATGGCATCGCGTGGTCGGCGCCGGTGGGCGCATCGTGTTTCCCAGGTCATCCCCGCAGCACCGAGAGCAGGCGCAACGACTGCGGGCCGAGGGAGTCATCGTGAAGGACGGCCGCGTCGGCCGCTCGTTCATTGCGGATCTCGAAAAGACCTAGGAGCCTGGCGCGCCCGGATCGGTCTATCCGCCGAGGGCGTGCGGGGCACGCCCATATCGGCGACAATGGACGCACAACAATACGGCCTTCGGGGAGATCCAATGACTCACGCTGCCATCGTCGGCTGGGGCAAGTGCCTGCCGCCGTCCGTGCTGACCAATGCCGACCTCGCCACATTTCTACCGACGGACGACGAGTGGATCACGACGCGTACCGGGATGAAGGAACGGCGCATCTCCCATGTACCCGGCATCGAACTTGCCATCACCGCATCGCGCCGCGCCATCGCCTGCGCCGGCATGCGCGGCGAGGACATCGAGCTCGTGATTTACGGCAGCTGCAGCAACGATGAGACGGTGCCCAACAGCGCTTCCGGCGTGCAGCAGCGCATCCGTGCGGCTCGCGCGGCGGCATTCGACGTCAATACCGCGTGCACCAGCTTCATGTACGGTCTGTCGATCGCCTCGTCGATGATCAAGACCGGCATCGTCAAGAACGCGCTGGTGATAGGTGTCGAGTTGATCTCCCAGTACATGGACTGGAACAATCGCAATGTGGCCGTGCTGTTCGGCGACGGAGCGGCGGCCATGGTGCTGCAGGAGTCGGAGCACGAAACGGGACTCATCGCCGAGAAGCTTCAGTGCTACGCAGACTCGCGGCACATCCTGCGAGTGCGCGGCATGGGCACCATGTACGCCAATCTGGGCGTGCCGTTCGGACAGACCTGCTGGGACTTCGACGGCCAGGAGATTTTTCGCAAGGCGGTGCAAGGCATGAGCGAGGCCAGCCTCGACGTGATGCGCCGCGCCAATGTGACGATGGAGGACATCGCGCTGGTCGTGCCGCATCAGGCAAACCTGCGCATCATCGACGCCGTCGCAAAGCGTGCGGGCGCCGGCCCGGAGAAGCTGTATCTGACGGTGCAGAAGTACGGCAATATGAGCGCGGCCACGGCGCCGGTCGCGCTGGTGGAGGCCGTGGAGGAAGGCCGCGTGCCGCCGGGCAGCCTGGTGCTGATGCCCGCGTTTGGCGGCGGACTGACCTTGTCCGCGCATTTGATTCGCTGGGGCCAGCGCCTGACCCCGCTTCAGCCCTGCGACGCCGAACTGCCGCCGTGTTCGAAGACCGCGCTCGAGCTGGTGAACGAGATCCGCGCTCAGAAAAAGCTGGGCGAGGCCGAAGCCAGCCGCTTTCAGACGCTGAGCTTCGCGGAAAATCGCGCCGGCTGATCGCGCGCCCCGGCGGGGCGCAGGCTGATCAGGAGAACCACCGCAGGAATGCGGCCGCGGTCAGGGCCGTCAGGGCAAACCCGAACAATGCGGACCACGCGCCCTCGCGGCGCGCCGCCGACCAGCCGGACGCGCGCGCCAGATACAGCGCCCCCAACGAAAATCCGGCGGCGGCGCACACCACCTTCAGTGCCAGCGCGCCGATGGCGATGCCATGGATGTCGGGGAAGCGCCCGTAGCTCAAGTAGCTGATGGAGCCGAAGGCCGTGCCGCTGACGGCCTGCGCTGTCCAGCCGCCCACCACCAGCCACGCGAGCCGCCGCTGGGATGCTTGCGGTTCGGAAAGCTTGAGGTAACGCGCAGCAGCCGCACCGCCCGTCACCGAAACGGCGCCCAGATTATGCACGACCTGGGTCAGCGCATAGCCCAGGTCCTGCGCATCCACCGCCTCACCTGCCCCTGATCCGGGGCTTTCTCAGCCGGCCGTGACCTTGATGCACTTTTCCACGCCAATCGGCGTGTGGCTCTTGTCGACGATCTTGATGCACAGCGTGTGCGCGCCGGCCGTGAGCGAGTCGACCGTATAGGTGCCCTTGAGCTGGCGCAGGACCGCGGCTTCCTTATCATCGACGTAGAAGTGAACGTGATCACCCTTCGGGCCCGTCACTACCGAGTAAGCGACCTTGACGGCGCTGGTGCCGACCTTGGCGCCATCGGCCGGCGAGGAGATCGTGACCGAGGCATCCTGCGCCAGTGCGACACCGGTAATGCCAAGCGCGCAGGCCAACAGCAGCGATTTGAGCAAATTCATGACCAACTCCTTGTTTGCACCGAACGTGCAAATATAGCAGCTTGGACGCGCGGGCACCGCTTTTGGCGCTCTTAGGCTGGCTGAAATGAACCGGCATGAGTATCGTGGGTCCCAGTGGTGTTGGCGCGCGCAAGGAGCTTCGATGAGTTTAATGATGCTTGGCGATCTGACGCGCCAGCTCGATCAGCGGCACGGCGCCTGTGCCCTGATCGCCATCAAGGAGCGTGTGCGCTGCAAGACGCGGCTTGCGCAGGCGCTCGCGCCTGGTGCACGCATCGAACTCGTACGATCGATGCTCGCGGCGGTGCTGACGGCCGCGGGCGCCGCGCAGACGGTGCGTCAGATCATCGTGGTCAGCCCTGAGCGCGACTCCGTACCGGCGCAAGTCCCGGTGCTCGCCGATACCGGGGAGTGCCTCAACGGCGCACTGACGCAGGCCCATCGGGTACTGCGAGAATTCGATTGCCGAGAGGTAGTGATACTGCCGGCGGATCTGCCCCACATCACCGGGGCTGAAATCGACGGGCTGGTGCGCGCCGGCCGGCGGGGCGGCTTCGCAATTGCGCCCGACACGGCCGGGCTGGGCACGAACGCACTGTGCCTGGTGTCGCCGCATTCCTTTCGCTTTCAATTCGGCTCGGGCAGCCTGCAGCTGCACCTCGAAGAGGCGCGGCGCACGGCCTTGAACCCACAGGTGGTGCACCTGCCCGGGCTGGCGTTCGACGTGGATTCGCCGGCCGACCTCAACCGGCTCGATGAGCAGCAATGGCGCGCGCGTCTTCAGGCCTGAGCGCGCTGCTGCGCGCGGCCGAGGCAGGCCGGCGGCCCGGTTCAGCCGAGGCGCTGGACGTGCTCATCGAGACGCCGGCCGCAGAGCTGATGCCGGCGGCCGAATCGCTCACCCTGGCTGGATTCGGCGAATCGGTCACCTATTCGCGCAAGGTGTTCATTCCGCTCACGCAGCTGTGCCGCGACGTCTGCCACTACTGCACCTTCGCGAAAGCGCCGCGGCGCCTCAAAAGCGCCTACCTCTCGGCCGAGGAGGTGCTCGCGATTGCGCTCGCGGGCCGGGCCGCCGACTGCAAGGAGGCCCTGTTCACGCTGGGCGACAAACCGGAGGCGCGATACGCGGCGGCGCGCAGGGCGCTCGATGCCGAGGGTGCGGCCAGCACGCTGGATTACCTCGCATGCATGGCCAAACTCGTGCTGGAGCAGACCGGGCTCTTGCCCCATCTGAACCCCGGGGTCATGGAAGATGCCGAGCTGCGCCGGCTCAAGCCGGTGAGCGCATCGATGGGCCTGATGCTCGAAAACGCCACGGACCGGCTGTGCGGGCGGGGCGGTCCGCACTTCGGCTCTCCCGACAAGGTTCCGGCGAGGCGGCTCGCGACCCTGCGCTCTGCCGGTGAACTCGGCATTCCGATGACCACGGGCCTTTTGATCGGCATCGGCGAAACGCGGCGCGAGCGCATCGAATCGCTGCTGGCGCTGCGTGCCATCCAGGATTCGCACGGCCATCTGCAGGAACTCATCATTCAGAATTTCAAAGCCAAGCCCGGAACCAAGATGGCTGCCGCGCCCGAGCCGCCGCTGGAAGAGCAGCTCTGGACGATTGCGGCGGCGCGAATTCTGTTCGGCCCGGGCATGTCGATTCAGGCGCCGCCCAACCTGCAGCCCGAGAGGCTCGACAGCCTGGTGCGCGCCGGCATCAATGATTGGGGCGGGGTCTCGCCGGTCACGCCCGACCACGTGAACCCCGAGGCGCCCTGGCCGCATCTTGCGGATCTTACGCGTGCGACCAATGCCGCCGGCCGGGATCTCATCGAGCGCCTCGCCCTGGTGCCCGCCTATGCGGCACGGCCCGAGGCGTGGACGGATCCGGCCGTCACGCCGAGCGTGCGCCGCTTCAGCGACAGCCGCGGCTTCGCGCGGCCGGACCGCTGGTACTCGGGCTTAAGCGGCGAACTGCCGCCGGTCGCCGCGCGCTGGTCGTCCACGCACCGGCCGTCCGCGCGGCAGGGCCGTCCAGGCGGCACGCCGCCACTGCGCGCCATCATCGAGGCGGCGCGAGCCGGGCACTCGCTCGACGAGGCGGATATCGTGCGCCTGTTCAGTGTCGAGGGCCGCGATCTCGACGCGCTGATCGCCGCGGCGGATGAGCTGCGCCGCGAGTCGGTCGGCGATGAGGTCACGTACGTCATCAACCGCAACATCAACTACACGAACATCTGTCTGTACCACTGCGGCTTTTGCGCATTTTCGAAAGGCCAGGGATCGAAGGATCTGCGCGGCCCCGCCTACAATCTCGACCTCGACGAGGTGGCGCGCCGCACGCTCGAAGCGGCGGCGGCGGGCGCCACCGAGGTGTGCCTGCAGGGCGGGATCCATCCGAGCTTCACGGGCGAGACGTACCTGAATATCGTCCGCGCGGTCAAGGAGGCTGTGCCGTGGATGCACGTGCATGCATTTTCGCCGCTGGAGGTTCAACACGGCGCCAGCACGCTCGCTCTGCCGCTCGCGGCTTATCTGGAACGGCTGCGCGATGCGGGCCTCTCGACCTTGCCGGGCACCGCCGCCGAGATTCTGGACGATGAGATCCGCGCCGTCATCTGCCCCGACAAGCTGCGCACGGACGAATGGCTCGAGGTGATCGGCACGGCTCACGAGGTGGGTCTCAAGACCACGGCGACGATCATGTACGGACACATCGAGCAGCCCGTGCACTGGGCGCGGCATTTGCGCCGCCTGCGCTCGCTGCAGGAGCGCACCGGCGGCATCAGCGAATTCGTGCCGTTGGGCTATGTGCACATGGAGGCGCCGCTGTGGCGCAAGGGACGCACGCGCTCGGGGCCGACCTTGCGCGAGGCGGTGCTGATGCATGCGGTGCCCCGGCTCGTGCTGCATCCGCTGATCGAGAATATCCAGACGTCGTGGGTGAAGATGGGCGCCGAGGGCGCCCTGCTCTGCCTCGATGCCGGGGCGAATGATCTGGGCGGCACTCTCATGAACGAATCGATCACCCGGGCTGCGGGCGGCGTGCATGGACAGGAGCTCGATGCGACGCAGCTTCAGGCCCTGGCTCGCCGCGTCGGCCGCCCGGCGCGCCAGCGCACCACGCTCTACGGTGTTCCCGCCGACGCGCCCTCGTCGCGGGCGCTGCTCATCCGGCCGGCGGCCGCCGCGCACGGCGCAGCCACGGCCGGCTGATTGCGAAGCAGCAAGCATGCCACTGCGATTGGGCTACAAGGCTTCGGCAGAGCAGTTCGGGCCCAATGAATTGCTCGACTTCTCGGTGCTCGCCGAATCGCGCGGCTTCGATTCGGTGTTCATCAGCGATCACTTTCAGCCCTGGCGCCACACGGGCGGCCACGCGCCGTTCTCGATCGCCTGGCTGGGCGCGCTCGGCGCGCGCACCTCGCGCATCGTGATGGGCACCAGCGTGCTCACCCCCACGTTCCGCTATCACCCGTCGGTGGTCGCACAGGCCTTCGCGACCTTGGGTGCGATGTTCCCGGAGCGGGTGATCTTGGGGGTGGGCACCGGCGAATCGCTCAATGAAGTGCCGGCGCTCGGCATGCCGTGGCCGGAACCGAAGGAGCGGACGGCGCGGCTCAAGGAGGCAGTGGCGCTGATCCGGCAACTCTGGAGCGAACCGCGGGTCAGCTTCAAGGGCCGGTACTATCGCACCGACAAGGCAACGATTTACGATCGGCCGAACATCATGCCGCCGATCTACGTCGCGGCCGCCGGCCCGGTGATGGCCAAGTACGCCGGGCAGTTCGCCGACGGATTCATCTGTACCAGCGGCAAGGCACCGGAGCTGTACCGCGACACGCTGCTGCCCAACGTGGCGGCGGGAATTCAAGCCTCCGGCCGCACCCTTGAGGCCTTCGACATGATGATCGAGATGAAGGTCTCGTTCGACGGCGACCGGGCGCGCGCATTCGATGACACCCGCCATTGGGCGGCGCTCGCGCTATCGCCCGAGGAGAAGATCTCGGTCGAGGATCCGCTCGAAATGGAGCGGCTGGCGGATCAGATGACGGCGGAGCGCTCTGCCAAGCGGTGGATCGTCTCGACGGATCCGGATGAGCACGTGGAGAAGATCCGGCCCTACATCGACATGGGTTTCCGGCACCTCGTGTTTCACGCTCCCGGCCCCGATCAGGCGCGTTTCTTGAATC
This sequence comes from uncultured Gammaproteobacteria bacterium, assembly GCA_963837045.1. Taxonomy (GTDB): domain Bacteria; phylum Pseudomonadota; class Gammaproteobacteria; order Steroidobacterales; family Steroidobacteraceae; genus Bog-1198. The sequence goes on from CAWIMA010000008.1 coordinate 63,473, forward strand.
TGTACGCGGCTCAGGTCCTGCCCCGGCTGCGCGCAGCGTTTGGATGAGCGCGACGGCCGAACTGCGCCTGATCGCGCTGCCCGGCTTCCCGCAGGTGTCGAGCGGCGCTGATCTGGCCGCCCTGACCGCGCAGTCGCTGGCGCGCGGCGGGCTCGCCCTGCGAAGCGGCGACGTGCTGGTGTTTGCGCAAAAAATAATTTCCAAGGCTGAGGGCCGGCGCATCGATCTCGCCGCGGTCGTGCCGGCTGCCAAGGCAATCGAGCTGGCGCAGAGCGTGCACAAGGACCCGCGGCTGGTCGAGCTCATCCTGCGCGAATCGCGACGAATCGTGCGCTTCGCCAAAGACGTGCTGATCGTCGAGCACCGTCTGGGACTCGTCATGGCCAATGCCGGCATCGATCAATCCAATGTCGCCGACCCCGCCGGCGGGGAATTTGCCCTGCTGCTGCCTGAAGACCCCGATGCCAGCGCCGCGCGCCTGCGCGAGCGGCTGCACACGCTGACCGGCCGCGAGGCCGGCATCATCATCAGCGACAGTTTCGGGCGTCCCTGGCGCGTGGGTACGGTTGGCGTGGCGATCGGCTGCGCCGGGCTTCCCGCGACGCTCGACCTGCGGGGGCAGCAGGATCTGTTCGGGCGTCCTCTGCGCGTCACGGTGGTCGGTCACGCGGATGAGATCGCCTCAGCCGCCTCGGTCCTGATGGGGCAAGGGAGCGAGGGCCGCCCGGTGATTCTGGTGCGAGGTCTTGCAACGCGGGCGCCGGCGCAGCCCGCGGCCGCGCTCATGCGCCCGCGCCAGCAGGATCTTTTCCTGTGACGGGGCACGTCGTGGCCGTTTGCGGCGGCGTGGGCGGAGCCAAGCTCGTGCAGGGCCTCACCTTGGCGCTGCAGCCACACGAGCTGTCGGTCATCGTCAACACGGGCGATGACTTCGAGCATCTGGGCCTTTCGATCGCGCCCGATCTCGATTCGGTGATGTACGCCTTGGCTGGATTGTCCGATCCGGTCAGAGGCTGGGGACGCCGCGATGAGACCTGGACGTTCATGGAGGCGCTCAAGGGCTTAGGGGGAGAGACCTGGTTCCAGCTCGGCGACGGCGATCTCGCCATGCACGTGCAGCGCAGCTGGCAGCTTGCCCGAGGCGCTTCTTTGAGCGAAGTCACGGGGGAGCTGTGCCGGGCCCTCGGCATCGCGGTCCAGGTGCTGCCAATGAGCGATGATCCGGTGCGAACGCGCGTACTGACCGCGCAAGGCTGGCTCGATTTCCAGGAATACTTCGTCCGCGAGCAATGCCGGCCCGCGGTGCAGGAAATTATGTTCGACGGTGCCGCACGGGCACGCGCACAGCCCGAAGCGCTCGCCGCCCTCAAACGGCCCGATCTGCGCGCCATCGTCATCTGTCCCTCGAACCCTTTTGTCAGCATCGACCCGATCCTCGCCGTGCCGGGCATTCGGCCCGCCATTCAAGAATGCGACGTTCCGGTCGTCGCCGTCACGCCCATCATCGGCGGCAAGGCGGTCAAAGGTCCGGCGGCCAAGATGCTGGCCGAGCTCGGTCTCGAGGTCAGCGCAGCGGCGGTCGCGCGCCGCTACGCAGGCATCATCGACGGATTCGTCATCGACCAGGAAGATCCGCCGCCGGAACCTCTGCAGGGCGTCACGTTCTTCAGGGCCGCGACGCTCATGAGCTCGACCGATGATCGATTGCGCCTCGCGCACACCACGCTGCAAGCGGCCGACGCGCTCCGGGCGCGTCGGGCGTGACCAACGCCTTCACGTGTGACGCGATCGATGATCTTGTCGCATAATGCCGATCGAAGGAGGACGCATGGCCGAACCTAACAAATCCCCTGAGCTTCCCGCCTGGATCAAGGATCACCTGACGCGCTATCTCGCCACCGATGGTGTGGACGGCTATCTTTGGGATGCCAGCCTCGGCGGCGGCAAGGGATTGGTGCCCACGCTGCTGCTCACCACCGTCGGCTGCAAGTCCGGCAGAGCGTTGACCCTGCCGCTGATCTTCGGCCGGTCCGGTCCGAACTATGTCGTGGTGGCCTCCAAGGGCGGGGCGCCGACGCATCCGGCCTGGTACCTGAATCTGCGGGCAAACCCGGAGGTTAAGGTGCAGGTCAAGGCCGAGAAGTTCACGGCTCGCGCATACACCGCGGAAGGCGAGGAGCGCGCAGCGCTGTGGCGCAAGATGGTGGAGATCTACGGGCCCTACGAGAAGTACCAGACCAAGACCGACCGGCAGATTCCGGTCGTGGTATTGAAGCCGGTCTGAGCGGCCAGAGAGCGGCGACGGCCTTCGTCAGAATCCGCTCACCGCCGGGATGATCTCGCGGCCGAATATCTCCAGCGGCCTGATCTCGTGCACGTTCGGCATGTTGAAGATGGCATGCTGCACGCCGGCGGCAGCGAACGCCTTGCAGCGTGCGATCACCTCCGTCGCATTCATTTTCCCGGGCTGCAGATCCACGGTGCTCAGCGAGGTTTTTTCGATGGCGTCGTAATCCCGGCCGAGCGTATCGCAGTGCCGCTTCAGAACCGCCAATTTGGCGCTCACCGTCTCCGGAGCCCCAAACAGATTGCAGGCATCCGCATACTGCGCAACCAGCCGCAGCGTCTTCTTCTCGCCGCTGCCCCCGATGAGAATCGGCGGGTGCGGACGCGACAGCGGTTGCGGGCTGCACAGGGTTTCCTCGAGCTGATAGTGCTTGCCGCGATAGGGGCCGTTGTCGGCCGACCACATTTGTTTGGCAATCTGCAGCGCTTCCTCGAGCAGCTCGAAGCGCACACTGATCGGCGGAAACGGTGTGCCCAGCCCTCGCGCCTCGCGCTCATTCCAGGCCGCCCCGATGCCGAAATACGCGCGGCCGCCCGACAGCGCGTCGAGCGTCGTTGCGGTCTTCACGAGGATGCCGGGGTAGCGGTAAATCACGCCCGTCACCAGCGTGCCGAGCTTCACCCGATTGGTCAGCGCCGCCAGGTAGCCGAGAGCGGTGTAGCCCTCCAGCATGTCATTCTCGGCCGGACCGACCATGCTGATCTGGAAAAAGTGATCCATCACCCACAGGCTGTAGAAGGCCGCCTCGTCCGCGGCGCGGGCGATCTGCGCTAGCTTGCCGGAGATTTGCGCCGGCCCCCCGGGCCACGTGAAGTTGGGTATCTGCAGGCCGATCTTCATGGGGATTACTCCTAGTCCAGAGACGGGCATCCATTCTAATTCATGAACGGCTGGCTCTCGACCTCGCGCGCTTCCTGATTGCGCCGCTGCGCGCGCAAGGCGTCAGCCAGCAGCCGCCCGGCCTGTCCCTGCGCGCCTCGATCTCCGCTCGCGAGCGCCAGCGCCTTACGGCCGCAGACCTCTGCCTGGTGCGGATCGTTCTCCGCGAGCCGCAGGCGTCCGAGCTCGATCCATAGCAGCGGATTGTTCGGTTCGATGCGCAGCGCCCGGTCGAGCGTCGAGGACGCCGCCGGCAGATCGCCGTGCGCGGCCTGCGCATTTGCCTGCGTCACGAGCGCTCGGGTGGCGGGCGAGAGGCTGTTCTCGCGCGCAGGCGGTGCCGGAGGACGCGCCGTCAGCGGCGGCGGTGACTGCTGCGGAATCGGCACCTGCGACGGTTGCGAGGGCGGCGGCGGCGGCGGCACGGTCGGGCGGAACAGCGAGCAGGCGGCACTGAGCGCGGCGGCCGCGAGCAGGACGGCGGATGTTCTCAAGGAAGCGCGTGTTTGAACCATGCCTTGATCTTGTCACCCAGCGAGTCCTGTGGCGAGGGGCGGCAGCCGGGCTTGCCCGGCAGCGCCGTACCCTTCGGCACCGCGACGACGACCGCGTCTGCGCTGCAGTCCGGCGTCGTCTCGAGCCCGTCCTCGAGTCCGATCCAGCGATCCTCGACGGATTCGGGCGCCACGGGTTGGAATGAAGCGGACTTCAGGCTCGCGATGGTATCGATCCAGACCGGCAATGCGCCGGCGGCGCCGGTGAGGCCGGTGACGCGGTTGTCGTCGTAGCCGACCCACACGACCGCCAGATAGCTCCCCGTGAATCCCGCGAACCAGCTGTCGCGCGTGTCGGAGGAAGTGCCGGTCTTGCCGGCGACGACCATTCCCGGCGGCAGATGAGCCGATGCGGCGCGGCCGGTGCCGCGCGTGGTGACCAGCATGAGCATCCGATCGAGCGCATAGACGTCGGCCGGCGGCGCCGCGGTCTCGACCTGCACCTTGAAGCTCTTGAGCGGCCGGCCGTGCTCGTCGAGCACCGCGCGCACGGCGCGAAGCCGAGCTTGGAAGCCGCCGTTCGCGAGCGAGGTGTAGACCTGCACGACCTCGAGCGGCGTCATCTCCACGGTGCCGAGCAGCAGCGAAGGATTCAGTGCCGGGCGCGTCTCGAGCCCGAGCCGCTGCAGCGCGTCGGCGACCCGCGGCAGGCCGACATCGAGCCCCATCCGCACCGTCGCCAGGTTCATCGATTCGGCGAGCGCGCGCGCCACGGGCACCTGGCCATAGGTCTCGTGCGTGAAGTTCTGCGGCGCCCAGATGCTGCCGTCGCCGAGCTTGAGCTCTATGGGCGCATCCTCGAGCATCGTGGCGGCGTTGTAGCGGCCGGTCTCGAGCGCAGCCAAGTACACGGCGGGCTTCACCAGCGAGCCGATCGGCCGGTGCGCATCGAGCGCGCGGTTGAAGCCGTCGGCGCCGATCTCGCGTCCGCCGACCACCGCGACCACGTCGCCGCTGTTCGGCTCGGCGACGATCACCGCACCCTCGAGATGCGCGTCGCGCACGCGGCTCGCCGCATCGAGACGAGTCAGGTGCCGCATCAGCGACCGCTCGGCAGCGGCCTGTGCGCGCGGATCGAGGCTCGTGTACACGGCGAGCCCTGCAGCGGCGAGATCCGCCTCGGCGTAGTCCCGCTTCAGGTGCCGGCGGACGAGATCGAGATAGGCCGGTACGTAGCTGCCGCCCGGCGGGCGCAGTCCGAGAGGCTCTGCGGCCGCGCGCTTCGCCGCCGCCGAATCGATCAGAAGAGCATCGGCGAGCACCTGCAATACGAGGTTGCGGCGAGCGCGGGCGCGATCGGGGTGCCTGCGCGGGTCATAGTAGGACGGTCCCTTGACCAGCCCGATCAGCAGCGAGAGTTCACCGGCGTCGAGCTCGTCGAGCGGCTTGGCGAAATAGTACTCGCTCGCGAGTCCGAAGCCGTGTATCGCGCGCTCGCCGTCCTGGCCGAGATACACCTCATTGAGGTACGCGACCAGGATATCCTCCTTGGAGAAGTGCGCCTCCAGCCGAAGAGCCATCACGGCCTCGGTTGCCTTGCGGCCGACGGTCTGCTCGTCCGACAGGAAGTAATTCTTGACGAGCTGTTGAGTCAGGGTGCTGCCGCCTTGAACCACATGTCCGGCCCGCAGGTCGGCCCAGAGCGCGCGCAGGATACCGAACGGGTCGACGCCGTGGTGCTCGTCAAAACGCCGGTCTTCGACCAACTTGATCGCCGCGCGCAGCAGCGGCGGCACGTCCGCCGGCGCCAGCACGATGCGGTCCTCGCCGTGGATGGGAAAGACGCTGCCGATCAACAGCGGATCGAGGCGGAAGATCGGCAGCTCCGTGCCATCGGCATGCCGAAGACTCGTGATCGAGTTGCTGCCCGCGCGGATCGACACACGTTCCGGCTCGCGCAGCTCGTCCACGAAGCGCACACGGCGCACATGCAGATCGAAGTCCCCGCCATGTCGGCGGTATGCGCCGGGCCCGGCCGCGGGATCACCGCTGCGGTAGTGGAGCCGCCGCAGTTCCTCCTCGAGGTCGTCGGCACCGACTGGAGCACCGGCGTACAAATCGAGCGGCTCGGCATACACGCGCGCCGGCACGGACCAGAGCCGCCCCTGGAATTCCCGGGTCACGACCCGATCGAGGTACACGACCCAGGCGGCGGCGATGGCTGCCAGCGCTGCGAGGGCAAGGCCCGCGACGATGAGCAGGCGCCGGCGAAACGATTTGGAGCGCGCCACGCTTGAGTCAGCCGGGTCGCCGAGGTTTGCTCAACGACCCGGCATATTCACGGAATATCAGTTGTCGTGGTTTGACGGGCAACAGGATCCAATTCAGTACTGGCCATTGGCCGGGCCGGGTGTGTTATTCAGCGAGGCTACCACGACTTTATATATTCATAGAGCCCTCCTCATCACATTCGTCAACGGTCCGCGGCGCTCAACGAGCGCCGCGGCCGTCCATTATCGCGAGGGCGATTCGGGGGATGTTATGTCGGCGGTCAGCGACAACGGCGGTCGGCCTGTAATATTTGCAATGATCTTTAGAAATCGCCGTGGTGATCGTGGTCTCGATCGTCGTGCCTATCGTGACCGTGGTCATGGTCGCGGTCGCGGTCATGGTCATGGTCATGGTCGTGGTCATGGTCGTGGTACCGATGATCGAAATCCGGCTCGTATTCGGCAGACCGGATGAAATAGACCGGCCGGTTGCAGGCGTGGTACTCGTGGCAGTGCTTGCGCCAGTTCTTCGCATGTTCCGGCGGCACGTGCAGATATACCGGCGGCGGCGGGGCCTGCTGCGGCTCGATCAGCATAGGCTGTGCATAGACGAGCGGCGGCGGCGGGGTATTTCCCAGCTGCACCTGCCCATAGACGCCGGGCGCAACCTGCGCAGAAAGAATGACGTGGATATCCAGATCCCCCGCGCGACTGATCCCTGCGCCCGCGATCAACAGGGCGACCGCTGCACTCAACGCTCTCGTATACATTTTGCAATCCCTCAGCAATTCGGCGAACCGACCTTGAAAAAGTGTACGCGCACCGGGCGGGATGGCTGTCGGTACTGCGTCACAGTTCGAATCCATACGGCGCGCGGGTCCGTGCAGCGCCGCCCTCAGACTGGCGCCAGCGTCTCGCCGGCGCGCATCACCTCGTCGAGCGCGACATAGCGCTCGCGAAACGCCGGCGGCCACCGCGCCGGGCGCCCGCTCGACAGCTCGATGCACGCATATTCGATCTCCGCGCGCGCAAGCGTCGCGCCGTCCCCGTCGCGCCGCACCTGGAAGCGCCTCCGAACGCGCAATCTGCCGTCGGCCGGCAGCAGCCAGGTGGCGACGCGAATGGTGTCGCCCAGCACCGCGGGGCGCAGGTACGCGATCACGCTGCGCACGACCGCCATGCCCCGATCGAGCAGCAGGCATCTCTCGATCGGCAGGCCGAGCGCCGCCGAATGCTCCCAGGCGGCGCGGTCGAACCAGGTCATATAGACCGCGTTGTTGACGTGATCATAGGCGTCGATGTCGGCTCGCCCGACGGTGAGCGACGCGACGTAAGGCGCCGGCAGATCCCAGTCCGCCCATGCGCTCTTGGCAACTGCCATCAGGCCAAAACCATCTTCACGCCGACTACTGCGATCATGACGGCAATCGCTGATCGCACGAGTTTCTCCGGGGCGTGCGTGCTCGCCAGTGAGCCCAGCACGATTCCTGGAATCGATCCCAGCAACAGATTGATGAGGAGCCCGTAATTCACGTTGCCCAGCAGCAGATGTCCCGTGCCGGCAAGAATGGTCAAAGGGATCGCGTGAACGATGTCGGTGCCGACCAGCGAACTCGCGGTCAATCTCAGCGGGTACAGATACAGCAGCATCACCGCACCGAGCGCGCCTGCGCCGATCGAGGTAAAGGTCACGAGAAATCCCAATATGGCACCCGCCAGCACGGTGAGCCCGGGTTGCAACTTCTTGAATTCGATCGGCCTCGAGCCGCGCATGCGCTCGCCGAACGCGTGAACCCGCTTTCTGAACATGGCGGCGATGGAGGTCAGGATCAGCGTGACGCCCAATGTCTTGAACATCAGCCGGTTGTGGCTCTGGCCCGCGCCGGTCATATACAGCCATATCAGCGTCAGTACCGACGCGGGCAGGCTGCCCAAGAACATACGGTACAGGATTTGCTTATCGATGGTTCCCTTCTTGCCGTGAATCCATGCGCCGAAAATCTTGGTGGTTGCCGCGAACCAAAGATCGGTGCCGACCGCGGTGCTCGGCGCAATGCCGAACAACAGAATCATAATGGGCGCCATGAGAGATCCGCCGCCAACTCCCGTGAGGCCCACCAGCGCGCCGACGCCAAATCCGGCAACGCAATTGATCCAATTTAGGGTCATATCAACCTTGGTCGTGCATGCGCCCGTTGGTTTTTCCCGGCGGCCATGGATGGATACCTTATATGAAATGGCCGATCAAAATTGTTGCATCCCATTATGCTGATTCGGCGGCGGTCTTGGCGGATTTCCTCTCAGCTCACTGCTGTGCCGGGTTCGATCGCTTGAGTCTTTGGCGGTGGGCGGTCAATGGCCGGCCTATTGGGCTGGATTACGCCGAATGGGTCGCAATGACCAATGACTCATTATGTTTCATGTTGGAATGGAACCGACCGCTTTGGACCTCGGCCAAACGAGCCTTGGCGGCTGCATTGCCGCTGTCCGCCGCCAGCCGATACCAGTGGGTCGCCTCGAGCCATTCGGCCTCGGTGGCCGCGCGTTCTGCAACCAGATCGCCGAGAGCGAGTTGCGCCGACACGTGGTTGCGCTCGGCCGCGGTGCGATAGCTCCGCTCCGCCGATATGGCATCCGGTCGCACGCCCAAGCCGCGCCGCAGGCATACACCCAGGTTGTATTCAGCATCGGTGTTGCCCATCGCGGCGGCGCGCTCGAAGAGCTCGACCGCGCGAGGAAATCTCGCCGCATGCTCGGGACTTTCCAGGATGAGCCCGCCGAGCAACACCATCGCCTCCGTATCGCCCTGATCGACGGCGGCGGTGAGCCAACGCTCGGCTTCGATCGTCGAGCGTTCGATCCCGACTCCCCGCATGTAAAAATCGCCGACGACACGCTGGGCAATCGCATCTCCGCGTTCGGCTCCCTTGTGCCAGAGTTTGAATAGCCGGGCCATCTCTTCGGGTTGCGACCCGGCTGCGACACCCATCTGGGTCAACACACGGGTCGCGCCGCCATGGCCCTGCGACGCGGCGCGCTCGTACCATTTGGCGGCTTCGGCAAGATCCGCCTTGACCCCTTGGCCGGTGGCATACGTGTCGCCGAGCCATGCCTGCGCAAAGGCATTTCCGCCGTGCGCAGCGCGATGAAACCACCGCAATGCCAGCTGCGTGTCATGTAATCCGTGCCTGCCCTCGAGATACCACAGGGCAAGGTGCGCTTGGGAGGTGGCATCGCCCCGCGAGGCGTTGCGTGCCAGCAAGGTGACGACGCGCTCCCTGGCAGGTGACGCGGGATCACCCCGGTCGAGCATCTGCGCCAAGAGGCCGACGGCCGGCGAGCTGCCCAGGTCTGCGGCGCGACGCAGCCATCGCGCCGCAAATTCTGCGTTTTCCACCACATACGGACTCGACGTGAACAGGTCATAGAGCGCCCAAGCGGCTTGAACGCTACCCGCTTCGGCAGCCTGCTCCAACAGATCGAGCGCACGCGGCGTATCCTGGCGCACGCCCAAGCCGCGTAGATGCAGGAAAGCCAGGTTGTAGAGGCCCTCCGGTAGACCGCACTCGGCGGCTTGTGAATACCATCGGGCCGCTTCGGCATAGTCTTGCGGCACGTCCTCGCCGCTGGCGTAAACGATGCCGAGTTGAAGGCAGGCGGCGGCACTGCCTTTCTCCGCCGCGCTTTGATACCTGGCGAGTGCGGAATCCGGATCGCGCTGGGTCCCGAGCCCGCGCAGCTGCAAGGTGCCAAGGTGATACAGCGCGCTCGCGTCGCCCATGACGGCAGCGCGATTGAACCAGTCGGCGGCCGCCTGGAAATCCTGCGGAAGGCCATGGCCCTCGGCGTATAGCGCGCCCAGCCTTTCGTAGGCCGCGGTGATTCCCTGATCGGCCGCTTTCGAAATCCACCTCGCAGCTTCCGCAGGGTCGTGGGGTACGCCCTTGCCGGCCAGGTAGTATTTCCCCAACCAATATTGGGCTTCGCCATCGCCCAGTTCTGCGGCCTGCCGACACAGCACCGCAGCGGTGTTGGCGTCCGGCTCGGGACCCGAGTCGAACAGCTGCACCAGCGACAGTAGGGCTTTCACGTGGCCGCGTGCAACGGCGCGGCGCAGCCAGCTTTCCGCTTGCGAAGCGTTGGTCGGCACCCCGTGACCCAAACGATACAACTCACCCAAATGGAACATCGCGGCAGGCTGCCCTGAGTCTGCGGCTTCGTGCAGCAGCCGGCGCGCGCGCTCCTCATCCAGGGCGACATCCTCGCCGTGCAGCAGCAGCAGGGCCAAGCAGAGCTTGGCCGTCGCATTATCCTGAGCTGCCGCCTTCTCGAACCACTCGATTGCGCGGGCATTGGAGCTCGCTCCGCCGAAGCTACCGGAATACAGCATCCCCAACCCGAGCTGGCCGGCGACATGATTCTGGGCTGCCGCGGCCGAAAACCACTGCTTGGCGCCTGCGAGATCCTGGGCAATACCCAGCCCCGTGGCGTATTGGTAGCCTAAGCGCGCTTGCGCACCTGCGTCCTGAGCTTGCGCGGCGGCACCGTTCCAATGCGCCGCTTGCACCGGGTCCTGACGAACCGACAGACCTTGCGGAAACAGGCGATTGAGCAGTGAGCCCCGCGCCTCGGGCGCATCGATACGCGCAACTGCCGAGGCTGACGCGGTCGCCGGAGCCTCGAGCCCCGTCAAATAGATCTCGCCCAATCGCGCCTGCGCCGGCACCGAGCCCTGCTCTGCCGCCGCCCGGAACCAGCGCGCGGCTTCGACGAAGCTCTGCAGCACTCCCTGACCGTGCTCGTAAAGTTGAGCGAGCCGCAACTGCCCGTCCACGTTGCCGCCGTCCGCCAACTCGCGAAATATCGTCGCTGCGTCGGCGAAGCGGCCGTCCTGAAACGCGCGCTCGGCGCGCTTCAGAGACGACGATTGGCGATTGGCGGAAAACGTCTTGGACAAAACCGAGCGGACGCTCAACGGATCTCCCTCCTACGATACCCCGCATCGCCGCTGAAGCGGCAATGCAGATGCCATCCAGCAATCAGGGCAAGCTGGTCCGCTCAACGGCATTACATCGAAATCCCCGAATCATTCGACCAGGTTGCTTTTCTTCAGCGCCGCGCGCAGCCGAGTCCAGGCAGGAACCAGCGACGCCGCTAAAAAGCGCGCGTCATCGCCTTTTTGCTCGGCGAACCACTCTTCGGCAAGAGCCAGCTGTTCGGGCAACGTGCGCACCGCCAGCTCCTTTTTGAGTCGCCCGACATTTGCGTGGCCTTCGATCCAGGCAGTCACTTCTTTGCGCTCCTCTTTCGTCAGTGCCGCCGCAAGCTCGTCACTGATCTTGGGGTTCGCCTTAGCCAACCGCCCGACAATCTCGTTCTTCCCTTTCTTCAAGGCCGCGTCGTACTTGGTGCGGATAATTTGGACAACTTGATCTCGCTCGCGAAAATGCATCTTAAGCTTCCTTTTGGTTGTAGACTTGGCAATATATTGCCCGTATATTTAAAATGAGTCAAGACAAGGTGCATTGACCCGCTGCACTCGGACCCGTGTCGCGCCGACTCGCCGAAATATGTATTCCGGCGCCGGGCCGCGTGATCTGAGCCCCGGCGCGGATCGGGCGCTCATCACCGCCGCAGTTCAAAGTTTGACTTCGAGAGAACAATTGGGCAATATATTGCCACGCAGCCACTGAATTATTCACCGAGATCTTCAGCAGCGTGTCGAAGCCGGGCGGCATTCTTTGGGGATTCCTAACTTGATGAACGAATCGTCAATCGTGTCGAAGAGCGCGTTCCAGCGGCAGCCGTATAACAGTTAGTCCAATGAAAAAGGCCCTGAAAAAAGAACAAGAATCCGGCGCCGAAGTTTCCATCTCGGCTGAAATTTCCACGTCTCTCCGAGCTCTGGCCGCCATCGCCTCGCGCCTGGGCGTGGATGTAACCGTTGATCAGTTGCGGCGGCGCTTTGCGCTGCAGCCCGGGGAGCCTGACACTCCTACGCTCATTGCCCTGGCGCGCGAGCTTGGTCTCGAAGCCCGTTCGCTGCACATGACCTTCCAGGATCTGCCGCAGGTCGCCGGCGCGCTGCCCGCGATATTGCGCGCCAAGGACGGGGGCGCCCTGATACTCGAGGAAGCGCGCACCGATCCGGCCAAGGGCACGGTAGCGGTCATTCGCGACCCGAGCGCTACCGAAGACGTGGTAGTCGCCATCGACGAGCTGCACCTCGCCGAGGTGTGGGAGGGTGAGGCGATCCTCGTCAAACGACGTCATTCCACCACCGAGGACGAGCAGCAGCCCTTCGACTTGCGCTGGCTAGTCGGGCAGCTGATGAGGGAGCGCAGGCTTCTCAATGCCATCCTGCTGGCGGCCCTGGTCGGTACCGTATTTGCGGTCGCGCCCGCGTTCGTCATGAGGATCGTAGTAGACCGAGTACTGGTCAACCAGTCGTGGACCACCCTCAATGTCTTGGTGGCCATAGTCGCGCTGCTGCTGTTGTTTGAATCAGTAATGCAATTCGTGCGCAACATGTTGACTCAGGTGATATCCACGCGGATCGACGGTCGCATGGGATTGCTGGTCGTGGACAAGGTGCTCAAGCTGCCGATGGAGTACTTCGAGCGCACGCCGACGGGCCGCATCGTCACCAACCTGCAACACGTTCACAATATTCGCTATTTCCTGGAATTGCGGTTCTTCACCGCCATTGTCGATGTCGTGCCGCTCATCCTGCTGATCCCGGTGATGCTCATCATCGAATGGCACATGGCGCTGATGGCGTTTGGGCTCGGCGGAATCGTTTTTGTGATCGTGCTGTCGTACCTGAAGCCGATCCACCTCTTGTTCAGAAAAGTGGTGAAAGCGGAGCAGGCCAAGGGAGCGCATCTGAACGAGACGCTTTATGGCATGAAAACGATCAAGTCGCTGTCGTTGGAAGGGAGGCGGCGCCGCGACTGGGATCATCTCGTCGCAGATGCGATCACTGCCCGACACAATATGGGGCTGATGGCGAACTATCCGGATACGCTGGCGCTGCCGTTCCATCGCTTGATTCAATCCGGCTGCATGTTCTTCGGCGCCTATCTGTATTTGTTCAACGTGAACACGCCCAATCCCATTTCGATCACTCCCGGCGCCCTGATGGCCTTTTACCTGCTGTCCGGGCGGCTTGCTCAGCCCCTCATCAACATTGCGACGCTGCAGCGGGACCTGGCCGAGGTGCGGGGTTCCATCGGCGCCGTGGGGTCGGTCGTGAACGTTGCACCGGAGAATATTCGCGCCGATGGCCTGCGCATGCCGATCAAGGGCGAGGTGTCGTTCCAGGACGTGCGGTTTCGCTACTCGGCCGACGCGGCTTATGCTCTGGGCGGAGTGTCGTTCACCGTCCCGGCCGGTACGATGCTCGGCATCATGGGGCGTAGCGGCTCCGGCAAGACCACGGTGACGCGTCTGATGCAATGCCTGAACACGAACTATGACGGCATGATCAAGATCGACGGGATGGATCTGCGCGAGATCAACCTCATGCATCTGCGCACGCACATCGGCGTCGTGCCGCAGGAGAATTTTCTGTTCTCGGGCACCCTCCGCGACAATATCTCCATGGCCAAGCCGGACGCGACCTTTGCGGAGGTCGTGCGGGCCGCACAGCTCAGTGGCGCCGAGGAATTCATCGAGCGCCTGCCGCGCGGTTACGACACGGAGATCCAGGAGGCCGGCAGCAATCTGTCCGGCGGCCAACGTCAGCGCCTGGCGCTCGCGCGCGCGCTGCTCATCGATCCGCCCGTGCTGATCCTGGATGAGGCCACCAGTGCGCTCGATGCCGAGAGCGAGGCGATCGTCAACGCCAACCTGAAGCGCATGGCCCGGGGACGCACGGTGCTGACCATTTCACATCGTCTGTCGATGCTCGTGGATTGCGAGGCCATCTTGGTGCTCGAGCAGGGCAAGGTCTACGACATCGGCACTCACGAGGAGCTGCTGCGGCGCTGCGACATCTACAAGCACATGTGGCATCAGCAGAACCGCCATCTCGACCCGCGCCCGGGGGAAAAGCCGCAGGCTATGCTGGAAGGCGCTCGATGAGTCGAGAGCTGGACAAACCGCGCTCCTCTCTGGCGAACCGGAGCAATACCGCCGTTGCGCGCCGCACGTCCGGCGTGGTCGGTGACGTGATCGGGGCGTTCGAGTCGGACACGGTTGCAGTGTTCGTGCGCACGGCGCCGGTTACCGAGCATCTCACATTGTACGTCTGTTCGGCGTTGATCATCGTGGCGCTCGTCTTCACCGTCTTCGTGAGCCTCGATCGCGTGGTTGTCAGCCAGGAAGGCTGGGTGATACCAACGGCTGGAGCCATCTATGTGTCTCCATTTGACCAGGGGATCGTCAAGGAACTTCACGTCAAGGTGGGCGATGTCGTCAAGAAGGGCCAATCGCTCGCGACCCTCGATCCGACCTTTACCCAAGCGGACCTCGACCAGCTGCGCGAGCATATGAGCAGCGACGCAGCGCAGATCGCTCGCGAAAAGGCCGAACTCGCCCGCCAGCCCTACGTGTACGACAAAAAGGACCACTATCAGGCGATGCAGGGAGAACTGTGGCAGCAGCGTCAGGGCGAGTTCAAGTCCACTGTGCAAAACTATTCAAGCCAAATCAAGAGCACCGAGGCGCAATTGTCTCAGGCTCAGTCTGACGTGGAGAAATACACGGTTCGGCTGAAGATCGCGAACGATGTCAATGGCATTTACAAGCCGCTCGTCGAAAAGGGCTACGCCTCCAACCTGCAACTTCTGCAATCGTCGGATTCGGCAACGGAAATCAGCCGCTTATTGAACGACGCAGAGAACCAGGTTTCGCAATATGGCCAGACGGCAGCCGCCCTAAGAGCGCAGCTCGCCGCATACATCAAGACATGGGACGCCGCTACCTCCACTCAACTCGTGACGGATGAGAACGACCGGGATCTGACGCAGGACAGTCTCGACAAGGCGCAGAAAATGCGCGACCTCACCTCCCTCGATGCACCGGAGGACGGCATCGTCACCCAGCTCGGCCAGGTGTCGAAGGGTTCGGTACAAAGCGGGGCGGCGGGCACTCCGGCCAACTTGCAACAAAGTCCGCTGATCACGCTCATGCCGCTGAACGCTGCCGTGGAAACCGAGCTCGATATAAGCACTCAGGATGTCGGCTTCATCAGGGTCGGTGACACCGCTACGCTGAAGATCGATGCCTTTCCGTACATTCGCTTTGGTACGGTCAAGGGAGAGGTCAGGCGCATCAGCGAAGCCTCGTACGCGACCGACATAAACGGCCAGCCCGAGCCGGGCGGCCCGTTTTTCAAGGTTTATGTGGTCGCCAAGAAGTATCAATTGCGCAACGTCCCGAAGGATTACCGCTTGGTTCCCGGCATGTCGCTAACCGGCGATATTCTGGTGGGCAGGCGCACGATCTGGTCCTATATAACGGAGGCCGCCATGCGCACCGGTTTGGAGTCCATGCGGGAGCCCTAGTATGAGCCTTCACCAAACCAGTCCCATGCCCTGGCGGTTGTTCGCAGTGCGTCTCCTTGGCGCAGCGCTCGTCGGCGCGATGCTCGATCTTCCGGCTGCCGCGGATCCAAAATCCGACCTACTCCAGCCGGACGCCTTCCACACCGGCAGGGCGCTGCAAAAGCGAACGGTCGATCTCGAGGATCCACTGGGACGTGAATGCCCGCTCCCCGCGCGCGCCCTTTCGCTGTCCGCCGCGGTGGACGTTGCGCTATGTCGAAATCCCGCGACCCGTTCGTCTTGGGCGGCCGCACGAGCGCAAGCCGCGGCGCTTGGCGGCGCCGAGAGCGCGTTGCTGCCGACACTGTCGGGCACCGGTTCCGAAACGCGCACCTATGGCACGCACGTGGACGTCAACGGTAATTCGGTCTCGACCCCCCAAGACACCCGCGATGCAGCGCTCAATTTGTCCTGGACCTTGTACGATTTCGGCGGTATCCGCGCGAACATCAAAAGCGCCCGCTTTGGGTTGGATGCGGCAGCTGACACGGTAAACAGCACCTCCCAGCAGACCGTGCTGAACGTCGTACAGAGCTATTACGGCGTCGTCGCTGCCGATGCGGCGGTGGTTGCCGCAAAAAGCGCAGAGGCCGCGTATGCGCGCAGCGTTGAGATCGCGGAAGCGCTGCAAAAGGGCGGCGCGGCGTCGCTGTCGGACGTGCTTCAGGCCCAAACGGCCTATGATCAGGCCGTGCTGACGCGAGTGCAGTACGAATACGCGGCTGCGAGCGCCCATGGCACGCTGAGCGTCGCCATTGGGTCGCCCGCGAATGTGGCACTCAAACTTGACGCGCAGCCGGTACCCGCCTCAGTGCCGGCCTTCACCGCGCGAATGGCAGATCTGATGGCGCAGGCTCAGCGGCAGCGCCCGGATCTCGCTGCGGCGTTTGCGCAGCGAGACGCGGCGGAGGCAAACGTCACGGTCGCTCGCGCCGTTGGCCGACCCTCGATCTCGATTCAGGCCGGCCGAAGCAGCAGCAATACCACGGATGCAACTAACCAGAACTACAGCCAAGTGGGCATCTATGTCACGGTACCGATCTTTACCGGATTCAAGGTGGCTTATGGAGTTCGCCAGGCGCAGGCCGCTCTCGAGAGCAGCGAGGTGAATGTCGACAAGATTCGCCTGCAGGTATCGAGCGATGTCTGGAACGCCTATTACTCGCTGGACTCGGCCAATCAGCAGCTGACGGCGACCACCACGCTGGTCAAGACCGCCGATCAAAACCAGCAGGTGGCACTGGGGCGCTATCAGGCGGGCGTCGGCACGATTCTGGACTTGCTGACGGCCCAAGCGGCCGCGGCGACTGCCGCTCAGGCACGGATCAGCGCCGAACTCGCGTGGGAGACGGCACGAGGGCAGCTGGCGCTCGCGCTCGGCCATTTGACGCGAACCGAGCCGTTGGTATCCGACCCGGCCCAGCCATAGCCCGGGCAGGGATCTCAAACATCATCCCTGGATGATCTCAGGCACCTGGTTCCGTGCCGCCGACGTCGCCAAACCACTGGGTAAAATCTCGCGCCCTGCGTGTCAACTCCTCTGCCGGCGTGTCGGGCCTGGAATTCTGGGCCGCCGCCAGCAGCGCGAAACCTCGTGCCAGGCGCTGCAGCGTCTGAGCATGAAGCGCCTGTCGCTCGGCGCTATCCTCGACCCGCACCTTCTCGCGCCAGGCCACGTCTTCCGCCCGCATTTTCTCGCGCCAGGCCACATCTTCCGCCCGCACCTTCTCGTGCCAGGCCCAGTCCTCCTCCCGCCTCATCTCACGCCAGGCCAATTCTTCCGCCCGCACCTTCTCGCGCCAGGCCACGTCCTCAGCACGGCGCGCTTCGGCTTCTGTGTTTCGCGGCGGTAATTGAGCCATACTTCCTCACTTGCCATGCAGCCGTCCAGGTCCTGTGCCCCCGGCCGCGCCGGCGTTTAGAATAATCAAATTGTTTGTAAAGTGCACCAGCCGCGCCTTGCTGATTTGCGCCATTTGTCCGGCAGGCCAACCTAGAGCTGCTGCGATGAATCGGCGAGGCGGCGACTTTGCCGGCGATCCCGCCGACACCGAATGCCTGCCGGAGCCGAGGTCTGCAACCGACCGGTTAACATATTGGAACATCGCAGCATTGACGCCCGCGCCAAAGGCCTCGCCAGAGCGGCAACAATTCGAGCATACTAACAATTCGAGCATACTCGCGACTCTGCCTTTGCTTTAGGGAGTCGCCGATGTCCTCGGGTAAATCGCAATCCGGAGAGGCTGTGCAATGAATATTGGTCGAGCAGGAAATTTGCCGGACTTTGAGCTGGGAATCACCCGATTTTTCGGGCAAGGTGACCTCAATGACACGTACTTCGAGCGTGGCTGGGCGGCTCCTGAGCCAAATCATTCCTGGAACGATGGAATAGACGCGTCCCTGACAATGTGGCTGAAGTCGCGCCCGGCACACACCTGCGCGCTCAGAATCAAAGGCGCACCTTACCTTACCGAGAATATTCATCATCAAGACATGACGCTTTTCGTGAACGGGCACCGAGCTGCCTTTTGGCGACTCGATGCGCGTCAAGCATATTTGCTGGTGGCGGAAATTGCACCGGAATTCTGGCACGAGAGGAACGGGAAGGGTTTTGCCAAATTCGTTTGGCACATTCCGGGCAGCGTAAGGCCGTCGGAATCCGCAGGCATTACCGACCGGCGGCAACTTGGATTTTGCTTCCAGGAAATTACGCTGGATATCTGGCCAACCTGACGACATCCCCGGCGTCTCAAATGCGCGACGACGATCACCGCAATAACGTGGTTCTTGATGGAGACGCTCAACTGGCCGCAGACGGCGTCCTGCAAGGCTGGTGCTGGAACCCGAAGAGGCCTGCCGAACGATTGGTGGTGGAGATTCTAATCAACGAAAGGATCGTGTCGACATTTGTCGCTTCCCGCTTTCGCGAAGATCTGCCTGCACGAAATATCGGCGATGGGTATTATGGATTTATATCCACGATGGCAAAGTCCCTGCTGGATGCGGGAGATAACTTCGTGATCAGCGCCCGCGAGCGAGCTTCCGGCTGCTGCTTTTGGCGGCACGTAAGAGGCGAATCCGGATTACCAAATGATTTTGCCGGCCGCTTCGCCGAGGCGCAGCAGCAACTTTCCCGCGTCGCGCGATCGAGCCACCTTCGTGCGCTTGGCAGACCTTCGCTTACCTCAAGAATCTCGATGGAACTGGGCGCCCTGGGCATGCATTTGCAAACGGCCGCAAGGCTCGACGACACCCCCCATCGGGCGCCGATAGCAAGAGCCAGGGCCGAACTGCTGCAGCAAACAGCTCCAAGGATTCTTGAGATTTTGCGTAACCCTAAAATAGCGCTGATCATCATCGCCGACTCAGCCTCCAGCGAGGTGCTATCGGCGATATCTGGGATCGTACCCACACTTAATTCCCTGGAAGCGTCTCTGCTATTGATCGATCGCGGCTCGGAAGCCGACGTTGCGCTTGCGCCGAGTCTTTTCGGCAACTTGCGCTATGTCTTTGATCCGCGCAGCGATCTCAGGTCGCTGCTTGCCGACGCATTGAGGTACTCTCACGGTGATCTGCTGCTTTTCATGAGAAATCCGCGGGAAGGCATCGCCCGATGTCTGCCGGAAATCGTGGCGCAAATGAACGCCGGTGATTCCGTCTACATGAATGCACGAAGCGTGGAAATCGCCTATGAAATTTGCGCAGAATCAGCAGAGCATTTGTCCGGTCGACACACGAATTTCCCCTTGTGCCTGGAATTTGCGGGAAAGCGGGAACTTTTCGAGCGCTTCGATGCTGTCCTTTCGTCAAAGGATACGGTAACGGGTCTTGAGGATGTTGATTTGGCGATACGAGCCATACGCGATGGAATCGAGCTGTGCGTATGGGATGAGCCGACTTCAGAGCACAGGAGTGACCTCCGTGTCGAAGCGGCCCACTGAATCATCGACCGCGACATTGGGTCGGCAGGTACCGGCCGGCCCGGCTCCGCAAAACGACCGGCGGATGATGTCCTCTGACGCGCCACTCACAGAATCCGGCGCGGTGCGCCTGACTCCAAGCAGCCGCGACCGCGTCGGAAGATTGACGTCGATGGTGGGCGGCGGCCAGGAACAGCTGGATGCGCTCCGCTCCATTGCGCTCGTAAACAGACTCTTGGAGGTTGAAGAGCGCGTCCAGGGATTGGCGCAGGAAAACCTGAAGCTGAAGCGGGAGCTGGCTACCGCCGGCGCACATGGTCCAGGGTCCGGTGCGTTCTTCGACGCGCCCCGAACAGCGCATGAATGGCCCTTGGCCGATAACGCGAAACTGCTGCCGGAAGATCTCGGTCTGTATGACCGCCGCTGCGATGACGAGGTCGTCGTTGCGGGAAGGCTTGGCGCGGAATTTCTCACGCGGTTCAACTTGCTCGCTGATGAGCCGGATTTTCAGGGTGCGATAGCCGCAATCAACGCCATGGAGCGAACGCTTCATGTGGCTTCAATCGACAAGCAGAAGCCGGACGTCTCGATCGTCATTCCCGTCTACGGACAGCTATCTTATACGTTGAATTGCATTCACAGCTTGCTGGCGCACAAATCGCGATACAGCGTCGAAATAGTCATCGTGGATGACGCCTCCCCCGATAGAAGCGGTGAATTGCTGCCGCAGGTGCGCTGCATTCATTATCATCGCCAGAAGGTAAATGGCGGCTTCATACAGAGCTGCAATACGGGAGCGGAGATCTCGGGCGGTCGCTTTGTCGTGATGCTGAACAATGATACGCGGGTGGCTTCCGGCTGGCTGGACAACTTGATCGGCAGCTTCAGCATCTGGCCGAACGCCGGGTTGGTCGGCTCGAAGATGCATTACGCCGACGGAAGTTTGCAAGAGGCCGGCGGCATCATCTGGCGTGATGGTTCCGCATGGAACTACGGTCGAAACGACGATCCGAACCGCCCTCAATATTCTTACGCGCGGCAAGTCGACTACATCTCGGGCTGCTCGATTGCATTGCCTACCGCGCTCTGGCGCGATTTGGGCGGATTCGATCCATTCTATCGACCGGCCTATTGTGAAGATGTCGATCTTGCATTTCGCGTCCGCTCGAGTGGGCGCGAAGTCTGGTTTCAACCGCAATCGCGGGTGGTTCACTACGAAGGCAAGACCTCCGGCACCAGCACGGCCGGTGGGATCAAGGCGTACCAGATCGTCAATTCGAAGAAGCTGTATTTTCGATGGCGGGAGCCGCTCACGCGTCATCGGCCCAATGGTGAAGCACCCTATTTCGAGCGCGAACGCACTGCGCGGAAGCGTTTCCTGGTGGTGGACGCGACGACGCCCACTCCGGATCAGGACGCCGGTTCGGTCCAGACCTTCATGGCCTTACAGACCTGCCTGGCGCTGGGGTACAAGACCCATTTCGTGCCCGAGGACAATTGGCTCTATGTGCCGAAATATACCTCGGCTCTGCAGGCGATCGGCGTCGACTGCGCTTTCGCTCCCTATGAGGTCGGATTTGAAACCTATATCCGGCGGTACGGTTGGCTGTTTGACGTCATACTGGCTTACCGCGCCGGAGTGATGGAAAGAGTCCTGCCGCTGGCGAGAAGCCATGCACCGCAGGCAGCCGTCATGTTCCACGTCGCTGACCTGCATTACCTGAGAATGGAGCGAACGGCGCAGCTGTCGGGTGATGCCGATATGCAGTACGCCGCGTCGGTGATGAAGGAGCGGGAACTCTCTCTCGTCAGACAGGTTGACTGCACGATTTCGCATTCAAGCGCTGAGCTGGATATTCTCGCTCGGGAAGCGCCCGGAAGCCCGGCGGTTCTGTGGCCGTTGATGTTCGAGTTTTTTGGAACGCAAAGGACGTTTGCAGAGCGTCGTGACCTGTGCTTTTTGGGTGGGTATCGGCATGCCCCGAACGTCGATGCAGTCGTGTATTTTGTGAACGAGATCCTGCCGCTCATCAAGTCCCAGGAGCCGGGCGTCCGCTTCATCATTGCCGGTGCTCATCCCCCCGAGGAGGTGCGCGCCCTGGCGGGCAACGGCGTGGTTGTCACAGGCATGATCGATGACTTGCGGGATCTGTTCGACCCCTGTCGCGTGTTTGTCTGCCCGTTGCGGATAGGGGCAGGCGTCAAGGGGAAGGTTGCATCGGCCTTGTCTTACGGAATACCCGTTGTGTCGACAGCAGTCGGTGTGGAGGGGACGGAACTGCAGCACGGCAAACAAGTACTCTTGGCGGACAGTCCCTCGGCCTTTGCCGAGGCGGTACTTCGCCTATACCGGGATCCCGGCCTGTGGGGGAGCTTGTCGAGAGCGGGCCAAGATCTGGTCAAGGAGACGCTTTCCTTGAATATGGGCGAGGCGGCTTTGGCACGCTGCGTAGAGATCGCGCTGACCCATAAACTGGAGCTCGGCGCGGCCAATTCCACGGGCGAGTAGCCCAATTGGCGGTACCCGAAAGGCGGCTTCATGAGAATTGGCGGTGCAATGCGTAATCGTAAGCAAGGTTCTCGGTCCTCGAGCAGATCCAGTGCCGATCCAGGTCGGCCGCCGGGAGGCGCTTCCGAAATCCGCCGTTCGCAATTGGAGGATCCTTCGCGTGTCGATGGTCGGTCGTTAGGCGGGCAGCGGATCGTCGGTTCGCTGGAGGCAATCGTGGGCCATGCGGTCGAGGGATGGGCCATGGACGTCCAAAATCCCACAATGCCAGTGACGGTCGAAATCCTTGATGGTGATTTCCTTTTGGGAAGCGCTGTAGCGTTCATGTTCCGGCCGGATTTATTGGCGGCCGGAATCGGGACCGGCAATCATTATTTCAAGTTTGAGCTCCCCGAAATCGTCTTCGACGGGCACGTTCATACCATCTTTGCGCGAGCCGCCGGCTCGACCGAACATCTGAGCAACTGTCCAATCTCCGTTTCGCAAAGCGCTGCGAACGTCGTCGTCGCTGAACCGCCCGTAAAGACCAAATCGGAGGAAGCGGCCGTTGGGATGCTGGAAGGCGTCAGCGACGAGGGGTGGGTCAAGGGCTGGGCTTGGTATCCGAACATTCCGGGCAGGCGTGCTGAGATCGAGGTGCTCGTCGACGGCGAGGTCGTTGGGGACACGGTAGCCGCCGTACCCAGACAGGATCTGGTATCAGCCGGGATCGGCGACGGAAATCACGGTTTCGCGCTTGGCTTACCGTATGAGGTGTTGGCGCGACCCAGGGCTTCGTTGGTATCCCTGCGGGAAAAAGGAACCGGCCGCATTCTGGCGGAACCCCGATTATTCCAGCGCCGTGAAATTGCGAACGCAGTCGAAAAGCTCTCGGAGCTGGAAAGCGATGCGCGGCTCTTGAACTCCGCCGCCGCGTTGGGGGCCGACCGCGCGGCCGCCGATCAGCGTGCGGCAGCGGATCTGTTTAGCACGATCGGGGACTTTTTCGTCCAGCTTGCGAACGCCACCGCAGCAGGCAAGGCCCCGGGAAGTTTGAAAACATTGCGCGGCGCAATCGAGGATATGACTTCCAGGTTCCCTCCGATCGAGTTCAGCATGCCTTCGGACCCCCAATTGACCATTTGCGTAGAAGCAGCGGGTTCGCTCGAGACCATTTACAACACCCTGCACCGCATTTGCCGGTTCCAATCCAATATCGCATTCGAAGTCGTGCTCTTCGACGGCGGAATTTGTGACGAGGCGCTCTTATTGCCTCTTGTCGCCCGCAATTTGCGCTATTTCCATGCGGATGAACGCTCCAACCCTGTTGCCGTGCGGAATCGAGCCGCCGAATTCGCCCGCGGAGATATCATCGTTTTCCTGGCCGGCGCCGCAGAACCGTCCGGCAACTGGCCTGAGATGATTTTCGCCGCGTTCCAGGCCGATCAAAGCCTGGCCATGGTCGGCGCAAAGGTCCTCAGAGCGGATGGCGTGCTCGAGAATGCCGGGGTCATGCTGATAAACGGGCATTCGGAGGCGATTGGCCTGGGCTCCGACCCTTCTTCCGAGGCATTCCTGCATCCGAGACGCATCGATGCCGTCACCAGCGCGGCCTTCGCCGTAAGGCGCGAAGCGTGGCAGCGCGGTCAAGGCCTGAACGAGAGGCAGGCCGGCGTGGAGTCCGCACTCGTCGACTTCTGCGTCCGGACAAGTGCGGCGGACGGAAAGATATTATATGAACCGGATTTCGAGGTCGTCTTGCGACGCTAGCAGGTGTGTGACATTGAACCAGTGGTTTGCATTCGGTGATTCTACTCGTCGGCCCTCACAGCGAATATGACTAAGCTATATCTACATATTGGACCGCACAAGACCGGGTCAACCTTCATTCAGAAGGTTTTCTTCGAGAACAGGGAACGTCTGCTTCGCCTTGGAGTGAACTACCCGAATTTTGGTTTCAGCGGACAATTTGGACAACACGAGGCGGTCGAGAAAGTAAGGGCCCTTGAACAACGACAGCTTGACGAATACCTGGCTCCGTTTCTCAGCGGCGAAGTCAACTTTATGTCAAGCGAGAACTTCGATCGCCTGAATTCAGGCGAAATACAGAAACTCCAAAAGTCTCTCGCAACGGCCGACGTGAGGATCATTTATTATTATAGAAATCATATCGACATGCTGCCAAGTTGGTGGCAGGAGGCGGTAAAGCACGGCTCGAGGATTTCCTTCCACGAGTTCGTCCTGCCGCATATCTTGCGGCCATTTGCCAGCAATATAGTCAACCCATGCGTTGTACTCGATCTGTACGCGGACGTATTCGGCAAAAGCAACATCACCATCATCGATTACAACGCCGCCCTGCAGAGAGATACCATACTCGCCCCGCTTCTCGAGCTGTTGGGCATAGAGCTGTCGGGCATAATCAACGCCTCTGTCAACGCGTCGCTGAAACTGGAGATTGTCGAAATCATCCGGGCGCTGAACGCCATTGCGGAATTCAATGGGCAGCTGAGATTTCATAATATTAGAACCCTGTTTCTCCGCAAGAGGAATGCGGACGATATACGCGGCGAAGTCGATGCCCTCGCAGCCGCAATACGCCACCAAATGAAGCCCCTGAGGCTCACCGGCGGGTTTTTCGAGCACTCGGTTATCGCCGCCTTCAGAAATAAGTACGAGTCATGCTTTCTCAATGTATTGCGGGACCAGCTTCCGGACAGAGAGCTGTTGGTCCCCAGTGACACCTGGATGCTTACAGGGCGTGCCGTCGCTGCGTGTGAGCGCATATATCAGAGCGTCCTATCCGGTGACGTAAGTTACTAATTGGAGTCCGCGCCGTGAGAACCCTTTACATCCATGTCGGACCGGCCAAGACCGGAACGAGCGCGATTCAGCATGCCTTGCTGACCCACGACGGTTCGGTCGTCTTGTATCCGCAAGTCGGACTTTCGCGAGGCGGGTCTCACAATAATCTGATCGTGAATTTTTTCGCAGATAAGAATCGATCGGACGCCGTCAAGGCGGATCCCAGGAAACTGCTGGACGAGCTCGGTCGCGCATTCGCAGCGTCGGATCGGAATGTGGTGATCAGCTCAGAGGCGCTTTTCGGCCGACCGGGCATCCGCCGGTTCATCGAGGCGCTCACTCAACAGTTCAATGAACCGGTATCGGTGGAATTGATCGTGGCCTGCCGCGAGCACTTCGGCCGGATCGCCTCTGCGTATAACCAGCGGGTCAAGGACGTCGGCAGGTTCGAGCGCGAAGGTCCGGATGATTTCCTGCGGCGGCAGAACTTGAATTTCGGATATGCGAACCTGATCGGTAAGCTGCGGCAGACCGGGAAAATGGTGAGCGTTCTCAACTACCATCCGTCTAACAATCTTGTCGAGCGATTCCTGCGTCACATCGGATTCCCCGACGACAAAATTCCGCCAGCTGAACTGCGCAACGTTTCATTGAGCTCGAAGGCGTTGATTGCGGTGCTCGCCGCGAATAACGTCGCCAAGAGCCCCGATGACCGTGAGCGGTATTTCTCCGCGCTGCGGAAGATGCGGCGGTTTTTCGGCCCGTCAGGGTTCATATTCGGGCGAGAGGCCGCGCTGGAGGCATCTCAGCGGCTGCAGGCTGATCGAGAGCTGCTCGAGTCCGAATATGACATCGTATTGCCGGCCCCGGACCTGGCCGCCCAGGACGGAGGACTCTACCTGAAAGAGGGTGAACTGGCGGAAATCAGCGACGTCACCGGCGAACTCGGCAGTGAGGGAAAGGCGATCGTGGAATTCGCCTCCCGCTTTCAGCGCCCCTGACATCGGGCGCTGCGCGATTCCACGAGCCCATGCGCGAGGGCAATTTCTAGTCCTGGCTATACGGCCCGGGATCGTATGGCGGCTGCACGTCGATCGGACACTTCCCCGAGGCCGCATGCGGCCACTGAAGAATCTCCACGATCCGGTTGTTCGGATGGTTCAGGATGAATTCGTGGATCACTTTCTCCTGGATCGCGCTGTGGTAGCGAAGCTCTCCCAGGATGAGCTTCGCGTCGATTTGAGCGGCCATATCATTCGCCGTCGTAATCACCTCCCGCACATGATCAGGATCTTCCTTGTAAGTGTGAATCTCGACGAATTTCGGCTTCAAATCGGACTCGCGCAATCCTTCGAGCATGGCCGCAAGCCTTACCCCTCTCTGTGAATCGGGGCAGGAGATCAGCCACTCATCATCGCCGTACTTTTCACGGAAGCGGGAGGCGATTGTCGACAGGTACTTTTTCGCATTCGCAATCGTGCTCGCCGGCATCGAAGGGGCGACGCATCCTTCGTTATTCAGGTCGAATCGAAGCGACATCGCGTGCGCCGAACTCTTCACCAGCGCCGTTGCACCATCGATGTAGCGCCAGTTTGCATCCGTGCGGGCCGGATCGAAACAATCACCCCAAACATTGACTTTGCAAAATATCTTGCCTTCCTGCTGGAAGCCAAACGCGACCTCCAGGCTGCGGAAGCCCGCGGCAGCCACATCGCCGACAAAATTGCGAATATTGTCCTGGTCCTGGCTTGAGATGTCGCCCGATACCGTGTGTATCAGACCTTCCTTGTGATCGGCCGGCAGATGGGACGCATGCAGGATAATCCGCATCGAAACGAAGCCCGCGCCGTGCATCTGTGCCAGCTGCCCGCGAACGGCATCACGTATCTTCGGGTCGTTGTATTGCTGAACGACTCCGCCGCCCCACAGCACCCAGGCCGGGTGCTCGTCGCATTCGGGTATCTGATCGGCTCTGAGCTGGTACCAATTGTAGTTTATGCCCAGCTTTGGCTTTTCCGCGGCTGCGGCCGGCTGCAGCAAGCACGCAGCGACGAGGACGGCCCCCGCCAACGCATGCCAGCGATTCAGGGCGTTTCCTCGCTGCCTGACGCCGTCATCGGGCGTCCCGAATTCCGGTAGCCTAATCATCGTCGGGATCGGTGGCCGGACGCTTGTCGTTGAGAAAGTGGGCGGCGGCGACCGGTGCGGGAACGACGCTGTAGGTCAGGGGCGTGTGGGTAAGGTCGAAACAATCACTCAGGTCGTCGGCGTTGGCGTCGGCGAAATTGAGCGAGGGCAGATCGAACGTAGTCTCGATGAACTTGAGGATGCTGCCGAAGTCGTGGTTGACGTGGGATATGTAAGCGGCCTTGGCGTAGGGTGAAACCACGATGAGCGGCACGCGGAAGCCGTAGACGTATCCCGAGCCCCAGCTGACGCCGTCGTTGATGACCTTGGGCGCGACGTGATCGTACCAGCCGCCCCAGTCGTCCCAGGCGATGATGATGGCGACGTTGTCCCAATACGCGCTGTTGCCGATCGCGTTGACGACCGAGGCCACCCAGGAGGGTCCGCTGCCGTCATTGAGGAGGGCATGATCGGAGCTCTTGCCGTCCGGAATGACCCAGGTCACCTGGGCCAGCTGGCCCTTGGCGATGTCCGTGAGGACCTGCGATTGCGGAATGATCACATTGGACCATATGCTGCCCGTACAGGCGAGCGCGCCGCTGACGGTCTGCGGCAGGCACATGTGCCTGATGGCAACCGGCCCCGTCCAGATGGAACCGGCGGACGGCGTGTAGTACTTCCAAGACACACGCTTGGCATCGAGGTAATCGGTCAGTGTGGCATGTTCGAAGCAGGGAAACTCGGGAGGCGAATTGGTTTCGCTCCCGGTGGCATCGACCATGACCACCGTATTCGTCGGGGCGCCAATGCATCCGGCCGGAGACCCCACTGGATTATCGGCATCGAACAGAGGACTCGTCGCCGTGGGTGCCGACGTGCCGGATATGATGAACTGATGCGCGGGAAGGCTCGGACCTTCGTTGGATTGGAACATGCGGTCGCCGAACGTGTATTGCTCGGCCAACGTGAAGTAGGGTTGAACATCGGCCGGCGTGACATAGTGGAATTGCGCATTGGCAGGGCAACTCGCGGCCGGAGCACATCCGGTCAGATCCGCGCCATCCATCTTGCTGTTGTCGTACATGGCGACGAAGTCGGCATGTTTGTGGCCGAGGTCGAAATTCGTAGGGTTGGAGCCGGCTGTGCCCAGATCGATGGGGCTGAGCGGGATGGTCTGGCCCTTTGAATTCATGCCGCTGCTGGCGATGTCGGCGCCGCGCGCGATGAGCACCGGATCATGGAACAGATTGTCGACGGAGCGGTTCTCCTGAAAGATGATCACCACGTGCTGGATCACGGCCGCCGCCGTCAAAGTCAGCGGCTGAGGCCCGTTGCTGGGCGCTAATTTATTGGCGTCGCTGGCGGTCACGGTGATGGGGTAGCTGCCGCCGGGAGTGCTGGTCGAAGTGGTCACGGTCAGCTTGGAGGCGCCTGGATTGACGCCGCTGATCGTCACCGCCGATGGGCTGATTGAACAACTCGGGGCATGGATGCCGCCGCCACTCATGCTGCACGAAAGGCTGATGCTGCCGGTATAGCCATGGGCCGGAGTGAGCTCGATGGCGGACGTGGCCGCGTTTCCTGCAGTGACCGGAGTCGGACTTAAGGCGCTGGCGGTCAGCGTATAGCTCGGCAGAGCCACCGGTGGCGGCGCCGGGGACGAGCCGCCGCCGCCGCAAGCGCCGATGCCGAGCGTGAGCGCACTCATGCAGAGAAACGCGCCGGCGACAAATACGATACGAAGGGGATTCATATGAGTGCCGCCAAGCACCTTGCGATCATGTTCATTGGCTGCCGCCCTTGAATTTTCGCTCGTTGCGTTACCTACCGAGCAGCGCAGCGCGCATTAAACGCCTCAACACAATGTCGGTCAATATTCGACATGCACGTCGCGATTGGGCGACAGGAAAAAGCGAGAGGTGCGACCTGCCGGCTAGCGCGAGCTCCGAGGCGGGCGGAAGTGCGATTCGAGACGCGGATACACGAACCGGCCGATCACTTCACGGCCTTGAAGAGGAAATTCATGCTTCCCAGATATCCGAGTTCCTCTGACCAGTACAGATAGGCGGCTGCATCCCGAAATCCCGCCTGCATCAACAAGGAAAGCAAATCCCACCCGAGCTTATGTCCGGCTCCGAGAAACTCCGTCGGCGTTTCGGGAGCAAATGAGAGAACATCCTTTGCGATAAATTCCGACGTAGTTTCGGTGAAGTGAAACGGAATCGTAAAAACGAATCTTCCTCCGGGTACCAGCACGCGAAAGATCTCCTCCACGGCGGCCTGCAGTGGAGGCACGAATTGCAGGTAATCCTGCGAGACGACCGCGTGGAATTTGGCACTGGGCGCATCGAGAAGCGGCGACGCAGGTCCATTCACGGATGCGGCCAAGCGCCGCAAGCGCGGTACCCGTGTTGTCGCATCCGCCAGGCTTGCGAGACGGCGATCCGCTTCGCTGGGCGGCCCGAACAAGAGCAAATGCGTCCAGGGTGTCAGCACCGTGGCCTGCAGGAAATGAATCAGCGCGCGCTGGCGTCCGATCAGGCGATCTTCGCAGTCGCAGCGCATTTGCTCGCGCCAATTGGGCAGGCGGCGCCCATCTCGCATCTTCTCCCCATCCTGCGCAGAAGACACGAAGGTCGACGGACGTAGGCAGGGAGCGCAAGTGCCCTTGCAAGTCACAAAGGCGTCTTGCGTTGCCAGCGAGAGTTCGTACGTGTAGTGAGCGTCCAACCCCGATTGGTGGTCCCGCAAATAGGCTTGAAATGCCTCGTGCGATTTGAAGCCCACGGCGGGAAAACGCGCCGAGCGTACCAAACTGCTGACGCTGAATTGACTCTGTGATTTCTGCATTGTCTTGCCCGCCGCGCCATGAATTTCTCTGTGATTGCCGGGCAGGCGGCTATCCTAGCTCGCGCAATCCGGCGCGGGGCGCGGCATTTGCATAACCTCGCCCCATTTTGTACCAAGTGAATATCGACGCGGTTTCACCCAGATCATCCGTGGCCGCAACTGGAGCTTGACCTTATGCGCATAAATTTGAGGACTTTCCGGAAGTTACAGGGGAAAACCAATTTAGACACTCAAGTCTGCAATGTCATCCAGACAGTCATCCCGACATATCAGATCGATCGTTTACCTGCAGGAACTCGCGGATTTTCAGTCGCTTACACGCACAAATCAATTTACAGTCTTGAGTTCGCGCCAACCGGGTGCGCGCAATCAAGCAGATGCGCTTATAGAGAGCTTTATTGAATCCTGCCATCGGATTGATTTGACGGAGATTTTTTTTCACCCAAAAAAGTTCAATAAATTGCGCCCATATGTCAAATTGTAATTGTGGTGCAGTTCACGCTTTGCTATTGTCATCGCCAATAAGGGGTTTCCCTTAGTGTCAAAGCGCGAACCAGTCCGAAGAAATTGTGTTCGCTTTGTGTTTCACGCCTGACCTGCAGGGAGAATAATTATGGCATTTGTAAGCATTTCGGGTGGCGGCAATGCAAGCGTCCACATCTACGGCAACGGGTCCGTCGTAGCCGGCAATGGCAACGACACGATCACGATCGACGGGCACGGAAGCATAACGGTCGGCGGCGGCAACGACAGCCTCACGCTGCGTGGTTCGGGCACCATCGTTCAGAACAACTCCGGGAAGATCGGGAACGACACGATCAATTTGGGCCGGGGTAGCGACACGATTTCCGAGGCAGGCCACGCAACGGTCTATGGCGCATTCGGCAGCGCCACCGTGGTAGGCGGAAAATTCGAATTCCTCAAGGTTCCAGTCGGCTCGGACGCGCGGCACGACGGCGGCCGGCACGGCAGCAGCTACGGCACCTACGGCGATGATGGCGGTCGGCACGACGCCGGCTACGTCTACCAAGAAATTGCTGTCAGCGGCAACGCGACGCTGGTCGGTGGAGATCACTGCACGCAGTTCATCGGCGGCTCGGGTTCGGTTGTCATGCGCGGCGGCACCGGCGGCAACGACACGTTCGTGGGCGGCTCGGGCCAGGCCAACATGACGGGCGGAACCGGCCATAACCTGTTCATCGGCGGGTCGGGCCAGGCCACCATGACGGGCGGTAGCGGAGGCCAAAACGTGTTCGATATCGAAAGAGGCGGCAGGGATGTCATCACGAACTTTGTGTCGGGCCACGATCAGCTTTATTTGGAAGGTCAGTCGATGAGCTACCTGCAAAGCCGCGGAGATGTCAGCGTGAGCCACGGCAACACCTACATCAGTCTTGATGGCGGACAAACTACCGTGGAGCTGAAGGGCTTCACCAGTCTGCACTCGACTGACGTCACGACGCACAAGGGCTAAGACTGCGGCATTCGTAGTCTTTGAATCACGCTGGCACACGGCGTAGAGCTGCAACCTGAAACAGCGCTAGCTGCAAATCGGGCCGCCCCGGTCGCCTTCGACCGGGGTCGTTCGTACCGATCAATCGTGTTCGCCTCAGCGCTCCGAGCATTGGCACATGACCTCCTAGGCGGCACGGATCGTGCGCTCGCCCGTGATCTGCAAGCAATCCGCCTAGCGCTGCAGAACGACTCCGTCCAGGCCGCGATACGTTTGATCGATCGAGCCTGGCGCACGCGCCCGGACGCCGCCGAGGCGCTCGCACCGATCTACGCTCGATTGCTCTCGCTCGAAGATCGCGATCATGACGCCGCTCTGCGCGTGCTGCAGACGATCGGCGCACCGGATGCCGACGTCGCCGCACTCACCGTACGCGCATACCTGGGTCTGCGGCGAACGGATGATGCGAGGCGGCATCTCGATCTGGCCTTGAAGGAGCACAGTCTGACTCCGGACAGTCTGCTCGCCCGCGAGGCGGGGCAAGTCCTGCATATTCCGGACGTGCACGCTCCCGGATGGATCGGCCTTTCTCCCACACTGGAGTTCCACGGCGAGCTGATCGCGGAACCCATCGATACCCTGCAAATCCGCCTCGGGGAAACCGAATTCGCACCTCTCGTCACGGCCGAGCGCCGAGACGGGCGAACCCTATTCAGCTTCCAGGTACCGCAGGTGACGGGGGACGCGATCCTCAGCGTCAGCAGTCAAGGTGTGCCGCTGTTGGGCGGCGGACGCCGCTTACCGTTGGATTTCGCGCTGGACGGCCGCGCGGAAAGCGACGGCAATCAAATCTCCGGCTGGGCACGCCTTGGTTGGCTACCCACACAGCCGGTGCAGCTCAGCTTCGAGGATGAAGATGGACACAGCCATCGATCGAGAACACAAAACATCGCTATCCCAGGGCTTCGCTGGCCGTTCCGGATCAAACCGCGCAGCGCCGGCCTGTCAGGCAGTCGCATACGCATCGCGGCCCAACTGCCCGACGGACGCTGGCAGCCCTTGCCGGACACACCGCTCCTGCTGAACCGCGCACTGCGAATCCGAAATCTGAAGCGCGCCCCGCTTGCGCGCTGGCGAAAAGAAGTCTCACCGGCCGTGCGCGCTCGGCGTGCTTCCTCAAGGCGCGCAGCACCGATCGACGTCCTCATCCCCGTGCATGGCGGCGGGCAGGAGACGCTCGCTTGCATCGATGCCGTACTGGCCACCATCGGAGCGCATGCGCGGGTGATCGTGGTAGACGACGCGACGCAGGACGCCGCGCTCGCCGCGACCCTCGATGAGCTGGCGGCCGCCGGCCGCATGACGCTGTTGCGCAACGAAAAGAATTTAGGATTCGTCGGCTCGGTCAATCGCGCGCTCGCGATGCCATCCGCCAACGACGTCGTGCTGTTGAATTCGGACACGCTGGTGTTCGGTGATTGGCTGCAGCGATTGCGCGCCGCAGCCTATGGCGCATCCCGTGTGGGGACCGTCACTCCTTTCAGCAACAACGGATCGATTGCAAGCTACCCCCGTGAGTTGGGATCCTCGATCGACCCTGAGGAAGCGGCGGCGCTGGACAGGCTCGCCGCATCGACGCACGCGGGTACCTCCGTCGAGATTCCGGTCGGCGTCGGCTTCTGTCTATATATACGTCGCGACTGCCTTAAAGACGTCGGCGAGCTCGACGCGCGCGCATTTGGCACGGGATACGGTGAGGAAGTTGATTTTTGTCTGCGTGCGCGTGAATTTGGCTGGTCGCATCGGATCGCGGCCGATGTGTACGTCTACCACGCCGGCGCCCTCTCCTTCGGGGCGCGCCGCGTGGCGCTGCTGGATCGCAGCCAGCGCCTGCTCAATATGCGCTATCCGGGCTACGATCGCTTCATCAGGGATTTTCTGAGGCAAGGCGCGCTGCGCCCGGTTCGACGCAGGCTCGACGAACGTCGATTGACCGCCTTCGAGGGACGATTTGCCCTGCTGGTAACGCTGGCGTTGGAGGGGGGAGTTGAGCGTTTCGTTGCTGAGCGCGGCAGGCAGATCCGCGAGCGGGGTTTATTGCCGCTCGTGCTCAAGCCGCACAAAGCGGGAGACGCGCGCCTTTGCGAGTTATCGACCGATGCGATTGACGCACCGAATCTTCGCTATGCAATCCCGGCGGACCTGCCCGAATTGATCAAGGTGTTGGGCTGTCTGCGCATCGAGGAGATTGAAGTTCATCACTTTCTGGACCTCGATGCGAGAGTCATCGACGCGGTGCGCGCCCTGGGCGTTCCCTACGACGTCGTCGTCCACGACTATTCGTGGATTTGCCCGCGCGTGACGCTCATCGACGGAAGCGGCCGCTATTGCGGCGAACCTGCAGTGTCGGTGTGCCGCTCCTGCGTCCGAAAGAATGGCTCGCGTCTGGGGGGGGCCTATTGGTCCCGGCGCTTCGAGCCCGAAGCGCCGCTTGGTTGGGAGAAGCGCGCCGCGTGCTGGCGCCATCTGCCGATACCGCTTCGCGCCTTAAAAATTATTTTCCCGCTCTGGATATCGAAGTGCAGCCGCATGCGCCGCCCTTCACGCCGCTGCCGCAGACGGCGCCCTCCCCGCGCGCGAATACATTGCGCGTGGGCCTGATCGGCGCGATCGGTGGACACAAAGGCTATCAGGTACTTCTCGGTTGCGCGCGAGATGCGGCCGCGCGCCGCCTGCCTCTGGAATTCGTGGTGATCGGTTACACGGAAAATGACAAGTCCCTGCTGAAGACGGGAAAGGTTTTCATCACCGGCCGCTACAGCGAAATCGAGGCGCCGCATCTGCTTCGGCGCGAGCGGCTCGATATCGCATTTTTGCCCTCCGTATGGCCCGAGACTTGGTGCTACACTCTCGATTACGCGCTGACTGCGGGACTGCCGGTGGTCGCGTTCGATCTGGGAGCAATTGCCGAACGCTTGCGTGCAGCCGGTCTTGGGATGTTGCTGCCGCTGGATCTAAGTTCGCGGCAAATCAATGACCGCCTGCTGGGCCGCGCCGCCGAGCATCGAAACCCGCGGGCTTATGTCCAAACGACGCAATCGATCAAAGGCGATGACGCTAAGATGGATAAAACAAAGGGGTTAAAAGCGATGAAATCTTCCGTCGACGAATCTGCCAAGGAAGAAGGGCTGAGCGCATCGGTGCAACTCCTTCCTCTTCCGACCGGCTTGTACCTCTTCTCCGTCAAGGCGGCCGCCCCGACTGCCGAGCGCCCCGCGGGGCAATTGAGTTTACCCGCGATGCATGTAGGTTTGGGTCCCGGCGTGCGCTCCGAGCAGGTGGAATTCGTTGCCGGGCCAGGCACCGAGGGGACGTGGCTATTCGCGCAAGGTGACGTCCTCGTCGCCAAGGTCAACGGTGCCGGCGCCACTCTGATTTTGACATCGGTTCGCTCCTCGATCGGGGAAACGCTGGCAATCGCGGTGGAGCGGCTGGAAGGTCGCGCGCAAGCCGCGGCCCCGGTGCCGACCCAATCTGAGAACATTTCAGTCAAACTTCCCGTTGCCGCAGCTTCTGAAGCCGGCGCTCCCGCACCGGCCGCACCGAAGTCGAAATCAGACGTCGTTCCCGCGGCCGATGCTCAGACCGTACCGCTTCAAATCAAGACGCACATCCGTTCTCAAGGCGATGTGAACTTTGCCGATGCGCCCTGGGCAGGACGCGTGGCTCCCGGGCTTTGGATTGAATCCTTCTCGATCGAGCCGCTCAAGGACCTCGCCGCGCACGACATCGAGTACAAGGGACTCACGGGCACTGGGTTTGAAACCCCATGGCTCAGCGATGATCAAATATGCGGCACCAAAGGCATGTCCGTGCCGCTGGTGGGTTTTGCGATGCGGCTCAAGCCAAGCCCCCAAACGTCCTCTTACGACTGTGAATATTCCGGCTACTATCGGTCGGGCGTCACCGTCGGTCCATTGCGCAACGGCGCCCCCTGCCGTTCGACGGTGGCGAATGATCCCCTCGAGGGCATTCAGATTCGCATCGTCAAGCGTCCGAAGGCGGCCGCCGTGCCCGGCAAAGTCGAGCCTCCGCGCCCGGGCATCAAGACGCCGACGTTTGGCCGCTATCGCGATGCAGAAGGCCCACCCCTGAACGGCGCAGCCAAGGAATTCGACAACGCGCCAAGGTCCGTCAAGCGCGTCAAGCCGGCCGATGCCTCCGGCAAAGCCGACCGCGGCACGCGCTCTACGCAGCGCTCCTAAAAATCGCATTTCGTGAGCCGGCCGCCAAGCGAACCCATTCTTGTCCATGCAAGTTGTGGCCGGCGTAAGCCGAGCGGCCAGGCCGCTCTCAAGCGATGAACTATCTGTTCATACATCAGAATTTTCCCGCGCAGTATGTGCACCTGCTCAGGCACCTGGCTAACCAGCCGGGCAATCAGCTCTACTTCATTACTCAACCGAACACCAACGCCATGCCGGGCGTTCAAAAGATCACTTATCCCAAAGACCAGCGCGGAAGCATCAACTGCCACGCCTATTCGGTCGAAATCGACCGTGCGATCTATGCCGCCGCGGCCGTAGCCGACAAGTGCCGGGAACTGCGCAACCAGGGATTTCGACCCGATCTGATCGTGGGCCACAGCGGCTGGGGCGAAACCATGTTCGTCAAGGACGTCTTTCCGGAGGTGCCGCTGCTCGCGAATTTCGAATTCTATTATCACTCGAGCGGCGTGGACGTGGGCTTCGATCCGGAGTTCGTGTCGATCTTCCAGGACCCGTCGCGCCTGCGCGTGCGCAATGCCACCAACCTGCTCTCCTTCGAAGCTGCCGACTGGGGCCACTCCGCCACGCGCTGGCAGCGCAGTCTCTATCCGCCCGAGATGCGATCACGAATCAGCGCAATTCATGAGGGAGTCGATACCGATATCGCCCGCCCAAATCGGACAGCCAAGTTCAAGTTGCCGGGAACAGGCCGGGTGCTTACCCGCGACGACGAAGTGGTTACTTATGTGTCGCGCAATCTCGAGCCCTATCGCGGTTTTCATACCTTCATGCGCGCGCTGCCCCAACTGCTGCGCCGGCGCAAGCGCGCCCAAATCGTGATCGCAGGCGGCGATGGCGTCAGTTACGGCACACCTCCGCCGCCGCAATCCACCTTCAAAAAGATGATGCTGCAGGAGCTCGGCGCCAAGATCGATCTGTCGCGCGTGCATTTCGTCGGCATGCTCGAGTATCACGAGTACCTGAACCTGCTGCAGGTCTCATCGGCTCACGTGTACTTGACTTACCCATTCGTGCTGTCCTGGTCGTTCATCGAAGCGATGGCGTGCGGTTGCCTCATAGTCGGTTCGCGCACCCCGCCGGTGCTCGAGGTACTTCGAGATGGAATCAACGGGCTGACGGTCGATTTTTTTGCCCCCAAGGCGCTCGCCAACCGCATCGAAGCCGCGCTGGGACAGGCGGACCGGATGCAACCGTTGCGAAGCGCGGCGCGCACCACCGCAGTCAAATATTATGATTTGAAAAAGGTACTGTTGCCGCGTTGGAACAGGCTGTTTGACGATCTAATCAACGGCCAGCGACCGGCGTGCTTCGATGAATCGTCCACGTCGATTCACGCGTGACTACGCCATGAAGAGAACTTCAGGGAAAGCAAGAGCAACCGCCGCACTCAGCCCTTTCCGCGATTGCGATGCCACGGTTTTCTCCCCCGAGAAGCGGCAATTCCCGAAATATGTTTACTGCGCGCGATGAAATCTCACATAAGCGGTTGCCCAATGCGGCTAGTTACTCTTACGGCTTCAAAATGACATCCAATGCAGAGTATGCTTTGAACTCAAAGGGCTTCGCGGACAGATTCGCAACCCTACGGCCGGTTCCTGTGCCGGCGCAGAAAATTCGCCCCGATGGGACATGTGGAGAAACCGAATGAAAAGCATCACGCGCTGCGCGATTTCCGTCGTCTTTGCGGTGCTGGCGATGCCAGCAGCGCCTGCTGCGAAAGCGCAAATCAGCGTACTGACGCAGGACTATGACATGAGCCGGTCGGGAGCCAACCTCGGCGAATCGATTCTCACGCCATCGAACGTCTCCTCCGCCACATTCGGGAGGCTGTTTGCCTATCCGGTCGACGAGGAGGTTTTTGCGCAGCCTCTTTATGTTCCCGGCCTCGTCATAGATGGCGGTGCGCACAATGTCGTCTATATCGCCACGATGGGCAACACCGTCTATGCGTTTGATGCCGACAATCCGGCGACATCGGCGGCGCCTCTCTGGAGCGTCAACCTGGGGGCGGGTGTTCCGTCGTCCGAATTTCTCTTCAAGGGCGGAAGCGGCGTTTCGCTCAATGGTATCTTTTCCACGCCGGTCATCGATCCGGGTTCGAACACGATCTACGTGCTGACGCACCTGTGGAATACCGCGAGCCAGACGGTTGCGTGGCAGTTGCATGCGCTCGGCTTGTTCACCGGAGCGGAGAAATTCGGCGGCCCGGTTCCGATCACGACGGCCGGCTTCAATCCGATTTTGAATCTGCAGCGCGCCGGACTGCTCCTGCTGAACGGCACGGTCTATGTGGCCCTTGCCTCGCACGCGGATTTCCGCGTCAACCTGACGACACTGACCTCGAATCCCTATTACGGGATGGTGCTTGCGTACGATGCGAAGACGCTCGACCTGGTCGGGACATTCAATGGGGAGGCAGGCGGAATCGGCGCATCCATCTGGCAGGGCGGGCGCGGCCTGGCGTCGGATGGCACCTATGTGTACGCCATGACCGCCAACGCGGAGAAAGTGGGCAATGGCCGATTATTCGGAGAGCTTCGTTCAGTTGAACCCCGGGACGCTGTCCGTCGCCGGCTCCTACCAGGATCCGGACTCGACTTGCCTGAATACGCTCGATCTGGATCTTGCATCAGCGGGCCCGATGATCATTCCGGGCGCCGGGACGAATCTCCTGCTTGGCGGCGGAAAGGAGGGCAAGGTTTATACGCTGCAACTCGATCAGGCGCTGCAAACGCAGACCCCGCCATATTTCTGGGGTACCAATAATTATCCCACTCTTCCCGCAGAGGGCGGAACCTGCGCCGATACCCGGGGTGCTCAGAACGGATGGCTGCAAGGCAGTGACACCGCGTTCTGGAACAACCCGAGCGGCACCTCATATTTCTATAGTTTTGGCAACGCCGCCGAACTCATGTCATGGCAGGTTTCGGGGAACACGTTCACGCAGACGTCCGCGGATACCCCCACCAACTATTATTTAAATGCTGTGGCCGTGTCGGCAAACGGCGGCGCCGATGGAATTCTTTGGACCGCTACGAATCAGAAGAACGGCACCGCGATTGTCTCTGCATATAACGCGGTTCCTTCCGCTGGTCACCTGACGCTTCTTTGGAACTCGGCGCAGGTGCCGACAAGGGACACTCTTGGGGCCCAGGGACGCTACTCCGTCCCGACGGTTGCCAACGGCAAGGTGTATGTCGCCTCCGGATCGAACCAGGTCGCCGTCTACGGCCTGCTGCCGACGACCCCGTCCGTTCAGGTGGCGCCGGCATTGGGGACGCTTACCTTCGCCGCGCTCAGCGCGAAAACCGACAATGTCTATGTGAATTCCTTTGGCGGTTACACCGGTCAGGTAAGCCTGACGCTGACCGGTTTGCCTCCCGGGGTGACATATTCCTTTACCCCGGCAAGCGTGAAACTCACCTCGACGAAAACGTCGAAGGTCACCGTCCTGTCGATATCACTGGCCGACGCCGCCCTGCCGTTGAGCGACAACTACACCGTTCTGGTTCAAGCCAGCGCCGCGGGCGGCGGCACCAGTTACGCGCCCATCCGGCTTCTCACGCGATCGGCAGTATTATACCTCGGTGTCCAAAGTCGGCTGCAACTCGTCGAATCAAATGAACGCGAGCCTGTCGTGGCAGATCAACGGTTCCAGCGCGCCGAGCCTATGGATTCAAGACGCGACGACTCCCGCCTTCCCAGGGCGCCTGTGGATGGCACTCCCCGCGGCGACGGGAACCGTGCAAACCGGCTACGTGATCGACAATAAAAGCTCCAGCTTCTATTGGCTGATCGACCAGTCGGCCGGAGCGCCCGCAAACTTCGACAATGCATTGCAATACACGAACGTGGGGGGAATCTACAACTGCCCCTGATGGAAGCACGGCCGGCGTCGCGCCCCATACGATCGTAAAAAGGTCGCGCCGGGCCGCCCTCTCCTTTAGCTTGATTCACACGGATTCCGATCGGCATCCGCCGTCCCACGATTGATCCCCCACCCGGTGTAAGATCCGCCAACGAAGGCAAGGCGATGATTAACGCCTTGGAATCGGTGAGAACCTTATCTGCGTCATCTGGTGAAATTTGCTGCGGGGTGGAGCATGTGGTCGACTACATTTGAACATTTTTTCCAGCTTTGCGGTATGGCTGCGATCATCCTGAGCGCCCGAGTGTTTTCGCTCCGCGCTCAAGGCGATCGAGTACGCGGCGAGGCGCGGCGACTTCGGAGTGCGCTAACCATCAGCCTTGCGGCGCTGCGCGGGCACTACGAGGAGAATTCGGGCATTCTCTCCGGCGGCAAACTTCCCTTGATTTCAGGCCGCAATCAGATCAATTTGCTTCGCACGCAGCTAGGCCGGCTGACGTGTCTCGATCCGCCTGAGATCGAGGCAGTGATGGCTGCCAGCGTCGCCGCCGAAAGGGCGGAGACTGAAATGGCAAGATCCGGCGGCCGAAGCGGCGGAGTCGCCTTCTCGATTCCCGAAACGCGTGAGCTTAGGACACTTCTAAGATCAACGCTCCGAGACGCGTGTTCCGCGCTTCAAATCGCCGAGAAGCTCTTGAATCCAAACGATGAATTGCGCCGTGAAAACCCATCCGGTGCGCCTGCGCTGCGCACAACGGGCGATCCTTGCCAAGCCATTGAAATGACGTGATGACCGATGCTTGAGAAACGGGGAGATGAACGATGCGCCGTGTGCACAATTCACCAGCCACGCTATTAGCCCTCGTCATCGGGCTCGCGCTTCCTTGGGCTGGGCAGTCGGCTGAACACGCTTCGGGGCCGTGCGAACAGATTCTCGCCGCCTGCACGAGTGCAGGCTTCGTGAAGGGCGATGCCAAAGAAGGCTACGGATTATGGAGGGACTGCATTGATCCGATCATGCGCGGGACGAAGCAGCCGCCGATGGCCGACAAGCCATTGCCGGAGGTTCCTCCGGATCTGGTCGCGGCCTGCAGGCAGATACATCCTAACTTCGGAGAGGGCAAGAAAGGTCAGGCCAAGTGAAACGGATTATCGGCTGGCCACCGTTCTAGACGGCTTCGAATCAAGCATTTCTGTCCTTGCCGGCTGCCGTATTTCGGCGCCTCGGCCCCGGTGGTGCCGTCAGCTTGTCGGCGCGCCGTGCGGCCATGAGTAGAGCCAACGCCGCCGCGATCGGCACGGCGGCGACAATCAGGAAAAAGAGAACCAGCGCGGAGTGGTTGGGCAAAGACCAAAACATGACTGCGCATGCGGCCGTCCAGAGGACGCTGAAGACCGCGACGACTGTCTTGACCCGAGCGTACCCCGGAGGTGCTGACATAATGCGGCGCCCAAGAATCGAATATTGCACACATCATAGCGCGCCTCAGGCGTTCCGGTGCAGCTGCGGACGTACAGCTCCTCCGATCAGTTCGGCTTGAGCACGAGCATTTCGTTGGCGCCGACGGTGACCTTCAGGGTCCCCCCGTTTTGGCTGAAGGCATGGGTAACGCCGTTCTGGTCAATGTTCAATTGCTTTGCGGCATTCACAGAAGCGACCAAATTCCACTTCAGCGTGTTCTGCATGGTCTGCACGTAATTGCTGGAACTCGTCCAATTGTTCATCAATATGGTGCGGGCAACTGCAGCATCCGTGGCCATGCTCAAGGGGTCGGAGAAGCAGACGGCACATTGTGAAAAATTCGCGTCGAGAATGCTCTGAGGCTGTGCATTGGCAAAGTCCCTTTTCATCTGGGCAAATACATTGTCCACCACAGCCGATGAGTAACGGAGGTAGCTCCAGTTTGTCGTGCCCAGCCACGACTCCGGAATGGTGATGGTCAATTGCGTGGGGGCGTCGGGTTGCATCAGGGTCAAATTGGTATTGCTGGCGACCACATCCACGTTCGAGACTATGATTTGAAAACTGTTGCCCTCGACCATGGCTACAGCCATGACCTCATTTCCCGCGGGCAAAGTGCCGGTCGAAACCGGCAGCATGAACAGCTCCGCACCTTGATGGTTGTCCATGATCGTTCGGATGTACCCCGCCCCTTCAAGAAAATTGAGCGAGGTCCCATCGTTTATGGTCGCAAAGCCGCCCCAGTTGAATACGCGCGAAAGATTGGGCAGATTTTTCTTGAGACCCATCAGGGTTTGAAACTCCCAATTCGCCTGAACCGATGCGACTGAGGTACCGCCAGCTGCACCCCAGGGCATGTGCAAGAATCCAAACTGGTGAACTTCCGCCGGGGGTTGATTTGTCGCGGCGGCGGTGACATAGGCGAATGATGTCGTCGCATCCGAAATCGCGGCCGATGGGTAGGGATGCGGGTTAGTATCCCAAAAGGAATTCAAGCTGCGCGTTACGTAAGAGGGGCTGTCGCCATTGGCGATTTCGCGGCTGAGAAGGGCCTTCGAATCATAGACGCAACCCGGAGCACCCGTCGATGCGGAGTCGTAGCAGGGTTGGGTGAAATCGCCCGCGGCAACCGGAGCCCCCGGTAGAACGGATTTGACGGATTGGTAGGCGTCTTCATAAAGACTGTAAAAGTCGGCGGATTGGCCGTTGAAGGTCGACGCCTGGTCGAATTCATCACCAATTTCAAAATTGAAATCAGCGGCACCGGATTGATACGTGCTTTGCAGATCAGTGGCCAATTGAGTTATTGCGGTGCTCCACTGACTATAGCTCGCCGGCGGATTGCATTGTCCCCATACTCCCAAGCTGCCGCCGGTACTTTGGGGGGCGCATGCCGAACCATTCTGCGGCGCGGCGCTCGAGCTTATGGCCCACGGGACATTGATGAGTACAAGGGTCATATCGCTCGGCGAGTAACCCGCATTAATATAAGGGGAGATCCTATCCAGCATGAGCGCCGTCTGATATTTGACGGAAGATCCGGCATTAACTACATAGTCCAGGCTCCAGGGCTCGTAAGTGGGAGTGCAATAACTCGCGTAGGTCGTAGTTCCCGCCGCACTGCCGCATAGCATTTGAACGTTCGACTGCGTATACCCGCCGAGAAATCGCGTAATCGACAGGGTGTGCGCAAAGGGGATTTCATTCGCAAAGCGCGAGACATAGGGCACATCCACATTCGGCGATAACAGGAATCCAAGGTCCGTAGCGACATTTACAAGACCCTGGCCGTTCAGGGCCAATTGTCCCTGCAATTGGGTGGCGTTATAAAAATCATTGAGCCTGCCAATATCATTCGCGTTCGTGTAGTAGGTCCCCGGCAAGGCCTGACCTTGAGAGTTCGTCAACACGACGTATATCCCATTACCGTTGTAGGCTGTCGCAACGCTCGGCTGTAAGGCGGACAAATCAATCGCCAAAATCGAATTGGTCGGCGTGATGCCAGTCAACGTTTGCAGCGATTTCTGAGTCGAATCAAAAAACTCGATGGAATAAGACGGACTTTGGACGAGTGCATTCGTGTTCAGGTTCAAGAGCAGATTGTTTGAACCGGAGGTTTTCAAGAAGCTGGTTACGGCTTTGAATGCAGCAATTTTTATGATGGGACTTTGTCCGGACCCCGATGGAGCAATGGATACGGTCAATCCGCCGCTTTCGTTGAGCAGCATGAGTTCGCCGTAAGAGCTCGGACGCAAACTGATCGAATTGGCGGCATCGGCGGTCAAGCTATAGGAGCCCAAAGCCGTTCCGGTCGCTGACAACGTCGATACCATGAATGCCTGGCCAGCAGTGAGCCGCTTGTCCGTAATGCTTATGCACTGGTTGTCCAGACAGGTGATGGTCCAACTGGTTGCGGCAGTTGGAGGGGGCGGATTGGTTGGCGGAGCAGAGGCGCTACCGCCGCCACCGCAACTTTGAACTGACAAGATCACGCCAGCAAAAAGCATTGCTGCCATTTTGCGTTGCATCAATTTTGAGTAAAGAACCATCTAATTTCCCAGCTAAGCAATCGGCAGCGGTAGTGGCCCTGGCCCGATTCGAGGTGCGACCGGACCCGCGGCAATGGCCGAACAGCACGTTTTGCCTTGTGCGAGCCATATACCCGGCTCACGATAGCAACTCTTACCGGCTCTCGCGACGTGTAGCCGGCTGGAGACGGATCGCATACGAGTTGAGAAATGCGTGAGACTTCAAAGACTTCACGCGGTACGGACTCGCTGATTGATTCGCTGCGAGGCGAGTCGCGCTCTCAGGCGCCGCCGCGCAAGATGCTCCTGCCGCAGCGAGCTGTCAATGAAGTCGGCCGCCGGTGACGGCGGCCAAAGGAAGACAATGCGAATCCTTCACCGAATTGCCGGCAAGTCCGCCAAGTTGACGATTTTTCGGTTGCTCATGAAGTCAGCCATCCCGTTCTGTACCGGCAACGCCTCGGTGCCGGGCCAAACGATCGCCGCGACAACCTGTGGGTAATTTGCAATGAGCGTCGCAAGCGCCGCACCCGTATCGCCGCTGAATTCTGGAACCGGAATCGGCCCTTTCAAGGCCCCCATTTCTGAATAGATGACGGGTTTGCCAGTCGCCGTCAAGGCGGCGATGGCCGAGCTGTTAGCGGCCGATGGCGGGTAGGAATCCAAGCTCACAATGTCGACATAGGCGTCGCCGGGGTAATACGCCTTGACGACGGCGCCGAGGTCGGGATAGCCGGGCGGCAGCGCAGTGGCCCCGAAGTTCAAGCACCACAGGACGTTGGTCACGCCCGCGTCACGGATGTACGTCACCATCTGCTGCCAGACCGCAATGAACTCAGCGGGCGGCTGAGCTCCCCACCATTTCCAGTCCGAGTTCAGTTCCGGGAAAGGCCGCACGATAATGGGGCCGTCGATCGCCTTGAAATCACTCGCGAGAAGAGCAAGAAACGCGTGCCAGCGCGTGTATTCCAGTGTTCCCGGTATAAGAAGGTTGTTGAAGTTTACGGGATGGCCCTTGGGTAGGTGCGCCGACTGGGTGACGCCGCCAATGATCTGCGCACTGTAGGTCGGATTGCCCGGCGACAACATCGCGATCACGATGCCGCCTTTCGCGAGCCACTGGTTCGATAATGCGATTGGATCGGCGTTAGAGGTAGAAGCTCCCAACGAAAGAAACGTGCCCAAGATCGCAGGCGTCTGACCCGTGCCGTTGGTGATAAGCGGCACTTGATCCATCATGCCTTTGACATTGTAATTCGCGTATTGGCCGCTGAGGATCCCCTTGCCGGTCAGTCCTTTCAGGTAGTTCAACAAGTTCTGAGCCTGGGTACCCACTACAGGCGGCGTCACTTGAATCGCGAAGGCCGGCAACGAGGCGCTCGCGTGTCCGTCGCTCACCGTGATGAGGATGTCCGAGTCGGTGCCCACATCGGCGGCCGGAGGCGTTCCGGAGAGCTCACCGGTGCTCGCGCTGAAGCTTGCCCAG
This sequence comes from uncultured Gammaproteobacteria bacterium, assembly GCA_963837045.1. GTDB lineage: Bacteria > Pseudomonadota > Gammaproteobacteria > Steroidobacterales > Steroidobacteraceae > Bog-1198. The sequence goes on from CAWIMA010000008.1 coordinate 108,287, forward strand.
GAGGGGGCATTCAGGATACTGAAAGTCAGCGCATCGCCGTTTGGATCGCTCGCGACCGGTGTGAATGAATAGTTGCTGCCGGCCGCCACGGTACCTGCAGGATTGCCCGAGATCGTCGGCGCACCCGGCTGGGATTGCTGCGGGAGTACGTTAATGGAAAAGGGACCGACGGTGGCTCGCTGCGTGCCATCGGTTGCGATGATTTCGATGTTCGCCGTCATGCCGACGTTGCTTGCGGTGGGAGTTCCGGAGAGCGCCCCACTCGCCGCAGCAAAGGTCGCCCAATCGGGCTTGTTGACGATGCTGTAGGTAAGCCCCGGCGAGCTTACACCGGAGGCCGTGGGAACGTAGCTATACATTGCGCCAGCTACAACCGTTGTCGTCGGAACGCCGCTGATGGTCAAGGGCTGAGTGTGAACACTCGTTGCCGAGCCGGACTGGGCAGGCGCGTTGCCCGAGCCAGAGCTGCAAGCGCCCAGCGTGAGCGCCAACCCTGCGCACGAGGCAATTTGACGGAACTTTGAAGCAGAGACCGAGAACTTGTAGAACATTTTTGTGACCCACACTGACGATAGCCTGACACGGGCTGCAGAGTGCGATCATTGAGAGATGACGAACGACACCGGAGAACTGACGACGAGCGCCACAGAAGTTGTAGCGTGCCCACCGGCAACCCCGCTGTCTTTAAAGCCGATCAGCTCTCAAGACCGGAAGCTTTGCGTCCCCGTCTTACGACAGGTTTGCCCTTAACGTGCGTCAGTAAATCTTGTAGTAATTGGGATTTCAAATGTCTGTACTGGGCGACACCACCCTTTACTCGACCAATGCCCCGGCGATGCGGAGACTCCCCCCGCGGTCAACTATGCGGGTGGACGGTTTGCTGTGACGTGACTCACATTTTCAGTGCCGTCGGAAGGTTAGTAAAGTCCGTTTTTTCCAGAGAGGGAACGGAGCGGGGTAGCGGTGAAGGATCTGTGCCGCAAGCATGGCTTTAGCGATGCGACGTTTTATAAATGGCGTGGCCGGTTCGGCGGAATGGAAGCAACCGACGCTCGCAAGCTCCGTGAACTCGAAGGTGAGAACGCGAAGTTAACGAAGCTACCTCACCATTGTCGATGACTTCACCAAGGACGCGGTCGATATCGTTGTCGATCATGGGGCTCCACTCAAAACGCGTACGTTGAGAGCTTCAATGGCAAGTTCCGAGATGAATGCTTGAATGAGCATTGGTTTCGATCGCTGAGCGAAGCCCGAGAAATCATTGCGACCTGGACACGCGATTACAACCAGCAACGACCGCACAGCGCACAGCCCGATCGCGGTACACGTACCCAGGATTGAACGCGAACGCTCTGCAGGCGGCCTCCATGCCGACGTGAGAGGCCAGATCGTTGACGGCGAGCATCACTCGTCCCCGTTCGTCTCGTCCGCGGTCGGTAGCCCGAGTGCCACGCACAGTTTTTTTGGGCGTCGATGATCAGTTTCGCGCGCTCGAGCTTGTGGCGCAGGCGGGCAATGTCGCGGTTCAAATGTTTGATCTAACGAGATGCTGCATCTGGCTTTGGTCCGCGCTTCTTCGGTGCCAGAGCCGCGGTGTCCGCAATCCCGAGCTGCTTGCGCCAACTCGAGAGCATCGAGGATTAAATGTGTTTGCGACGCAGGAACGCGCCGAGCTCACCGCGCTCCTTACAGCGATCAGCCTCGGACAAAAGCATCCGCTTCTCGCTTGCAGAGAATTGCCGCCGCGTCGCGATCTCGATCACCTCAGGGTCAGCGCCTCGATCCTCTGAATGCGCTACGGTAGAAGATCGTAAAGCGCTTGGAACGGCGGAATCAATCGAAGAAGCAGATCAAGTCGAAACTAATACAGATCATTGGCACAGGGGGCTCAGCGCCCAAGCCAAACAGAAGACCGCAGTATGCAAATGGATCGAGAGCCGGCACAACCCGCAGCGACTCGGGCGCATCTCGCCGGCCGACTGCAACAAGGAAAAAATTGGTCCTAAAAGCGGCAAAGTCCGGCGGATTGATGCCCACGTTGCATACCGGAGAAATTCGTGGAATCATCACTATGAAAACCCATAAGTGGTTGGACTTATTGCGCCGTGGCGGTCGGATGAACGGGAAGCCGGCCTGGCGCCGTTGCTTTTTCGGGGCGCTAAAAGAACGACATCCCTCGCATTGCTGTACCGGCGAAAACGCCTGCGTAGCTTCGCCCCGAACGCGGCCATTCTATGCGGACCGATCGCCGAGGAAGTTGACAAGGAATACCTGGAGACTCGCTGTTGAATGCCAAGGTAGGAAGCCGAGACAGCCCGCAGGCCGGATGGACGATCAGTTTCGGCCTAAATGGAAATTGTAAAGAGTTTGTGGCCAGGGGATGGTCACGTGCCGAACCCGGTTATAGATGGATGATCGGCCCCGAAAGCGAGTTGCGCGCCGATCAGAGCTTCTTGGACGGCGACCACATTATCGAGCTCGACCTCCGACCTTTCGTGAGACAGCCATGGCTTTCGTCCCAGCGGTTGACGGTATCCGTCAATGGCATGCTCGTCGGCCAGTCCACCGTCATGACCGCCGCTCGATTCGGCTACCGCATACCGGCTGCCGCGCTTTCCGGCAGGAAAGGCATATCGGTCGTGTTGAGTCATCCCGGAGCAGCGCGTCCCTGCGATGTCGAGCCGAGCACCGATGTACGCTTGCTGTCCTTGGCGGTGGAGCGATTGCGCGTGTCGCCAATTCGGCAAGGCGCCTCCGGCGAGCGCATCGACGGGACCGGCGGGATCACACCGTCGCAGCTCGAGAACATGGTGGGCTTGACCCCAGACAGGCTCATGCTGAAATTCGAGAGTCTTGGCGATACCTGTGAGTTCGGACTCGTCCAGCGTCGCTGTGGTGCCGAACCCTTCCTAAGCCTCCTGCGGTTCGCCGGCATGGACCTCCCGAGCCTGCTCCGGGCGTTGGATGACGGCATGGAGGATTTTGGCAACGCCGCACTATTGGAAATTTATCTGGACGACAAGCCCAAACCGGAGTTCATCGTCCGTGACGCACGCTACGGGGTGATATTCCACACCTTTCGATCCCAGGATGAAATTCAGGAACAGCAGCTGCGCGAGAACGAGTCGAAACGGCTTGCGTATTGTGCGAAAAGACTTGTCGGAGACTTGAAGAGGGGAAATAAAATCTTTGTATTCAAGAGGAATGTGGCGTTGCGAGATGAGGAGATACTGCCGCTGTATGCTGCGCTTTCGTCGTACGGACGAAATATCCTTCTCTGGATGGTTCCTGCCGACGCAGGCCATGCATCGGGTTCCGTGGAAGTTGTCTTGCCCGGGCTTTTCAAGGGATTCATAGAACGGTTTGCTCCGCGCGAAAACATTGATGATGTATTGCTTGATGACTGGCTGGAGGTGTGCGCAAATGCTCACAAATTGGCGCTGATGGAAGAGGCTGAGATTCAGCTGGCCTGACTTTGTGGCGGGATTCTGCCGAGAGTCGCGCCAACGGTAGCCCATCGGCCGGGAACGACTCGGATCAGTTCTGCGCGGATGCCGGTGATGAAATATGTAACCAAATCAATGTCTCCCGCGGCATTGCATACGCCGCCCGGGCGAGACATACTGGACGTGAACCTGATCTACGTACTCGAGGGATACCAAACATGAAATGGGAAACACCCGCGGCGATTGAATTGCGGTTGGGAATGGAAATCAATTCCTACGTCTCGGTTCGCTGAGGCCTCTGCGGCAGCGCCACCGGTATCTGGGGCGCTGTTTTACTTAATCTCGCGCTCGTTTTAAGTCGCCCGGTCGTGTTGATCCGTGTTCTGGGCGCGGCAGCCGGCGGCGGCTTTCCGCAATGGAATTGCAATTGCCGTAATTGCCGCGGAGTACGCGACGGTTCCGTAACGGCCACTCCCCGAACTCAATCCTCCATCGCCGTCTCGAGCGATGGCAATCAGTGGGTATTGTGCAACGCATCACCAGATCTGCACCGCCAGATTGCCGCCAATCCGGTTCTGCAGCCGCGCACCGGGGTCCGCGATACTCCCATCGCCGCCGTCCTGCTCGTCGACGGGCAGATCGATCATGCGATGGGTTTGTTGCTGCTGCGAGAGCATCGCCGGCGGCTCGAAGTCTGGACGACCGAGGCGGTTCGCACGGACTTGACCGCGGAGCTGCCGCTGCTTTCCGTCCTCGAACACTACTGCGGTGTCGAGTGGCACCCAATCGGCATCGACGGCGCGCCGTTTCAGATCCCGGCCCTGCCCGGCATCGCCATTACCGCCCTCCCGGTCGAGGGCAAGCCCGGGCCTTATTCGCCCCATCGCCGGAACCCTCGGATCGGCGATAACATTGCGCTGTCGTTTCGCGACATTGAGAGCGGCCGCCGAGCTCTCTACGCACCCGGCCTCGCGGCCATCACCGCACCTGTCGCTGAGGCCCTACAGGCGAGTCGGTGCGTGCTGGTGGACGGCACTTTTTGGCAGGCCGATGAGATGATCGCTGCCAGCGTGTCAGCCAAGCGCGCATCGGAACTTGGACATCTGCCGCAAAGCGGCGCCGGCGGTATGATCGAAACATTGGCGAAACTGCCGCCCGCAGCACGGCGCATTTTGATTCACATCAACAACACGAACCCGATACTGGACGAGGATAGCGCCGAGCGGGCAGAGCTTGCCGCGGCCGGCATCGAGGTGGCGTTCGACGGCATGGAGATTCGACTGTGAGCGGGGGGTCCCCTGCGTTGCAACCCTGGGACGCGGCGGGCTTTGAGCAAGCCCTGCGCGCGAAAGGCCGGGCCTACCACATTCATCACCCGTTCAATGTTCTGTTGAACGAGGGCCGCGCGAGCCCCGCTCAGATCCGCGGCTGGGTCGCCAATCGCTTCTACTATCAGATCAATATTCCGCAGAAAGATGCGGCCATACTCGCCAACTGCACCGATCGAGAGGTCAGGCGCCAATGGGTACGCCGCATACTCGATCACGACGGCACCGATCGGGATCCCGGGGGCATCGAGGCATGGGTCAAGCTCGGCGAAGCGGTTGGAATATCGCGTCAGGATCTCTGGTCGCTCAAGGACCTCGTCCCCGGTGTGCGCTTCGCGGTCGACGCCTATGTCAACTTCGCGCGCCAGCGGCCCTGGCAGGAATCGGTGTGCGCGTCGTTGACGGAGCTGTTCGCCCCGCAGATCCACAAGGACCGTCTCGCCACCTGGCCGATTCATTATCCGTGGATCGACCCCAAGGGTCTGGAGTATTTCCGAACCCGCATACCGCTCGCGGCGCGCGACGTCGAACACGGTCTTAAAGTCACCCTGGGATACTTCACCACCCGCGAGGCGCAGGACCGGGCGCTGGAGATTCTGCAGTTCAAACTCGACATCCTGTGGTCGATGCTCGACGCCATTCAACTGCGCTTCGGACCCGATCATGACTGAACCAGCGCCGACGGCGAACTGCGGACATCCCCGCGTCGCCCGTCTGTATCGACTGCAGTGGGAGGAGGCCCAGCAGGCTCATGTACTGCTGTTTCCGGAGGGGATGGTCAAGCTCAACGCCAGCGCGGGGCAAATTCTGCTGCGCTGCGACGGCATGAGATCCGTGGCGGGGATTGTCTCGGAGCTCGAGAGCGCATTCGCCACCACCGGCCTTGCCGCGGATGTCGAGGCGTTCCTAAAGCTCGCGACTGACAAGGGCTGGGTCGAGTGGGTCGATCGATGAGCGCAAACCCCGGCGAGCCCGCTCCGATCACGCCGCCGTTATGGCTCGTCGCCGAGCTCACCTATACCTGTCCGCTGCATTGTCCGTTCTGCTCGAATCCCTTGGATTTCGCCGCACAGACCCACGAGCTCTCGACGGCGGACTGGATTCGGGTGCTGCGAGAGGCGCGTGCCCTGGGTGCTGTGCAGCTCGGCTTCTCGGGGGGAGAGCCACTGACGCGCAAGGATTTGGAGGAGCTGGTGGCCGAGGCGCATGCGCTCGGCTACTACACGAATCTCATCACCTCGGGCGCCGGCCTCAACGAGGCGCGCATTCGCCGGCTCAAGGAGGCCGGGCTCGATCACATCCAGCTTTCGTTCCAGGATTCCACTCGCGAGGTGAACGATTTCCTTTCGAGCACTCGCACCTTCGATCTCAAGCGCCGCGTCGCGGAGCTGATCAAGGGCCATGGATTTCCGATGGTGATGAACTGCGTCATCCACCGGCTCAACATGGATCATGTCGACCGCATCATCGATCTTGCGGTGGAGATCGGTGCGGAGTATCTGGAGCTCGCCAACACGCAGTACTACGGCTGGGCATTGCTCAACCGCGATCATCTCATCCCGAGCCGCGCGCAACTCGCGCGTGCCGAGGCGGTGGTGGCCGCGCGGCGCGCGGATCTTGGGAATCGCCTGCGGATTCTCTTCGTCGTTCCGGACTATTTTGAAGGCCGGCCGAAGCGTTGCATGAATGGCTGGGGGACGACCATCCTGTGCGTGAGTCCAGATGGCACCGCCCTGCCCTGCCAGGCCGCCCGTATGCTGCCCAATCTTGAATTTCCTTCCGTCCGCACCTCGAGCATCCGCGAAATCTGGTTCGAATCCCGGGCTTTCAACCGATTTCGCGGCGAGGCATGGATGCCAGAGCCGTGTCGCAGCTGTCCGGAGCGCACGAAGGATTACGGCGGCTGTCGATGCCAAGCGTACCTTCTGACCGGCGACATCGGTGCGACGGACCCGGTTTGCGACAAGTCCCCGCACCACGACCTCGTGCTGGCAGCGATCGCGAAAGGCGAGGAGATACCCGAGCACCCGCTGCTGTTTCGTTCGCCGGATAACTCGCGCGGGATCATCGAAGATTTCGGGGAGGCCGGGCGGACGTGGCAACTAAAATCGTAGGCATTTCAGGCAGCCTGCGCCCGGCACTGAAGATCTTGATCATTGCTCCGTCCCGCATGGTCGGTTTTTCTGCATTTTCGGAAATCGCGCCTGCAACGTTGCCCGCGCCCTGCTCTGCCCTCACTTAAAAAGACACCATGGCAGAGCAAAACCCGACATGGAGCGCGAGAAATCCGGTTGAACTCGCGCCGGTGCTGGCGCCGTCGGCAAACTGACTGGCGCTGACGGTCAGCCCTGGGCAAAGGGCAATTCTCGCCCTTCACTGCCTCGTCGCCTGTGGCTATCATTTCAACCTGAAGCTGAAGGTGGCTCACATGAAAGCGGTTTATATGCTTTTAATCGCAACGGCGGTCTTGAGCGCGTGCGCTTCCAGACCAAGTGACTGGCAACCGTACAGCCTCCGCCTTCGACAAGGCATGTCGGAGAGCCAGGCAATCGCTGCGATTGGCTACGCACCGGACACGACGGAAGTGGTTGCTTGCGGCGGGGAGCGGGGCCCCGCTTGGGAGTGCCGAATGCTTACCTTCAATTCAGCCGGTAGTGACCGGCAGCATTCGCTAATCGTGTATGAGGCAAATTTCAACGGGATATGGCGCGTGGACAGCTGGAATGTCTTATAGCTTCCTTCGCAATCTACGACGCACGTCGTAGCGAGCGATATACCTAATTGCTGCGGACAACGCTACGATATTCACATGGCGCCCTTTCTATTACCGGCAGACGAATTGGAATACGTCGTTCTGACGAAGCTCTGGGAACTCGGTACGGCTTCCGTTCGCGACGTTCATGGGCTGCTCGGTGAACCGGAGGGTTTGGTCTACACGACGATTGCGAAGGTCATCGATCGACTTCGCGGCAAGGGGCTGATCGAGCGCGAGCGGCACGGCAAGGCATTCGTTTATCGCGCAAGGATTGCTCGAGAGGAGGTAGAGCGCGCTCGCGCGCACGACGCCATGAGCCGGCTTCTCGGCCCCGCGCCCCGAGCCGCCGTGGCGGCACTGGTCGATGCGGTCGATGCCGTCGATCCGACGCTGCTCGATGAGCTGGAGCGCGCGGTAGCCGCACACCGGAGAACCAAGCGTGGAGCGTGAATCTCTCCTGGCGACGCTGATCGTGCTCTTGGGCGGGTTGGCTCTGCAGTTGTTCGCCGTGTGGCCCGGGCGCATTGACATTGAGTCCGCGTCTCGCCGGCTTGAACGACTTCACTGGATTGCCTTGTGGCGGCCGGCCGCGCCGGCGTTGACCGTCGCAGCATGGCTTTTCGGTTGGGCATTATCGCAGCCCGATCCGGTGCCGGATCACGTCGGCACGTTGATCTTCATTGCGGCGGTGCCGTTCGCGATCGTCGGCGGGCGCGGGCTGGTGCGAGCCGCGCGGGCGCTATGTCACTCGCCTCGTGTTTACGGAATCGCAACCGTGGGCCTGCTGCGGCCTCGAATCGTGGTCGCGCCAGAGCTCGCGAAAACTCTCGACGCGCCTGCGATGCAGGCTGCTCTGGCACACGAGCGTACCCACGTTCGGCACTTCGATCCGCTGCGCATCTGGCTGGCCCAGTTCATCACCGATCTGCAATGGCCCTGGGGCTCGGCGCGCCGCCGCTTTACGGACTGGCTCGCAATCTTGGAGCAGGCACGCGACGATGAGGCGCGTGCCGGCGGCGTCGACGGCGCTGATCTGGCGGCGGCCGTGCTCAGCTCGCTGCGCTTCCAGCTGCGCATCAGCACGGCGGCTGCCACACTGATTGGTCGGCCCGAAGCGCTGCCGGCGCGAATCGCGCGGCTGCTGCGGCCGCTCCCGGACAGCGAGCGAGACGAGGAACCCCCGTATCTGATCGTTGCCGCCGGCCTGGCGATGGTTTGGCTCGCGGCCGTCGTGCTCGGCATCTTCTGCGGGGAGCGCTTGATCGGTTCGTTGCTCGCCATGAGTCCTTGATGCCGCCCCCGCCGGCCTTGCGCAAGGCGGGTCGGGTTCGGGGCGGCGGCACGGCGCGAAAAGCTCATCGATTTCTCGTACGACTGCCGTCGTAGCGTTAACGGCCCTGTCACGCGCGCGCCTGAAGCTGGCCGTCCTCTTTAAACCAGAGAAATGGGGATGAGTCACCGACACAGGCCAGCGCAATGCGTGACGCCCTTGTTATGGCTCGTCCTCGCCGCCTCGCCGGGCATCCGTGCGGCGGATGATTCGTCCTCATCGGAGCTCGTGGCGGACAACTACCGCCCGCCTGCAAGCTTGCCGCAGATCACCGTTGTCGGCAGCACGCCGCTGACGCAGTCGGATTTGAATCGCGACCAGGTCCCCGAGACCACCCGAGTTTTGGGCGCCGACGACATCGACCGCACCGGCATCCCCAGCTTGACCAGCGCTCTTCTCGACAATGTGGCCTCGGTGACGATCAACGATACCGAGGGCAATGTCTTCCAGCCGGATATCCTGTTTCGCGGATTTACGGCATCGCCGGTGGCCGGCACCTCCGAGGGCCTTGCCGTCTACGTGAATGGCGCACGCTTCAACGATGCGTTCGGCGACACCGTGAACTGGGACCTGATCGCGCCCGCGGCGATCGAGTCGGCGAACCTCGAGGCGGCCAACCCGATGTTCGGCCTGAACGCGCTCGGCGGCTCCATCAGCATCCGGCTCAAAAACGGATTTACCAGTACGACGGAGAACGTAACGGCCTATGGCGGCTCCTACGGGCGCGCGGCCGCGATTCTGGAATTCGGCCACCAGTACGGTGACTTCGCGGTCTACGCGGCCGGCGATGCCACTCACGACAACGGCTTTCGCCAGACCAGCACTTCGGATCTGTACCGGCTCTACACCGACCTCGGCTGGCGCAGCGGCGGCGGCGAGTTGCATCTGGGCATTACCGCCGCGCATGACGAACTCGGCAACCCCGGCGCCACGCCCGAGCAGTCGCTCAACACGAATATCTCCAACATCTTCACGGCACCGAACGTGGTCGACAACACCTATCTCGGCTTCAATCTGAACGGCAGCTACAAGCTCGGCGAGGCCGCCGCGCTGCAAGGCCTCGCCTACTTCCAAACGCTCAACCAGGTCATCCCCAACGGCACCACCGTAGAGATGGCTCCCTGCGGCAACGGCACGGACCTCTTGTGCAATTCGGATGGCACGGTGGTGACCACGTACAATGGCCAACCGGTGACCGATTTTCTGCATGGAGGCCCCTACTCGGGCCTGAGCGTGCAGCAATCGGACAGTCACTCGTACGGCGTGTCCGCGCAGGCCACCGATGCCGCACCGCTGGCGAGCCACACCAATTATCTCGTGGGAGGTCTGAGCTTCGACGGCTCCGACAGTATCTTTGCAGGCGTTGCCGAAATCGGCGGCTTCAACCCGTACAGCCGCGAGTTCGTCGGACCCGGCGTCGTGCAGGATCAGCCGAGCGAAGGGGTGAACCCGGTGCGCGTGAAGAGCGACACGCGCTTCTACGCGGCGTTCGCGAGCGACGTGCTCACCGTGGCTCCCAATCTCGACGTGACGCTCGCCGGCCGCTTCAACGACGCGCAGATCAATCTCGAGGACGAGCTCGGCGGTCCGGTAAGCGGCGATCACACCTACAACCGGTTCAATCCCAGCGCCGGGCTCACCTACCGCCTGACGACCTTGCTGCAATTCTACGGCAACTACGCGCAGACTAATCGCGCGCCCACTCCGTTGGAGCTCTCCTGCTCGAGCGCCGCCGCGCCCTGCAGTCTGCTGAACTTCTTCGTGGGCGACCCGAATTTGAACCAGGTCGTGGCGCACACCTTTGAGCTGGGTGCTCGCGGCCACACGGAAGCGGCGGCTGCCGGGCGGTGGAGCTGGAATCTGGATGCCTATCACACCGAGAATACCAACGACATCATCTACGAGACGACGGTCTACAATCCCAACCTCGCGTTCTACACGAATGCCGGGCGAACGCGGCGGCAGGGCGTGGAGGCGAATCTGCGCTATGACCGGCAGCAGCTGCACGTCAACGTGGGCTACGCGTACACCGAAGCCACGTTCCAAACTCCCCTGCTGTTGAACACGAACAGTCCGGCGGCGGACGCCAACGGCAACGAGCAGGTGCTGCCGGGAGCCCGCATTCCCGGCATCCCGCTCCATCGCGGCAATGTGGTGGTGGACTACGAGGTGACGAAGCGCTTCAGCGTGGGTGCCTCTGCCGCCGTGCAAAGCAGTGTCTACCGGTTCGGCGATGAGGCCAATCTGACCCAGCCGCTCGGCGGATATACGGTGGTCGACCTGAATGCGGCCTTCCGAGCCGGTGATCGCCTCACGCTGTTCGCCATCGTGAACAATGTGGCCGACAAGCGCTACTACACCTACGGGTCGTTCGGGCCGGTGGGCGATGTGCCGTGGCCGAACATTCCCGGAGGCGTCTCCGATCCGCGCACCGCGAGCCCCGGGACGCCCGTCACCCTGTACGGCGGCCTGCGGCTGACTTTCTAGGGAACCTTGATCCCGAGATTCGGTGAAGAATCCCTCGAGGTTGCGGCCGCCGCGCGAGGTCACGTTCGCCAGCATCTGCGATGGGCAATATACCGAAAAGCCGCGCGCGGGATGCTGCGGCCGCATCCCGGTCGCGAGCCGTTTGTCTCACGCCCTGTCATGTATCCAACACCGCCACGTCACATTTTTTTGGCAGCCTCTGATGCTCGCATCGCCCGGCTCGAAGGCGCATTACCTCAAGGGGTACTACCAATGAAGACACTTGAAGCTTTGGCTGCCGCTTCGCTGTTCGTGGGAGCCTTGACCGTTCACGCGCAGGCGCCGTGGCCCGACGCGCCACAAGTGCTCGCGAACGGACAAAAGATCACTCCCCTGGCTGCGCCCGATTCGACGATTCAGCACCTGAATCCCGGACTGGCGGCCTATCCGGACTACGAGATCAGCCAGATCATGAGCGCGACGGCGAGCCCGGACGGAAAGACTCTGCTGGTCTTGAGCAGCGGCTACAACGACTTCTACGACAGCAAGGGCTACAACGCGCTGATCTCGAGCGAGTTCGTATTCGTATTCGACATCAATTCACGCATCGCCAAGCAGCTGCAGGCCCTGCCGGTGCAGAACACGTTCGGCGGCATCGCGTTCGCTCCCGATGGCAAACACTTCTACGTCGGCGGCGGCGTCAACGACAACGTGCATGTCTTCGCCAAGTCCGGCGGCCTGTGGGCCGAAGCCGCTTCATCGCCGATCGCGCTCAACCATGTGGGCAGCGGCGCGGCGGTGGGCAGTGCGACCGGCCTCGGCATCGAGCAGTCCGCGGCGGCCACCGGCCTCGCAGTGAGTGCGGACGGCCAGTACGTCGTCGTCACCGACCACTACAACGACTCTATTTCGGTGGTGGACGTCTCGACCAATACGAAGGTGGGCGAGCTGGATCTGCGTCCGGGCAAGAACGGCGAAGTTCCCGGCACGCCGGGCGGCGAGTCCCCGTGGGCGGTGGCCATCGCCGGAAACAGCACCGCGTACGTATCGAGCGAACGAGACCGCGAGATCGACGTCGTCAACATCAAAGATCCGGCGAGGCCCACGATCAGGGCCCGCATCATCGTTCCCGGCAATCCCAACAAGATGGTGCTGAGCCGGGATCAGTCCACGCTGTACGTCGCGATGGACAATGCCGATGCGGTTGCGGTGATCGACACCGCCAGGAACCTCCTGACCGCGACGGTCCCCACGGTGGCCCCGCCGGGGCAGTTGCCGGTCTACGATACCGAGGCGAAGTTCTATCGCGGTTCGGCCCCGAACGGCCTGGCCATTTCTCCGGACGGCAGCACGCTGTATGTCACCAACGGCGGCGCCAACTCGGTCGCCGTCATCGCGCTCGACCGCCGGCGCATCGGCGACGCTGCCGACGGTGATGGCCAAGGCCAGCAACACATCCCGGCGGTCATCGGGCTGATCCCGACCGGCTGGTATCCGCAGGACGTCGCGGTGGGTGTGGGCGGCAAAACGCTCTACGTGATCAACAGCCGCGGCATCCCGGGTCCGAATCCCGGAAACTGCCTGGGCTACGAATACCCCTGCATACCGCAGGTGCCTCCGGCCGACATCACCTGGGTGTCGAACGAGTACATTCTCGAGCTCGAGAAAGGCGGCCTGCAGACCGTGCCGGTGCCCCAGGCGGACGTGCTGTGGCAGCTGACCAGGCAGGTGTCCGAGAACAATGGCTACGGCTTCAAGCCGAGCGAGGCCGACCGGCAAACCATGGCGGCGCTCAAGTCGCACATCAAGCACATCATCTACGTCGTTCGCGAAAACCGCACCTATGATCAGATCCTGGGCGCGCTGCCGGTGGGCAACGGCGATCCGACGCTGGCGGAATTCGCTTCGTTCACGCCGAATGCGCAGGCACTCGCCACCCAGTTCGTGGACTTCGACAATTTCTATGATCCTGCCGAGGTGAGCGGCGACGGCTGGCCGTGGAGCATGTCAGGCCGCGAAACGGATATCGGAGTGAAGACCATTCCCATCGACTATGCCTATCCTTCCCGCGGCGGCTCTTACGATGTGGAGGGCACCAACCGCAACATCAACGTGGGGATTGGAAACCCGAGCCTGCGGGCGGCCGCCGATCCGCTGCAATCCGACGAGCTGGCCGCCGCGCTCGGCACCACGCTCAACGATCCGGATCTGCTGCCGGGCACCAACAACGACTCCGCCCCGGATGGGCCGGACGGCGAAGCGCAGCAGGGATACCTGTGGAACGCGGCAATTCGCGCCGGCGTGTCGGTTCGCAACTACGGATATTTCTGCGATCTGACCCGCTACAGCGCCTCGGTCAAGCCCGTCGGGATCTACGTCCCGCTCGATACGAATCCGTATGTGGATGGCGTGCAGCAGGCATACCCGGCCGACCCCGCGCTGCAGACCATCACGGATCTGTATTTCCGCGGGTTCGACAACAACTATCCGGACTATTACCGCGAACAGGAATGGCAGCGGGAGTTCAACCAGTTCGTGGCCAACGGCAACCTGCCGGCGCTGTCGCTGGTGCGCCTCATGCACGACCACACCTCCGGCAATGTCAGCGAAGCGCCCTACCCTTCGGCCATCGCCGGCGTCAACACCCCGGAGACCCAGGTGGCCGACAACGACTACGCCACCGGGCTGCTGCTGCAGGCCGTAGCCAACAGCCCGTACGCCAACGACACGCTCGTGTTCATCATCGAGGACGACGCGCAGGATGGCGCGGATCATGTCGACGCGCATCGCAGCGTGGCGTTCGTCGCGGGGCCCTACGTCAAGAACGGCGCGGTGATCAACACTCACTACTCGACCGTCAATGTGCTGCGCACGATCGAGGACGTGCTCGGCCTCGATCACTTGAGCGCCTACACCGCCTCCCAGGGGCCGATGACGAATGCCTTCGATCTCAGCAAAACCAGCTGGACCTACAAGGCCATCTTCCCGGCCGTGCTCGAATCGACGTCCTTGCCGCAGCCGGGCGCCTCGGTGGCCCGCGCGGGCGATCGCTCGAAGCCCCTGCATGATGCCAGATGGTGGGCGCGTCAGACCAAGGGGATGGATTTCTCCGCGCCGGACAAGGTCAATGCGGTGGCGTACAATCGCATCCTTTGGAAAGGCGTGATGGGCAACAAGCCTTATCCCACCGCGCGCAGCGGCAAGGACCTCAGTCAGAATCGCGATGCGCTGCTCGGCAAGTCCGATCCCCCCGCGCAGAGCGTATCCGGGGGCGGCGCAGGCATGCGCTGAGGCGATTGCCGCCGAGCCGGCTGATGACATCAAGGTGGCGTTCGCGGTGAACGCCACCTTTTTTATGTCGAGGGTGCCGAGCCGCACGCGCACAATCCGCGGACATTTGACTGAAACATATCCGGGGGGCGATTCTTCAGTACTTTGCGAGGAAAGGGAATTTGAAATGAAATCACCCAGTATCTCGAAGAATCATCCATGAGCACGCCGCCCATCGACCACGACGAGTTCGTGCGCCGCATCAGCCGCGATCTGGCCGACGGCTTCGATGAAGAACTGGAGATGGAGATCGAAGACCGCCATCCGCTCCCGGGCGTGTCGACACCCGCCGAGGCCGCGGCGGAAAGGGACTACCGGCGAGCGTATTTCCAACAGCTATTTCGGCTCCAAGCCGAGCTCGTGAAGCTGCAGGACTGGGTGGTCGCTTCGGGGCAAAAGGTCCTGATCCTGTTCGAAGGACGCGATGCTGCCGGCAAGGGCAGTGCGATCAAGCGCGTCACCCAAAGGCTCAATCCGCGGGTGTGCCGGGTCGTCGCGCTGCCGGCGCCCAATGATCGGGAACGGACGCAATGGTACTTTCAGCGCTACGTGCCGCACCTTCCGGCGGCCGGCGAAATCGTTCTGTTCGACCGCAGCTGGTACAACCGTGCAGGCGTCGAGCGCGTGATGGGCTTCTGCACCCCCGAGGAGTACGAGGAGTTCTTCCGATCCGTGCCGGAATTCGAGCGCATGCTCGTTCGCTCAGGCATCAAGCTGCTGAAATATTGGTTCTCGATCACCGACGAGGAGCAGCACCTGCGGTTTCTCGGCCGCATCAATGACCCGCTCAAGCAATGGAAGCTGAGCCCGATGGATATGGAATCTCGCCGCCGCTGGGAGGACTACACGAAGGCGAAGGAAGTGATGCTCGAGCGATCGCACATTCCGGAGGCGCGGTGGTGGGTCGTGCAGGCCGTCGACAAGAAGCGCGCGCGCCTCAACTTCATCGATCATCTGTTGAAGCAGTTCCCCTACGTGGAGCTGCCGAAGGCGCCGATCGTACTGCCGCAGCGCGAGCATCATGAGCACTACTCTCGACAGGCGGTGCCCGCGGACATGCTCGTGCCGGAGCTGTATTAGCCGGCCGTTCGGAACTCCTCGCCGTTCAATGGGCCGAATCGGTCAACTGCCGGTGGAGTCCGGCTGCCGCCAGCCTCGCTCGAACGGCAGACGCCAGGCATGAGGCGCGATGAGCTGGTGCATCGCGTTCGGCCCCCAGGTCCCCGGCTCGTAAAAACGAACGGGCGGATGTGCCTCCAGCAAGGGCGCGGACACCTCCCAGAGCCGCTCGATGCCGTCGGCGGTCGTGAACAGCGTGGGATCGCCGCGCATCGCATCGAGTATCAATCGCTCGTATGCCTCGAGCACATCGCCGATGTGCCCCGTGTCGTGCATCGCGAACTGCATGCTCAGCTTGTCCAGACGCATTCCTGGACCTGGACGTTTGCCGTAGAACGACAGCGACATCTTCGCGGCGTCCGCCAGGTCGAAAGTCAGGTGGTCCGGACCCTGCTCGCTGATCCCCGAACCGGCCGGGAACATGCTCTTCGGCGGCTCCCGGAACGCAATCGAAATGATTCGCTGCCCTTCGGCCAGGCGCTTGCCGGTGCGCAGATAGAAAGGTACGCCGGCCCAGCGCCAGTTGTCGATGTAGCATTTCAACGCAATGAACGTCTCCGTATCCGAATCGGCGGACACCCCCTCTTGTGATCGGTATCCCGTGTATTGTCCGCGAACCACGTCGCCGGGCTTGACCGGCAGCATGCTGCGAAAGACTTTGTTCTTCTCCTCGCTGATGGGCTTCGGCTCGAGCGAAGTCGGGGCCTCCATCGCCGTGAATCCGAGAATCTGGAACAGGTGAGTGACCACCATGTCCCGATAGGCTCCGGTTTGCTCGTAGAAAGCGGAACGCTTGCCGAGGGACAGCTTCTCGGGCACATCGATCTGCACGTGGTCGATGAAGTTGCGATTCCAGATCGGCTCGAACAGGCCATTGGCAAAACGGAAGGCGAGAATGTTCTGCGCCGCTTCTTTGCCGAGAAAATGATCGATGCGAAAGATCCGCTCCTCCTCGAACACCTCGTGCAATTTGGCATTCAACGAGACCGCGCTCGCCAGATCGGTGCCAAAGGGCTTCTCCATGACGATGCGCGAGCGCTCCACCAAACCGGCGTCTCCCAGCAGGCGCACCGCCGACAATGCGGCACTGGGCGGCACGCTAAGATAATGCAACCGGCAGCTCTCCGCGTTGAACGAGCGCTCCGCCTCCAGTACCGCCGCCCTGAGGACGCCGGCACCGGCGGTCAGCGGCACGTAACGAAGGCTGCCCAAAAAAGCATCCCAGTCGGCCTGCGCAACCTTGCGCGCAGAGAACTCCGTGAGCGCCTCGCGCGCCAGCTTGCGAAAGCCGTCTGAGTCGAGATCCTCCAGAGACACGCCGACGATCCGGCAGTCCGGGATGAACCCTGAACTTGCCAGATGAAACAGTCCCGGCAACAGCTTGCGCCGGGCAAGATCGCCGGTGGCGCCCACCAGCACCACGACCTGGGGCTGCTGAGGCCCAACGCCCGGCGGGATTTTTGAGGCCATTCACGACTCCATTGAGGACTTGCGATGCTGCGCGAAAGTGATGACATGCAATGACGATGCCGCGATCCGGGCGATCTTCGGACGCGACTTGCGCGCTCCCCGGGGCGAGGAATCCACCGGCCATCAGATCGGCGCTGACGAGGTAAACTTGAATAGCCAGATTATGTTCAATCGGGGCGCATGGGCCGTAGCCCAGCCGACCCGCCGGTGACTACCTGAGTCGGGCGCCAGTATCGGCTATCGCGCCATTGGGATTACCGAGACGCGAGATGTAATCCGCCAGTGCATCTCTTTCCTCAGGGCGGATGGCGCGAAGCGCACTGGTCATTTCGGGAGGCGCAAGATCCTTGTGCAGACGCGCGGCGTCCTCGATCTGCCGCCTCAAATAGGGATAGTGTTGACCCGCTATGCGCGGCACCCGGTTGCCCGGCGCACCGCGACCGGCGACACCGTGACACGCCGCGCAAATGCGAGCGTACAGTTCCTCTCCCACAGCAAGATGCTCTCCGGAACCCTTAACCGGATTGGGATTCGCCACCAGATCGGAAAGATAGCGCGCGAGCGCCACGATATCCTCCTGGTCGCTGAACGTCCGATGCGCGGTAACTACTTGCATCGCGGTATCCACCCGCGCTCCGGATCGGAACAAGGCCAACTGCCTTTCCAAATAACGCGGTTGCTGGCCGGCCAGGTTCGGAATGGCACCGTCCGGGGAGCCCCATCCATTCAGTTGATGGCAAACAACGCAAGGTGCATAGAGCCGGCTTCCGCTCGATATGGAGGGCGCCGCTTGCGCGGCATCGATGATTGCCAAGCTCAGCACGGCTTGCAGCAGGCGACCCGTGAATTGCCGATAGGTGCGTTGCATGCAGCTAGCCTATCCGCCCCGTGGGTTTTCACATTCAGGGGAATCACCTACTTCAATGCTCGATCTATGTAAGACAAGGAGCCCCAGCGTGGGGCTCGGGCCCTTGGGTGTCAGTGGTTTCAGATCAACGGCGGCGGGCCTGCAGCGCCTCCAGTGTGCGCTTCAGCTCCTCCAATTTCTGACCCGCCTCTGCGAGCTTACCGGCAGCGGTCAGCTGCTGATAGTCGGAGAAGTCCCGACCCGCCTCGGCGATCAGGGCGTCGACGTCCGCCGCAGCTGCTCCCGCCGTGGTTGCGGCGCTCGCCGGCCGTGCCGCGGGGGCGGCCGACGAGACTTGCGTGCTGAGCACGGAAGGGGCCGTCCCAAACAGTGCGGCCATCGCAGATTCGAACGTCGGTCCGTAAGCGAGGCGATCCTGCACCGCGAGCACCACCAGCCGCAGCTCTGGCATGGGACTGCGATCGGCCTGCAGGTAGATCGGCTCCGCGTAGAGCAGCGCCCGTCCGATTGGAATGACGATCAGGCTGCCGCGGCGCACGTGCGAACCCTGCTGATTCCACAGCGTCAACTGACCGGACAGCTGGGCGTTCTGATCGATGCGCGCCTCGATCTGCAAGGGTCCGTCGATCAGCTTGGTCTTGGGAAAGTCGTACACCAAAGCCTCGCCATAGTGTTCGCCGTCGCTGCGGCCTGCAATCCAGCCGATGAGGTTGTTGCGATTGGCCGGTGTGAAGGGAAGGATCTCGACGAATTCGGTCGATCGTTCGCCCGGCAGGGTCATCAGCACGAAGTTCGGTTCCATGATCTGCTGGCGCTGATCAGGCATGCCGATTTCCGTGGCGACACTCCACAGATCCTCCCGATTGTAGAACACATCGGGATTGGTCATGTGGTACAGGCCGTAGACGGCTGCCTGCACATTCAGCAGCAGCTCCGGGTAGCGTACGTGCCTGCGCACGGCGGCCGGCATCGCCGCGGCGTCGGTGAACAAGCCGGGAAACACCGCACGATAGGCGGCGATGATCGGATCGAGCGTGTCGAACACATAGAAAGTCGTCTGCCCGGTGTACGCATCGGTCAGGATTTTCACGCTGTTGCGGATGTAGTTAACGACATCGTTGCCGAGCGTGTAGCGGCGCGCGTACGGGTAGCCGTCGGACGTCGTGTAGGCGTCCATCAACCAGTACAGCCGGCCATCCTCGCCGACCACGATGTACG
The DNA here is from genome assembly GCA_963837045.1 of uncultured Gammaproteobacteria bacterium. Taxonomy (GTDB): domain Bacteria; phylum Pseudomonadota; class Gammaproteobacteria; order Steroidobacterales; family Steroidobacteraceae; genus Bog-1198. The sequence continues at coordinate 127,617 of CAWIMA010000008.1, forward strand.
GGTCCGGGTCGAGCGTGAGAAACGGCGCGAGCTCCTGCACGCGCTCGTTCAGCTGGCGACGCATCAGCAATCGGCTCTCCGGGTTCACATCGTCGCTGAACGGCAGCTTCGCCAGATCGCCGCGATCGAGCGCGATCAGCGTACGGCGCAGCCAGCCGCCCAACCGGATGCCGCCGTTGCCCTGGTACGAGGTCAGATTGTTGGCATCGCCTTGCGGGTAGTTGAATTCCTTCTGGCGGGTCCTGACGTAGACATCGGTGTTCGTGAGCTCGCCGAAATAGATCTCCGGCCGGGTCACCTCGAGACCCGGAATCGTGCTCTGGACGGGCATGTTGCTCAAGACGAGCGTCGGCAGCCCTTCGGGCGTGAAGCCGTTCACCGGGTTCATCGTGACGCCGTACCCATGGGTGTAGATCAGCTTCTCGTTGATCCAGTTGCGGCTGCTCTGCGGCAGCTTGTCCACGTTCAGTTCGCGTGCGGCCAGCATCATCTGGCGGACCGATCCGCCGAGTTGATATCGATCGATGTCGATAGCCGGAAAGTCGTAGTAAGTCCTGATTTCCTGAATCTGACGGAGCGTATCTTGCAGCGCCCGCCAGTCCCAAAGCCGTATGTTCTCGAGCGTCGTCTGATTGCTGGCCGGCTCCACCGCCTCGATTCCGGTGTCGGCGGGAAATGGGTGGGTCTCGATGCGGTCGAGCGCAAAGGCCCGTCGCGTCATTTCTATGTTGTGCTCAATGAAGGGACGTTCTCGCACCAGCTGATTCGGTGCGACGATGAAATCGCCGACGTACCAGCGCACCGCGGCGACGACGAGGTAGCACACGACGGCCGGGACGGGGACCGTCAGCAGCCAGCGCGGGCGCGGAGCATAAACCGCGGCGACGGCGGCTATGACCGCGCCCACGAGCAGCGCCACGCAGACCACCAGTGTGCCGCTCAAGGTGACGTGAGCGTCCGTGTAGGTGACGCCCGCGAAGACCGTGCCTTCCTGGAACAGATGATCGAAGCGCCCGAGGTACGCGCGCACCGCGAGCATCAGCAAGAAGGCGGCGAGGCTCGCCGACAGGCCGCGCCAGAGTCTCGCCTGCGCCGCGGACGAACGCCATTCCGTCAGGATACGTGCGCCGCCGGTGACCGCGACGAACCCCGCCGCAATCAGGCAGGCGATCACCGACAGCGTCAGAAGCCATCCGGAGACGAGCTGCAAGGCCGGCAGCGTAAACAGGTAAAAATCGAGCGATCGTCCGAAGATGGGGTCGAGCAATGCGGCGTTGCGTGGCGCGTCCCAGTAAAGGGCCAGGGTCATCCACCGCTCCATCATGCTTGCGCCCGTGACGGCCGCTATGGCTACGGATAGACCGAGCCCCATGAGCTTGAGGACGGGCTCGACCGGCAACGTCACCGGCCGCCGGTTGAAGAGCATCGTGGCCCCGATCGGTTGGCCCAGCGGATTGGGCTTCAACGCCCGGAACACTCCATAGACCACGAGAAAGGTAATCAGGGAAAAGGCTGCGAAAGTCGCGGCCTGAAGGCTGAGCCGCGTAAAGAACACGGATTCGAACCCTAGCGATTCGAACCAGAGAGCATCGACGTAGTAGGACACTGCCGTGCTGCCGCCCAGAACCACGAGACCCAGGGCCACGAGCAGGGCGAGACGACCCAGATGGCGGCGGCGTTGCGGTGTCTTGATGACGATGTCGCTTCGGTCTTCTTTTTTGCTCATTCGCGGGTGCGCCCTGAGGTCCGCAGCGCGGCCTTGAACGGGCATTCTGCGCCAGGGGCCTGCTGATTGTCGCGTTAACTCCAGAAACGCCCGCACCTTGAGCGGTAATCGGTGCATCGCCTTGCTCGAAGCTCAAGATTGAGAAGCTGCGCAGCGCAGTGCACCAACTACTCGCACGCACGAGCGCAAGCTGTTAGAAACTCCGCACACTTGGGCGCATACTAAATGAGATCGGCGTGCATCGGGGCGTCGTCATCACGCGGACAAACTAGGGAGGGCCAATCATGTCCACACATGATGCTTTTGCAAAGAAGTTTCGCGAATTCCTACGAGATATTCCCAACGACTACACTCTGGAGCAGTGGCAGTTTGCCTACCGGCAAGTCATGTTGTTCATGGGAGTGACAATCCTCGAGAAGTTTCCAAACGAGGCGGCTCATGCCATGGATCCGCCCGTCATGCGAGCAAGGAAAGGCGCAGAGCCTGCGGGACAAGGGCCTCACCCGCCTTGCGGAACCCTGCCATTTCCCGCGTTCGTGCTGGAGGTACAGACTCCCATCGACGAGCCGAAGGAATAGCCGGACCGATCGGCCTTGAGCTTCTCGATCAGCCGATCGTTGGATTGGCTGACCTCCGTCATGAGCGCCTGAAAATCGCTTCGTGGCTGCAGCGAGGCAAAGTAGGGTTCGTGCGCCGCCCACCATGCGCGGCGCCAGCCGAGTTTGACCGCTTTGCCGAGATCTCGCATCGCCTCGTCGCCCTGTCCCTCGAGAGCATGGACTTTGGCGAGTAGCTCGTAGGTGCCGTTGCGTTCGACCCCGGCGGCGATCATTTTATTGAGCATGGCGAGCATCGTGTTCAACTCGCGCTGCGCCGACGCGCGATCGCCGAGCGCAAGCTCCGCCACGGCCAGATCGAGCCGAAAGGGGGCGCCCATTGTGCCCTCGCCTCTTAAGTACCATGGAGATTCGGCAAAAGCGGGCTGCCGGTCAGGCGCAATCAGGGCGCGCGCGATGAGTTCTTTGACGGCAGGCGCATCGCCGAGCAACATCCGCGAGTAAGCCGCCTCGAATAACGACAAGGCGTGCGGAGATTGATCCAGATGTACAGATTGAAGATGGCTTCGCAATGCTTCTGCGCCGGCTTCACAGTAGACGACCCGCGCGAGCGCGGCATTGGCACTGTCCTCATCCTTGGTGGCGCTGCGACCGAGTTCCGCTGCTGCTCGGGCGGGGGCTGGCAGTCCGACGGACAGGAATAGATCCGATCGCGTCCAGTAAAATTCGAATTCGTCGCTCGGTTCGGCTTTCAGGGTCTCGGCATTCCACCGCAGCGCCTCATCGATCCGTCCGCGCGATTCGGCAAGCCACGTCAGGCCATCGGCGGCCAATGCGCTGCCAGGCCGCAACACGCGTGCACGCTCACAGGCTTTCGCGGCGTCTTCGTACTGCGCCAGATCCTCGAGCGCCTTACATCGCTGACTCTGCACGAAGGAATTCAGCGGATCCAAGGCCGCTGCGCGGTCATAACTCTTCAGTGCTTCTCGCGGCTGCCCGTCGATGAGCACAATCCGGCCAATCTCCGCATATGCCGGCATGTCGTTCGAATTCAAGGCGGTGGCGTAATGCAAGTCATCGAGCGCTTCCTTCGTCCGGGATTGAATTGCCCGCAGCGCCCCCCGGACGGCGTATGCGGCGGACATGCGGTCATCGATACGCAGGGCCGATGCGATCAGAGGGTCCATCTGCGCGGCCACGTCAGCCACTGAACGGTTGCGGAAATATCCCTGATTCAAGTAACCGTACGCGAGTTGCACGTAGGCGGGCGCAAATTTGGGGTCCGCGTTCAGCACCTGCCGGAAGAGATCAACGGCACGGTCGGTCGATTCGGGGGTGAGCTGCTGGGCATAGTACCGAGCGAGCAAATACAATTCATAGGCTTGAGAATCCGCCGTGCGTCTCGCCGCGAACTGGCGCTCGGAGTCCTCTGTGAGGCGTACCTGCAAGTTCTCCGCCACGGACCGCGAAATGTCTTCCTGAATCTTGATCGCATCGTCCGTCGGCCTGTCGAAGTTGGCCGACCACATGTGAAACCCGTTGCGGGCATCGATCAGCTGCACCGTGATCCGCATGTGATTGCCGGAGCGGCGCATCGAGCCTTCGAGAACATGGTTGGTGTCGAGCGCCTTGCCGATCTTGCGCACGTCTTCATTCTGTCCGCGGAATGCAAACGCGGACGTGCGCGCCACGACGCGCAAGGTGGGAATCTGCGAGAGCCAGCTCGAGAGTTCCTCGGTGAGGCCGTCGCAAAACGACTGATCGGCCTTCTCTGCCGTCAAATCGACGAAGGGCAGCACCACGATCGAAGCGGCGGATCCGGCGGACCGGCCGGATGTCAGCACCCTCTGCCAGATGAGCGAGCCCGTCAGGATGAGAGCAATGAGAGCCACGCTGCCGAGGATGATCGGCAGCAGGCGGCGCGGGCGAGCCGCCCGCAGCGGCGGCGCGAGCGGTGCGGCCTCGGCGGCGGGCGGCGGAGTCCCGATGACGGGCTCGACGCGCCGCACCGGCGCGATGAGCCGATAGCCCTTGCGCGGGACCGTCGCGATGTAGGTAGGATCCGGGTCCGTGTCGCCGAGGAGCTTGCGCAATTGGGACACCGCTTGATAGACCGATGCGGACCCTACGATCACGCCGCTCCACACCTCGGTGAGCAGCCGATCGACGCTGACCACGTCGCCGGCGGAGTCGGCCAGGCACAGGAGCAGCCGCGTGGTGCGCGGCTCGAGCTTGTGAGTCTCGCTGCCCCGCGAAATGGTGTCGAGCGCGGGATTGACCATCCAATCGCCGATCTGCACCACGCCCGACTTCCAGTTCGGCATCGCAGCACGCCTCCTTAAGGCCAGTATAAGGCTTGCGGTCCAAAGCGGCGGCGGGGCGGCGGGCTTGGCAAAAAAAGGGCGATTTGCGGGCGGGGGGACCGCAAATCGCCGGAGCCCAGAAAGCCATGGGGCGGGGCTATCGGGCGCTCAATATCTGCGCGTGAGACTTGGCGTTTGCGGCGAGCACCGGTCCTGTCAGCTGTGCCACCGCGGCAGTCGTCGCTTCATCGACGCAATGCACGTAGTCGCTGTGAATAGACAGCGACGAGGGATCGACCACTTTCTGGCACAGCCGCTTGGCCGTTGCATAGAGTCGGTCGCGCGCCGTTTGCATGCCCTGGTCCGTCGAGAGGTCCAAATCGGCAACGGACACCGTCGCAGTCGCCTTGTCCGCGGCGTTCGCCGGCAACTGCTTGCCGAGCGCCGCCGTCACCAGGATAACGCCCAGCAGCGACATGGCGAGCTTGCTGTAGCCCGACTCGTACCGGGAGGGATCGGGTATTTTCTCTTGAATGTTCATGTGAGTATCTCCTGTGATGTCAATGTTCCAGGGCCCGGCGCCGTCGATGAGCTTGTTGCGCTGCCCACCAGGCAGTGCCGGTGTCGTTCACTTGCTGGCCAGCCGGATGCCGCTGCCGAATCGCATTTCGGTCAGAACGTCCGAATTGACCTTCCTGACGGCGATGTCGATGGCCGTCTCCACGCACTTGCGCTCCACCACCACCTCCGACAGCTCCCTGCTCATGCGCGGGCAGACATCCACCGCCGCGGCTTTGATGCGGCGGTAGAGGATCGTTGCCCCTGCCGGTTTGGTGATATCGAGATCATCGAATCGGACGGTTTCGGTCGGCACGGCTTGTTCGGCAGCTCCCGCCGGAGCCGTGGTCAGCGTGGACATACTCGCCGTCCCCAAGGCGCAGTAGATGGCTGTCAAAAGCCTCGTTCGAATGTTCGCGTTCATTGGTCGTCTCCTTCAGTTGGTTCGGGATCTAAGAACCCGCCACCATGTGGCGTGACTGAAGGTGTACGGCGGAGACCTGCTCGAAGTCCTAATGCGTCGCTAAGGATTACTTAAAGCTTTTCTGAAGGAGGGAGAATCAATGACTTAGGCAAGGGGCCCGGTTTGGTCGAGCCAGCGCCTCACAGGTTCGCTCGGGATGCGCGATCCTTGAAGAATTCGACCGCGTGCTGACGTGTGGCTATTTGCGCCAGTGCGGTCGCTGGGTCCATTCCAAAGCGGCGCGCTGCACCGCTGACTAGACTGCGCTGCAAATCGTTGGGCGGTGTCGACAGCGGTGTTGCCAGCAGATTGGCCGTCGGTGCGGCAATATTCGGCAGATCGCTGCGCGGAGTGCTCAAGGTGAGCAGCTGACCCAGCGTGGGCGCAGCCGCGATGCGCGCGCTCGGCAACATGGCCGAAGCGCCAATGCCGATCCAATCGCGCAGCGTCGCGAGAATCGAGGTGTGATCGTAGGGAACGTTGGTATCCGAACGAAAGACCGTGCCCGCTGCGACATAGGGCGACACAACCACGGCGGGCACGCGCACCCCGAATCGCTGGAACGCAAATCCCCCGTCTCCGGGCGAGCTCGCACGATCGGGCGCGACGGCGTCCGTGGGCGGCAATCGATGGTCGTAGCAGCCGCCGTGCTCATCGTAGGTGATGAGCAGCAGGGTCTGCTGCCAGACCGGCGAGCTGCTGACCGCAGTCCAAATCGCATGCAAGAACGCCTCTCCTGCATTGGCGTCATGCGGCGGATGCTGATCGTTCGGATCGAGCAGAAAACTCGGCTCAATGAATGAGTAGCGTGGCAGCGTATTGTTGGCGCAGTCGTCGACGAATGCGCTGAACCCGCGAAAGTGAGGGTCCAGCATCGGATCCCACAGCTTCGGAAACATCGTGCGCGTCAGTGACGGGGTCAGCAGCGTGTCGCTGTAGACCGACCAGCTCGCGCCGATCGATTCCAGCACATTGAAAATCGTCGGCACATCCCATTGCAGCGGATCGGGCGGGCTACCGTTGTCGATGCGCCCATTGGACGTCCCGGCGTGAGCGTAGGCGCGATTCGGCCAGGTCTGACTGGGCACGGAAGCGAACCAGGCATCGGACACGGCGTAGTGACGCGCGAGCGCCGACAATACCGGCAGCTGGGCCGCGCTGTGGCACTGCATGATCTGCCCCGGTTCGTTGGTGGAGGTCGTCGCATAATTGACGACGAACCCCTGCATCGGCCATTTCGGATCCGCGGCCTCGCCTTGCGGTCCGTACAGCTGATAGGTCACATTCGCCCAGGTTTCTTGCGGGTCCGGGTCGGGAACCGTTGGGCTCGCCACGGAGCTTGCGACCGGCACCAGCTCCGATGCTCCGCCGCTGAAGTACGCGGCGCTCGCGGGATTCGACAGGCCGCTGCGCAGGCCATCGAAATCTGCTGCGCTGCCGCTCGGCAATACGACGGACGGCCCGGCGCCGCCCGGATACAGGCCGCCGAGCATGTTGTCGAGCGACCGATTTTCAAACATCACTACAACGAGATGCTCAACCGTGGACAAAATGGATGTCACGCGAATCTCTTCGTAAGAACTGCGTCCCTGACATCGGTTGCGACGACGATGACCAATCGTGGCGCCAGTGTCAACCTGCATGGACCAATGACTTGACATCACATGCACACGGTACGAAGCTGCGCTCGTTTGAACGACCGCAATCGGAATTGCCAAAGTCGTCACCGGCGCGAAGGACGGCTAGCCAATGGCCACGCCACACCTCAAGACTCGTTCGATCCGGGGAATACCGTGCAACGACCACCGGGATATCGCTCCCGAAGGAGAAATCCATGGCAACTCTAGTGACGATAGCGGGCAGCAAGCGAACGCTTCTACCGAACTCCCGTGCGGCGGGACCTATTGATCCCACCGAAATCGTCAGTCTCACCGTGCGGACCCGCTCCGTGGGCGACCTCGCTGCGCTCGAGCAGCGCGTGCAGCAGCAAAGCCGCGAGCCGCTCGCCAAGAGAACCTACCTCACACGTGACGAGCTGGCGAAAGGGCACGGCGCCAAAGCGGAGGACCTCGACCTGATCGAGCAGTTGGCTCACGAGCACAACCTCATGGTCGTGCATCGCAACGCGGCGGAGCGCTCCGTCGTTCTCAAGGGAAAGCTCGGCGATCTGTTGAGCCTGTTTCCCGCAGATGTACAGCTCTACCACCACTCGACAGGAACATATCGCGGACGCCAGGGCGAGATTCAGATGCCGAAGGCGCTGGAAGGAATCGTGACGGGCGTATTCGGGTTCGACACGCGTCCGAAGCATCGCAATTCGCGCCGCGTGCGCCCGGCCGCCGGGCCCGGCGCCGATAATGGCGTGCCGGCTACGCAATTCGCCACCCGCTACAATTTTCCGCAGACCTATCAAGGTCAGACGCTCGATGGCACCGGTCAGACGATTGCCATCATCGAACTCGGAGGTGGATTTCGCGCAAGCGATCTCAAGGTATTCTTCCAAGAGATCGGCGTCCCGGCGCCATCGGTGGCGGCCGTCTCGGTCGATCATGCCGGGAACAAGCCGACCACGGCGGATTCCAGCGATGGCGAGGTCATGCTCGACATCGAAGTGGCGGGAGCCGTCGCCCCCAAAGCGAAATTCGCAGTCTATTTCGCACCGAACAACGGCGATCAAGGCTTCATCGACGGCATCAGTGCCGCGGTGCACGATACCGAACGAAATCCAAGCGTCATCTCCATCAGTTGGGGCGGGCCGGAGAGTGCCACTGATCAGCAGGGAATCACGGCCTTTCATGAGCTCTTCGTCGCCGCCGCGGCAGTCGGTGTCACGATCTGCGTGGCCTCCGGCGATCACGGCACCGCAGATCTCGACGCCACGGATTGGGACGGTATGATTCACGTCGATCACCCCGCGGTCGACGACATGGTCTTGGGCTGCGGCGGCACACAAATCGATGGCAATGGCAACGACGTTGTCTGGAACGACGGCACGCCGTTCGACAAGAGCGTGCCGGGAGGGGGCGGCTGGGCGAGTGGCGGCGGCATCAGCGAAGTCATCGCGGTACCGAGCTATCAAGCGAAGGCAAATCTTCCAGTTTCCATCGACTCAGGGAAGCCAGGCCGAGGAGTGCCCGACATCGCCATGAGTGCGACGAACTACTACACGCGGGTCGACAGCGCCGAAGGCGCATCCGGCGGCACCAGCGCTGTAGCGCCGCTGATGTCCGCGCTGGTCGCACTTCTCAATCAGGCAAAGAAAAAAAACGTCGGGTTTCTCAATCCGATTCTATACGCCAACGCGAGCGAAGGTGTTGTGCACGACGTTACTGTAGGCACGAATGCGATCACCAACACCGTGAAAGGCTACAAAGCCGGGCCCGGCTGGGATGCCTGCTCGGGGCTCGGGACACCCGATGGAACGGCTCTTCTTGGAAAGCTATAGAGCATCGCATGTCCGGCTGCCCGGCAAGCGGTGCTGCCAGGGACATCTTTAGGCCAAGCCGAGCACCCAGATCTCGCCGTCATACGTCGGCAAGAACACACGGCCGTTCCACACGACCGGGCGGTTGAATTTGTTGTGACTGAATTGCCAGTTCCACTGCTGACTGTCCCACAGCGGCACAATGGATCCGCTGCCGTCGGAATATTTGCCGAAATTCACGGCGTCATAGGCGAGAAAGCGGCCGGGACTCACTTCCATATTGGCATCCGTGTAGGGAATCGACGCCCAGATGACTCCCTCGGCCGCTCCATTCGCCGACAGAGAGATCATTCCACCCGGCATGCCGCCGAGGGGTACGGGCGACTCGGCGGATGCCATTTCGGCACTGCAGCCGAGATACGTCGACACGCCCGTATTGGACAGCGCCCATGCGCGCAGATTGCCGTTTTCTCCCCAGCAGAAATGCGTCAAACCGTTCTTGGCGCTGTTCCATAGAACCGGCGTTCCATGCAGGTGATGCGTGCGATTGGCACCCCAAAAATTCAAATCGGCGGGGTTCGACGGCGCCGCGCTTTGCGGGCCGGGATAGTAGGTATAGAAGATCGGCGCGGCTTTCAATTTTCCATAGTTCGCCGCGGTATGTGCCGGATCGAGGTCGGCAGGCCGCGTCTGGCCGAGATGCCGTAAATTGCCGGTATAGAGAATGCCGTCCTTGTTGGCTGCCAGGACAACGCCTATGGTCGGCGCCAGCACCGGCCCGGCAGATCCAAAGTCCTGATCTCCCCAGGTGTCGCTCATGTTCATCGCATCCGCGCCCAACGACCTGGCGAGATGTGCATCCTTGCGAAAATTCGTGGGCCGTCCCTCGAGCGCGTGCGTCTTCGCGCCCCCGCCGTCGGGATTTCCGCCGGTGCGTCCCGCGTCGGTCCACGGTGTCCACCAATCCACCACGGTGAGGGACGCGATGCCGTTGGCGCGCGGCGGGATGTAGCGCAGCTTGACGATGCTTTCTCCAAAATCCGTGGCGCCATCGAAGTCCCCGTTGCCGGTCAGGACGTAGATGCTTCCTTCGGCATCTGCGGCGGGTCCTCCTCCCGAATGCCAGATTCCCCCGCCGCTGCCGCGCGACGTCGAGGTCCATGCGGCGGACACCTGGAACTTGGCCGTATCCACGGCGATCAGCCAGCCACGCGCGGTCGCGGCGCTCTCCGCGATCGTGCCGAATGCGACGAAGACGGCGCCGTCGAGCAGCAACAGCGCGGCGCGCTGCTTGCGCTCCGCCGAACGAAAATTCAGAACGGGCAGTGCGTCACCCGGATTGTGCGAGACCCCTTCGAGGTTCAACGGCTGATGCGCGTCGCGGCCGTCGCTGAGCCGAATGGCGTGCAGAAAATGCTGTCCGCTCGCGGGTGACCCATTCGCGCTGGTCCACGCGCACACGTACATCAGGCCGGCCTTAAGGTCGATCACCGGCGTCGAGAGAATGCCCCAATGATCGTTGATCAAATGCGCATCGATGCTGCTATCGCCCTTGATGGGCGGACCGAGCTGCACCATCCACAGCTTGGCGCCGTCATTGGCGTCGAAAGCAAACACCTGATTCGCCATGGTCGCGACATACACGACGTCGTGTCTCGTACCGTCGGCGAGCGTGACCCCGGGGGCGATCAGCGGCTGCGCTTCGCAACCGCGCGCATCCCCGGGCAGTGCGAGCGTGAACAAGCGTTTGATGCCGCGCTGCCGAATCGCCGCGGGCGTGAGCAGAGTTTCCTGCGTATTGGCGCCCGAGCGAGTATTGTCATAGGCGCGGGTGATCACCGCGAGGCTCATGACGCGAGCTCCTGAGTTCCGGTGTACGTTACCTTCAATTCATAGGCTGCGCCTGCGGCCGCAAGTCCTCGTCCCGCCACGTGCAGGGCAAGCCACCCGGATTGATCGGCATTGGTTCGCAATCGCGCGGCGGTCTTCGCGGTCAGCGGCTGGCTCGCCAACACTTTGCCCTTCGTGTCGCTCAGATCAACATCGATCTGCATCCCGTTCTCCCATCCCTTGGTGTCGGCATTGAGCTCGGCCTGCACCTCGCTGCCGCGCCGGCACCAGACGCGGGCCGCCCGCACCCGCGCGGTATTGACTGCGGGACTCAGATCCAGGTCGATCGCCCCGAAGTAGGTTTGCGTCGTGGTCCTTTCCTGAAGTGCAAAGGCCTGTGCGTAGCCCACGCGCGAAAAGCACAGATAACTTTGACCATTGTCGTTTCGCGGAACGGTGAACGTCGCCCTGCCCCGGCCATCCGTCCACACGTCGCCGTGCTTTCCCGTGTAGTCATGCAGCTGAACGTTGGCTCCAAAGCTGGTTTGCACGGTGCGCGTGGCGCTCGTCCATTGATCGTTGTTCAACGCGACCAGCAATCCGGGATAGCCCTGCCGCTCGAAGACATACACCTGCGGATCATTGCCCCAGCGCGTCAGCGTGGAACCAAACGCCAGGTTCTCGTGGATCCAGATCAGATTGTCGATCAGGGGTTTCAAACCGTAGCAGCCTTCGTCGGTGCTGTAATCCTTGTAATACACCGACGGGTAACCCTCCGCGGTCAGAATCAGCGCGTAGCCCAGCATCTTGTTCCAAATTACGTTCTCTCCATGGGACAAGTCCGTATCCGGATTGTCGACAAAGGTGACGGCGTTTATGGGGTCCAGAGCAATGTAGCCGGCTCCGGCAAGACCACCCATCCACCAGTTCGAGTTGTTGTTGCACATGGCCTGGATGGTCCAATGCAAAGTGAAATCGAAGACCTTGCAGCGGCCGCCCATACCGCTATTCCACACCCACCATTGAAGCGACGAGGGGTTACCGTCGAAGTACTCGCCGACCGCGAAGCGACCCGCCATCGATTTGGAATCGAGCAGCTGCCGTACCGCCGGCACGGCCATCCCCTTGACATCATCGATGCGGTAACCCTGCAAGTCGAGCGTGCGCGTCAGCCAGTCGGCGGCATCGATGGCGCCGTTCATCATGTAGCCTTTGGGCTTGGAATTGATGTAAGCCGCCATATCGCCAAAACCGAAATTGCCCTGGGGATTGGCGACCGGATCCGCCGGAACGCGCGGCGGGCTACCGACGAAGCATGGGGCCTCCTTCGGGAAGCGGCCATTCAATGTCTTGCGGTCCGCGCCCAGATATTTGTAGGTGCCATTGTTGCCGCCGTCGTACTGATGCAGCACCACGTCGCCATACACGTCGAGTCCGCAGGCGTGCATGATGGCAATCATGCGCCTCAGGCGCTCGTGATCGCCGAATCGGGTCGGCACATTGAAGACCTGGTTCTTCGATCCGATGTCGTAGTTGTCGTACAGGCCATAGCCATCGGCGTCTGGGGCCGCACCGGATGCCGTCTTGCACACCGGGGGCAGTAGAATCGCACTGAATCCGCTGCGCCGAAATTGCGCCGCCTGGCCCGCCAGATGATCCCACCACCAGGGCGCATGCGGCGTGTGCGCGTCGATCGGCGCCGGCATGACGATTTTCTGACCATCGGGTCCCATCAGCCGATAGTGTGCATGCAGCAAGACACCCATCAGCGCTCTGCCCGCGACAGGGATACCCGGTCTCGGACGGACGCCGCCACGCTCAGGCCCCACACGGCCATGACGGCGCTGCCCGCGCCAACGGCCGGCGCCATGAGCGCGGGAGTGCCGCCGCTGAGATTGTCGAAGCTGAGCACGACGGGCAGACCATAAAGCAACACTCGTCTGTCGCGTGCAGCCCAAAGAAGAAGAAGAAGCAGGCAGAGCGAATAAATGCCAAGCGCCGCTGCGTGCGAGATTTGCAGCGGCCATATCGCGCCCAGGAGCGACGCCGCCGCATCGCAGGCGCCGAAGGCCAGGCCCCAACCGAGGACCTCATGACGCGACAGCCCGCATGCGCCGATGACCAGGCATGCAAAGAAGCTGTCGATTCCGAGACCGGCAATTGCGAGTAGAGCGTCCATAAGAACATCCGATGTCCAGTGTCACGCTGAACCGAGCGTAAACGATTCAATAACCCATTCCAAGATACTTTTTCTACCTCGATAGCCGCTGCGTGCATCATCGAGGTTTGCAGCTACGATGCTGCCTTCACAACGACCGCAATCGGATTTGCCTTCGTCGCTTGCCGCGCTGCGCAACGACTCGGCAGGCGCTATACCCTATTTGGTAAGAAGCGCTTTCGCTGAGCCTGTTCAATCCATTTCCACGACAGTCTCAGAATATGCCACCGAACTGCGACTGTCTTTTCTTTCTTGAGCGCTCCCACACGACACCAGGGAATCCCTTTAACGCGACCAGCGGCTCGCCTAGATAGGCCCACTCCGGCGTCTCTTCGATGGCGATGTGATAGCGCGGCTGCCGGCCGGTGCGCGTTCTAAAGAGCGCCCTGGGGATATTCACCATGTGTGGCGAACGCGTTCGCTCGTAAAAGAGCGGGGTACCACATCGAGCGCAGAAACTGCGCACCGTCCCCGCAGCTGCATCCTTGAAGCTCGTGATCTTCGTCATTCCGCTGGTTACCCGGAAGCGACTTCGCCAGCTGCCCACGTAAGTCGCGTAGGCAGCGCCATGCGCGTGCCGACTCGCGGCGGAATGATCGTGCCAAGCCCAACGCGCCGGAAAATCGATTTCGATGCGCACGGCGCCGCACACACATTCCGCCGGCACGACTGTTCTCATTACGGTGCGTATCTTCGCAGTTGTCGCCTTGCTCACATTCGACCTCGACTGTTCGAGAATGCATCGCGACTCGGCGTCCTACGGTATTCACACATATCGCGAGCGCGCCAACTACTTTCCGGCGCAATATTTTCGCTTATTCCGCCGGCGGATCCGCAAACCGAACCGCCTCTGCCTGATCAAATTTCTGCGACGGTATTTTCTGCCAGGCCCGCCGTTCGGCTCCATAGGGATCGAGCGCGACGTCGGTACGAATCCCGAATTCCATCGTGGCATGTTGTTCCGCCCCATAGCGGGGCCATGTCGGCAGTCCGGCACCATTGGGATCTCCGGTGCGCGCGAAGCGTGTCCAAGCATCGACCATCTGATCGCTCAGATGCGCCCACGAGCCTTTCGGCCCAACGTAGGAATATCCCATTGAGGAATCCACATGGAAGACAAATGCGAGTTCCAAGCCGTGCATGGATCCGTATTCGAGGCCCGTGGGCCCCTTGGTCAATGAGCGATAAGTGAACAGGTAAACGTAGGTGGGCCGGCGGTCACTATTCAGTTCCGCCAGCCGAATGGACGGCAGTCTGAAGACGACGTCGCCCAGCAGCTGGATGACCGCCTCCGAATAGGAGTTGCCGTCACTCGTGTAAACGCTGAGAAGGTTCCTGGCATCAGGACCAAAGATGCGCGAAAGTCGCGCTTGCAGGACCGATTCGGGCTGTTCATCGATCGGCGACGCGTCCAATGCCGTCCAATAGCGCATTTCCTCCGAGTTCGTCCCGATAAGCAGCGGCTTGCTCAAGCTCGGATCTGCGGCGATGGCCTCGATCGGCGTCCGGTCAAATGTTCGACCATCTTCAACCATGCCAAAAGTCGCCGACCCATATCCTTTCGTAAATAATTCCGATTGGGCGCGCAACATGGCCTCGACGCTGAGCCCTTGGAGCTCCTTCACCGTGGTGACATGCGCAAGCGTCATGAACTGAGAGCTGATGGCGGTTGCCTCTTTTTTAGATAGAAATTGCCCGGGATCGCCGCTCTCAATAATGGCCTTTTGGAATAAGTCACGCGCGGCGGGTATCGCGAGCAAACCGTGAATGCTCGCCCCGCCCGCCGATTCTCCAAAGACGGTGACATTGCGAGGATCGCCCCCAAATCGGCCGGCGTTTCGCCGAACCCATCGCAGGGCCTCGATCTGATCCAACAGTCCAAGGTTGCCGCTGTCGGCGAAGCGCCCGCCACCCACTTCGCCAAGTTCCAGGAAACCGAAGGCACCCAGGCGATATTGCAGGGACATGACGACGACGTCCCCACGCTCGGCGAGGGTGCCACCGTCATACCAACTGTCCTCGGCACTTCCTTCCTCCAGAGCGCCCCCATGGATGAATACCATCACCGGTCGCGCCTTCGCATCCGCTCGCGGTGTCCAGACGTTGACGGTCAGGCAATCCTCCGACATATTTCGGTCGCCGTCTTCGGCAGGATCATCCAGATCCAGCACTTGTGGGCACGCCGCCCCGCTTACCCGGGCGTCGCGAGGTTGTGTCCACTTAACCGGAGGCGCAGCCGGCCGAAAGCGCATTTCGTTGATCGGCGGAGCCGCGTACGGAATACCGCGGAAGGACTGCACGTGTTCGGCTTGGAGGCCCACGACAGGACCGTCGCTCGTAACAACCACCACGGGTGCGCCGGATCTTAGGAAATCCTGGCAGTGACCCCAGCTTGATGTCAATGCGATGGCGGCAACCGCGCTCAGCCTTCGAAGAAACAACCGAGGAAAGGCGATTCTGCCTTCGCGAGCGTCGCGTTGAAGAGCCATCATAATTGCACCTCGGCGGCCGCGACCGTCCTGCCTTGCGCAGCATCTTCCCATTGTATTGGCACGATTTTAGGAAGAATAACCGTCCATGCCAGAAGTCCGATCACGCTCACGGCCGCCGCGAGCAGGAACGCCGCACTAAACTGGCCGGTGGTTTCGACCAGCAAGCCGGTAACCGCCGGGGCCAGAATACCCGCCATCGCCCCGACGCAGTTGTGCACACCCACCCATCGGCCCGAGGCATGGGGTCCTGCGAAGATCTGCGGAATGGCAAAGAGTCCGGGTGACGCTACGCCGGCCATGACCTCGTACACAAAAAGCGCCGCGATCATGCCTTTCGCCGGCAGGAACACCATCGCCGCCATACAGGCCACGCCCAGGCATTGATTTACCGCCATCACACTCTTGTATGCCAAATTGCCGCTACGGCCGGATCTTATCCAACGGTCCGTGAGCCACCCGGTCAGCAGCGCAAACATCGCATTGAGCAGATAGGCCCATGAGGCGGTCCAGGCCATGCTTTCAATTGAAAATCCTCGCACCTTCACGAGATAGAACGGCAGCCACGCCAAAATGAAATAAAAACTGTAGTTGGCCGAAAACAAACCGAGCGCGGCGCTCCAAAGAGCCCTTTGCTTCAGGATCAGCTGCAGCGATGGCGCCACCGCGCGTTGCGCCGGCCGTAGAGGCGACGGTCCATCAACAACCACCCTGCGCCATGGCCAAAGCCATCCGAGGGATAATGCACCCAATAGCATGAATACGGGGCGCCAGCCGAATGCGCTCATGAGCAGTCCACCCAGCAACGTGCCGACCGCAGGACCCAGGAGGTATCCGAAGCTCATCACTCCGTTCGCAACACCCAAACGCCGAGGCTCCACAGCTTGCGCCAGCAGCTTGGAAGCACACGGAAATGCTGCACTTTCCCCAAGTCCGAGAAGTAACCGAAGCGTCAACAGCGACGCGAAGCTCGAGCTGAACCCGACCAGCAAAGTAGCAATTGACCAGACGACAACACCTGCTCCAAGCACGAGCTGCGCTCCATAGCGCTCGGCGAGCCATCCAACAGGTACCATCGCGAGAACGTAACTGTAATAGAACGCGGATAAAAGGATTCCAAGCTGGGCAGGGCTGAGATGGAGCTCATCCTGAATGAGCGGCGCCGCCGTAGCGAGATTGCCTCGGTCGATATAGTTGATAAACACTGCCACGGCGACCAGCAGAACGAGTCGCACCGATCCCGTAGGAATTTTTCTTGGATTACTCACGGATTCGGTATTCCAATCCCGCCTCCCTGCCACTTTTCTTATCAATCTCTACACTACACCGGTTCTACCGAGGGCGTATCGTGAAATGTGATACCCGACCCTTGCAGCTTTTCGCCGAGTCCCCGCAGAACACCGTGGATTAACATGCTTAATACTCCGGCAGATTCATATATCTCTGCAACCGGCCCTCGGAGCGTCACCGTAGCGCATCGCTCATCGCCTTACGCTGTGGTTTGGCTTTAAGAGATATTCCCCCGAGCAGACGTTGCAGCCGCGCCGTCAAAAGGGTTACAAAGACACGTCAAACATCAAGACAGATCGGTTAACCCCCTTTGCGATGCGGGATCGCAAAAATCAGGGCATCGAGCCGCAAGGAGTGAATCAATATGAGCGATCATGTCTACAAGAAAGTCGAGCTTACGGGCACATCGACCGTCAGCAGCGACGATGCCGTCAGCAAGGCCATTTCCAAGGCATCGTTGAGCTTGCGCAATATCCACTGGTTCGAGGTCGTCGAGACGCGCGGAACAGTGGGGCACGGCAAGGTGACTCACTGGCAAGTGACGATCAAGGCGGGCTTTACGCTGGAAGATTAGTCGGCCGGCAGCGCAAGACTCGCATAGGTATTATTGAGTGATCTCAGGCTCGACGAGTCTGGCCAAGTTTCGCAGCGACTCCTGCCAGCCCAGGTAACAGGCTTCGATTGGAATGACATCCGGCAGGCCTTCCTGCACGATGTTGACTTCCGTGCCGAGCGAGACTTTGTTCAGCGTAACCGACACGTGAATCTCTCCGGGCAGGTTCGGGTCCTCGAACCTGTCGGTGTAGCGCAAGCGTTCGCCGGGGACTAGCTCGACATAGAGGCCACCGAACGAATGGCTATGGCCGGTAGTGAAATTCCGAAAGGACATCCTATGGGAGCCACCGGGTTTCGGGTCCATGTGATGAACCGTGCAAGTGAAGCCATTCGGCGGGAGCCACTTGGCCATAGCGTCCGGCTCGATGAACGCGCGATAGACCTTCTCGGGTTTCGTGGCCAAGACTCGATGGAGTCGAACGGTGTTGGGCATGGTCGGTACTCCTCGCGTTGCGCGGCTTTCGAAATCACAGCTCGATGTCGCATGCACGCGGGCAGGCTCCGGGTTCCACGCCACCCCGCGCGCACGACATCCGCTAAGCGCCTGGTATGGGCAACACGGGCATGACCTCGACGGAATCGCCCGGGAAAATGGCAAAGTGCGGATGCTTTTCGAAGAGCTTGGCGGCGGCCTCGTGCGAGTCCGCGCGAACAACCGTAAAAGCGCCCATATGATTGCTCGTATCCTCGATCCCGCGTTGCGTGACCTTCTTGGTTTTCCCTAATGGTCCGCCCATGGCGACAATGGCGGCGTGATGTTTCTCGACCCACGCTTTCCAGGCCGCCATGCCCTCCTTTTCCTTCGCGCGACGATCGCCTTCGGGAAGGGCGTCCCAGGCGGTTCGTCGCGGACTGGTTTTGCTGCCGAGGAACACGGCGAGATAGGTATTGTTCGTGCTCATGATGTCTCCTTTTTCTTGCGCCTTGCGGGTTGGAACAACAGTTCGATGTAGGGTGCCGACCAGGCTCGCAATCGGCACGAGGCGCCGCGGCGCGCCTGGCCTACTTCGGCACGAATTCCTTCGGCTTCTCCGAGCCCTCTCCGAAGAAGAACTTCTCCATCTCCTTGACCAGGAACGCGCGCGCTTTGGGCTCGATGGGCGTGAGGCGGTGTTCGTTGATCAGCGTGGTCTGGTGCGCCACCCACTGCGCCCACGCTTCCTTCGACACGTTGTTGTAGATGCGCTTGCCGAGCTCGCCGGGGTAGGGCAGGTAATCGAGGCCTTCGGCCTCGCGCTTCAAGAGAACACAATGTACGCGGCGCGCCATGGCGCCATCTTAGCCTACGCCGGTGTCTGAGAGCAGGCGCAGAAACAGCTGCATGATCGGCTGCGGCAGCCCGACCCTGGGCGGCGCCTTCAAGGCGTACCAGAGCCGGTCATCCGCCTCGCGAACGCCGCTCGCCGGGGTGCAGCGTACGCGCAGCGGATTCAGGCGCAGATCGAAGTGGGTGAAGGCGTGATCAATCGGGGCCAGCGCCTCCGCCGGCTCGACGGCGCCCAATTCGCGGCGGCACCACTCGAGGGCAGCCGATTCATTGTCGAATTGCGGCGGCGACCACAGGCCGCCCCAGATGCCCGGTGCGGGCCGGCGCTCGAGCAGCACCGCCCGCGAGGCGTCCGCGCCGGTTTCGGCGAGCAGCAGGATGGCCTCGCGCGCCTTGCGCACCCGCCGGCGCTTGGCGCCCGGCAGCTCGGCCTGGCGACCCTCGCGCGCGGCGAGACAATCGCCGTGCATCGGGCAGATCGTGCAGGCGGGCCGGGTGCGCGTGCACACGGTCGCGCCCAGATCCATGATGGCCTGGGTGTAGGCGGCGACCCGCGCCGCGGGTGTGCAGACTTCCGCCTGCGCCCACAGCGTGTTGAGCACGGGCGCTGAGCTCGGGTCGCCGGCGATGCCGAAGACGCGCGCCAGCACGCGCTTGACGTTGCCGTCGAGAATGGGGTGGCGTTCGCCGCGCGACAGCGCCAGGATCGCCCCGGCGGTCGAGCGGCCGATCCCGGGCAGCGCCATAAGCTCATCGATGGCTCGCGGGAATTCGCCGCCGTGGCGGGCCGCCAGCGCCTGGGCGCAGGCGTGCAGGTGGCGCGCCCGCGCGTAATAACCGAGCCCTGTCCACGGATGCAGCACTTCATCGAGCGGCGCCGCTGCCAGGGCATCGATCGTGGGAAAGCGCTCCATGAAGCGCCTGAAATACGGAATCACGGTGGCGACCTGGGTCTGCTGCAGCATCACCTCGGACACCCACACGCGATACGGCGTCGGGTCGGTCTGCCACGGCAGGCCGGTGCGGCCGTGCCGGTCGAACCAGGCTAGCAGCCGCTCGGCGAAGCCCGCCCTGTCCCCTGCTGCTTGCATGGCCCATCCCGTTGACATACCAGGCCGGATCATAGCTCAAGCCGGCGAATTTCCGGCCGATACATCCCGGTGAGGGCACGCGCCCACGCCCTCCCATTGGCTAGGGATGTCGCATGCGCAGTTGGCCAGTCCGCATCAAGTTGCTCGCACTCCCAATGGTGGCGGCGGCGCTCGTCATGGCGACCACGCTATGGCTGGTCGACACCAGCCGGCGCTATGACCAGCACGTTCGCGCGGCGGTTCACCAGGCGCTGGACGCCTCCGCGCCGCTGAGCGGCCGGCCCGACCGCGGCGCCGCTCAGGTTTCGCAGGCCGCCGTGGACGATGCCTTGAGCGCGGCGGCGCAGTGGAACGCGAGCGAGCATGTGCTGATCGGCTCGCTGGCGATTGCCGCATTTCTCGCGCTCGTGACCTGCGCCTGGCTGATGGCCAACAGCCTCACACGCTGCATCATCGCGCTGCGCGAGGTGCTGTCGCACATGCAAGATCGCGGCGCCGCGCCGGCGGACGGCGTCGAGAGGGACTCGCTGTCGCGGAGCCTGCACAAGGCCATCTACCGCAGCAAGGAGCGGGAAACGCAGTTGCGCCGCTCCTCGGAATTCCTGGAGTTCGCGCAGACCGCCGGTGGGTTCGGCATCTTCGATCTGGATCTTGTGACCGCGCAGATGACCGGCACGCCGCTGTTCTTCGAGCTCATCGGCCTGCAGGCGCGCAACGTCGAATTCATGCAACACGAGTGGCTCTCCACCGTACATCCGGAGGACTTCGAAGGCGTCGTTCGGGAGCTCAATACCGCCATCAGCGCCGGCGGCAAATTCCAGACGGAATATCGATCGCTGACACTGGATGGCGGCGTGCGCTGGCTGGCCAGTCGCGGCGAAGTGATGCGCGATGCCGAGGGCGTGCCGGCGCGGGTGATCGGCACCCTGACGGACATCTCCGAGCGCAAGCATCTGGAGGACACGCTGCGCTACACGACCGAGTCGCTGAACATCGCGCAGACGGCAGCGGGCGTGGCGACCATGGATCTTAACTTCGGGCGGCGCAGCTGGATTTGCTCGGACAACTTCCACGAGCTGCTCGGGATCCCTTCATCGACGCAGCTCGATAATCTCGATGCGCGGCTGCTGCGCGTGCACTTCGACGATCTGAAGCGCATCCGCCGGGCGCCCTTCGAGACCACCCGCGGCAATCCCTCCTATCGCTGCGAATACCGGCTGCTGCTCGATGACGGGAGCGAACGCTGGATCGCCGAGAAGGCCAATGTGACGCACGGCGCCGACGGCGAAGTGCTGCGCATCGCCGGCGCGCTCATCGACGTCACGGACCTGAAGCGTACGGAGGCGGCGCTGAACTCGACCGAAAAGCGCCTGGCCCGCACCATGCGCGGCACGCGCGACGGCGTGTGGGAATTCGACATTCCGGCGAACAAGCTCTGGTTCGGACCGCGCTTCGAGGAGCTGCTCGGCTTCGGCAACGGCGAGCTGGCGCACTCGCGCGAGCGCTTCGAGAGCATGATTCACCCGGACGACCGCGACGTCTCGAGCCGGGGCATCGCAGATCATCTGGCGCGCGACGCCGTTTTCGACGTCGAGGTTCGTGTGCTGCACAAGGCCGGACACTACGAGTGGGTCCGCCTGCGCGCGCAGGCCGAGCGCGATTCGAGCGGCAACCCGATCTGGCTCGCCGGGTCGATGCAGGTGGTCACCGATCGCAAACTGGCCGAGCAGGCCGCGCTCGACGCCAAGCTCGCCGCGGAAGCGGCCAATCGGGCCAAGAGCAACTTTCTGGCGAATGTGAGCCACGAAATCCGCACTCCGATGAACGGCGTGATCGGCATGTCGCAGATCCTGTCGGAGACCAATCTCGACAATACGCAGCGCGAGTACGTCGACATCATTCGCGACAGTGCGCAGGCGCTGCTGTCGCTGATCAACAACGTGCTCGACCTGTCGAAGATCGAAGCGGACCGGCTGGAGCTCGAGCACGTCGACTTCGATCTGCGCGACGTGATCTACGACACCGCCTCGGCGATCGCCCTGCAGGCCGCCGTGAAGGGCATCGAGCTCGTGGTCAACATCGACGGCGACGTGCCGGTGCTGGCGCGCGGCGACCCGGGACGCCTGCGCCAGATCACCATGAACTTGATCGGCAACGCGGTCAAATTCACGCACGAAGGCCACATCCTGCTGCACGTCTCGAGCAGCCTGGGGGCCGGCGGCCGCACGCTGCTGCGCATCGAGGTCACCGACACCGGCATCGGCATTCCGGTCGACCGCCTCGACCGGCTGTTCAAGACGTTTTCACAGGTGGATTCCTCCACCACCCGCCACTACGGCGGAACGGGTCTCGGCCTTTCCATCGTCAAGCGGCTCGCAGAGCTCATGGGAGGCGAGGTCGGCGTCGACAGCACGGTGGGAGTGGGCTCGCGCTTTTGGGTCACGTTCCCCTTCCGCTCGCTGCGCGAACAGCTCGGCCCGAGTCCCCTGGGGCAGGGCCGAAGAATCCTGGTGGTCGATGATCTGCGCGAGTGCCGCGAGGGTCTCGCGACCAAGCTGGGCCTGTTCAGTTTTGAAGCCGTCACCGTGGGCAGCGCGGATGAAGCCCTGCAACGCCTCGCGTCGGACGAGCCCTTCAGTCTGGTCCTCGCGGATGAATTGATGCCGGTCAAGGGCGGGCTCGACCTTCTGGCGGCACTGCGCTCCGATCCGCGCCGCGTGCACCTGCCTTTCGTGCTGCTGTCGATGTTCGGCGCCGACCATGCCGCCATCTCCGGCGGGCCGCACCAGCCGGACGCGATCGGTTTGAAACCGATCCGGGCGTTGAAGCTCGCCCTGCTCTTGGACAAGGTGCTGAGCGGCAACGCACCGCTGCTGGTGAACCCGGCGCCGACCCCCCAGGCGAGCCCCACCTTTCGCGGACATCGCGTGCTCCTCGTGGAGGACAATCCGGTGAACCAGCGCGTCGCCCAACGGCTGCTGCAGATGCTGGCTGCCGAGGTGACGATCGCCAACAACGGCGCCGAGGCGTTGGAGCGCATCGCCGAAAGCGCATTCGATGCCGTGCTGATGGACTGCCAGATGCCGGTGATGGACGGCTTCACCGCCACCGCGCGCATTCGCGAAGCGGAGCGCCAGAGCGGCCTCGGCAAGAGACTACCGATCATCGCGCTGACGGCGAACGTTATGAGCGAAGACCGCGAGCACTGCCTGGCCGCCGGCATGGATGCGCACCTCGGCAAGCCCATCGTGCCGAGCCAGCTGGCGGATTGCCTGAGCCGCTACCTGGTCGGCAACAAGGCGGCGCACGAGATAGATCTTCATGCGCTGCACGAGCTCACCGGCGGCGATGCGGACTTCGAGCGCGAATTGATCGACACCTTCGTCAGCAGCGGCGATAAATGCCTCACGGAGATCATGGCCGCACTTCAGGTCAACGACTTCGAAACCATCGGCAAGCGCGCGCACGCGCTCAAAGGCGCCAGCGCCAATATTCACGCCCATCGATTGAGCGCAGCGGCCTCGAGTCTGGAAAGCGCGGCGCGCACGAATTCCGCCGCCGAGATCGACGGCCTGGTGCGCGAGGTCACCGAGAATCTGCACGCCGTGAATGCGCAGCTGCGCAAAGTGGGCTGACCGGGCATCGCCCCGGCGCCGCGGCCGGGCGTTGGTCAGGCTGATCGTTGACCAGGTCAGGCGTTCGCCGTGAGCGGGATGGCGGCGGGTATCTCGACGCCCGTGGTGCAGTTTCTGCCCGACAGCTTGCTGCGATACAGACACTCATCCGCGGTCCGGATGAGCGTTTCGACCTTGAGCGACAGATCTGGTCCCTGGAGCGCCGTCGAGGCGACCCCGAAGCTGGCCGTGACCGCGGCGTCCCCGGCGCGCGTCACGAACGGCGATCCGGCCATCAGCAGGCGTATTTTCTCGGCGACGACCACGGCGCCCTCGTGCGGCGTTTCCGGGAGCACGATGAGGAACTCCTCGCCGCCGTAGCGCGCGACCCAATCGCAGTTGGCGCGGATCGACCTCTGCATGCGCGCCGCGAACTGCTGCAGCACATCGTCGCCGGCCGCGTGGCCGCGCGCATCGTTCATCTGCTTGAAATGGTCGATGTCGCACATCAGAACCGACAGCGGGGAGGCGTAGCGCCGGCAGCGCTCGAGCTCACGCGGCAGCTGCTCCATCAGATAGCGGCGGTTGAAGACCCCCGTGAGCGCATCGGTGATCGACAGCACCCGGTTGCGTTCATTCGCGGCGCGCAGCGAATGCTCGAGCGCCAGGATCCTGCGCCCCGCGTTCAGCCGCGCAATCAATTCGGGCTCGTGCACGGGCTTGACCAGGTAGTCGTCGGCCCCGGCATCGAGGCCGGCGATGATGTGCTCCTTGGCGTCGCGCGCGGTCAGCAGCAGCGCATAGACGTAGCCGTCGAGTTGCAGGCTGCGCACCGCCTTGCAGAGCGCTATTCCGTCCATCTCCGGCATTTCCCAGTCGGTGACCAGGATCGGGTAGTAGCGCCTGGTCATGCGATCGATGGCTTCGGTACCATCGCCAACGGCGTCGACCTCGTAGCCGGCCTTCTTCAGAAAGCGGGTCATCAGCATTCTCGTTACCGGATCGTCTTCCGCCAACAAGATTGCAGTCGAAGCCTCGGCTGTGATCGGCGTCACAGAATCGCTGTCCTCGGGCACCATTGAACTCCGCGTCCGCGGTTCGTGTCATGGGATTATCGGCGCGACTCGACGCGACTTGACCCATTTGCGCATACACCTCGACGCCGCCAATTGTTGGAACTGTGCTGTGGTAGATCGGGCTTTTCCCTACGGTGGGCCGAACCGCCTTAAAGATCGCGCCGGCGGCGACCGATAAGCTGCGGATGCACGATTCGGCACGTACGCGGACAACACCGGGACCCGGGATGCGCGCACTCGACGCCTGCGGCGACGGCTTCTGGGAGTTCGACCTGGTGGGCGGCTCCGCATGGTTCAGCGAATGGTTCTACCGCAAGCTCAACTGGATGAGCGAGGTCAAGCGCACGCTGCTCGATTTCAGGCCCGTGCTGCCGCCAACGGAGTGGGACAAGCTGATGGACCAGCTTCGCCGCCACCTCGAACAAGGCGATCCCCTGGATGTGGAGCTCAAGGTCGACCCGGTCGGCCGGTCATCGGAGCAATGGCACATTCGCGGCTCGGCGCAGCGCAACCAGGCCGGACAGCCGGTCTATCTCGCCGGCAGCGCGCGCGAGATCGTCGCCGTTCGAAGGCGGCCGGCGGGCCACTCGCCGAGCCTGCTCTGCGTGTGCGCGGCATTCGATGCACTGCCGGTGGCCGCGGCCCTGCTCGACGCACGCGGCGCGGTGTTCGAGGCGAATCGCAGATGGCGGGGGCTTCCCAAGATCGACGCGGCATACGCCATGGCGCGGCTGCAGGAGGCGAACGCCCGAACCGAGGTCGAACTGTCGTGGCAGCAGGATGCGGGCAGCAGCGTCAGCGCAGGCCGACGGCGCCTGCGAGCCGCTCCCTTTGAGCACGACGGCTCACATCTGCGGGTCGTGACGCTCGATGATCGGTAGCGCACCCGCGGACGCGCAGCGGGCCCTCTGAGAACCGCCGCCGCTGCGAATCGTCGTGCTCTACGAATCGCTGTCCGACTGCGCCGCAGCGTGCGGACCCGTGCCTTCCGGAGGGGGATTGGCGCCGCCTTCGCGGACGGTGAACCAATTGACCGCGTACTGCACGAGCTGCGTGCCGGTGTTCAGATTGAGCTTGCGCTTGATGCGCTGACGGTGCGACTCGACCGTTTTGATGCTCAGGTTCAGCGAGTGCGCGGTCTCGCGCGTGCTCATGCCTTTGCCGATCATGTGCAGAATCTGCAGCTCGCGGTTGCTCAAACGGTCGATGGGATTGGCCGATATGTAGGACCCGCCGGCGGCGAACTTCTGAATCATGTTGTTGCCGACGGCTTCCGAGACATAGATGCCGCCGTCGAGCACGCGACGCAGAGACACGAGAAACTGCTCGCTCGCCGCCTGCTTCATGATGTAGCCGTTGGCGCCGGCCGACAGCATGCGTTCGGCATAAATGGTTTCGTCGTGCATCGACAGCACCAGGATGGGCAGCTGCGGGTAGTGCGCGCGCACGTCGCGCACCAGTTCGATGCCGTCGCCCTGCTTGAGGCTGATGTCGGCAATGACCACGTCCGGGTTGAGCTCCTTGATGGCGGCACGCGCGTCGCGCGCCGTCTCCGCCTCGCCGCACACCATGAGGTCGTCCTCGTTCTCCATGACCCGCCGAAGCCCCTGGCGAACGATCGGGTGATCATCGACGATCAACACCCGCCGCACCCGGCGCTTGCCGCCGGTCATGCCGGATTGAGCCATCGAACTATGCATCCATGTATTGCTAGCGCCCATATTCATTTCCTCCATATATGGCGTGAACGGAGTGCAATTCACTCCCCGCCGGGGGTTGCTCCCCGGTTACCCGAACTACGGTCCCTCGCGGTACGTTTGACCCGATCTCGAATTTCGCCCCTATCATGCCAGCCCGATACCTCATGATCTTCAGCCCCATCCCGGTGACCGGTTGATCGGCGCGGTCAATCCCAGCGCCATCATCCGTGATTCGCAGCAAAAAGGTATTCTTTGCGACTAAAAGAAGGATTTCCACCTTCGAGGCGTGCCCGTGGCGCGCCGCGTTGGTGAGCGCCTCTTGTGCAATGCGGTATAGATGGCTGGCGTTGGCCTCGGTCAAAGTAACCTGAGGCCACACTTCTGACCGAAAGTTCACTTCCAGACCGTACAGGTCGCGGCTGCGCGCGGCCAGCGTGTGCAGCGCAAACGGCAATCCACCGCTGTCGGTGCGTACCGGGAGCAGTCCGCGCGCCAGCGAGCGCGCACTTTCTATCGATTGGTTGACCAGCCCGACGATCTCGTTGACATAGCCGACGGCCTCGGGAGACTGGCGCTGTAAGCGCGTGGCGAGTCCGCGGAGCATCAGCGCCACACCGGTCAGTTCCTGACCCAGTCCGTCGTGCAGGTCGCGGCCAATGGTCTGCCGCTCACGGCCCGACGCCTCCAAGATCTCCTGCTCCAGCCGCTTGCGCTCGGTGATGTTTCGCACGCTGATGGAGATGCCCGTGCCGCCGCCATCGTCGTCGCGCACCGGCACCGCGCGATTTTCAAAGTATTGCGTCTCCAGAGCGCCCGCCCCGGACTCGAACTCGTACGTCGCCGTCTCCCCGGTCTGCAGCACCTGCCGCAGCTTTGCGGCCACGAAGCCGCGAGCCGGCTCGGGCAGCACCGCGGAGATCTCGCAGCCGACGATCTGTTCGATCGTCATTCCGCCGCAGCCCTTGTTGATGAAGCGGATGCGCAAATCGGTGTCCACCAAGATGAGCGTGTCGGCGGTGTTGGCGGTGGTCGTGCGCAGCAGCTGCTCGGAGCGGCGCAAACGCGCTTCCGACACGCGCCGCGCAGTCACATCCTGGGTCACGCCCACGAGGCCGCGCGGCGCTCCTGCCGCGTCGAACAGCGGCCTGGCAATCGTCGCGTAGGATCGAAAGGCGCCGTCCTTGTCCTTCAGCCGAAATTCCGTCTGCACTTCGCTCCTGTGCTGAAAAGCCTGCTCGATCGCTCGACTCATGGCCGCCCGGTCTTTCGAGTGCACCCGCGGCATCAGCTCCTTCATTCCGGGAAACGCGCTGGGCAATTGGGTCTGCTGACCATCGACGATCGCGAACTCGAACTCATCCTTGGCCTTGTCCCAACGCCAGGCATGCATGTGCGCCATATTCATCGATAACTTCAGCCAATCGGTGCTGTTTTCGAGGGCAATTTGCGCAAGCTTTTGAGCCTGTACATTCTGCAGGGAGCCGAAGGCGCGAAATGGCCGGCCATCGAGCATCTCGAGATGTCCGATCATCTTGACCCAAATGCGCCGGCTCTTGAAGGTCGTGATTTCGAGCTCCAGGTCCAGCTGCCCGTCGGCGGCTTCTGCGCGGGCACACGCTTCGTGAAAGCGCCGGCGGGATTCCGGCGTAAATTGCGCCAGCATCGACTCCGAAGACACGACGAACTCGGCCGGAGAAGTCTCGAAGATGCGAAACATCTCCTCCGTCCAGGTCAGTTCGCGCGTGCAATAACTGTATTCCCACCCGCCCATCTTGGCCGCACTTTGCGTCTCGGCCAGCAAATCCGTGAGGCGCTTGATTTCCGAGACATCCACGCAGCAGCCGATCGCGCGCAGCGGATCGCCGGCCGCATTGCGCTGAATCAGACCACGCTCGAGCATCGACCTGTAACGCCCGCGAGCATCACGAACCCGGTAGGTGGTTGTCCAGCCGCGGCCGTTGATCAACGCCAGAACGATCTCCTTGCGGAAAGCGGGAAGATCGAGGGGATGAATCCGACCGCACCAGGCATCGCTCGCCTGCGCAAGATCCTCCGGCTCTATGCCCAGGATCTCCTGCACTCCGCGGGAGCGGTGAACGATGCCGCGAGTGATATCCCATTCGAAGATGACGCCTTCCACCGCATCCGCCGCGAGCCGAAACACTTCCTCGCGCTGGGCGAGCCTGCTCTCGGCCTCTTTGCGCTCCGTGATGTCACGCGAATTCATCACGACGCCATTGATCACCGGATTGTCGAGAGCGGAGACGTAAACCGTTTCCAGCCAGCGATAGCTGCCGTCTTTGTGGCGCATCCGGTATTGATGGGTGAATCTGTCGATCTCGCCGGCCGTCAGCCGGTTAAATTTTACGCGCAGGGGACCCAGATCCTCGCGGTGCGTATTATCGAAGATGGAGTGCAGATGCCGCTCTTCGGAGGTATAGCCTAGAGTGTTCGTCACCCCGCCGCTGACATACTGCAGCCTGCCATCCGGCGCCGCGACGGTGATGATGTCCTGCGCATTCTCGGTCAGCGCACGCAGGCGCCGTTCGCCGCTTCCCTGCGCGCTCCCGAGCAAGCCGCGGTGGGTCACCTCGGTCGATGAAACGACCAATCCGACGATGCCGGACGGTCCCTTGAGCGGACGCACGTCGAGCTCGAAGCAGCGGCCCTGGGAAGTCAGCCCCGGCACCTCCACCGCGTCATCGTGATAATGGCAGCCCTCCAAGCCGCGACGGTATACCTCCTCGGGCAGGGCGCTCAACGGCGTCACTGCCAGCGCCGAGCACCCCAAAACGCCGCCCGTCGTGCCGCTCGAACGCACCGCACCCGGATTGGCGTATGTCACCCTGAGCTTGGTGTCCAAAATCAACAGATCGAAGGGCAGCTGCTCCACGGCAGACACCAGATCCGGATCGACCGCCGATGGGGCGAACGTGAGCATGATCAGCCGCTGGCCGTGAGCGCAGTCCAGCAGCTTCAACTCGGTCATGACGGCGGTCTCGCCGTCCCTTAACCGCCATGTAAGCGCCCGGCTGGCCCTGCCCTGGGCTTCCGACAGCGAGGCCAGGTTGGATTCAATCGCGGTAGCCGACTCCGGTCCCAAGAGACCGTAGAGCGAGGAGTCGATCAACGCCTCGTTCTGCAGCGGCTCGGCCCCCAGACAGCCGCGCGCAGCCACATTGGCAAGGACGATCGGCAAATGCTTGATGCGGGCATCTACGACCAATACCGAGTCGCGAACGCTGTCCAAGGCCCTTTCCGCTACCGAACGCGCCGCGCTGGTCGCGAGGCGCAGGTAGTCCGGAGATGTCGCCATCCTTTCTTACTCCGGGAAAACCGCAAAACACACTTGCTTGTTAACTTATACGCCTAATGAGATCCAGCGCGTATACCAGCAAGCGCAATATGAGGGAATCCCTCAATTGCTTGAAAAGGCTGGAAATCGTTGTCCCCGATGGTTCAATTCTCCGCAAAGCCGGATTGCGGCTTCGCAGATCCCGGGGTCAGCGTCAGCGCTCGTGAAAGAAGCCAGGGTCACTTACGAAATAACGCGTCCAGCGCGGACTTCGCCCGCTCAATCTCTGCATTATCCTTTGCGACGTAAGCTCCCGCCTTTGGCTTGAAGTAATCGCAGAAATTCGCCTCGTCCTTCTTTCGTACTTCCTCTGCGATCGGTTCCTTGCAATGCTTCGCGTAGCCGACATCGTATTCGACACACATTTTGCAAACGTGAATTTCTGCGTTGCAGGCTTTGCATACGTCGAGGCGCCGCAGCGGCAGACTCAGTTCCGCTAATGAACCTCCGCAGCGCCAACAGACTAGGGAGTGCGCCATGCTGCTATTGGGTGCTATCTCTGCGGCGTACCAGTAGAAATCTCACGGCTCTGCAGTCGTACCTCTACTCGCCGATGCGGTGCGGGCCTCAGCTGTATGACTAGCTGTTAGTCGCTACCGGTCTGACCGTCACTGCCGGTCTGACCATCACTGCCGGTCTGGCCTAGCGACTTCTTGAGATCGCTACCGGTCTGACCATCACTACCGGTCTGGCCTAGCGACTTCTTGAGATCGCTACCGGTCTGACCATCACTACCGGTCTGGCCTAGCGATTTCTTAAGATCGCTACCGGTCTGACCATCGCTACCAGTTTGACCGTCACTGCCGGTCTGACCTAGGGACTTCTTAAGATCGCTGCCGGTCTGACCATCACTGCCGGTCTGGCCTAGCGACTTCTTGAGATCGCTACCGGTCTGACCATCACTACCGGTCTGGCCTAGCGATTTCTTAAGATCGCTACCCGTCTGACCATCGCTACCAGTTTGATTTAAGATCGCTACCCGTCTGACCATCGCTGCCGGTCTGACCTAGGGACTTCTTAAGATCGCTGCCGGTCTGACCATCACTACCGGTCTGGCCTAGCGATTTCTTAAGATCGCTACCCGTCTGACCATCGCTACCAGTTTGACCATCACTGCCGGTCTGACCTAGGGACTTCTTAAGATCGCTGCCGGTCTGACCATCACTACCGGTCTGGCCTAGCGATTTCTTAAGATCGCTACCCGTCTGACCATCGCTACCAGTTTGACCATCACTGCCGGTCTGACCTAGGGACTTCTTAAGATCGCTGCCGGTCTGACCATCGCTACCAGTTTGGCCGAGTGGCTGAGCGAGTCCATTTTCAGCATAAAACTTTGAAGGCTCAGCGAATCGAACTCCGCTGAACGATGCCACCTGTCCAACAGCTAAAGAATCCGCAGCCAGTGTATGAAGTGCGCCGGCGTAATTGACCGACAGCGAACCGATTCGAACGACGGTATTTGCATAATCAACGGAATTCACGCGTCCCTTGAGATACAGCTGCGTCGCACCGGGAACATAATTTGACGTGGTTAGTTGGCGTACCTCTTCCACTTTTAGTGAGCCGTCGGCACTCAATGAACCATACACAGCGACCATGTGCCCAACGAGATCATCAATTGCCACGTTTTTGCGTTCGCCTGCAGGAATTGCAACGACTTGTCCAAGTACTTGAACCGCAAAATTTGAAGCATCAACTCGATCGACCGGGCCCAAAATGAGAAGATTGGTCTTGGTAAGTGATTGAAAGTTAGTCGCAACTTGATCGGTGCTTGCACCGAACACGTTGGAAATTAGACCCGGTGTTACCACCATCAAGGAGATAGCGAACGCGCCGAATCCATGCTTGATAAGCGCTAATTTCTTAGTCATCCCTGTTCCCCTCAATTTGCAAAGCTTTCCCAAAATCCCTTTCGTCTTCGTTATTTACAAGGTAGTGATAAAACCCTATACCAGTCTGGACTGCGTCCGGATGTCCTTGCTGCGATCGGTCCGATAGCCAGTTATCTATATCGTCAGCAAAAAGTTGCCCTCGTTCGCGCACATACTTGTCAAACGCCGGAAGATCGCTGCGCGGCAATCCATAGTCAGCAAATACCGTTCGCTCTACACGCCCCGTCCCTCGAACAGACCTCCGAAGGTTCACTTCGAGAGTTTCAATAACGTTATGAACAACCTGCGCGAATCGACGAATGCTCTCCGTACTCAATTGCTGAGGAACATACGACCGTGTCAGCGCACGATAAAATCCGTTACCTAAATCCTGCACACACCCCGTTCGTATCAATTCATCCAGAAGAGCTTTCGGCGAAACATTTGGACAATATCGATTAGCTAATTCCGCAAAACCACTCACGTCCTTCTTTGATTGCGAATCTGTTGGCGCAAACATCAGGTCTCTCACCAACCCGTACGGGCCTATGTAATCTCGGTCCGTATGCCAGCCAACCAATACCCTAGCAGCCGCATTAATTCTCTGTTCAGCCTCACCCAGAATTACAGTATCCGGTGAATGCAGAACTTCCCGTACGTCCGCGAGCGAAACCCCGGTCATCACAGAGATCGCATCCGCATGAACGTCACGTCCAGAGGAGCGAAGTTCAACCGCTCCGACGTTTACAAAAGCATCCTGCAACACCCCTGCGAACTCCGGGAACCCAATCCCGTTTCTTATCGCTATCCGTACTAACGGCCGAAGTAAATGCCGAAATGCTGCTAATAAGTTGTGTTTAACAGATTGCGACACGGCGCAACATAATACAACTATTATTGTGCGCTAATTCACAGATTCGGGGTTTGCCCTATTGCTGCATTGCAGCACTAGGGCAAGAATGCAGCGCCCCACTAGTGCCATTCCGTGTAGCGATCCCCTGCCTCATCGGGATTCATGTTCATTTTTAGAACCACATCGGACTGGCTTGTGGCACTTCATGACACGCGAGCGCATGGAAACTTAGTGTTTTGCGAATAGTTACGTATGAATAAAACCTTGGCTTGTAAAGTCAGTGTCATGAGTACCAGAAAGTGGAAGTCTTTTGTTCCCATTTGGACGGCCTGCTGCCTTGGAATTTTGCTGACGATGCACGGTTGCGACTCAAAAACCCGTCACTCAGCCGAACATGAACACCCAGTCGATGCCGAACTGCTAAGGCGCGGAATTGATGGTGAGCCCACGACATTGGATCCTGGACAAGCAGTTGACTCATTTTCTCATGAAGTAATCCGCGATTTGTATGAAGGACTGGCGACTGAGTCGGCCGATGGCGCGTTGCAACCCGGGGTTGCCGCATCGTGGACCGTTAGTCCAAGTGGCACTGTATACACCTTTCAGCTTCGACACGATGCCAAATGGTCGAATGGAAAGAGCGTTCGTGCGCAGGATTTCGTACTTGCGTGGAGACGAGTAGTCGATCCAAATCGAGCCTCGCCGGTGGCGGACCTGCTCCGACCAATTGCGGGTGCCGCCGAGATAATTGCCGGACACCTGTCGCCAACGCAACTGGCAGCCTATCCTGTTCGTGACGATCTATTAGTTGTGCATCTGGTGCAGCCAGCCCCTTACTTCCCGCAGCTACTTACGCACTCTGCCACCTTTCCGGTGTACTCCGAGGATGCTGCCAATGCGCATAATTCACGGGATTGGGTATCAAATGGACCCTATGTTCTTTCTAGCTGGACACCTGGTTTCAACTTGAAGCTCACGAAGAACCTTAGCTACTGGGATCGCGCCAATATCCGGATCAAGGCCGTCGAATACATTCCGATTGCCGATGAGAACTCCGCATTCCTTCAGTATCGGGCTGGGCAGCTTGACTTAACTCAAAGCGTGCCGCCATCGGCACTACCGTTGATCCGCAAGGAATATCCGAATGAGTTATTGGCAGCTCCCTTCTTGGGAACTGCGTACTACGCATTGAATTTGCACTCCCCAATATTCGCCACCAACATCAAGCTGCGGCAAGCTTTGGCTATGGCGATCGATCGACAAGCCCTAGAACTCACAATTTTGCCGTTTGGCCAAGCATCCGCTTACGGATTTGTACCGCCTGGTACTTGGAATTACGCTCCACAGTCTTGGCAGTGGAAGGCCTTACCTAATGCCGCAAGGATTAAAGAAGCGAAGAACCTATATGCACTTGCCGGGTATTCAACCCAATCTCCGCTCCATATGAGGTTGCTCTTCAATTCAAATCCAGTCATCAAGCAAATGGCTATTGCAATCGCATCAATGTGGAGAGAAACCCTAGGGATCGAAACGGAGTTGATCGACGAAGAGTATCGTGTTTTCCTGGAATCCCGAAGAGATACATCTCGTTGGGACGTCGCGCGACTTGGATGGACGGCGGATTACAACGACGCTGGCAATTTTCTAGATATATTCCGGCGCAACTCGCCTAACAACGATGCTTCATATCTAAATGAGGAGTTCGACACTCTCCTCGACCGTGCGGCAGCAACCGCAAATCCGTCAGATCGACGGGACCTCCTTGAACGGGCCGAGAAGATTATGCTTTCTGACTATCCGGTGATCCCAATTTATTTTTACAGCTCGAAAAGATTGATAAAGCCGTACGTGAAAGGCGCCCGAACTAACCCTCTTAATAGGTTGTATTCGAAGCATCTGTTCATTGAAAATAACTGACTTTGTTGGGAGATAAATAAACACAATGACAATGACACGACTGCGCGCAAAACGAGAGAGGGTCCGCCCAAAGAAAAGAGAGAATGCTCGAGGTCTCGCACCACGCCAGGTTACTGTTGATGACGTGCTGGGAGCCATCGTAGACCTCTTCGATAAACTTGAAATCGACGCATCTCGTCTTGCGTGTCCGGTCAAAGGTCTAAATTACACCGCTCTCACCACACACCGCATTTACCCCCACATCGCCGAAATTGGTGAACTATTAACTGCTTGGCATCAAGACCCCGAGTATTTGGATAATTTGGGTAATCCCCTCCCAATCAAACTGCGGGGCTCGAGGCAATCATTTGGCCGTTTGGCAAAAAATGTGGTGCCAAGAATGAACGTCAACGTCCTACTCGGAGAACTCGAACGTATCGGTGCAGTAACAATCGACAAGGACAAATTCATCCGTGTTCACATGCGATCACTACCAGTTTACGAAGACAGGCGACTGGCTATCGAATACACATTGGCGTCTCTCGATGCCTTTATAAGGACCCTGCGCCACAATCTCGATAGCGACAACCCTGACCAATTCTTCCATCGCATTGCCTGGAACGGAGAGTTTGATGAAAGATTGATTCCAGCACTGAAGATCAAAGTTAGAACCCAGGGACAAGGCCTTCTCGAATCATTTGACAACTGGATGTTGCGCAAAT
The DNA here is from genome assembly GCA_963837045.1 of uncultured Gammaproteobacteria bacterium. Taxonomy (GTDB): domain Bacteria; phylum Pseudomonadota; class Gammaproteobacteria; order Steroidobacterales; family Steroidobacteraceae; genus Bog-1198. The sequence continues at coordinate 162,535 of CAWIMA010000008.1, forward strand.
CTAATGCTCGAAGTCGCGAATCGAGGCGCCGAAGTAAGCGAGTGCAAATTGCCATCGGTGTTTACCTTGCGGTTAGTAAGCCGTGAGTCCAATAGCTATTTGGAATTGCGTCGAAAATTTCGCCTTTTGTTTGACCGGTGGGTCTTATCAGCCTTCTTACGAGTTGATTCGTGATAAAAAACGGTGACACTTACTCTATTTGAGCTTTCTGTAGCACTTGTTTTTGATCCATTGATTGGCGTCTGAATCAAATTGTCTTGCATAATCGCCAAAAATTCTGCACCCCGGTTTAACAGCTCCTTCTTAAACAGTGGCAATGCGTTGGGCACCAATGTCGAACCAGATACGGTTGCAATAAATTGTGGGTTTTCCGGCTGTCTCATGTTAAACAACAGCGTAGATAGCAGCTCAGTAGCTCGATCTCCAAATGCTTCGATCGCTTCTGGGCTTATGCCACGATCCACAGCAATCGACGTTTTTGCGCGAATCCTTTGAGAAGATAGCACCTCTACAGCGCGCGTTCGTATGAGCTCATCAAGGACCGCGCGGGTTGGAATACCGCGTCCATAGCTCCTCACAAGTGACTCAAACGTGGCACCCCGACCATACAATTTGAGATCAGCCGGTTGACCATTGGAATTAGTGAACCTTGGCACTTGATGCCAAGCCATCAATATCCTATTGGTTGATTTTTGTTGGCGATCGCCGGGATTCCGCTCCTCAGCCTTCGCGCTTAACTTGAGTAATCGAGAAATCTCCGCGCGAGGGATACCGGTTGCTGCGGCGATCCCAGAAATATTTATGCGACTGAAAATTTCGAGTTGTCTATTCGCAACACTTCTGACAGCGGCTTGGCGCAGGATTGAATACAATTCGTTTGTGCTCAGGCCAGTATCAATAACAAAGCCGGCCAGAGGTTCAAGGAGTTGCAACAGCGCTCGTTTAGCGATCGTGCGCACATCTTTGCGTTTCGAACTCAATGAACTTGCTATATGGTCGGGTGCTACTGCGAAATTGCTCATAATTGCCTCGGTGGCAAGCGCAGTATCAGTTGCAAATTGCTCAAGTGGCTAGCGCAAGGCGGATTATCGAATAATTGTGTACCTACAGCGGAACGAAATTGTGCTGGCAGCGACAATGGATAATTATTATGAGGCACGATTCTGCACAAAATCCGGCGCCGGTAAAGTCAGGTAGTCAGTAGGACCATCAGCCAGTCAAATTGCCCCTTCACCTCCTTCCAATGTTGCCGGGAATTCGTCTTAACTGCGTGGCTTCTCAACTATGCGATTATCCTGTTCGAATGTGCGGGGCGTCTGATGAGCCCTTAGTTTGGACATCCCTAACGAGCAGTTAGGCCACGCCTATGTTTGTGATTCTAGGCCTCATTTTTGTCGCTGGGAAATTTGCAGACACTCGGCTTCTTAGCGCAGCTGTAGCGACGGTCCCCGCAATCCTCATCCGCTGCTGACGCCATCCCGCGTACTTGATTAATGCACCAGTGCGGGGCGAAAGACGCGTTGACTTGGTGCAGCATTGCGGCCCAATACCCGTAAGTCCATGATAATTGGCTGCGCTGGACCTATTGGCATGGAATTCGCTCGTTGCTTGAGCAGGGGGCTCTTTGGGCAATAAACCGTACAACGAGATGTATCTTGAGCGCGGCGCGGCGCGCTCCCATTACCTGCGCTATGACGATTGGCTCAGACATCAGCCGGCGGATCGGCTTGCGCAGAAGCGTGCCGAGGCCGATGCCCTGTTCCACCGGGTGGGCATCACCTTCGCGGTTTACGGGCAGGAAGAGGGCACGGAGAGGCTCATACCGTTCGACATCGTGCCCAGGGTATTGCCCTTCGAGGAGTGGATTCGTCTCGAGGGCGGCCTGAAGCAGCGGGTCCGGGCGCTGAACGCCTTCATACACGACATCTACCACGACCAGCAGATTCTCAAGGCTGGCGTCATTCCCGCCGAGCAGGTGCTGTGCAATCAGCAATACCGCCCGGAGATGCAGGGCGTGGACGTCCCCGGCGGCATTTATGCGCACATCGCCGGCATCGACATCGTGCGCGACGATGCGGGCGAGTTCTGTGTCCTGGAGGACAATCTGCGCGTGCCGTCGGGCGTCTCGTACATGCTCGAAAACCGCAAAATGATGATGCGCCTGTTTCCGGAGCTGTTCTCAGAGCATCGAGTCGCGCCGGTCGATCGGTACCCGGATGTGCTGCTCGACAATTTGCGCAGCGTCGCGCCGATCGGCGTAGCCGACCCCACGGTCGTGCTGTTGACCGCCGGGGCCCATAACAGCGCCTATTTCGAGCATGCCTTTCTGGCCCAGCAAATGGGCATTGAGTTGGTCGAGGGCCAGGATCTGTTCGTGCGCGATGAGGCGGTGTTCATGCGCACGACGCAGGGCCCGCAGCGAGTCGATGTCATTTACCGGCGCATCGATGACGATTTCCTGGACCCTCTGGTATTCCGGCCCGACTCCATGCTCGGCGTGCCCGGCTTGTTGACCGCCTATCGTGCCGGTCACATCACGATCGCCAACGCCATCGGCACCGGCGTCGCCGACGACAAATCGATCTATCCGTACGTGCCCGACATGATTCGCTTCTACCTCGGCCAGGCCCCGATGATCGGCAACGTGCACACCTGGATTCTTCGCCGCAAAGAGGATCTGGACTTCGTGCTCGCGCACCTCTCTGAACTCGTCGTCAAAGAGGTGCATGGCGCGGGCGGCTACGGCATGCTCATCGGGCCGGCCGCCAGCACCGGCGAGATCGAGGCGTTTCGCAGGCAGATCATCGCGGCGCCCGATCGCTACATCGCGCAGCCCACCCTGGCGCTGTCCACCTGCCCGACATTTGCGAACCACGGTCTCGTGCCGCGCCATATCGACCTGCGGCCGTTCGTACTGTCGGGCCGGGACATCACCATCGTTCCGGGCGGGCTCACGCGCGTCGCGCTGCGCGAGGGCTCGTTGGTGGTCAATTCCTCGCAAGGCGGCGGCACCAAGGATACGTGGGTGCTGGAAAGCTGATGCTCAGCCGCACCGCCGATCATCTGTACTGGATGGCGCGCTACATCGAGCGCGCCGAAAGCCTCGCGCGTCTCGTGGACGCTCATTACCGAATGTCGCTGCTGCCTCAAGCGGGCGACAAGCTGGTCCAGTCGTTGAGCTCCACCATGAAGGCTCTGCACATGGAGGAGGCGTACCGGGAGCGCCATGAGACGATCGAGCCGCGCGCGGTGTTCGAATTCGTGAGCCTGGACCGCGAGTATGGCGGCAGCATCGTGAGCTGTTTGCGGGCGGCCCGCGAAAACGCGCGTGCGGTGCGCGGCTCGCTGACCTCCGAGCTCTGGGAAACGCTGAACTCCACGTGGCTCGACGCGCGCACGTACGTGGCGCGCAGCACGCCGCGCGTGGACATCGGTCAATTCGTCGAATGGGTCAAAGAGCGCTCTCACCTCACGCGCGGCGTGACCATCGGCACCATGCTGCGCGACGAGGCGTTTCATTTCACCCGCATCGGCACCTTTCTCGAACGCGCCGACAGCACCGCAAGGATTCTCACGGCGCATCAGAGCGACTTGAAGCCCGGCGCCGACGCGGGTGCGGTGCCCGACCCGTACGAATGGAGCGTGCTGCTGCGGGCGCTGTCGGCATTCGAGGTGTACCGCCGCGTCTACCGCGACGTGATCACGCCGTACAAGGTGGCGCAGATGCTGATTTTGCGCGACGACATGCCTCGCTCGCTGCTGCGCTGCTGCAAGGAGGTTTACCAGAACCTCCTGTCAGTATCGAACCAGCAGTCCAAGGAAACCGAGCGGCGCGCCGGCGAAATGCATGCCATGCTGCACTTCACGCGGATGGAGGCGATCATCGCGGAGGGCTTGCCGCACTTTTTGCAGCGATTCCTCGATCGGCTGCGCGATTTGGGCGATCGCGTCGCGTCGGATTTCCTGGTGCCCCCGGCGGAGGCTTGAGCCATGCAATTGCACATTCGACACGAAACGCGCTACCGCTACGATCGGCCGGTCAAATACAGCGTCCAAAGCCTGCATTTGACGCCGCGGCGCGATCCGGGCCAGCGCGCGCTCAGCTGGAGCATCGCCGCCCCCGGGCGAAAGCTCGAACAGGTGGACGCGTACGGCAACATTTCGCACCTGCTCACCATCGAACAGCCGCACCGCGAAATTCACATCGTGGTGAATGGGGTCGTGGAGACGGCCGATACCGAGGCACGCCAGGACGACGGGCCGCTGTCGCCGCTGGCTTATCTTGCGCCCACGGCGCTCACCGCTCCGAACGATGATTTGAGGGCGTTTGCCCGCCAGGCGCTGGACCAGGTCAGGGATCCGCGGGCGCGCGCTCAGTCGCTCGCCGAAGCCGTGTTCCGCGCCGTGCGCTACAAGCCGGGCACCACCGATGTGCAGGACAGCGCCGCGGCGGCCTTCAAGAGCGGCGAAGGGGTTTGCCAGGATCACGCCCACGTGTACATCGCTTCGGCGCGCGCATCGGGCATACCGGCGCGCTACGTGAGCGGCTATCTGTACACCGGCGACGCGAAGGATGCCGCCAGCCATGCGTGGGTGGACGTCTGGCTCGGTGCGGAAATCGGCTGGCAAAGCCTGGACGTGACCCACAAGTGTCCGGCGGTCCGCTCCTACTGCCGGCTCGCCGTCGGCCGCGACTATTTGGATGCGGCGCCGGTTCGCGGCGTACGCCATGGCGGCGGCGGCGAGAAAATGGAAGCGAACGTTCTGGTGGCGGAGTCGGCCCTACAGCAGCAGCAGTGATGTAGAATTTCCCCTCATGACTTACTGCGTCGGCCTGCTGGTCGACACCGGGCTCGTTCTGCTGTCCGATTCTCGGACCAATGCCGGCGTCGATCAGATCAACACGTTTCGCAAGATGGCGACATTCCAGCGGCCGCACGACCGGGTGCTGGTGCTGCTGTCGGCCGGCAATCTCGCGATCACCCAGGCCGTCGTCAACCTGCTTCACGAGACGCCCGAAGATTCCGCGGAGCCTGCGCGCATTTACCGCGCCGCCAACATGTTCAGTGCCGCGCGCGTGGTGGGGGATGCCCTGCGCGACATTCATGAGCGCGACGCCGAGTACCTCAAGGAGCACGGCCACGACTTCAACGGCACGTTCATCTTGGGCGGCCAGATCAAGGGCGAGGAGCCGCGACTGTTTCACATCTACTCCGCCGGCAATTTCATCGAGTCATCGGCCGATACGCCCTATTTTCAGATCGGCGAGTCGAAGTACGGCAAGCCCATCATCGATCGGGTGATCACGCGCTCGAGCAGCCTGGCCCAGGCCGCCAAGTGCGCGCTGATCTCCATGGACTCGACCATTCGCTCCAATCTTTCCGTCGGTCCGCCGCTGGACCTGGCGATCATCCGCCGCGACGAATTCAGGCTGGCGACGCACATCAGCATCGATCTGGAGAATGAATACTTCAAGATGATCCGCACGCGCTGGGGTTTCGCGCTGCAGGAGGTGTTCAGCGAGCTGCCCAACCCCAGTTGGCAGGAAATGAACTAATTCAATTCCGATGCCGCGAAGTCGTAGCTCGTCAGCGACCGCGGCCTGCCCACCAGAAAGCCCTGCGCATAGTCCACGCCGAGCGCGCGCACGGCCGCAAGCTCAGTATCCGATTCGACCGATTCTGCCACCGTCTGCACGCCGAGATCGCTCGCCATGCGCACGATGGAGGAGATCACCGCGCGCGCGATGCGGTCGGTCGGCGCCGCCACAACCAGCGAGCCGTCGATCTTGAAGTAGTGCGCCGGTACGGTGCGCAGGTAGCCGTAGGAGGGCGCGTTTGCGCCGAAATCGTCCAACGCAACCTCGCACCCCAAGGCTTCCAGGCGCTTCATCGACTCCGAAACGCTGATGTCGCCCGAGGCGGCGAACCGTTCGGTGATCTCGAAACACAGCGCCTGCGGCGGCAGCCCGCTTTTCTGGACGCAGGATTCGACGTAGCCGATGAAGTTCGCATCCGTCATCGATTGCGAAGCCAGGTTGACGCAGAACACCGATGGGACCTGCGTCCACAGATCGCGGTTGTTCACCAGCCACACGAGCAGCGTGCGTACCACCCAGCGATCGACCGCCGGCATGAGATTTCGATGCGCCGCGGCGGCCAGAAACGCGGCGGGCTCGAACAGCGCACCGTCCATGGTGCGCAGCCGCAGCAGCACCTCGTAGTGCGCCATTCCGTGGGCATCGCGCAGCGGCAGGATGGGCTGCAGGAACAGCTCGAAGCGTTCCGCATGGAGCGCCTGCTCGATTTGAGCCAGCTGCTCATCGTCAGCGGCAGGCGGGGGCGGCGCCGCGCCGCGACGCTCGAACTCCGCCGCGAGACACACCATGACAGGCCCTAGCCGCTGCTCCAAGGGCTCCTTCGTCCTAGGGTCGACGATCTGTGAATCGATGCTGAGCCGCACGGCGCCGTTGACCTCGCCGCGCGAATCGCGGACCGGGATGGCGACCGAATAGCGCGAGCCTTCGCGCGTGCCGTACTGGATCGCGTGCATGCCCGTAGCATCGCTTGCCAGGCACTCCTCGACCAGCTGATGATCCTCCGGCAGCAGGAAATCCTCGCTCAACAGCAGCGTGTCCGCCGCGACGTCATGGAAAGAGACGCTGCAGACCTCCGGTGCCAGAGCGCGAATGACCTCCGCAAACGCATCCAGCGTCTTGCTCGAAGCGGCTTCGGATTCTGTCAACCTGTTGAGCATGAGCGGCAATACCCACAATCAGTTGTTCGTGAGTCATGGTATGGCCGGTGGCGGGGATGCGGAATGTCTTCAGGCGGCGACGTAGTTCCCTCGCGACAGAATCCGGACTTTCTGTGACCCGCGTCACACCTTGACACTGCGCGGCCTCACGCTTCGACGGGCGTTGCGGCCCGCGATTGGGTCCACTTGAGCGGAACGAGTTTCGGCACCATGCCGATCCAGCCGACGATGCCCAGCGCGCTCACGATGGCGGCCGCGACGAAGGCGAGCTCGTAATGTCCCGTGCGCTGCACGATGAAGCCGGTGAACGCCGGTGAGATCATGCCCGAGAGGTTGCCTACCGAGTTCTGGATGCCGACCCAGCGTCCCGACGCCTTGGGTCCCGCCAGTATCTGGCCCATGACATAGACGCCGGCGGACGAAGCGCCCATCATCAGCTGGAAGCCGAACATAGCGGCGATCGCGAGCGGCTGCGAGCCCCAGGCCATCATCAGCATGAACACGACCGAGCCGCTGTGCGCAAGCGCCATGATGAGCTTCCAGGACAGGTTCACCGACCCGCCGCGCCGCACGTAGCGATCGACGAGCCAGCCGGTGAGCAGCGCCGTCAAACCATTCACGAGATAGCCTGCCGTGCCGACGCGCTCCATCTCGTGCATCGAGAAGCCGTGCTCCTCTTCCAGGTAGCTCGGCAGCCAGCCCAGCATGAAGTACCAGAGGTAGTTGCTCGAGAAGAGCCCGAGGCTCGTGCCCCAGAGCCCCCGTTGCGAGAGCACCATGCCCCAGGTGGGCGTGCTGGCATCGCTGCGCGCGGTCGCAAGCTTCGGCAGCTTGATGCGCGACCACGGCAGGAGCCAGAGCAGCGAGGCGACGCCGAACACGAAGAACATGCCGCGCCAGCCGACCTGATCGATGAGGAGCCCGGCGAGCCAGATGCCGACGCCCGGCGCCATGAGGTAGCCCAAGCCCACGATGCCGTTCGCCTTGCCGAGGCTCTCGATCGGCACGACGCAGGCGAGGAGCTTGGAAACGCAGGGGAAGCCGGCGCTCTCGCCGAGGCCGAGCAGGAGGCGAATGCTGAGCAGCGACCAGAAGCCGACGGCCGCACCCATGAGGACGGTCGCCGTCGCCCAGACGATAAGGCCGCCCGCGAGCACCCAGTGTGCGCCGTAGCGCTCAGCGAGCCAGCCCACTGGAATCTGCACCCACGCGTACACCCACCAGAACGCGGAGAAGAGGATGCCGTAGTCCTGCGCGGACAGGCCGAGGTCGTGGCGCATCTGCAGCGCCGCGGTCGGCATGGCGCCACGGTCGATGTAGTTGATGCCGAGCACGAGCGCGAGCAGCGTGACCACATAGAACGGGCGCGACAATCCCTGCGCGCGTGCCTCCGCGGCCGTGAGCACGGTACCCCGATCAAAACCGGGATGGGGCACTGGGCTCAGGTCGCGTAGTCCGCTTGAGTGCGATCGAGCATGCGCTTCAGTGCCTCGAAATGCAGTTCCGCGCGATCGCGGCCGCCGACGCTGCCGCCCGATGCGAACTGCGCGGTGGTCGCACGCACGACCGGGTCCGGGATCAGCCGCAGCGGCCGCCCCGTCGACAAGGCGAGCACCTGTGCCTGGCTCGCCCGCTCCAAAAAATACAGCCGCTCGAAGGCCCGCGGGACGGATTCTCCGACCGCCAGTACGCCGTGGTTGCCCATCATCAGCACGGATTTGGATCCGAGCGCGCGAGCCAGGCGTTCGCCTTCCCGCTGGTCGAAGGCGAGCCCGTTGTACCTTAAGTCGTAGGCGATATCCTCGTGAAACATGAGCGCGCTCTGCACCGCCATCTCCAGCCGCGGATTCTCGAGCATGCACAGCGCGGTCGCATGAGGCATGTGCGTGTGCAGTACGCAGCGCGCGTGCGGCGCGAGTCGGTGCACCGGCAGGTGAATGTGCAGCGCGGTATCCTCGACGGGACCCCGGCCGCTCACCATCCGGCCCTCGAAATCGATCACCATGAAATCGCTCGCCTTGATTTCCGACCAGTGCAGGCCGAAAGGCGCGAGCAAGAACCGATCCGCATGACCCGGCACCATCAGGGTCAGGTGATTGTCGATCCCCTCGTTCAATCCGAAATGCGCCGCCAGCCGGTAGCTCGCGGCCAAGTCGACTCGTGCCTGGCGTTCAGCCTCCGTAAGCGACTGCAGGGGCTTGAGACTCGCGTTCATCGGCGCTCAGTATAGCGAGCGGCGCAGGGGCCACAACCCCCGCTCCATTTCATCCCATGTTCACATAAACTACGCACCATGATCGTGAGGAGCCCCAATCAATAATGAATGACTCGCTCGGCGCAAAAACGATCGACCTGGTTTACTTCAATGCGGGCGGCGGGCATCGCGCCGCCGCCACCGCGACTCGAGACGGTCATCCGCGAACAGGGCAGACCGTGGGAGGTGCGGCTGGTCAATTTCATGCATGTGCTCGATCCGAAGGACATCTTTCTCAAGACCACTGGGATGAACTGGGAAGACATCTACAACTCCCGGCTCGCCCGGGGCTGGAGTGTCGGGCTCGCGCAGGAATTGAAGCTGCTGCAGGCGCTCATTCGCCTGAGCAACAAGTCGATGGCCAAAAAGTGGCGGCGCCACTGGCGCAGAACCAAGCCCGACATGGTGATTTCGGCCATCCCGAATTTCAATCGCATGATGTACGAAGGGCTGGCTCTCGCCCGGCCGCAGGCGCCCTACGTGACGATTCTCACCGATTTTGCGGATTTCCCACCGCACTTCTGGATGGAGCCCCCACGCCAGACGCATCCCCGCCAGGCGCGGCACTTCATCTGCGGCACGCCCAAGGCGGTGGCCCAGGCGCGCGCCATGGGCTATGCCGATGAACAGATTCACGCCACCTCGGGAATGATCATCCGTCCTGATTTCTACCGCGAATCGCGCGTCGACCGGCGCACGGAGCTGCAAAATCTCGGGCTGGACCCGAATCGGCCGACCGGCCTCGTCATGTTCGGCGGCCACGGATCGCGGGTGATGCGCGGCATTGCCCGGCGGCTGGACGATACGCAGCTCATCGTGATCTGCGGACACAATGCGGCATTGGCGCAGCGCCTGCGTGCGATGGCCGCCTCGGCGCCGCGCCTGGTGCTCGGGTTCACCTCCGAGATTCGCCGCTTCATGCAGCTCAGCGATTTTTTCATCGGCAAGCCCGGCCCCGGCAGCATCAGCGAAGCCGTCCATCAGGGCTTGCCCGTGATCGTCGTGCGCAACACCTGGACCATGCCGCAGGAGCGCTACAACACCGACTGGGTCAGAGAGAACAACACGGGCATCGTCTTGGAGTCGTTCAAGCTCATCCGCGACGGCGTTGAGCAGGTCATCGCGCGGCTCGAGGAATTTCGGGCGAGCACCTCGCGCATCCGCAACCGCGCCGTGTTCGAAATACCGGACATCCTCGAGCGCATCATGCGCGCCGCGCACCCGCGCGAGTATCGGCCGCCGGCGGGGGGCGATGCACGCGGGGCGGCGCGCCTGAATTAAGTGGCCACGTTCCTGCTCGCGTTCGGCGCGCTGTTCTCGATCGTCAATCCGCTGTCGGGTGCGTTCATCTTCTTCGGCGCCACCCAGGGACTCGAGCCGAAGGTCCGAACCCACGTATCGCGCTGGGTCTCGATCTACGCGTTCTGTCTGGTGACCGCATCGCTGTATGTCGGCGCCTACGTCTTGAGCTTCTTTGGAATCTCGATTCCCGTGCTGCGGGTCGCGGGCGGCATCATCGTTTCGATGTCGGGTTGGCGCATGCTCACCGAACCGGATGCCACCGAACAGCGCCGCAGCGAAGCGCCCGCCTACCCGCGTTCGATCGACGTGCCGCCCAGCCGGCTGGCATTCTACCCGCTCACCATGCCGCTGACCACCGGCCCCGGAACGATCTCGGTCGCCATTTCCATCGGTGCGGGCCGCCCGAGCGGCTTTCACGCCTCCTCGCTCGAATTCTTCGTCGAGACCTTGGCGGCCGTCGCGCTGATTGCTCTGCTCATTTACCTCTTTTACAGCCACTCGGCTCGGCTCGCCGATTTCATCGGCTCGACCGGCACCACGATCATCGTGCGCCTGTCGGCGTTCCTGCTGTTCTGCATCGGCATCCAGGTGTTCTGGAATGGCGCGGCGGAACTGCTCGGAACGCTGCCGCTCGGCAGCGTCGGCACGAGTTGAAGACCTTGGGCAGAGCGGCGGGGGGCCTCGCGCTGCTCGCCTGTACGCTGCTCATTGCCGCGTGGGCGAAGCCGCCGGAGCTCATTCGGATCGGCGCCAACTACGCCGCCAAGATCGTCTGCTCGAACGTGTTCATCGCCGGCCGCGAACCCGGCGAGGTGCTGCGCGACGATGTGCAGGCGCCCGGGATCGCACTGCTGCACCTGATGCGCGTGTCGGTCGATCGCCGCGAGGGCGTGGTGCGCGCCGGGCTGTTCGGCGTCATCGGCGGCGGACTCGCCGTGGCGCGGCCCGGCGCCGGCTGCGCGGTGGTACCCGACGGCAGGCTTGGCGGCGTCGCGCATTCGGGGGCCGCACCGCTCGCGGCGCGCGCTGCGGCCGCGGCGCGCCCCCAGCCCTGGCCCGAGGGCGATGCGGTCGAGACGAACCCCGCGCTCGACGCGCTGCTCGCCGATGGCGCATTGACGGGCCCCGGCGCGCGCGCCGTGGTCGTGGTTCACCATGGCCGGCTCGTCGCCGAGCACTATGCCTTAGGGTTCGATGCCGCCATGCCGCTCTTGGGCTGGTCCATGACCAAGAGCGTGACGGCCGGGCTGATCGGCGTGCTCATCGAGCAGGGGCGTCTCGCACTGGACCAGCGCGCGGGGTGGCCGCCGGGCGATGCGCGCGCGGCCATCAAGATTTCGGATTTGCTGTCGATGACGAGCGGCCTGCGCTTCAACGAAGGCTACGGCGCCGTCTCCGACGTGACGCGCATGCTGTTTCTCGAGTCCGATATGGCGGCGTTTGCGCGCGCCCAGCCGCTCGAACATCCCGTGGGCGCGGTCTGGAGCTACTCGAGCGGTACCGCGGTGATTCTCGCGCGCATTTTTGAGGATGCGGCCGGCGCGGCGCCGCTCGCGCTCGCGCGCGAACGGCTGTTCGAGCCTTTGGGCATGACCAGCGCCCTCATCGAGACCGACGCCCACGGCACCTTGGTCGGCTCCTCGTACATGTACGCGACGGCGCGCGATTGGGCGCGCTACGGACAGTTTCTGCTGCAGCAGGGCGTGTGGCGGGGCCGCGTGATCCTGCCGCCGGGGTACGTGGCCATGATGGCGACGCCGGTCGCCGCTTCGGGCGGCCAATATGGACGGGGCCAGGTGTGGCTCTGGGGCTCTGATGCGATGACGCCCGGCAAGGATCCGGATACCGACTACGGGATTCCCGCCGATACCTTCTGGATGGAAGGCCACGATGGCCAGTACGCCGCCATCGTTCCCTCGCGCGATCTGGTGATCTTGCGCCTGGGGCTCACCCCGGAGCGCCATCACTATCGGCCGCAGCCGCTGGTGCGCGCCCTGCTCGACGCCCTGCCGTAGCCCCGGCGCGCGAGTGCTAGGGCTCGATTCCCTGTGCCTTCAGATACTCGTCGTACGTGCCCCTGAAATCGACGATGCCGGCACCGGGCTTGAGCTCGATGATGCGCGTCGCGAGGCCGCCGACGAATTCCCGGTCGTGCGACACGAAGACCAAGGTCCCGGCGTAATGCTCCAGGCCGATTTGCAGCGACTCGATCGTCTCCATGTCCATGTGGTTGGTCGGTTCGTCCATCAGCAGCACGTTGGGCTTGGTCAGCATCAGCTTGCCGTAGATCATCCGACCCTTCTCGCCGCCGGAGAGCACCTTCACCGATTTCTTGGTCTCGTCTCCCGAGAACAGCAGCCTTCCCAAGGTCGCCCGCACCAGCTGATCGTCGTCCGCCTTGCCGGTGTATTGCGACATCCAGCTGAACAGGTCCGTCTTGAAATCGAATTCCGCCTGCGGGTCTTGCGGCATGTAGCCGCGCTGCGCATTCTCGACCCACACGACGCGGCCGCCGGTGGGTGCGAGCTCGCCCGCGAGACAGCGCAGTAGGGTGGTCTTGCCGGCGCCGTTCGGCCCGATGATCGCGACCCGCTCGCCGCCTTCGACATTGAAGGTGAGCTTCTTGAGCACCTCGCCGTCCGGTCCCGGATACTTGAAGCTCAAGTTCTCGACCGACACCGCCGAGCGGTAGAGCTTCTTGCCCTGTTCGAAGCGGATGTACGGGTTCTGGCGCGAGGAGGGCCTGATCTCCTCGATCTTGATTTTCTCCAGCTGCTTCTTGCGGGAGGTGGCCTGGCGCGCCTTCGAGGCGTTCGCGGAAAATCGCCGCACGAACTCCTGCAAGTCCGAGATGCGGTCCTTGGCCTTGGCGTTCGCCGCTTCCACCCGCTCGCGCGCCTGCACCGAGGCCAGCATGAAATCGTCGTAATTGCCGGGATAAATCTTCAGCTGCTGGAAGTCGAGATCGGCGATGTGCGTGCACACCTGATTCAGGAAATGCCGGTCGTGGCTGATGATGACCATGGTGGCGTCGTAGTCGTTGAGCGCGCCTTCGAGCCAGCGGATCGAATGGATGTCGAGGTTGTTGGTCGGCTCGTCGAGCAGCAGCACGTCCGGTTTGGAGAACAGCGCCTGCGCCAGCAGCACCCGCAGTTTCAAGCCCGGGGGCACCTCGCGCATGGGTCCGTTGTGGCGCGACTCGGAAATACCCGCATCGGTGAGGATGCTGCCCGCGCGCGCCTCGGCATCGTAGCCGCCGTACTCCGCGAACACGCCCTCGAGCTCCGCCGCCTTCATGTAGTCCTCGTCGGTGGCGTTCGGATCCGCATAGATGCAGTCGCGCTGCTGCATCGCCTGCCACAGCTCCGTGTGGCCGCGCATCACCACATCGAGCACCCGCTCATCCTCGTAGGCGAACTGGTTCTGGTTCAGCCTGCCGAGCCGCATCCCCGCCTGCAGCACCACATCGCCGGCGCTCGGCTCCAGCTCGCCGCCGAGAATCTTCATCAGGGTCGATTTGCCGGAGCCGTTCGCCCCGATGAGCCCATAGCGGTTGCCGTCGCAGAACTTGACGGTGACCTGCTCAAACAGCGGTTTCGCGCCAAATTGAATGGCGACGTTGGAAGTGGAAAGCATCTATATCCAATCGTAGGGTGGGGCGCCGCGCCATCGCCGTAGCGTTCGCACGGCGGAATGCAGCCTGCCCGGGTTTTGGGGGCGTGCGGCGCAGATTCAAGGCAGCGCCCACTCCGGCGGCGGATTCTAGCCGAGACGGCGCGCGAACGCTGGACTTTTCATCCACCCATCCCGCGCACGCTGCGCGGGGCGAGCCATCGGAATTTAACGGGCAACTGGGTAGTGCACGGGATGCGCCGCTCGCTGCACCGTCGGATCCATCGACATCTAAGTGGGACGCGCGGGTGGATCGGCCCCAAGGCTTGATTGAGAATATTGACACGCGCGCTCCATCAGCGTACACAAAAAGCCACTTCTCATCGGAGCTGATTGCTTTGTAAAAGGTCCGGTGTGCTTGCGTTTTTTCCTTACGGCCACCGTGAAATGTGGCCGCTCTTAACGACAATAAATTGAGGGATACGTTATGTTAAAAGATAACTGTAGGATATTTCTTTCTACGGTGTTTGCCTGTCTTGCGGTTTTCCTGATCACAGGTCCCGCGATCTCCGCGAATTCTAGAACTGCTGAGATCCTTGGCGCTGAAGATCCGTCAGCGCAGATCTCCGTGACCTTCTGGCTCAAGCTGCATGACAAAGCAGGACTTGATGAGATGGTCCGCCAGATGTACGACCGCAGTTCTCCCAACTACCACCATTGGCTCACTCTGAAGCAGTACGAGGCCCGGTTCGCGCCGAGCGCTGCCGAGATGGCCGTTGTTCAGCAGTATCTCGCTGCGAATCATCTGCGGGTGGTATACACCGATAAACTCAACCATGCGGTCACTGCTCGCGGCGCCGTAGCCGACGTCCAGCGCGCCACCGGAGTTCAACTCAACCGCGTGCTGATCAACGGCGAGACCCATCGCCGGCCGAGCGCCGCGCCGGCAATCCCCGGGGCTGCGGGCGAGCTGGTTTACGCCGTCCAAGGTCTTGCGGATATCACGTACAAGAGCCATGCGATGCGGCCGATTGACCCGGAGACCGGCAAACCCTTTCCGGGGGTAGCGCTTTCGGCGGCGGTGCCGGCTGGCGACTGCCGGTGGAGCCGAGAAGTTCTTTAACAGCGTCTGTCTCGGTCCGACGCAGGAGAGGTCGTTCAAGGCTTCCGGGGAATTCGCCCAATATGCCGGTACTCGTTTCGGAAACAATATCGCCAGCGGCCCGCCCAACCTTCCCCCCTGCGGCTACGATGCACCCGAGATGCAGACTGCCTACGGCCTCACGCCGCTGTACCAAAAGGGGCTCGATGGCGCCGGCCAAACGGTGGTCATCGTCGATGCCTACGGGTCCGACACGATCTGGAGCGACGCCAATGTTTTTGCATCAATCAACGGCCTGCCGCCTTTGATGTGCACAGCAACTTCACCATCTACTACCCCACCGGCCCCACCAATTGCAAAGGCAACACCTGCGGATGGGATGTGGAGACCAGCCTCGACGTGGAGTGGTCGCACGCGATTGCCCCGGGAGCCAACATCGCCCTCGTGCTGGGGCTCAATAATGACGACTCCAACCTCGATCTGGCGGTGCTGTATGCCATCGACAATCTGCTCGGTAATGTGATTTCCAATAGCTATGGCGAGCCAGAGGCTTCTCTGGTAACCGGCGACCCGGCCGAGCTCACCGTCAAGAACAACATCAACGAGACGGGTGCCGCGCTCGGCATCTCGGTCAATTACTCGAGCGGCGACGACGGCGACTACCTGGCCGCCTACGGTGCGACCACCGTTTCCATGCCGGCGTCTTCCCCCTACGCCACCGCCGTCGGCGGCACCAGCTTGTTCCTCAACAAAGATCAATCCATCAAGGTGCAGACGGGTTGGGGCACCAACTTGACCCGCATCGCCGACACCGCCACGAGCGGAGATACCGGTCAGCCGCCCCTCATACCGCCGGATTTTTTCGGCTTCTACTTTGGCGCGGGCGGCGGCGCGAGCAGTGTCTGGCCGCTACCGCCGTATCAGGAGAGTTTGGGCGGCGGCTGGCGGCACGTTCCTGACATCGCCATGGTGGCCGATCCCTACACGGGCGTCGAAGTCATCGATACCGAAGGGGGATCAAGTTCATCGGCGTCGTCGGCGGAACCAGCCTTGCCTGTCCCACCTTCTCCGCAATCTGGGCGATCGCCAACCAGGCAGCCGGCGTCAAGCTGGGCCAGGCTGCGCCGACTCTTTACGGTCTGCCTGCCGGTGCCATCACCGACGTCGTCGCCGTCAACGGGCCTGACAACGTGCATGGCTTCACGCACGTCGCGCACGCAGCCGATGTCCACTACACCTCGGCGGAGCTGTTGGCGCCGGTGCAAGGCAGCACCGACTTTATCGGCGCGCTATACAACGGCACCTCGACCCGCTGGTACGCGGTCAGCTTCGGCACCGACAGTGCGTTGACGACCGGCCCGGGCTGGGACGACGTGACCGGACTCGGCACGCCGAACGGCGCCGACTTCGTGACGGCCGCCGCAGCCGCCGCCGCACCGTAGCCGAGTGCGGTAATCGAAGCGCAGAGCGAAGAAGCGCAGAGCAAAGCAGGCCGGAGCAACTCCGGCCTGCTTTTTTTTCGCTCCCGCCTCGCGGTAGCCGTGCCTGTCAGCCATATTCCTCACTCTCGACCGCCACTGCATCGATCGATTTAGGCGAATGCGCGGCAGGCAGGAGATCGTCATTGCTAACCGCAGGCTAAGATATGGTGTCGCGCATGATGGTAAAAGCGACGGGAGGCTCACGACATGCTCCAACCCGCCCTCATGATGGACCGGCCGCTGCTGATTTCGGGCGTCATCGAGCATGCGGCGGCGCAGTTCGGCGGCGTGCCAGTCGTCTCGCGCGAGACGCACGGACCGCTGTACCGATACACCTATGCCGAGTGCGCTGCGCGCGCGCGACGATTCGCCGGCGCGCTCGGTGAGCTCGGCCTGCGCGCAGGCGATGCCGTCGCAACCCTCGCGTGGAACAACCATCGCCACCTCGAGGCCTACTACGCGGTCTCCGGCAGCGGCATGGTGATCCACACCTGCAATCCGCGGCTGCATCTGCAGCAGCTCGCCTACATCATCAATCACGCCGAGGACCGAGTGCTGCTGTTCGACGCGAGCTTCGCGCCGCTGATCGCGAAGCTCTAGCGCCGCTCTGCCCTGGAGTCGAGGCGTGGATCTGTCTCAGCGACGCGCCGAACATGCCCGCCATCGAAGGCGTCGACCCTGTGCTTTGCTATGAGGACTGCATCGCCCGGCAGACCGACCGGTTCGACTGGCCGCAGTTCGACGAGTGCGCCGCCGCCGCGCTGTGCTACACGTCCGGCACCACCGGCAATCCGCGCGGCGCGCTGTATTCGCATCGCGCGATCGTGCTCAACGCCCTCTCGGTGTGCCTGCCCGGCGTGCTGTCGCTGTCGCCCAAAGACACGGTGTTGCCGGTGGTGCCGATGTTTCACGTCAACGGCTGGTGCATTCCCTATGCCGCGCCGATCGGCGGCGCCAAGATGGTGCTGCCCGGGCCTCGCCTGGACGGCGCCAGCCTGCACGAATTGATGGAGGCGGAGGGCGTTACTGTCACGGCCGGAGTGCCCACGATCTGGTTCTCGCTGATCCGGCATCTCGAGGAAAGCGGCTTGCGCTTCTCGACCTTGCGGCGGATCGTCGTCGGCGGCGCGGCCATGCCGGCGGCCCTGATTGCCAAGTTTGCGGAGGACCACGGCGTCGAGGTGCGCCACGGGTGGGGCATGACGGAGACCACCGCGGTCGCCACCATGGGCTGTCTGGGTGCCGAGCACGTGGATCTGCCCGCCGCCGCACGCCACGCCCTCATTTCCAAGCAGGGCAAGTCCGTGTTCGGCATCGAGATCAAGGTGGTCGACGAGGTCGGCGCGACGCTGCCGCGCGACGGCACGTCGCAGGGCGAGCTGATGATCCGCGGGCAGTGGATCATCGATCGATATTACAAGTCCGATGCCTCGGCTCTGGTGGATGGCTGGTTCCCGACCGGCGACATTGCCACCATCGATGCACAGGGCACCATGCAGATCAGAGATCGCGCCAAGGATCTGATCAAGACCGGCGGTGAATGGATCAGTTCGATCGATCTGGAGAATCACGCCATCGGCCATCCGGCCGTGGCCATGGCCGCGGTCATCGGCGTCAAGCATCCGAAATGGGATGAGCGGCCGCTGCTGTTCATCGTGCGCAAATCCGGCCACGCGCTCGAGCGCGAGGAGATCCTGGCGTTCCTCGCGGACCGGGTCGTCAAATGGTGGGTGCCGGAGGAGGTTATTTTCCTGGAGTCGCTGCCCGTGGGAGGCACCGGCAAAGTGCAGAAAGCGCTGCTGCGCGAGCGCTATGGGGGGTTGTTCATTTAGCTCGCCGCACGCGTATCATCGCGCTTTCGATCAACAGCGCGAGCGCGCCCGGGAGCAAGCAGACGATGACCATGCAGATCAAGGCTCGGGCGATTGGCATGGTTCGGGCGGCCGGCATACCGGCCCTGGTTTTTTTCATGTGCGCGCCCGTGCCGGGTCTGGCGGCGGATGGGGACTACCAGGCCAGAGTCGCCCGGGTGCTCAAACAGACCCCGCTGATCGACGGGCACAATGATCTGCCGTGGGAGATTCGCGAACGGTTCAAAGGAGCGCTCGCGACCATCGATCTGAATTCGGACACCTCCAAGCTGCCGGTGCCAGCGGTGCCGCCGGATTCGGCGCCGCTGATGACCGACATTCCGCGCCTGCGCGCAGGCCTGGTGGGCGGCCAGTTCTGGTCGGTGTGGGTGCCGGCGGACCTCAAGGGTCCCGAAGCCGTTCAAGCGACCGTTGAACAAATCGATCTGGTGAAGCGCATCGCCGCCAAGTATCCCTCGGTTTTCGAGGTCGCGTATACCGCCTCCGACGTTCGCAGGATCCACAAAGCGGGAAGGATTGCCTCGCTGATCGGCATCGAGGGCGGTCATCAGATCAACGACTCTCTCGCCGTCTTGCGCCAGATGTACGATCTGGGGGCGCGCTACATGACCTTGACCCACATGCTGAACAATCATTGGGCGGATTCGGCCACCGACGCGCCCGTGCATCATGGATTGACTCCATTCGGCGCGGCCGTGGTTCGGGAGATGAACCGGCTCGGCATGCTGGTCGATTTGAGCCACGTATCGCCCGAGACGATGCAGGCGGCGCTGGCGGTCAGCGAGGCGCCGGTCATGTTCTCCCACTCCTCGGCGCGCGCGATCGTCGACCACCCGCGCGATGTCCCCGATGAGATCCTGCGCCTCGTGGCAAAAAACGACGGCGTCGTGATGGTGAATTTCTTTCCGGCCTACGTCTCCGCGGCGCGCAACCAATGGGAAGCCGATCGCGCCGCGGAGGTGGCGCGCTACAACAGCCCGCCGTACGGCGGCATGTACATCGGCCAGCCGGAGCGCGCCAAGGCGGCCCTCGCGCGCTGGGAGAGCGAGCATCCGCGGCCGGTCACGACGCTCGAGCAAGTGGCGGATCACATCGACCACATCCGCCAGGTGGCGGGGGTGGACCACGTGGGCTTGGGCTCCGACTTCGACGGCATACCCGACGCGCCGCGAGGCTTGGAAGCCGTCGACCGCTACCCCGCGCTCCTCGTAGAACTCATGCGCCGCGGCTGGACCGACGCCGAAGTGGCCAAGGTCGCGGGCGAGAACGTGCTGCGCGTACTGGCGGCGGCTGAGCGCGTGGCGGCGAAGCTGCGCGCCTCGAGGCCGCCTGCGGAAACCGTCATCGACGCCGACCTGAAGAGCTGATCGGATGAAGAGGATGCTCATGCTCTCCTCCGCGCTGCTCTTGCTGTCGATCGCCCGCGCAGCCGAGCCGCCGCAGCTCAAGGAGGGCCTTTGGGAAATCCGCGGTCAGCGCATCGAAAATCCCGGCAACAAGCGGACCGAGTTCACTTACCGGCTTTGCCGCAGTCACGCCTATGACAAGGCGATGGACGATCTGGTGAAGAATCAGAAGGACTGCACCACGACCTTCGAAAGCCTGGGGGGCGGCCGCTACGCCTCCTCCTCGCGCTGCACGGCCGCGGGCATCGTCATCGTGTCCAAGGGGACCTACACCTATGAGAGCAGCACCTCGGCTCGCTCCGAATCCAACGCGACCTACGCACCTGCCTTCCACGGCAAGACCGACGAGACGCTGATTCAGGATCAAAATTATATCGGCAGATGTCCCGCCGGAATGAATCCGGGGGATCGCATCGACGCCGGCTCGAAGATGCAGCGCTAAGGGGGGCCGTGAGCCCGTATGAATGTTGAGAGGCGCGGGGCGAGCGCGAGCATGAGCCGTCCGGCGAGGCGCATGTCGCGGTACGCGGCGACGACGGACAAAGACAGGCCCACGGCCTCCGGCAGCTGCAGGCGCATTGCCAGGCTGCTCATGGTTCCCGGGCTGCTCATGTCAGGCGGGCGATCTCATCGAGCAGCTGTTGCGTGGTGCGCTGCCGGCAATAGCCGCGGTTATTGCGCAGCGACCACTCGTGCCGCTCCGCCGACAAGGTCACGCAGGCGTCGGTGGGCACCGTCACGAGATAGCCCAGATCGCAGGCGTCGCGCACCGCCGAATCGACGCATTGATCCGTCAGGCACCCGGCGATGATCAGATACCGCGTGCCCAGATTGCGCAGCACGTAATCGATGTTGGTCGAGATGAACACCGACGAGGACGTCTTGGGGAACAGAATCTCATCCGCGGCCGGCGCCAACTCCTTCACCATCCTGGCGTCCGGCGATCCCTTGGGCACGTTGAACCCGGTGATCTTGTAGTCGAGCGAGCGGTCGCGGCCGTCGGCCGTCAGGCTCTCGATGACGGTGTAGGTCACCTCGATGCGCGCACGCCGGCAGGCCTGCTGCAGCCGCACCATGTTCGGCAGCGCCTGCTCGCGCAGCGTGCGAAAGAAATAGCCGTAGCGCTGCTCCTTCTCGGCGGCGCTCAGATGAGCGTATTCGCCCCCGTCCCAGCTGCAGTTGTAGTCTTGCACGTCGACGAACAGCAGCGCGCTGTGCTTGGGTTCGATGGGGATCTCTCGGCTCACGGGGTGGCTCATCGGGATGCTCCAAAGAAGGCCTGTTCGGCGCCGCGCAGCGCGGCGCTCACGCGCCTCGCCCACTCCCTCTGCCCGCTCTCGTCGGCGACCAGATCCTGGCGGATTTCGATCTCGACGTGCGGCAGACCGCGCGCCTCGCCATGATGCGGAATGCTGTAGTCGGTCTCGTCGCTGACGAAGTACGGCTCGTTGTCGGTGATCAACAGGTGCGGTTCACGCCGCAGCATCTCGAGCATCAGGCCGGCGAAGCGGCGGTCGCGGTTGTACAGCACCGCCCCGTGCATCGGGCGCCGCACCCCGTGATAGATGTCCGTCATGGTGTGCTGCGCCACCAGGATGGTGGGCCGGCGCGCCGCCAGTCTTGCGTCGAGCAGCGCGCTCACCTGCGCATGGTACGGGTCGAAGATCTCCACGCGGCGGGCGGCCGCTTCCGCATCGCTCAGGCCGATGTTGCCCGGAATCTCGATCGCTTCGCTCTTGCGCGGAATCGATGTGGAAACCTTCGGGTTGCGATTGCAGTCGATCACCAGGCGCGAATAATTCTGCGCCACCAGCGGTGCATCGAGATCGGCCGCGACCTGGCGCGCCACCGCCAGCGCGCCGATGTCCCAGGCGATGTGCCGCTGCAATTCGGCCGCGGGCAGCCCGAGGTCGCCGAGACGCCGCGGGATGCGCGCGCTCGCGTGATCGACCACGATGACGAAGTTCGATGCTCCGTGGCGGCGCTCCGCGAAGAATGGCGGCGGTTCGTCGGCGTCGAGCAGCTTGAATCCGGCGCCGGATGCGCGCGCGCCCGCCGCGGGATGATCAGTAGACTTCTGCATAACGACGACAGATCTCGCTTTCATCCAGATTCTCCAGGCCTTTGATCTCCGCCCGCTTGTACAGCAGATAGCCGGCGAGAAAATCGGCTCCCCACCATTCGGCGGCCGCGTTGCTGGCCTCGAGCAGCTGCAGCGCCTCGTCCAGGCTCGCGGGCAGCGGCGGCGGATTCTTGGTCTCGATTTCCAAGTTCCGCCGAATGCCGTCGAGTCCGGCGTGGACCAGTGCGGCGAGCGCCAGATAGGGGCTCGCAGTGGCGTCGGCAACGCGAAACTCGGCATTGAATTGCCGCGCGCGCGGTCCCGCTTCGCTGCCGGGCGCGGGACAGATTCGCACTGCGGCTCCGCGGTCGAGCCGGCCGACATCGGCGCGCACCGGAGCCCAGCGATTGGGGCGCAGCCGGTAGTAGGATGCCACCGAGGGCGCGGTCAGCGCGCACAGCGACGGCAGGTGCTGCTGGATGCCGGCGATGAAGCGGCTGCCCGCCAGGGACAATTGCCACGGGCGATGTTCATCGTACAGGACGGGGCGATCGCCCTCGTCCAAAAAGCTCCAATGGATATGGGTGCCGTTGCTGGTGCCGCTCGGCTCCGGTATAGGATTGAAGCTCACGCGATGGCCCAGGCGAAAGGCCACCGCCTGGGCGAGCTCGCGCGTGATCACCGCATCGTCGGCCGCGCGCACGCCGACCGCCGGCGCGCAGGTGACCTCGAATTGCTGCGGACCGAACTCGGACAAAAATGAGTCCGGAACCACGCCGACCTTGCGCATCGCCGCCAGCAGCACCTCGCCGAACACCCCCTGGCGCCGAAAGGAAGCGAGTCCATAGGGCTGCCAAGCCTGCGCATCGACGCCGCTGTAGGTGAACTCCTGCTCGAAGGTGGCGAGCAGCCGCAGTCCGGTCTCCTCCTCCAGCCGCTTGAGTGCCCGGCGCAAATGATGGCGGGGACAGAAATCCCAGGGCGCCCCGTCCAGCGTTCTGATGTCTCCCAGAAAGAAATATTCCGCCGCGCTGCCCTCGAACGGCACGTACACGCGGGTGTCCGGATCCGGGATGAGGAACACCTCGCCCTGCGTGCCGAACGTCGTCGCCTGAATCGGGCCGAAGGCCGAAATGAAGATGTTGGTCGGCGCAAGACCGACCCCGCGTTGCAATCGGGCCGGTAGATCGCCGGCCGGAAAACTCTTACCGCGAAAATGCCCCGACAGATCGCTGGTTCCGACGAAGACGATGGGTTCCCGTTGCATCAATGCAAGGTTACCATCAGCGGCGCGTGTGCGCTGTCCGAGCCCACGCAAGCCCGATCAGCACAGGAGCGCCGGTGGTGGGGGGGTCCACCGGCGCTCCCGGCCCGCCAAGTGGCGGCAATCAATCGTTCAGCAGTACCACGATTCCATCGGCCTGCAACACGCCCGTCGCCGCCGTGTAGGGTCCGCGCGCACTCAATTGAACGACGTCGGTGGTTCCCAAATCCATGGTCAGCGCCGCGACGAAATCGCCGAACGTGGTGAAGTTGTCCACCTTCCAGCTCATCAGATGGCCAATGGCGAAAAACTGCTTCGTCGCCGCCGGATCGGGCACGAGCTGCAATCCACCGGCGAGGGTCGACGGATCGCTTGTCTCGAAGCCGACTTTGATCACGTCACGATTGCTCGCCTTCAACGCCGTCTGGCTGATCAGCAGCTCGGTGGAGCTCAGCGTCGTGAACGGCATGGCATAGCCCCCCGTCCAGCTCACCCACAGCTGCGCCGCGGTATTCGCGTAGCTCACCGAGGTGATCGCATTGAAATCGGGCGGCGCCGCCCCGAACGGGGCGACGAAGCCGATGAACTGCGCCGGCGAGTCGGCGCTGAGCGGGCTGGTCGTCAGGCCCGACGCGAGCGCCACCATATAGGCATTCGCCGTCGCGTCTTGCGCCGAGGTCGTACCGGTGCCCGCGAAGTTGAACGCCGACGCGGCAAAGCCGTCGATACTCCGCAGGGTCAACGTCACGGAACTTGTCGCCAGCGAATTCACCGATCCCGACACGATCGTCGGAACCATCTGCACGCTGCTCGCAGTCAGCGTCACCGGGCTTACGCCAGGTGCGCTGAAGGTACCCGCTACCTGGACATGCTGTCCCACCGAGATGTCCGCTATCGTGAACGACCCGGACTGGCCCTGCGCCGTCACCGTCGGTGAATTCGCCAGCGAGACCATGGTCTGCCGCGAGAATCCCATATCCTCCGGCTGCATTCGCCAGAAGAAGCCGTTGTTCACGGTCAGTGTATTCCCGGAGCGCGCAATGACGGTGCCGCTCAAGTTGTCGTGGTCGGTTCCCGGCGCGCTCGAGCCGGCGAGCACGTTGCTCGCGGTAAAGCTCTTGCTCGTCGTATCCCAGGTCCCGTACGCCACGATCATCGTGCCGGCCGTCAAAGTCGCGAGCTGCATCAGCCCCGCGTTGCCCGTGTAGTTGGTGCCGTTGATCGAATAGGTGGTCGCAGCGGTGGTGCCGACCGTCAACTGGCCAAAGGTACCGCCGGTGTTGAAGAACGGGCACACATTAATGACGAAATTCGACATCGAGGTGTCCGCGCTGACGAACGGACCGCGCACGCGGATCTGCTTGGTGACATCCGGCACCAGGCTGGCGGTCAGCACCGGATTGACCGTGACCGTCGTCGGAGCCGTATCGGAGGGAGTGATCATGTTGGATGCGGCGAGATTGAAGTCAAGCGCCAGATTCGCGATCACGCCCTGCGAGATGAACAGCTGATTGCTGGAATCGAGCGTGAGCGTCAAGGTCACTTGACTGTTCGGCGCCACGAGCGCCTTGCCCGTCGCACCGTTGATGATGTTGGTGATCGGCACACCGGTCGTTCCGTTGTTCACGACGATCGTGGCAGCGCTGTAATCGAGCGTCATCGATGCCGATACATACCGGCCCGACGGGATCTGATCGGCGCTGATGATCTCCGACAGATTCACCAATTGCGCGAAGTCGACCGGAGTCGCTTTCGATACCGTCTGCACCACCGTCCCGTCCGAGCGGGTGAGCTGCAGCGACACGACATTGACGATGTAGTTGACGAAATCGCCGGGCGCATCCGTCAGCGACACCACGGCGGTTCCGCAGCCGCTGCACGCCTGCGCGGTCGTGCCGTTGCCCGACGCTGCGGCCATGCTGTTTCCCATGCCGCCGCCGCCGCCGCACGCAGTCAACAGCGCGGCACTCGTGATGATCAGCATCGACAGCAACGGACGCCGAAATTGCATGGCTTTTGACATAACCCCTCCGGTGTTTTTATCCGGCCGAAATGCGCTGCACGATCGACCGGTCAGAGTGTGACGAGTGTCACGCAAAAAAAACCGGATGCCAATGTGTTGCCGCATAGCGACGGCCGCATTTGACAAAATGCAGATAAATACGCTGATAAATTGAACTTTTTCCGAGCGCGAGGAGCCGCGCCGCTCGCCTCAGTGAGCGTGCATTCTTCCGCGCACCAGACGTGCCGCGCTCAGGGCCGCAAGGCCCAGCAATGCGACAGCGCCGAGCGCACCGCCACCTCCGCCGCCGCCAGAACTGGGGGGATCGGCACTGGGAGGATCGGCGGCGGTCACCGTCAAGGTGGCCGTGCCCGCCGGCGAAGTGCCGGCCGGATTCGTGCACGTCAACGAATAGGTGTCGGCGCCCGCCGCCGTCGGCTTCAGCGTTTGCGTGCCGCTGGCGGCGAGCGTGCCGCTCCAGCTTCCCGACGCCGTGCAGCTCGCGGCATTGATCGCGGACCAGCTGATCGTCGCCGAGCTGCCGGCGGCAATCGACGCGGCCGACAGCGTCAACTTGGGCGCCCCGGGAGGAATTACCGCGAGAGCCGCGCCAGGCTGAATGAATCCATAGCCGGAACAATAGTTGGGAGTGGCGCTGCAGCCCGCGGCCGTGGTCACGGGCATCGCCAGCGCGGTCGAGCGCAGAGCACTGTAGATCGCGGCCGGCGTAACGGCGCTGTTCGCCTGCAGCATCAGCGCAGCGGCGGCGGCCGCATGCGGAGTCGCAGCCGACGTACCAAAGAAGTTCGGATAATTCGGATTGTTCTGGCATTCAGCGATCGTGGTCGTGAGCAGACCGTTCGACGGATAGGGAGGGCCTGCGGAAGCAAGCGTGAATCCGAGGAAGGAGTTGTTCACCCCGTCCGGGCCGACGAAGTCGGGCTTCTGCCGGACGATCTGCGTGGCGAGGCGGGCGCCCGTGGTGCTGAACAGAATTGGCGCGCCGCCCGCCGATGAATAGGCCTCGAGCGTCGCGGGCGACGTGCCGCAGCGCGGCGTATCGAAGTAGAACGCGGCGCCCACCGCCGCGGCGCCCGCCGCGCCCGGGTGTCCCTGGATCGTCGGGCCGTCGGGCGAGAATCGATTGATGGTGCTGCCCTGGCCGTCATCCTCCACATCGACGATGATGCGGCCGGGCGGTATCGTGCCGTTCACGAGACCGATTTGAATGTTGATGGTCTCCGATGGCGTGTGGTTCGATCCCACCGCGGGATTGGCAATGATCATCACCTGATAGGGATCCGATCCCACGGAATTCGGACCCGAGCAGCTCGTCACCGTGTTGTCGTAGTTCAGCAGCACGTCGCTCCCGGTCGCACCGGTGAGGCACAGGTCGATCTGGCTGACCGCGCCTCCGCTATCGGGCGATCCGGTGACGTAGGGCTGATCCCACTCCACGACCACCGCGACGAAGTCGCCGGGCGGCAGCGCCGGGATGGTGACGGGCAGCGAGGTCACCGTGGTGGCGCCCGTCGCATCGAAATTGAGGAGATACTCGCCGGCATTCGGCGCGCTGTTCGAGAGCGTGGCGAAGCTCGGCGTGGTGTTCATGTAGGAGGGCGTCTCCTGATCGTTGCCGGCGGCGGAAAAATAAGCGACCCCCTGCGACTCCACCGTATCGATCGCCTGGGCGATGAGACCGTCTTGAAAGAAAGGCTCGTCGTAGTAGCCCAAGTCGTCGGCGATCACCCTGGCACCGGCATTGGCGAGGGCCTGGATGCCGTTTGCAAAGTCCGCCTCACTGTTGTCTCCCGTGTAGAACGCGAGACTCGCGCCGGGCGCGACCGAGTGCACGATCTGCAGCATCGCGCGGCCCTCATCGCTCAAGGGAAGCCCGGTCGGCTGCCCCGCGCTGTCCGGAAACAGGTAGTTCGAACAACCCGCTTCTCCGAGCACGTTCACGCCCGCGGGCAGCGCGCCCGTCGCCACGTCGCTCGCATAGTCGGCGGTGAATCCATTGTAGGCATACCCCTCATCGCCCGAGACCGGCACGCCACTGCCCGGCGCGGCGTACTGTGCATAGCAGTTGAAACTGTCCGAAAGCACGCCCACCGTGACGCCGGATCCGGTGAGCGCCGGGAAGTCGGTGCGCACGACGCTGCTGCCCTGCGCGTAATCGCCCTGTGTCGCCACCGGGCCCTGCGCGGCGCGTTTGTGCGGCATCGCGGCGCGGAGCGCGAGCACCTCGCCGCGCGCGGCGGCGGCCCCGAGCTGATTGACCGGCAACCAGCCGCCGACGTCATTCAGGTACACCGCCGGGTGCTCGAGCCCGAGGCTCATCAGCGCAGCCTTCAGCGCCTGAGGATCACCACGCGTGACGGCATCGATCGCCACCGTCGGCGCCCCGTTCGCGCGGCTGTGCGCGAAGCGTGCCGCGGGACTCAGCGAATGCAGGTCGACGAGCGCGTGACCCGGCCGCACCAGCGCGGCATGGCGCGCGAGATCCGCAAGCACCCCGCCGAGCTTGCTCGAGGCGGGGCTCGAGGGCTGTGCGGCTCCGCGCACACCCACGGCGTAGAGCTGCCCGCTGCCGGGCTCGACACCCGGCCGCAGACTCCTCATGGGCAGCGTTGACAGCGCGAAAGACCCCGCGATCGATGCCGCCAGAGCCGAAGATCCGATCGCCAGGAAACGTGCTCTCAATCCCTTCTCCCGAGGTTGCTCCGACCAATGGAGCGCCGCAAGGCGAAAAAGTTTAGCAGACGGGTGAACGATGCCCCGAACGGCGCTGATCGTTGCTCAGAAATGTGGCCTGTCGCCCGGGTGCGACGGCTACAGTCGAATCCCGCCGCTGACGGGAATCACCTCGCCGGTGATGTAAGAGGCCCCGGCGCAAAGGAACGCAATGACTTGCGCGTAATCCTCGGGCTCGCCCACGCGCGCCAGCGCAGTGCTCCCCTGAGCGAGCGCGTCCAGATCGCCGAACGAGCACTCCCAGTTCGAGCGCACCAGTCCCGGCGCGATTCCGTTCACGCGCACCGCCGGCGCGAGCCCGCGCGCCAGCTCTCTCGTCAGACCGGCCAGTCCCGCCTTGGCGGTCGCATAGGGCGTGCTGCTCGCTCCGCCGCCGAACGCCGAGACCGACACGGTGTTGACCACTGCGCCGCGCGCCTCCCGGAGGTCGCCGGCCAGCGTCTGGGTCATCCAAAAAGCGCTGAGCAGGTTGATGCGCAGCATTCGATCCCAGAACTCGTCCGTCAATGCCGCGAGATCCGCCGGTGGAATCGGCGCGCGCGTGCCGGGCGCGCCGGCATTGTTGACGAGATAGTCGAGGCCGCCGAGCACCGTCAACGCATCCGACGCCACTTTGCGTGCGCTCGCCGATGCCCCGAGATCGCCCGGCACCGCCTCGACCGCGAGCCCTTCACGGCGCAGCGCGGCGACCGCGCGGGCCAGCGCCTCCTCGGCCACATCGTTCATGGCGACGCGCGCACCGCTTCTCGCCAGCAGCATCGCCGTCGCCAGCCCGATGCCCGATGCGCTGCCGGTCACGAGCGCTCGCCGTCCGCTGAGTTTGAATTCGATCATGACGCCTGCGAATACTTTAACATGTGTCAAATACGCTAGGCGGCAGCCAACGCATGCGGCGTGCGGGCACCCAACGGGAGAAATCGACATGTTCAAGGCACTGGTCATCGACAATAACGGCGGCACGGTCACCGCCGCAGTGCATGACGTCAACGAAGCGAGCTTGCCGCCGGGCAACGTCATCGTTGCGGTGGATTATTCGACCGTCAATTACAAGGACGGGCTCATCGTGACCGGGGCGGGCGGTTTGGTGAAGCGCTATCCGCACGTGCCCGGCATCGACTTCGCGGGCAGCGTACTCGAGAGCCGGCATCCGGCGTTCCGGGCCGGCGACCAGGTCGTGCTCACCGGCTGGCGCGTGGGCGAGGTGCAATGGGGCGGACTCGCGCAGAAGGCTTCGGTCAACGGCGATTGGCTGGTGCCGCTACCGGCCGGCCTCACCACCCGGCAGGCGATGGCCGTGGGCACCGCCGGATTCACCGCGATGCTCGCGGTGATGGCGCTGGAGGCACACGGAGTCACGCCGAGCGCGGGCGAAGTGCTGATCACCGGCGCGGCGGGCGGAGTCGGATCGGTCGCGATCGCGATCCTCGCACAATTGGGTTTTCAGGTGGTCGCATCGACCGGCCGCGCCGAAACCCGCGACTATCTGAGGGGTCTGGGCGCCACGGCGATCATCGACCGCTCGCCGTTTGCCGAACCGGCCAAGCGTCCGCTCGAAGGCGAGCGCTGGGCCGGATGCATCGACGCGGTCGGCGGCAACACGCTCGCGCGGGTTCTCGCGCAGATGAAATATGCGGGCTCCGTGGCCGCGGTTGGTCTGGCGGGCGGCAGCAAGCTGGAGCACACGGTCATTCCGTTCCTGCTGCGCGGCGTGAATCTGCTCGGCATCGATTCGGTCATGTGCCCGGCGCCGCGGCGCATCGAGGCGTGGCGCCGGCTGCGGGCCGATCTGCCGCTCGACCAGCTCGACGCGATGAGCGTTGCCGCACGGCTCGATGAGGTTCCGCGGCTTGCGGCGCAGATCCTCAAAGGCGCGGTGCGCGGGCGCGTGGTGGTCGACGTGAACGCGTGATGTCTCGATTCGCCGACTATTGCCGCGTTATGTCGAAGTCCTTAGACTTGAAATCAGGATGCATCGACCCGATGACATCTGTTGAGCCATTGCCAAGATATGGGGCGATCGATGAATCACTGGCTAGACAACACCTGGCAGCATTTGCAGCTCGGCGAGGCGCTGATCGCAGGCGGCGTCGACGGTCTGGTTCATGGCTGGGAGGCCTCCACCGAAGCGCTCGGCAAACTGTGCACCGGCGCCGAGCGATGGCAGGCGGCGATTCGGCAAGTGCAGGCGACCACCGTCAATTTTGCCGACATTCTGCGCGCCCGCAGCTTTTTTTAGCGGGCGATTCTAATAGCCCGGCGATCCTGGGACTTTGACACCCATCGAGCGTTAGTCCTACGATTCGGCAGTGGGACCGCTGCTCTGCGCCGTTTTGTTCCTGAGTATCGCCTCGCCCGCGCTCGCGCAGCGCGCCGCGGCCGCAGCGCCGGAGGCGGATACGCAAGGCGATCCGATCGCAGTCATGGTGGGGCGGCTCGACCTCGAAGATTACAAAGCCACGATCAAGGGCCTCACGCGGTTCGGCGACCGCCGGCAGGGCACGGATCGCAATCGCGCCGCGATCGATTGGATCGAAGCGCGGCTCAAGAGCTACGGCTGCACCAACACGCTCCGCCTCCACTACACATATTTTCCGGCTGAGCCGGCCTTGCCGAGCGGACCGCCGATCGCGCGCAGCCCCGACGCGGCGCCGGGCGGGGGGCGCTTGCGCGGCCTGCGCGCCGCCACTGGAGTCAATACCGATCCGAAGCGTCAGCCGGATGAGGCGTTGCGCGCGCTCAATGCTCAACCCACCCAGGGCGGCCCGCGCGAGGAGGTGTACTGCACCAAGATCGGCGCGACGCATCCGGAGGAGATGTACATCGTCGGCGCGCACATGGACGGACACGGGTGGGGTGAGGCGGCGAACGATGACGGATCCGGCGCCGCGCTGGTGATGGAGCTTGCGCGCATTTTTGCATCGCCCGACGTCAGGACCGAGCGGTCGATCCGCTTCATCCTGTGGAACAACGAGGAAACCGGCCTGAACGGCTCGCGCGCCTACGTCGCGCAGCGCGCCGCGCTCCAGGGCCGGGAAGAGCCGGCCGGATCGGGCCAGTATCCGGAGCCCAAATGGCTCGGCATGATCCAGCACGACATGATGCTGTTCGATCACGGGATGCCGCGCGCGGACGGAACGGTGGCCAAAGAGCAGAGGCCCGAGGCGGACGTCAACATCGAGTTCCAGTCCGCCGCGAAACAGGCGGAGGGTGCGCAGCGATTGGCATGGGCGTTCTATGCGGCGAACGAGGCGTATGCCGCCGACTACCCGGCCGCCGTCGCACCGCACATGACGAACACCGACAGCACGCCGTTCATGGACCTTGTTCCCGCGATCAGCCTGCGCGAGAACGAACGCGGCACCGAGATCGGTGCCGGCTGGGATCCTCACTGGCACCAGCCGACCGATCTATATGCCACGTTCAGCGACCAGGACTTCAAGCTGGGCCTGAACGCCGCGCAGACCACGCTCGGGGCCGTTGCGCGGCTCACGGGAGCCGTGCTGGTCGAAAAATGATGGCCGCTACATGAACGGCAGCGGCGTCAGGGCGCCGGTGAGCGTGCGTCCCTCCTTGATGACCTCGACGGCATCGCCCGGCTTGCATGAGCTCGAGATCAGCGCAAATCCGATGTTCTTCTTCAACCGGTAGGACCAGACGCAGTTGGTGAGGTCGCCCACTTTGCGCCCGCCCTTGAGGATGGCGTGCCAGCGGAAGCCGAGCGCCGTCGGTTCAGCGCCTTCGAGGATGACGCCCAGCTGCTGGCGCCGAGGTCCCTCGGCCTGGATGCGCCGCAGCGCCTGCACTCCGATCACCTCGTCCGGGAGATCGAGATCGACGTACCTGCCGAGCCGCACTTCGAAGGGATTCGTCGCATCGTCGGTATCCCCGCCGTAGGAAAGCAGGCCGCTTTCCACGCGCTCGCAGAAGTCCGGCGTGCCGGGGCCGATGTTCCACGGCTTGCCGGCTTCCTTGACCATGTTCCAGAGCTTCGTGCCGTGTGCGCCGTCCCGCAGATACAGTTCGAATCCACCCTGCTTCGACCATCCCGAGCGCGCCACCATGAGCGGAATGCCCGCGAGCGTGGTCTCGCGGAACCAGAAATACTTGAGTTCGCGGACCCAGTCGCCGAACATCGCGGCGATGACCTCCTCGGCCTTCGGTCCCTGCACCGCCAGGGGCGATGCGTCGGGTTCCGCGACCTCGACTTGAAGGCCGCGCTCGGCCGCGATCGCACGCGCCCAGAACCAGATGTTCGAATCCGCAATCGACAGCCAGTAGCGGTCCTCGTCGAGCTTCAGCAGAATCGGGTCGTTGATGAGCGTTCCTGAGTGATTGCACAGCGGCACGTACTTGCCCTGTCCCGCCTCGACCCTCGACAGGTCGCGCGGGCTCAAGAGCTGCGCCAGCCGGCCCGCATCGCGCCCCTTGAGCTCGACCTGCCGCTCGCACGCCACGTCCCATTGCGACACACCGGTGAGCAGCCGCCAGTACGCCGCCTCGCTGTCCCCGAAGCTCGTGGGCATCAGCATATGGTTGTAGGTGGTGAACGCCGTGGCGCCGTCAGCCAGCGTCGCTTCGTAGAAGGGCGACGGCCGCAGCCGCGCCGAAGGGGTGATGCCGAACATGTCCGTCAGCGCCTTAGGTCCACCGCCAGGTGTTCGGCGATCGCGTCCAGCATGTCATCCGGCCGCTCCGAGAGAAGCATGTGTCCCGCTCCGGCAAGCGCAACGAGCACCGCGCCCGGAATGGCCGCCGCCAGCGCGCGAGCGCTCTTGAGCGGCGTCATCTGATCCCGCTCGCCGCAAATGAGCAGCGTCGGCGCCGCCACCTTCGCCGCGGCGGCAAGCCCCTCGCGATAGGCGTTGCAGGCGGCGAGGTCGTTGTGCAGCACGCCGGGCGGCGCTTTCTCCAGGACGCGCTCCCCGGTCCCGGCCATCCATACGCCCGGCGCGCAGCTGCCGCCCAAGCCGGCGCGATAGCCGTATCCCCAGAGATTGACCATGTCGATGGCGGCATGATCGCCGGCCGCCGCCGCCGCGAGCAGTTCCGGATGCACCGGCATCGCGGCGGCGGCGCCGATCAGCACCAGGCTCTGTACACGCCCGGGAAAGCGGGCGGCCGTCTCGAGCGCAATCAGCGAACCCATCGAATGGCCGATGAGCGCCGCTTTCAGGGCCTGCTCCGCCTGCTCGGGCGCCGCGGCGGCGATCGCCGCCGCGAGCCACGCCGCCATCGCCGCAATGCTCGGCAGCGGCGGCCCCTGCGAGCGGCCATGGCCCGGTAGATCGAGCGCGAGCACGTTCCAGCCGTGAAATGCCAGCCAGCGGCTCTGCAATGCCCACACCGTGTGATCGAGCCCGGCGCCGTGCACGAACAGCGCGAGCGGCCGGCCCGCTTCATGCGCCCGGCCGCCGGTGGCGCCGAAGACCTCTTTGTCATCGATGATGAGCTGCACGCTCGCGGGCCGTCAGCTCTTCAGCGCCGCGCGCAGCGCCTGGCCGAGATCGGCGACGATATCCTCGATCGACTCGATCCCGACCGACAGGCGCACCATGTCTTCGCCGATGCCGGCCGCGGCGAGCTGAGCGCGGCTCATTTGCTGGTGCGTCGTGCTGGCGGGATGGATCACGAGCGTTTTCGCATCCCCGACATTGGCCAGATGACTCGCGAGCTTGAGCGCTTCGATGAACTTCGCGCCGGCCGCCCGGCCGCCCTTGATGCCGAAACTGATGATGGAGCCCGCGCCGCGCGGCAGCAGGCGGTGCGCGAGCTCGTGGTCCGGATGGGTCGGCAGGCTCGGATGCAGCACCCACGCCACGGCATCGCTGCGCTCGAGCAATGCGAGCACGGCGGCCGTGTTCTCCATGTGCCGCTGCACCCGCAGGCCCAGGGTCTCCACGCCCTGCAACAGGTGAAAGGCATTCATCGGCGAGAGGCACACGCCGAACTGGCGCAGCCCTTCGGTGCGGGCGCGCATCACGAACGCCGCGGGGCCGAACTGCTCGCTGAAGACGATGCCCTGATACCCGGCGACCGGCTGCGTCAGCGTCGGATACCGGCCGGCGGCCTCCCAGTCGAAGCGGCCGCCGTCGATCAGCGCGCCGCCGATCGCGATGCCGTGTCCGCCGATCCACTTGGTGAGCGAGTGCATCACCAGATCGGCGCCGAGATCCAGCGGGCGGCAAAGATACGGCGTCGCAAAGGTGCTGTCGACGAGCAGCGGGACTCGCGCCCGATGCGCAATATCGGCGATGGCGGGAATATCCAGCACCTCAAGGCCGGGGTTGCCGATGGTTTCGCCGATCACCAGACGCGTGTTCGCCTGCAGCGCCGCGCGAAATCCGTCGAGGTCGCGCGGCTTCACGAACGTCGTGGTGATGCCGAAGCGCGGCAGCGTGTGCGACAGAAGATTGACCGTGCCGCCGTAGAGCGATGCCGAGGCGACGATGTGGTCGCCGGCGCCGAGCAGGGTGGCGATGCCGATGTGCATCGCCGCCATGCCGCTCGCGGTGCAGACCGCGCCCACGCCGCCTTCCAGTGCGGCGAGCCGCTCCTCGAGGACGGCGACCGTCGGATTCGAAATGCGGCTGTAGACGTGTCCCGGCCGCTCCAGATTGAAGAGCGAGGCGGCCTGATCCGTATCGTCGAAAACATACGAAGTCGTCTGGTAAATGGGGACGGCGCGCGCGCGATGCACCGGGTCCGGATGATGCCCGGCGTGCAGACTCAACGTGTCTAATCCCGGCGGACGCGGTGCAGCCATGATCGCGCAATCTTAGCAGCGTGTCCGGCGGTGCGGCATAATGTCTCCACCATGTATCGCGCACCGCTTCAAGACCTGCAATTCGCGCTCGACGAGGTGATCGGCGCCGCCAGCGCCCTGGCGGAGTGTCCCGTCTACTCCGACTACAGCGCCGAACTCGCGGCGAGCGTGCTGCAGGAGGCGGCGCGGTTCGCCGAGGAGGTGCTCGACCCGCTGTACGCCACCGCCGACCGGGAGGGCGCGCACTGGTCCGACGACGGTGTCGCAACCCCCAAGGGCTTCAAGGCGGCCTACCAGCAATTCGTGTCGGGCGGCTGGCCGCAGCTGCGTGCGGCGCCCGCATTCGGCGGCCAGGGTATGCCGGCGGTGCTGGTGGCCGCGGTGGAGGAGTTGTTCGCCTCCGCCAATCTCGCCTTCCGGCTCTGTCCGATGCTGACCCAGGGGGCCACCGAGGCCATCGCTCACTGCGGCTCGGCCGCACAGCAAGGCCTGTACCTGCCGCCGATGGTGCGCGGCGAATGGACCGGCACCATGAACCTGACGGAGCCGCAGGCGGGATCGGATCTGTCGCAGGTGCGCACGCGCGCCGTGCCGCACGGGAATCACTACCGGATTTTCGGCCAGAAGATCTTCATCACCTACGGCGAGCATGACCTCGCCGCCAACATCATCCATCTGGTGCTGGCGCGCATCGAGGGCGCGCCGGCCGGCGTCAGGGGCATCTCGCTGTTCATCGTGCCGAAATTCCTGGTGGGCGAGGACGGCAGCCTGGGAGCCCGCAACGACTTGAAGTGCGTGTCGATCGAGCACAAGCTCGGCATCCGCGGCAGTCCGACCTGCACCATGATCTATGGACAGGGCGACGGCGCCGTCGGCTATCTGCTCGGCGAAGCCAACCGCGGCCTCGAGTACATGTTCATCATGATGAACGCGGCGCGCCTGAGCGTGGGTCTCGAAGGCTACGCGGTGGCCGAACGTGCCTATCAGCGCGCGCTCGACTGGGCTCGCAACCGTGTGCAGGGCAGACCCCCCGGCCCGACCGAGAACCACACCGTGCGGCCGATCACCCATCACCCGGACGTGCGCCGCATGCTGCTGACCATGAAATCGCAGATCGAGGCGATGCGCTATTTGACGCTCTACACCGCCACCCAGCTCGACCTGGGCGCGCGCCACGGCGATTTGTCGCGCCGCCTGCCGAGCAGGGCGCGCGGCGAGCTGCTGATTCCCATTGTCAAGGGCTGGTGTACCGAGACCGGCGTGGAGCTCGCCTCGCTGGGGCTGCAGGTGCACGGCGGCATGGGGTACATCGAGGAAACCGGCGCCGCCCAGGCGCTGCGCGATGCGCGCATCAGTCCGATCTACGAGGGCACGACCGGAATTCAGGCAGGCGATTTGATCGGGCGCAAGCTGGCGCGCGATGGCGGCGCCGCCTTCGCGGCGCTCGCCGCCGATATTCACGCCGAGCTCGCCTCCTACCGCGACACTGCGGGCGCCGCTGAGCGCGCGGCGGCGCCGATCGTCGCAGCCGCCGATGCGGCGCTGGTCCGGCTGGAAGATACGGTCGGCAAGCTGCTCACCGAGCTCTCCGCGAACCCCGCGGCCGCGGCTGCCGTCGCCGTTCCGTTGCTGCGCTTGGCCGGCATCACCTTCGGCGGCTGGCTGCAAGCGCGCGCCGCGGTTCGGGCAAGCGCCCTGGCCTCGCGCGAAGGCGTCGACCGCCGCTTCCTGCAGGCGAAGCTCCAAACCGCCCGGTTCTATGCCGAGCAGATTCTACCGCTGACGGTTGGCCTCGCGGCGATCGTTCGCGAAGGAGCGGGCAGCGTGCTCGACAGCGACCCGGAGCTGTTATGAACGGAGTTCGATCCCTGGCCGCGGGCGCCGTGATGCTCGGGGCGGCGAGCATCGCCTGGGCCGGTTCCGATACCGCGGATCTCGTCCTGCTGCACGGCCGGATCCATACCGAGGATGCGAACCACAGCGTCGCGCAGGCGCTGGCGCTGCGCGGCAACAGCATCCTCGCCGTGGGCACCGATCAAGCGGTGAGCGCACTCATCGGACCTCACACCCGCAGCGTCGACCTCGGCGGCAAGGTGGTGCTGCCCGGCATCATCGATGCGCACATCCATCCCGCCGAAAGCGCGCAGGACCTCGACAAATGCAACCTCGGCGATGAGATGCTCACGCCGGCCGGGATCACAACCCGGGTGGCGCTGTGCCTGAAGCAGCAGCCCGGGGACCGCTCGCGATGGTTCGAGGTCGTGCAGGTCAATGCGTCCGGCCTCATACTCACGCTGCACGACCTCGACGCGATGCTGGCGGACCGACCGCTGCTACTCGAAAGCGCGGACGGCCATACCGCATGGGCGAATTCGGCCGCGCTCAAGGCATCGCACATCGATGCGGGGACTTTGGATCCGACCGGCGGACGCATCCTGCGCGATGAGCGCGGCAATCCCACCGGCACGCTGCGCGACACGGCGGCCGAGATCGCGCTCGGCGCGAAGCCGGCGCCGAGCCTCGAGTTCGAGGCCGCGCAGCTCGCGCACGCGTTCGACCTCATGCGCGCCGACGGCATCACCTCGGTGCAGGACGCCGATGCCGATGATCACGGCCTGCAGCTGTACCGGCGGCTGTACGATACGCACCGCCTGAACATGCGGGTGCGGGCCACCTTCGGCCTGAAGGACACCCACCGCTCTGCGGCGGTGCTGATCGGTGAGGCGATCAAATTTCGCGCGAAGTGGGCCATCGATCCGGAGTTTCTGCGTGCCGACGCCGTCAAGATCTTCGCCGACGGCGTGATCGAATATCCCTCGCAGACCGCCGCGCTGCTCGAGCCCTACCTCGACGCCGCCGGGCGTCCGACCGACAATCGCGGGCCGACCTACTACCCGCAGGAGCATCTGAACAGCGTCGTGAGCGCCGCGGATGCCGCCGGATTCACGGTGCACATTCACGCGATCGGCGACCGGGCGGTGCGCTCCGCGCTCGATGCCTTCGCCGATGCGCGCCGGCGCAACGGCACGCTGGACAACCGCGACCAGATCGCCCACCTGGAGCTCATCAATCCTAAGGATTTCCCGCGTTTCAAGCAGCTCGGGGTCATCGCCAACTTCCAGCTGCAGTGGGCGGAGCGCGATCCGTACATCGTCAAGGCGACGCTGCCTTATCTCGGTCCCGAACGCTCGCGCTACCTCTACCCGGCGCGCTCGCTGTACGATGCCGGCGCCCTTATCGCGGGCGGCAGCGACTGGGGCGTGAGCACCTTCGATCCGTTCGAGGCGATGGAGCACGGCATCACTCGTTGCGAGGCTCGCGGCCGCGAGCCGCTGCTGCCCGAGCAGGCTCTCACGCTGCAATCCCTGGTCGACGCCTACACCATCAACGCGGCATTCGCGCTGAAACAGGAGCGCACGACCGGGAGCCTGGAGCCCGGCAAGCGCGCGGACTTCATCGTGCTCGACCGCGACATATTCGCGATCGATCCGTTCGATCTGCACGAGACGCGGGTGCTGTCCACCTATCTCGGCGGGCGCGAGGTGTACGCGGCCAAGCCTTGAGGCCGCGGCCGAGGTCGGCCGGTGCGGGTTCGTCAAGCCAGCAGCGACGCTTCGAATGGAAACAGCGACAGCCTGCGGCAGCCGCCCTGCCGCACCACCACCATGTCCTCGAGCTTGACGCCTTCACCGCCGGCGTCCGGAGCAACGAGGCTCTCCACCGACAGCACCATGTGCTCCTCGATCTCGCCATCGCTGCCTTCGCGGTCCCAGTCCAAATCGTAGGGAATGGACGGCCACTCGTTCGTCAGCCCGACGCCGTGAATCATCATCGGGTAGCGATGCCGCCGGTAGCCGGCGGGAATCGGCCAGCAGGCACTCGCCACGTCGCGAAACGCCGCCCCGGGACGCACCAGCGACAGGTTGTGCTCGAGCTGCTCGTGGGCGAGGCGATACAGATGCCGCTGCTGCACCGTCGGAGGGACGGGCGGGCAAATCAATGTGCGTGAGATGTCGACCTTGTAGCCCGACGGCCCCATCATGCCGACGTCGAATGCCACCAGCTCGCCCGCCGCCACCTGCCGATCCGTGGCGTCTTCGCCCCACGGGGTGATGTGCGAGCCCGAGAGCAGCAGCGGATAATCGATCAGATCGCCGCCCGCAGCCGCGTTGGCCGCCGCGAGGGTCGACCACAGCTCGCGCTCGGTCAGGCCTGCGCGCAGATTCTCCCTCAGCCGCTGCATCGCCTCCTCGGCGATGCTCATCGACTGCTCGATGCAGGCGATCTCCTCGCGGCTCTTGATGCTGCGCGCGCGGTGCATGAGCTCCTCCGCCGGGCTCCAGCGCACCCCCGCCTGCTCCAGCGCCTCGATCAACACCAGCGGCGCGGTATCGATCGCCACACGGCGCTCAGCGCCCCATTCGTCGAGCAGCGCGCGGATATCGGCGGCGAATTCGCGGGCGCGCGCGCGCCAGCGCGGGCCGGCGGGGAAATAGGTGCAGAGCGGCGCATCGCGCACCTGTGCGACCGTGCCCGCATCGAATCGGGCGCTCGACCCGCCGCCCCAGTCGAACAGCACGCCGGGCCGCGCCGCCGGCAGCAGGAGACTGCGAAAGGGCGCGTGCAGATTGTAGGCCGTCGAAATGTTGGCGCCGATCGCATAGCGCAGATTCAGCGGGCTCATGAGCAGCAGCGTCGGCACCTGGCGGGAGCGCATCTGCTGCTGCACCCGGTCGCGCCGGTATTGGCGCAAGCGGGCATCGGCCTCACCGGGCGCGGCGGGAGTCGGGCCGTTCGGGTCCATATGCGGGTGGACTATACTCGAGACAGCGTACGGGAGACGATGCAATGATCTACGTCGAACACGAGGGCCGGCAGCTGATGGTCGGCGCGGCGCTGATGCTGGTGACGGCGACCATGCAAACCTTCGGCGTGGTCAGCCTCGAGGAATCCGTCGCGCGCGTGCGCACACAGGTCGCGCAGCGCACGACTGTCGGGCGAATGCTCGCGGCTCTGCTCGGCGTCATCATCTACCTGTTCGTGGTGCACCTCCTGGAGATCTTCCTCTGGGCAGGGTTCTACCTGCAGTTCGGCGACATGCAGAGCGTCTCGGTCGCCATCTACGAATCGGCGCTCGGCTTCACGACGATGGACA
Source organism: uncultured Gammaproteobacteria bacterium (assembly GCA_963837045.1). GTDB lineage: Bacteria > Pseudomonadota > Gammaproteobacteria > Steroidobacterales > Steroidobacteraceae > Bog-1198. The sequence goes on from CAWIMA010000008.1 coordinate 202,319, forward strand.
GTCCCGTTCTGCCCCCGGCCTGGATATTTCTGGGCGCCGCCGAGGGAATCACCGGCGTGCTGATGTTCGCCTGGTCCACCGGCGTGATGTTCAATCACATGGCATGGATCGTACAGGCTCGGCAAAATTATCGGCGCCGACACCCTCTGTTCGAGGGAAAGGATCAGAAGATTGCGCAGGATGACTCCGGCGGGTAACCGCCCGCCGCGGCCGAGCGGTCGCCGCGGGCGGCCTCATTTCGCGCGGCCTCATTTCGCGCGGCCTCATTTCGGATACAGCAGCTGCACCAGCAGCTCGAGCGTCCAATTGCCGGCGCCGGCCGGCGCGACCACGTTGTAATAGACCGTCGCCTGCAGGTTGACGGATTGGCGCCCGAGCGTGAACAGCTGGCCGATGCCTAGAGAAACCGGCACCGTCCAGCGCTCGCTGCCGCTCGCCTCCCAGTTCGCGGTGATGGTCGGCGAATAGCTGAGGTAGCGATTCGGATTGTCCTTGAACGTGTAGTTGACCTCCGGCTGCAGCTGCATCTGGTTGACCGCCGGCCGGCCGGCAGTGCCCGCGAACGACCAGGTGTTGTTGATCAAGGCTCCGAACGTCCACTGCGTGCCGGACCACTGTACCCCCGCGGTGGGCCCCGCACCCCATTTGCCCTGACCCAACGCGTCGTTGGTGGCGGTCGGGAGCTGAAACACCGGCCCGACTGCCCACACCAGACTGCCGGTTCGGGTGGGGGAAAGAAATGACGAAAACTGGGTATCGCCCACGCCCTGCGTTCTGCCCTCGCCGGGAGCGGCGCCCGGCTGGTCGATCAGCGGCAGGACGGTGCGCGTGATGATGCTCCAGTCAGGGCTCACGCTGAATGGAATGACCGGCTGCAAGGTCACCACCTGGGAGCTCTGATCGCCCGGGGAAATCCCCAGGTTCGCATCGAAGAAAAACTGCAGGTTGGTGAGATCCGCGAACGGGTTCTTCGCCAGCTGCACGAGGGACTGGCCGGTCTGCGCCGTCGCAGGCAGGGCGGCGAGCACCGTGAGCAGCGCCGCAGCCGCCGAGCGGGAGTGGAGCATCAATGCAGCGCGCTGTAGTTCGCCGGCACGAACTCATACCCTTTGGCTGCGGCGCGCAGCCGCTCGTTCAATGTCATCGTTCTCTCCCCCATGCCTCGAGCGAAACGCCCATCGGGCGCATGCCTGTCAATGTATTGTAGGCATTTCACCGCGGCGCGCGCATGTGCGACCGTGCGACCCCATGACTGAGATCTTCCCACGCGCGCTCGGCATCGCGCTGCTGCTCGCGCTCTCACCGCCATTGACATGCCGGCGCAGAGGCTCCGGCGCCGAGTCCCCCGGCGGCCGTCGGCGAGCGGGTGATGCTTCGCCATGGCGCATCAGTGGTTCGGCGATCTCGTGACCATGGCGTGGTGGGACGACCTGTGGCTGAACGAGGGTTTCGCTCAGTTGATGCGCACCAATGATGCGCATATACTATGCGTAGTATCGATGGAGACTCAAGTGACCACAGCCCGAAGCGGCAAGAAAGCGGTAAACGTGTCGATCTCGGTTGATTTGCTGCAGGCCGCCCGCAAAAGCGAGATCAATCTGTCAGCAACGCTTGAGGCAGCCGTTGAGCAGCAGCTGCAACAGCTTCGCAAGCGCGAATGGCTGGAGCAGAATGGTGACGCGATTCAGGCGTATAACCGTGACGTCGAAGAACACGGCGCGTTCAGCGACGGTCTGCGCGCGTTCTAATGCCGCAGTTCGCTTTGTATCGGAATCGCAACCCGGCATCGCGAACGCGATTCCCGCTGTTGCTTGATATCCAGTCTGACTTGCTCGAGCCGTTGGCCACGCGCGTCGTGGTTCCGCTCACCCCGGCAGGCTCTGCTCGGGCGCGTTCGATGAGGACGTTGACTCCGATCCTGAACTTCGAAGGGAAGGAATATTTGATGCTCACCCCGCAGGTCGCAGGCATCGCTGCGCGCGAACTCGGGCACGTCGCAGGAAATCTCGCAGCCGATCGGGATACGATCGTCGCCGCTGTTGATTTTCTGCTCGCTGGAATCTAGACCGCGCTGTAAGAAGCGAGTGGAGCGGGCGATGGGAATCGAACCCACGGGGAAGGTGCTGCCGGAACTATAAAACAAGCGGTTTCCTGCGGTTGCTGATACTAAGTGTGATTAGCGTGTGAATTTTCGCGCCATGTGGGGCAACGCAAGGCAATGAAGGGACACATCGACGCGCGAGATCCCGCGTTTTAGCTTCTCATGTCGGCGGACATAGGGAACCCGACGCACCTGCGCCGCTATTCTTCTTTGTAGCCAGCCTCCAGTTGATGTCGAACCGCCAGAATCAATATCACGTCCTCAGCGGGCACCCAACGATATTTGGCCACGTAGCCGAAGCGGCCGCGCGACAGTATCAGTTCGCGGCGTCCGTCTTCGGCTTGTCGGCCCAGCAACGGATGATCCGCGAGTAACTCGAAGGCTCGTCGAACACTGAGCATCCGCTCACGCGCTAGTTTTGGGTTATGTTCCGCGAGGAAGTCGAATAATCGCTCAAGGTCGGCGAGCGCTCGGACGGTTATTTGGACGCGCGCCATGAGCGCGCTCGAGGACGACGGACCGCCTTTCCTGCAGCGCGACCCTCAAGATAGTCAAACGCGGTCGCTAATGGAATAGCCTTGCCGCTCTCCATGGCTTCGATCTCGGAAATCGCCGCATCCTTCGCGAATCGCTCGCGAATCTCAGCCCGATCCGCCTCCTGACTCAATGCCTCGACCATAAAGGCGTGCGGTGTCTTATTGGCTGCACCCGCAAGTCGCTCGATTCGACGCTTGAGGCGCTCGGGGAGTTTGAGACTTGTGGCGGCCATTAAGAACGCTCCGCGTGCTCCTGGGTAGTCACAAAGTACTACCCATACCAATTAAAGTCAAGATCGTCCCACGCTGTTGTGCTCTGTGATTGCTTGGATCGGGACGGCACAGTGGAACGCTCGCTTTTCCGAGAACGCCGTCGGGCGACTTCCGCCCAAAGACATAAATTCAGAATGTTGATTTCGAGGGCAGGACGAAGCGGTTCGTTTCGCTATTCTAGGTAGGGCGCGAGCACATTTTCGATCCATTTCATGAATGCGCGGACTCGGCGCGACAGGTTGCGCCGATGCGCTACCACCAGGGAGACATCGAGCGGCTTGTGCTGAAAATCTGGTAGAAGCTCTATCAACGCTCCACTCTCCAAGTAACGGCCAATCGCCAACAGGGGTGCCTGAATCAGGCCAAGGCCGGCGACACCAGCGGCTTCGTAGCTCTGCACGCTGTTGACGTGCAGCGCACCTGGCAACTGAAGCCTCGCGTAGCTGTCGCCGTGCGGATACTCCCATCCATAGGGTTTTGCGCCGAGCGTCCGTGCGAAATGAATTGCCCGATGTTTCTGATGCTGCAGATCTTCTAGCGATCGAGGGACGCCATAGCGCGCCAGGTAGGCAGGACTGGCGGCGTTGACCATGCGTAACTTGCCCAGCGGGCGGGCAATGAGCGTCTCGTCCCCGATGGGACCAAGTCGCAATACGCAGTCAAACCCCTCTTGAACCAGATCAACTTGGCGATCCGTACTCGACACCTCCAGCTCCAACTCTGGATAAGTCGCCATGAAGGCCGGCAACGCCGGCACGATAGTGGTGCGCGCCAACTCGCTCGGCAGATCAACCCGTAAGCGCCCGCGAAGTGCCACTCGATCGCTTGCGAACATGGAGTGCAGATCATCAACGTCAGCCAGCAGATCGCGGGCACGTGCATGAAAGACCCGTCCGTCTTCCGTCAACTGCACGCTGCGCGTCGTCCGGTGCAGAAGCCTGACACCGACATCTTCTTCCAGCTTCCGGACCGCCGTTGAGGCCCTTCCCTTCTGAATCCCTAAGCTATCGGCTGCGCGGGTGAAGCTCCCCATATCCGCTACCGTTATGAAAATGAGGATGGGTTCGAGATTGTGCATTTCGTGTCTCGGTATTGTTAACCACAGAGAGAACAGTGAGTTCAGTTCCTCGGTGATTATCATACCTAAGAGACACAGTAAGCTCCGAATATTGGGATTCCCCATAGGAGAACGACCAGTGTTCGAAACCATGAAACTGCATCGCGTGCCTGAAACTATGACCTTGCATGGCGCCCTGTGGGCCGGTCGGATAATGAGCGCGTTTGTCGTTATCGCACTGGTGGCAGACGGCACTATTCAGCTTTTCGCGCCGGCACAGATCGCGAGCATGTTGCAGGAAACCGGGTTCGCGATGGACCTGACCCGTGTCCTGGGTCCGATCATACTCGCCTGCGCCATCCTTTACGCCATCCCGGCCACCGCCGTGCTCGGCGCGATCCTAGTGACGGGCTTTTTGGGAGGTGCCATCTGCGCCCATGTCCGCATTGGTGAGTTGGGGTCGCCGCCGGAAATCATTGCCCTGCTTCTGGGCGCGATGACATGGGGCGGCCTCTACGCGCGCGATCCCCGTATCCGGGCCATTCTGCCGCTCATCCATTGAACCAACCGGGGCAGTGCTCTGTCCCTCAACATCAGGAGAAATCGCATGTTTTTAGTAATGGGAATCACGGGAAAAGTGGGCGGCGCGACGGCAGAACATCTGTTGGCGCACGGCAAGGAAGTACGCGCGCTGGTGCGCAATCGCGAGAAGACATCAAGCTGGGCGAACCAGGGTGTGGAACTGGTTGACGGTGATTGGAATGATTCGGCAGCCATCGAGCGGGCGCTCAAAGGCGTCGAAGGCGCGTTTGTCATGTTGCCGGCTGTCTGGGCCCCCTCGCCCGATTACAAAGAAGCCAAGGGCGTGATTGCGAACTATGTCGAGGCGCTCACCAAGGCAGTGCCGCCGCGGGTGGTAGCGCTTTCGTCGATGGGTGCGAACAGGACTAGCGGGCTTGGGATGATCACGGCCTTGTCGCTTCTGGAGCAAGGTTTTCGCGACCTGGCATCGCCAATCGCATTTGTGCGTGCAGGTGGATTCTTCGAAAACTTCCTCTACGGCTTGCAGGTCGCCCAGGGCGGAACGCTACCGGTCTACTACAATCCGACAAACCGGAAATCGACCATGGTCGCGACGAGCGACATCGGCGCGGAGGTCGCAACCCTTTTGACCGGGCCAGCGTGGTTAGGGCAGCGCGCCGTCGAGCTCGGTTCGATGGTCACCGCGGATGAAGTCGCGGAGCAATTGGGTGAAGTCCTGAATCGCGACGTGAAAGCATTTGCAGTCCCGCGTGCGGGGTGGGCGAAAGCGTTCGAGCAATTCGGCATCCCGAAGGGCCACACCGGACCCGCCGAAGAAATGTTTGAGGCCGTGAATGCAGGATGGATGGACCTCGGCGTCGAGGGTACGGAGCACGTAGCGGGGACGACGTCCGCACGCGACGTCTTCGCGGCGGCCCAGAAGGCCGTGACGGCGTGAACCGCGACGTTCACACCAATGAAGATCGAGATCGAACATGAAGGTTCTTGTTTGGGTGCAACGGGCGGAACCAGACGGCTGATCGTCCGCGACGCCCTGGCGAAAGGCTGCGAGTCCAGCCACTTGCGATCGCTCTCGCTCTAGGGAATCACACAAATTCTTTTTAAGAACTGCTGCGTGTGACTGTACGTGTGAATGCTGGGGCAACGCGGGGATAGCTCAAGATATAGGGAAGGCCCCGGATCGACGGATACTCCCAAGACTTTCCCATCGGATCAACGTGTTGACCCCAATACTGTCGCCCTACGTTGCCTGGCGTTGTCTGAGAGTGGAGCGGGCGATGGGAATCGAACCCACGGCTCAAGCTTGGGAAGCTTGGGTATTACCATTATACGACGCCCGCAGGATTTGAATTATAGCTCAAGGGCTGTAATCAAATGTAGAGCTTGTCGGCTGTTTGATTGCACCGTGTAAAAATCAGTAGAACCCTGCAAGGGCGGGGAATGCTGTCCGGGGATTGCCCCCCAGCATGGACGTCATATGCGAACTTGATGTTGATGGTGCCGTGGGTTCGATTCCCATCGCCCGCTCCATTCCCTGCTGCTACAGTGTCGCCAGAGCTACGGCGAAGACCCTCGGGAATGGTGATGCGACAGCACAGGTGCACCTTCACGTTTGCCAGCTGCCGGCCATAACGCCGGTCGGTCGCATGGACACGCTCAAATATCGCGCCTTCATCAGCTACAGCCACCGTGATTCGAGGTGGGCCTCATGGCTGCACGGTGCGCTCGAGAGGTACCGCCCGCCAAAGCCTTTGATCGGCACAGTGACCGAGCGGGGCGAGGTGCCGAGGCGTCTCACCCCCATCTTCAAGGATCGGGAGGAGCTGCCCACGGCGACCGATCTCGGGACGCTGATCAACGCGGCGCTGGCGGCCTCGGCCTGCCAGATCGTCGTCTGCTCGCCGGCGGCGGCGGCCTCGAAGTGGGTCAACGAGGAGATCCTGGCCTTCAAGCGACTTGGGCGCGAGGACCGGATTTTCTGCCTCATCGTGGAGGGGGAGCCGAACGCGAACGAGATTCCCGGCCGCGAGCAGGAGGAGTGCTTTCCGCCGGCGCTGCGCTTTCGGCTGGGGCCCGACGGATCGCTGAGCAAGACCCGCAGTGAGCCGATCGCGGCGGATGCGCGAGCGGGCAAGGACGGCAAGGGCAACGCGAAGCTCAAGCTCATCTCGGGGCTGCTCGGGGTCGGCCTCGACACGTTGAAGCGGCGCGAGCAGCAGAGGCGCAATCGGCGCCTGTTCGCCTTCTCGTGCGCGGCGATGGCGGGGATGGTGCTCACGAGCGGCCTGGCGGCGTACGCACTCCTACAGCGCGCTGCGGCGCAGCGCCAGACGGTGCGCGCGGAGGCCGAAGCGAGGACCGCCGAGGAGACGACGCGGTTTCTGGTCGATCTATTCAAGATCAACGATCCGAGCGAGGCGCGCGGCAACACGGTGACGGCGCGCGAGATGCTGGACAAGGGTGCGGCGCGTGTGGACCAAGAGCTTGCGAAGGAGCCGGCGATCCAGGCGACGCTGATGGATACGCTGGGCACGGTATACATGGGGCTCGGTCTTTATCGCCAGGCGCGGCCGCTGCTCGATCGGGCGGTGGCGACGCGGCGTCGTTTGGGGGGCGTCGAGCCTTTGGATCTGTCCGATTCGCTGAACCATCAGGGCACGCTCCTCGCGCTGCAGGCCGAGTTCGACGTCGGCGAGAAAACCTACCGCGAGGCGATCCGCATCGAGTCGGCGCGGACGAAGGACCGCCAGAGCCAGATCGAGCTCGCCGATTCGCTCTACGGTCTCAGCACCTTGCTGCAGCTCGAAGGCCGCCATGCGGATGCCGAGAAGACTCTGCGTGAGGCGCTCTCCCTGCAGCAGGCCCTCTACGGCGCCTCGCATCCGGCCATCGCGCGCACGCTGAAGGATCTCGCCGTGGCGATCGCCGACGGCGGCGATCTCAACAGCGCGATTCCGATGATGCAGCGCGCGGTGGCCATGCAGCGCGAGCTGCGCGGCGAAGAGCCTCACCCGGACCTTGCGGAGGTGCTGAACGACATGGGGGCGCTGTACTACCTGCGAGGCGATAGCGACGAGGCGGAGAAGTTCTATCGCGAAGCGCTCGCGATGAACCGGCGGCTGCTCGGCGAAAAGCACGTGGAGATCGCGGTTGGGCTCGAGAACGTCGCGACGACGCTGTGGGACAAAGAAGACCTCGCGGGCGCCGAGGCGCTGTACCGGCAGTCGCTGGCGATGCGCCGCGAGCTGCAGGGCGAAAGGCATCCAGATTACGGGCAAACGCTGTTCAATCTCGCCGCGCTGCAGTACGACCGCGGCAATGCCGGCGAGGCGCTCGCCGACATGCGCGAGGTTCTAGCGATCTATCGCAAGGTCTACCCTCCGGACCATCCCGACACGGCACTGACGCTCAACGTGATCGGCTTTTATCTCACGATGGCGGGTCAGTTCACCGAAGCGGACCAATATCTCAAGGAGGGACTCGCGATGCGGCACCGCCTGTTCGACGCAAAGCACCCGGACGTTGCCTCGAGTCTGATGATGCTCGCGATCCTGAAGGTGGCCGAGGGCGGCTATCCGCAGGCGCTCGAGCTGGCGCAGAGCGCGAAGGGCATCTACACCGCCGCCCTGCCCCCCGACCATTGGCGAACCGCGATCGCCGAGAGCGCGGAGGGCGCCGCGCTTACAGGCCTTGGCCGCTACCCCGAAGCCGAAACTCGGCTCACGCACGGCTATGCGATTCTGAGCAAGAAGTCCGGCGCCCCGATGGTCTTCCGCACCCTGGTGCAGCGCTACGTCGACACCCTTCAGCGGCGCGAGCGTCACGGCCGCCATGCAGGGTCAAACGAGGGTAGCATCGCCGTGCAGACGCACACCGCCGCAGTGCATTGAAGGGATCACACAGGGCAAAGCCTGGACGCTGGTGTCCGAAAGAACAGGAGAATCAAACGTTGCCATCTCCGCAGCCCACCACGTGGCAGGCCGCGGATTTCTTTCAGTCACCTAACTAATGCCCAATGCCGTGGTTTGGCGTTCCCAGCGTGTAGTCAACGCTGAAGTCGGTGCCGGGCACCCCCGGTGCCTTGTCGGACGTCAGCGAATAGTCGCTCGCAGTGACTGCAAACTGATTGGCATATTGATTCAGCAGGTGCAGCGTCGTGGTCAGGCGGTCGACGCTGTCGGTCAAAGTCACATTGGTGGTGCTGCCTGCCGCACCCGTTCCCGTGACGCCGGTGATGCTGGTGTCGCCGAATTTAAAGTTGGCCAGATCGACCGCATCGAAACTGGCGCTGCTTGCGGCAGCCAATCCAGCCAATTTGCCAGTGAAGCTTTGCGCAGCATCGAGCTTCAGCGTGTCGCCGATATCAGCAAAGTTCACGGTCTGTCCGCTGGACACTGCGGTATCGAACTCCATACTGCCGCCAAGCGAGAGTTGCTCTGTGCCGGTGCCGCCGACCATGCTGACCACGACCAGATGGCCGGCACTTGACGCCAGTATTCCGGAATTGGCAATCGGGCGGCTTCCGGTATTGACCGTGAGTGTGCCGGAAAGCGCCTCAATGGTTCCCTCATTGGCGATGCCTAGCTGTGAATTGCCCACCGTGCCTGCCCCAACGATGGTGTCGTTGATGTTGGTGAGCGTTGCGCCCGATACAAGGCCGAGTATGTTGCTGTTCAAGAGAAGCTTGACTTCCCCGCCGCCGTTCAGGGTGACGCTGCCCGAGATTCCCAGGTCCGACGGCACACCACTCTTGGAAAATGTGATGACGCCCGAGTCGGTGAACGTGCCGCTGTCGAGATTAAAGGCGCTGCCCGCAGCGATCCGAATCGTCCCCGCGTTGAGGCTCGCGGCCTCATCATCGTCGGTGAACGTGCTCGCAGTGTTGATGGCGAGCGTCGCGTTCGCATCGCTGATGTCCAGGCTTCCCACGTTGTTGTTCTGGGCGCTGGTCACCGTGTAGGTGCCGGCGACGCTGATGTCCGCCTGACTTGCCGCTCCCGGAACCGTCGCCGGATTCCACTTCGAGGCGGTGATCCAGAGACCATTCACCGGCGCCTTCCACCCGATCACGCCCGACGATGGTACCGTGACCGCAATCGTCTGCTGCGTCGCCGCGTTGCCGAAGCTGTCGGTCGCGTTGAGCTTGATCGTGTCGCCGCCCGCCGTCGCATCGGTATCGCTGAGCGAGGCCAGCGCCGCATTCACCTGCGTGTACGTGCCGGTGATGGTGAGCGAGTTCGTGCCGTTGCCCGCGAGCGTCGAGCCGTTCGCGCTCACCGTCAACTCCCCGTTGGTGTCGCTCAAGGTCACCGTGAAAGTCTCCGGCGAGCTCGTGCTGCCGCTCTCCGTCAGCGACACTCCGCTGATCGCGGTCGCCACCCCGCTCGCCAGCGACTGCGTGCCGCTCGGCACATTCAGCACCGGTACACCATCGACCGTCACACCGATCGTCTGCTGTGTCGCCGTCTCGCTCTGCGAGTCGGTCGCGTTCACCTTGATCGTGTCCGCACCCGCCGTCGCGTCGGTATCGCTGAGCGAGGCGAGCGCCAGGTTCACGTCGGTGTACGAGCCGCTGATCGTCAGCGAGTTCGTCCCGTTGCCCGCCAGCGCCGTGCCGTTCGCCGTGACCGTCAGATCCCCGTTCGTATCGCTTAAGGTCACCGTGAAGGTCTCGGTCGGCACCAGGTTGGTGTCCGACAGGCTCACCGTGGCGATGGAGGCGGCCTTGCCCACACCGATCACCTGCGCACCCGGCACCGCGATCGACAGCCCGCCCACCACGTTCACCCCAATCGTCTGCTGCGTCGCCGCGTTGCCGAAGCTGTCGCTCGCGTTGAGCTTGATCGTGTCGGTGCCCGCCGTCGCATCGGTATCGCTGAGCGAGGCGAGCGCCAGGTTCACATCGGTGTACGAGCCGCTGATCGTCACCGAGTTCGTGCCGCTGCCCACCACCGTCGAGCCGTTCGCCGCGACCGACAGATTCCCGTTGGTGTCGCTCAAGGTCACCGTGAAAGTCTCCGGCGAGCTCGTGCTGCCGCTCTCCGTCAGCGACACCCCGCTGATCGCGCTCGCTACCCCAATCGCCAGCGACTGCGTCCCAGTCGGCACGTGCAGCACCGGCACTCCATCGACCGTCACGGCAATGGTCTGCTGAGTGGCGGCGTTGCCGAAGCTGTCCGTCACGTTCACCTTGATCGTGTCCACACCCGCCGTCGCGTCGGTGTCGCTGAGCGAGGCGAGCGCCAAGTTCACGTCGGTGTACGAGCCGCTGATGGTGAGCGAGTTCGTCCCGTTGCCCGCCAGCGTCGTGCCGTTCGCCGTGACCGACAGATCCCCGTTCGTATCGCTCAAGGTCGCCGTGAAAGTCTCCGGTGAACCGTTGCTGCCGCTCTCGCTCACCGAGATCCCACCAATCGCCAGCGCCTTGCCAACCCCCTCGACCTGCGCTCCAGGCACCGCAATCGACGGCGCTCCGTTCACCGTCACACCGATCGTCTGCTGTGTCGCCGTCTCGCTCTGCGAGTCGGTCGCATTGACCTTGATCGTGTCCGTGCCCGCCGTCGCGCCGGTATCGACGAGCGAGGCGAGCGCCAGGTTCACGTCGGTGTACGAGCCGCTGATCGTCACCGAGTTCGTGCCGCTGCCCACCACCGTCGAGCCGTTCGCCGCGACCGACAGATCCCCGTTGGTGTCGCTCAAGGTCACCGTGAAGGTCTCGCTCGCCACCAGGTTGGTGTCCGACAGGCTCACCGTGGCAATCGAGGCGCCCTTGCCCACACCGATCACCTGCGCACCCGGCACCGCGATCGACAGCCCGCCCACCACGTTCACCCCAATCGTCTGCTGCGTCGCCGCGTTGCCGAAGCTGTCGCTCGCGTTGAGCTTGATCGTGTCGGTGCCCGCCGTCGCGTCGGTATCGCTGAGCGAGGCGAGCGCCAGGTTCACGTCGGTGTACGAGCCGCTGATCGTCAGCGAGTTCGTGCCGCTGCCCACCACCGTCGAGCCGTTCGCCGCAACCGACAGATCCCCGTTGGTGTCGCTCAAGGTCACCGTGAAAGTCTCCGGCGAGCTCGTGCTGCCGCTCTCCGTCAGCGACACCCCGCTGATCGCGGAGCCGGTGCCCTGTACGACGCTCGTCGATGTGGGCGCCGTGATGGACGGCGCACCATTCACCGTCAGCGGCACGATCTGCTGGCTCGCCGAATTGCCAAAGCTGTCGGTCGCATTCACCGTCAGCGTGTCGACGGATGTGCCCGCGGTGGGCTCGGTGTCGTGCAAGGCGGCGAGCGAGGCGTTCACGTCGGTGAGCGAGCCGCTGATCGTCAGCGTCTTGCCGCCGTTGCTCGAGTTGACGGTATCGCTACCCGACACCGACGCCGAGAGCACCCCCACCGTATCCGATACGACGACGGTGAAGGTCTCCGGGGGCCCTGAGCTCCCGCTTTCCGATACGCTCAGGCCCGTCAGAGAATCGCTCTGACCGACGCCGGTCGTTTCCGAAGTCGGAACGTTCAGCACCGGAATGCCGTTCACCGTGACGGCGATGTTTTTCGCCGCCGCGGAGCCGCCGAAGCTGTCGGAAACGTTGACCGTGATCGGGTCGGCGCCCGCCGTCGCGTCGATATCGGTCAACGAGGCGAGCGCCAGGTTCACGTCGGTGAGCGAGCCGCTGATCGTCAGCGAGTTCGTGCCGCTGCCCACCACCGTCGAGCCGTGCGCGCTCACCGTCAGCTCCCCGCTCGTATCGCTCAAATTCGCCGTGAAGGTCTCGCCGCCCGAAGCGGCGGAGTCAGTGATGCTCACGCCCGGCACGCTCGCCGAGTGGTTGACTCCGACCGTCAAGGTCGTTGGCGCGGCGATCGTTGGACCGTTGATACCGATCAGATATTCAATGCCGTAACCGGTACTGGAGCCGCTGAAAGTCTCGCTCAGGCTGACCGTGACGGCGAGGCTGGAGGACGCGGTGAAGCCGCCCAGATTGAGTGCATCATTGGTGAAGAAGGTGTTCGCGGCCGCAAGACTGCTTTCGGTAAATACCTGCGGCGCGCCGCCGCCCACCGTCACCGTCAGCGTTGCGCTCGTGAGCCCGCTGCCCAGCGCCTGCGGTGCAATCAGGCCGAGCATCAGTTCTCCATGAAGACCCGTCGCGTTGATGGTGAAGGTCTCGGACGAGATATAGGTCTGTGTCCCCGACGATGCGCTCTCGACGTAGGCGCCCTGGGTGCCGTCGGCGAAGTCGACGGCGGTCGTCGCCGTGCCGAGCGCCGCGCTGATGGCGCTCGCGCCCGAATCGAGCGAGTTCACTTCGGTGCTTGTGGGCATGCCGTCCGAGTACGAATAGGCGCTGAAGCTGGTGCTCTGGAATCCAAGGAAGGAGCCGTTGATGAGCGCCTCGGCCGAGGTGTTCATCGTGCCGGCGCCGGTCACCTGCGCGCTGTCCGTCAGACCGCGCAACACGTTGGTGCCCGAGGTGTTCGCGGTCGAGCTCACGTTATCGGTTCCGCCCAAGCCGGTCGCATTGGCGAGCGCCTCCTGGCCGTTCGCCGTCGTCGCCGTGGCGGAGGCCGTTGCGGTACCCCGCACGGTGCTGCTCCCGCCCTTCAGGCCGCCGGTTGCGTTGGCGACAGAACGAGCGGTGGAGTTCGACCCCAATCCCGTCGCGGTCGACATCGAACTAGCCTGCGCATTGCCGCCCGCACCAGCCGTCGCACCCGAGCCGCCTGCTCCGGCGCGCGCGATCGCGCGCGCGTAGTCGCCGTTGAGGCTCGTGCCGATGTTCGACGCGGTGGCCGCGCCACCCGCGCCGCCGGTGCCAGACGGCGAGGCGCCGCCCGTGCCACCATAGGCACCTGCGTAGCTATTGAGACTGCTCGCCGCGACCGCGTTCGCCGTGTCGTTGAACGTCAACGATGAAATCGCGCCGCCGCCAGCACCGCCGGCTCCACCGCCGCTGCTGTAGCCGCCGGCGCCGCCCGTGGCATCCTGCGTCAGCCGCTCCGTCCCGCCGGTCGTTTGCACCGATACGTCATTCGTCAGCGTGCTGGCCACACCGGCCCTACCCGAGGCGCCCGCATAGCCGCCTCCGCCCGCACCGCCCGTCTGACTCGCGAGCACGGTCGCGTTGTACCCGCTCGCCGTCACCGGGCCGACGCTCGCCGTCCCGCCCGCACCGCCGATCTGACCGCTGCCGGTCCCCCGGCTGCCGCTGCCGCCCGTGGCATAGCCGCGCGCCGTCGCCGTCGAGGCGGCACCGCTCGAGCTCGCCGTCACCCCACCGATCGTCGCCGCCCCGCCCGCACCGCCGCTGATGCCAGTGCCGCTAAATTCCGTGCCGCCGCTCCCGCCCGTGACATTCGCTGTCGCCGTGGCGGTCCCGCTCGTGGTCGCGCTCACGCTCGTCACCGTCGCCGCTCCGCCCGCACCGCTAGCCCCGCCGCCGCTGCTGTAGCTGCGCCCGCCGTACCCGCCCCTGGCATAGCCATGCGCCGTCGCCGCACCCCCGCCGGTGGAGCTCGCCGTCACGCTCGTGACCAGCGCCGCTCCGCCCGCACCGCCGTTGCCGCCACTGAAGCCTCGGCCACCGTAGCCACCGCTCGCGTTCGCCGTGCTCGATACCGCGTTCACGCCCGTCGCCGCGCTGGTGGCGGTGCCCGTACCGCCCACTCCGCCCGTCACCGCATAGCCACGCCCGCCCGCTCCCCCCGTCGCACTCGCCGTGACGCCGAGCAAGGAGGATTTGGTCGCACCCGCGTCGGTGAAGTTCAGGCTCGAGCTCGCATTGCCGCCCACCCCTGTCGCCCCGCCGCCGCTGGCACTGCCGCCCGCTCCCCCCGTCGCGCTCTGGCCCAGGGTGATGGTGCCGCCCCGGGAGGTGCCGGAGACGAGATTGCTGAGCGTGATGGAGCCACCGGCGCGGCCGGTTGCACCCGCCGCGCCGCTGCCGCCGGCACCACCGGTTTCGTTCAGGATCGCTTCGGCACTGAAGCCATAGGCGCTGGCTGACAGATTGCTCAGCGCGCCGCCCGTGCCGCCCGTCATGCCCGCGCCCGTCGCCCCGCCGCCCCCGCCGCCGGTGGCGTCGAGCCGCGCGTAGGCCGTACCACCGCTCGCGTGCGCCTCGGTCGCCGTGGCCGTGCCGCTGGTGACCGCACCCCCCGCAAGCCCATTGCCCGCCCCGGAGGTGCCGCTTTTGCCACCCGCGAGGGTCAAGAACGCCCTGGTGTTGAACGCGCCCGTGGTCGTGCCGATGCTCGCTGCGGTGCCCGTCGCGCTGCCGCCCTGCCCCCCGGTGGTCACCCCCTCGCCACCCGCCCCGCCATAGCCGCGGCCAATCCCGTACACGTATTGCGCGCCGGTCATGGTGATGGCAACCGTGCCGCTACCGCCCGCTCCGCCCACCGTGGAGGTGCCTGCGCTGCCGCCGCCCGTGCCGCCTTGGCCCCGCGCGTAGCCGTTCACCAACGCCGCTCGCGTGGCGTTGACGGTGTCATCGAAGCTCAGACTGCTCGATCCGGCCCCACCCGCGCCCGCCGTGCCGCCGCTACTGATAGCCGCCGGCGCCGCCCGTGGCATCCTGCGTCAGCCGCTCGGTCCCACCGGTCGTTTGCACCGATACGTCATTCGTCAGCGTGCTGGCCACACCGGCCCTACCCGAGGCGCCCGCATAGCCGCCTCCGCCCGCACCGCCCGTCTGACTCGCGAGCACGGTCGCGTTGTACCCGCTCGCCGTCACCGGGCCGACGCTCGCCGTCCCGCCCGCACCGCCGATCTGACCGCTGCCGGTCCCCCGGCTGCCGCTGCCGCCCGTGGCATAGCCGCGCGCCGTCGCCGTCGAGACGGCACCGCTCGAGCTCGCCGTCACCCCACCGATCGTCGCCGCCCCGCCCGCACCGCCGCTGATGCCAGTGCCGCTAAATTCCGTGCCGCCGCTCCCGCCCGTGACATTCGCTGTCGCCGTGGCGGTCCCGCTCGTGGTCGCGCTCACGCTCGTCACCGTCGCCGCTCCGCCCGCACCGCTGGCGCCGCCGCCGCTGCTGTAGCTGCGCCCGCCGTACCCGCCCCTGGCATAGCCATGCGCCGTCGCCGCACCCCCGCCGGTGGAGCTCGCCGTCACGCTCGTGACCAGCGCCGCTCCGCCCGCACCGCCGTTGCCGCCACTGAAGCCTCGGCCACCGTAGCCACCGCTCGCGTTCGCCGTGCTCGATACCGCGTTCACGCCCGTCGCCGCGCTGGTGGCGGTGCCCGTACCGCCCACTCCGCCCGTCACCGCATAGCCACGCCCGCCCGCTCCCCCCGTCGCACTCGCCGTGACGCCGAGCAAGGAGGATTTGGTCGCACCCGCGTCGGTGAAGTTCAGGCTCGAGCTCGCATTGCCGCCCACCCCTGTCGCCCCGCCGCCGCTGGCACTGCCGCCCGCTCCCCCCGTCGCTTGCTGGATCAACGTCAGCGTGCCACTCGTTGTCGAGCCCTTAACCGCGTTGAGCAACGTGCTCGCTGCCCCGCCGCCGGCGCTGGCGCCGTTGCCGCCGTTGCCGCCGGCACCACCGGTTTGCTGCACCCGTGCGTAGGCCGAGCTGGTGCCATAGGCAGCCGCGGTGCTCCCACCCACGCTACCGCCCGCCCCGCCGGAATAGCCGGCGCCGCTGCCCGCCCCGCCGTTGCCGCCCGTCGCCCGGGCCAGCGCCTCAGCGCCACCGGAAGTATTCTTCGACTTCGCGATTGCGCTCGCATAGCCGCCCGCGCCGCCATTGGCGCCGCTGCCGGTGCCGCTCGACGCGCCGGCGGCGCCACCCGCACCGCCGCTCGCGTACGCCTCGATGAGCAAGGTGGAGGCCGTGGCTTGATTGGAATAGGTCGAAGCCTTCGCGAAGCCCCCCGCCCCACCCGCGCCGGCGGCGCCGTTCGGCGCGCTGCCGTTACCGCCCGCGCCGCCCGCGCCACCGGTCAGCGTCGTCGCGACGGTCGTCTGACCAGCGGCGCCGGTGTAGTTGTAGGACTCGTTGCCGCCCGCGCCACCCGGGCCCCCTGCGCCACTGCTGCCGGTGCCCCCGCTTCCTGGGGATCCCGCGCTGCCGGTGTAGGTCTTGGTGCCCATGACAGTTATCCTTTTCCGAGCCCCTCGATGCGTGGGCTTATCTGGTGATTATGAGAGTCGACTTCCCCGCAAGGTGGCGCGACATAAAAAAACTTTCCGCGCAGCGCTCGACGCATACCGATCGTGAATCAGTGTCCCGCCGTAATAGAAATACCGGCCGCTCTATATTTCATTTCTTATCGGAGCCCGTGTCATTGGAGACTTCTTCGACCGTCATCGTCAAGCCATCATCGCGAGTGCGACGAGTCGAAGGTCGAAGTCCAGGGGAGTTGCGCAACACTTGCGCTACTCCAATTTTTTTGCGGCCGCTCGTCTGCGGAGGAGCTCAACTCCCTGCCTCTCGCCATTTCAGTCCCTTCCGGCGTTATTATCTCTAGGACTTATTATTTATGTGGACAATTACTCTGAATTGAATGTCGATGCAATCCCCACGGCGTTAATTATTTATCGCATCAACCGTCGATGGATCGCTGGACCCATCGCCGCCGGCGGCTTCGTATCAGCCGTGTCCCGATCTCCGTTATGTCAAGATGCCCGGGGAACGATCTATGTTGTCGAGCAGCTATTCGATCGCCCACAGACCGAGCCTGCCGAGGCTTGCGCCCAGCGCCAAACGCGCGTAGCGCCAATCCGACAGCGCCCTGATACGCTGTTGCTGGGCGTTCGCGTAGGCGCTTTGCGCGCCGAGCAACTCCACGATATTCCCAACGCCACCCTCGTATCGATGCTGCGTCGACTGCAAGGCCTTTCGCGCGCTGTCCAGCAACTCCTCTGAGTTCGCCAAGTTATCCGTGTCGGCCTGCAGGTCCGTGTAGGATTTCCATACGTCTTGTGCCACCTGTTGCTCAGCACCGTAGAGAGTTTCCTGTTGGACTTCCACCTGTGCGTGGGCCTGCGCAATGCGCCCGCGTTTCCACAGGGCGTCGGAGATCGGCACATCGATTTGAATGCCGATGGACTCATTACTGACGTTTCCAGGCACCGAAGGGCTACCGAGGCTGGGAGTCAAGGACTGGTTCGAACGGCTTATTCCTGCAACGATGGCGACGGTGGGAAGGCCGCGCGCACGCGCCGCCTTTTCGTCGGCCTTTGCGGCAGCCAGGTTGCGCTCCGCTACCGCGACGCTCGGATGGTTCCGCTTCGCCTGGCCGATCAGTTCGTGCAACGATTCCGAGAAACTCCCTCTCGCATTGATGTCGGGGTCGGCCTGCGGCACAGTCATCATGCGATCGGGATCCATTCCCATATCGCCGGCCAGTGCGCCGCGTTTGATTTTGAGCTCGGCTGCCGCGTTGACGCGGTTGATGACCGCCAGCGCGTAGGCGGTCCGCGCTTGGAACTCGTCGCTGATTGGCGCCACGCCTTTCTCCACGCGCATGTGCGCAGCATCGACGCTCTTCTTCGTCAATTCTTCGATTTCCACGTTCGAATCGAGGCTCGCCTGCGCGGCCTGCGTATCGTAGTAATCCCCGGCGGCCTGCAAGAACACCTGTTGCAGATTAAGATCGAGATTTGCGCGCGAGGCGGCGAGAAGTTCCCGCGCGGACTCGAGCCGGTCTTTTCGTTCGCCGAAATCGTACAGGACCCAGCTCAACGACATGCTTGCAGCGGGATAAAGATCGTTCGCCGAGGTATCGAGCGCGCTATCGTATTTGATGCGGGTTTGCGTACTGCTCTGAGTCTCTGCCGCTTTGACGCTCAGGGTCGGCAAATAGCTTTCTTGGCCGATTTTGACCGCGGCGGCATACAGCTTGACAGTCGCCCACGCGCTGCGTGTTTTCGGGTTTTCGCATAGCGTGCGATTGACGGCTTCGGCTAACGTCACGGGCATACTCAGAACGCCGAAGGAGCACGGATCCGGGTCGCTTGAATCGGTTAACAGTCGCGCCGCGGGCGAGGCAGGAATACCGCTCGCGTTCTCCGTCCGGTCGCCCGCCCGCGCCGACCAGGTCAAGATCAGCAAGCTCGGCAGCATGGCGAATAATAGGCGTACCATGAATTTGCGTCCTTGCGCACGCACGCTCGACCCGATATTGGAGGAGATGCAATTCCCCGAAGCATTGCGACCGACCATTCTTTTTTCCAGTTTAAGCGGATGCGAACGAGGCGGCAAATCGGTCAGGCGCTCAATGCACGCGCGCAATGGCTGCGCGCGTGGACTTAGTCTTTCGACTGGTCGCATAATGCCCGAGCACACCAACGCAACGTCCCGCATAGCCGCCGTTAGGCTCTGCGGCGCTGGTGACGGGGCGCCGTTGTCATAAGACGACTTAACATTTGCGGCCGCTCCTCATGGGAAGGACACATTTCGTGGGTGACAGCATATGAACGATGTTGCGGGCTCGGTCTCGGCTACTGAAGCGGGACTCACCGCGTTGGTGCTGATCGCCCGCCTGCACGGCATTGCCGCCGATCCGGCGCAGATTCGTCACCAGGCCGGTCTCGGCGAGCGCGGGTTCGACGAAGAGGAGTTGCTGCGCGCCGCAATGCGCCTCGGACTCAAGGCAAAGATCGTTCAATGCAGTTTGGAGCGGCTCAAGTATCTGTCCTTGCCGGCGTTGATCTTCGATGCCGACGGCAATCATTTCATTCTCGCCAAGGTGTCGGACGACAAGGCGCTCATTCAGGAAGCCGACGGCTCGCCACCGAAGGTGATCCCTTGCACTCAAGTGCTTGCCCGCGGCACAGGCAGGGCGATGCTCGCCGCCTCGCGCGCCTCGCTCGTCGGAGAACTGGCGCGCTTCGATTTTTCCTGGTTCATTCCCGCCATCATCAAGTACCGGCGACTGCTGTTGGAAGTTCTCGGCGTATCGTTGCTGATTCAGCTGTTCGGCCTGGTCCCGCCGCTCATGTTTCAAGTGGTCATGGACAAGGTGCTGATCAACCGGGCTTTCGATACGCTCAACGTCGTTTGCATCGCCATGTTGATCTCCTCCGTGTTCGAAACAATTCTGACCGGGGTGCGCAACTATCTGTTCGCGCACACCACCACCAGGATGGATGTGGAACTCGGCGCACGCCTGTTCCGACACCTCGTGAACCTGCCGATCGCCTATTTCGCGGCGCGCCGCGTCGGCGATTCGGTGGCGCGTGTACGGGAGCTGGAGAACATCCGCAATTTTCTCACGGGACAGGCGCTCACCGCGTGCATCGACCTGGTGTTTTCCGTCGTGTTCCTCGCAGTGATGGCCCTTTACAGCGTCGCGCTCACGATGATCGTCGTCCTCTCGTTGGGGTGCTATGCGCTCATCTCCGGAATACTGAATCCGCTGTTTAGAAATGCCCTAGAGAAGAAGTTCTCGCGCGGCTCGGACAACCATTCCTTTCTCGTCGAGGCGGTGTCCGGCTGCGAAACCGTCAAGGCGCACGCGATAGAGCCACAGTTCGCGCGGCGATGGGACAGCCTGCTCGCCGCTTATGTCACCGCCGCCTTTCGCGTCAACACGCTGGGCAATCTCGGTCAACAGCTCATTCAGCTCGTCGGCAAATCGGTGACCCTGGCGGTCCTGTTCTTCGGCGCGCACATGGTCATTTCAGGCAAGCTCACGATCGGTCAACTGGTGGCCTTCAACATGTTGGCCCAGCGCGTGGCCTCGCCAATCCTGAGGCTCGCGCAGTTGTGGCAGGATTTTCAGCAGATTGGCGTTTCGATGGAGCGGCTCGGCGACATCTTGAATGCTCGTACCGAGCTGCCGCCGAGTTCGCATGCCCTTCCGGTGATTCAGGGCGCGATCGACTTCGAAGACGTTCACTTTCGCTACCGGGCCGACAGCCCGATCGTCTTGCACGGTATCAATCTGCACATCCGTGCCGGCGAAGTGATCGGCGTCGTTGGCCGGTCGGGCTCCGGGAAAAGCACTTTGGCCAAACTGATACAGCGGTTGTACGTGCCGGAGCGTGGCCGCATCCGCATCGACGGCATCGATCTCGCGCTCGCCGACCCCGCTTGGGTGCGCCGCCAGATCGGCGTCGTGCTGCAGGAGAACCTGCTGTTCAACCGGTCCATTCGCGAGAACATCGCGATTGCGGACCCGGGATTGCCTCTCGACGAGATTATCAGAGTGGCCAAACTCGCCGGCGCGCATGACTTCATCTGCGAGTTGCGCGAGGGGTACGATGCCATCGTGGGCGAGCAAGGCTGCGGACTGTCGGGCGGTCAGCGCCAGCGGATCGCGATAGCGCGCGCGCTCGTCAACAATCCGCGCATTCTGATCTTTGACGAAGCCACGAGCGCCTTGGACTATGAAACCGAACGTACGTTGCAGCAGAACATGCCGTCCCTGTGCCGCGGGCGCACGGTGATCATCATTTCCCACCGTCTCTCCTCGATCCAGCAGGCCGATCGGATCCTCGCCATGGACAAGGGCGCGATCGTGGAGATCGGACGGCATGATGAGCTGATTCGCCAGCGGGGGCTGTATGCCCATTTGGTTGCCTTGCAGGCGCAATAGCATGCCCGAGGCTGCAGCGGCAATGTGGGGTCGGCGTGCAATTCCCTGAGTTCGCCGCATGCCGGGATCTGCTGGCGAGGTATTTCGCGGTGTTTCGCCAAAGTTGGCGGATGCGCCGCGAATTGGATCTGAAGGAAAAATTGCCGGACGAGGTTGCCTTCCTGCCGGCGCACCTGGAAATCATCGAAACGCCCGTTCACCCGGCGCCGCGATGGACCGGCAGAATCATCGCGATTCTCGGTTTGAGCGCGCTTGCGCTTGCAGTCTTCGGCCACCTCGATATCGTCGCGACCGCGCCGGGCAAATTGGTCCCCAATGCCCGCGTCAAGGTGATTCAGCCGGCGATCACGGGGGTCGTGCGCAGCATCCTGGTGCATGACGGCATGCGCGTCGAAGCCGGCCAGCTGTTGATGGAACTCGACCCCACGCAGGCACAGGCCGATACGGGCAAGGCGACGGCCAACCGAATCGACGCGAAGCTCACGGTCGCCCGCTCGGAGGCGCTGTTGCGCGCGCAGGCCGAGAACAGAAAGCCCGTCGTTGCGCACGTGCCGGATGCTCCGGAGGACCGCCAAAGGCAGACCCAGGATTCGGCCGACGGGTACTACGGTGAATACCGTGCGAAGATCGCTTCGCTCGAAGCGCAGCTGTTCAAGCGTCAGGCCGAGCTTGCGACGACCAATGCCGAAATTCACAAGCTTTCGGAAACCGCGCCTCTCGCACGCCAACAGGCGGACGATTACAAAGCGCTCGCAGCGGGCAGCTATGTGGCGCGCAGCGACTATCTCGACAAGGAGCAATCCGCGATTTCTCAGACCGAGGAGCTTGCCGCGCAGGTCAGTCACTCGCACGAATTGCAGGCGGCGGTCGAAGAACAAAGGAACAATATTCAAACCACGATCGCGACTTTTCGCCGAGAGCACTTGGAGGAAATGGGCAAGGCCCAGGAGCTGCTGTCCCAAGCGAGTAACGATCAGACTAAGGCCGAGGTGCGTCAGGCGCTGATGAAATTGACGGCGCCGGTGGCCGGCACGGTGCAACAGCTCACGGTTCACACCGTCGGCGGGGTGGTGACCACCGCGCAGCAGTTGCTGGAGATCGTGCCTGACGACACGCTCGAAGTGGAGGCGCGCCTTGAGAACAAGGATATCGGCTTCGTCGAAGTCGGACAGACGGCGGTCGTCAAGATCGATGCGTTTCCGTATACCCGTTTCGGTTACATGACGGGCACAGTCGATGACGTATCGAACGATGCGGTGTCCGACAAGAGGAACGGTCTATACTTCGTCGTGCGAATCAAGCTACCCAGCAGGCAGTTCCGTGTCGAACACAAATTGGTCAACTTGACGCCGGGAATGGAGGTCAAGGCCGAAATTCACACGGGCAGACGCTCCGTCGCCGAATATTTCCTCAGCCCCTTGATCAACACGGTGAGCAGCAGCATGCGTGAACGCTAAGGCCTGCGCTCGGATCGAGTGATCGCCCCGAACGTGGCGCCTCGACCGTGCAGAACGCGCGGCTGCCCGGCCTCTTATCTGCAGGGGCACAACCCCATGGTAAACTCAAGGCGGGGACAAAAGCCGAGAACTACTTGATGGATAATGGCATTCATTTCATTTCGGGGCTGCCGCGCTCCGGGTCTACGCTGCTCGGCGCCATCCTGCGGCAAAATCCCCGCTTCGACGCGGGGATGACGAGCGCGGTCGGAGCGCTGTTCATGGCGCTCCAGGGCTCGATGAGCCGGCGCAACGAAGCGTCTGTGTTCATCGATGAGCCACGCAAGCGCGAGCTGCTAAAAGGCCTGTTCAGCAACTACTACTTCAACGTACATCCGAACAAGCTCGTGTTCGACACCAATCGCGCCTGGTGTTCAAAGCTGCCCACATTGGTTCGTCTGTTCCCGCAGGCGAAGGTAATCTGCTGCGTCCGCCACGTGCCGTGGATTATGGACAGCATTGAACGGTTGATTCGGCAGAATGCATTCGAGCTGTCGGGAATCTTCGGGTACGAACCGAGCAACACCGTCTATACCCGGGTCGCGCGGCTGTCAGCCAGCGACGGGCTCGTGGGTTTCGCGCTTGATGCGCTTCGTGAGGCGTTCTGGGGCGAATATGCCGATCGCCTGATTCTGGTCGGCTACGAAGCGCTCGCCAAGCAGCCCGAGGACACTTTGCGACAACTTTACGAATTTCTCGGCGAGCCTTTGTTTGCACATGATCTCGACAATGTCGAGTACGAGGCCGACCAGTTTGATCTCGCGCTCGGCACCCCGAACCTGCACACCGTACGCCGCAAGGTGAGCTGGGTCGACCGGGACAGCGTGTTACCGCCGGAGCTGTTCAATCGCTTCGTCAACGATACGTTCTGGGCGCTGCCTCAGCTCAATACTCACAATGTCCCGGTAATTCTCCGCCACGAATAGAACTCGTGGAATCGCTCAGTAGCCCGGCGCCACACCCTGCGATGATCGCGGTGGCGATCCGGCGCCCGTAGAGGAACGGCAGCCCCCAATCGAGGCGCTGTCGGGCAGCGACCATGCAGGGTCAACGGAGGCAGTTCGCCGTGCAGACGCACGCCGCTGCAGTGCATTGAAGGGATCGCACCTTGACATAACGCCACAGTGAGGTGTCGATTGAAATCACACCTGTGCTAGGCTGTTCCCCTAAATAGCCGGTGAGAAAGACTCATAAGGAAACCGGACGCAGCGATTTCAAAAACATTGCTGCCAAAACACCGCAGGGGATACATCATGGACGGCCAGTTGCCTCTACTGTTCGATTGTTCACGACCCTTGCTGCGTGCCCCGACCGCGGCAAGGCTCGGTGTTTGTGCCGCCGCGCTGTTTGCCGCCGCCGCTCACGCTCAGATTCAGCTGCCCTCCCCGGCGATCGCGTCCGCGGATGCGAGCGGCAATTCCGTGTACGCATTGACCTTCAATGCCAGCGGGCAGATCAACGGCACCGAATCGCTCGCCAGTGGAGGCGCCCCGAAGCTCGCGGCCATTGACGCGCTCCTCTGGGTGCCGAACCACTCGAGCTCGACGACCGCGCTCGATCTCGTCGCGGCCGATGCGGCCCACGGCCGGATCCTCCTGTATCCCTCACCCAACTACGGATCCTCGACCGCGATCTTCACCTACAAGAACTCGGGCCCGGCGCATCCCACGGGTCTCGCCGTGGATGCCGCCGGCAACATCTTCGTCACGTCGCGCTGTACCAAATCCGAGCCCACCTCGCTGTGGGTACTGCCGTTCGATGCCTCGACGGGTCAGTACGACCTCGCGCCGGTTCTGATCGATCAGAATTTCGGCGGCGTGAAGACCGTCGAGTTGGCCGAGGTGCTGGTGGCGGGAACCGCGGCCACCGCCCCGGCCGGCGGCTCTTCGCCGCCCTGGAACGCGGGCGACATTCTGGTGCTGGTCGGGGACACCTCCAACACACGCGTGATGGTTTACTCCAAGTCGCTGATCTATCAGAGCAGCGGGGCGCTCGCCACCTCGAACTTTCCTCTCAACCAGTCGATCCCGACCGCGGTGAAGATGCCGCAGTTCACGAGGAAGGCCGCGATCCCCTTCGGCATGGACATTTGGCCGGCGGATGCGACGCACGGCGTGAGCCTGCTGTTCACGACCGAGGACGGGCGGATCATTCGCTTCGACACGAGCCGGAATGCGTTCGCCCATGATTTTGCGGATTCCCAGGGGATTGCTCTGCAGAAGATCAAGGTCGCGGCCGCCGCGACGGCCGCCTACGCGTTCGTCGCGGAGCCCGTGGCGCCGGGCGGCCAGATTCTGCAGTTCGGGGCACCCCCGGCGAGCGGCCCGAACAATCCGATCGCAACCTTGAGCCAGGGCGTCGGCAGTCCGGTGGGACTCGCGGCATCGAATTCGGTGGCGCCGGTGAACTCCTGTGAAGGCCAAAATTGCAGCTTCAGCCCCGGCCTGACGCTCAATATCACCTGTCCAGTGGGCGGCTGCACATTCCCGGCGGGCGCCACCATCCAAGAGGAAGTGTGCGTGGTGCAGGCCGACCCGCGGGTGACGGTGACATCGAGCGGAAGCGGCGGCTATAACTGGAGCTGCGGAAGCGACTCGCAGGGCAACACGACGCTGGATATCGCCAATTTCTGCCCGAGCTATCCGTCCACCGTGCTGCCGCCGACCATTTGCGGCCACTCAGGTCCAACGGGGTCGGGTTTGGTCGTCCAGAAGGGCACGGCGGAAATCGTCGATCTCTACAACTACGTAAGTGGCAGCATCTTCACGTGGTTCACCGACGTGACTCAGTACCTGCCCTCGCCCCTGTACGATCTCAGCTGCCAGCCGGGGCCGAACGGACCGCTCACCGGGTGGGCGCCGCGCTCGGACCTCTACCCCATCGAGGGCAGAATCGTCGAGGGAGGCCCCGAATCCGGCGGCAATTACTTCTTCGAGGACACGGGCGCCTGCGACGGCGGCCAGCATCCCAGCAAGTCGGCCTCGATGAGCGTGTTCGGCATCGGACTCAACGTCTCATCGGACAGCCTGCCTGCCTACGAGGACACGAAGTTCAACAATTGGAGCTTGACGCTGTCGAACGCCCAGAGTCAGGTCACGAATCCGTTGGTCTACAGCACGCTGCAGGGCGACATCGCGACCGCGCAAAGTTACTTCAACGGCGGCAATTACGACTGCGCGCTCAACGAGCTCGGGGCGATCGACGCCTACTTGCAGGCGAACCAGACATCGTTCACGGGCGCCCCGCCGCCCGGCAATCCGAACCTGTACGGCGAGATCTGGCAGCGGACCAACAATCTGTATCTGAGCATCATCGTCAACTTCACGAGCTTGGGGCCGAACACGACGATGCCGCCGATCAGCGTGCCCGCCTGCAGCGCGGTCGCGCTCAATCAGCCGAGCGGCCTCGCGTTCTACAACGGGAATTTGTACGTCGCCAACTATGGGTCCGGACAGGTGCTGGTGTACGCGCCGGCAACGAGCGGTCAGATGGTGCTGCAGCCGTCGATGACGATCACCGGCATGACCAATCCCGTCCGCCTCGCCTTCAACTCCTACGGCTGGCTTTTCGTGGCCGACACCGGCGGGACCTTCGGCAACAACACGGTCTCCGTGTTCAATTCCAGCGGCACTTCGCTCTTCCAGATCACCGGGCTCACTCGACCCCTGGGCGTTGCCGCCGATGCGAATAACTACCTCTACGTGGCGGAGAACTACGGCGGCACCGCCGCCGATAATTACCAGGACGCGGTCAACGACATCCGGGTATACACCATCGGGGAAGGCGCATCGCTGCTCTACACGTTCACACAGGACGCGACCGGGATCGCGTTCCAATCGGTGGGCGCGCTCGCCTACAACGGCACCGATCTGCTGGTCGGCCTGCCGAACGAGATCAGCTACTATCTCACCACCGATCTGACGACGAACAACGGCCAGTACTGCGACACTCCGCCGTGTGCGCCGCCCCAGGATGCGAATCAGTCGCCCATCACGTCCAATATCGACGACGTGATCGGCATCGCCGTCGATCCGAAGGAATACGTCTACGTCACCAATTTCTACGGCACCAATTTCTACGGCGACCCGACGTTCGCGCAGTATGCGCCGTTCACCGGCCAGCAGACCGGGCTCTATCTGAGCGGCGCCCCCGCGCTCTCGAATCCGCAGGGCATCGCCCTCGATTCGTCGGGCAACATCTACGTGTCGAACACCGCGAACAATGCGATCAACGTGTACCACAACGGAGGGGCCTACTGGTACACGATTCAGTGACCTGCCCGGCCGGGGCCGTTACCTCAGAGGTACGGCCCCGGCACTCAGACGACAGTCTCGTGTTTCGATTCAGGTTTCCGAAGAGCCCGATCCGAATCGCTTCGGATTCAGGTTTTGCAAAAAACCGGGCTCGTGCAGTGGTTTTCAGTCTACGTCGTCGGGCACTGCGGCAGCTCGCGCTCCTTCTCCGGCTTAGGAATCAGCTTCTTCCAGCCGGCGGGGATATCGAACTGGTCCCCGGGTATGGGGTCGGTGCTGATCGACGTGGTCTCGGTCGTGATCTCGATCAGCCCGACCGGAGCGCTGGCAGCTGCCGGCGGAGCGGTCGATGCGGAATCCGGTTTCGGCTGGGCGGCGGGCTTCTTCGCGAACAGGCCGCCGATCAGCTTGCTGCCGAAGGCGCCGACCGCTGAACCCGCGACCGCGCCGCCTATGGAACCGCCGGCCGCTTGGCTTGCGGCTTGCGCAGCGCCGCCGGCGGCCGTCGTGGCGGCTGCCGACGTGGCGGCTTCTCCCGCGTCCGCAACGACGCTGCCGCCGCCGCCTGAGGAGCTCTTCTGCTGGCGCATCTGGGCAGCCTGGCTGCAATGCTCACCGCCGATTTGCACGCGCATGGTGGTCTTCAGTGGATAGCCCTTCAGATCGCCGGCCTTGGCGCTGACCTGCCGCAACGCATCGGCATAGGGAGCGAGATACGCTTGCATCTGCCCGCGCACAATGCCGCTGACCTGGTCGAGCCCCATCTTCTTGGCATACGCAGTCCGGAACGCGCGAATATCGGTCGACCCCGCCACATCGTCCTGAGTCAGCCACGTGTCGAACGCAAAGATCAGGTCGCAGGATTCACCGGTTTGCTTGTTCGTGCAGGTCTGGGTCATCGTCACCGCGGTGCGCTGCGCTTGATGCCCGGCCAGCATGGCTGTGTCGTTCGTCTTGTTGATGTCGAACTTCGGCGGCGACATGTCGCACTTGGATGTGTCAGGCGCAGTACGGGCGGCGGGCTGCGGACAGCTCTTTAATTTCTCCATGACCGCAGCAGCCCGCTGTTGAGCCTCCGCGATCTGCTCCGACGTCGGGAACGGCTTTTCAAGGTAGCTCTTTTTATCTGGCTCGAGATCCCAGATCAGGTCCTTGTCGAGACGCGTTATTTCACCGCTCTTCTGGTTGCCGCATAACATCGACATCATGCCTTCGCAGTGCATCTCGTTGTCCGCGCGGGCTTTGTCGACGGAGATGTGCTCCGTCTTGGCGCCGTGCGCCTTGAATACCGCGAGATCGAAGGTCGTCGTCTCCGAGACCGTCACATCGGCGGCTGCGGTGAGCGCGATGAGTGGAGCGAGCAGCGCCGCCGCGCATTGGATTCGCAAGTATCCGAGGCCCGAAGAGTTCGTACGCATGGCATCCCCTTTATATTTTTAGGTTTGCTTGCCAAGTGCTTGTGAGCAGCCGCGGCCGGACGCTCGTCATTTTGGTGGGATTCTAACGCCAATCCCCGCCTGCGGCGAGAGGGCCGAAGGGGTGATTCGGCCAATGAAAATCCCGCCATGGAGTCGGGGGAGTTGGCATCCCACTTGATCGTCGCGCCGACAGCGGCGGTGTAGCTTTCGCCGTCCGGCCACTTCAATGTTGCGGCGCCGCATTTTCTCGCGGCGCGCTGCTCACGCCTCGTACACCCACTTCCCGCCGAGCATGGTCCGCTCCACCTTGATGTCGAGCCACTGCTCGGCGGGAACGGCCAGCGGATCCTGATCGAGCACCGCGAGATCGGCGAGCTTGCCGGGTTCGATGGAGCCCTTGTCGTGCTCCTCGAATGAGGCGTAGGCGCCGTAGAGGGTGGCGGAGCGCAGCGCCTCGTCGAGCGTGATGCGCTGACCCGCGCCCCACACGTGCCCGGTCGGATCCCGGCGCGTCGTCTCTGCATACAGCCACAGCATCGGCACCGGCGGACTCGCCGTGTAATCCGAGGCGGCCGGCGGGCGCAGTCCCGCATCGATGAACGAGCGGTACGCGAACATGCGATTGGCGCGCTCATCACCGTAGAAATGCAGCACATCGCCGTGAAAGTTCGCATAACCGGCGAACGGGATGGGAATCGCGCCGACCACGCGCATGCGCGCGATCAGCTCCGGCGTCACGACCGTGCAGTGCTCGAGCCTGAAGCGCGGATCGCGCCGCGGGAATTCCCGCTGCAGCTGCTCGTAGATGCCGAGCATTCGGTCGATGGCGCGCTCGCCGTTCGCATGTGTGGCGAGCTGAAATCCCGCCAGCCATGCCTTGCGCGAATTTTCGTACAGGCTCTCACGCGTGCCGAGCTCGAGCCCATAGTAATTCGGAATTCCGAGATACGGCTCGGCGAGCCACGCGGTGCGTTCGGAGATCGACCCGTCCGCGAATTGCTTGATGGCGCCGATGCGCACCATCGAATCGCCGAAGCCGGTGTGCAGGCCGGCCGCGATATAGCGCTCCAGGTACGTCACGTCCATGAGGCAGTACGCGCGGTAGGAGAGCTCGCCCGCATCGCGCGCATCCTGGTATGCCTGCAAGCCGTTGGGACTGGTCAGCGCTTCGCAGGCCGAGGTGATGCCGTGGCTCGCATAGAGCTTCGAACTGAGGGCGACCCCGCGCCGGTGGTCATCGCGCGTCAACTCATTGGGAATCTTCGCCAGCACCAAATCGAGCGCCTTGTCCGCTACCCGGCCGTTGAGTTCTCCGTTCGCGTCCCGCTCGAACCGCCCGCCGGGCGGGTCGGACATGCCCGCCGCTGCACCCACCTGGGCGAGCGCCGCGGAATTGGCGTAGCCGGTATGGCCGCCACGATGCGTGACGATGACCGGATGGTCCGGTACCGCGGCATCGAGGTCGGCGCGCGTCAGCGCGCGCGGCGTCTTGCCGTCATCGTACAGGTAGCCCTGCACCCAATGCCCCGGCGCGGTCTCGGCGGCGCGCGCACGCAGGGCGGCGAGAATCTCCTCGATCGAGATCTTGTCGCACGCGACGTTCTTGAGCGCGTTGATGCCGGCGTCCCAAGGATGCGCGTGCGCGTCGTTGAAGCCGGGAAACACCCGCCGGTGGGCGAGATCGACCTTGCGCGTGCGCTTGCCGGCGAGCGATAGCACGTCTTTGTCCGAGCCCGCGGCGAGAAATCGGCCATCGAAAACGGCGATGGCGGTAGCCTCCGGCTGCGCCGGGTTCATCGTCGACACCAAGCCATTGCACAGAACCACGTCCGGCTCTGATCGCGTGAGTCGGATCAGCGGCAGCGCCGCGAGTGTCCTGACCAAGTCGCGCCGAGTCTGTCGCACGGTCTCTCCTAATTGCCGCCCTCGATTGCCACGCGGCGGCGCATTGTCTGTTCTTGCCCCCGCACTGCGGCCGCTAACGTACAGGTTCAACAACAATGATGAAAGTCTCTGTTGCCTCGCTGCTGCTCCTGTTCGCGGCCCCGCTCCTCGCCCAGGTCGTCGCGCTTCGTGTCGGCGCCGTGATCGGGCGCGGACTTGGTCGCCATGCCCGCCAACCCGCTCGAGGACATCGAGAGCCTGCGCAAGATCGATTTCCTGATGAAGGACGGCAAGATCGTCCGTCGACCCGCCGCCTCGCCGTAGTGAGGCCCCCGGGCGGCTCCGGGCCGCCGCCCTCGAGCGCCCGCCGCCTTCGGCCGCGGCCGGTCACGCCGCGGGACATAGCGTCTCAGCGGAATTGTTCATCGATCTGCAGATCGAGCGCGGCCGCGTGCCGGTTCGTCTCGTTCGCAAGACCGACGATCGCCACCAGCTCGGCGTGCTGCTGCGCTGTCATGCCCTTCTTGCGCGCGGCGGTGCCGTGCGAGGCGATGCAGTAGCGGCAGCCGTTCGTGATGCTCACGGCCATGTAGATGAGCTCCTTCGTCAGCGGATCGAGCGCCCCCGGGCCCATGACCTCCCTGGAGTTCGCCCACATGCGCCGCAAGGTCGGCGGATGATGCGCGAGCACCTTCCAGTAGTTGTTGACCCAGTCGGTCTTGCGGGTTGCCATGATGTCGTCGTACACCGCCCGCACCTCCACCGAGGCGTCGGCGTATTCGATCGGCGCCGCGGTCGCGCCCTGCGAACCGGCACTCATGGAACGATCGCGATCACGCGCGCCGGAAAGCCGGAGCCGTGCTCGACCTTGGGAAAGGTGACCCACACCAGACCGCCCGCCTCCGGCACCTGATCGAGGTTCGCCAGCAGCTCGATCTGGTAGTGATTGAGCCCGAGGATGTAGGACTCGAGCGAATAGTCATCCTTGGTGGTCGCGAGACCCGGATCGGTATCGGTCGTCTCGTGACCGGATGCGGTGATGCCCCGCTTCTCGTACAGCAGCTGCAGAACCTCCTTGCTCCAGCCGGGATAATGATAGACGCCCGCCGCGTCGCGATTGGCGAGCGCCGCATCGTCGGGCCAGCGCTTCGACCAATCGGTGCGCATGGCGACGAATGCGCCCTTCGGTATCGCGCCGTGGCGCTTTTCCCACGCGCTGACGTCCTCGAGGGAGAGCACATAGTCGGGATTCTTCACCACCTGGTCGTGCACGTCGATGACGACCAGCGGCATGAGCATATCCTGCGGGTCGATTTGATCGACCGTGTGCATGCCCTCATGAAAATGCGCCGGCGGATCCACGTGAGTGCCCCACTGGCCGATATGGCAGTATTCGTTGATTCGAAAGCCATCCTTGGCGACCGTGTAGAGCGTCGTGACGCGCTCGTTCGGCGCGCCCTTCCAATGCGGGATGCCGGGCGCGAACGCATGCGTCAGATCGACGAACCGGTGCGACTTGATCACCGCCAGCGCATCGGTCAGCGAGGCGGGCTGCCCGCCGTTCTCGGCCGCACCCGCTCCCGCCCAACCCGCGAAGCACGCCGCGGCACTCCAAACACCCAGAATCCATGACCGCATGACCGCCCTCCTGTTTTGCTAAATCGTACACCGCCGGTGCACGCACCGCCGCGCACGCCGCTGCGCACGCCGCTGCCGTCTGCCCAGAATGATAAGCTCGGGCGCACGCAAAGGAGAATCAAGTTGACGGCGCTCGAGCTTCACGTTTTTCTCAGGGCGCTTGCAATGCCCCCCGCGTCCAGCCTGCTGCTTGCGGTGGCGGGCCTGCTGTTCTGGCCACGCCGCCCGCGCCTCGGCGTCGCCCTCTGCGCCACCGGGATCCTCAGCCTCTGGCTGCTCGCGACCCCGGTGCTTGCGGATGCGCTCGCACGCGCCGCCGAGGGCTACCCGCCGCTCGATCCTTTGCACCTCACGACGGCGCAGTCGCGCGCTCAGGCCATCGTGATTCTGGGAGGAGGCGTGCGCCCCAACGCGCCCGAGGCCGGCGGCGACGCACCGGGCGTGCATACCGACCTGCGGCTCATCGAAGGCGCGAAAATCGCCCGCGCCACGCATCTTCCCATCCTGGTCTCGGGCACCGACCGCGAAGCCTTCGCCATGCGCCGCTTCCTCGAGGAGGATTTGCTGGTGCCGGTGCGCTGGACCGAGGCTGCCTCGATCAACACCCATGAAAACGCGGTCTTTTCAGCCCGGCTGCTGCGCCAGCAGGGGATCGAGCGGATCATCCTGGTCACTTCGAGTGCGCACCTCACGCGCGCGGCCGCGGAGTTCCGCGCGGCAGGCTTCGAGGTCGAGGCCGCGCCCGCCGAGATGTGGACGTGGGACGAGCGCGGCGCGCTCGCGCTGGTGCCATCCGTATTGGCGCTGGAGCGCTCCCGCACCGCCCTCTATGAGTGGGCCGGCAGGATGGTTCGGTAGGCGGGTGCAATGGCCTGTTTTATGAGCAGGGCGTCGACCTCGTCGATGTCCGCGAGATCCCCAGTATTGGGAAAATGCACGCAACCGTAGACCCGGCCGCGCGCAGTTCGAATCTACAGGCCGATGAAAGGTCCCGCACCCGCGGAGGTCGAGTAGCCCTGAATCGCAACGGCTATCCGGCGTCCATAGAAAAACGGCAAGCCCCAATCGAAGCTTCCGGGCGTGGCAAAGGTTCCTCCGAGCTCGGGGAATGCCGTGAACGTCGGCTCGGCCTGTGCCTGCGCCTGCGCGTTGGCCACCGTGAAGCTCTCGGGGATGCTCACACCCGTGCTCGCTCCATTCGAGTCTTGGCCCTGCAGCGTCGCCCCGAAGGACTGCGTGCTCGCAGGACAATACAACCCGGCGAAGCCGGCACCGGAGCATTGCCCGATGCTCAAATCATTGAAGTAGTTAGCGCTCGAGCCCGAATCGACAAAGCTCAAGCTGAGTGTTTGGCCGTTGAAAATCGTCGTGAGGTACCCGCCGATCGTTGCATCGAGAGCCAGCACGGTTTCGGTGCCCAATTGATTGTTCGATTCGGTATCGATGCCGAATATCAGCGACCCCGTCACGCTCGCCGCCCCCTCAGCGGCGACACTCGGCAGCACGATGATCGCGCCGTTCTTGTCCGTGGCGAACATGGTCACGGGATTCGGCACCTGGCTCGTCAACGCGGCCGTGGCGTTTTGGCATGTCGCCGGGGTGCACGAGTAGTAAAACGCGGGGACTGCCATGGTCGCGCAAGAGGGACCGCAGTCCTGCGCCAGCGCGCCGATACCTATGATCCCGTTGGCGCCGAACGCGGCCACCGTGTCCTCAGCCGGGCCCGTACTCGAACAGTCGGACGGAACGTTCGGAAAGCGCGGATCTCCGATCAGCTGCACCGGTACCGAATGCGCCGATTCGCCCGAGACCTGCAGGTCCACGCGGCTCACCGGCCCCCAGCTGTAGCCATCGACGAATACCATGCATTCCAGCAGCGAAGCGCCGCTCGACGTCGCCGTCACCGGCAGGCTCAACGTCAATGCCGGCGCCAGCAGGCGCAGCCCGGAAGAGCCCGTATCGACCTGAATGTGGTCGATGGTCTGACACTCGGTGGTGCTTCCCGGAACGCAAACCGTGACGGTAGTGTAAAGCGTATTGACGCTGATGGCCATGAGCTGGGGCGGCCCGCCATCGACCACCACACCGACGACGTTCGCGGCCGGCGCCACGGGCTTCGAGGAGCCTCCCAGTGAGCTGCCGCCGCCGCACGAGATCGCCGACAGACATATCAACAGCGCACAGCCGCGGCGCAGCGCCCGCATCGGCGCCGAGCTCACGTAAGATCTCCGGCGGACACGCCGCCCGGAATCGCTTGCGGCAAATAGGCACGCCCGTTGAATGCGCGCATGTGCCCGCTCGACTGCACCACCAGATCATTTTGCTGGATTTGCAGATGATGGTGATCCGAGTGCCTGGCTTTCGCCGCCGCCACGTACGCATCGAAATAGCGGCCCAGCACTTGCCGTAAATCCGGCATGAAGGGCCCGTTCCACGCGACGGCGAAAACGATCCCGTCGGTTCCGGAGTACTCCCGCACCAGGGTGCCTGAAGGCAATTGGATCTCGTGCACCCGATAAGCTCCCCGATCCGTGCCTTTGATCGAGCCGTGAAGCTGCTCGCCATCGGCCTGCACCGAGGCCTCCGGCTCACCCAGGGCTGCGGATGCCACACACGGCGACAGCAATGCAAATGCGATCGTACCCGACGTGAGCAGGCGCTTGAATCCAAGTTGCGGCATGCGGAATCTGTCCATGAAGACGTTGGAGCGATTATCCCGCAATTTGGTTCATCAAAGGCGCCTGTCGTGTCGTGGAGACATGATTGCAGCGGCGGCCGTAAAGTACGGCAGCGGCTTCCGCGTTATACTTCGCGACATTTCTTGACACCACGAATGGACGGGAATGCGGCATGATCTCGGCCGCGTGCGGTCTTGAGGAGATCGATCGGTGAGAACCATGGTGAAGATCGGGATCTTGGCTGCAGCGGCAGGCCTCGGGATCGCAGCCTGCCACGTCGGCGGCGGCTACACCGTCGGCGGCACGGTGACCGGACTGCGGGGGTCCGGGCTGGTGCTGCAGAACAACTCCGGCGACAACTTGAGGCTGGGCACGAGCGGCTCGTTCGTCTTCAGCTCCGCGATCGACCAGGGGGGCGCCTATTCGGTCACGGTTCTGACTCAGCCTTCGAATCAGACCTGCGTTGTGCACAACGGCTCCGGCACAATCGGAACCGCGGACATCACCAATGTGGTGGTGACCTGCACCCAACCGGGACGTTTCGCCTACGTCGTCAACCAGGGCTCCAACAGCATATCGGCGTATTCGATCGATGCCTCGACGGGCGCCCTGAGCGCGGTCGCCGGCTCCCCGTTCGCCTCTACGGGCACGACGCCGGTCGCCGCGGTGGTGGATCCCAACGGCACTTACCTGTACGTGGCCAATCATGATTCCAACAACGTGTCGGTGTTTGCGATCGACAACACCACCGGCGCCCTCGCCTCGGCAGGGCAGCCGATCGCCGCGGGCACCGGGCCGTTCGCGGTGCTGGTGGATCCCGCAGATCAATTCCTCTACGTCGCCAACATGACCGACAGTACCGTCTCGGTTTTCGTGATCGACGGCTCCACCGGGCTTGCGACCGCCATCAGCGGCTCGCCGTTCGCGGTGGGCAGCCAGCCCACCTCCATGAAGACCGATCCCGGCGGGAACTTTCTCTACGTCACCGACTACGCCGGCGGCTATGTGGCCGCATTTTCCATCGAGACCGGCGCGGGCTCCATCGCCGCCATCGGCGGATCGCCGTTCGGCTCGGGCGCCGGCGCCTTGGCCATCACCATCGATCCGACGGGAACGTTCGCCTACGTGGCCAATGAGACCGCAAAGACGATCGCCGGATACTCGATCAATACAGCGACCGGCGCGCTGGCGCCGCTTTCCGGTTTTCCCCTGTCGACCGGCTCCAGTCCCGAGGCAGTCACCGTCGACCCCGCCGGCCGCTATCTCTACGCGGCCAACGTCATCGCCGCGAACCAGTTGAGCAACTATTCCATCACACCCAGCACCGGTACCGTGGCGCGCGCTTCGAGCGTCGGCGTGGGCACCTTTCCGCTGAGCGTCGTCATCGATCCAAGCGGTCAATTCGCCTACGTGGCCAACGAGGATTCCGACAGCGTCTCGGTGATGGCCATCGATTCGGTCACCGGTGCGCTGACGAGCGTTGGCGCATTCGCGGCGGGCAGCCAACCGCGCTCGATCGCCATCGATTGACGGGCCTCGGCCTGTACGCGCGGCTCAGCGTCATCGCCGCCGTGATCGTGGTCGAGATGCTGCTGGCGTCGTACCTGATCCAGATGACCCCGGTTGATCTGGTGGTCGGTCCCGCCCACCTGGTGCGCGAGGTTCAACACTGGCTGTTCCGGTTCCTCATCGCATACGCCGCATCGCTGGCGATGCTCGTTTATCTGAGCGGCGGCGCAACGCGGAGCGCCGTCGCGGCGGCGGGATTCCATGCACCGGTACGGCCCGTTTGGGGGGTCGCGCACGGCCTGCTGCTCGTTCCCTTCGCCTTCCTCTCGGCCGAGCTTTATCGCGTGGCGCCGGCGCTGCCATTTGCGGCTCTAGCCGTCGCCTGGCATGCATGCGCGATCGCGGCGGTCCTCGCCCTGTTGGCGGCCATGGCGCCGCTGGCGGTGTGGACCGAAGCCTCGCGGCGCACCGGCGGTCTTCCTCTTTATGCGCTTCTGCCGGCCGCCGCGGCGGTCGCCGCGATTCAAGGCAGCCAAATGCTGTGGGCTCCGGCGGCCAGGCTCACCTTCGCGCTCGTCCAGATATTGCTGCAATCGCTGCGCCCCGAATTGCACAGCGACCCGTCGACGTTGACCGTCTCCACCGACCGATTTGCGGTGACGATATCGGAGGTATGCTCCGGCCTGGAGGGCGTGGGACTGATGCTGGCATTTTGCGCGGCGTGGCTCTGGTTCTTTCGACGCGAGTATTATTTTCCGCGGGCGCTGCTCATCGTGCCGCTCGGCGTGCTGCTCGTGTTCCTGTTGAACGCGGTGCGCATCGCCGCGCTGGTGCTCATCGGCGATGCCGGATTTGAACGCGTGGCGACGGTCGGCTTTCATTCGCAGGCCGGCTGGATCGCCTTCAACCTCGCCGCCTTCGCGATTGCGATCCTCGCCCAGCGAAATCCATGGCTGAGCCGAACCGCGCGCGTGCGGCGCACGAGCACGGCCGTGAATCCCACGGCGGCGTATCTGATGCCGCTGCTGGCCATCCTCGCGGCAGGGATGATCGCGCACGCCCTGTCCTCGGGATTCGACCTGCTGTATCCACTGCGCCTCGCGGGCGCGATCGGCGCGTTGTGGCTGTACCGGCGCAGCTACGCAGGCCTCGACTTGAGATTCAGCTGGCGTGCGCTGCTCGTGGGAGCGGCGCTGTTCTGCGTCTGGGCGGGCTTCGCGGGCTTTCTAACGGCTCCCGCGCCCGAGCCTCCCGCCCTGTCATCGCTTCCCGCCCCGCTGCGCGCGGCATGGATCGGCTGCCGGCTGCTGGCCGCGACGGTCACCGTGCCGCTGGCCGAAGAGCTCGCGTACCGGGGATATCTGATGCGGCGACTGATCGATCCGCGTTTCGAATCGGTCGCCTTTGCGGATGTTCGCTGGCCGGCGCTGGCGTTGAGCGCGCTCGCGTTCGGCGTCATGCACGGCGGTTTGTGGCTTCCGGGAATTCTGGCCGGGCTGGCGTACGGCGCAATCGCAAGGAAAACCGGCCGGTTGGGCGAGGCCGTCGCGGCCCATGGCACCACCAACGCGCTGCTGGCCGGCTATGTGCTGCTCTTCCACCAGTGGCAGCTGTGGTAAACAGTTCGCCACCAACCCCCGTACGGGGTTTCAAGCCAGCGCTACGCGGCCGGCAAATCGCGGCCGGCCTGAAGGCTGAGGCCATTGCCCGGGGCGCCCGCCAGCCTCGAGGCGTGCCCGCTTCGAGGCTGGCGGCCGGCGGCGCGCAATTTGGACCATCAGCTGTTGCGCGAGCTCGCGGCGTAAATCGCCGCCAGACGCGGATTGTTGATCTTCACGACGGCGTGGGCGACCGCCTCCTCGCGGCAGCGTCGCTCCGCGTCGCTGATCCAATGGGGACTCGAGAATTGCGGGCAGACCTCGGCGGCCGCATTGACGATCCTGCGGTACAGCATTCGAGCGCCGCTGTCCGTATCGAGGCTCTGCGGGTCGTAATGGATGGCGACGCTGAGCACGTCGGCGTCGCTGGTGGCCGCGCTCGCAGCGCCGCTGCACACCGCGCCGACGATGCCGCAGAGGAGCATGAGCGCAGTGCGGGTGGTGACAGTGTTCATATCGGATCTCCTATTTGGGGCGGGTTGACAACGAGGCTATGAGACGCCGGCGACGCCCTGCCTGTCTGCGATCCCGCATCGAGGTCGTCCCTGATAACCACGGATTCGTCCCGGGCTTCCGGCGGGATGGCCGCAAGCCCGGGTGTTTGCGCTAGGCTGCACGTCCATGGGTCATGAAGATGCCTCGACACAGCGCTACGCCGGGGGCCTGACACGCCGCCAGTTTTTTGCCGTTGTGTGCTCGTTCTGGTTGTACGTCGCCGTGTCGAACATCCTGTATGCGTACGGCATGCGCACCGGCATTGCCGCGATGACCAACCAGCCCCTGTTTGCGCCCTGGAATGCGCGCGCGCTTCAACACCTGCTGCTGCTGCCGTTCCTGCTGGTCTCGTACTGGGCGTCCCTGCGCATCCAGTGGCGTCCGGTGCTGATCGCGATCCCCCTGCAGCTGCTGTTGGGGCTCGTGTTTGCGGCGATCGCCTATCCGGCGATGTTCATCGGGGAGCTCTCGGTGGGCGATTCGCACTGGCACGCGCAAATGATGTCGCACGCGGCATCTCCCTGGGCGGACCCCATGGTCATGTCGCTGTGGCTCGCGAGCTTCGTGAGCTTCCTGCCGACCTACGGTTTCGGCCTCGCCCTGGTGACCGGGCTGGCGCTGTACACGCGGTTTCGCGATTCCGAGCTCAAGCGCGCGGCGCTCGAGCGCGAGTGGAGCGCCGCGCGTCTGGCGGCGCTGCGCATGCAGCTGTCGCCGCACACGCTTTTCAACCTGCTGCATACCATCCGCGGCCACATCGGATGGGACCCGAAAGGAGCGCAAGCCATGGTCGTGCAGCTCGCGGATCTGCTGCGCCGGCTGCTGAGCGCCGGTGAGCGGGAGTTCTCGCGCCTCGCCGACGAATTGCAGTTCGTCCGCCTTTACCTAGAGCTGCAGCAAAAGCGCTTCGCCGACCGGCTCACCGTCATTCTGCCGCCGGCCGAGGATATCGTCCAGGTGTGGGTGCCGAGCTTGATCTTGCAGCCCTTGGTCGAGAACGCAGTGACGCACGGGTTGGCCGGCCATCAAGGGCCTGTGGAGGTGCGCGTCGCGGTCGAGCGGACGCACGAGGCGCTCGTGCTGCGGGTGACCAACACGATTGCGGCGCAGGCGGCGCCCGGCGCCGAGGGGATCGGTCTCAACAATGTCCGCGAGCGGCTGGCCGTTCAGTTCGAGGGCCGCGCCGGCCTCACCGCCGGACCCCGCGGCGCACAATGGTGCAGTGAAATCACATTGCCCGTGATGCATGATTCACCGGACAGGCGCGGCACCCGGCGTGCGGCGCGCGAGGTGGACGCATGATGAACGTGATCATCGTCGATGACGAACAGGCCGGCCGCCGCAGCCTGCGCGAGCTGTGCGAGACCGAGGGCGATCTGTGCGTGATCGGCGAGTACAGCGACGGCGCGACGGCGCTCGCGCAGATTCGAGCGAAGCGCCCGCAGTTGCTGTTTCTCGACATACAGATGGGGCCCATCAACGGCATCGAGCTCGCGCGGGCGCTGTCACCCGATGAGCTGCCTGCACTGGTGTTCGTCACGGCCTACGATGCCTACGCGCTCGAGGCCTTCGAAGTCTGTGCCGTGGATTATTTGCTCAAGCCCTTCGATCAGGAGCGCTTCCGCAAGGCGCTGGCCCGCGTGCGCCCGCGCCAGGCGCAGAGCGGCTCCGACGAGCGCCAAGCCCTGCTGAGCGCACTCCTGGCGCAGCTCGAGCGCGGCGCCCGCGCGCATCCCGAGGAGCGCCCGCGCCTGCTCGCGGAATTCAACGGCCGCCTGCACGTGATCGACGTGACCCGGGTCGAGTTGATCGAGGCGGATCGAAACTACGTCCTCATCCGGGTCGGACGCGACACCTTTCACGCCCGCAGCACCCTGAGCCAGGCGGAGCAGGCGCTGCGCTCCCAGCCGATGCTTCGGATCAGCCGCTCCTGTCTGGTCAATATGAATTACCTGCGCGAGGTGAACCGAACGCTGCGCGGCGATTTCATTCTGGTGCTGGCAGGAGGAGCGACCGTGACCAGCAGTGAAGGCTATCGCGCGAAGGTCAAGGATTACCTGAGCAGCCTGCGCATCACTCCTTGAAGCGCTCTGCTCACAGCATCTCCTCTCCGGCGAAGGGTGCGACCAGCTTCAACAGGAAGCGCTGCAGGTGCGTCGTCTCAGGATCCGTGTGCCAGACGCGTTCGGCGCCCGGTTCGCCGCTCGTCCACACGATGTGGCCGGCATGGTCCAGCGACAGCTTGTAGCTGCCGTCCGCGCTGATGTCATCGAGCAGATTCGTCACCTGGCGGGCGATATCGGCGCTGCGGATCACGAGGCCCAATTCGCTGTTGGTGCGCGCGGATCGGGCATCCATGTTGAGCGAGCCGATGAAAACCGTTTTCTGATCGATCACCAGCGCCTTCGCGTGCAGGCTCGCGCTCGAGCCGCGAAACGGGTGAAACCGCGGGCGATGTTGGCCGAGCTTCTGTCGCACCTCGGCGATCTCGACCCCGAGCTTGAGCAGCGCCACCCGGTAGCGCGAATAGCCGTTGTGCACCAGCGGCGAATCGGTGGATGCCAGGGAGTTGGTCAGAATTCTGATGTGCACGCCGCGTTCGGTGAGCTCGCGCATCAGCTCGACGCCCTGCTTTCCCGGCACGAAATACGGCGAGATCACGATGACCTCCTGCTGAGCCGAGCGCATCAACGCGGCCACATTGTTGGCGATTGTC
Organism: uncultured Gammaproteobacteria bacterium; assembly: GCA_963837045.1. GTDB lineage: Bacteria > Pseudomonadota > Gammaproteobacteria > Steroidobacterales > Steroidobacteraceae > Bog-1198. Next base: position 243,119 of record CAWIMA010000008.1, read on the forward strand.
ACCTCTTCGTCGGGCGAGGACTCGCTCGCAATTTTGGCCGGCCGGTCCGCGAGCACCGTGGCCGGCACCCAGGCGAGCGTCAGGCGGCCTTGATCGAGTTCGCGCGCCAGCCAGTCGGCGGCATCGGCCGACACCTCGTTGCTCAGCGACGCCGGCGGCGGAGGCGGCTCGTTGGCCAGCGGAGCGGCGAGCGATGCGATCGGGTAGGCGTACTTGCTGTTCCAAAACGCGTCGAACGACGCCGACAGCTGCGGCACGACGGGGCCGGCCGCCACGACGTCGAGATCGATGAAATTGCTGCGCTTGTCGCGGGTGAAATATTCATCGCCGATGTTGCGCCCGCCGGTGATGGCGATCGCGTTGTCGGCCACGAACAGCTTGTTGTGCATGCGATGATTGATGCGCGGTATGTCGGATATTGAATTCAAGATCCTGGTCCAGGTGGCGGACCGTCCGCCGGGGAATGGATTGAAAACCCTGACGTCGACGTTCGCGTGCTGCTCCAGGTGCATGAAGCGCCGGTCCTCGCCCGCGGTATTGAGGTCGTCCACGAGCACGCGCACGCGCACGCCGCGATCCGCGGCGCCGCGCACGTGCTGCAGCAGGATTCGCGCGGACTCGTCCTGGTGAATGATGTAGTACTGAATGTCGAGCGTGCGCTCGGCGCGGTCGGCAAGCGCGATCAAACTGTCGAAGGCCTCCTCTCCCGAGGCGAGCAGCCGGATGCCGGACAGGTTTCGGGGGTTGTCGTCCTCGATTGCAAGGGTGATGCGGCCGAGGGTGGTGGTTTGCGGTGACCGCATGGCCTCGCTGCGGTACTTGATGACGTGCTGCGGCAGCCCCACGCAGCCCGCAAGGAGCAGAAAAGCGCAGGCCACGCCCGGACGCACTGAGCGGGTTCTGAGCATCGGCGGATGATATCAGGCAAACTTTGCAGCCATGCATGCACGACGCCCCATACGCAGCTTCGTCCTGCGCGCCGGCCGCATCACCGCCGCGCAAGAGCGTGCGCTCACGCAGCTTTGGCCGACTTTCGGCTTGGAATTAACCGGCGCCCCGATCGACCTCGACGCGGCCTTCGGCCGCTCGGCGTCGCGCTGCCTCGAGATCGGGTTCGGCGCGGGCGAAGTCATCGGCGCGCTGGCGCAGGCGCACCCGCAGAACGATTACCTGGGCATCGAGGTGCACCGTTCCGGGGTGGGCCGATTGCTCCTGCAGGCCGAGCAGGCCAAGCTCGCCAATGTGCGCGTCATCTGCCATGACGCGGTCGAGGTGCTTGCGACCGCCATTCCCGACCGGTCATTCGACGAGGTGCTGATTTTCTTTCCCGACCCGTGGCACAAGAAGCGCCATCACAAGCGCCGCTTGATCGATGCGCCATTCGTCGACCTGCTGGCGGACAAGATGCGACCGCAGGGCATCCTGCGGCTGGCGACGGATTGGCACGCCTACGCCGAGCAGATGCTCGAGCTGTGCAATGCCTGTGTGCGGCTGCGCTCACAGAGTACGGACGGCACGTTCGTGCCGCGGCCGCAGTTCCGCCCGCCGACCCGGTTCGAGCGGCGCGGCGCCCGTCTGGGACACGGCGTGTGGGATTTGGCTTACGCAAGATGCGGGCCGTAGCGGCGGCGATGCTGCTGCGCGCAAAATTTTTTAATTGCACGGAGAGCTCATTGAGAGTTGAATTGGACTGAACAAAACAAGGCGGGGACGGCCATGAACGTAGTGAAGCCGGTCGTAGGTCAGTGGTACCGGGGCGGTACCAATGAGTTGTTCGAAGTGGTCGCAATCGATGACGAGGACGAGACCATCGAGGTCCAGTACTTCGACGGCACGGTGACCGAGATCGATTTCGACGCATGGAACGAACAGCTTCTCGATGACCTTATCGACGCCGCGGACGCTCCCGAGGATTGGTCGGGAGCCGTCGATGTCGAGGCCGAGGATTTGGATCGCGAATTCGAAGACAACTCGCGCACCGCCTGGTCGAGTCCGCAGGATCGATCGCTGCGCCGGTAGGAGCCTAAGCGCTCGCGTTCGCCGCTTCGCGCGCTTCGCGCGCTTCGAGCGCGCCGATACGCCGCCGCAGGATCAGCAGCAGCGCCAGACCCGGCATCGCCGTCAGAAAGGTGATCACGAAGAAATTCGCCCAGCCGATCTTCGACACGACGATGCCCGCGACATAGCCCATGACCCTGCTGGGAATGCTCGCCAGCGCCGACAGCAGCGCATACTGAGTGGCGCTGTAATTGGCGCTGCACAACGACACCAGAAATGCGACGAATGCGGCCAGCCCCATGCCGCCGATGCCGGTATCCAGGGATGTCGCGAGAACCAGCAGCCACACCTTTTTGCCTGCAAGCGCCAGCCAGACGTACAGCAGGTTGGTCAGCGCCTGGCCGATGCCGAAAATCAACATCGATTTGAACGTGCCCCAGCGCATGTAGACCCAGCCGCCGAAGGCCACGCCGATCATGCTCGACACCGTCATGTTCACTTTGCCGGCGATGCTGAGCTCGTCGAGCGAAAATCCCACGCCCTTGATCATGAAAGCGCTGTACAGGCTCAGCGCGAACGCGTCGCCGACCTTGTAAAGCAGCACCAGCAACACGAATCCCCATGCGCCTTGCTGGTCGAACAATGCGCGCAGCGGATGCCACACGGCATCGGCCAGGGTCCGGGGCGGGTGGCCCGGCACTTCCGGCTCCGGCGCCCACAGGGTCCCCAGAGTCGTCGCCGCCATGAGGCAGGCCACCAGCAGAAAGGCCAGCCGCCAACCGAGGTGCGCGGCTATCAACACCAGCACGGCGCCCGCCAGCATAGCGGCCGAACGGTAGCCGAATGATTGGGCGGCGGCCGCCAGTCCGCGCTCGCTGACCGGAATCGTGTCCACGCGGTACGCATCGATCACGATATCCTGGGATGCCGAGAGCGAGGCCACCAGCACCGCCAAGCCGCCGAGCACGTAGAGCTCTTCTGTGGGGGAGCACAAGCCCATGAGGCCAATGGCGACGGTGAGACAGATCTGATAGATCAATATCCAGCCGCGGCGACGGCCCAGCAGGGGCGGCAGGTACCGGTCGAGGAGCGGCGCCCACAAAAATTTGAAGATGTAGGGCAGACCGACGAGGGAAAAAATGCCGATGGTCTTGATGTCGAGGCCCGCGGACGCCAGCCACGCCTGCACGGTGAATCCGGTCAAGTTGTACGGCAGCCCCGAGGCAAAGCTCAACACCAGCACGGCCGCCATGCGCTTGTCGCCCAACGCCTGCAACAGCGTGGGCTTCGCAGCCGCTGTCAAACCCTCGAACTCGCATCGCGCATGGCGCGCGATCATAACAGCACGTGAAAGCCGGCGCTGCGCTTGCGAATCGGCATTTCCCTTGCGAGACTGCCGGCCTTATGACATTGGCATATCAAAAGGAGTTCATCGATCTGTGCGTGCGGCTGGGCGTGTTGAAATTCGGCGCCTTCAAACTCAAGTCCGGGCGCGACAGCCCGTATTTCTTCAATGCCGGCCTGTTCAGCTCGGGAGCGGCGATCGCGGCGGTGGGCCGCGCCTACAGCGACGCCGTGGTCGCGTCCGAGCTGACCTTCGACATGCTGTTCGGCCCGGCGTACAAGGGAATCCCGCTGGTGACCGCCGCGGCCGCCGCGCTCGCCGAGCGGCACGGGCTCGATGTGCCGTTCGCTTTCAATCGCAAGGAGTCGAAAGATCATGGCGAGGGCGGCATCACCGTCGGCAGCCCGCTCAACGGGCGGGTTCTGATCGTCGACGACGTCATTACCGCCGGCACGGCGATCCGCGAATCCATCGATCTTATCAGGGCGGCCGGCGCGCACCCGGCCGGCGTGCTGCTCGCCCTGGACCGCCAGGAGCGCGGGGCAATCAGTCCGTTATCGGCGGTTCAGGAGGTGCGCGAGCAGTTTGGAATCCCGGTCATGGCGGTCATCAGCCTGTCGGATCTCATGCACCACATGCGCGAAACCGGCCGCTTGGCCGAACTCGCCGACATGCAGCGCTATCGGGACCGCTACGGTCTCACAGATTGAGGCACATGCCCTAGAAAATGCGCCGCCCGCGGCTCACAATGCCCGCGGCTAGATCGAGGATATGCTCGTGAAACATCCGCTTCTGATCCTCTGTGCGTCCGTGCTGCTGGCATCGGCGGCCCATGCCGGCACCACGCTCACGCCGCCTAAAACGTTGTACAAATGGGTGGATGAGCAGGGAGTCACCCACTACGGGGACCACATCCCGCCCGAGTATGCGGCCAAGGAGCACGACGTGATGAGCTCCCATGGGATCGAGATGCAGCGCCAGGAGGCGCAGAAGACCCCCGAGCAATTGGCCCTCGAGGATCAATTGAAAGTCGAAGATGCGCAACGCGCGAGCCGCGACAAGAACCTGCTGAACACCTACGTTTCGGTGCAGGAAATCGAGCACCTGCGCGATCAGCGGCTTACCTTGCTGACCGACCAGATCAAGGTCACGACCCAATTCCTCGAGATACTCAACGGCAAGCTTGGCAAGCTGCGCGCGGCGAGCATGCGCTTCAAGCCCTACAGCGCCGATCCGAATGCGCCGCCGATGTCCGACCAGGTGGCCGAGGACCTGGTGAGGGTCGGCTTCGACATCCGCACGCAAGAGGAGAATCTGCGCGAGAAGCGCGCCGAGGAAGCCGTCATGTCCAAGCAATTCGAAACCGACATCGCGCGCTTCAAAGAGCTGAAGGGCGTCCATTGACGCCGAAAACCCGCATTATATTGGGCGTCACCGGCGGCATCGCCGCCTACAAGAGCCCCGACCTGGTGCGCCGGCTGATCGAACGCGGCGCCGAGGTGCAGGTGGTAATGACCGCATCGGCTCAACGATTCGTCGCCCCCATGACCTTTCAAGCGGTGTCCGGCCGCCCCACCCGCAGCGATCTGTGGGACAGCGCCGCGGAAGCGGCCATGGGCCACATCGAGCTTGCGCGCTGGGCGCAGCTCGTGCTGATCGCCCCGGCCAGCGCGGACTTCATCGCACGATTGGCGGGCGGCCGCGCGGACGATCTGCTCGCCACGCTGTGCATCGCGACCGAAGCGCCGGTGGTGCTCGCGCCGGCGATGAATCGCGTCATGTGGGCGAACAAGGCCACTCAGGCGAACATCGACACTCTGATCTCGCGCGGCATGCGCATCCTGGGCCCCGCTTCCGGCAATCAGGCGTGCGGTGAAATCGGCGCCGGGCGCATGTGGGAGCCGAAGCAGCTGGCCGAGTCGCTGCTCGAGCCGCCGGCCAATGCCGGCTTGCTGGCCGGCCTCAGCGTGCTGATCACGGCTGGGCCGACGCGCGAACGTCTGGATCCGGTACGCTATCTGACCAACCGCAGCTCGGGGAAAATGGGCTTTGCAGTGGCCGCCGCTGCGCGCGAAGCGGGCGCTCACGTCACCCTGGTGTCCGGCCCGGTGCAATTGCCGACCCCCGCAGGCACCACGCGCATCGACGTCGAGAGCGCTCGCGACATGTACGCGGCCGTGCACCGCCATGTCGCCGAGGCGGACGTGTTCATCGCCGCCGCTGCGGTCGCGGATTATCAGCCGGTGACCGTGGCCAAGCAGAAGATCAAGAAACACGGCGGCACGGTCAAGCTCGACCTCGAGGCGGCTCCCGACATCGTCAAGTCGGTGGCCGAGATGGCCAAGCGGCCGTTCGTGGTCGGCTTCGCCGCCGAGACCAACGACGTCGAGGAGAATGCCCGCAGCAAACTCAAGCGCAAGAAACTCGACATGATCGCCGCCAACCAGGTCGGCGACGGCATGGCTTTCGACTGCGAGGACAATGCGCTCACCGTGCTGTGGCCGGGCGGACAAGCCGAAGTCGCGCGCGCGCCGAAGATCGAGGTGGCGCGCGCACTCATTGCGCTGATCGCCAGGCGCCTGCCGCCGTCGGACGGCACTCCGCGGCGCGGCCCGCGCAAACGCCGCGCCGCCGCCGCCCGCACCGCTGCCGCCGATCCGCGCATCCGGCTGCGCAGCCGGCGCGTGCGCCGCTGACCCGATGCAACGCACGGTCAAGCTCAAGATCCTGGACCCGCGCATCGGGCGCGAATTTCCGCTACCCGCGCACGCGACGCCGGGCTCTGCGGGGATGGATTTGCGCGCCTGCCTAGCGGCTCCCCTGGTTCTGCCCCCGGGCGGCGCGGAGCTGATTCCCACCGGCATTTCGATTTACGTCGAGGATCCCGGTCTCGCCGCACTGCTGCTGCCGCGCTCCGGCCTCGGGCACAAGAGCGGCATCGTGCTCGGCAATCTGGTCGGCCTGATCGATTCGGATTATCAGGGGCCGCTGATGGTGTCGTGCTGGAATCGCGGGTCGGCGCCGTTCACCGTTCAACCCGGCGATCGAATCGCGCAACTGGTGATCGTGCCGGTGATGCACGTCAACTTCGATGTGGTCCAGGACTTCACCGCAACCGAGCGCGGCGGCGGCGGGTTCGGCAGTTCGGGGCACCGGTAAACGAGCACGGCGAGAGCGCGGGCACCAAGCGCGCCGTCAATCTCCGCGCTCGCCCGCGAAATGACGCTGGCGGATCCAGGCTCCTCGCGCCATCCTCGAAAACATGGCAATTCGGGATTGGCCGAGCGATGAACGGCCGCGCGAGAAGCTGCTCGAGAAAGGCGCCGCCGCGTTGTCCGATGCGGAACTGCTGGCGATTCTGCTGCGAACCGGCCGGCCGGGGCATTCCGCACTCGATCTCGCCCGCGACATTCTCAAGAGCTTCCGTTCACTGCGCAGACTGATCGCCGCCGACCGCGCGCGCTTTTGCGCCGAGCCGGGCCTGGGACCCGCCCGCTTTGCCGAACTGCAGGCCGCCGCCGAAATCTCACGGCGGCAGCTGTCGGAGACATTGCGCGCCGGCCCGTCGCTTGCTAGCCCGCGGGCGACCTGCGATTTCCTCAGCGCCAGGCTGCGCGACCTCGAGCACGAGGTGTTCTGCTGCCTGTATCTCGACAAGCGCCATCGGCTGATCCACTTCGAGGAGCTGTTCCGCGGCACCATCGACGGCGCGAGCGTGCATCCGCGCGAAATCGTGAAACTGGCCCTGCAGCGCAATTCGGCGGCGGTGATCGTGGCCCACAACCACCCGAGCGGCGTCGCGGAGCCGAGCCAGGCCGACGAGCTGATCACGCAGCGGGTGAAAGAGGCGCTCGGCCTGGTGGACATACGCCTGCTCGATCACATCATCGTGGGCGACGGCGCCAGCGTGTCGATGGCGGAAAGGGGACTCATCTGAATACGCAGCCCCCATCGGCGCTCCCAAGAAGCAGGCTGTCGCACGGCGCCGACTTGATTCTTTGATTCGATAATTAGCGACGCTGTACACGGCCTTTTGCTCGTCGTGCTCGGCCACCGTCGTTCCGAAGACGGATTCGTCCCGTCGACATGCCCGCGTTCATCCTGGCGCAATTCGCCGGTGCGCTCGCCGCTTCAGCCGTCGCACGGCCTGGTTGCCCTCGCCTTTGCCGCCTGGTATAAAGTGCGGCTCTTCCAAGGTGTTCAAATCCGAAGGTTTACGCCATGTCGCGAGTCTGCCAAGTTACGGGCAAAGGCCCCAAAACGGGTAATACGGTTTCCCATGCGAACAATCGCAAGCGGCGCCGCTTTTTGCCGAATTTGCACACGCACCGGTTCTGGCTGGAAACGGAGAAGCGCTACGTGAGCCTGCGGGTGACCACGCGCGGCCTGCGCACCATCGAGAAGCGCGGCGTGGACGTGGTCGTTGCCGATCTTCGCGCCCAAGGCGTCAAGGTTTAAGGAGCATTCCGCATGCGCGATAAAATCAAGCTGGTCTCATCCGCGGGCACCGGGCACTACTACACCACCACCAAGAACAAGCGTCTGCATCCGGACAAGATGGAGACCAAGAAATTCGATCCCGTCGTGCGCAAGCACGTCGCCTATAAAGAATCGAAGATCAAGTAACCGCAACAGCGCGGGTGGCCGCAACAGCGCGGGTGGCCGCAACAGCGCGGGTGGCCGCAACAACAAGGGCCCGTTGCGATCAGGCGTCCCGGCACGGCGTGCATGACATATCCTTGGTGCCCATGCCCGAGCTGCCTGAAGTAGAAACCACCCGCCGCGGCATCGCCCCCGGCCTGCTCGAGCATCGCATCATCGATGTGGCGGTGCGGGATCGCCGGCTGCGCTGGCCCATCGCCGCGAGCTTCGAATCGGCCATACGCGGTCAGACCGTGCGGCGCATCGAGCGGCGCGCCAAATACATTTTAATCACGCTCGACACGGGCACCTTGATCCTGCATCTCGGCATGTCGGGGAGTTTGCGCATGCTCGCGGCCGCCGTGCCTCCGCGCCCGCACGATCATTGGGACATTCTCCTGGACTCGGGAAAGGTGCTGCGATTCCACGATCCGCGGCGCTTCGGCAGCGTGCATTGGACCGAGTCCGACCCCCGCTTGCACCCGCTGCTGGTCAAGCTCGCCCCGGAGCCGCTGAGCGCGGATTTCGACGCGGAATATCTGTTTCGCGCGACGCGCAAACGCGCGGTCGCCATCAAACATCTCATCATGAATTCGCAAGTGGTCGTGGGCGTCGGCAACATCTATGCGAGCGAAGCCTTGTTTCGCGCGCGGATTTCGCCGCGCCGCGCCGCGCGCCGCCTGAGCCGGGCTCAGGCGCAAGCCCTGACGCAGGCCATCAAGCAGGTACTGACCGAAGCCATCCGCATCGGCGGCACCACGCTGCGCGACTACGTCAATGCCGAGGGGACAGCCGGCTATTTCGGGCAGCAGTTATTCGTCTACGAACGTGCCGCGGAACCCTGCCGTGTCTGCAAAAGGCCGGTGAAGCAATTCGTGCAGGGTCAGCGATCCACCTACTGGTGCTCCACCTGTCAGCGCTGAGCGCTGAGACGTCAGGTGCTACGCCGGCTTCAGCACCGTCACTTCCGTGCGCGCGAGCAGCCGGGTGAAGCCGCGATCGAACGTGACCAGGTGGCTGCCGAGAGTCCTCACTGCCGCCGCGATCCAGGCGTCGGTAATTTCATTGGCAGCAAGCTCATGATCGCGGCTCAGCTGACGCAGCGTCGGCCATTCGCGTCCGAGCTCCGGCATTTCAACGCCCGAAATCGCCAGCAGCGAGTCGATGAAGTCGAGTGCCGCGCCGATCGGGGCGGGCGCTACGAAGACCTTTGCGTTCGTCGCCAGGCGCAAAAACCCGGCGGCGATCATCGGCAGAATCTCGATCTTCCCGCCCGAATCGCACGCGGTAATGGCTTGCTTTAGCCAGCCGAGCGCAGGCGTGTGATGCACGTGGTCGGAGCGCGAAGCAGCCAGGAGAACGTTGAGGTCAGGCGCCATCGTCCGCCGCATCGAGCAACGCGCGGTTCGAAAGCGGATCGACTCCCGCCACGAGCCCGCCCGTGCCGTGGTGGATCGCGAGTGCCCTCGACGGCTTGCGTCTGCCCGACTGGGGTCGGCGCAGTCGCAGACGCAAACCTTCCTCGATCAAAGCGGTGAGGCTCTTGCGTTCGCGAGCCGAAACGGCCTTCGCCTTGATCAGCAGTTCGTCGTCGATATCGAGTGTCGTCTTCATGCAGTCACTATACAGAATTCTGTATAGTCATTATAGGGATCGCGCAGACCGACAGCAAGCGCGAGCCGGCAGGCCGCCGCTTCGGGGTGGGAGCCTGTCTGAGTATTCCGCGTGAGCCGCGGGGAATACTCAGACAGGCTCCTAGTACACCAGCCCCTCGCCCTCGCCGCGGGGATCCGCGGCCGCCTCCACCTTGCCGCGGGCAAAATCCAAGGTGATCACCTGCATGTTGCCCCAGAGCCGGCTGCCTTGTTCGAGCTTGTGACCCATGGCCTGGAGCTGGGCGATTTCGCTCTCCGCCAGCGCCCCCTTTTCATACTCGACCACGTCGGGCAGATATTGATGATGGTAGCGCGGGGCGGTCACGACCTGCGCCGCGCCCATCCCGTCGAGATAGTCGAGCGTCCCCAGCAGCACCATGCTGATGATGTAGCTGCCGCCCGGGGTGCCGATGATCATCAGGCCCTGCGGCGTCTCGACGAAGGTCGGCGTCATGCTGGACAAGGGACGCTTGTTCGGCGCGATGTCGTTCTGCGCGTTGCCCACCAGGCCGAAAACGTTCGGCGTGCCCGGCTTGATGGAAAAATCGTCCATGGTGTTGTTGAGCAGCACGCCGGTCTTCGCGACCATGTCGCCCGTGCCGAAGAACAGATTGATGGATAGCGTGCCCGCCACGCGATTGCCGCTCGCATCCAGCACCGAAAAATGCGTGGTCTGCAGCCCCACTGGCGCGGTCTCGACTCCCGGCAGCAGATCGCTCGGCATCGCCTTGTCGGCGCGAATGCTCGCGCGCTGGCCCGCCGCATAGTCTTGGCTGGTGAGCCGGGCGAGCGGCATCGTGACGAAATCCGGATCTCCCAGGTAGACCGCCCGGTCGCGATATGCGCGGCGCATCGCTTCGATGATGAGGTGTTTGCGCGTGGCGGAATCGACGCCTTTCAGATCGAAGCCCGACAGAATGTTGAGCGCATCGAGCAGCGCGACTCCACCCGACGAGGGCGGCGACGCGGAGATGATGCGCGCCCCGTGATACTCGCCCACCAGGGGTTTGCGCTCGACGACCCGATACGCCGCAAGGTCAGCCAGGGTCCAGATGCCGCCGCCCGCGCGCACGCCGCCCACCAAATCCTCGGCCACCCGCCCGCCGTAAAACCCCTTGGCGCCTTGAGCGGCGATGGCCTCGAGCGTCGCGGCGAGGTCCGGCTGTTTGATCGGCGCGCCAAGCTCCGGCACCGCGCCCTCGGCGGTCAAAAACACCCTGGCCGCGTCGGGCGAGTGCAGCAGCAGCTCACGCTTGTAGCGGATCGCCGCCTGCAGGCGCGGATACAGGGGAAAGCCCTCGCGCGCCAGACGGATGGCCGGCTCGAGACTGGCCTTCAGCGGCAATTTCCCATACCGGCGCGCCAGGTAATCGAACGCCGCCGGCTCCCCGGGAATGGCCGCCGCCAGCGGCCCGTCGATCGAGGCGCGCGCAATGGGATTGCCGGCCTTGTCCAGGTACATGTCGCGCGTCGCGGCCCCGGGCGCCTTTTCGCGTGCATCGAGCATGGTGTCGAAGCCGTCGGATTGGCGATGCAGCAGGTAGAACCCTCCGCCGCCGATGCCGGAGCTGGTGGGTTCGACCACCGCCAATGCCGCCGACACTGCGACCGCCGCATCGAATGCGTTACCGCCTTTGGCGAGCACCTCCTGGCCGGCCTGACTCGCCAACGGGTAGGCGCTTGCAATGGCCCCGGGGTGCGCGGCGGCGCGAACGGCGGAGGCTGCACGCAGGGCGTCGCCATGCGCCAGCGGCGCCAACGCAGCGAGCGCCACCGCGGTCAGCGCCGCGATCCGGGCCGCGACGAACCTCGAGTGCCGGCGCGGCGACGTGATCGAAGCCGGCGGTGCTGCGGCTGACCCCGTCAACGCTTGCGATGCCGTTTCAATTCGATTTCGACGATGGGGTGCACGAACTCGGACACGTTGCCGCCGAGGACCGCGATTTCGCGCACCAGCGTCGAGGAGATGAAGGTGTACTGCTCCTGCGGGGTCATGAACACCGACTCGATTTCCGGGGTGAGATGCCGGCTCATGTTGGCCAGCTGGAACTCGAATTCGAAGTCCGATACGGCGCGCAGGCCGCGCACGATCACCGACAGACCATTGGCTCGCGCAAAGTCGACGGTGAGGCCCTCATAGCCCTTCACCTCAACGTTGGGCACGTCGACGAGCACGCGGCGCGCCATGTCGACACGCTGATCGAGCGTGAACATCGGCGCCTTGTTAGGATTGGCGGCGATGGCGACCACCAGGCGATCGAAGATGCTGGCCGCGCGACGCACCAGGTCGTGGTGGCCATTGGTGATCGGATCGAAGGTCCCCGGATAGACAGCGTTTCTTTTATGCATTGGAAGCCCGAGCAGTGACGCGCGCCAGATGATACCCCACCTCGCCCGCCGACTTCGATTTGAGCAGCTGCCAGTGCGGCGGCAGCGCGGGGACTCCGGCGGCCCGCTCGCTTTCCAGGTACACCCAGCCGCCGGTCTTGACCCAGTGGCCGGCGTCGAGCCACGGAACATATTCCTTCAGGGCACCCTGGCCGAAGGGCGGATCGAGAAAAACCCCATCGAAGGGCTCGCCGGGGGTGCGCAGAAATCGCGCCGCGCCCAATTCCATCACTCGCGCCCGCGCGCTGCCGCCCAAGCGCTCGAGCTCCGCCTGTAGCGAGCGCGCCGCGGCCCGGACCTGCTCGACGAAGACCACTTCCCGGGCGCCGCGCGAGAGAGCCTCCAGCCCGAGCGCACCGGAGCCCGCAAACAGATCCAGGCAGCGGGTGTCCGCGATGTCGTGCTGCAGCCAATTGAACAGGGTCTCGCGCACACGGTCGGGGGTCGGCCGCAGTCCGGGAATGTCGGGGAACCCGACGCGCCGGCCGCGCCAACCGCCGCCGATGATGCGCACGAAATTGCGTTTGCCGGGGACTGGCTTATCGAGCTTGGGGGTGGTCACCGCGCTCATCATACCCAAGGTCAAGGTGCGCGACGCTCTGCTAAGCTTTGCGCCTATGACGAACGAAGCCGACAAGTCCGGCGTGCGCGGCTTCTTCAAGCGCCTGCGTGCCAAGTTGAACACGGGGCCCGCTTGGCTCACCGCGGACATCAAGGAATTGCTGCCCGGACGCAAGATCGACGCGGACATCCTCGACGACCTCGAGACCCGGCTGATCACCGCCGATGTGGGCGTCGAGGCCACTTCACGCATTCTCGAGGGGCTGCGCCGTCGCGTGGCGCGCAAGGAGCTCGACGACGTCGATGCATTGCTCAGGGCGCTGAGCCAGGCGATGCTCGACATCTTGAAGCCGGTCGAACGCGAGCTGACGATCGACCCGAAGATCAAGCCCTACGTCATCCTGGTGGTCGGCATCAACGGCGCCGGCAAGACCACGACCATCGGCAAATTGGCGCATCGGCTGCTCGCCGAGGGACGCAGCGTGATGCTCGCCGCCGGGGACACGTTTCGCGCCGCGGCGCGCGAACAGCTGGAAATCTGGGCCGAGCGCAATCGGGTACCCATCATTGCCCAGCAAGCCGGGGCAGAGCCGGCGGCGGTCATCTTCGACGCCTTGCAGGCGGCGCGCGCGCGGGACATCGACGTGCTGATCGCCGATACCGCCGGCCGGCTGCACACCCAATCGCACCTGATGGACGAGCTGAAGAAAATCAAGCGTGTCCTCGCGCGCCTGGATCCGGCGGCGCCGCACGAAGTGCTGCTGGTGCTCGACGGCACCATCGGGCAGAACGCGGTTGCCCAGGCCGAGCAGTTCAACAAGGGCCTGGGAGTCACCGGCCTCGCGATCACCAAGCTCGACGGCACTGCCAAAGGCGGCGTCGTGCTCGCCATTGCACAGAAGTTGAACATTCCGATTCGATTCGTCGGCGTCGGCGAGGAGACCGAGGACTTCGGCGTATTCAATGCCGCGGAATTCGTCTCGGCCCTGCTGAAATCCGCGAGCGGCGAGGAGGAGCGCACATGATCCGCTTCGATCAGGTTTACAAACGCTATGCCAACGGGCGCGAAGCCTTGGCGGGCGTGTCATTCACCATCGAGGGCGGCGAGCTCGCATTTTTGACGGGCCACTCGGGCGCCGGCAAGAGCAGCATCCTGAAGCTGATCGCTCTCATCGAACGGCCCACGCGCGGCCAGGTCATCATCAACCAGAAAAATACCGCGTCGATCAAACCGCGCGGCATCCCGCAGTTCCGAAGGCTCATCGGCGTGGTGTTCCAGGATCACAAGCTGCTGCATGACCGCCCGGTGGCCGACAACGTCGCGCTGCCGCTCATCATCGCCGGCACGCCGAAGCGCGAGATCGACAAACGCGTGCGCGCGGCGCTCGATCAAGTCGGCCTGTTGAGCAAGGAGAAATGCCGGCCGCTCGAATTGTCCACCGGCGAACAGCAACGGGTGGGCATCGCACGCGCGGTGGTCGCCAGACCGATGCTTCTGATCGCAGACGAGCCCACCGGCAACTTGGATCCCGATCTCGCGGTCGAGATCATGCAGCTGTTCAAGCGCTTCAACGACGTGGGAGTCACGGTGGTGATCGCGACCCACGATGTGCACCTGATCGATCGATTCGCCGCGCGACGCATTGTGCTCGATGAGGGACGTGTGGTGAACGCCGCCTCGGACCTGGTCGCGTAAGTTGGGCGGCGCCGCGCAAACCTGGCTTGAGCGCCACGCCCAGACCATGGTGGGTTCCCTCGGCCGCATTGTGCGGCATCCGCTGGCGACACTGATGACCATGGCGGTCATTGCGGTCGCGCTCGCCCTGCCGCTGTTTCTCGACGTGCTGCTGCAAAACGCGCGCGCCGCGACCGCCGACTGGAATCAGGCGTTCGACTTGTCGGTTTATCTCGACAAAAAGGCCGGCAGTAACCGCACCCTGGGCCTCGCGAAGCAGCTGCGCGCCCGCGAGGATGTGGCTGCGGTGCTCGTCATCAGCGCAGACCAGGCGTTCAAGGATTTTCGAGCCGCTTCGGGATTCGGCAAGGCGCTCGATGCGCTCGCGGACAACCCCCTGCCAAATACCCTGGTGGTCACCCCGACCCTGGCGGCGAGTACGGCCGAGGGGACGGAGGCGCTCAAGTCGAGCATCGCGGCGATGCCGGACGTTGAAATCGTGCAGCTCGACACCGAGTGGGTACAGCGGCTGAACGCGATGCTGGACGTGCTGAGGCGCATCGTGTGGCTGACCGGCGCACTGCTCGGCTTAGGCGTCGCACTCGTCATCGGCAACACCATCCGCCTGGATATTTTGAACCGGCGCGCCGAAATCGAGGTCATGAAATTGGTGGGCGCAACCGACAGCTTTGCGCGCCGGCCCTTCCTCTACAGCGGCATCTGGTACGGCCTGGGCGGGGGCATGGGTGCGCTGCTCGTGGTCGCCCTGGCCATGGCAGTTCTCGCCGGACCGGTCGAGCATTTAGCGGGGCTCTACGGCAGCCGGTTTCATTTGAGGGGCTTGGGATGGGTGACCGCCGCGCGCGTTTTAGGGCTCGCGGTCGCCTTGGGCTGGCTCGGCTCCTGGGTGGCGGCGACCCGACATATACGCGCCGTTGAGCCCGCCTAATCGATTGTATTTGTTGAATTTATTGACTCTGCGAACGGTGGTTTCCATTAGCACTCTAACCCCGGGAGTGCTATTATTGCGCGACTGCTGATTAGGAGGTTTCTGATGGCTACCGCCTTGGTCGCTAAACAAACTGGCTTGGTGTTCGCAGGCCCCGTAGGGAGCCTGGATGCATATATTGACCGCGTTTCGCAGATTCCGGTTCTCTCGAAGGAGGACGAGGTGGCGCTTGCCACCCGTTTTCGCGCCGAGGCCGATCTGGATGCGGCCCGGCAGCTGGTGCTTTCGCACCTGCGATTCGTGGTGCACATTGCGCGCGGATATCTGGGCTATGGCCTGCCCATGGGCGATCTGGTGCAAGAGGGCAATGTGGGCCTGATGAAGGCGGTCAAGCGCTTCGACCCCACCGTCGGCGTGCGCCTGGTTTCGTTCGCGGTGCATTGGATTCGCGCCGAGATTCACGAGTACGTGCTGCGCAATTGGCGCCTGGTCAAGGTCGCCACCACGAAATCACAGCGCAAGCTGTTCTTCAATCTGCGCCGGATGAAGAAGAATCTGGCGTGGCTGTCGGAAGAGGAAACGCGGGCGGTGGCGCGCGATTTGGGCGTCGCGGTGACCGATGTGCGCGAAATGGAGCAACGGCTGTCGGCGCGCGACATGTCCTTCGATCCGACGCCCGAGAGCGACGAGGATGAGACCTACTCTCCGGCCATGTACCTGCCGGCGAGCAACGCGGATCCCGCCCTCGAAGTGGAGCGTGAGGAATGGGACGAGGATTCCAGCGATCGGCTGAGCGTAGCGCTCGAGAAGCTCGATGAGCGCAGCCGCAGCATCTTGAGGCGGCGTTGGATGACGGACAACAAGGCCACCCTGCACGAGCTTGCCGATGAGTACGGCATTTCCGCGGAGCGCGTGCGGCAGGTCGAGAGCAACGCCATCCACAAGCTCAAGGGATTGATGGCCGCGGCGTAAGCCGCGGCCGCTAGGGCTGCGCCGCCGCACTAGCAGGGCACCACGGCAGCGAAGGGATGATATGAGGGAGTCACGTCGCGTGTGGGGCTGCCGTGGGTTCACCGCCGCCGTGCTCACCATCGCCGCGCTCAGCGCCGCCGCGCAGGACGATGCGTTCAAGCTCCAAAGTGCGGTGGTGGCGCCGAACAGCACGCTCGCCAGCGATCAGGTCCTCAACGGCTTCGGCTGCAGCGGCAAGAACATCTCGCCGCCGCTCACGTGGAGCGGCGCGCCCGCCGGCACCAAGAGCTTCGCCTTGACGGTATACGATCCGGATGCGCCCACCGGCTCGGGCTGGTGGCACTGGGTGGTGTACGACATCCCCGCATCCGTCGCCGAGTTGCCCCAGGGTGCGGGCAATCCGGGCGGGAAATTGCCGGCGGGCGCGATTCAAGGCCGCACCGATTTCGGCGCTTCGGGCTATGGCGGCGCCTGCCCGCCCGCGGGCGACAAGCCGCATCGCTACATTTTCACGGTGTACGCGCTCAAGACCGAGAAACTCGACGTGCCGGCCGGCAGCAGCGCCGCCATGGTCGGCTTCATGATCAACGCCAATAAGCTGGCCTCCGCCAGCATCACCGCGCGCTACGGGCGGTGATCCGCTCACATTTGAATCAGCGCCCGCTCCGGCGTAGCGTGGGGCGCTTATGCGCAGCGCCGCCGAGTGGCTCGACGAATACGGTGCCAGCCACCATCATCCCACCAACAAGCTGTTGCACTGGATCTGCGTGCCACGCCCTCCTCTCCCTGCCGCTCGCCCTCGGTGCCGTGCCAGCGCTGCTCGGCATGCTGTGGTCGATCGATCAGCTCGGGCGCAGCCGCCTGACCGTGCCTCTGTGGAGCGTGTGCGCCGCGCTGTTCGTGCTCGCTTGGATCGGGCAGTTCGTCGGCCACGCCATCGAGGGCAAACGCCCGTCGTTCTTCAAGGACGTCCAGTTCCTGCTGATCGGCCCGCTGTGGCTGCTCGCCGATCTGTATCGGCGGCTGGGCGCGCGCCTCTAGGAGGATCGCCGCTCATACGCCGCCGCTTCGCGAAACGCATGCGCATGAAGTTCGGCAGTGCGGGCACGCGTTGCGGCGTAGCCGCCCGCAAGTACGATGACCAACGGTATGCCGCGAGTGCGTACGCCCTCGATGACCGTCCGCTCGCGGCGCCGGATTCCCGCCTCGGTGAGAGCCAGCTTGCCATAGCGATCACCCGCAGCCACATCCACACCGGCCAGATAAAAAACGAGGTCCGGCTCCGAGTGCTCGAGCACCATCGGCAAATGCCGCTCCAATGTATCGAGGTATTCTGCGTCGTTCACGCCGTCGCGCAACGGCACATCCAGATTGGAGCGCATCTTCTGAAGCGGATAATTGCGCTCGCCGTGCATCGAGAAGGTAAACACTTCGTCGACGTGCTCGAAGATCGCCGCCGTGCCATTGCCCTGGTGGACGTCCAGATCGATCACCGTCGCACGCTCGATCGCGCCTTCGACGCGCAGCGTCGTAGCCGCAATCGCGACGTCATTGATGACGCAGAAGCCCTCGCCATGATCGGCAAACGCGTGATGCGTGCCGCCGGCCAGATTACCGGCCAATCCATGCGCGAGAGCCGCCCGCGCCGCCAACAGGGTTCCGCCGCAGGCCAGGCGCGAACGCCGCCAGAGCGCCTCCGACCAGGGCAGCCCGAGCCGCCTTTGTTCCGCGGCAGAGAGGGCGGACGACGCGAGTTTCCCGAGATACTCGCGAGTGTGCACGAGTTCGAGGGATCCGGTGTCAATCGCCGCGGGCTCCAGAATGTCGCCGGCCGCGAGCACACCCTCGGCGAGGAGCTGGTTCCTGAGCAGGGGATACTTGCTCATCGGGAAGGGGTGGCCCGGCGCGAGTGGCACCTGATAGTCGGTATGATAGATGCAGTTCATTGGCACGAAGCAGCATGCCGCGGTCGCATAGCGATCACAAGCACGGCGACGCGGTGCCCGATTGCGCACCGCCAGCACCTCAGGCAGCCGACGACACGGCGCGCTCGCCTTGAGTCTTGGCGGATTGGTGCTGCTGAGCTTCGTGGTCGGCCAAATCCTCGCCCAGTGCATCGCGCAGCGCCTCGAGCCGGACCAGCTGGCTGCGCGCGCGCCGCCAAGCGTCCTCGGCGAATTCCATGACTTCCCGCAGCAGATCGCATTCGGCCTGCATGGCACGCGCGGCCGTGATCGATGCGAACCAGCGCCGCTCCAAAAGAGCGGCGGCGGCATCGCCGTCGGCGTCACGATTGGTCATGGACTTGCGCCTCCTGGCTGGTGTCATGACGCACGATCCTGCACGGCGAAGATGACGGTTGGCGGACAGTTTGTTGAAAGAAAAAAGGCCCCTCGAGGGGGCCTTGAAGCCGATGGGGAATCGACAAATCGGTGGCAGGAACTAACGGTTTGCCTCAGACGAGTCCGCCTGCGCCGTGACGCTGAGCGCTCGCACCAGCCAGCTGCTGGTGGGCGTCCCCCCTACCCGTGCAGGTGTGGACTGGGGGTTGCCGCGCGCCATTACGGCTGTTTCGGCGCCGAAGCTGGTGGCGAGGCTCCGCTGCAGCGCGTGCCAGGGCAGGCTCCATAATTCGAAAATGTCATTCATGGCGGTATTGTTCATCGCAATAATTTAACCCGTGCCTTTCCAGTGATGCTATTGGACCAAAGTGAACTGACAGGCACATGAAGCCCGCGATCACGCTGCCTGCCCCACGTCCACCGCCAGCGCCCCCGTGGCGGCGTAGATCTGCTCGCGCAGCTTCGGCCAATCGATCAGCCGCAATTGACCGTTCATGTCCTCGACCAGCGAGGAGCAGCTCTCCACCCAATCGCCGTCGTTGCAGTACAGGATGCCGCCGATGTCGCGCATCTCGGCGCGGTGAATGTGCCCGCAGATGACCGTATCGACGCCGCGTTTTCGCCCCGCCTGCGCGACCGCTTCCTCGAAGCTGCCGATGTACTGCACGGCCGTCTTGGCCTTGCTTTTGAGGTAGGCCGACAGTGACCAGTGCGGCAGATCGAACAATCGGCGCACCCAATTGATGTAGGGGTTCGCGGCCAGCAATATGTCGTAGAGGTTGCTGCCCAGTTTGGCGAGCCACGGGCTGCACTTGACCACGCTGTCGAATTCATCGCCGTGCAGGACCAGCATGCGCCGGCCGTTCGCGCTGCGGTGGATGTATTCGCGGTGAATCTCCAGGTTGCCGAACACCGCGCCGTCGAACTCGCGAAACACGTCATCGTGGTTGCCGGGGACGAAGATGACCTTGGTGCCGCGCTTGGCCTTGCCCAAGATCGTGCGCACCACGTTGTTGTGCGACTGCGGCCAGAACATGCTCTTGCGCATGCTCCACACATCGACGATGTCGCCCACCAGGAACAGGCAGTCCATCTCGACGTGATGCAGGAAATCGAGCAGCAGATCCGCGCTGCAGCCTTTGAAGCCCAGATGAATGTCCGAGATGAAGACCGATCGCAGTCTCAGCGGCGAGGGGCCGTTGCGCTCCACCATGTGTCCTCCTCCAAACTCTCTTCACCTGGTTGGCAGATTTGCCATTTCTCATGACAGCCGCATGACTCGGCGAAGAAGATTTGTTTACAAAAAAGGAACTTACGCGTGGAACATCGCGTGGAACACTAGAAACTTGACTTAAGTCTCATTTTACTCGGTTGGCGCAAGGCGTGGCGTGGCAAACCGGTAACCGGTTCCGCGGATCGTCTGAATGTAGGACTGATACCCCGGTTCGAGTAAGAGCTTTCTGAGTCGCTGGACGTTTACATCCACCGTTCGCTCGTTCACGTCGCAATCGTCTCCCCAGACATGCGCGAGCAGCTGGGCGCGGTTGAACGTTCTGCCGGGATGCGACATGAAAAACTCGAGCAGGCGATATTCGATGCCGCGTAAGTGAACCGGCTGGCCGCCCGCCGTCACGCGATTGGTCGCCGCGTCGAGCACCAGCTCGTCACAGCTCAGCTCAAGATTGCGAGGTGCATGATTGCGCACGCGCAGGACGGCGGAAACCCGCGCCACCACCTCGCGCAAACTATAGGGTTTCGCGATGTAATCGTCGGCCCCCAAGCTCAGGCCCGTCACCACGTCCTGGTCGCTCGCCAGGGCGGACAAAATGATCAGCCGAACCGCGTGTGAAGCGCGCGCGCGTCGCGCGCCCTGGATCAACTCCAGCGCGGCGAATCCGGGCATGCTCCAATCGATGATCACCAAATGCGGCGGCTGCTCCGCCACGGCGATGACGGCCGCGGCGCCGTCCGTGATCGCGCAAACAACGAAGCCCGCCTCAGAGAGCTTCTGGCGGAGGGGCTCGACTGTGGCGACATCCCGATCGACGATGAGTATCCGTTTACTGGTTTCGTGGGCGAGCATGGCGCCGCACCATTAGAGATGCCCAGCTTTACAGTACGTTGACGATTTTGTGACCTCCGAAAGAAGTTGTCGCCCTGATGAACCCTGCGGACGACCGCTGCCGGTCGAGCGCCTCGCTGCGCGCCACCGCGCGAACCGAAACGCACGAATAGCCGCGCAGCGATGGCGGCCGCGGGCGCGTCCCGCCGGCATCATCGTCAGCCGTGTTCCAGGCGGCGAGCAGCAGCCCGAATGCCAGCCAACTGAGGGAGGCTTCACGGTGCTGCAACCAGAGCCTGCCCGGCGTCGCGGATTTCGCGCGTTGGTTTAACAGTTGCATACGCAAGTCCTCGCAGTGGGTGGTACGAGGAGCAGTGTCGAATGGGAATACCGCGCTCGAGTGCCGCAAAAAAGGCTGCGGACGGGCGAAATATGGCCAATCATGGCGGCCCGTCTCCCGCGATCCGCCATCGGCTATGATCCGGGCAATGAAAAAGCACATCGCCATCGTCGAAGATGAGCCCGCGCTGCGCGAGAACTATGCGGCGGCGCTCGCGCGGCACGGCTACGGCGTCAAGACCTACCCCAACCGGCCATTGGCCATGCAGGCATTCCGCGCACACCTGCCGGATCTTGCGATCATCGATATTGCTCTGGAGGATGAGGCCGAGGGCGGCTTCGACCTGTGCCGCGATCTGCGCGCGCTGTCGGCCGAATTGCCCATTATCTTCCTCACGGCGCGCGACAGCGAGTTGGACGCCGTGTCGGGTCTGCGCCTGGGGGCCGATGATTTTCTCACCAAGGATGTCAGCCTGCCGCATCTGGCGGCGCGGGTGGCGGCGCTGTTCAGGCGCATCGACGCCTTGCGCCGTCCGGTCAACGCAGCCGAGATCGTGCGGCGCGGTGCGCTGTCGATCGACGGTGAGAAGATGCAGACCACATGGAACGGTGCGCCGGTCACTCTGTCGCTGACGGAATTCTGGATCGTCCACGCGCTCGCCCGCCATCCGGGGCACGTCAAGAACCGGCAGCAACTGATGGACGCCGCGAACGTGGTCTTGGACGACAACACCATCACCTCGCATATCAAGCGTGTGCGGCGCAAGTTTCTCGAGATCGACGGCACCTTCGACGCCATTCAAACCGTGTACGGAATGGGCTATCGCTGGGTCGAGTGAGCATCCGCTTTCAACTGCTGATCGTCGCGCTCGCCACTCTCGCGCTGCCATGGGCCGGCTGCCAATATGCGGGCGAGCTCGAGACGGCGCTGCGCGCCTCGCAGGAGAATGCCCTGGAGGCGAGCGCCGACACCATCGCGCATGCATTGTCGGCGCAACCCGGGCGCGTCTTTCGCGATGTGGACGACATCGTGCCCTTCGCGCAGGAGCAGGGCGATCTTTACGTCTTTCCCCTCCATGGCCAGCCGCTGCTCGACGGCTATCGGGAGGATTGGGATCTGCCGGCGGACCCCGCGCCGCTGCCGAGCGCGACGGGTTACCCGGCGCGCCTGCAGGCGGCGTATACCGAACGGTACCTGTTCCTGTACCTTGAGGTGGACGACCCGCATTTCGTCGCCGAGCCTGCCGACGTGCATCCCGAGCACGACCGGTTCGACCGGGTGGATCTCACGCTGCAAAGGCCCGACGGGCCGTTGGAATTCTATTTCTTTGCCACCGGCGCGCCGGGGCTCATCGAGGCGCAAACCGTGGTCAAGAGCGACGGCGGGGCCGATCGTGCGGCGATCGAGCCGCGCATCCAGGCTTTTTGGCTGCAGACCTCGCGCGGCTATCACCTGGAAGCGCGGCTCCCCTTGAGCTTGGTGGGCGCACGTCTCTGGATCCAGGCGCGCAATGCCGGCGGCGACCGAAGCGCCGGTTTCGCCGGTGACGAGACCATGCGCGGCGGACGGCTGTTCGTGAGGACGCCCGGACTCGACGAGCTGCTCGCCACTTTCATACGGCCCGGCACCCGCGCAACCGTCATCGATGCCAATGCCCTGAAGCTGGGCGTCGCCGGCACGCTGGCATCGAGCACGGCCGATGAGGATACGGGAGCGACCGGCGCCTGGTACCGGCGCTTCATTACGGTGGACACTTCCGATTGGCCACTGCAGTCGTCGTTCCCCGACCGCGCCGAAGGGAGGAGCGTGACGGCAGCTCTTGGCGGACACCCGGCGGCGGAATGGCTGCGCACGGCCGGCTCTCAGGACCTCGTGCTGTCTGCGGCCGCGCCGATTTTGATCGGCGGCCAAGCCCGCGGCGCCGTGGTGCTCGAGCAGGCCGGCAATGAGCTGCTGGCGCTGCGCGACCAGGCGTTGACGCACCTCTTCAATCTCACGCTGCTCGCCACCGCGCTTGCCGTCTTGTTCGCTTTCGGGCTCGCGACCGTGATCAGCGTACGGGTCGGGCGCCTAAGCGCCGCGGCCGACTCCGCAGTGAGCAGCGACGGACGGATTCGGCTCGACATGCCGGAGGCGCATCGCGCCGATGAGATCGGCGCTCTGTCGCGCTCGTTCCAGCGCCTGTTGGCACGGCTCAACGAACACACCCAGTATCTGCGCACCCTGGGCGGCAAGCTCGCGCATGAGCTGCGCACCCCGCTCACCATCGTACGTTCCTCGCTGGACAACCTGGAATCCGAAGGATTGCGTGCGGATCAGCGCGGCTACGTCACTCGCGCCCGCGAGGGGGTTCTGCGCCTGCATTCGATATTGAGCGCGCTGGGCGCGGCCGCACGCGTCGAGGAGAGCATCAAGCAAGCCGAACGCGTGAACTTCGATCTCAACGCGCTGCTGCATTCCGCCGTCGACGGCTACCGCGACGCCTTCCCCGGAGCGCGCATCGCGCTCGACACGCCGCCCGATGCCTGTTTCATGCGCGGCGCGCCGGACTTGATCGCCCAGCTCCTCGACAAGCTCATCGAGAACGCGGTGGATTTCTGTCCGCCTTCGGGCGCCATCACCGTGCGTCTCGCGCGCTCGGGAAGCAACTATGAATTGGCGGTGATCAATGACGGCCCGCCGATCCCGACCGCCCTGCTCGAGCGGCTGTTCGAGTCGCTGTTCGAACATCGCCAGGGCCGGGACGACAGGCCGCATTTCGGCCTGGGGCTTTACATCGTGCGGCTCATCGCCGAGTTTCACGAAGGCGCGGCGCTGGCCGCCAACCGCCCGGACGGCGGCGGCGCTATTTTCACCATCACTTTGCCGTTGATTTGAGCTCTAGTGCAGCCCCTCGTGCGCGAGCAGCCAGCGCTTGCGCTCGAGACCCCCGCCGTACCCGGTGAGCGAACCGTCTGCGCCGATCACCCGATGGCAGGGCACCAGAATCGAGATGGGATTGCGGCCGTTCGCGAGCCCCACCGCGCGCGAGGCATTGGGATTGCCGATGCGCTTGGCCAGTTCGCCGTAGCTCAAGGTCTCGCCATAGCGAATTTCCGTCAGGCGCCGCCACACCCTGCGCTGGAATTCCGAGCCCTTGAGGCGCAGCGGCAGATCAAACTCGCGCCGGGTGCCGGCGAAATACTCGTTCAGTTGCCGCACGGCCGCCGGCAGCGGATCCGCGCCCGCATCCTGCACCCAATCGTCCGTGTCCTGCGGTGGGCGGCGGCCCGGCACATCCATATACAGTCCGGTCAGTGCTTTGCCGTCGCAGGTGAGCAGCAGCGGGCCGATCGGGCTCTCAATACAAGTAAAGCGGTTCATGAGGACACCTCCAGCGATTGCCACAAATAATGCGTCGCATAGGCGCGCCAGGGCCGCCAGGCTTCCGCGCGCGCCTGCAATTCCTTCCTGCCGACTTTGGCGGCTCTGAGCAGCATCAGATCCCCGGCGGGAAAGGCGTCGGGCCAATGCAGCGCGCGCATGGCAATGTACTGCGCCGTCCAGGGGCCGACACCCGGCAGGCACTCGAGCGCCTCGATCTGATTCTCGACGTTCGCGGCGTAGGCCAGCACCACGCGTCGCTGCATCACCGCCTGCGCGAGGGCGATCAGGCATCGCGCCCGCGTGCTCACGACGCCGAGCGCACCGATGTCGTTCGCTTGGGCCTCGGCCATGCGCTGCGCGCTCGGGCTCAATCGATGCAGCTGTGGGAACGGGGTGTCGATGTCTGCTCCAAACTTCTGCGCCCAGCGTCCAGCCAGAGTGGTCGCCGCTTTCACCGACACCTGCTGGCCGAGCACGGCGCGCACTGCCAGCTCGAAGCCGTCGAAAGCCCCCGCCACGCGCAGCCCCGGTAGGCGCTGCACCGAGCCGGCGAGCAGCGGGTCCTGCGCCAGCAAGGCACTCACCGCATCCGGCACTGCGCCCAAGTCGAACAGATGTTTGACGCGCACGATGACCGATCCGATCACCGGTGCGAGCGTCTGCGACATCTCGACATCGAGCGCGACCCCGCTCTTGGCGAGCGACACCCCGATCCAGCCTTCGGTCTCCTCGATCGCGACGGTGCGCCGATAGTGCGTTGCATCCACCCATTCCACGCCCGGAATGGCGCGCTGGCGCAGGTACGCGAGCAGCCGATCCCACGCCAGCGGCGGCCTGAATTCGAGCTGGCAGCGCAAGCCGCCCGCCGCATGGTGGCGTCCGCGCAGCTCGCGCGGGCACAGTCCGTAGCGGGACTTGAATAGCGCATTGAAGCGGCGCAGGCTGCCGAAGCCGCTGGCGAAGGCGATGTCCGTCAGAGTGAGCGGGGTTTCACTGAGCAGCCGCTTGGCGAGCAGCAGCCGCTGCGTCTGCGCGAGTTCGATCGGCGACACGCCGAGCTCGGCCTCAGTGACGCGGCGCAGATGCCGGTCGCTCACCCCCAAGGACGCGGCGAGCTCGCCGACCGGCGCATTGGAGAGCGCATGCTCTTCGATTCCGGCGATGGCCGCGCCGACGAGGCGGCTGGCGGCGTCGATCGGCGCCAATCCCGGTGCACACTCCGGGCGGCAGCGCAGACAGGGCCTGAAGCCCTCCCCCTCGGCCGCGGCGGCGCTCGAAAAGAAGCGCATGTTTTCGCGCTTCGGCGGGCGCACCGGACAGATGGGACGGCAATAAATGCCGGTCGACGTGACGGCCGTGAAGAACCGTCCGTCGAAGCGCCGGTCGCGGGCGCGTACGGCGCGAAAGCAGGCATCGGAATCGAGTAGCATGGCGGCCAGAATAGCCAAGTCCGGTCTTGATTACTCGCCATTTTCGGACGTGGATATATACCCCCTGCGGCACTTAGCACAAGCTCGCAGCCTGATCCCGTCTGGAGAATTTGAATTCATGCGGCTTTTCTCTTGGGGCGGAATGAGCGGGGCAATTCGATCGCTGTACCGCCCAGCATTTTCCACCGACATCGGCCATCGCTTCCTGCGGGAGCGCGGACGGATGGGTCCGAAATACCTGGTCATCGGGAACCTTCGCAGCTATGGCGATGAAGTCCTGTGCCCCGATGGTCATTACGTGCAAACCACCCGGTGTGATCGTATTTTGCAGATCGACACGGCGAACGATACCGTGACCGCTGAAAGCGGCGTGCGGCTCGATTTTCTGCAGGAGCGCCTGGGCCCCCTGGGCTATGTCATTCCAGTGACTCCGGGCACCGCATACCTCACTCTCGGCGGGGCGATCGCGAATGATGTCCACGGCAAGAATCATCATGTATTGGGTACGTTCGGATGCTTTGTCCGGCAGTTTGAGCTGCAGCGCACGACTGGAGAGGTATTGATCTGTTCACCCCTCGAAAACACGGAATTCTTTGCCGCAACCATCGGAGGCATGGGTCTCACCGGCGCGATCAGCTGGGCTACCATTCAATTGCGCCGGATGGCATCGCCTTTCCTGCGGGTTGCCTCGCATCGATTCGGGGACCTCTCGGAGTTTTTTGCCCTCGATTTAGAAAACAAGGATCGGCATGAGTACTCAGTGGCGTGGGTTGATTGCCTGGCGAAAGGCCGCTCGCTCGGTCGTGGAATCTACAGCGTCGCCGATCATGTCTCGACGGGTGCGCAAGCGAATACCGGAAGAGCGGCCCAACGAAAGAAATTCAGGGCCGGTGTGCCGTTCCGCATGCCGCTGTCGCCGATCAACCGCTTCACGCTGGCGGCCATGAATTTTATTTATTATCGGTTGCACCGTACCGGCGTTCGGACCGTTCCCTTCGAGAACTGGCTTTATCCATTGGATGCCGTGAACCATTGGAACCGTCTGTACGGCCGGCGCGGCTTTTACCAATTCCAATGTGTCGTGCCGCCGAGCAGCGCGCCCTCGGCAATTGCCGAGATGCTCGAAACGATTGCGGCGAACCGGCAGGGCTCCTTCTTGGCCGTCCTCAAAAATTTCGGTGAGAAGGCCTCCCCGGGGTGGATGTCCTTCCCCATGCCAGGAACCACACTCGCCTTGGATTTTCCGAACCGCGGGCAAGCCACCGAAGCGTTGCTGCTGGATCTGTACCGGATCACGGCGAATGCCAGGGGCCGCCTATATCCTGCCAAGGATGGCTGCTCGCCGCCGGACAGCCTGCGGGGTGGATATCCGAATTTCACCAGGTTCAAGGCCTTGATCGACCCCGGCCTCGATTCCATGATGGCGCGTCGGCTGCAGCTGACCGGATAGCGGCCAACGTGACTGAGGGCAAGAACATCCTCATTGTCGGTGCGACCAGCGCCATCGCCGAGGCGACTGCCCGGCTGTGGGCGGCAGAGCGCGCGCAACTTTATTTGATCGCCCGCAATTCCGCCAAGCTCGCACTCGTATCACGCGACTTGGAGACCCGCGGAGCGCGGGTGAGCGCAGCTCAGCTCGACGTCAATCAATTCGATATGCATGCGCCTGTGATTGAAGCGGCCTTTAACGCGTTGAAGCACGTGGACGTCGTATTGATTGCTCATGGCGATTTACCGGATCAAGAATTGTGCGAGCGAAGCGAGCAGGCGGCTCTGGCCGCCGTGCACACCAACGCCGCTTCAGTCGTGTCGCTGATGACGCTCATTGCAAATCGAATGCAGCGTCAAGGCTCAGGCGTCATAGCCGTTCTGGGCTCCGTCGCCGGAGATCGTGGCCGGAGAAGCAATTACGTGTATGGCTCGTGCAAGGCGCTCGTCGCCACATTCATGGAGGGCCTCGCCGGGCGCCTGCAGTCATTCGGCGTTCGTGTCTTGACGATAAAGCCGGGGTTCGTCGATACGCCGATGACCGCGCGATTCAAAAAGGGCGTTTTGTGGGCGCGGCCGGAATCGATCGCCGCCATCATCCGCGATCGAGTCGCCTCTGCGCGTTCGGGCAGCTACTATGCGCCGCGATTTTGGTGGTTGATCATGGCCGTCATACGATGCATTCCGGCTGGAATTTTATATCGGCTCAATATTTAGGGACTCCTGTGGCGCTCCTCAGCCCGCCGCCGCCCGCACCCCCAGATACCTCAATATTCCCTGCGCCGCCTCGCGTCCTTCGAACACCGCGGTCACGACGAGATCGGACCCGCGCACCATGTCCCCGCCGGCGAATACCTTCGGATTGGTGGTCTGGAACGGGTGCAGCGGCGCAGCCGCGACGCGCACCCTGCCGTTGCCGTGCAGCGCGATGCCCTGCTCGGCGCACCAGTCCGGCGGACTCGGAAGAAAACCGAAGGCGACGATCACGGCGTCCGCGGCAATGGTCTCCTCGGTGTCGGGCACGACTTCGGGGATGCGGCGCCCGCGCGCATCCGGGGGACCCAGTCGCGTTTCCACCAGCTTCACCCCCTGCACCCGGTCGGTGCCGACGATCTCGACGGGCTGGCGATTGAACAAAAACGTCACGCCTTCTTCCTTGCTGTTCTTGTAGTCGCGCCGCGATCCCGGCATGTTCTCTTCGTCGCGCCGATAGGTGCAGGTGACGCTTGCGGCACCCTGGCGAACGGCGGTGCGATTGCAGTCCATGCCGGTATCGCCGCCGCCGAGCACCACGACGTGCTTTTCGCGCATATCGATGAAACCGTCCGGGCCGTTCGGCAGCTTGAGCTCGCGATTGATGTTCGAAATGAGGTACGGCAGCGCCTCGTGCACCCCCGGGAGGTCTTCGCCGGCGAAGCCGCCCTTGACGTAGGTGTACGTGCCCATGCCGAGAAACACCGCATCGAACTCGCGGGCGAGATCCTCGAATGCGATGTCGCGGCCGATCTCGCACCTTAAGCGAAATTCGACTCCCATGTACTCCATGATCTCGCGGCGCTTGTCCAGCACCTGTTTCTCGAGCTTGAACGGCGGTATGCCGAAGGTCAGCAGACCGCCGATCTTCGAATGGCGGTCGAACACCACGGGGGTCACGCCGCCGCGCGCGAGCACGTCCGCGCACGCAAGGCCGGCGGGTCCGGCACCCACGATCGCGGCGCGCTTGCCGGTGCGCACCACGTGCGACAGGTCGGGCTTCCAGCCCTGCTTGAACGCCTCGTCCGTGATGTACTTTTCGATGGCGCCGATGCTCACCGCGCCTATGCCGTCGTTCAGGGTGCACGCGCCCTCGCACAGCCGATCCTGAGGACAGATGCGCCCGCACACTTCGGGCAGCGAATTGGTCTGATGGGAGAGCTCGGCCGCCTCGAACAGCTTGCCCGCCTCGATCAGCGCCAGCCAATTCGGAATGTAGTTGTGAACGGGGCATTTCCATTCGCAGAAGGGATTGCCGCAGGCGATGCACCGCCCCGCCTGCTGCGCGGCTGCCTCGGCGCTGTACTGCGCATAGATCTCGCGGAACTCTGTGGTGCGCACCTCGACGGGAAGCTTGTCCGGATCGCGGCGCGGGATGTCGAGAAACTGCAGGTGATTGTCGGACATGGCGGCGGGCCCGCGATCACGCGGCGCGACGCAGATTGACCAGCAGCGAATCGATCGCCGCCGCTTTCGGCTTCACCACCCAGAATCGGCCGATGTAGGTGCGAAAATCGTTCAGGAGCTGCGTACCCCAGACGCTGCCGGTGGCCACGACGTGCTGCTCGATGAGGCCGCGCAAATGCTGCACGTGAGTTCCCATGCCTTCGGGCGATACGCGGTGGATGTCGATCAGATCATGGTTGTAGCGGTCGACGAAATCCCGCTCCATGTCGAGCACGTAGGCAAATCCGCCGGTGAAGCCGGCGCCGAAATTCACGCCCGTGCGCCCGAGCACGCACACCACGCCGCCCGTCATGTACTCGCAGCAGTGATCGCCCGTTCCTTCGACCACGGCCAGAGCGCCGGAATTGCGCACCGCAAAGCGTTCGCCCGCGGTGCCGGCGGCGAACAGCTCGCCGCCCGTGGCGCCGTACAAGCAGGTGTTTCCCATGATCACCGTCTCGCGCGCGATGAATGCCGAACCCGCCGGCGGCTTGAGCACGATTCTGCCCGCTGCCATGCCCTTGCCGACGTAATCGTTCGCTTCACCCTCGAGCTGCAAATGCAGCCCGCCCGCATTCCACACGCCGAAGCTCTGTCCTGCGGACCCCTTGAGCGTGACGATCAGCGGCGCCTCGCTCATGCCCCTGTTGCCCCAGCGCTTGGCGATTTCCCCCGACACCCGCGCGCCGATCGAGCGGTGATAATTGCTGACGAGATAGGAGAATGCGCCGCCGGATTTATTCGCGATCGCCTCCTGCATGTCGAGCAGCATACGCTCGCCGAGCGCCCCCTTGTCGTAGGGCTGGTTGCGCGGATCGATGCAAAACTGCGGTGTGTTCGACACCAGGGCGGAGTTCGCCAGCACCGGCTTGAGGTCGAGCTTGCGCTGCTTGGAGGTCTCGCCCGGCAGGATCTCGAGAAGCTCGGTGCGGCCGATCAGCTCCGCGAGGCGGCGTACGCCCATGGCAGCCATGATCTCGCGGCATTCCTGGGCCACGAACCTGAAATAGTTCATCACCATTTCCGGCAAGCCGATGAAGAACTTGGCGCGCAGCACATTGTGCTGCGTGGCGACCCCGGTGACGCAGTTGTTCAAATGGCAGATGCGCAGATACTTGCAGCCCAGCGCCACCATCGGGGCCGTGCCGAAGCCGAAGCTTTCCGCGCCGATGAGCGCCGCCTTGATGACGTCGAGCCCGGTTTTGAGGCCGCCGTCCGTTTGCAGGCGCACCCGATGGCGCAATTCGTTCGCGCGCAGTGTCTGATGGGTTTCTGCGAGCCCCAATTCCCACGGCGTGCCGGCATATTTGATCGAGGACAGGGGGCTCGCGCCAGTGCCGCCGTCATAGCCTGAGATGGTGATGAGGTCGGCGTAGGCCTTGGCGACTCCGGCCGCCACCGTGCCGACCCCGGGCTCGGCCACCAGTTTGACCGAAACCAGCGCCTGCGGATTGACCTGCTTTAAGTCGAAGATCAGCTGCGCAAGATCTTCGATGGAATAGATGTCGTGGTGCGGGGGCGGGGAAATCAGGCCGACGCCGGGGCGCGCGAAACGCAGGCGCGCGATCATCTCATTCACCTTGTGTCCCGGCAGCTGCCCGCCCTCGCCGGGTTTGGCGCCCTGCGCGATCTTGATCTGCAGCACCTCGGCATTGATCAGGTATTCGGGCGTCACGCCGAAGCGGCCGGAGGCGACCTGTTTGATCTTGGAATTTTTCTCAGTGCCGTAGCGCAGCGGATCCTCGCCGCCCTCGCCCGAATTCGAGCGCGCGCCCAGGCGATTCATGGCGATCGCCAGAGCCTCGTGCGCCTCCGGCGACAGCGCGCCCAGGGACATGCCGGCGCTGT
This sequence comes from uncultured Gammaproteobacteria bacterium, assembly GCA_963837045.1. GTDB lineage: Bacteria > Pseudomonadota > Gammaproteobacteria > Steroidobacterales > Steroidobacteraceae > Bog-1198. The sequence continues at coordinate 274,378 of CAWIMA010000008.1, forward strand.
CGAAGCGCGCGAGGATGTCCGCCACCGGCTCCACCTCGCCGATCGCGATGGCGGCGCGGGGAGTGAGTTTCAGCAGATCGCGGATGCAGGAAACGGGGCGCTCGTTGACCAGCGCGGCGAACTGCCGGTACTGCCCGTAGTCTCCCGTCATCACCGCCGACTGCAGCAGAGCGATCACGTCGGGGTTGTACATGTGGTACTCGCCGCCGTGCATGTACTTGAGCAAGCCGCCCTGGCTCACGCTTTCCGTCGGATCCCACGCCCGGCGGGACAAATACTCGGCGTCGGCCTTCAAGTCGGCGAAGTCCGCGCCTTGAATGCGGCTCTCCGAGCCTTCGAAGCACAGCGACACCACCTCATCGCTCAAGCCGACGATCTCGAACAATTGCGCGCTGCGGTAGCTCGCGATGGTCGAGATGCCCATCTTGGACATGATCTTGAAGAGCCCCTTGCGAATGCCGCGCCGGTAGCTGCGGCCGAGCTCCTGGCGAGTGTCGGCGTCCATTTTAAGCGCGCCCTTGCGCATCAGATCGAACAGGGTTTGATACGCGAGATACGGGTAGACGGCGGTTGCGCCATAGCCGATGAGACAGGCGAAATGGTGTGCGTCGCGCGCCGTGCCGGTCTCGACCAGGATGTTGCACTTGCAGCGCAGGCCCGTCCTCACCAGGCGGTGATGCACCGCTCCGGTGGCGAGCAGCGCGTGTACGGGTATCTTGTCCTTCACCGGATAGCGATCGGACAGCAGCAGCACCAGCTTGCCGGCGCGCACCGCCGCTTCCGCCTGATCGCACACCTTCAGGATCGCGGTTCTAAGATCCATCTCGGCGGGGTATTGCAGATCGACGAACTCGTGCGGCACGCCCGAGTCCTCCAATCCCATGATCTGGCGCAGCTTGCGCTGCGAGAGCACGGGAGAGCTCAGCACGATCTGTTCGGCATGCTGCGGCGCCGGCACGAAGATGTTGCACTCGGGGCCGATCTGCGTCTGCAGCGACATGACGATGCTTTCGCGCAGAGAATCGATCGGCGGATTCGTCACTTGCGCGAACTGCTGTCGGAAATAGTCGTACAGGGAACGCACCTTCTTCGACAGCACGGGCATCGGCGTGTCGTCCCCCATCGAGCCGACCGCTTCGCTCTCGTCCTCGGCGAGTACGCGGATGATCTCATCGCGCTCCTCGGCCGAGACGTTGAACATTTTTTGAAACAGCGCGAGGGTGTCGCGATCGAATGGCTCCGCGGCAAGGCGCGGGTCGATCAGATCGGTCTGCAGGTAGCGCACGCCCTTCTTGAGCCACGCCTTGTACGGGTGCCGGCTCTTCAACAGATCGTCGACCTGCTTGGTATCCATGAGCTCGGAGGTCTGCAGATCGAGCGCCAGAATCTCGCCCGGCCCGAGCTTGCCCTTGCGCACCACATCCTCCGGCCGGTAATCCCACACGCCCGCTTCGGAGGCGATGGTGATGTGCCGATTCCTGGTAATGACCCAGCGCGCGGGGCGCAGCCCGTTGCGGTCCAGGGTGCAGCAGGCATAGCGGCCGTCGGTGAGCACGATGCCGGCGGGACCGTCCCACGGCTCCATGTGCGTCGCATAGTATTCGTAGAACGCCTTCAGATCGGGATCGATCATGTCGACCGACTGCCACGCCGGCGGCACCAGCATGCGCATCGCGTGCATGGGATCGAGCCCTCCCACCAGCAGCAGTTCGAGCATGTTGTCGAGCGACGATGAATCCGATCCGGTCAGCGACACCACCGGCAGCACGTCGCCCAAGTCGGGCAGCAGGGGCGAGCGAAACAGCGGCCCGCGCGCCACCGCCCATGAACGATTGCCCTGCACCGTGTTGATCTCGCCGTTGTGCGCGAGATAGCGATACGGATGCGCGAGGCGCCACTGGGGCAGCGTGTTGGTGGAGAAGCGCTGGTGGAACACCGCCACCGAGGCCTCCATGCGCGGATCCTTGAGGTCGGGATAGAACTGCGCGAGGTGCTGCGGCATCACCATGCCCTTGTAGACGATGGTGCTCGCCGAGAGGGACGGGATGTAGAACACGGGATCGATCGGCTCCAGGATCTTCTCGGCGCGGCGCCGCGCCATGTACAGCCGCCGGTTGAAAGTGGCCTCGTCGATGTCCGCACTCGAGTTCACGAATACCTGTTCGATGTGCGGCAGCGTCTTCAGCGCCTCCAGACCGCAGGCGGAGGGGTCCACGGGCAGCACCCGAAAACCGGCGACGCTCATTTTCTCGCGCTCGATTTGCGCGGTGAGCACGCGGCGCGCCTCGGCGGCCCTGGGCTGGTCGTGGTTCAGGAAGACCAGCCCCGCGGCAAACTGCACGCCCAGCGAGATCCGCGCCTCCGCGGCCACGGCGCGCAGAAAGCGCGCCGGCGTCTTGATCAGCAGACCGCAGCCGTCGCCGGTTTTCCCGTCGGCGGCGATCGCGCCGCGGTGCGTCAGCCGGTTGAGCGAACTGATCGCGGTCTGCAGCACCCAATGGCTCGCCTGATCGTCGAGGCTCGCGATCAGGCCAAAGCCGCAGGAATCCCGTTCATAGGCGGATCGATACAGGCCCCAGTCGCGGGCACGCACATCCGTCCCCCCTGGCCAGGATCCGTGCCGCTCAACGAGGTCTCGTGCTCTGGAATTCTCAAGCTCACCCGCACCTCTGCAGCAGACCCGCAGAGATCTTTGCGAAACAATGACTTAACTCGGTTCTAGGCCCGCTCAAATTAATTGCGGCGCCAGGTGGGGCCACCGGGCTCAAGCGCCCAGTGCATATCTCATGATACCGAGGCGGCGAATGTCGTCAACCGGCAATGGCAACCGGCCGCCCACGGGTCAACCGGCGATGTAGCGCTCGAGCTCCGCGATGTGCAAGCTCTGCTCCTCCATCACGGCCTTGACCAGGTCCCCGATGGACAGCATGCCCACCACACGGCCGGATTCCATGACCGGCAAGTGGCGGAAGCGGTGCTCGGTCATGACCTGCATACAATGATGTATGGTGTCCGCGGGTGTCACGGTCAGCGCCGGCGAGGTCATGATGTCGCTCACCGGCGTGTCATGCGAGGATCGGTTTTTCAGAATGACCTTTCTGGCATAGTCACGCTCTGAGACGATGCCGATCAGTGAGCCGTGCTGCATGACGAGCAGCGCACCGATATGCTGGTCGGCCATTATTTCGATTGCCCGCAGTACCGAATCGGTCGGCGCGATGGAGAATATTTGGCCGCCTTTGACGTGCAGCAATTGACTCACGGTCTGCATAGTCAACCTCCCTAGTCAACCTCCGAACCGCTGGTCCGCTTGACTATACTCCAGCCCGACGCAAGGACAAGTGAACGTCAATGACTCTGCCCGACAAAGCCGACCCCCCCATAGCCGCCAGCCGCCCGCACACCGTCGCATCACCGCATGGCGAGCGCGCCGACCCCTATTATTGGCTGCGCGACGACGATCGGCAGGACGGCGAGGTGCTCGCCTATCTCAAGTCCGAGAATGCCCATAAAGAGCGGCTGCTGGCGGGCGTCCATCTGCTCGAAGAGAGGCTGTATACGGAGATCATCGGGCGCCTGAAGCCCGACGATGCCACCGTCCCGTACCGCAAGCATGGCCACTGGTACTACGCGCGCTTCGAGCCGGGCAAGGAGCATCCGATTTTTGCGCGCCGCAAGTCCTCGCTCGACGCACCTGAACAGATCCTGCTGGATGCGAACGAGCGGGCCGCGCTAGGCCGCGCCGCGGGCCATGATTACTATCAGATCGGCGCGGTCGAGGTGTCGCCCGATTCGAACTGGCTGGCTTTCTGCGAGGACACGGTCGGCAGGCGCCAGTACGGCCTGCGCTTCAAGAATCTGATCAGCGGCGAGGTGCTGCCGGATGCGATAGGCGGGGTCGAATCCGACGTTGCCTGGGCCAATGACAACGCCACCGTGCTGTACGTCGAAAAGGACCCGGAAACCCTGCTCGGGCTGTACATCAAGAAACATCGGGTCGGACAGGATTCGCAGCTTGATCAGGCGGTATTCACGCAGGCCGACAAGAGCTTCTACACCGGCGTCGCCAAATCCAAGTCAGAACGCTTCATTTTCATCCACATGGAGAGCACCGTATCCTCGGAGTGGCGATATGCCGAGGCCGACGATCCGTCCCTGACCTTTCAAGTGTTTCTGCCCCACGAACGCGATCACGAATACCAGATCGAGCACCTAGGCGATCGCTTCATCGTTCGCACCAATTGGCAGGCCTTGAATTTTCGCCTCATGCAGACGCCTATCGGCGGGGCGCCGGGCCGCGCCCACTGGCAGGACGTGGTGCCCCACCGGGACGACACGTTCATCCAGGACTTCGAAGTATTCGAGCGCTTCATCGCCTTGAGCGTACGCAACGGCGGCCTCAAAAAAATCAGCATCGTGCCGCTGCCTCCTGCCGCGGGCGCCGCTCAGCCGACCATCGCTCAGCCGACCATCGCTCAGCCGGCCATCGCTCAGCCGCCCGCTTCCGAATTCTTCATCTCGAGCGACGAGCCGGCGTACAGCATGGCCATTTCCTCGAATCCGGAGCTCGACACCGACGTCGTGCGCTACAGCTATTCCTCGCTCACGACGCCGACCACGGTCTATGACTACGACGTACGCAGCGGCCAGAGGACACTGCTCAAGCGCGATCCCGTCGTGGGCAGTTTCGATCCCGAGGATTATCAAACCGAATTTCTGTTCGCGCCGGCGCGCGACGGCAAACGCGTACCGGTGTCCGTGGTCTACCGCAAGGGCTTCATGCGGGACGGCACCGCGCCGCTGCTGCAATACGCCTACGGCGCGTATGGACTGTCCATGGACCCCACCTTTTCATCGGCGCGCCTGAGCCTGCTCGACCGCGGCTTCGTGTACGCGATCGCGCATGTGCGCGGCGGCCAGGAAATGGGCCGGGCCTGGTACGACGACGGGCGCTTGCTGCACAAGAAGAATTCCTTCACGGATTTCATCGACGTCACCCACTACCTCGTCGCCGAACGCTACGCCGACCAAACGAAGATCTTCGCCATGGGTGGAAGCGCCGGCGGACTGTTGGTGGCGGCCGTGGCGAACATGAGCCCGCAGGACTACCGCGCCGTCGTCGCCCAGGTGCCGTTCGTCGATGTCCTCACGACCATGCTCGACGAAGGCATCCCGCTCACCACCAATGAATACGATGAGTGGGGCAACCCTGCGGATGCGAAATGCTACGATTACATACTGGCCTATTCGCCGTACGACAACGTGCGCGCGCAGGCCTATCCGGCGATGCTGGTGACCACCGGCCTGTGGGACAGCCAGGTGCAGTACTACGAGCCCGCCAAATGGGTCGCCAAACTCCGCGCGCTCAAGACCGATCGGAATCCCTTGCTGTTGCACGTCGAGATGGAGGCGGGGCACGGCGGCAAGTCTGGGCGCTTCCAGCGCTATCGCGAGACTGCCATGGAATACGCCTTCGTGCTCTCGCAGCTCGGCATCACCGACTCGCAGCTCGGCATCACCGATGATTCATCGATGCGTGCGTATGCACTCGAAAAAAAAGGCGCCGCGAGCGGGGGAAGCTAAATCGCGGCGCCAAGAGTCGACCAAAGGGGAAAACACAAACGATAAAAACATCAACTTCAAACATCGACTCAAACATCAACACTCAAACCATTCCGAAGCACTCGTCAAATTCGCTTTGACCCGCGCCGCGGGCACCCTTGCGATTCAGCCGTGCGGCCAGACGTGCCGCGGCGGCCACTCGCGCGTCGATTCGCGCGAAGGCAAACTGGCCGTCGCCGCGCCGCATCAGCAAAGTGGCTCCGGGGTTACCTTCCGGTATCAGCATCGCGATGATTTCCGATTTCATCCGTTACTGGCCTTATAGGAGCGGGCTCGATGACGGAAGTGAAGCAATCCGCATGCCAAGCAAGAAATCCGCGAAAATTCAGAGAGTTATGATTTTCCGATAAGCGCAGAGCGTCTGTTTGGCGCTCCCGGACTGACAAGAATTGTCAGTGAGGTGACGTGCGTTGACCAGCACTCAGGCACGCGCCGGCCGTACCACGACACAGGCCTGCGAGTGAGCCTTCAGATCATTACAGATCGCGCGTGCGCGCTTCTCCGACACGCCGAATGCCTGCAACCGATAGAGCGTCCCGGTCGCCGTCTTTTTCGGCGCCACTTTCGAGGACAGCCCCGAAAGGAGCTTCGGGTATTGCTTCTGCAAGTGCGCCCAGCGCCGGTTGGCGGCGGCAGCGCCCGATTTGAAGGCTCCGAGCTGAACGCCGTAGGATCCCGCTCTCGATGGGGACGCCGTGCCGGCGGCCGGCTGCGCCGGTAGCGCTGCTGCGGGTGCAGTGGCTGCGGGCCCAGCGGCCGCGGGCGCAGCGGCGCCTTGCGGGCTTCCCGCCGCGCCGCCCTGCGCAGCGCCCGCCGGAGTCTGCGCCAGGGTGAAGTTCTCCACGCGGATCCGCGCTTCCTCCGTCCATTTTCCTTCCGGATACTGTTTCACGAACGCCTGGTAGGCTTCCAGCGTGTCGGCGTCCCGTGCCTTCTGCCAGTCGCGCTCTTCATGGAGTTCTTTGGCGCGAGCCTGGGCCTGGGCAGAGAATTCACCGCTCGGGTAGTTCTTCAAGAATTGCTCATACGACTCCGCGGTGTTGGTCTCCCGGGCCTTTTGCCAGTCGCTCTGCTGGCGGCTGCAGCCGGAAAGTGCGAACAACATCGCGCAACAGACGAGCAGTACGAATTTATTGCTGACCATTGTCCCGCTCAAACGAGCCGTTTCCCCTAAAGAAGCGCCATTCTACGTGGATTTGCGGCGTCTGTCGGCGCCGCCAAGCTCGTCACATCAGCTACCGGCCCGGATAGGGTAAATAAGCTCCAATGAGCACTCCCAAGCGCCTGTTGAGCATACCCAAACGCCGGTTTTTCGAGATCACTACCGCGACCCCGACCGTCATCGGGGCCGACTCCGTGGTCGTAGGCGATATTCGCGGCGACGGTCCGTTCGTGGTCTCGGGCGAAGTGCACGGCGACGGGGATCTGGGAGGCGGCTTGAATCTGGCGGTGAGCGGCAGTTGGCACGGCAACATTCAGGCCGAGCAGGCGATCGTCGCCGGCAAGATCTTCGGCGGCCTCTCGGTGAAGGGCAGATTGGAAATCGGCTACACCGCCGTGATCCGCGGCAGAGTCAGTGCGCGCACCATCGCGATCGCCAGAGGCGCGATCGTCGACGGAGAAATCGAGGTCACATCGGGCGAGCCGATGCTGCAATTCGAGGAGAAGCGCGACGGCAAATGAAGTCTCGAGTGCATCTGTTCGCTAATGGCGACAGAGATCGGAAGTTTTGTGTGTTTGCGGATATTCCCTCATCCTAGCCTCCATGCGCGCACTGTAGGAGCCTGTCTGAGTATTCCACGTGGCCGCGACCGCGGCAGATTTCGCCTCAGGCTAGGCGGAGCCGACGTGGTTGGGTTAGCACCCAACGAGGAGGCGACAACGACGGATGAGGCGAAATCTGCAAGGGTACGAAGGGTTGGCTGGGCGAGGGGCGTCTGCGGTGTTGCGCGGCTTGGCCGTGGCGCTGACCACGGCCTGCGCCGCGCGCCTGGCATGCGCTCCCTCGCTGAAGCGAAGCGGCTCACGCGGAATACTCAGACAGGCTCCTCGGTCCAATGAAAGAATACGATGTGATCATCGTCGGCGGGGGTATTCACGGAGCCGGCGTGCTGCAGGCCGCTGTTGCGGCCGGCCACAGCGGACTGCTCCTCGAGAAGCACGCGCTCGCGAGCGGTACCTCGAGCCGCTCGAGCAAGCTGATTCACGGCGGGCTGCGCTATCTCGAGTCGGGCCAATTCGCGCTCGTGCGCGAGAGTTTGCGCGAGCGCGCCGTGCATCTGCGAATTGCCCCGGAACTGGTACAGCTGAAGCCCTTCTATATTCCCGTTTATGCCGAGACTTGCCGCCGCCCCTGGCAGCTGAAATTGGGGCTTTCGGTGTACGCCCTGCTGGGCGGTTTCGACGCCAGCACCCGCTTCGGCAGCGTCCCCAGGCGCGACTGGCCGCGGCTCGACGGGCTCGAAACTCGCAATCTCGATGCCGTGATCCGCTATTACGACGCGCAGACCGACGATGCGCAGCTGACCCGTGCAGTGGTCGAGTCCGCCCTTGCGCTCGGGGGCGAGCTGGCGATGCCGGCAAAGTTCCTGGCGGCCGAGCTTCAGGACAAGGGCGTCACGGTGGTCTTCGAACGCAGCGGTTCGCGGATCGAATGCCGTGCACGGGTGCTCGTGAATGCAGCCGGCCCGTGGGCCACCGAGGTCGCCCGCGCCGTGAGGCCCGCCATACCGATTCCCGACGTGGATCTCGTTCAGGGCACGCATATCGCGATCCCGATGCGAGTGACGGCGGGCATCTACTACGTGGAAAGTCCGAGCGACGGCCGCGCCGTCTTCGTCATGCCCTGGCAAGGAGCGACACTGATCGGCACGACGGAGACCGCCTATCGGGGGGACCCCGATCAGGTACAGCCGCTGCCGCAGGAGGAGGAATACTTGCTGAGGGTGGCGCGCCACTACTTCCCGGCCGTGCAGGCAATGTCGCGCGCGGACATCCTGCAGCGCTTCGCCGGCCTGCGTGTACTGCCCGCCGCCAATCAAGCGGCCTTCGAGCGGTCGCGAGAGACCATTTTTACCGCCGACCGTGATCCGCATCCGCGCGTCCTCGGCATCTATGGGGGCAAACTCACCGGTTGGCGCGCGGCATCCGCGCATGTACTGGAGCTGATCGGCCCCTCGCTGGCCGTAAGACCCCGGCGGGCGGCGACGGATCAGTTGGTATTGAGGAGGGCTACATGATCAAGTACGGCATCGCGGCGAGCCTCGCGCTCCTGGCGACGCTCGCACACGCCGACGACGGCTATTTCAGCCCGACCAATGACCGCGTACGCGTGTCTCTCGGCATCATGGACCTGTCATCGACCACCACGCTGCAGGTGGACAGCAGCACCGGCACGCCGGGCACGGTCATCAACGGAGAGGACCAGCTGGGACTGAGCAAGAGCGACATCGAGCCCAAATTTCAAGCCATGGTGCGCGCCGGCAGCCGCAACCGGATCTTCTTCGACTACTTCACACTCGACCGAACCGGCAACGCCACCTTGACCGAGCCGATCGTGTTTCGCGATGCGGTGCTGCAGGTCGGCGACCCGGTGCAGTCGCTGCTGAACTTCCGCGTGCTCGGCATCACCTACGCTTATTCCTTTTATCGCAGCGAGAAACTCGAGTTCGCGGCGATGGTGGGCGCGGACAGCGTCGACATCCAGGCGCAGGTGAAGGTGCAATCGCCGGCCCAGCACGTGAATCAGATGAAGGACCTGGCGGGTCCATTTCCCGCGCCGGGTCTCGATGCCACCTGGGCGGTGAGCAAGCGATTCTATTTCGACGGACGCATCCAGTACTTGAGCCTGCATTTCGACAATCTCGACGGATCGCTCGGCTTTCTGGAATTGGACGCGCTCTACCGATTCCGTCCCAACGTGTCCTTCGCGCTCGGCTTCACCGACATCAAGGTTCATCTCTCGGACAGCCAAAACACGTCTGGCGGCTATCTCGATCTCGATACCAAGGGTCCGCAGTTTTTCGTCAGAGTCGCGTTCTAGGAGGCTTCAGCTATTGCGATACATTGGGCTCTACCGCGAATTCCACCCGGTTGTTCGCGGCGGCAGCCCGGTTCCATTCGCCGGCCGTGAGCGATTCATTGCGCGGAGGATATTGAGCGGCCGCTCGCGAGGAACCGACATTTTCCAGGGCGACCGTGATGGCGCCCGAAGTCCGCTGCCGGACACCGGCGATCAGATTGGCGAATGCGATCGATTGGCGCTGCTGCCCGGACAAGGACTCCTCGAATGGGTTGCCCACCAGATCGCATTTGCTGGCCGGCAGACTCGCGCCGGCCGGCGCAAAGCCGTCGGTCGCATTTCCGCTGAGGCAAAATATTCCCGCCGAGCTCGTGGCCTTGACCACTCCGCGAAAGCCCTGCGCCTCTAGCTTCGTCAGCAAATCGCGCAGCACGTCGAGCCGGTTGTGGTCGAACGGCAATTCACCGTAGGGAACAGGCTCGGAGCGCGGCAGCCCCGCCGCAGCGCCGGCAGGCCCTGCGCCGGAAGTCATTGCGCCCGACGCATTCGCCGCGTTCGCCGCGGCCGCGGCGCTCAAATCCTTGACGGTGCCGGCGAGCTGCTCGCGTGTGCGCTGCAGATCGGCGTTGGCCGCGCGCAGCGCGGCGAGCTCGGTGCGCGCCTTCGCCAAATCCACGCGCGACGTGGCCCAAAGCAGCGCACATGCGACAGCGACCAGGCATGCCGCACCGATGCCCGCGGCCCACGGCCACATCGGCGGATGCTTCGGCGGGGGCAGCGGTTCCGCGACAGGGGTTGGGGCCGGGGCCGTGCGGCGCAGATCGGCCACCAACCGAGCGGCGAAGCTGTCGAGGCTCGCGACGACGAAGCGGCGCAGGTCGACGGATTGCTGTTTGACGGCGGCCTCGACGCGGCGTCCCCAGTCCCCCACGGGCACCGCTGGGCCCGGCGGTGCCCCTATTGCGGCCGGCGCCGGCGCAGCGGCTTGCAGTTCCACCGGCGCAAACGCGGGTTCATCCAGATCGCGCCGATCCGGCAGCAGATGCAGCTCGTACAGCACCTTCGATACATCGACCGGCCTGACCTGCTTCGGCAGCACACCCATCGCGCCCAACGCACGCGCCTGACCGACATACAGCTCGCCTTCCTGCGAGGTGTACATCATGATCGGGATCATGGCCGTCTGAGGATTCCCCTTGATCGTCTGGACCGCCTGCAGTCCGTCCATGCCGGGCATCAGATGGTCCATGAAGATCGCATCGGGACGATCGTGCTGCAGATATTCAATGGCCTGCTCGGCGGATTCGGCCATGTCGACTTCAATGTCGTATTTCTCGAGCATGCGGCTCAGGATGACGCGGGCCGACTTGGAATCGTCGACGACTAAAGCACGTTTTCGGGCCATGGCGATGGTGTTGCGCACTCCTTTGAATCTCATCCGCAGATCCGCGACGGCACTATATAACGCCGCCGCGAATCTGCGCGCACGGTGTCGCGCAATGGAAACACCGGATGATGCACCGCCCGATCTCGGAGCCTAGGCGGGCTCAGAGCTCTTCGATTCCTTGTTTTGGCCGATCCAAGTCAAAGCGGACTCGACGTCCGCCAGCTCGCTGGCCGTGAATCCTTCTATCCTAACGCCGGTCGCCTCCGCCTTTTTCTTCGCAAGTTCGGCGTTGGCGACCGAGTGTACCCACACCAGACCGCGGCGCACCTTGGCGGTGAACTTTTGCTGCTTTTCTTCGGTCATCAGTCATCTCCTTGATATTGTCTCAACCGTCAGGTCGCACGATACACGACAACGGCAGCGATGAGGAACATGGCGTTCAGTCGCGGATGCCGGTGCCTTTGTTCAACAGGGTGACCGCGAGCGCGAACATCGACACCGCGGCTGAAAGCATGATGCCATAAGCCAATCCGAGATCCACGTCCGTCGTGCCGAGAAAGCCGTAGCGGAATGCGCTGACCATGTAGAGGATGGGGTTGACGCGCGAGACGACTTGCGCCCAGCCCGGCAGCATCTTGACGGAGTAGAACACGCCGCCCAGGTACGTGAGCGGCGTGAGCACGAAGGTCGGGAACCAGGAGATGTGATCGAAGTTCTTGGCAAACAGCGCGTTGATCAATCCGCCGAGCGAGAAGACCACGCTGGTCAGCAGCACGGCGGAGCAAATGGCTATGACGTGCTGCACGGCAAGGCGGGTGAAGAAGAGCGCGACGATGGTCACCACCGAGCCGACCAGTATCCCGCGCAGGACGCCTCCGGCGATGTATCCGGACAGGATCAGCCAGTTGGGCATCGGCGACACCAGCAGCTCCTCGAGGTGCTTGCCGAACTTGGCGCCGAAAAAGGACGATACCACGTTGCCGTAGGAATTCGTGATCACCGTCATCATGATCAGCCCGGGCGCGATGAACTGCATGTAGTCGTATCCGCCCACCAATCCGACTCGTTTGCCGATCAGGCTGCCGAAAATCACGAAATACAGCGTGGCCGTGACCGTCGGCGGAACGATCGTCTGGCCCCAGATGCGCACGATGCGGTTGAACTCGCGGATCACGATGGTGCTGAATCCCACCCACTCGGTGCGAGCGCGCGAGGCCGGCATTTTCTAGGACTCCTTGACGGCGGAGCGGACGCTGTCGTCGACCAGGCGGATGAACAGCTCCTCGAGGCGGTTGACCTTGTTGCGCATGCTGTTCACGCGGATGCCCTGCAGCGAAAGCTGCGCAAAAATGTCGTTCAGGCTCTGCCCCTTCGACACTTCGATCTCGAGCGTGTGATCGTCGGTGAGATGCGTGGCGAACCCCGGCAGCTGCGGCGGTGCGGCCCGCGACTGGCTCAAGTTGAGCACGAAGGTTTCCGCCTGCAGCTTGCGCAGGACGTTCGCGATGCTGTCGCGCTCGATGATGCGCCCGCTCTCGATGATGGCGACGTTGCGGCAGAGACTCTCGGCCTCCTCGAGATAGTGCGTGGTCAGGATAATCGTCGTCCCCTCGTCGTTGATGTTGCGCAGGAAGTCCCACATCGAGCGGCGGATTTCGATGTCCACGCCGGCGGTCGGTTCGTCCAGGATCAGCAGCTTCGGCTCGTGCATCAGCGCGCGCGCGATCATCAGGCGCCGCTTCATGCCGCCTGAGAGCGAGCGGGCGATGGAGTTGCGGCGTTCCCACAGCTGCAGCTGCTTGAGGTATTTTTCCGCTCGCTGCTTCGCCAGGGGCCGCGGTATGCCGTAGAAGCCCGCTTGGTTCACCACGATGGTGAACAGCGTCTCGAACATGTTGAAATTGATTTCCTGCGGCACCACGCCGATGCAGGACTTCGCCGCTTCGAGCTCGCGATCCATATCGTGGCCGAAAACTTCCACGATGCCGCTGGTCTTGTTGACCAGCGAGGTCACGATGCCGATGACCGTCGTTTTGCCGGCGCCGTTCGGGCCCAAGAGCGCGAAAAAATCGCCCTCCGCCACTTCGAGATCGATGCCCTTGAGCGCCTTGATGCCGTTTTTGTAAGTCTTGGTGAGCTGACGAAGGACGAGTGCTTGCATGGAGCCGCGTAGACTAAACCGCGCGAGGCTTCGCCCGCAACTTAGCGTTCGCCGGCCCTCGAGCCCTACGGCAGGCGTGCGGCGGCCGCGAGCTGCACGCCGAACAGCTGAACCTTTCGCAGCCGCGCTGCGTCCGCACGCGACGCGGCGCCCATCAGGGCGCTCCAGTAGGCGCCGCTCGTGCACCAGCGCGCGGTCAGATTGGCCGCTTCGCTCGCGGCGAGAGCCTGAAGACCGTTGAGCCTCGCACCGCGGAAGGCCGCCGCCGTGTTCGCGTTCATACCCAGCAGCAGCTCGGCCGCCGGTTTGGCGGTCGAGGCGACGTGCCACGCATAAAACAGCGCCAGCCGCACGAAACTCGCGATGTCATCATCGACCACCGTGGCGTCGGCGATGCGCCAGTGGCCCGCTCCGCCCAGGCGCGCCCGCCAATGCGCTGTGTCGTGAAAGCGCAGGTCGAACAGCGCGTACGGGCAATTCGCGGCCGCCGCCCTCTGCGCGGCCGACAGCGGCGCCACCTGCCCGGACACCTCGCCGGGCAGATGCAGCGCTCCGGGGAGCCGCCAATCGCCGGCTCGCGCGCCGATCAGATCCAAGAACCGGTGATTCAGATCGTGCAGCGAACCGAGCATCTCGACCGAGAGATGCGGCTGCCGCGCCCAGCTGCCGACGAATGCATCCTGCATGACGCCCCCCATGGGAACCCTCTGGAGTTTCAAAGTAGCGGCTGCGCTGCGCATTCCTGAGCAAACGCACCCGCAATTGCGGGTGGGAGCCACTTGGCAGGCACGCTAACTTTGTGATTAATTTCTGTCAAATTCTTTTTGAGCCCGGAACCGCACGAATTGCCCGTCACCTAAGAGGAGCCGCCACATGAGAGTGTCCGATGACCGATACACCCGCGACCGCGAGCGTCTGGACCTGGCGCTGCGCCTGATCCACCACGAAGCGCGCACTTTTACGATTCGCCAGTGGACCGGCCTGAGCGATGATCGAATCCGCAAGCTGTACCGCAGCTATGTGATGAATCGCGACGCAAGGTCCGTCCTTCGGCATCGCGGCAAATCGCCGCGCCAGGCGGCGTTTTTCTTCAGGAATGCCGAGCTTAGCTTTCAGGCGGCGCAGCTCGCGAGCCTGTTCGTCGTGTTCGGGCTGCTGTGCGGCACCGCTCTGGGACTCGAATCGCGCTACCGCGTCGGCTCGCTCGAATCGGGGGCTTTGCTCTGTCAGGCCTATGAGGCCTACCTCGAGCTGCACGCACCCGCGGGAATCTCCTTCGAACATGCGTGGTTTCTGCTGCTCGCGCTCGCCCGGCGCGATGAGCTCGGCATCGCGCGCTGCCCCGTGTGCGGAGGAATGCGGCTGCGCGACCTGCTGGCGAAGCGCCGCCCGTCATGCGCCAACTGCGAGCCGAGCGGCGCGGCGGCGCCGTTGCGGGGCATCAACGAGCATGCCGCGCCCTGCTAGAATTCAGCGCATGAAATCCAGGAACGTGTTCGCGGGTCCGTACTTGGAGCGGGCCTCGCAATTCCGCTCGGATCCGGTCTGGTTCGACAACGCGCTCGCCGACGAAAAGAGCCGCGTGGTGCCCGTCTGGCACTCGCGCAGCCTCATCGCGGATGGCGATCGGCCGGGCGTCGCCACGCCGGGCGTCGCAGCGCCGGGCGTCGCAGCGCCGGGCGTCGGCGCGCCGCGCGCAGCGCTGCTCGACCTCGCGCAGGTACCCGCGGAGCGGCGCAACAGCAATGAGCTGATCCTCCTGGGGCGCTTCAACGGCGTGAGCTTTTTTGCCTACGAGATCGAATCCGCCGATCCGCCGCCCGCGCCCGCCGGCTCGCGCTTCGAGGACCTTCGCCTCGTCGCATCGCTGCTGCCGGCGGACGAGGCGGGAGTGCTGGGCTATGCGCGAGCCATGGTCACGTGGCGGCGCCGGCATCGCTTCTGCGGCACGTGCGGCGCGAAGACTGTGGCCGCCAAGGGCGGACACGTGCTTCTCTGCACCAATCGCACGTGTCGTCATGAGCAGTTTCCGCGGATCGATCCGGCGATCATCGTGCTGGTCAGCGACGCGGAGCGCGCACTGCTCGGGCGCCAGGCGGCGTGGCCCGCCCGGCGCTACTCCACCATCGCGGGCTTCGTCGAACCGGGAGAAGCGCTCGAGGATGCCGTGGCGCGCGAGGTGCTGGAGGAGACGGGCGTGAACGTGGACCAGATCGAATACCACTCCTCGCAGCCGTGGCCATTTCCCAGCTCGCTGATGCTCGGCTTTACTGCGCGTGCACTGACCCGGGAAATACACCTCAACGATAAAGAGCTGGAAGATGCGCGGTGGTTCACGCGCGCGGATCTGATCGCGGGCGAGCCGCTGCTGCCCCCGCGCCAATCGATATCATTTCGCCTGATCGAGCATTGGTTCGATGCCGGCGCGGAGCGCCCGCTGCGCGAGCTGCGCGAATCGGCGCCGTGGCCGGCCGCGCGTTAGTCACCCAGGCGGCTCATCGCGGCGTTTGACTTAACGTCTGACTGCGCCGCACCTTTGGTCAACCCAAAGGTCGCGCCGCCGTTAGCTGTCTGCATGCTGCACACCGAGATCGCCGTCTTGCGCTTTGGCCTGGGCGCCCGTCCGGGCGAACTCGTCCGCGCGGCCGGCGATCCGCGCGGGTGGCTGCGTGCGCAAACCCGCGGCCCGGTGGCGCTGGCCGGCGCGACGTCGCTGACGCCTTCCGATGAGATCTTCGCCGCCTTGCTGGCCGCGCGCCAGCAAGGCCAGGAGCTGAAGCGCGAGGCCATCGAGCAATCCTCACCGGACGCCAAGGCTGCCCTTAGCCTGCTGCGCGACGCTTACCGGCCACACTACCGCGCCCAGGTGCTGGCGCGAGCGCAAAGCGCCGCGCTCACTGCGCAGCCCTTCGGCGAGCGGCTGGTGCACTTCTGGAGCAATCACTTCGCGGTCTCAGCGGACAAGGGCGCAATCCTCGGTCTGGGCGGAACGCTCGAGAACGAAGCCATCCGGCCGCACGTCAACGGCCGATTCGTCGAGCTCCTCACCGCGGTCGAGAAGCATCCGGCGATGATCGCATTTCTCGACAACCAATTGTCGGTAGGGGCGGACTCCGAGGCGGCGCGCTTCGCCGCGCAGCGCAACGCCAGGCGGCCGTTCGGCATCAATGAAAATCTGGCCCGGGAAATCCTCGAGCTGCATACGCTCGGCGTCCATGGAGGGTACACCCAGCAGGACGTCACCAGCTTCGCGCAAATCATCACGGGATGGTCGATCGGCGGCGGCAAGGGCCGGCTGGCGGGCGGTGAAACGGGCCGATTTTATTTTCGCGACAACCTGCACGAGCCCGGTCCGAAGACATTTATGGGCAGGAGCTACCGCCAAGACGGCCAGGCCCAGGGCGAGGCGGTGCTCGCCGATCTCGCGCATCACCCATCGACCGCGCACTTCATCGCGACCAAGCTTGCGCGCCATTTCATTGCCGATGATCCGCCGCCGGCGGCGGTAGAGCGGCTCGCCCGCGTCTACCTGAAATCCGGAGGCGATTTGCCCCAAGTGTATGCCGCGCTGATCGAGTCGCCGGAAGCGTGGGTGGCGGGCATGAACAAGTTCAAGACACCGGAGGATTTCGTGTTTTCGGCGCTGCGCGCCCTCGACGTCGTGCCGCAGAAGCCGGAGGAGGTGATCCGCAGCTTCGATCTGCTGGGTCAGCGGCAATACACGCCGGGGTCGCCCGCCGGATGGGCGGATACGTCCACGAGCTGGGATGGCTCGGATGCCTTGATGCACCGGGTGTTATGGGCGTCGCTGGTCGCAGAGCGCTACGACCGGGGCGTCGACCCGCTGGATGTCGCAGCGGCCAGCCTCGGCGGCTTTGCACGCCCGGAAACTCTGGCGTCGCTGCGCCGTGCGGCCTCGGGCAGCCAGGCGCTGGCGCTGCTGTTGCTGAGTCCTGAGTTTCAACGGAGATGACGATGCGCTTGCTTCATGCTCCCCTGACACGCCGCCGCTTTCTCCTGAGCAGCGGCGCCCTGACGGCGGTGGCCATGCTGCCGAACGTGCTGTTCGCCAAGACCGGCGGCTCAGGGCGGCTGGTGGTCGTGATCCTGCGCGGTGCGCTGGACGGTCTCGCCGCGGTGCCGCCGCACGGCGATCCCGACTATGCCGGTCTGCATCGCGAGTTGGCGATCGCGCCGCCGGCGGCTGCGCCGGGCGTGGCGACGCCCGGGTCGACCGGCGGCGCCCTCGCGCTCGACGCCACCTTCGGTTTGCATCCCTCGCTCGGGTTCCTGCACGAACGCTACCTCGGCGGAGAGTTGATCGTGTTTCACGCGGTGGCCTCGCCGTACCGCGACCGTTCGCACTTCGACGGCCAGAACGTGCTGGAGAACGGGCTCACTCAACCCATCGGCAC
This sequence comes from uncultured Gammaproteobacteria bacterium, assembly GCA_963837045.1. Taxonomy (GTDB): domain Bacteria; phylum Pseudomonadota; class Gammaproteobacteria; order Steroidobacterales; family Steroidobacteraceae; genus Bog-1198. The sequence continues at coordinate 291,984 of CAWIMA010000008.1, forward strand.
CGCCGATGGCTGGCTCAACCGGGCGCTGGCCGCACTGCCATCGCGCAGTACCCAGCACCTTCCCGAGCGAGCGGTGGCGATCAACCAAAACGTTCCCTTGATCCTGCGCGGCGCCGCGCCGGTGCTGTCGAAGTCGCCGCTGGCGACGCCCGACATGGACGTGGACCTGCTGGCGCGCTTGGCGGACCTGTACTCCAAGGATGATTGGTTCTCGGCCCGGCTCAGCGAGGCCGTTCAGACCGAAAAGCTCGCCGGCGGCAGCGCCGGCATGGATTCCGGCCCGGCGATGAAGGCGGGCAAGCCGGCGGATCGCCTCAGCGGCGTGGCGCACATGGCTGCCGTCTTGATGCGCAGCGAGGGTGGACCGGAAATTGCCGTCATCGAAGCGGGCGGTTGGGATACCCATGCCAATCAGGGCGGAGCCCAGGGAGCGCTCGCCCAGCGTCTGCTCGGGCTCGACAGCGCACTGCGCGGGCTCGCCGAGGAATTGGGCGCGCTATGGGCGCAGACCGCCGTCCTGGTCGTCACCGAATTCGGCCGCACCGCCGCCATGAACGGCACTCGCGGCACCGATCATGGGACGGGCGGCTGCGCCTTCCTCGTGGGCGGCGCGGTACAGGGCGGCCGTGTCGTAGCCAACTGGCCGGGCCTCGCGCGCAGCAGTCTTTACGAGGGCCGCGACCTCAGGGCCACGCGGGACCTGCGCAGCCTGTTCAAAGGCGTTCTCGACGAGCATATGCGCGTCGACACGAAGTCCCTGGCCACCCGTGTATTCCCGGACAGCGCCGCCTCGCCAGCCCTCCACGGGCTGATACGCGCGTAAGTACTCCGAGCGTCCGTTCAGGGCGCCGAAGATTCCGTACCGCTCGCCGTCGTCGGCGCCGCGATCGGCTCGAGCTCCCTCGGTGCGGCCGGCTCGGCGATCGGTGCCGGCACCGGTGCGATCGGCGCAAAGCTCTTGGGCGCCACGGCCTTTTTCATGGCGGGCTTCGGCGCCGCCTTCTTGGCTGCGGGCGCGGCCTTCTTCAGCGCCTTTTTGGGCGCGGCTCTCTTCGCCTTCTTGGCGACCTTCACCCTGCTCGCCTTCTTCGACGGACGCGCCTTCTTCTTCGCTGTGCGGCTCTTGGCGGCTGCGCGCTTTGCTTTCGCTGCAGGACGCTTCTTCCCTTTACCCTTCTTCTTTGCCATGGTCAGTCTTCTCCTCGCGGTCGTACGGCTCCTCGCTGTGAGAGTAGCCCCGAAAAAGTCTGCTGTCATCTGCGCATGATGCTGGAGTCGATCATGGGGATTGCGTACGCTGCTCGGGTGCTGCCTACCGAACCCTCAGGGGAACCGCCACCCATAACGGAACCACCCATTCGCCCGCTGCAGGACGTGTGGCTGCGGCCCAGGCGCGTATTTCGCGAATTGGCCTCGCGACCCGTCGGGCGCGTGGACTACCTGCTGGGGGCGGCGCAAGGCATGGTCGGCTGGTTGGCACTGAGTCGCGCGACCAATGCCGGGGCCACGACCAGCGTCCCGGAGATCTTCGTCAAGGCGCTCATAATCGGCTCCATCGCCGGCGTCGCGAGCCTGTTCCTGTTCGCTGAAATCTATACGCGCCTGGGGCAGCGCCTCGGCGGTACTTCGGTGCGCAACTCGGTCTTTCACGTCGTCGCCTACGGCGGCGTACCGATCGCAGTATCGCTCGGCATCTGGGTATTGACGGCGCTGCTCGCCGGCGAGGCGGCCTTCCTGCAGGTGCTGCGCCCCGATGTCGAGGGTTTCGTCGCCCTGCTGTTGCGCGCCCAGTTCGTCGCCGACCTGCTGCTGATGGCATGGAGCGTGCTGCTGCAGGTCATGGGCTTCAGCGAGATTCAGGGGCTGGCAACCCGCAAGGCCTTCGGGGTCTGGGTACTCGGGCAGCTGATCGGGCTGCTCTTCGCCCTCCTCTTGGTGGTCGTGCTCGAGATCCTGTTGCCGAGCCAGTAAATCAGCCCCGCCGACGGCCGGCGCCCTATGCGATGGCCGCCGGTTCAGGCTCCGCCGGCTGCGAATTGGCGGCCGGCTGCGAATTGGCGGCCGGCTGCGAATTGGCGGCTGGCTGCGATTTGGCGGCCGGCAATTTGGACTTGGCCGGTTCGCTCTCCAATCGCTTGATGACGGAACGCGCGACCGCCGCCGCCGACGGCTTGCGGTCCGGAGGCAGCTTGGCGGCCTTGGACTTGGCCGCTCGAGATCCCTTGGGCGCAGCGGCTGTCTTGGCTGCGCCACTCGATTTAGGGCTGCGCGACGCCTTCGCGGCCATGGCTGGCTTGGCGGCGCCGGACGCCTTCGCTGCTCGGGCCCGGTCGGTGCGCTGCGCGCTCGCGGCCCGTGCGGCCTCAGCCTTCTTGCGGGCCTGCTTCGCCGCTTTTTTGGTGAGCTTCGACTGTTTGCGCGCCTTTTTCAGCTCGGCCTTCGCCAGACGCACTTGCTGCTTGGCGTCCTCCGCCTTGCGCGCCGCCTTGTCGGCTTCGGCGCTGAGGCGCCGCACCGCGGCGTTTTCCTTCACTCCAACTACCGTCGATCGAGCGCTGGCCACGACTGTGCTCCGCAAAAAAATTTCGGCCGTCAAGCTTAGTACCGGCCGCACATCCTGTCACGCGAAGGTAACAATATTGTGCATCCGCGGGCGATGGGGCGCGCTACGCGAGCACGCGGAACAGGAATTCGCGGATGGCGGCGATCTCGGCCTCGCAGACCGAATGCGCCATCGGGTATTGATGCCACTCCACCGCGTATTTGAAGCTCTTCAGGAAATCGCGCGACTGCATGCCCATGGCGAACGGCAGCACCGCATCGGACAGACCGTGCGCCATGAAAATGGATGCTCCCTCGTTTGCCGGCGCGCGTTCGGCGGGCAGGCGGTTTGGGAGCGGCAGGTAACAGGAAAGAGCCATGACTCCGGCCAGACGTTCCGGGTAGCGCAGCGCGGTATACAGCGACACCGCACCGCCTTGTGAAAACCCCGCCAGCACCACCCGGTTTGCCGAAATGCCGCGCGCGGCCTCCCTCCCGACGAGCTGACGAATGTGCGCCTCGCTCTCGCGAAAGCCCGCCGCATCCTCGGCCGCGCCTCTATCGAATCCCACGATGTCGTACCACGCCCGCATGCTCATGCCGCCGTTGATCGTGACGGGGCGCACCGGGGCGTTAGGGAATACGAAGCGCCACGCGCGCTCGCCGCGGCGCACGATTTCGGGCACGACGGGCTCGAAATCGTGCCCGTCGGCGCCGAGACCATGCAGCCAAATCACGGCTGCATCCGGCTTCGGGGCGGTTTCGACTTCGATGGTCTCCAGCAGCATGCGCTAGGAGCCTGTCTGAGTATTCCGCGTGAGCCGCTTCGCTTCAGCGAGGGAGCGGATGCCAGGCGCGCGGCGCAGGCCGTGGTCAGCGCCACGGCCAAGCCGCGCAACACCGCAGACGCCCCTCCCCCGGCCAACCCTTCGGGACCGGGCAGATTTCGTCTCATGCATCGTTGTCGCCTCCTTATTGGGTCTTGACCCAACCGCGCGTCGGCTCCGCCTCGCCTGAGACGAAATCAGCCTTAGGTAAGGCCACGGGGAATACTCAGACAGGCTCCTAGCCTACAAGAATTTCGCGCTTGCGCATTGACGGCGTGTGCATTTTTATGCAAACTCCTGCAACTTTATGCAAACCCCTGGGCTTCCGAGACTAAGCATGTTGAGAGCCGACGCCGACCATTCCAACGCCCCGGCGCGCCGTACGATGCTCGCGAAGATCATTCGCGAACAATCGGTCGGACGCCAGTCAGAGCTGGTCGCGATGCTGCGCAAGCACGGCCACGTCGCCACCCAGTCGAGCGTGAGCCGCGACCTGCGCGAGCTCGGCGTGGCGAAGCTCGGGCGTCGCTATGTGCTGCCGGAGCAGGCCGCCCCCGTGAAGAACGATTTTTCCACGCTCAAGCAGTTCGTGAGCGCCGTGCAGACCGCCGGCACGAACCTGACCGTGCTCAAAACCATCGTCGGCGCGGCGCAGAGCGTGGCGGTGGCCATCGATACCGCCCGCTGGCCCGAGGTGATCGGCACCATTTCCGGCGACGACACGATATTCATCGCGACGGCCGGGGCCCGCGAGCAGCTCAAGCTCGGCGAACGCCTGCACGCCATCTTCGGAATTTGACTCCTATGACAACGACTGATCCCAAGGGCGCCGAGCCCGTTCGGGTTGACCCCATTCTCCTGGCATTTTCCGGCGGTCTGGACACCTCGTTCTGCGTGCCCTGGCTCAAGGAGACCTACCAGCGGCCGGTGATCACGGTGACCGTCGACACGGGGGGTCTCGATGCCGCGGCCGCCGCGGCGCTCGCCGAGCGCTCGGCCGAACTCGGCGCCGTCGAGCATCATTTGATCGACGCGCGCACGGCTTATTTCGACCAAGTGCTCAAGTTTTTGATCATGGGCAATGTCCGGCGCGGCGGTCTGTACCCGCTGTGCGTCGGCGCCGAGCGCGTGCTGCAGGCGCAGACCATCGCGCAGATGGCGCTGTCGCTCAAGTCCACGATGGTGGCGCACGGCTGCACCGCCGCAGGCAACGATCAGGTGCGCTTCGAAGTGGCGCTGCGCACGCTGGCGCCGGAGCTGACGGTCATCGCCCCGGTGCGCGACCGCGCGTTCAAACGCACGGAACAGCTGCAGTATCTCAAAACACACGGATTGCCGATTCCGCCGTTCGGCGCGGCGTATTCGGTGAATCGCGGGCTGTGGGGCGTCACCATCGGCGGCAAGGAGACGTTGACCTCCGCGGGCAGCATTCCCGACGACGCGTGGGTGCTGTCGAGGGACGCCTTCTCGAACCCGCGGGCGCCGCAGCGGCACACCATTGGTTTCGCCGCGGGGGTGCCGGCGAGCCTCGACGGCGCCGCGCTCGCGCCGGTCGCGATCATCGAACGGCTCGAGGCGCTGGCCGGACCCTTTGGCATCGGGCGCGGCATTCACCTCGGCGACACCGTGATCGGTACCAAGGGGCGCGTCGCATTCGAGGCGCCTGCTGCCGATGTATTGCTGACGGCGCATCGCGAACTCGAAAAATTGGTGCTGACCGGCAAGCAGGCCCGCATCAAGGATTCGGTGGCATCGCCCTATGGCGATCTGGTGCACGAGGGCCAGCACCTGGACCCGGTGTGCCGCGACATCGAAGCCCTGCTCCTGTCATCGCAGACGCGCGTGACCGGGGAGGTCGCCGTCCTGTTGCGGCCCGGTTCATTGTTCGTGGAGGGCGTGAGCTCGCCGCATTCGCTGATGGCGGCATCCAAGGGCGTCTACGGCGAAGCGGCCGGCGAATGGACGCCAGCCGATGCGCTCGGCTTCTCGAAGATGCTGGCGCTCACGGGGATCTTTCACCGGCGTGTCGGCGGACATCCGGCCGCCGTTCAGGAGGCGGACAAATCATGAGCGGCATGCGTACGGTCGTGGTCGACAAGATCGCATCGGTCACCCAGTCGTTGGGCCTCACTCATGAGCTGCGTATCGCCGCGGAGATTCCGTGCGAGGAAGGCGTCGTGGTGGTGGTCGAAGTATTGAACAACAAATCGACCTACAACACCCTCGAGCTCACCAGCGGCCGTATGGCCAAGGTGGCCCGCGGTGATGTGGTCGTCGGCGCTCTGGGGACTCGCAAGGCATTGTTCGGCTATTCAGGCCATATCCCCGACGCGCTCAAGCCCGGCGACGTGATCCAGATGCTGAACATCGGCGGGGTCTTGGGAGTCTGCGACTCCGCGACGCCGGACAAGGGAAAACCGTTCGATTGCAAAGTGCTGGGCGCCGTTCTGGCCTTCCCCTATCTCGGCGAACGCATCGGCGTGACGGCGCGAACCGGTTACAAGGCATTGGACTACGATGCGCCGCTCAACGTGCACGGCGTGCCGGTGGTGGCGCTGGCCGGCACCTGCATGGAGGCCGGCAAGACCGCCGCGGCCTGCGCCATCATCGCGCGCATGCGCCACCGCGGATTGATCATCGATGCGTTCAAGGCGACCGGCGTGTCACTGCGCCGCGACATCCTGGCGTTTGAAGACTCAGGCGCACGGCGCACCATGATTTTCACCGACTTGGGCGTGGTGACCACGACGGCGCGATCCGGTCCGGCATTGACGCGCACCATGCTGACCGAGATGGCGAGCGGACTGCCGGATGTGATCGTGTTCGAGCTGGGCGACGGGCTGTTGGGCACCTATGGGGTGGAAGCGATTTTGCGGCAGCCCGACATCAGATCCGCACTGAGCGCGGTGGTGCTGTCCGCGAATGATCCGGTGGCCGCGTGGGGCGGAGTACGGCTGCTGCGCGATCGCTTCGGCATCGAGCCCGCGGCCATCACCGGACCGGCGACCGACAATCAGGTCGGGGTCGAAATCATCCGCGAACAGATGCAAGTCGAGGCGTTCAACGCCATCTCGAGTCCCGCCGAGCTCGGCGATTACCTGATTTGCCGCTTGAACCTGCGCAATGTCGGCGAAGCCAGGGTCGTCGGCACGTGAGCGAGCGCATGCCGGCGATCGTTCTCGGCGGCACCGGCTATGTAGCCGGGGAGCTGTTGCGGCTGATCGCCGGTCACCCGCGGCTCGACCTCAAGGGCATCCTGTCCGACAGCCAGCCCGGTGCGGCGGTCGCCGCCGCCTTTCCGCAATTACGCAGCGCCTATCCCGACCTCGCCTTCGCCAGCCTGGACGAAATCGCGGCGCTGATGGCACGTACGCCTAACTCAGCGCTGTTCTGCGCGGCGCCGCATGGGGTTGCCGCCGCCATCATCGACCGGCTGCTCACCGCCGCCGAAACGGGCGGGATGCGTTCGCATTGCGTCGATATCTCGGCGGACTTTCGCTACGCGAGCGCCGGCGCCTATGAATCGGTCTATCACCATGCCCACGGCGCGCCCGCGCGGATCCGGCAATTCACCTGCGCGGTCCCGGAGCATCTGGCCGCCGCGCCGACTCCGCACGTATCCCATCCGGGCTGCTTTGCGACCGCCGCACTGCTGGCGAGCGTGCCGCTGCTGGCGCTTGGCTTGACGGACGCCCGGCTGTTCATCACCGGCATCACCGGCAGCACCGGCTCGGGCCGGCGCCCGAGCGAGGGCACGCACCATCCGCTGCGGCACAGCGACTTGTACAGCTATGGCGCGCTCAGCCATCGCCACGTGCCGGAGATCGCCGCCTGCGCCAAGCTCGCGACCGGGATCGAGGCGGAGTTTAATTTCGTGCCTCATTCGGGCCCGTTCGCGCGCGGCATCCACGTCACCGTGCAGGCGAGCCTGAAGAAGCGGATCGATACCGCGGGCGCGCTCGAGGCGCTGACCGCCTATTACCGGCACTGCCCGTTTGTACGCGTGGTGCAGGCGCCGCCGAGGGTGAAGGATGTGGCAACCAGCAATTATGCCCACCTGGGCGCGGTCACCAACGGCACCTCCATTGCGGTGATGGCCGTACTGGACAACTTGAACAAGGGCGCCGCGGGGGGTGGTATGCAATGGATGAATCGCCTGCTGGGCTTCGATGAGAGCTCCGGGCTCACCGCTCCGGCGCCCGGCTGGACCTAGGAGCCTGTCTGAGTATTCCCCGTGGCCGCGACCGTGGCAGATTTCGTCTCAGGCGAGGCGGAGCCGACGCGGTTGGGTCAAGACCCAATAAGGAGGCGACAACGATGCCTGAGACGAAATCTGCAAGGGTACGAAGGGTTGGCTGGGGGAGGGGCGGCTGCGGTGTTGCGCGGCTTGGCCGTGGCGCTGACCACGGCCTGCGCCGCGCGCCTGGCATCCGCTCCCTCGCTGAAGCGAAGCGGCTCACGCGGAATACTCAGACAGGCTCCTCAGTGCGCCGGTGATGAGCATGGATGCGACGCCCCGGGTGCAGCGCAGCCACTTGGCGCAGGTATTTGCGCAGTATCCGATCGAAATCGCGCACGGCGAGGGCGTTTGGCTGTATGCGCGCGACGGGCGCAAGATTTTGGATTTCTACGGCGGCCATGCGGTCGCGGGCCTGGGCTACGGCCACCCGCGCTGGCTGGCGGCGCTAGAGCGTCAGGCACGGCAGATGGCCTTTCAGACCAATGCGCTGCCGATGGCGGTGCGCGAGCGCGCGGCAGCCCGATTGGTGAAGTTCACCGGCTTGGGGCTCGACACGGTGTTTTGGATCAACAGCGGCGCCGAAGCGAACGAGAATGCGCTCAAGCTGGCCTTCAAGATCACCGGACGCGGCAAGGCCGTGGCGCTCGAGCAAGGTTGGCACGGCAGGACCGCGGCCGCGGGTGCGGTCACCTGGGGTGCCGCCGGCAAGTGGTACGGCTTCCCGCGCGCGCCCTTCGAAGTGAGCTTCACGCCGCGCAACGACCCTGCGGCCGTCGAGCGCTGCGTCGACCCGGACACGGCCGCCGTCATCGTCGAGCCGATCCAAGGGGTGGGCGGGGCCTACGATGTCGGCAAGAAGATGCTCGAGGCGCTGCGCCGGCGCTGCGACGATGTGGGGGCGGTGCTAATTTTCGACGAAGTCCAGTGCGGCATGGGGCGCACCGGTGCGCCCTTCGGCGCCAACTACTACGGCGTGACGCCCGACATCATCACGGCGGCGAAAGCATTGGGCAACGGCTTCCCCGTCGCCGCCCTGCTGCTGTCGCGGCGCGTGGCGGGACAGATCAAGTATGACGACATGGGCACGACCTTCGGCGGCGGACCCATGGCCTGCGCCGTGGCGGAGGCGGTGATCGACACCATCGAATCCGAATCGCTGCTGGCGAACGTCCGCGAGGTTTCCGCCTATATTCGCACGACCTGCGTCATCGGGCCGGTCACCGGCGTGCAGGGGGCGGGCTTTTTGCTGGGCCTGAAGACCTCGCGCCCCGCCAAGGAAGTGCAGGCCGCACTGCTCGAGAAAGGCATCCTGACCGGCACCAGCGGCGATCCCAAGGTGCTGCGCCTGCTGCCTGCCTATATCTTGAATGAAGGACATGTCGATCAGCTGCGCGCTGCGCTGTCGCAGGTGCCGGCATGAAGCGCTTCTTGGACCTCGCCGACTTCACGCGCGAGGAGATCCTCGATTTGTTGGCGCTCGCCCAATCGCTGCAGCAACGGCCGCAGCCTCAGGCGCTCGCCGGCAAGATCCTGGGGCTGGTGTTCTTCAATCCGTCGCTGCGCACCTTGTCGTCGTTCCAAGCCGGAATGATGCGGCTCGGCGGCTCGACGTTCGTCATCACGCCAGGACAAGGGACCTGGCAGCTCGAAACCCGGCTAAACGCCGTCATGAACGGCCCCGCCGCCGAACACATTCGCGAAGGCATACCGGTGCTGGCCTCGTACTGCGACGCGCTCGGTGTGCGCGCCTTTGCCGAAGGCAAGAGCCTCGACGACGATTTGCACGAAAAGCTGTTCGGGCTGCTGGACGATCTGTGCGACAAACCGTTGATCAATTTGGAATCTGCCGTGAACCATCCCTGCCAGGCATTGGCGGATTGGCGCACGATGGACGAGCTTTCGATACCGAGCCGCGCAAAATTCGTGTTGAGCTGGGTCTATCATCCGAGGGCATTGCCTCTGGCCGTGCCTGCGGCGGCGCTGCACATGGCCGCGATGCGCGGAATGGACGTTGTGGTCGCCCGCCCGGAGGGCTTCGCCCTGCCCCTTGAAATCCTCGCGAAGGCGCGCTCGGCCGCCGCCGCCGCGGGCGGCTCGGTCACCGAGACCGCCGATCGTGCCGCGGCGATGCAGGGGGCGAGCGTGCTCTATGCCAAGGAATGGGGCAGCACCCTGTATTACGGCGATGCCGATGCCGATGCGCGCCTGCGCGCCGACCTTCAGGATTGGTGCGTGCGCGAGTCGTGGTTCGCGCGCGCATTGCCCGATGCCAGGCTGATGCACTGCCTGCCCGTGCGCCGCAACGTCGCGGTCGCCGATGAAGTCCTGGACGGCCCGCGCGCCGTGGTCAAGCGCGAGGCCTTCAATCGCCTGGTCGTTCAGATGGCGGTACTGCACCGCATGCTGGCGTAGGCGCTCACTCATCCGGAGTTGTCAATGATGATGAAAAGTCGACCCGATCCTTCCATCGCCGTGCGCGCTCTCAAGAGCGCGGCGCCGTACATCCGCATGTACAAGAACAAGGTCTTCGTCATCAAGGCCAGCGGCGCGGTGTTCGCCGACGAGGTATCCACCCGCGCCCTGATCGAGCAGGTCGCCATTCTGCATCAGGTGGGCATCAAAACCGTGCTGGTGCACGGCGGCGGTCCGCAGCTCGACCGCCTGCAGGCGACCTTAGGGATCGAAACTCAGATGGTGAACGGGCGCAGGGTCACCGATCAGAAATCGATCGACGTGACTGCGATGGTGCTCAACGGGCTCATCAACACCCGCATCCTGGCGATCTGCAGGGAACTCGACATCGAAGCCATCGGCCTCTCCGGCGTCGATGCCGGTCTGATCCGCGCGCACAAGCGCGGGCCGGTGCCGGTATCGGCCGGGTCGAGCGACACCGTGGATTACGGCTTCGTCGGCGACATCGATTCGGTCAACGCGGCGGTGATCGACAAGCTGCTGCAGAACGGTTTGATGCCGGTGGTCAGTCCGCTGTCGGCCGACTCGAGCGGCACCCTGCTCAACATCAACGCCGATACCGTGGCCGCCGCGCTCGGCGGGGCCCTGTCTGCGGAAAAGCTGGTGCTGTGCACCGGGGCACCGGGAATTCTCGAGCGCGCGCAGGATCACAGCACGGTGATCTCCTACACGGACATCAACGGACTGAAGCGCCTGCGCGATGCGGGCAGCCTCACGGACGGCATGCTGCCGAAGGCGACGGCCATCGAGAACGCGATTCGCGGCGGCGTGCGGCGCGTCCATGTCATTACCTATAAATCGAGGGACAGCTTGCTCGCGGAAATCTTCACCAATGAGGGCACGGGCACGCTCGTGGTGGCCGATCTGAAGGCTTTGAGTCCGGCCGAACAGCAGAGCGCGGCGCAGCCGTGACCCGACTGTGGGACAAGGGGACGCGCCTCGACGAACAGGTGCTCGCCTACACCGCCGGCGAGGATCACCTGCTCGACAACCGCTTGGTGCGCTATGACATTCAGGCTTCGATCGCGCACGCCGAGATGTTGGGGGAACAGGGTCTTCTATCGGCGCCGGACCTCGCGGCCATTCGCGAGGCGCTCAAGGCGATCGGGGAGGAGCATGCGCACGGCGAATGGCGCGTCACCCTGGAGCAAGAGGATTGCCAAACGGCGATCGAGAACCTGCTAACGGCGCGAATCGGCGCCGCCGGCGGACGCCTGCACGCCGGGCGCTCGCGCAACGATCAAGTGCTCGCCGCGCTGCGACTGTATCTGCGCGACGCGGCGCAATCCCTGCACGACGGCGCCCTGGCAGTGGTGGCGGCGCTCGACGCGATGGCGGCGCGCGACGGCTCGATCGCGCTGCCGGGCTACACCCACATGCAGCAGGCCATGCCGAGCACCGTGGCGCTGTGGGCGCTCGGCTTTGCCGCCGAAATCCGCGACGATGCCGAGGGATTACAGCAGGCGAAGCGGCGCGCCGCGAAGAATCCTCTCGGCTCCGCGGCGGGCTACGGGACGCCGAACTTGGACGTGAATCGCGAATCGACGCGCCGGCGCCTCGCCTTCAACGTCACGCACGAGCCGGTCACGGCCGTGCAGCTGTCGCGCGGCAAGGCGGAGGCGCAGCTGTTGTTCGAGATCACCTTGCTCACCCAGGACCTGGGGCGCCTCGCGGCGGATCTGCTGCTGTTCTATACCCAGGAGTTCGGCTTCGTGAGCCTGCCGGAAGAGTTCACCACGGGCTCTTCGATCATGCCGCAAAAGCGTAATCCGGACGTGTTCGAGCTGGTGCGCGGGCGCAGCGCCGTGGCGCAGTCGGCGTTGATCGAGGTGCTGGGGGTCACGCAGAAATTGAGCTCCGGATACCACCGCGATTTGCAGCTCATCAAACCGCCGCTGTTCCGCGGCATCGATTCGTGCCTGCGGACGCTCGAGATTATGCCGAGTGCCCTGAGCGGAGTTCGCTTCCGCGCCGACCGAATCCGACTGGATCCAGCCATTCACGCTGCGGCCGCCGCGAACGCCTTGGTGGCGTCGGAGAACATTCCGTTCCGCGAGGCCTACCAGCGGGTGGCGGCGGCCCTCAAGCCGCCGAAATGATCGACCGCCCCCTAGCATTTGCGATATTGAATGGGTATCGTGCGCGCCATGAAAACACATACCCTTCGGCTGCTGCAGCGCGCCTACGGCGTCGGCGTCATGATCGCAATGGCGCCCCTTGCCGGCGCGCAAACTCCCCCTCCCGCACCGGCAACCCCGCCCGCTGCGGCCCAGGCCGCGGCGCCCGCCGCCGAGAAGCCGAGCCTCACGAGTGATCAGGCCAGCTATCTGTTCGGCCTGACGTTCGGGGAGCAGTTGCACTCCATCGGCCTCACCAATGGCGAGGTGCTCTCCGATGCGGTCAGCCGCGGCATGAAGGACGGCCTGAAAGGCAAAAGATCGACGCAGGCCGAGCGGCAGCAGGTGCAGGAGTATGCGCGCTCCATGATGGTCGCCTACTCGGGGCGCAACAAGACTGCCTCTGACGAGTTCCTGGCGCACAACGGGCATGAGAAAGGCGTGAAAACCACCGCTTCGGGCCTGCAGTACAAGGTGCTCACACCGGGCGACGACAAGGCGCCGCCCATCGCCGCCACCGATCAAGTGACGGTGAACTACAGCGGTAAATTGATCGACGGCACGGAGTTCGACAGCTCCTACGCGCGCGGAGTGCCGGCGACATTCGGCGTGAACGGTGTCATCAAGGGCTGGCAGGAAGCCCTGGTGCTGATGAAGCCGGGCGCCAAGTGGGAGCTGTACGTGCCCCCCGAGCTCGCCTACGGCGCGAATCCGCGACCGGGAATCCCCGCCAATTCGCTGCTGATATTCGACGTCGAATTGATCAGCGCCAAACCGGCCGGCGAAGCGCCGAAGGCCGGAGCGCCGCCCGCGCCGCACACGATGCCCGCAATGCCTGCTGGGCACCCGACGACGACGCCGCCGTCCGGCACCAACTAAAGACAGCAAAGCGCGGCTAGGGCCGCAACTCGAGCGCGTTCGTCAGATCGCCCATCGGGGGCTCGCCGTGCTCGGCGAGCTCGTGGTCGCGCAAGGCGATGCCGGGCAAACCGGCGAGATCGAAGCGCCGGATAATCAAGCGCAGGATCGACGCGGTGTCGTACGGAGTGTGGTCCACCGTACCCTTTTTGGCGAACGGCGACACGATCAGCGCGGGTATGCGCGCGCCGGGGCCCAGCAGATCTCCCCGCGGCGGCGCCACGTGGTCCCACGCACCGCCGTATTCGTCGTAAGTGATCACGACGACCATGTGGCTCCATTGCGGACCCGCGCGCAATTTGGCGACGAGGTCCGCGATGTGCGCATCGCCCTCCGTGATCGAAGCATATCCGGGATGCTGATTGAGATTTCCCTGCGGCTTGTAGAACACCACCGGAGGCAGGCGGCCCGCGGCGATATCGGCGAGCAAGTCCTCATAGTCCATCAAATGCGCTGCGCGCTGCGCGGCCTGCATCGCCGGATCGAAGGCGGCGTAGTAGTTGAACGGCTGGTGATGCGGTTGGAAGTCCGGGCTGCCGCCCGGCGTCTCGGGTGCATAGATCACCCGGCGCAACTTTTTTGCGGGCTGTTTGCCGTCCGCGATCGCAGCATTCCACGCCCCTGCATACCAGACCCAGGGGATGTTCCTGGCGCTCAGGCGATCGCCGATGGTGGGGGCGGTCTGCGGCGGCAAGGTCGTTGCCTTTGCGGCGTTTGCATACTGCCCGCTCGAATCGGCCCCGGCCGGCGCATTGCCGCTCGGCTGATAGGGCGGCTGCATGGTGTTGACGGCGTGGAACTTGCCGTCGCCGAAATACGCGGCCGGTGCGATATTGCCGCTTCGCTCGAACTCGGGCGGCCCGTCGAGCGCCGATGCCGGGGAGTCTTTGGCCCTCTTGAGCCGCGGCAGATAGTGGCCGGCGGCATCCGTGTCGAGGATCGCAATGGACGGCCCGGCCTCCGCCGTCTCCGCATTCGGATACTCCGGCGCGCAGGCGCAGATCAGATATTGATGGTTCAGGAACGAGCCGCCGAACGCCCCCTGGAAAAAATCGTCCGCCAATACGTATTGGCGCGCGAGCGCATACAGCGCGGACCCGCTCGTATCGTAGTAGCCCATCGTGAGACCGCCCGCATCCGACCATGCGGCGTATTGATCGTTCCTGCCGCCGTCGATCTGCATCTGATGTTCGAAAAAGCGGTGATACAGATCGCGCGTGACGACCGAGACGGGGAGCGTGACGCCCGATTGCGCCGCAAACGCGTGCTCGATCGAGAACGGCGCATTCGGCAGGCCGGCGCTCTGCGCCTGCGTCACCACCGGAACGTAGCCCGCCGCGGTGACGCCGCCCCACGTCTGCGGCAGCGTCGCAAGCACCGTGCCGTCGCGATCGCGCTGCGCGGCGTACGCAGGCAGCGGCCGGCCATCGCGGTCGATGACCTCGCTCAAACCCCGCGCGCCGGGAAAATTGCCGTATAGATTATCGAATGCGCGGTTTTCCGCGTAGATCACGACGATGGTCGCGACCTCCGCGCGAAGCGCTTCGGTCGTGGGATCGGCGCGCCCGCTCGATGGGGGAATTCGACCGGCCGCGGTGCACGCGCCCAAGGTCGCCGCGGCGCACAGCGCCGTGAGCATTACGCGAGTGCACGAGGAGACGGTCACCGCCGCAGTATAGTCGCAGCGCGCCGGCCCCGACGAGATCGCTGAAAGATCGTGCCGCTAAAACGGCATGTCACCAAAGCGATGTGCCGCTAAAGCGTCGCGCCGCTAAAACGTCCAGGTGACGCCGACCGTGACCGCTGCGGGGTTGCCGTAATTGGAGCTGATGCCCTCGTATTCCGCGCGGAAGCCGAAATCCTGCCATCTCCACTGCACGCCCGCACCGTATGCAAACTTGGTGTTCGTCACGTCCGTTTGGTAGGGGAAGGGATTACAGCTCGGGCAACTGGATGGGAACGTAAAGCCGCTGATGTTGGTCTGCAGCTGCGCGGCGCCCAGCTTGCCATAGACATCGAGAAACGGCACCGGCAGCGGCAGATACCCCACTCCGTACAAAAACGTTGCTTTCGGGTGTGAGTTGGGATTCGCATAGTAATAGCTGCCGTAATATCCGTTGTCGCCGTTCGAGCTGCCGAAGTCCATGTATTCAAGCTCGGCACCCACGATCGATATGGGCCGTATGCCTGCCATCACCTTCCAGGCTACGACGTTGGTGCCATAGCCGCCCCCATAACAACCATAATAGCCGCCACAACCATATCCACCGTTTCCATAGTTGTTCCCCACATTAGAGGCACCCACACCGGCGCCGATGTACGCACCCAGTGGATTGCCCGCCAAGGCGGGACTGGCGGCGCCCACAGCGCCCACAGCGATAACGGCCAACAGGGCCAGTGACTTGTGATTCATCGGAGTCTCCGTTCGTGCATCTGCCCTTTCGGACAGGTGCAAAGCACCATAAGTTCCGGCCGAACTGCCGCGCTGCGGCGCGCGGTATACTCAACGCATGATTATGGTGCGTCTTGTGGTCCTTGTCAGCCTGACTGCGATGATCTGGGGATGCGGGCAAAAAGGGCCGCTGGTGCTGCCCGATGCGCAGCACCCTCATAAGAAGATGAGGATTCCCGCTCCGCCGAAATCGTCTACGGCCACCTCTGCGGCTCCCGCACCACCACCCGCAGCGGCTCCCGCTTCGGGTCCCGTGTCGACTCCTCCGGTGCCGGTCTCTCCCGCGCCCGCCGCGCCCGCCGCGCCCGCCGGCACGGACGGCAACGCGACTCCTGCGCCTGCGCCTGCGCCTGCGCCACAGCGCTAGATCGGCACGGCTGAGTTCATGACTGCGCGAACGCTCCTGTTGATCGACGGCTCGTCGTATCTATATCGAGCCTTTCATGCGTTGCCACCGCTCAGCAATTCCAAAGGCGAGCCGACCGGAGCCGTGCTCGGCGTGCTCAACATGCTGAACAAGCTGATCAAGGAGGAACTGCCGGACCGCATCGCAATGGTGTTCGACGCCCCCGGCCGCACGTTCCGCGACGATTTGTTCGACCAGTACAAGGCGCATCGCCCGCCGATGCCCGATGATCTGCGATCGCAGGTACAGCCTCTGCTCGACGCAGTGGCGGCGATGGGCCTGCCGCTGCTGCGCATCGCCGGCGTCGAAGCCGACGACGTGATCGGAACGCTCGCCAAACAGGGCGCCGCGGCGGGCTACGAGGTGCTGATCTCGACCGGCGACAAGGACATGGCGCAGCTGGTCGGTCCCGGCATTACATTGGTCAATACCATGAGCAACTCACGGCTCGATCGAGCCGGAGTCAAAGCGAAGTTCGACGTATTTCCCGAGCAGATCGTCGACTATCTGGCGCTGGTGGGCGACAGCTCGGACAACATTCCGGGCGTCACCGGCGTCGGGCCGAAGACCGCGGCAAAGTGGCTCAATCAATACCACACGCTCGATGCGCTCATCGCGCACGCCGGCGAGATCACCGGCAAGGTGGGAGAGAATTTGCGCAACGAGCTGCCGGCGCTTGAGTTGTCGCGCAAGCTGGCGACCATCGACACCTCGGTGCGGCTCGACGTGGCCGCCGAAAAGCTCACTGCGGGTGCGGTCGATCTCGCTCGGCTGCGGGAACTGTACGCGCGCTTGGAGCTGCGCGCTCTGCTGAAGTCATTGGAGTCCTCCGCGCCGCTCTCTTCGCAGGCGCCGGACTCGTCCACGCCTGCGGTCGAAGCAGCCGCAGCGGACCTCGCGGCGTCCGGCGGTGTCGCGCCGGCCGCCACGGGCGCATCGTCCGCGCCGTCGCTCGACCTCGCGCAGCCTCGCAACTATCAAAAGATCGTATCACAGCAGGTTCTCGACTCATGGCTCGCCAAACTCGCAGCCGCACCGCTCGTGTCCTTCGATACCGAGACCGACAGCCTGGATTACATGCGCGCGCGGCTGGTCGGTCTGTCTTTTGCGATTTCGCCCGGAGAAGCGGCGTATGTGCCGCTGGGCCACGATTATGCGGGCGCTCCGGAACAGCTCAATCGCGACACGGTGCTGGCCGCGCTCAAGCCGCTGCTCGAAAGCGAGGCCGTTCCCAAACTCGGACATCACCTCAAGTTCGATACCCACATTCTCGCCAACTACGGCATCACGTTGCGCGGGCAGCGCTACGATTCCATGCTGGAGTCGTACGTGCTCAACAGCGTGGCCACGCGCCATGACATGGATTCGACGGCCGAAAGATACTTGGGGATCCGGACCATCCACTTCGAGGACGTTGCGGGCAAGGGCGCGAAACAGATCACTTTCAACCAGGTGGATGTGGACCGCGCCGCCGAGTACGCGGCCGAGGACGCGGACGTCACACTGCGGCTGCATCAGGCCATTTGGCCGCAGATCGAGGCGCTGCCGCGCTTGAGGAACCTCTATGAGACCATTGAGCAGCCCCTCGTATCCGTTTTGTATCGCATGGAGCGCACCGGCGTGCTGGTGGATCGGGCACTTCTCAAGGCGCAGAGCGCCGAACTCGCGGCACGCATGCTCGAACTACAGGCGCAAGCCCACGCGGAAGCGGGCGGCGCGTTCAATGTGGATTCACCCAAACAGCTGCAGGAAATTCTATTCGGCAAGCTCGGGCTGCCGGTCATCCGCAAGACCCCGACCGGGCAGCCTTCTACGGCGGAGGACGTGCTCGAGGAGCTGGCCGCAACGTATGCGCTGCCCCGGTTGATCCTGGAATATCGAGGCGTCGCCAAGCTCAAATCGACGTACACCGACAAGCTGCCCGAGCAGATAGACGAACAAACAGGGCGCATCCATACCAGCTACCAGCAGGGAGTCGCGGCCACCGGTCGATTGTCATCGTCTGATCCGAATCTGCAGAACATTCCGATCCGCACGCCGGAGGGGCGGCGCATCCGTCAGGCGTTCGTGGCCCCGCCCGGCTTTTCGCTGATCGCCGCCGATTACTCGCAGATTGAACTGCGGATCATGGCGCATCTGTCCGCAGATGCGAGTTTGCTGAGCGCCTTCGCGGAAGATCGTGACGTGCATCAGGCGACCGCTGCCGAAGTCTTCGGGATTCCCCTCGATGCGGTCAGCGCCGATCAGCGACGATCGGCGAAGGCGATCAACTTCGGTTTGATGTACGGCATGTCGGCCTTCGGTCTCGCCCGCCAGCTGGGAATTGGCCGCGGCGATGCGCAGCGCTATGTGGATCTGTATTTCGAGCGCTATCCCGGCGTGAAGCGCTACATGGATGAGACGCGCCGCCAGGCGCGCGAGGCCGGGTACGTGGAAACCGTGTTCGGCCGGCGGCTGTATCTTCCCGATATCCGCTCGCGCAACCAGGCCCTGCGCCAGTATGCCGAACGCAGCGCGATCAACGCGCCCATGCAAGGGACGGCGGCCGACATCATCAAGCGCGCCATGATTGACGTCGACGGCTGGTTGCAGAACTCGCGCACACCGGCGCGGCTCATCATGCAGGTACATGACGAGCTCGTTCTGGAGGCGGCGGATGAGGCGATCGAAGCCGTCGTGCAACAGGTGCGCGGGCACATGGCCCAGGCCGCAAAACTTGCCGTCCCGCTTCGGGTCGATGTCGGAATCGGCCGCAATTGGGACGAGGCGCACTAGCCCAAGGCCCCGCACTGGACACTGGCCCAAGGCCCCGCACCGGACAGTGGCCCAAGGCCCAATATGAAGTTTTCTTAAGTAGAGTTAAGTTGGTGCCGGTCTTGAGCGCAAATTGGGTTTTTTCAATCTGTTTCCGGGGCTTACCCGCACGTCACTATTGCGAGATGACGGCTGGAACTTTCCGAAAGCAGCCCCATCTAACCTAGTGAGCGTTAAAGACGCTCCCCGCTCTTCTCCCTGAGCGGGTAGACCCGGTCTGTCATCCCCATGCCGGGTTGGTCTGCCTCGGTGGCTGCTTCAAAGCGTCCACCGGGGCTTTTTTTTAATCATCAGCGAGCCACCGGTCCACGACGGCACGCGCCTCATGCGCCCCTTGTTTGGCGTGCGCGGAGAACAATTGCGCGGTGACTGCCGTGTCGCTGCAGGCCGCTTTGGTCTCCTGCAGCACGCGCGACGCTTCGCGCCGGCTGAGCTTATCCGCCTTGGTCAACAGTATATGCGCCTGCCGATCTCGCGCCAGCACCCATTCGAGCAAGGCGGCATCCTGAGCACCGAGGCCGCGGCGGCTGTCGACGATCAGCACCAGCCCCACCAGCGATTCGCGCACGTTGAAATAATGCTCCATCAGCTTGAGCCAGCGAGCGCGGACCTTTTCCGGTACCTTCGCGAATCCATAGCCGGGCAGGTCGACGATCCGCCGCTCGGGCGCCACCTCGAAAAAATTGATCAGCTGGGTGCGGCCGGGCGTGCGGCTGACGCGTGCGAGGCCCGCACGCTGCGTGATGGCGTTGATCGCCGTGGACTTGCCTGAATTGGAGCGGCCCGCAAAGGCGATTTCCCGGCCGACGTCCGGCGCGAGCTGATGCGCTTCGGCCGCGCTCGTCACGAATTTCACATGGGGGTAGAACATGGAGCGGCCGGCGCGTCGGGACGCAGATCATTGAGTGTAGTGTACAATTTACAACTGCGGGCAGTTCTCTCGAAGTTGGGGTCATGAGCGATATGAAGCGGTTTTGGATGTTTGCAGCAAGCATTTGCGGCGCAATCCTCTGCCAGGCGGCGGCAGCGGCCGGCAATGCAGAAGCCGGCGCAGGCAAGGCGGCCGTGTGCCAGGCCTGCCATGGAGCAAACGGCAATAGCACCAATCCCCAATGGCCAAGTCTGGCGGGCCTTGGCGCCGATTACATCGTCGAGCAGCTGCAGCAGTTCAAGGAGGGTAAACGCAACAGCCCCGTCATGATGCCGATGGCGGCGCCGCTGAGTGCGGACGATATGGCGGACCTGGCTGCTTACTTCAGCAGCCTGCCCAATACCGGCTTGGAGGCGGATCCGGCTTATTGGCGCGCCGGAGAGCAACTGTATCGGGGCGGCGACAAGGCCCGCGGCATACCGGCCTGCCTGGCCTGCCACGGCCCGGGCGGTCGCGGCGACGAGCCCGCTAAATTTCCGGCATTGCGCGGCCAGGAGTCGGTCTATGTCGTCAAGCAGTTGAATGATTATGCCTCGGGCGCTCGCCCACCCGGACCCGGCGACATGATGCCGACCATCGCGAAGCGGCTATCGGCCGACGACATTCGCAACGTGGCCTCGTATGTTCAAGGACTTCACTGACCATGCGCGCGCCACGATTGGCCGTGCTCGCATGCCTGACCTTCGCTCTGGCGTCATGCGGCAGACAGCAGGCGGCGGGTGAGCACTCGGCGGCTGCAGCGCCACCCGCGACCGCATTAACCGCGGCGCCGCAGGCGCACACCGTCCCGCCGGCGGCAATTCAGCAGAAAGCCGCGGGTCAATCGAGTGCGCAGCCGCAAGCGCTCAACCACACGAACGAAGACGGCTCGGAAACCGTCGAAGACACGACTCACGACAGCGGCGCTCACAACCCGCTGCTGGTCGCGGTCGCTTCGACGGTGGCCGCGGCCACGCCGGCGGCGGCGGCAACCAACCTCAGCGCACCGACGATATGGCAGGACGGCGTCAATTACACGCGGATCGTGCCGGCCCAGCCAACCGCGGTCGCCGCGGGACAGGTGGAGGTCCTGGAGTTCTTCTGGTACGCGTGCCCGCACTGCTATGCGATCGATCCGCTGGTCGAGTCTTGGAAGAAGACCAAGCCCGCATACATCAGTTTTTCACGGGTACCGGTCACGTGGAATGAAGGGCACCGCTCGCTGGCGCGTCTGTATTACACGCTCGAGACGATGGGCAAACTGGACCAGTTGCACGGCGAGATTTTCAACGAGATACACGTCAATGGCAGTCCATTGGTCGCCTCCAATCCGAACGAAGCGGCTGAAACCGAGCGTATGCAGGCCGCGTTCGTGAAGAAATTCGGCATTGCCGAAGCCGACTTCAAGAAGGCTTACCACTCCTTTACCGTGGAAAACGACCTGCAAAGAGCCGATGAGCTCGTCCAGCGCTATCGCATCGACGGCGTTCCCACATTCGTCATCAATGGGAAATACCTGGCCGATGTGCGTACCGCCGGCAGCCCGGAGCGCCTGATCTCGCTGGTCGGCGATTTGGCGGCACAAGAGCATAAGCACTAGCAATCAAGTCATGGTCACCCATGCAGGCGGTTGTCACTGCGGCCGCGTCCGCTTCGAGGTGCGAGCGCCCGCGAAGCTCGAGGTCGCCGATTGCAACTGCTCCATCTGCACCAAAGTCGGCTATCTGCATTTGATCGTACCCGCGGATCGGTTCACGCTGCTCAGCGGCCGCGAGACGCTCAGTACGTACACGTTCAACACACATGTCGCCAAGCATCATTTTTGCTCCCACTGCGGTGTGAAATCTTTTTATATCCCGCGTTCGCACCCCGATGGCGTCAGCGTCAATGCCCGCTGCATCGACAGCGACACGATCGAGTCCGTGACGGTCATTCCGTTCGACGGACGAGAATGGGAGAGGGCGCGCGCCGCATGGCCGGCTGCCGCGTCGGACGATTGAGCCGCAGGGCGGCCCTTTCGCACAGCAAGCGGACATAATCAAGCTCTGCCAGCTCATTATGTTGCGCGAAAGTAGCGCTCGTGCAGGTGCAAGCGCGAATATGTGACGCACATCACTCGGCCCGCGAGCGGAAGTGTTGGATGCTGGCGGTGTCGCTGAGATTGCGGCGAAGTGTCCAAACATATGTCGGAAGCCTGCCCACACAAAGACGCAATGCGGCTCCCAGGAGCGGCACGCCGCGGTGGTATTTGCGACAGTTTCCTGGTCGGAGTCGTAATGCTCACGCTGGTCCGCACCGGTGAAGTGCTGGCAGCGGACCCGGCTCCAGTGGATCCGGCGGCGGCCAAGCCCGAACCGACTGATTTGCGTCAGCACGCGCCGCTGCCGACCTCGTTGTTCGCCGCGCCGGACTCATACTCGCTCGCCGGCATGTCGGAACCCAAGACGTTTTCGACGACGGACTTCCGACCGCGAGGACATTCGATTCTCGATTCGGATCTGCACCTCAATCTCGACGACGACGCATTGATGCACGACACGAACGTCTGGCAGCATTTGTCCGATTATCGCGTGCATGACCGAATCCGCGTTCTCACCTTGTTCCAGTCACACGCCAGCGAACTCTCCCTGCAAGCCGGAAAGAGAGGCGCACCGTCGCTTCAGTGGACCAGCCGGCTGTCGAATTGGCGCCAGAACTCGCGCGGTCTGCTCGACCGCCTGTTCCCAGTGTCCGCCATCGGCGAGAGCAGCAGCTCACACGCCGCCCCGCACCCCGCGGGCACTTCATCTGCGGGGAAGGCAGCGGCTGCAATCGCCCCCCTGCACTTCGGCCCCCCGATTCCGCCTTGACGGACCGGTCGGGCGCGAGCTGCCGCGGCCAACATCCCTGCTTGCGGCAGCGGCTGGATTCCGAGTCGAACCCGTAGACCCAGCCCGCAGATTTTTACCCAAGGTCTGCCCGGTGGCAGTGGCGGTTTCTGGTCGAGCGCGTGCAAACCGTTGACCGCGAGCGAGTCCCCGAGGATCCTTCCAATAGGACCACGAGACCGACACTTTCTGGAAGCAGACACCGATGAAAATGAATGCCAAGTCCACCAAGCCGCCGCGTTCCGAGTCGCCCGGCGTCGGCGGCGAGTTGCGACGCGACGCCGAGGAACTGGCGCTGCTGGAGGGACGCTGGAAGATACTTGGCGATGCCAAGCCGCCGACGATGCGCCCGAGAAAGTACGAGTATGTCAACGAACTCATCCGACTGCAGTTCGAGCTTCTGAAGATGCAGGAGTGGGTGCGTCTTCGCGGTCTGAAGGTCTGTGTCCTGTTCGAAGGCCGCGACGCCGCCGGCAAGGGCGGAGTCATCAAGCGCATCACCGAGTGTCTGAATCCCCGCGTCTGCCGCGTGGTGGCGCTCGGTACGCCCACGGAGCGGGAGCGATCGCAATGGTATTTTCAGCGCTACGTACCCCACCTCCCTGCCGCCGGGGAAATCGTGCTCTTCGACCGCAGCTGGTACAACCGCGCCGGCGTCGAGCACGTCATGGGCTTCTGCAGCGATGACGATTACCGGGAGTTCCTGCGCTCCTGCCCCTTGTTCGAAAACATGCTCGTGCGCTCGGAGATCTTCCTCGTCAAGTACTGGTTCTCGGTGAGCGATGACGAGCAGGAGCGTCGCTTCGCCGAGCGGATGCGAAACCCGATCAAGCGCTGGAAGTTGAGCCCGATGGACCTCGAGGCACGCAAGCGCTGGGTCGAGTACTCCAAGGCCAAGGACGTCATGCTCGAGCACACGGACCGCAAGAAAGCGCCCTGGTTCATCATTGACGCCGACAACAAGAAGCGCGCGCGATTGAACTGCATCGCGCACCTGCTCACGCAGGTACCGTACAAGGACCTACACCCGATCGAGCTGGAGCTGCCGCCGCGTCAGGAGGATACGGGCTACAAACGACCGAAGAAGTCGAACCAGCGCTGGATTACCCACATCTACTAGTGCTCGGCAGTCCTAGTGAATCGCCGGCCCCTGCTCAGGCTCGGCGTGGGGAAAGGCCATCTCCTCGTGCATGCAGCGGATCCTGTTCTCGCATGTGAGCCATTTGCCCCGGCTGCACTCCCTGACTCTGCAGCCGAATTCGCATTGCAAAAGCTCCGCCGGCAAGTCCGCGATGAGGGACCCCCTCGATACGTTCTTGAACCATTTGACTATGTTGGTCATTCCTTTCACCGCCTCCTTTTTGCCGTCATCTCGCGAAACGCGAACCCCGCCCGCTACCGACGACTCTACTCCCCGATCGCGCATCCACAGTTCGCTGTTGTACTCGCCGGATGGTGGAATTCACGTATTGGCGGCGGCGCGGAATTGACCTACGGGCCGCCCGATCAGGACGGCGCCGTCGCCGCGGCCCCTCATGTGTCCGGAAAGGACCCTCGTGGATCTGGCGCGCCCGACTGGATTCGAACCAGTGACCTTCGGCTTCGGAGGCCGACACTCTATCCAGCTGAGCTACGGGCGCACGATACGGGGCCGCGATAGTACCCGCGACGACCGAGCGGCGTCCAGCATCGCTCGATACGCATTGCCGGGCACCGCGCAATGGACGCCCCATTTGAGCCTCCGCCACTATGCGTCAATCCAGACTCGTCGCGCTCTCGAAGAAATCGACCACGCCGGTTTCCAGCGAATACTCGGCGCCGACCACCAGCAGTCCGTCCTTCAGGATCAGTTGTTCGATGATTTCCGACCCGTGCCGCAAATGGTTGACCGAGGCCCTGATGTTGGCACGCACGGCCTGACGAACCAGCGCATCGTGCTCGAGATTCATTTCCAGCAGATTTTCAACCGACGGGCGCACCAGGTCCACGATCGAATGCAAATTGTGCGATTGGTTTTCCTTCGGCCGCTGTAGCTGCTCGAGCGTCGCTTCGACGGCGCCGCATCGCGAATGCCCCAAGACGACCACCAGCCGTGTGCCGAATTGCTCCGCGGCGAATTCGACGCTGCCGATTTGAGAGGGGGCAACTATATTGCCGGCCACCCGGATGACGAACAGATCTCCGAGCCCTTGATCGAAGACGATCTCCACCGGGACTCTGGAATCGGAACAGCCGAGGATCGCTGCGAAAGGCTCCTGCCCCGCGGCCAATTCGATACGTCGGGCGCGGCTCGGCAATGTGCCGCGACTTCGAACGTCTTCGACAAAACGACTGTTTCCATCTCGCAGCAAAGCGAGGGCGTCTCGAGCCGGGATCATCGCGGTTGCCCGGGCCTACTGGGCGCGCGCCTTTGACTGCAGCAGCGCGCGCCGTTCCAGGCTGGCTTTGGGCCAGTACTCGGATGCTCTGTAATATTCCTCGACGATGGGGATGCCCGGAGTGAGCGCGACCCATGGCTGCTTGGACGCTGTGAAGATGTGAATGTCGGGCGGCAGCCGGTCGGGCTCGTCGAGCGTTCCGACACGGACGAAACGAACGGCATCCCCTGCGCCCGCGTAGTTGCTCCACAGCGCGATCCAGCATGTCGGACATCGGGAGATTTTTTGTCCCTTGCCGCTCAGCGTGGGCGTGACGATTGCCTCGACTCGGCCTCTCACCAGCTCGACGCGTTGCGCCTCGATCATGGCATTGAGCGCAAACGCACTCCCGGATTCCCGTTGGCACCAGCGACAATGACAGCAGTGAACGAAAAGCGGGCTGCCGCCCATGCGATAGCGCACAAATCCACAGGTGCACCCGCCTTCGACGTAGCTGGTCTCGCTGCTCATGGCTTGCCTCGCCGTGAAGAATCCAAATACCACAGGCAGCCCGAAATACCACAGGCAGCTCGAAAATGCGAGGCGTCAACGCGCCGCCAATCTATCAAAATCGATGTCAGCCCGCTGACGGCGTGACGCCGCCGAGCACCTGCTGAAACCGCGCGCGTTCGATGTTTCCGCCGCTGAGGATCACCGCGACGGTCTTGTTCGCCATGCGCCGGCTCTCCTGCAGCAGCGCGGCCAATGGAGCGGCGCCGGCGCCTTCTGCAACCTGATGCGTGTCGTCAAAATAAATCCGAACGGCTTCGGCGATGGCGTCCTCAGTGACCTCCACGATGCGCGCTGCACCGCTGCAGATCGTCGCGATCGCATCCGCATGGGGCTCCCGCGTCGCGAGCCCATCGGCGAATGTCTGCGCCGACTGCGCCGCGATCGGCCGGCCCGCGGCGAACGATAGCGCCGTGGCCGGCGCCTTGGCTGCGCCCACCCCGATGATCTCCGTCTTCAGCCCGAGCAAATCCCGCACGGCAATCAACCCGGCGATTCCCGACCCCATCCCGACTCCGACGTATACGGCATCGAGCGCTCCCACGGTACGCAGCAGTTCGAGCGCGTAGCTCGCAACGCCGAGGACGAGGTCTTTATGGAACGACGGAACGAAGTGCAGCCCTTCGGCGGCCGCCACCCGGAAGGCCTCGTGCTTCGCCTCGTCGAAGTCGCGACCGAATTCGACCACCTTGGCGCCGAACGCGGCGATTGCGGAATTCTGGTCCGGAGAATTTCCGCGCGGCACGTAGACGGTCGCGGGAACGCGAGCGCGTCCAGCGGCAAATGCGATGGACTGCCCGTGATTGCCGCGCGTCGCGGTAATGACGCCGGGGATCCCGGGCTGCTCGTGCCGCAGTCGCTCGAGGTACACGAGTCCGCCGCGCACCTTGAATGCGCCGGTCGGCATGTGGTTTTCGTGCTTCACCCATACCGTGCAGCGGGCGCGTTGCTTGAGCTTCGGCCAGGCGTACTGCGGGGTTGGCGGCAGCACTCGATGCACGCATTCCGCGGCATGCTCCAGGTCGGCCATATCAAAAGCGATCGCGGGCACAAGCACGGCCTCTCCCTTGCCGCGAGCGGTTCGGCGGCTGTGCGCCTATTCTGTCGTGAATCCGGGCGATCGTGTCGCCAATCGCGCGTGCGCCAGCGGCATCGCGGCGACCAGAATAGCGCGCCGCCCGGCGGCGCACGTTATGTCGCGGGTTCGAGCGCGCTGCATTGCACTATGCCTGGCTCTGCGGCACACTCCGACGCTAACACACGAACTTGCGGCAGACGGCAGCGCACTTGGGGGAGTGAGGGTACGACCGATCGCCCTTTAGCTGTGAGTGCGCCCCATTGGCCATAGAACTCGCATGACATCCGAACGAAAGAATGCGCCATTGATCAGCCTCGGCTCCGCATGAGTGCCGGTTCGGCTGTCGCGTTGCCGGTGAGCACGCTCGATGACGATGCGTGGGAGGACCTGCTCAGCTTCATCGAGGAGCGGCGCGTCATTCCGATCGTCGGGCCTGAGCTACTGCAGGTATCCACGGAGCGCGGTCCGCGGCTGCTGCTCGATTGGGTGGCGGAGAAGCTTGCCGGCCGGCTCAACGTAAACGTGGCGGAATTACCGCAGCGCTATACGCTCAATGACGTGGTTTGCTGGTTCCTCGCTGCGCGCGGGCGGCGCGAAGAGGCTTACGTGCGCCTGCGCAGCATCGTCAAGGACGCGAATCTCGAGCCGCCGCTCGCGCTGCGGCATCTGGCCGCAATCACCGACTTCGATCTTTTCGTCTCCACCACCTTCGATTCTCTGCTCGAGAATGCGATCAATCTGGAGCGATTCGCAGGCACCCCGTCGACGGACGTGCTGTCCTATGCGCCCAATCGCGTTGCCGATCTGCCTTCGGAGCGTGATCGGCTTCAGCGGCCGCTGGTGTATCACCTGTTCGGCAAGCTCTCCGCCTCGCCCACCTACGTGATTTCGGACGAGGACCTGCTCGAATTCATCTGCGCGCTGCAGAGCGAGCACCTCGCACCCGAGAAGCTGTTTCACGAGCTCGAGCACAATCACCTGCTGTTCATCGGCAGCAGCTTCACGAACTGGCTGGCGCGGCTGTTTCTGCGCATGGCGAAGCGGCAGCGCCTGTCGGACCCGCGCGATGTCGGCGAGGTGCTGGCGGACAGCCACAGCAGCCAGGATGACCGGCTGGTCTCCTTTCTGCAGCAGGTCAGCGTGCGCACCAGGATCTATGTGGGCGCCGAGCGCTTCGTCGATGAGCTGCATGCGCGCTGGCAGGCGCGCCGCAAACCCGCGGCCTCCGCCGCGAGCACTGGACCGGCACGCTTTGTGCCGCCCTCCCGTGAGATGCCTGATAACGCCGTGTTCATCAGCTACGCGCGCGAGGATCTCCCCGCCGTGCAGCAGATCAAGGCCGGCCTCGAGGCCGCGGGCGTCACCACCTGGTTCGACATCGACCGGCTCGAGGTCGGCGATGACTATGACCGCAAGATCCAGCGCAACATCGCGCGCTGCTCGTATTTCATCCCGGTAGTCTCGGCCACCACGCAGCGGCGCCTCGAGGGCTACTTCCGGCGCGAGTGGAGCTATGCCATCGACCGCGTCCGCAACATGGCCGACGGCGCGCTGTTCATCCTCCCGGTCAGCATCGATTCGACCACGGCCGCCGAGGCGCTGGTGCCGGACAAGTTCAAGGCACTGCACTTCAGCCCGCTCCCCGGCGGGCAGGTGCCGGGCGAATTCGCGCAGCGCTTGCGGGAATTTCTTCGGACGCAATCGCCATGAACGACATCGACAAGGGCGCCGCAGCGATCGATCTGAACGCACCGGCGGTCGATGAGCGCAACCCCTGGCTGGGCCTCGCGTCCTTCACCGAAGAGACCCGGGCCTACTTCTTCGGGCGCGACGAAGAGGTCGCCGAGCTCGCGCGGCGCGTGCAGCGCAAGCTGCTCACGGTGCTGTTCGGCCAATCGGGCCTGGGCAAGACTTCGGTCATCCGGGCGGGGCTGGTGCCGCGCCTGCGCGCGCAAGGGTACTGCCCGATCTATGTGCGCATCGACTACGGGCGCGACTCACCGGAGCCGGCGGAGCAGATCAAGCAGGCGATCAGGCGCACCGCGCGGCACGCCGGCCAGTGGACCCAGGCGGGCGTCGCCGCCGACGGCGAGTCGCTGTGGGAATTCCTGCACCATCGCGACGACGTGCTGCGCGATGAGTCGGGCGCGACGCTCATCCCGCTGCTGATCTTCGATCAGTTCGAGGAGATTTTCACGCTCGCCCAGAGCGATGACTTCGGACGCGCCCGTGCAGCGCGCTTCATCGAGGAGCTCGCCGACCTGGTCGAGAACCGGCCGCCCAAGACGCTCGAGGCAAAGCTCGACGTGGACGAAACCGCCGCCGATCGCTTCGATTTCTCGCGCAGCGACTATCGCGTGCTGATCGCGCTGCGCGAGGACTATCTCGCACCGCTCGAAGGCCTGAAGAAGGCCATGCCGAGCATCTCGCAGAATCGCCTGCGGCTCGCGCCGATGACCGGCGCCCAGGCCCTGGAGGCCGTGCTGCAGCCCGGCCGCAAACTGGTCTCCGAGGAGGTGGCGGCCGCGATCGTGCGCTTCGTCGCGGGCGGAGCGGAGCTGGCCAATGCCGAGGTCGAGCCCTCGCTCCTCAGTCTGATCTGCCGCGAACTCAATGATGCGCGCATCGCGCAGGGGCGCAGCGAGATCTCGCTCGATTTGCTCGCCGGCTCCCACGCCACCATCTTGAGCAACTTCTACGAGCGCGCGCTCGCCGATCAGCCGGCCTCGGTGCGCCAGATCATCGAGGACGATTTGCTCACGAGCTCCGGGTTTCGCGAGAACGTCGCCGAGGAGCGGCTGATCAGCCGCTTCAAGGCAGACGGCGCGTCCCCGCAGACGCTCGCGGTACTGGTGAACCGCCGGCTGCTGCGCATCGAGGAGCGCCTCGACGTGCGCCGCGTTGAGCTCACGCACGATGTGCTGTGCGGCGTGGTCAAGCACAGCCGCGATCTGCGCCGCGAGCGCGAGGCACGGGACGCCACCGAGCGCGTGCTCGAGGAGCAGCGCGAGCGCGAGCTCGCCGCGCGGCGAGCGCTGGTGCGCGCGCGCCAGATCGCCGTCGGCTGTACGGTGCTGGCGGCGGCCGCCTTGGTCGCCGCGGGCCTTGCGGTGATGAGCACGCAGCGCGCCCGGCGCGCCGAACTCGAGGCGCGGCAGACTCGGGCCGCCGCGGAGCAGGCACGCGCGGGTGCCGAGCGGCTGCTCGGCTATCTCACCGACGATTTCGTGCGCGAGCTTGAGAGCTTCGGCCGCCTCAACGTGGTCGCGGAATTCACCAAGCGCCAGATCGACTACTTCCACGGCCTGCCGCCCGCGCTCAAGGGCACGGAAACCACGCGCAACGGGGCATTGGCGATGGTTCATTACGCCCGGTCGATGCGCATACTCGGCGACTTGCAGGTTGCCGGCGCGAACGCCGACGAGGCCATTGAGCTGCTCGAGCGACTGCACAGCCGCGGCGACCATTCCGAGTCCACCACCATCGCGCTGGCGCTCGGCTACGCCGTCAAGGCGCAGATCCTGGACAACCAGAACGATACGGGCGGTCCGGTGGCGGGCAAGCGCGCCGCGGACCTGCTGGCGCCGCTCGCCGAGGACCCGAACGCCTCGGTGGCCGCGCGCGAGGCCTATGTTCAGGTGCTGTCGCGACGCGGGTATGAGCAGCAATCCGACAATCAAAACGAGGACGCGGTACACACCGAGAAGACCGCGACGCGCATCGCCGCCGAACTCGGCGCGCGCGACCTGACGAACATCGACATGGCCGCCTACTTTGCGGAATCGGTGGGCTGGGAGGTTGCCGCACTGCAAAATCTCGGCCGCAACGATGAGGCGCGGCGGGTGGGCGAGGACGCCCTGCCGTTGGCCGACAAGGTGCTGGAGCGCCGGCCCGGCTACCGCCTGGCCCTGCATGCCGAGCAGATCATCACCGGCGGTTTGACCCAAGTCGCCCAGAACGACCTGAACCCGGACGAAATGCTGCGCACGGCCCGTCAGGATGAGCAGATCTCGCGCACGCTGCTCAACTTGGATCCGAACAGCACGGTCAGCGCGAACAATCTCGGGAGCGCCGTCCAGCAGATCGGCGATTCGCTCTGGGCCAGCGGCCAGCTGCGCGAGTCGATGCCCTACTATGCCGAGGCGATCGATTTCTTCGACAAGGCCAGCGCCGCCGGCAGCGGCCAGATCATCCTCAACGCCTGGGTCCGCGGCGGGGTGGCCCACCAACAAGCCGTGCTCGGCGATTTCCAGGCAGCGGCCGCGACCCTCGCACGAGGCGCGCCGTTCCTCGCCAAGCTGCGCCAGACCGAGCCGGCCGGCAGCCTGCCCGTGATCCTCGCCGACGCCATCGGTCAGGTCGGCGAGGCCGACACCGCCTTGGAGCGCGGCGATCCCGAGGCCGCCCGGCGCCTCGGCCATGCCGTGATCGGCCGGCTCCGCGCGGTCCAACCGACGCGCGGAGTGCAGGAGGTGCAAAAATACGTCACCCTGTTCTGGGCGGCGGACATCGCCGGCCAGGCGGAATACCGGCTCGGGAACTACGCGGCCGCCGAAGCGGCCGAGCGCGAGGCGGTCGATGCGCGCAAGAAGTACCTCACCGAGGCCATCGGCGACCGCCGCGACGTCGCCGTGAAATCGACCTGGCTCGCGATGTCCCTGGCCAAGCAGGGGCGCCCTGAAGAGGCCGCGCAGGTGATCGACCCGATCGTCGAATTCCATCGCGGGCTCGCCGCGAAGAACCACGGCGACCGATGGCTGCCGTTCGAGCTCGCCGGCTCGCTGTATGCCCAGGCGCTCGTCGAACCGGCCAAGCGCGCGGCGCTGCTGCACGAGGCCGCCGCGCTGATCGAGAACCTTTCGGGCCAGCTGCGGCCGCTGCGCGACGTGCGGCTCTGGCGCGAGCGAATTCAGAGGGCGCAACAGGGCGTGGGGTAAATTTCGGGCGCGTGCCCATATTTTGCTCGAGCGGACAGCGGGGCTTCTCGAGCCGGATCAGCGCCGATCCGCGCAGCAGGTTTGCGCGCAAGCTCGAGCGTGAGATCCGGGTGAGATTCGCCGACGCCCCCTGCACCGTGCAGACCTCCGAAGGCATGGTGCACGCGCGACGCGGAGATGCAATTCTCACCGGTACTGCCGGCGAGCATTGGCGCGTCTCGCGCGAGCACTTTGACGAGAAATACCGCCCGGTGCCCCCGACGCTGGCGGGCGAGTCGGGACGCTATGTGAGTTTACCGAACCGAATTCTGGCGCTGCCGATGACCGAAATCTTCGAAGTTCTGCTGGCCGACGGCACATCCCGGCTGCACGGGCGCGCCGGCGATTGGCTGATCGACTACGGCGACGGCAGCCTCGGCATCGTTTCGCCGGCCATATTCGCCACCACTTATGAAATCACCGGCTGACTGAACCCCATGGCGCTGCATCAGGTCATCCAATGGTTGCTGCTGATCGGCGCACATCTGGAGTCGCTGCCGCCGACACCGGTGCCGCGGCCGCCGGCGGCACTGCAGCCGCTGGTCGAGGCCACCGCGGAGGCGCACCGGCGGTTCGATGAGCGCGCGGTCCACTACGGACACCGCTATCGCAGCGGCTTCTGGGCGATCTATCTGCTGAGCGCGATTGCCGTGCTGTGTGCCGTGATGCCGCTGGCGCTCGGCTGGGACAGCGCCGGCCACAGGCTGCATTCTTTCGCGGCATTGTGGGCCGTTGCGGAGGTCGCGGTGATCGGCTCGGTCAGTGCAATCTTCTGGCGCGGTCAGCGCCAGGACTGGCAGGGGCAATGGCTGCGGGCGCGCACGACGGCGGAGCTGAGCTGGTACCTGCCGATGGTGGCGCCATTGCTCGACTTCAGTGCGCCGGCTGCGCAGGTCAACTGGTACCTGCGGGTGTTCAATCCCGGCCAGCATCTGCGCGGCGGCGACGACGTCGCGACCCTGTGTGCGCGCATCGAACCGCTGGCGCGCACGCTGCTCTCGGCCGCCTGGCAGGATCCGGCATTCATTGCGAGCTATGCTCGCTGGACCATCGACATTCTCGAAGGTCAGCGTCGCTACCATCGCGGCGTCGCAAACAAGCAGCACGCGCTGCTGCATCGGGTTCACCGCATCACCAGCGGGCTGTTCGCGCTGACCGCGATAGGCGCACTCACGCACTTGGCGGTTCACACGCTGTGGTTGTCTCTGATCACCACTTTTTTCCCCGCGCTGGCCGCTTCGCTCCATGGTGCGCTCGCGCAGTCCGAGGCGTATCGATTGGGCACCACTTCCGAGCGCCTGGTCGCGGAGCTCAAGGGCACGATCGAGCGC
Organism: uncultured Gammaproteobacteria bacterium; assembly: GCA_963837045.1. GTDB lineage: Bacteria > Pseudomonadota > Gammaproteobacteria > Steroidobacterales > Steroidobacteraceae > Bog-1198. The sequence goes on from CAWIMA010000008.1 coordinate 324,860, forward strand.
ATTGGTGCGGCCCTCGAGGGCGGCGGCGCGGCGAGCGATGCAGCCGGGATCAAGGCTTCGATCGAAGCTGCGATCTCGCTGATCCTTCAAGAGCATCAGGACTGGCATCTGCTGGTGCGGCCGCATCAGTTGCCGCTAGCCTGAGCCGCGCCGAACGGCATCGGTGCTCCCGATATCGTAGCGCGCCGCACGCGCGGTGCGCTGATTCGCGGGCTTTATCCCGGTCTGATGTTGTGGTTCATGCGGAATAAATTGCCCGGATCGTACTTTCTCTTCAGAGCGACCAGCCTATCGTAGTTCGGTCCATAGGCTTCGCGGGTCATGGCCTCGCCTTCGTCGGTGAGATAATTGCTGTAGGCGCTGGGGACCAGAAAGGGCCGCAGGGCTTCGCAGCATTCGCGGTTCCATCGTATGTTCTTCTCCGAGTCCGCCGCACGCTCCCACATCGACCAGGCGAGCAGGTTCCACGAATACTGGCGGTGCGGGAAGGCCGTGTCGGTCGCCGGCACACGGGTGGCTGCTCCGTGCCAATGCTCGATGAACGGGGCAAACGTGTACCGGGAGGGACTTTTGCCCACCCATGGTACGAGCGCATCGATGGTTTCGTCAGTCATGCTGCGGATGAAATTCGATTTGGTGTAGACCAGGCGTCCCGGCGGAAAGAACGACTCGAACATCCCTTGGATCTGCAGGTAGCTCATGACGCCGAATGCGTCGGCCATCGGCGGCCCGAATGCCCTCAAGGGCTTCAATATTTTCTCCCCCTCTGAAATGGGACCACAGTAACAGCCGGCGATGCCGAACGCGGGAACGCCATCCGGAAGCGTCAGCGAGCCGCCCTGGATGACCAGTTCATCGGGAATCGATGCGGCGAATTCGCGCCAGAAATGCAGCAACTCCTTCGCCTTCGAAGCGGGATGGAAAACCGCGCCGCCGAGCACGGGACCCACCGGGTGAAGTCGGTATTCGAGGGAGGTGACGACCCCGAAGTTGCCGCTGCCGCCGCGCACACCCCAGTACAGATCCGGGTTCTCAGACGCGTTGGCCGTGAGCAGCCGACCGTCGGCCGTTACCACGTCCGCGCCTATGACGTTGTCGATGGCCAGACCGTGCTTGGCGTGCAAGTTGCCCCAGCCGCCGCCCAGCGTCAGGCCCGCGATGCCGACGGTGGGCACCACGCCGAGGGTCGTGGCCAGGCCGAAAGCCTGCGTTTCACGGTCGAATTCCCCGAGCTTGAGGCCGGTTTCAGCGCGCACCGTCCGCCGGGCGGGATCGACTCGGATGCCCTTCATGGTGGACAGATCGATCACGATACCGCCGTCGCATACGGACTTGCCCGCGACGCTGTGGCCGCCGCCGCGCACTGCAACCAAAGCGTCATGTTCGCGGGCGAAGCGCACGCACTCGATCACGTCGGCCGCGCCCGCGCAGCGGGCGATGAGCGCCGGCCGGCGGTCGATCATGGCGTTGGGCAGCGTTCGGGCCAGGTCATAACCCGGATCCCCGGGACGGAAGCTCTGGCCGCGAAGCGTATCCCGCAGCTTTTGGATCGCAGATTCGGATAGCATAGGCGCACCTCGATCGATTGGTCTGAAACCCATACGGTCAGGAAGCGGTTATAGATTGCGGCCGGCGACGAAGTCCTCAAGAAAAGATCAATTTCGCCTTGCTCTGGCCCTCTTCGGTCAGGATGCGTGCGTTGTAGCGGCCTTTGAGGTAGAGCGAATACGCCTGCGGATGAACGGTGCGTAAAGTGGAGAGCTGAGTTCTCTCGTCCTGGCCGGTCCGATCCACACGACGCATCCGCATATTACTTCGCATCCGCATATGCCGGGATTGCGGAATGCTACATCGAGCTCGCATATTTCTTCGGGATGGAACCCAAGACGGCGTTCGCGGAAGCTGAAGCGGCGGCCGTCAAGGCGGTCGCCTTGGACGAAAAGCTCGCCGAGGCACACGCGGCGCTCGGTCTTCTCCGTCTTCTCAACGACTGGGACTGGAGTGCCGCGGACATCGAGTCGCGCCGCGCCATCGAGCTCGCGCCCGATGATGCTTATGTGTATTGGAGACGGGGGGTTTGCCTGCGGTACGCCGGGCGCAGCGAGGAGGCGGTTGCGGCGCATCGTCATGCGGAGTTTCTGGACCCTTTCTCCGTCGTGGCGATCCAGGAGGTCGGATGGGCCCTTTATTACGGGCGGCGCTTCGAGGAGGCGGTCGAACAGTTCCATAAGGCGGTGGAGCTCGAGCCCGGATGGGACCAGCTGTACTTCGGTCTCGGCCAGACGCTGGTGCAACTGCAGCGCCATGACGAGGCGATCGCCGCGCTGCGCACGGCCGCACGCATGGGTCCCGGCAATGCGTTCACGGAGGCGGCCCTCGCCTACGCTCTGGGCCGCGCGGGCCGCACCGGCGAGGCGGAGCGTGCGTTGGAGCAGCTCACCGAAAAGTACGCCTATGTCCCGTATTGGTTCTATTCGATCGTGAGCATCGGTCTGGGCGACAAGCGCCGGGCGCTGGAGGCGCTTCAGAACGCGTTTCGCGATCACGAACCTTGCCTGGTGAGCCTCAAAGTGGATCCGGTGTTCGATCCCCTGCGCGAGGAGAGCGGCTTTTCGGAAATGATTCGCCGGGTCGGACTGGAGCCTTGACGAAAGAGATTCACATGATTCAAGTCAAGCGGATTGCGCCAGGGCGGGCGCCGCGCCCGCCAGCACGTTCAACATCAGCCAGTCGAGCACCCGCCGCCGATGGGCAGGTGATCAAGTGAGCCGGTCCAGCGCCCGCAATTTCACGGCCTCGGACACGTCGATGGTGCGAATTTGCGATTCGCCGGCCAGGTCCGCGCAGGTGCGCGCGAGTTTGAGCACACGGTGATAGGCCCGGGCGGACAGGCCCAGCCGAGCGATGGCGGTACGGATGAGCACGCGCGATTCGCGCTCCAGTCGGCAGATCTCCGCGACCTGGCCGGGCGTGAGTCGCGAATTGAGCTTCCCCTGCCGCTGCAATTGCGCATGCCGCGCCCGGGCCACACGGGCTGCGATGAGGGCCGAATTCTCCGCGGGCGGGGCGGCATCGGACAGCAGATGCTCCACCGGCACGGCGGTCAATTCGACGTGCATATCGATCCGGTCGATCAACGGGCCCGATATCCGGCTGCGGTAGCGCGCAACCTGTTCCAGCGTGCACCGGCACCGGCCGCGCGGATCGCCGGCATAGCCGCAAGGACAGGGATTCATCGCCGCGATCAGCTGGAATCTGGCGGGGAATTCGCAGGCGCGCTTTGCGCGCGACAGCACCACGACGCCGCTCTCCAGCGGCTCGCGCAGCGCTTCGAGCGCGTTGCGTGCGAACTCCGGCAGCTCGTCGAGGAACAATACGCCCAGATGCGCGAGCGAAAGTTCGCCCGGCCTCAGGGAGCCCCCGCCAATGAGCGCCGCGGCCGATGCGGTGTGCTGTGGACTTCGAAATGGCCGGCGGCCGCCCAGCGTGGGTCTGCGACCCGCCGCCGACTCGAGACTCGCCACCTCCAGCGCTTCGTCGCGGTCGAGCGGCGGAAGCAAGCCTGGCAGACGCTGAGCAAGCAGGGTCTTGCCCGTCCCCGGAGGCCCGATCATCAGCAACCCATGTCCGCCGGCCGCCGCGATCTCCAGGGCGCGCTTGGCGCTGAATTGACCGCGCACGTCCGCCAGATCGAATCGCATCGTGCGATCGGCGTTCGGCAGCGGGAGGGCGGGGCGCAGCGCCGCGCCGCCGCTCAGCGCCTCGCACACCTGCCGCAAATGGTCGGCCAGTTTGACGTTTGGGCCGGCGACCCAGCTCGCCTCGAGGGCGTTCGCGGACGGCAATATCAACTCGCAGGGTGTTCGCGCGCCGGCCATGAGCGCCGGCAACAGCTTGGGCGTCTCGCGCAACTCGCCGCTCAATGCGAGCTCGCCGTAGAATTCTCGACGGCCGAGGGTCCGGTGAGACAATTGGCCGCTCGCAGCCAGAATGCCCACCGCAATGGGCAAATCGAAGCGGCCGCCTTCCTTCGGCAGATCGGCCGGGGATAGATTTACGGTGATGCGTCCGGTGGGGAACTCCAGGCCGGACGTGAGCAGCGCGGAGCGCACTCGTTCCTTGCTCTCACGCACCACCGCTTCGGGCAGTCCCACCATGGCAAAGGCCGGTAAGCCGGGCCCGAGATGGACTTCGACGCGCACCAGCGGCGCCGCGAGGCCGAGCGGTGCGCGGCTCAGGACCGTGCTGACGGCGGAATCCCCTCGCATCGCACAAGAGTACTTGCAAACGCTTCCCGGGCGGTCCGATTAATCGGCGCGAGCGAGGAAAAATGGGTGCCTTATGGCGGCACGAGCTTCGCTTCGATGTCCTTGAGCCGCGCTTCCATCGCCGCGAGCGCCGCCTGAGTCCGCGCCAATAAAGCCGCCTGGACGTCGAACTCGGTCCGGCTGACCAGATCGAGCTTGGCCAGTTGGGCCTGCAGCACCGCTTTGAAGTTGCTTTCCAGATCCCGGCCAAAGCTGCGCAGCGACGCAGGAACCGCCTCGGCCAGGCGCCGGGCGAGATCGTCCAATCCTTCAGAATTCATGAAGCTCATTCGCACCCCAATAACGCACGGCTAATCACCGGCGCGCCAGAGCAGTGCATTATCGCGGTCGGCGGTTGCGCAAGTCGTTGATCCATTACCATCTCCATCCTGGCATAGAATCTGCAATATGAGGACGATAGTACGCGCAACTGGTGTCCTTCGGATAAATGCATGAAGCTGATCACCGCGGTCATCAAGCCGTTCAAGTTGGATGAGGTGCGGCAGGCGGTCGCCGATATCGGCATCCAGGGCGTGACCGTGACCGAAGTCCACGGATACGGTCGCCAGCACGGGCACACCGAGATTTATCGTGGCGCCGAATATCGAGTCGACTTTTTGCCGAAGGCGAAGATCGAGCTCGCGGTGGACGATTCGATTGCGGAACAGGTGATGGAGGCGGTTTGCAACGTGGCCAGGACGGGGAAGACGGGCGACGGCAAGGTCTGGGTTCTGGAACTCGAAGAGGCCCTGCGGGTGCGTACCGGAGAGACTGGCCCGGACGCCATTTAGAGCGCAGCCCGCACATGAGCGAGCCCGCATAATTCAACAGTTACGAGGATTTAAGAGGCCTCGCCCGTCATCGAGCGAGGCCAAAACTTCTGACGCTTTAGGAGCATCTCGCGCCGGCAAGCCAGCCAACTCCCCCCGTCGGTGCGATATCCCGGCGGCGCGGGCCCCGCAACCGAGCCCGCGCCGTTTTTTTATCCGCGCAACCGGCGCAAGATGTTGTGGTGTTTATACATCAGAGAATTTCAATACTCCATGCTGTGCCGCAGCAATATCGTGCAATTCGGGTAGTTTGACTGCATGCTTAGTCGTATAGAGGAGTCCGACGCCGTGAAAATGGTCATAGCCATCATCAAGCCCTTCAAACTGGACGACGTACGGTCTGCACTCGCAGAGGTCGGAGTACAGGGCATTACCGTGACAGAAGTCAAAGGCTTCGGCCGGCAAAAGGGCCACACTGAGTTATACCGGGGCGCGGAATACGTGGTGGACTTTTTGCCCAAAGTTAAGCTTGAGTTGGCAGTGGACGACGAGCAGGTCGATCGAGTGGTGGAGGCGATCATCGAAACCGCCCGCACCGGCAAGATCGGCGACGGTAAGATATTCGTGATGGACCTCGGCCAGGCGGTGCGCATTCGCACCGGCGAGGTGGGTTCGCGTGCTCTGTAAGTTCTCGAGCGAGGGTGTGTAAATGAAACGCGTTCTGTTGTGCGCGGCTCTGATTGCCTGGTCTGGTATGGCCTCGGCGGTCGTTTACAAGTGGATGGACGCGCAAGGCAAGATCCAGTACGGCGACCGTCCGCCCGATGGCGTGAAGGCCGAAGTTGTCGAAGGCTTAGGTACGCATTCGGGCCACCGACCCGATGCTCCGGCCGCCACCGCCACCGCCACGCAGCCGAAGCCGGCGGCGGTCAATCCGCCTGCGAGCGCCGCCAAGAAGGCGGTCGACCAGGACGTCGCTCAAACGCGCGAAAAGCAATGCGCCGAAGCGCAGGAACGCTACAAAAAGCTCATCGAGGGCAGGCGTCTGTACAAGACGGGTCCGGATGGCGAACGCCAGTACTTGACCTCGGAAGAAATCGACGCCGAGCGCGTCACTCAGAAGCAAGACATGGACGCGATCTGCAACGGCACCAGCTAGATCGGGCACCACCTGGCTCGCCCCCGCATACCCGGCTTCGCGTAGACTTCAGCTTTGCCGGCCAAGGTGCAAAGCCTTAGGCTAGGCGCTCCACTCGTTCTGCTCGGGAATTCACGCTTATGCAAACCGGCTTCGTCGGACTGGGTGCGATGGGCGCGCACATGGCGCGCAATCTGCACCGCGCAGGCCTGCTGATGGGCGTGTGGAATCGCACGGCCGAGAAGGCGGCGGCGCTGGCGCAGGAGCTGCACTGCCATGCCTTCGCTGATCTCGCCGAGCTCGCGGCCAATTGCGAGGCCGTGGTGATTTGCGTGTCCGCCGACGATGATGTGAGGGCGGTGATCGCGGGCATGGATGCAGCATTGAGCCCCCACATGATCGTGATGGATTGCTCGACGGTCGGTGCTGGAACGGCGCGCGACATGCACGCCCAGCTCGCTGCCCTCGGCGTCGGGTTTCTCGACTGCCCGGTGAGCGGCGGCGTGGAGGGCGCGCGCGCGGCCAGCTTGGCCATCATGGTCGGCGGCGACGAACCGGTGTTTACGCGTGCGCTGCCGATCCTGGAGAAGCTGGGCAAGACCATCACCTACTTCGGTCCGAGCGGCGCCGGGCAGGCGGCGAAGGCGACCAATCAGATCATGTGCGCCGGGATCATCCAGGCGGTCGGCGAAGCGATGGCATTTGCGCACGCCGAGGGCCTGCCGCTTGATCGACTGATCGATACGCTGGGAAAAGGCGCGGGCTCGAGCTGGTATTTCGTCAACCGTGCGCCGTTCATGGCGAGGAACACTTTTCCCGCCGGCTTTCGCGTGCGCCTGCACGCCAAGGATCTGCGCATCTGCCGCGACATGGCGGCGCTGCGAGGAGCCACGCTGCCGATCGTCGAATCCACTCTGCAGCAGTATGCGGCCCTGATCGTGAAGGGCTTCGGCGATGAGGACATATCGGCGATCTACCGGCTGAAATCGGCGCTGTTCCCTGCGGGGAAATCCGAGTCCAAGTGAGCGCCGCGAGCCGACCGCTGCGCATAGCGACGCGTAGGAGCCAGCTGGCGCTGTGGCAGGCCGAGCATGCGGCGGCGCTCATCCGCCGTGCGCACCCCGGCATGGCCGTGGAGTTGCTGCCGATGTCCACCAAGGGCGATCGGATTCAAGACCGCAGCTTGGCCGCGATCGGCGGCAAGGGCCTGTTCATCAAAGAACTCGAAACCGCTCTCGAAGACCGGCGCGCCGATCTGGCGGTGCATTCCATGAAGGACGTGCCCGGCGACCTTCCCGATGCGTTCGCGATTGCCGCGGTGCTGCCGCGCATCGATGCGCGAGACGCGCTGATCACCTCCCGCGCCCTCAAGCTCGAGGAATTGCCGCGAGGTGCGCGGCTGGGCACTTCAAGCCTGCGGCGCCAGGCGCAACTGCTGGCCGTGCGTCCGGACTTGGTCGTCGAGGCGCTGCGCGGCAACGTCGATACCCGCTTGAGGCGGCTCGATTCGGGCGAACTGGATGCGATCGTGCTCGCCTGTGCGGGATTGATCCGCCTGGGTCTCGAATCGCGCATCACCGCGCGGCTCGATCCTGAAGTCTCGCTGCCGGCCGTCGGCCAGGGGGTGATCGGCATCGAATGCCGCGCTGATGATTCACGTACGCGCGACGCGCTGCACGCGCTCGACGATGCCGCTACGCGGACCGCCGTCGATGCGGAGCGCGCATTTGCCCGGCGGCTTGCCGGCAGCTGCCAGTCGCCGATCGGCGCGTACGCGCGGCTGGAGGGGGATCGGTTGAGGCTCGACGGACTGGTGGCGGAGCCCGACGGCTCGCGGCTTCTGCGCGACAGCATAACGGGCAGCAGCGCGAATCCGCGGACTCTGGGCGAGCAGCTGGCCGAGCGCGTGCTCGCGGCGGGCGCCGGCGAGCTGCTGCAGCGGCTGCGCAGCGCTTGACGCATGCTTCCGCTGCACGGTGTCGGCGTCCTGGTCACGCGCCCTCAGCACCAAGCCATGCCGCTGTGCCGCCTGCTGGAAGCGAGCGGCGCGAGCACGTTTCGCCTGCCCGCCATCGACATCAAGCCGCTGCCTGAACAGCGTGCAATGGCCGCGAGGCTGGGCCCGCTCGAGGCATTCGATCTCATCATTTTCACCAGTTCGAATGCGGTGCGATTCGGTGCCGTACTGCTCGAGCAAAAGCGCGATTTGGCTCTGGCGGCCATCGGCCCTGCGACCGCGCGCGCGCTCAATCAGGCGGGCTACCGCGTGGCCGTGCAACCCAGCGATGGCTTCGATTCGGAGAGCCTTCTGCGGCATCCGAGGCTCAACTCCTTGGCCGGCACCCGCATCCTGTTGATCAAGGGCAGCGACGGCCGCGAACTGCTGCGTCACGAGCTCGCTCTGCGGGGTGCGCAAGTGACGGTTGCCGATGTATATCGTCGGGAGCGCGCGCAGCCGAATGCGGCTGAACTGGCGGCTTTGGAGGCGCACTTCGCGGCCGGGGCGATTCAAGTGATCACGGCCACCAGCGCCGAGATCGCCGGCAGCCTGCTCGAGCTGGCGACGGCGGTTTTGCGCAAAGACTTTGAGCGCGCGCACTGGGTGGTGCCGGGCGCGCGCATCGCCCAGAGTTTGCGCGAGCGCGGGCTGTCCGGGGTGCTGTTGCAGGCCGACTCGGCCGAGGATCAGGACTTGGTGGCCGCCATCGTTCGGTGGCGCGCGGGCGAATCCGCCGCGTAGTCGAAGGAATCGAAAAATAGCCGCTCGGCCGGCACACCGCGCAGGCCAAATTCGCGGCGCACCGCGTCGATCATTTCCGGCGGCCCGCTGGCATAGACTGCGTGGCGCTGGAGCTGTTCGACCTCGCGCAGCACCGCCTCGTGAACCCAACCGCGCCGGCCCTCCCACGCGGACGAAGGCTCCGAGAGTACGGGCACGTAGCGGAGGTAGTGGGCGCTGCGGGTCAGCTCCTCGAGCGCGGCGTGCGCGTATAGATCCCGCTCGCTGCGTACTCCCCAATACAGGGTCATCTCGCGGCGCAGCCCATTCTCGATCACATGCCGCATGATGCTCTTCAAAGGGGCGAGACCGGTGCCGCCGCCGATGAGCAGCATCGGCGCCTCCTCGCCAGGGGTACGCGGCTCGGGTGCACGATAGACGAAGTGCCCGAGCGGACCTTCGATGTTGAGCAGGGTGGCGCGCGTTTCATCTCCGAACAGCTGCTCGGTGAACTCGCCGCCCGGCACCCGGCGCACGTGCAATTCGAGCAGGCGCGAGTCGTGGGGCGGCGATGCGATCGAGAAGCTGCGCCGGCGGCCTCCAGACAGCATGATGTCGACGTACTGACCGGGCAGGAAGTCGAATCGCTCCACCGCAGGCAGCCGCAGGAAGACGCCCATCACGTCGTGCGACCAGCGCTGCATGTGTTCGACGCGGCTCGGCAGACGCTTGACCTGCGCTTGGTCCGCGATGCTGCGCTCAAGCGTGTCAATGGCCAGATCCCCGTCGGCGCGCGCCTGGCAGAGCAAGATCAAGCCCTCGGCCACCTCGGAATCGGCGAGCCCGAGCGGGCGTCCGTTCGGATAGTGCACTTGACCGCTCAGCAGGCGCGCCCGACAGGCGCCGCAATTGCCGCCCTTGCAGCTGTGGGGCAGATTCAGACCGGCATCGAGCGCCGCGTCGAGGACGGGCTGCCCCGGAGCGACACTGAAACTCCTGCCGGACTTGGATAGACTGACTCGCACGCTTACTCCTCTCGGGCACCTTAGCATGCGTTCGGTCTTCATCGTTGGATGCGGCTACGTGGGCTTGCGCCTGGCACGGCGCTGGCTGGCCCTCGGGTGCGCCGTCCGCGGCTTTGCCACCCGCGCGGAAAGCCTTCGAGAGATCACCGCCGCCGGCGCCGAGGCACTGCGCATGGATCTGGACGCGCCGCTGACACCGGCCGACTTCACCGCACAGCTGCTGTACTACCTCGTGCCTCCGGCGCCGGAGGGCGCCCGCGACGCTCGGCTCGAGCGGTTTCTCGCACACGTCAAGGGGCCGGTCGAGCGCTTCGTTTACATGAGCACCACGGGGGTGTACGGCGACCGAGAAGGGGCGCTGGTGAACGAGGAGACCCCGCCGGCGCCGCGGACGGACCGCGCCGTCCGGCGCCTGGCGGCCGAAAATGCGCTTCGGGCGTGGGCCGACGCGCAAGGCGGCTCCTGGTGCATCCTGCGAGTGCCCGGCATCTACGGTCCCGGGCGCTTGCCGCTCGAGCGGCTGCGCCGCGGCGAACCGGCCATTGATCCGCAGGAAGCCGCACCGAGCAACCGGATTCACGTCGACGACTTGACGACCGCCTGCCTCGCCGCGGGATGCTCGGCGCGCGCGCACCGCCGGATTTACAACGTCACGGACGGCAGCGACGACAGCCTCACCTCCTATCTGCAGCGCGTGGCGCGCATCGGCAATTTGCCGCCGCCGCCGCTGATCAGCCGCAGCGATGCGCGCGCCAGAATCTCCGAATCCGCCTGGTCGTTCCTCGGCGAATCGCGCCGCGTGGACAACCGGCGCATGCGCGAAGAGCTCGGCGTGGCCCTCGCCTATCGCGATCTGGACGCCGGTATTCGCGCAAGTCTCAAGGAGCCTGCCTGAGTAATCCCCGTGGCCGCCTCATGCACGGCCGCCTGTTCTCAGGGCCGGCTCTTCTTGCTGTCGAGCCACGACCCGATGGGCTGCCACTGCTGCCAGTCCGGCCAGGCGAGGTATTCGGGTAATTCCAACACCCCCATGCCGCGCGCGTAGGCGCGCACGTAGTTCTGCGCTTCGCGCAAGCAGCCGAGGTACGGCACCTTGAGTTTGGACAGAAACTGATCCAGCTCCTCGTAGATCAGCGTGTATTCGCGCACTCGGTTGGCGATCACCGCCAACCGCGCCTGCTTGCGCGACACCTTGCCTATTTCCAGCAATTCCGCCATGAAATGGCCGCAGGCCTTCATGTCGATGCTCGACGGCAGCACCGGGACGACGATGGTTTCGGCGCGCCTCACCAATTCGTTGAGTTCGGTGCCGTGCACGCGGGCGGGGGCGTCTATGACCAGGATGTCGGTCGTGCGCGGCACGGTGCGCAAACCGTCCTCGTATGCCGCAACACCGCTGATTGCGGGCAAATCCGCCGGCCGCTGCTCGAGCCAATCCAGGCTGGAGCGCTGCGGATCGTAATCCGCGATGCAAACCTGGTGGCCGTCTCTGGCGAAGAACACCGCGATATTCGTGGCCAGCGTACTCTTGCCGCACCCTCCTTTCGCATTCAATACCATGACGTGGCGCATAATCCCTCAAAGCGTTGCAAATGGGCGGGTGCAAGCCTAGCGCATTGCGCAGTCCGCTCGCGACAAATAGATGCATCGGCTATGCTCACGCTCATGCGCATCGAGTTTTTGAAGATGCAGGGGTTGGGCAATGATTTTTTTGTATTCGACGCCCCCGTTGTCTCCTCCGGCCATCCCATCGAGCCGGACAAGGTGCGCGCTCTCGCAGACCGGCACACGGGAGTGGGCTTCGATCAGGCGCTGATGCTCGAATCCCCGCGTGACGCGAACAGCCGCGTGTTCTACCGGATCTTCAATTCCGACGGCAGCGAGGTGGAGCAATGCGGCAACGGAGCGCGCTGTATCGCGGCACTGCTCTATGCGCGGGCGCCGGAGCTCGGCCGCGAGGTCAAAATGCAAAGCAAAGGCGGCATCGTATGCGCCCGCGTGCGGGAGGACGGTCTGGTGTCCGTGGACATGGGCGTGCCGAATTTCGATCCGCGTTCCTTGCCGATGGATGCGGACGCTGAAGCCCCGGCCTATGCTCTGGAGGCCGGCGGCGAGTCGATAGAATTCGGCGCGGTGTCGATCGGCAACCCGCACGCGGTGCTGCGCGTCGCCGACATAGCCACGGCCCCGGTCGGACGCCTGGGGCCTGCCGTCGAACGGCACCGGCGCTTTCCACAGCGCACCAATGTGGGATTCATGCAAATCGTGGATCAGGGCCACATCCGGCTGCGGGTGTTCGAGCGCGGCGCCGGCGAGACTCTGGCCTGCGGCACGGGAGCCTGCGCCGCCGCCGCGGTCGGGCGGCGGCAGGGACTGCTGGAAGCGGATGTCCGCGTCGATCTGCCCGGCGGCACGGCCCATGTTTCTTGGCCGGCGCCCGGGCAGCACTTGTGGCTGACCGGGCCGGCGACGAAGGTTTTTACGGGAATGATCGATATTTAACGAGACCTCATCGGGAGCTCACACAATGACAACGAGTCAAGCGCGCGGCATCAAACAAGAGGCCCTCAACGACAACAGCGTCGCGGAATACTTGCAGACCTACCCGGATTTCTTCGAGCGCAACGGCCCATTGCTCGCCAAGCTGCGGCTTCCGCATCTTCGCGACTCGGGCTCCACTGTGAGTCTGGTCGAGCGGCAGGTGGAGGTGCTGCGCGATCGCAATCAGTCGCTCGAGCGCAAGCTGAAAGAATTGGTGGATGTGGCACGCGCCAACGACGCGCTCGCGGACCGCATCCATCGCTTGAGTCAGCGGCTCATCCGCGCGCACACCTTGCTGGAGACCATCAACGCGGTCGAGGCCAGTTTGCGCGAGGATTTCGACGCCAGGAATTCGGTGCTGGTGCTGTTTCTCGCGGAAGCGCGGTCTCTGGAGGAGGCGGCCGGCCGCTTCCTGCGGACCGGCGATCTCACCGATCCGCAGATCAAGACGTTCGAGTCGCTGCTGCAGTCGGGCAAGCCGCGCTGCGGCCAGATCCGCGATGCGCAGCGCGACTTCCTTTTCGGCGAGGATTCAGTCGAGATCGGCTCGGTGGCGCTGACGCCGCTGGGGCCGAAGGGCGCAATGGGAATTCTGGCGATCGGCGCAGCCGACGCGGAGCGATTCCATCCGGCCATGAGCACGGAGTTCCTCTCGCGCATCGGCGAGCTCGTGGCCTACGCATTGACGCGGTAAGGTTCGAGGCCGCGCAACGGTGAACGCGCAAGAGCGCGACTGGATCGAGCGCTTCGCGTCGCATCTGGTGAACGAACGCCGCATGAGCGGGCACACGGTCGCCGCCTACCGCCGCGATTTGCTCAAGCTTCGGGCATTCTGTGCCGAGCGCGGGATACGCGAGTGGAGCGCGCTCGATCACGCGTCGGTGCGCACGTTCGCCGCCGCCGAACATGCGGCCGGGCTGGAACCCCGCAGCATCCAACGGCGGCTGTCGGCGGTGCGTACGTTTTATGAGTTTCTGCTGCGTGAGGGATACCGTACGGGGAACCCGGCGAAGGACGTGCGGGCGCCCAAGGCCAAGAAGCGCCTGCCCACCGCCTTGGATGCGGACCAGATGGGACGCCTGCTGGAATTTCGGGTCGACGACGCCTTGTCCGCGCGCGACAAGGCCATCATGGAACTGTTCTACTCTTCTGGTCTGCGCTTGACGGAGCTGGTCAGCCTGGACCTCGGCGCAATCGACCTTGCCGATCGCACCGTACGGGTGCTCGGCAAAGGCAGCAAGACGCGGGTATTGCCCATCGGCCGGTTCGCGATCGAAGCTTTGCAGAAATGGCTGAGCGAGCGCTTTGCGATGCAGAAGCGCCCCGCCACCGGCCGGAGCGACGACGCAGCGGTGTTCATCGGCCGAGGGGGCCGGCGGCTCAGCGCGCGGGCGGTGCAGCTACGCGTGGGCGGGTGGGCGCGCCGCCAGGGCTTGAGGATGCACGTGCACCCGCATATGTTTCGCCACTCCTTTGCGACGCATCTGCTCGAATCCAGCAGCGATCTGCGCGGCGTCCAGGAGTTGTTGGGACACGCCGACATCGGCACCACGCAGGTCTACACGCATCTGGACTTTCAGCATTTGGCGAAGGTCTACGACGCGTCGCATCCGCGTGCGCGCCGCCGGCCGCCCAGCGCTTGAAAGGCGCCCCGTCGGCCCCATGTTCACGGGTTCATGATCGATCCAGAACGGATTTACGGCACCACCATTCTGGCGGTGCGGCGGAATGGTCGGGTCGCGGTGGGCGGCGACGGGCAGGTGACGCTTGGGCAAAGCGTGATGAAGAGCAATGCCCGAAAAGTGCGCCGGCTGTACGGCGGCAAGGTGCTGGCGGGGTTTGCCGGCGGCACGGCCGACGCCTTCACCCTGTTCGAGCGCTTCGAGGGCAAGCTGGAGAAATTCGGCAACCTCACCCGTGCAGCGATCGAACTGGCGAAGGACTGGCGCAGCGATCGCAGCCTGCGCAGGCTCGAGGCCCTGCTCTGCGTCGCGGATGTCGATGGAACGCTCGTCATATCGGGCAACGGCGACGTGATCGAACCGGAACATGATTTGATCGCGATCGGCTCGGGCGGGGGCTATGCGCAAGCGGCCGCACAGGCCTTCATGCAGGCGACCGATTTGTCCGCCCGCGACATCGTCGAGCGCTCCCTGCAGATAGCGGCGGATATCTGTATCTACACGAACCGCAATCTCACCATCGAAGAGTTGTGAGCGCCCATGTCGCAAATGACTCCGCGTGAAATCGTCGAAGAGTTGGACAAGCACATCGTCGGCCAAAAGGCGGCCAAAAGGGCGGTGGCGATCGCCTTGCGCAACCGCTGGCGGCGCCAGCAGGTGGCCGAGAGTCTGCGCCCCGAAATCACGCCCAAGAACATTCTCATGATCGGCCCCACCGGCGTCGGTAAGACCGAGATTGCCCGGCGGCTGGCGCGTCTCGCCAAGGCCCCGTTCATCAAGGTGGAGGCCACCAAATTCACCGAAGTGGGCTATGTTGGGCGCGAAGTTGACTCGATCGTCCGCGATCTTGTAGAGATCTCCGTCAAAATGACCAGGGAAGAGGAGATCGCCAAGGTACGCCACAGGGCGGCCGACGCCGCCGAGGAACGCATCCTCGATGTGCTGCTGCCCCGCGCCCAGGCGGGTTTCATTGCGGATGGCGCGGCGCGCGACAGCGACACCCGGCAGCGCTTCAGAAAGATGCTGCGCGAGCGCGATCTCGATGACCGCGAGGTCGAGATCGAGGTGCGAGCCGTGCCGATGGGAGTCGAGATCATGGCGCCGCCCGGCATGGAGGAGATGACCCAGCAATTGCAGGGCATGTTCCAGAGCCTGGGCGCAGGCCGCACGCGCTCGCGCAAGCTCAAGATCAAGGACGCCTTGAAGCTGCTGGTCGACGAAGAAGCCTCGAAGATGATCAACGAAGAGGAACTCAAGACTCGCGCGGTGGAGAATGCCGAACAGAACGGGATCGTATTCATCGATGAAATCGACAAGATCGCCCGCCGCCAGGAGACCATCGGCGCCGACGTTTCGCGCGAGGGCGTACAGCGCGATCTGCTGCCGCTGGTCGAGGGCTGCACCGTCAACACCAAGTACGGCACCGTGAAGACCGATCATGTCCTGTTCATCGCATCGGGCGCTTTTCACATGTCGAAGCCTTCCGATCTGATCCCGGAGCTGCAGGGCCGGCTGCCGATCAGAGTCGAGCTCGAGCCGCTGGTGGTGCAGGATTTCGTGCGCATATTGACCGAGCCCGATGCCTCGCTGTGCCGCCAGTACACCGCGCTTCTCGCCACCGAAGGCGTCGAGCTCAAGTTCGAAGAGTCGGGGGTGCGGCGTCTCGCCGAGGTCGCGTTCGAGGTGAATTCGACGACCGAGAACATCGGCGCGCGCCGCCTGCACACCGTCATGGAGCGGCTGCTGGAATCCGTGTCCTTCGATGCCGCCGATCGGAGCGGCACCTGCGTCGTCGTGAGCCGCGACTACGTCGAGAGCAACTTGGGGGAGCTGGCGCGCGATCAGGACCTGTCGCGATACATCCTGTAGGCGTATCGCACCATGCCGCAGCCGACCGAAATCAAGCTACGCACCCTATCGCGCATTTTCGACGTGCGCTTCGACGACGGGTCGCATTTCGAGCTGCCGTTCGAGTACTTGCGGGTATTTTCGCCGTCCGCCGAGGTCAAGGGGCACGGCGTCGGCGAGGGAACTCTGCAAATCGGCAAGGAGCAGGTGCGCATCAGCGGCGTCGAGCCGGTGGGCAATTACGCCCTGCGCTTGATTTTCGACGACGGCCACAACACCGGGATCTACTCCTGGAGCCTGCTGTACGAGCTGGGCGTGCGCTTGAGCGCGAACTGGGCGCGCTACCTCGAGCGCTGCGCGGAGGCGGGAATCGCGCGCAAAGCTCCTCAAGGTTAGAGCGCCGCAGTCGGCTACAATGAGCGCCATGAACGACCCCGGCCGCATCGTCGATTTTGGATATGAAAAGGTCGCCTGGACCGAAAAGGCCAGGCGGGTCCGTGCAGTGTTCGCCTCGGTGGCGGAGAAATATGACGTCATGAACGACTTGATGTCGTTCGGCGTACACCGGCTCTGGAAGCGGTTTGCGCTGTCGCTCAGCGGGTTGAAACCCGGACAGCGGGCGCTCGACGTCGCCGGCGGCACCGGCGATCTGGCGCGCGGGCTTCTGCGCCAGGTCGGCAAAGACGGCCGCGTCGTCCTGTCGGACGTCAATCCGCGCATGCTGGAGGTCGGCCGCGACCGGCTGCTCGACGAGGGCTTCGTGGGCAACCTTCAATGCATCGTTGCCGATGCCGAACGCCTGCCGTTTCGCGATGACTCGTTCGACTGCGTGACCATCGGCTTTGGATTGCGCAATGTGACCGACAAGGCGGCCGCCTTGGCCGCCATGCACCGGGTACTGAAGCCCGGCGGCCAGCTGCTGGTATTGGAATTTTCGACGCCCGTGGCGCCCGGACTCAAACCGCTGTACGACGCGTACTCTTTCGGCGTGTTGCCGATGCTGGGCCGGCTGGTCGCCGAGGACGCCGCCAGCTACCGGTATCTGGCCGAATCCATTCGCATGCACCCGAATCAGGAGACGCTGCTCGAGATGCTGCAAGGCGCGGGATTTGCGCAGGCGAGATACCACAATTTGAGCGGCGGCATCGTCGCGCTGCACCGCGGGTACAAGATCTGACATGCCGGCAACCCCCGCGTGGCTCGCCTCCGTTGAAGCCCTATTCAACCGCAGCATTTCTCAGTCGATGCAGGCAGCGGCCGCCGCGCGACGCCTGAACCTCACCTCCCTGCAGATCGAGATCGACGGCTTGCTTCGCGTGCGTGCCGCCGTGGGGGGCGACAGGCTCGCGCTCCTGGCGGGCGGCGACACCGCGGCGGACGCGACCATCGCCGGATCGCCGCTGGCGCTCTTTGATCTGCTCAGAGGAGGCACGAGCGGCGCGGGCGGTGCGCCCGGCAAGGGCCGCGGCGCGGTGCAGATTCGCGGCGATGCGGAGATTGCGGCGCGCTACCGCGAGCTGTTCGCACTGGCGCGTCCGGACTTGGAGGAGGAACTGTCGCGGCTGGTGGGGGACGTGCCGGCGAGACGCTTGTCGCGGTTCGCGAAGAGCGCGCTGGCGTGGGCGCGCCGCGTCCGTCGTACCACCCGCGAAAACCTCGCCGAATACCTCCAGGAAGAGAGCCGCGATCTGGTCAACAAACCGGAGCTGGAAGAGTTTCTCCTCGGCGTCGATCAGCTGCGCGAAACCGCCGACCGCGTCGAAGCCCGTCTCGCGCGTCTCGAGCAGCGGCTGAGAGGCCGGGCGTGATGCGCCTGCGGGTCGCCGCGCGGCTGCTGCAGATCCAGCGCGCGCTGGTGCGGCATGGTTTAGACGATTTCGTCCGCGCAACGCATATGTACAGGCCGTTTCGGTTCCTGTTCTATCTGTCGCCGTGGACTTGGTTTCAGCGCACCGCCGGCGTGACGCGGGGCGAACGCCTGCGCCTCGCGCTCGAGGAACTCGGGCCGATCTTCGTGAAATTCGGTCAAGCGCTGTCGACGCGCCGCGATCTCCTGCCGGTCGATATCGCCGACGAATTGGCGAAACTGCAGGACCGGGTGCCGCCGTTCGGCAGCGACGTCGCCATGGCGACGATCGAGCTCGCCTTCGGCCGTCCGCTCGCCGATATTTTCCTGCGCTTCGAGGAGACCGCGCTGGCCGCGGCCTCCATCGCACAGGTGCATGTGGCGACGCTCAAGAGCGGCGAAGAGGTGGTGGTCAAGATATTGCGTCCGGGGATGCATGAGATCATCGAACGCGACCTCGAGGTGCTGCAGACGCTCGCACTTCTCGCCAACGAGTATTGGGAGCAGGGGCGGCGGCTGCGTCCGATCGAGGTCGTGAACGAGTATCGCAAGACCATCCTCGATGAGCTGGATCTGCTGCGTGAGGCCGGCAACGCCTCGCAGTTGAAGCGCAATTTCGCCGGCTCGCCCCTGCTGTACGTTCCGGCCGTGTACTGGGACTACTGTCGCGTCAACGTCATGGTCATGGAGCGCATCCACGGCATCATCGTGAGCCGCATCGATGAGCTGCGGGCTCGAGGCACCAATTTCGCCAAGCTCGCCGAAAACGGCGTGGAGATTTTCTTCACGCAGGTGTTCAAGCACAACTTTTTTCATGCCGACATGCACCCCGGGAATATATTCGTGCAGATCGACGATCCGGAAAATCCACGCTACGCCGCGATCGATTTCGGCATAGTCGGCACCCTGCAGGCCCGCGACCAGCACTATCTTGCGGAGAACTTCATGGCGTTCTTCGATCGCGACTACGCCCGCGTTGCGACCCTGCACGTCGAGTCCGGCTGGGTGCCGAAGGGAACCCGCATCGATGAACTCGAATCGGCGGTGCGCACCGTGTGCGAGCCCATATTCAACAAGCCGCTGAAGGAGATTTCCTTCGCACAGGTGCTGCTGAGGCTGTTCGAAACCGCGCGCCGGTTCGACATGCAGGTGCAGCCTCAGCTGATCCTGCTGCAGAAGACGCTGCTCAATATCGAAGGCTTGGGACGGCAGTTGTACCCGGAGCTCGATCTTTGGAAGACTGCGCAGCCGTTCTTGCGCCAGTGGATGCGCGAGCGCATGAGCCCGCGCGCCCTCCTCAAGCGCGCACGCGCGCAGCTCCCGGATACGATCGAGGCGTTGAAGCAGCTGCCGCAGCTGTTTCAAACAGCGGTGCGCGAGGCATCGGAGGGCCGATGGCGGGTGCAGGTGGAGTATCCGTACATCGCGCAATTGCGCCGCGAATTGCTGCATTCCAGCTATCGCCGGGATATCGCCATCGCGGCGGGCTTTCTGTGGCTGTCCGGATTGATTTGTGTGGCCTTGCTCGCGCAGGTCCGCTGGTTCGGGTGGGTGCAGATGGGCGCTGCCGTCGCTTTGTTCATCTGGTATCGGGCGTCGAAGTGGCGCGGCGAATAAGAATCCGCGTCGAGAGCTCGACGAGTTATCGAGGGCGAAATTCGCGGCCGAATTGGCTGGCCTTGCTGGGCTTCGTCGCTCTCGCTTTCGCCGCGGGGGCGTCAGGCGCCGTTTTCGCGCCCGGCGGGTCGGCAAAGGCCGCCGCGTGGTACGCACTGCTCGCTAAGCCTGCTTGGGCGCCCCCCGATCGGTGGTTTGGACCGGTATGGGCGCTCCTGTATGCCTTGATGGGTACGGCCGCGTGGCTCATCTGGCGCGAGCGCTACCACCGCAGGCGCGGCCCGGCGCTCGCGGCCTACGGGGTCCAGCTGCTCCTGAACGCCCTCTGGGCACCGCTGTTCTTTGGCGCGAAAAGCACCGGCACCGGCCTGTTCATCGCCATCGCCCTGCTGCTGGCGGTCATTTGGACCATGCGCGAATTTTTCGCGGTGCGCCCGGCCGCCGCATGGACGTTGGCGCCCTATGGCATTTGGACCGGTTTCGCGGCGGCGCTGAATCTTGCGATCTGGCGCCTCAACCCATGACGGCGCCGCGCACGCAGCTGCTCGCGAACGGCGACTACGCCGTTATGATTTCCGCCGCCGGTTCCGGCTATAGCCGCTGGCGCGACATCGCCGTCACCCGCTGGCGCGAAGATCCCACCTGCGATCCGTGGGGTTTCTTCGTAATCCTGCGGGATTGCGCGAGCGGTGAAGTGTGGTCGGCCGGCTACCAGCCGGTCGGGCGCGAGCCGGATGGCTATGACGTCGGCTTCTTTGAGGATCGCGCCGAGATCATCCGCCAGGATGATCGGATCCGCACCGCCACCGAAATCCTCGTTGCGGCCGAAGGCGGCGCCGAGGTGCGCCGCGTCTCGGTCAGCAGCACGGGCAGCCATCCAATCGACATCGAATTGACGACCTACGCGGAGGTGGTTCTGGCGAGCGCTGCCGCGGACTCCGCCCACCCGGCCTTTTCAAAGATGTTCGTGCAGACGGAGTTTGTCGCCGACGGCGGCACGCTGCTGGCAACGCGGCGCAGCCGCGAACCCGCCGAACCACAGATCTGGCTGTTTCACTTCAGCACCCTGGAGGGCACAGCCGACGGCGCCGACGGCGATCTGCAATTCGAGACCGACCGAGCCCGATTTTTGGGCAGAGGCCGCGAGCTGCGCAACGCGGTGTCCATCGTCGATGGCCGGCCGCTGTCGAATACGACCGGCACGGTGCTCGATCCCGTGATCGCGCTGCGCCGCCGAGTGCGGGTCGCGCCAGGAGAAACCGCCCGCGTCGCGTTTTGGACCGGAGTGGCCGGCAGCCGTGCGGAGGCGCTGGCGCTGGCCGACAAGTACCGCGACATGGCGGCATTCGAGCGGACCAAGACCATGGCGCGGAGATTGGCCCGGGAGCAATTGCACGATCTGGGGGTGGAGGTCGAGGAGGCGCGGCAATTCCAGCGCATCGCCAGCCAGGTGCTCTACTCCGACTCGACGCTGCGCGCGCCGCGCGAGCTGTTGAGCAGGAATGAGCTGGGGCCCCCTGGGCTGTGGTCGTACGGCATTTCCGGCGATCTGCCCATCGTGGTGGTGCGCATCGATGATGAAGGCGACCTTGGCGTCGTCGAACAGCTGCTGCGCGCGCATCAGTACTGGCGCCGCAAACGATTGGCGGTCGATCTGGTCATTCTCAACGATCGGCCTGCCCCCCGCGCCGCGCAGCTGCAGCAGGCGCTCGATGCCGCCATCCGCTCCTCGCGGATGCGCGGCCCCGATGCGGATGGTCCGGGCCCCGATAGCCCCGGGTGCGACAGGCCGTCGCTCGGCCGGGTGTTCGCTCTGCGCGGCGACATCATGCCGCTGTCCAGCAGCGAGTTGTTGCAGACGGCAGCGCGTGCG
Organism: uncultured Gammaproteobacteria bacterium; assembly: GCA_963837045.1. GTDB lineage: Bacteria > Pseudomonadota > Gammaproteobacteria > Steroidobacterales > Steroidobacteraceae > Bog-1198. The sequence goes on from CAWIMA010000008.1 coordinate 346,226, forward strand.
ATCTTCACAGCGAGATCGGGCAGCCTGAGCGACCAGCTTGCGCGGCTGCGCGAACCGGAGCCGACGCCGCGGCCGCGGGGTAAGAGCCCGGACGCCACGGCGCTTTGCGACGTCCCGGCACACACCGACGCGCCGCGGAGCATTCCACCGCTCGAATTCTTCAACGGGCTCGGCGGCTTTGCGGCCGAGGGGCGCGAGTACGTCACGATCCTCGGCGCAGGCCAGTGGACCCCGGCTCCCTGGATCAACGTGGTCGCGAATCCGCAATTCGGCTTTCTGGTATCGGCGGACGGCACCGGCGGTGCGTGGTCGCTGAACGCGCAACAGAACCAACTGACGCCCTGGTCAAACGATCCGGTCGGCAACAGCCCGGCCGAGGTGATTTACATCCGCGACCAACGCAGCGGCGATCTGTGGAGCGCGACGCCGCTGCCCATTCGAGAGCCGGGATCCGCGCACATTGTGCGCCACGGCCCTGGATACAGCCGCTTCGAACACAGCTCGCATGGGATCTCATTGGAGCTGCTGCAGTTCGTCCCGCTGGAACATCCGCTCAAGATTTCGCGGCTGAAGCTCGTCAACCGCTGCGGCGAAGAGCGGCAACTGTCGATCACTCATTACGTGGAGTGGGTGCTCGGCAATCAGCGCAGCCGCAGCGCACCGTTCATCGTCACGGAAATCGATCCGCAGACATCCGCCCTGCTGGCGCGCAACCCCTGGAGCGCGGGATTCCAAACGCGGGTCGCGTTCATGGATATGCGCGGCCGGCAGCAGGCATGCACGGGCGATCGGACGGAGTTCATCGGCCGCCATGGATCCTTGGCCGAACCGGCAGCGCTCCTCGGTTCCGCCCCGCTGTCCAATCGGACCGGCGGCGGGCTGGACCCGTGCGGAACCATGCAGTGTACGATCAGCCTGCGCCCCGGCGAGGAGACCGAACTCGTGTTCTTCCTCGGACAGGAGGCATCGGCAGCTGAAGCCGTGGCTCTGCTCCTGCGCTATCGCGGCATCGATCTCGATGCGGTGCTGAAGGCGGTGACCGATTTCTGGGATGAGACGCTGGGCAGCATTCAGGTCCGGACGCCCGATCGGTCCATGGATGTGCTGCTCAACGGCTGGCTGCTTTATCAAACGCTGGCCTGCAGGCTGTGGGCGCGCACGGCGTTCTATCAATCGAGCGGCGCTTACGGATTTCGCGATCAATTGCAGGACGTGATGGCGCTGTGCGTGTCGCGGCCGTCGATCGCGCGCGAACATATCCTGCGTGCCGCGTCGCGCCAGTTCGCGGCCGGCGACGTTCAGCACTGGTGGCTGCCCGGCTCCGGTCAGGGCGTGAAGACGCGTGTCTCGGACGACCGGGTATGGCTGCCATTCGTCGTCTCCCACTACCTCGACGTCACGCGGGATCTTGGCCTGCTCGATGAACCCTTGAGCTTCCTCGAAGGCGGTCCGCTGGCGCCCGACAGCCAAGAAGTCTTCTCGGCTCCCGCCGTCACCGCCGATAAGGTGTCGCTGTACGAGCACTGCGCCCGCGCGCTCGATTCGAGTCTCGCCGTCGGCGCGCATGGTCTTCCTCTGTTCGGCACGGGCGATTGGAACGACGGCATGAATCGAGTGGGGACGGCGGGCCGGGGCGAAAGCGTCTGGCTCGGCTGGTTCCTCCACGCGGCACTGCTCAAGTTCGCGCCGCGGGCCGCCGCGCGCGGGGATGCCCCCAGGGCGGCTCTCTGGCGCAATCATGCATTGGGCCTGCAGCAGGCCATCGAACGCGAATCCTGGGACGGTGAATGGTATCGGCGCGGCTACTTCGACGACGGCACTGCCTTGGGGTCGGCGTCGAGCGATGAGTGCCGCATCGATTCCATCGCCCAATCCTGGGCGGTCATATCGGGCGGCGGCGATCCCGAACGTGCCGTGCGCGCAATGTCGGCGGTCGACGAACAACTCGTCAGCCGCGGCGACGGGCTGGTGCGGCTGTTCACTCCGCCCTTCGATCGCACGCGGCACGACCCGGGCTATGTCAAGGCGTACCCACCCGGGCTTCGCGAAAACGGCGGGCAGTACACTCACGCGGCACTGTGGGCGACCCTTGCATTCGCGCTGCTGGGCGACGGCGACCGGGCGGGCGAGCTCTTTGCACTCATCAACCCGATCAACCACGCAAGCACTCCCGCGGCAATGTTGCGCTACAAGGTCGAGCCGTACGTGGTCTGTGCGGACTTGTACTCGGCGCCGGCGCACGTCGGGAGGGGCGGCTGGACCTGGTATACGGGGTCGGCGGGCTGGATGTACCGCACGGCGATCGAGGGCATTCTGGGAATTCAATTGCGGGGAGCAGTGCTGCGGATCAGCCCCTGCGTACCGCGCGCCTGGCCTGCCTTCGAAATCACCTACCGACACGGAACTTCGCGCTACCGCATCGCCGTGGAAAATCCGCGGGGCGTCAGCCGGGGGATCGCTCGCGCCGCTCTCGACGGACGCGAGGTATCGGGTATGCCCTGCGAGATCGGCCTCGCGGACGACGGCTCGCACCATGACGTGCGGATTATGCTCGGATGATGTGCGCCGGCGGCACTACGGCCGCCTTTCCTTGAGGCCGGCGAGCGCCCGCAAAATGAACACTCGCGCCATTGCCCCGGTGGGCAGCAGCTTGATGATCCGCCACGCAAGCGCGGGACGCGCGATCAGCAGACCGCCCAGCACCGCGGCCGCCGCTCCGAGGCCGCGTCCGCTCATCAACATCCGCATCGTTCGGCTGCGCGGAAACGCTCCGGGCGCGCCGCCCGCCGTCCCGCCCGCTTCGCCGGATGGCTCGCGCAGCGGATCGAGCAGACGGCGGATCTGGGCGCGCGATTGGGCGAGCCGCGCGAGGATTTCCTCGCGTGTCGCTGCGTGTCCCGCTTCCGGCGCCGTCATGGGGAGTCGTCCGACAAAATGCGTTCAAGTATCACTTTGTCTTCCCGCCATTGCTCGCGCACCGATGCCATGAACGGCGCGTGACCGCGTTTCACGTTGGATCGATAGAGCATCGCGATCACGGCGGCGGCCAGGAAGCCTCCACCCATCCAGGCGATCGCCGCGAACCGATGCGGAGTGTCCCAGGTCAGTGCTACTACGGCCGCACAGCCCATTACAACGGCAAAGAACAGGCACACCGCCACCACCACAAAAGCGACGATTCTCGCCGCCACCTCGCGCTCCAATCGAACGAGATCGTAGCCGGCCAAATCGGCGTACGCCGCCAGGTGGCGCAGCAGCGCGGGCGCCGCCTTGGGCAATAACCACAGCAGCCGCACTGCAGGACCCTTAGGATCTGCGCGCGACTAGAATGCCGACGACGGCCCCGACCAGTGCGGCAAGGCCCACTGCGGCCCACGGACTTTCTCGAACATAGTCGTCGGCGCCGCTCAGCGCCTTTTGCGCCTGGCGGCGCAGCGTGTCCGCGCCCTCGGTGAAACTTTCCTTGGCCGCACCCACGGCGTTCATGACCTTCGAGCGGACGCGCACGACATCGGCATCGTTCAGGTCCGCGATGCGCGCCACCAATTCCTCCACGTCCGCGATCAAATTCTTGATTTCGACGGCTGCCGCCGCCCTGGCGTCGCTCGCACCGTCGTCGGCGGCAGGTTTCGTGCGCTTGCCAGTCGCGGTCACTGGGTCGGCGGCCGGGTTGAATGTCGTTTCCATGAATTTTTCTCCTGTGGACGATAATTAGCGCTTGCCGCGGGGTCAGCCGCGCCGGCTGCGGCAGGCGTTTATGCGGCAATGGCCCGCATGGTAAAGTTGGAGGCGCCAGCGGACATTTTTACATGAAAAACATGGGTGAGGAACTGGCCGATAAAGGGCGCAGATATATCGCCTTGTCGCCCTTGTTTTTGCTGTGTTTTTTGATGGGGCCCATTTTCTTTGCGGCGGCCGCGCAATCGCGCCTGAACACAGCCTACGAGCGGGTGCATGAGGTGCATCTGCGGCGTCAGGCGCTCAGTGAGTTCATGGCGCTCATTGCCGAGGCGGAATCCGGCGAACGTGGGCTTTTGTTGACGGGCGACAATTCCTATCTGCGCCCCGAAACCGTCGGCAGGATCGCGTCCGCATTGAAGCGCGTGCAGGCGGCCTACACCATCGCCGGCGACGCGCAAGTCGAAATGCATGCCTTGCAAGACCTGACCGTCAAGGAACTGCACGAACTGCAGGACACTCTGGCCCCGCATGGCACCGGTACCGCGCCGCCGACGGGCGCCGCGCGCACCGGGGTCGGCGGGCAGACCGTGGAGCAGATATCGAAGCTCGTGGCCCGCATCGAGCAGAAGGAGGCGGCGGAACTCGCGGCTGCGACCGCGCAATGGCGGTCCCAGCTCGCGCACACCCGCAGGATGACCGCCGCCGGAACCCTCGTGAACATAGGCCTGGTACTGCTGGCCGCCCGTCTGGTGTATGGGGAGATGCGCCGGCGTGCATTGCAGGCCACCGCGTTGCGGGACCAGAAAATGGAGCTGGAGCGGCAGGTCGCAGAGCGCACCGCGGAGTTGACGGCGCTCTCGACGCATTTGCAGGGCGTTTCCGAGCAGGAAAAATCGGCCTTGTCGCGCGAGCTGCACGATGAGCTTGGCGGCCTGCTGGTCGCCGCGCGCATGGACCTTTCCTGGCTGCAGCAGCGCCTGCCGGCGAGCGATCCCGCCATCGAGCAGCGCTTCAAGCGCATTCATGAAACCTTGAGCGCAGGCGTCGACCTCAAGCGGCGCGTCGTCGAAGAATTGCGTCCGACGCTGCTCGACAACATGGGATTATTTTCGGCGTTGCGCTGGCAGTTCAAGGAGACTTGCCGGCGCGCGGGACTGCGAGGCTCCGAGACGATTCCGGAGCTCGAGGTGAATTTCCATCCCGACGCGGCAATCGGCGTGTTTCGCGTCGCTCAGGAAGCGCTCACCAACATTCTCAAGCATGCGGAAGCGAAATCCGCGGACTTGACCGCCCGAATCGAGGGCGAGACGTTCATTCTGCGCATCACCGACGACGGCAAGGGCATTCCCATGAGCCGCTTCAAGACCACGACGTCGCACGGCTTGGCGGCCATGCGGCACAGGATCGCGGCGCTGGGCGGCACCTGGGAGATCGGCAACCGCGCCTCGGGGGGCACCTTCGTCAGCGCATCGATTCCGATGAGCAGGATACGGGGCACGATGCAGCCGCTCAGCGCCGAGGAGCCTGTCTGAGTAATCCCCGTGGCCGCGACCGCGGCGGGATTACTCAGACAGGCTCCTAGGGCGCCGGGTGCGCCTCGCAAATTTCGTGCAGGATTTCCGGGAGCCGCCCGTAGTCCCGCGCCTTGTCGAGAAAATGCGTGGCGCCCAAAGCGATGGCGGCATTCTTGTATTCGGGCAGGTCGTAGTTCGTCAACACGATGACGAGCGGCTTCAACTGCGTCGCCGCCAGTGCACGCATCACGCCGAATCCCGTCCCCTGCTTCAAATGCAGGTCCAGAATGATCACATCGATGGAATCGCGCCCGACCGCGGCGAGGGCCGCCGCTTCGGTGTCTGCCGTCCCGACCAGATCGACGCCGGCAATCTGTCTGATCGCTTCACTCAGCCGCTCCGCGAGGACCTCCGAGTCTTCGACGAGCAGGACTCTCAGGCCCCGAGCCATCTCGATTTCTCCGACAGTGGACAAGGACTCATTGAATGAGCCCATTGCGCAGCGCGTAGGAGGTTATGTCCGCATTCGCGCTGAAGCTCATTTTCTCCAAAATCCTGCTGCGATAGGTGCTCACCGTCTTGACGCTCAGGCTGAGCTCGTTGGCGATGTCCGACACACTGCGCCCGGCCGCCAACTTGCAGAAGATCTGGAATTCGCGGGTCGACAGCCGGGCATGCAGGGGTTTGTCGGAATCTCCATCGAGGTCCGCCACCAAAATCTCGGCGAGAGCGGCGCTGACGTAACGCCGTCCGGCAAGCACGGTGCGCACTGCCTTCATCAGCTCCTCGGGCGCGCTGTCCTTGGACAGGTAGCCGCTCGCGCCGGCCCGCAATACGTTCACCGCATATTGCTGCTCCGGCAGACCGCTCATGACCAGCACCCGGACTCCCGGGTGTCCGGTTTGAATGTGGCGCAGGATGTCGAGGCCGCTGCGGTCCGGCATGTGGATATCGAGCAGCACCAGGTCCCAATCCTGCCGGCGCAACCAGTCGAGCGTCTCGTTGCCGCTCGCGGCCTCGCCGACGGCGCTTATCGTCGGATCCGCCTCCAGGAACTGCCTGAATCCGGCCCTGACAACCGCGTGATCGTCGGCGATCAGTACTCGTGACACGCTGTGTTGCTCCCCCTTCCGCAGCTATTCGCGCACTCGCGGCTCCGTGAGTACCCATTGATCTTGTTGTAGAGCGTTTTCAGACTGCAGCCCAAGGCATCTGCCGCTCGCCGCTTGTTGCCATGAAAATAATCGAGCGTCGCCTCGATCAGCGAGCGCTCCACGTCCTCGATCCGCGACCCCACTCGGATATCCAGGCGCTCGCGGTCGCCCGCCGAATCGCCGCCGCTCGTGATCGAGCTTTGAATCAAAGGCGCGAGTTCGAGCGTCCGGTCGGCGACAATGAAGGCCCGGTCGATGCAATTCCTGAGCTCACGCACGTTGCCGGGCCAAGTGTGCTGCCTGAGCGTCATGCGTGCAAGCGCGGAGAACCGCTTGTGGGTACCCGACTGTGCATTCAACTCAGCCAAGAAGTGATCGGCCAGCAGGTCCACGTCGTTGCCGCGGCTGCGCAGCGGCGGCATGTCGATGGGAAAGACCGCCAATCGGTACAGCAGATCCTCGCGCAGTTGGCCGTTGCGCACGGCGAGCAGCGCACAGCGAGTGGTCGAGGTGATCACGCGTACATCGGCCGATAGTTCGAGGCCGGCGCCCGCAGGATGGAATTTTTGGGTCTCCAGCAGGCCCAGCAGCGGGGTCTGCATGGCCAGCGGCATTTCGGTCACCTCATCCAGCAGGAGCGTTCCGCCTCGTGCATGCTCGAACAATTCGGCGTCGATGAGGCCCGCCGCCGGGATCGCACCGCAATTGATCGCGACGAATGGGCCGCCGCAGCGCAGGCTCCGGTCGTGAATCGAGCGCGCGGCAAGTTCCTTGCCGGAGCCGCTTTCGCCGGTCAACAGCACATTCGCTTTGGTGGGCGCAACCCGCGCGATCAGATGAAGCACCTCCCGCATGGCCGCAGAGGCTCCCAGAAGCGGGCCGGCGGCCGCGAGCCGGACCGGCTGTTCGGACACGTTTTGGCTGGCGAAATGCATTGGAAGCCCTCCGGCTGCCGGCGCACGCACCCAGGCAACGGTTACTGACAAGGTTCAGTTTGTAACCGGCACATTGTCCTGACCATGGATGCGCGCTGAACTTGAGGTTCGGATTTTGCGCGATTTCGTGTCGGTGTTTGTCTGACACCGCCTTACAGGGCGCCGCGTTCGCTCCCGCAGCGCCAACAGCAGGTGAATTGCGGCTCGAGTTGCTCTTTGCATTCGGCGCAAATCCATGGCGCTCCCGGCGCAGCGGAGAAAGCCCGCGCCAGCACGCTCATCGCGTATTGTTCGTCCGCGTCGTCCACGTAAAGCTGCGGCCACGTTTCCATCATGGGTAGATCGCCCATGGCGCCCGCCAGATAGAGGTTGCGCAGCTCACACTGGATGCCCGCAGTGATCAGCACGTTGCGCGCATGCGCCACCTGCAGCAGCGAGGCGGCCCGGTACACACGCTTCACGACCAGGAACCTAGCGGAGCGAGCCCAGGAAGGCCCGCACATCCTCACCGCGCTCCAGCGTTTCGACCAGGGCGGAGCCGACCACGACGCCGTCCACATGCGGCGCGAAACGCGCCACCTGTGCATGCGAGCGGATGCCGAATCCCGCACATACGGGAACCTGAGAGCAGCGCTTGACCCGATCCATGTAATCGAGCACTTCCTCGGGCACTTCGGTCGACTTGCCCGTGGTGCCGGTCATCGTGACCGCGTAGACGAAGCCCTGCGCCGCGCGGCACAGCATTTCCAGCCGCGGCGCAGGCGTCACCGGCGTCACCATTTGCACCAACGCGAGCCCCTCGTGGTCGAGAGCCGTCTTCAGATCGTCGCTCTCCTCGTAGGGCAGATCGGGCACGATGAATCCGGCGACTCCGGCTTGGCTCGCGGCTCGCGGCAATTTGTCGAGCCCGAAGCTCAGCAAGGGATTCAGATAGCTCATCAGCAAGATGGGGGTGGTGCGCGGCGGCGGCAACGCCGAGATTTCTTCCAAAATCCACGGCAGCGTGACGCCGTCGGCCAGCGCGATGAAGCTCGCCCGCTGAATCGTCGAGCCATCGGCCATGGGATCCGAGAAGGGGACGCCGATTTCGACGACGTCGCAGGCCGCCGCGACGGCCTCAAGGTTCTCCCGGAATTGGCGGCGGCTCGGAAATCCGGCGGTGAGAAACCCGACCAGCGCCGGGCGTCCCTGAGCGGCCGCGGTCTTGATCGCCGCCGATATGCTGTCGCGTGGTCGCATGCTCCAGCCCTACTCTTTGAGCACCGTGTGTTGCAAGATGCTCATGTCCTTGTCGCCTCGCCCCGAACAGCCGATGAGGATTCGCGAACCGGGATGCGCCTTCGCGTAGCGGCGTGCGCCAAAGATGGCATGCGCAGTTTCTATCGCCGGCAGAATGCCTTCGAACCTGGCGCATTCGCTGAGCGCATCGAGCGCCTCTTCATCGGTTGCCGATTCGTAAGCGACGCGCCCGCTCTGCATGAGAAACGCGTGCTCCGGGCCGACACCCGAGTAGTCCAGGCCGGCGGACACCGAATGGGTCTCACGCACCTGCCCGAACGCATCCTGCAGAATCAGCGTATAGCTCCCCTGCAGTACGCCGGGAGTTCCGAAGGTGAGGGAGGCTGCATTATCGCCGAGGCCGGGCCCGCGGCCGCCGGCCTCCACGCCGAGCAGCCGCACCCCGGCGTCCCCCAGCAGCGGATGGAACAGGCCGATGGCATTGGAGCCGCCGCCCACGCAGGCCACCGCAACATCCGGCAAGCCGCCCGCGAGCGCCAGCATCTGCGCCCGCGCCTCGCGTCCAATCACGGACTGCAGCTCGCGCACCAGGTAGGGATAGGGGTGCGGACCCACCGCCGATCCCAGCACGTAGTAAGTGCCGTCGGGATCGGACACCCAGTCGCGCAGCGCTTCGTCGATCGCCGCCCGCAGCGTCTGGTCGCCGCTGGTCACGGGCACGACGGTTGCGCCCATCAGTTGCATGCGGCCGACATTGGGGGCTTGGCGCTCAACGTCCACCGCCCCCATGTAGACCACACACGGCATACCTAAACGCGCGGCCGCGGCGGCGCTCGCCACGCCGTGCTGCCCGGCGCCGGTTTCGGCAATGACGCGCTTCGCACCCAGACGCTTTGCAAGCAGCGTCTGCCCCAGCGCATTGTTGATTTTGTGCGCGCCGGTATGCGCGAGGTCCTCGCGCTTCAGCCACACCTCGGCACCCCAGCGCCTGCTCAGCGTGGGCGCAAAGGACAGCGCGGTGGGACGCCCCACCCAGGTCTTCAACTCATGGTTGAACTCGGCCTGGAAGTCCTCGTCGTGCAGGTAGCGGTTCACGCCCTCCTGCAGACGATCGAGAGCGGGCACCAGGGTTTCGGGCACATAGCGGCCCCCGAAAGCGCCGTAGCGGCCTCTGCTGTCGGGATAAGCGGCAAACTGTGCAAGCGCGCTGCGAAGTTCCGAACTCACGATTCATGCTCCAGCTGTGCGGCCGCGGCGCGCGCCGCGCGCACGAACTCGTCGATCTTATCCGGGTCCTTGACCCCCGGGACTGCTTCGACGCCGCTGCTCACATCGACGCCGAACGGCCGCACCACCTGTATGGCCTCCGCGACATTCTGCGCCGAAAGGCCGCCCGCGAGTATGACCTCCGTCTGCCGCGCGAGCTCCGCCGCGCGGCCCCAATCCGCCAGCTCGCCGATGCCGCTCGAGGGCCCCTCGAACATAATGCGTGCGGGCAGCGGGCTCGGGGTCTTGCGGCCGAAGCGCACCACGGGGAGCACCTTGATGTGCGCCGGGATCTTCAACTCGCGCAAATCCTCGACGTCGGTCTGAAAATAATCCGGCTTGAGAATCCGGCAGATCTCGTCCACCTTCATTTGCAATGGATGCTGAGCGACCGCGATGCGCAAGATTTCCGGCGGCGCGAGCGCCGCGAGCTGCGCGGCCTGGCCGGGAGTCACCTGCCGCGGGCTGGGGGCAAAGACAAATCCGATCGCATCCACCTTGGCCGCTGCCGCGGCGCTGATCGCGTCGGCGCTGGTTATCCCGCAAATTTTGATCCACATGGCAATCAGTGTAGCCATTTAGGATTGCACTGTCCGTGTCGCATCGAATATTTCGGACAAGAGAACCGCTGGATCCTCGCGCGCCATCAAAGCCGTGCCGATCAACGCCAGCCGGTAGCCGAGCTGCCGCATCCTGCGCGCATCGGCGGCGGTCGCCACGCCGCTTTCGGCGACCGCCGGCCAGCCCGCCGGCAGCAGCGGCGCCAGTTCAGAGAACCGCTCCTGCACGACGTCGAGGGTCTGCAAATCGCGGCTGTTGACGCCGATGATCAAGGGCGCGTCGGGCCGCCGGCGCGGGTCGAGCAGCTCGCTGGCCAGCTCCAAATCCGCCGCGTCGAACGCTTCCAGCAGCACGAACAGACGATGATCGGCCGCCACCTCCAGCAGCTCGCCGATCCGCTCGCGCGGCAGCATCCGCAAAATGATCAGCACCCCGCCCGCGCCCGCAGCCCGAGCTTCCAGGACTTGGTATGGATCGACGATGAAATCCTTGCGCATGGCGGGAATTCCGAGCGGCGCGAGCATGCCTGCCGCCCGGCGCAAATGCTCCAGCGACCCGTCGAAACGCGACGGTTCGGTGAGTACGGATACCGCAGCCGCCCCGCCGCGCGCATAGGCGGCGATGCGCCTGGGCCAGTCGCCCCCGGGACCGCCCAATGCGCCCGCGGCGGGGGACCGCAGCTTGAGTTCCGCAATGACATCGAAGCCGGCCGGCGACAGACGGAGCGGCGGGCCGGCAGGGGTTTGCTCGGCCCGGCGCTCGAGCGCGCCGATGGATTCACGCAGCGCCGCCTGCGCCACCCGCAGCGTGCTCGATCGCGCCATTTCGTCCAAAAACCCGCTCATGAGCTCGACGCCTCCGCGCCGAATCGCCGCAGCCGCTCGAGCCAGTCGCGTGCTTGGCCGCTGTCGATGGCGGCGCCCGCGATGTCGATGCCGGAAGCGATCGAGGCGGCGCGGCCGGCGATGAACAGTCCAATTCCGCACTGCAATGTCAGTGCCGCACGGTGCGGACCCCGGTCGCGTGCATCAAACACTGCCTGCAAGGCTGCCAGGTTCACGGCGGCATCTCCGCCCATCAGATCCGCCGCGGTGCAGGGCGACAACCCAAATTCCTTGGGATCGATACCGCGGCGCCGGATCTCGCCGCCCGCCACATCGAAAGCGACGAACGGACCAATCGGCGTCGCTTCGTCCCAGCCGGCGGCCCCATGCACCACCCACGCGCGCTCGATCGGCATGCCGGCCAAGGTGTTGGCCATCAATTCCGCCGTCGCTTCGTCATAGGCGCCGATGAGCAGAAAGCGCGGCGCCGCAGGGTTGGTCAGCGGACCGAGCAGGTTGAAGACGGTGCGCACGCCGAGTGCCGAGCGAATCGGCGCGAGCGCCTTCATCGCCGGGTGGAAATAGGGGGCGAACAAAAAGGTGAAGCCGGTGGCGGCAAAGCACTGCGCCGCCCGCCGCTCGTCGAGCGGCATGACCAATCCGAGCTGCTCGATCAAGTCCGCACTGCCGCTGCGGCTCGTAATGGAGCGGTTGCCGTGCTTGACCACCGGCAGGCCGCAGGCGGCTGCGAGCAGCGCGGCGCCGGTCGACAAATTCAAGCTTCCAGAGGCATCGCCGCCGGTGCCCACGATATCGATGGCGTCGGGTCCCGCCGCAAACGCCGGCTTACGGGCGAGGGCGCGCATGGCCCCGGCGAACCCCCGGACTTCCGCCGCGGTCACTCCCTTGGCGCGCAGCGCGCTGAGCAACGCGCCGGCCATGGGAGGCGCGACTTCATCGGTCGTCAGGACCTCGAGCAGCGCCCCCGCTTCGGCCTCGGTGAGGTCGCGGCGGTCCAACAAGTGTTCGAGCGCCTGGCGCGGAGAGTGGCGGCGTGGAATGCTCAGACAGGCTCCTGTGTTTTCAGAAAGTTGCCCATCAAGGCCGGCCCTTCGGGAGTGAGCACACTCTCCGGGTGAAATTGTACCCCCTCGATCGGCAGGGACTTGTGGCGCACGCCCATGATCTCGCCCTCCGCGGTGCGTGCCGTGACTTGCAGCACCTCAGGGATGCTCTGCGGTTCGGCGATCAGCGAGTGATAGCGGCCCGCCTGGAAATCCTGGGCGATGCCGCTGAACACTCCCTTGCCGTCGTGGTGCACCGACGACACTTTGCCGTGCATGAGCCGTGCTGCACGCACGACTCTGCCGCCGAACACCTCCACCAGCGACTGGTGTCCCAGGCAAACCCCGAAAATCGGTATACGCCCGGCAAAGGCCTGGATCATCGGCATCGACACGCCCGCATCCCGCGGGGTACCGGGCCCCGGCGAAATCACCAGGTGAGTGTGGCTTTGCCGCAGGGCCGCATCGACGGTGATCGCGTCGTTGCGATGCACGTCGACCTCGGCTCCCAATACCAGAAAGGCTTGCACCAGGTTGTAGGTGAAGGAGTCGTAGTTGTCGATCAACAATATCCTCGGGCGCACGCTCACAACCCCTCCGCCGCAATCGCCAGCGCGCGGCGCAGCACCGCGCTCTTCGCCATGACTTCTTCGTACTCCGATTTGGGGGAACTATCCGCCACGATGCCGCCGCCGGCTTGGTAGCTGTACGTGTCGCCGCGAAACACCAGGGTCCGGATGGTGATCGCCTGGTCCATGTCCCCGCGCCGCCCAAAATAGCCGACCGTACCGCCATAGAGCTGTCGGCCGACCGGTTCGAGTTCGTCGATGATCTCCATCGCGCGCACTTTCGGCGCACCCACCAGGGTGCCCGCGGGAAAGGTGGCGGCGAACAGATCGAACGCGTCCTGTCCCGGCGCCAGAGTGCCGTTGACGCCGCTGACAATGTGCATGATGTGGCTGTAGCGCTCGATCACGCGGTACGGCTCCACGCGCACGGAGCCGGCGGTGGCGACCCTGCCCAGGTCGTTGCGAGCCAGATCGACCAGCATGACGTGTTCGGAATTCTCTTTGGGATCCGCGAGCAGCTCGGCCTCGAGCTGCGCATCGCGGACGACGTCGGCTCCGCGCGGCCGCGATCCCGCGATCGGGCGCAGCTGTGCCCGGCCGTTGTGCAGCTTCACCAGCGCCTCGGGCGAGGAGCCCACCACCGTGATCTCGCCGAGTTCGCAGAAGAACATATAGGGCGACGGATTGAGCAGACGCAGCGCCCGGTACACCTCGAACGGCGCGAGCGCGTGGCGGCCCTCGAATCGCGAGGCGAGCACCAGCTGATACACGTCGCCGGAGGCGATGTACTCCTGGGCTCGGCGCACGCCCTGCGCGTGGGCGGCTTCGGAAAGCGACGGTGTCGCGGGCGAAAAGCCCCCGGCTGCGGCGCCGGCCGGCACCGCACCGCGCAGCGCACGGATGACCTCGCGCCGCAGGCTTTGTCGTTCCGCCTCACTGCCGTCATGCAGCAGCGCCACGCTGCGCGTGAGATGGTCGAAGACCAGAAGGGAGCAAGGAGCGACATAGTGCGCATGAGGCGTTTCGGTGTCGTCGAGACTCCGTCCGGGCACGCGCTCGAAATACCGCACGGCGTCGTACGCCGTGTATCCGACCAGACCGCCCAGCAGCGGCACGCCCGCGATATCCGGCTTGGGCTGCGGTGCGCGCGCCAGCGCAGCGCGCAGCGCGTTCAACAACTGCGGCTTGGTCTGCGGCCGCGGCGAATGCAGACCGCCGACGTAGAGGCCGGAAGCCTCCAGCCGCACTTCGAGACAGTCGCCGAAGCCGATGAACGAATAGCGCGCCAGCCGCTCCCCACCCTCGACGCTTTCCAGCAGAAACCGCGGGCGAAAAGGCGCGAGCTTGAGATACGCCGACACCGGCGTATCGAGATCGGCGGCAATGTCAAAGGGTGTCTTCATAAAATAAAAAACCCATCACCGTTTGGGGCGGAGATGGGTTCTGGATATCGATGAATTGAATTAAAGCTTTACGCGCCCAGCGCCCACTCCTCCAGGGAGGTGCGCCACCAGCAGCGGACCGGGAAATTGTTGCTCGCGTTCAGCATCCAGTCAGTATCGCCGCCCCGAGCGGGCAGCGTCAAGAGCGCGCCCTTCAGCCCTTCGATTCGAGGCTTTTCTTGAATTTGCGCGTCAGCTCGACGAATCGGGGGGTCAAGCCGATGTCTTCGTAGACTGGATCGCCCTGATCGTCGCGTGAGATGATCTTCGGGCCGGGTTCGTAGGGCATGGCGGCGCCGATTTCGTCGAGTCCGGCATGCAGCAGGTCGGTGATGATCTCCTCGGAAGCGCGGCCGGGAAACAGCTCGACCAGCGCGTGCAGGCGCGAGGCATCGTCCAGGGGCAGCCGAACCGTATAGGTTTTTGCGGTCAACACAGGCGCCGCTTCTTTCTTCCAGCGATCGAGCAGGGGCTTGAATTTCACGACTACTCCGCCATACCTTCGGCTCTGAGTGTGATGGTCAAGGCGCCCATTATAGCCCCGGGCGCGGCGAGAATGCGGCGCCGGTATCATCCCGCAGCAAGGAACTCGATATGAATGCCGAACTCGGCAGTGAGGAGCGCAACTGGGCGATGGCGGCGCATCTGTGCGGTCTGCTGTGGATCGCGGGCGGCACCGGATTGATTTTCTTCCCCTTCGGCGGCCTCGCATTGTTCACCATTTTGGGCCCCCTGATCATTTGGAGGACCAAGGGCCAATCCATGCCCTTCGTCGCCGAACAGGCCAAAGAGTCGCTCAATTTTCAAATCACGGTGTTTCTGCTCGGCTTGCTCTTCGCGCTGTTGATTCTGGCCCTGATCGGGTTCGTGTTGCTGTGGATCCTGGGGCTCGCAAACCTGGTGCTGGTGATCATTGCGGCCATACAGGTGAGCGACGGCAGGCCCTATCGGTATCCCTTCTGTCTGCGCCTGGTGAAGTAGCAGCGCTTGGCGGCCCATCCACCGGTCTCGGCCACCCCTGCGCTGGCGTCGGACGCAAACGCGTGGAAGCGCGGCTTCCTGGGACTGTTCGAATACAGCCGGCGCGCCCTGGTTCTGGTCTGGACGACCAACAAGGCGCTGTCCGTCACGCTTGCCGGACTGACCCTGCTCGCCGGCGCCTTGCCTGCCGGCGTTGCCTTCGTGGGCGCCCTGATCGTCGATGCGGTGATCCACGCCGCCGCCGTGCACGCCCAAACCGGCGCGACGGCGCTCGGCGCCGTGGTGCGCTTTGTCGCCCTCGAGGCCGTGCTGGTGACGGCGACCGCCATGGCCCAGCGCGGCATATCGCTCGCACAATCGCTGCTGCGCGCACAGCTCGGCCAGCGCGTCAACGTCATGATCCTCGAAAAGGCGTTGACACTGGACTTGACCCAGTTCGAAGACTCCGAATTCTACGACAAGCTGACCCGCGCGCGCCGCGAAGCCTCCAGCCGCCCCTTGAGCCTGGTCATGCGCACCTTCGGCCTGCTGCAAAACGCCATTTCGCTCATCTCCTTCGGCGGATTGCTGATCCGATTCTCGCCGTGGGCGGTGGCGCTGCTGGTGCTGGCGGGATTGCCCGCCTTCCTGGCCGAGGCGAAATTCTCGGGCGAGGCGTTTCGGCTGTTCCGCTGGCGCGCGCCGGAGTCGCGCATGCAGATCTATCTCGAGTCGGTGCTCGCACGCGAGGACACCGCAAAGGAGGTGAAGCTGTTCCAGCTCGGGCCGCGCCTGCTGGATCGCTATCGGGACATCTTCACCCGGCTGTATCGCGAAGACCGGGATCTGACGATTCGCCGCGACGCATGGGGCTTCGGCCTGGGGCTGCTGGGCACCGGTGCGCTGTACGGCGGGTACGTGTGGATCGCGGCGGAGACCGTGCTGGGCGTCATGACGGTCGGACAGATGACCATGTACCTGATGCTGCTGCGGCAGGGGCAATCCGCGGTGAGCGCCGCGCTGACGGCCATCAGCGGTCTGTACGAGGACAATCTGTATCTCTCGAATCTGTTCGAGTACCTGGAGCAGCCGGTCGGCCGAAGCAGCGGCCGCCGCACGGCGGGGCCTCGTCCCGGCGACGGGATTCGCTTCGAAGGCGTCGAGTTCGTCTATCCGGATGCGACGACGCCGGCGCTGTCGGGGATCGATTTGCACGTGCGCCCGGGTGAAAGCCTCGCGCTGGTCGGCCAGAACGGCTCCGGCAAGACCACGCTGATCAAGCTGCTGACCCGCCTTTACCAGCCGACCCGGGGCCGGATTCTGCTGGACGGGCTCGATCTGCAGGACTGGGACGAAACCACGCTGCGGCAACGCATCGGCGTCATCTTCCAGGATTTCGCGCGCTATCAAATGCTGGTGGGCGAGAACATCGGGGCCGGGGATGTGCGCGCTTTCGAGAATGAGGGGCGCTGGCGCAGCGCGGCGACGCAGGGGTTGGCCGCGGAGTTCGTCGAGCAGCTGCCGGCGGGCTACCAAACGCAGCTCGGCAAGTGGTTCAAGGACGGCCGTGAACTGTCGGGTGGCCAATGGCAGAAAATCGCGCTGTCGCGTGCGTTCATGCGCAATGAGGCCGACATCCTGGTGCTGGATGAACCGACCGCCGCGATCGATGCGGGAGCCGAAGCGGAGGTCTTCGAGCACTTCCGCGAATTGACGCGCAATCGCATCGCCATCGTCATCTCGCATCGGTTTTCCACCGTGCGCATGGCGGACCAGATCCTGGTGCTGGAGGAGGGCCGCATCGTCGAGCGCGGCAGCCACGAGTCGCTGATGGCCGCGGACGGCCGCTATGCGAAGCTTTTCACCTTGCAGGCGCGCGGGTATCGTTGAGCCATGCCCTCCTTCGACGTCGTATCCGAAATCGACACTCACGAACTGACCAACGCGGTCGATCAGGCGATTCGCGAGCTGTCGCAGCGCTTTGACTTCAAGGACACCGGCGCCGGCTTCGAGCTCGATGAGACCACGGTGACCATGAGCGCTCCGGCGGACTTTCAGCTAAAGCAGATGCTGGAAATCCTCAAGCTGAGAATCGCCAAACGCGGCATCGACGTCGCGTGTCTCGAGGTGAAGGACCCGGTGGTCAACCTCGCGTCCGCCAAGCAGCAGGTCGTGCTCAGGCACGGCATCGATCAGGAGACTGGCAAGAAGGTGTCGCGGCTGCTGAAGGACTCCAGACTCAAGGTTCAGGCGCAGATTCAGGGCGACAAGGTGCGCGTCACGGGCAAGAAGCGCGACGACCTGCAGGAAGCGATCGCACTGCTGCGCAAGGGCGAGTTCGACGTGCCGCTGCAGTTCAACAATTTCCGGGATTGACGCCGCCCCCGACCTTAAGGATCGTCCTTCGGAACTTCGTGCCTACTTCGTGGCAATCACCATCGATTCGACCGCGGTCAGCGGCGCCACCGAGGTTTTCCGGAAGCCCGTCGTCTTCATCCAGCCGCGGCAGTCGGCGGGCGTGTAATCGAACCCGCCGGCTGTTTCGATCAGCATATTGAGGCTCATCAGCAGCCCCATGACGTTGCGGCTGCGCGCATCGTCGATCATCGCATCGTAAACGACGAGGGCACCGTGCTTGGGCAGGGCCGCATACGCTTTCTGCAGCAGCAGGTGTTTTTGCTCGAGATTCCAGTCCTGCAGGATGTGCCCCATGATCAGCACGTCGGCCTGCGGCAGCGGGTCGCGGAAGAAATTTCCGGCGTGAAACTTCAGGCGTGCGTCGAGCCCGAAGGAGCTCACGTATTCTTCGCAGATGGGCCCGACCGGCGGCAGATCGAACGCCGCCCCCTGCAGGTGCTTGTGCGCGAGAGCCACCTGCACCGCTACGCAACCCTGCGCGCCGCCCACGTCCACGAAGCTCGCGTACTTTTTCCAGGGAAACTTGGTCGCAATGGCGCGCGCCGAACCCATGCTGACCCCGGTCATTGCGGAGAGAAAGCCGCGCAGACGCTCCGGGTCGGCGTAGAGGGCCATAAACATGTCGCCGCCGTGCTTGGCTTCGTTCTGCTGCACACCGGTGTGCAGAGCCTCGGTCAGCGAGCCCCAAAACGGGTAGAGGCGGGCCGCGGCCATTTCCAGAATTCCACCGACGTAGCCCGGCTTGGCGCGGTCGAGAAATGCGTCCGCGTCCGGGGCATTGCGGTACTTGCCCGCCTTGCGCTCAAGGACCCCGAGAGCGACCAGGGCATCGAAAAAATCGCGCGCCGAGCGTGGGTGCAGGGCGAGACGCTCACGCATCTGATGTTCATCGAGCGCTCCCTTGGCGAGCATCGAGAACAGACCGAGCTCCACCGCACTCAGGAATGCGCGAGGACCCCAGAAGCCGAGGCCCAGCTGCAGCAGGCGCGCGGGCGTCAATCGGGCGCTTGCCTTGCGCGGCCTGCGCCGCGCCGGATCGATCCTGCCGGCGGAGCGAGTTCGCCGGACCGTCTGGTTCGTCATTATCCCCTCCCTTGGCTCGACTCTATATCATAAGATCGCTGCGAAAGGCCCCAAGTTCACGAAGGTACGCGCTATGGCTGACTCAAAATCGAAGATTGAACGTGGCCTCGAGGTCATGCTGTTTTCCAGCCGGTGGCTTTTGGCCCCCTTTTATCTTGGCATGGCTCTGGCACTCGCACTGATCCTTTTCGTGTTCGTACGCGAGCTCGTCATCGAGCTCTCGCATGTTCCGAATGTGGACGCCGAGGACGGACTGCTGCTCGCTCTGTCTCTGATCGATCTATCTCTGACCGGCAATCTGCTGCTGATCGTGATGTTCTCCGGATATGAGAACTTCGTTTCGAAAATCCACATTGCCGATCACCCGGATCGCCCTGACTGGATGGGTACGGTGGATTTTTCGGGGATCAAGTTGAAGCTGATTGCATCGATTGTCGCGATCAGCGGCATAGCGCTGCTGCGCGCTTTCCTGACTCTTGAAGAGTCCGGGACTCCGTTCGACAGCCGCCGCATCGGGTGGATGGTCGCGATTCATCTGACCTTCGTCGTATCCGGGGTTCTGCTTGCGGTCACGGATTGGATCACATCGAGGACCGAGGGACACGCGCCGCCGCAACCGGCGGCCATCGGCCCGACCGGCTGAGCGGTTTCGCCGCGTGCGTCGATCTTTTTGTAGAGATTATTGCTCTGCGTGCGATCGGGCACGTTGCATGCCCTTGGAATATACCACCGTGCCATCGAGCTTGACGATGATCGCATCGATGTCGTCCAGCCGATTGTAGATTTCCAGGGCCTTCTCCGGACCCAGCACGAATGCAGTCTTGGACAGCCCGTCGGTCCGGGTGGCGTAGGGCCCGATGACCGTGGCGCTGCGCACCTTGCTCGCCGAATGGCCGGTGTGCGGGTCGATGATGTGGTGGTATCGGACGCCGTTCTCCTCGAAGAACCGCTCGTAATCCCCGGACGTGGAGATTGCCGCATCGATGAGCGGAATTCGCGCGATGACGTTGCCCTCGCCCTTGCTCGGATCGCGGATTCCCACGATCCATGGCTTGCCGAATCGATCGCCGATGATGCGGCTGTCGCCGCCGGCGCCCACGTAGGCGCGCGTGTAGCCCAGGGATTTCAGCACATCGATGCCACGATCCACGGAGTAGCCCTTCGCGATGCCGCCGAGATCGATCCGCACGCCCTTCTGCGAGAACTGCACCGTCTGATTTTTCGGATCCAGGATCACATGCCGATAATTCACGGCCGGCAGCGCGCTGGCGATCTGCGCCTCGTCGGGGCGCACGTGTTTGCGAAAGTCGTACATGTAGCCGACGCTCGCGTAGGTGATGTCGAAGGCTCCCTCGGTGATCACCGAGTACTCCTTTGCGGTCGTCAGCAAATCGAAAAGCTCTTTGCTGATGTGCATGGGTCCGTCGGCGGCCTTGGTGTTGACCTGGGACACCTCGCTGGTGGGTTTGTACGTGCTCATCGTCTCATCGATGTGGCGCATTTCCGCAAGCACGGCATCGATGGCCTGATCGGCCTTGGCCTTGTCCTCCGCCCACAGCTCCACCGTGATGCGCGTGCCCATGATGCCGTCGGTGACCCGCCGCACCCACTCGGCATGCGCCGGCACGGCGCAGCACAGCAGCACGGCCAGATAGATGCAGGTTTTCATGAAGTTATACATGGATGCGTAGCCTAGCCGGTTCCGGTGCCCGGGGGTATGGCGGCTCGTCAGCGGCGGCCGCGCTCTCGGCGCCACTGCATCACGGTCACGGCACTGCCGATCATGCCGCCGAGATGGGCGAAGTGCGCCACGCCGGAGAGGCTCCCGGTCACTCCCAAGAACAATTCGATGCCCGCATACAGCGTGGCGAACAGCCACGCCGGCATCGGTATCGGCGGTATCAGCGGGACGACCTTGCGATTCGGAAACATCAGGGCATAGGCGAGGAGCAGCCCGAATACCCCGCCCGATGCTCCGATCGTGGGTGCGGGCGGCGCGCCGAGCAGGCTCGGCACGATCAGCTGACTCAACGCGGCGGTCACCACCGATGCGAAGTAGCACGCGAGCAGGCGCCGCGGCCCGACGTAGCGCTCGATTTCGGCGCCGAACATCCACAGCCCCAGCATGTTGAACGCTATGTGCGTGATGTTGCCATGCAGGAAGGCGTAGGTGATGATCTGCCAGATATGAAATTCGGATTGGCCGTCCACAGGCTGCGGCTGCAGAGGCCACAGGGCAAACAATCCATCCATTGCGTCCGGCGACACCGCCTGCAGCAGAAACACCACCACATTGGCGGCGATCAGGAATTTGACGGCGGATACCTTCATGTCTAGCGATCCATTGTAACCATATGCAGGCCGTATTCCTGGATTACGACACGGTCTCCAGCGGGGACCTCGATCCGTCGGCCATCACCGAAGCGGCGGGAGCCGTCCGTTTCTGCGCGGCCACCGCGGATGCGCAGATCATCGAGCGCATCGGCAGCGCCGACATCGTGCTGCTCAACAAGCTCAAGCTGTCGCGCGCGCACCTGCAGGCGGCTCACGGGCTGAAACTGATCGCGCTCGCCGCCACCGGGACGGACAACGTGGACCTCGTCGCGGCGCAGGAGCGCGGCATCGCCGTGTGCAACATTCGCGGCTATTGCACCCGCTCTGTGGTGCAGCATGCATGGGCCATGATATTGAGCCTGACTCAACATCTGTCCCAATATGCACGCCTGGTCGCCGATGGATCGTGGGTGAGCAGCGAGGAGTCGACGGTGCTCGCGCATCCCATCCGCGAGCTCGCGGGCCGTACGCTGGGCGTCGTGGGCTGGGGCGAGTTGGGCAGGGGGGTCGCGCAGGCCGCCGAAGCGTTTGGCATGCGTGTGATCATCTCGAGCCGGCCGGGAGCCGCGGCGCAGCCCGGGCGCGTGGATCTAGGGCAGCTGCTGGCAACGGCCGACGTGGTTTCGCTGCATTGTCCGTTGACGCCGGCGACCCGCAGTCTCATCGGCGCGCGCGAACTCGGTCGGATGAAGCCCGACGCCCTGCTGATCAACACCGCCCGCGGCGCATTGGTCGACGGCTACGCCCTGGCCGAGGCGCTCAAGACGCGGCGCCTCGGCGGCGCCGGGATCGACGTGCTGCCGCAAGAGCCGCCGGTCGATGGGGACCCCTTGCTGGATCCGAGCATCCCGAATCTGATCGTCACGCCGCACATCGCGTGGGCCGCCCGCGAGGCGCGACAGCGCTGCCTCGACGAAATGGCCGCCAACGTCCAGGATTTCGTGCGCGGCGGGCGGCGCGGCCGGGTCGTCTGACCCGCCGACCCGGCCCGCCGAGCGAAACGCTCAGCCCCTGGCCTCTCGCTTGGCCTTTTTCGCGGCCCGCTTCTCTTCCAGCGTTTTGGTCGGCTTCTTCTTCTCTTCTTTCTTTCGTTCCATGCCCTTGCCCATGACTGACTCCTCGCGTGTTGACTTCAAACCCTCATTTCTTCGTCGAGCGTCGGCTCAGCAACTTCCGATCGGCATGACGCCCGGCCGGATTTCGCGCCGGCTTGGGCGGCTTTTCGCGTATCTTGCTGATCTTGAGTTCGCGGCCGACGACCAGAACCTTCTGCAACTGTTTGAACACCTGCTTCGGCATGCCTGCGGGCAAATCGACGAAACAGTGGTCCTCGCGAATATCGACCCGCCCGATGTGCACGCCCTCGATTCCCGCCTCGTTGGCGATCGCGCCGACGATGTGTCCCGGCCTGATTCCGTGTACCGACCCGACTTCGATGCGAAAAGTTTCCATGTGGCCGCCAGCCGACGGCGGACGAGGGCCGCGGTCCCGCTCCCGCCCGCCCGATGGTTCAGCACGCGGCGGGGCGGCGCGCGGCGGGCCAGCAGCGCGCGGCGGCGGCCGCTCGGGGCGCGCGGTCGCTGCGGCGGTCGGCGCCGCCTTGACGGGTAGCAGCAGCGGAGTCGCGCCTTGTCCCAGGCTCGCGAGCGCCGCGGCGATGTCGATGAGCGGCAGTCCGGTCTCCGCTTCCAGCTGCTCCAATACCGGCCGGAAGGCCGTCGCCTCGCCCTTGGCGATGGTCTCTGAAACCCGCAACTTGAACTTGGCGATGCGCAGCGCGTTGACCGCGTCGACCGTCGGCAAATTCATCGGTTCCAAGCCCGACCGGGTGGCGCGCTCGATGGCGTGCAGCATGTTGCGCTCGCGCGGCGCGATGAACAAAATGGCCTCGCCCTTGCGCCCGGCGCGCCCCGTCCTTCCGATGCGATGCACGTAGGATTCGGTGTCGTACGGCACGTCATAGTTCACGACATGGCCAATGCGCTCGACATCGAGTCCGCGCGCGGCAACATCGGTCGCGACCAGTATGTCGATCTGCCCGGCCTTCAAACGCGCGACCGTACGTTCGCGCTGCTGTTGCGGAATGTCGCCGTTGAGCGGCGCTGCGGCAAAGCCGCGCGCCTCGAGCTTTTCGGCCAACTCAACGGTCGACTGCTTGGTGCGGGTGAACACCAGCATGGCGTCGAAGGTCTCGGCCTCGAGAATGCGCGTCAGCGCATCGAGCTTGTGCATGCCGCTCACCACCCAGTAGCGCTGGCGGATGTTGGTCGCGGTGCTGGTCTTGCTCTTGATGGTCACTTCGACCGGCGAGCGCAGATGCCTCTGCGCGATGCGGCGAATCGGCGCCGGGATGGTCGCGGAGAACAGCGCCACCTGGCGGCGCGGCGGCGTTTGTTCCAGAACGCTCTCCACCGCGTCGACGAAGCCCATGCGCAGCATCTCGTCGGCCTCATCGAGCACCAATAGCGTCAGCGCCGAGAGCTTCAAGGTGCCGCGGTTCATGTGATCGATGACCCGTCCCGGTGTGCCCACCACCACGTGCACGCCGCGCCGCAGCGCATTGAGCTGCGGCTGATAGCTTTGGCCGCCGTAGATGGGCAGCACGTGGAACCCCTTGAGATGGGCCGCATAGCGTTGAAACGCCTCGGCGACCTGCAAGGCGAGTTCGCGGGTCGGCACCAGCACCAGCACCTGGGGTTCGTGGCAGGACAGATCGAGGCGCGACAGGGCCGGCAACGCGAATGCGGCGGTCTTCCCCGTGCCGGTATGTGCCTGGCCGAGCATGTCGGCGCCGCTCAGCATCACCGGTATGGTCGCGGCCTGGATGGGTGAGGGCGACTCGTAGCCGACGTCGGCGAGCGCACGCAGCACCGGCTCGGACAGCGCGAGATCGCGGAAGGTCGCGGGAGCCGGGTTTTCGTCCGCTGGGACTGCAATCATAGGAGACGCCTCGAAGAACCAGGGGCAAGTCTAGCGGTTTGGCCGCTTATTGCTACCATGCGCGTCCTGAGCGAACCGCATCACGCGTAGGACGATTCATCATGGGACGTATATTCGAAGTCAGAAAGCACGCGATGTTCGCGCGTTGGAACCGGATGGCCAAACAGTTCACCCGGGTCGCCAAGGACATCGCCATCGCCGTCCACGCGGGCGGCCCGGACCCCGCCTCGAATCCCACACTCAGGCGGGTGCTGCAGAATGCCCGCGCGGTCAACATGCCGAAGGACAAGACGGATGCCGCGATCCGCCGCGCCTCCGGGAAAGAGGCCGCCAATTATCAGGAAATACTCTACGAGGGCTATGCGCCGCACGGCGTCGCGCTCCTGGTCGAAACGGCCACCGACAACCCGACGCGCACGGTGGGGAGTGTGCGCAACATCTTTGCCAAAGGCGGGGGCAATCTCGGCACCACCGGCAGCGTCAGTTTTCTTTTCAAGAAAATGGGGGTATTTCGCCTGGATCCGGCGAGCGTCAAGGACCAAGACGAACTGGAGCTGGATCTCATCGACCATGGTCTGGAGGAAATGGGTGAAAGCACGGGGGACAAGGGCGAGCCACAATTGGTGATCCGCTGTGCGTTCAACGATTTCGGCAAACTGCAGGAGGCATTGGAAGCCCGCCGCCTCACCCCGCTGTCTGCGGAGCACGAATACATCTGCGCCGTACCCACCGAGCTGCCGGAGGACCAGGCGGCGGACGTGCTGGCCCTGATCGACAAACTCGAACAGGATGATGACGTTCAAAAGGTGTTTCATACCTTGGCCTAGCCGAACTTCGCGCCGCGAAGCTCGGCTAGGAGTCTGCCGGTGCCTTAAGGATCGTTCATGCTGTCATCCGCGGCTACCGCCCCACGTTGCTTTGTATGAGGCGCTTAGAATTCGGCAGGAGAAAGGTCATGAAACGGTTACTTATGTTGTTGATTCCAGTGAGTTTTTTGGCGATATCGGGATGTGTGGTAACCCCCTACGGCTACCGCGGGTACTATGGTCCGCGGGTGGCGGTGGTGGCACCCGCACCGGTGGTCGTGGTCCGGCCGTAATCCCCCGTTTGATGCCTGCGGCCGGCTCGCCCGGCCGCCGTATACTGGGCGGATGGCAATCCACCCGTTCCGCATCGTGAATGTGTTCGCTCGGCAAGGGGCACTGACGGGGAACCCGCTGTGCGTTTTTGAGAACGGCGCCGCAATCGACACCGACACCATGCAGGCGCTGGCGCGGCAGTTCAATTTGTCGGAGACGACCTTCATTTTGCCGTCCGCTCGGGCGAATGCCCGCGTGCGCATCTTCACGCCGAGCTACGAGATGCCCTTTGCCGGCCATCCGACCTTGGGTACGGCGCATGTGTGCCGCTCGCTGAAGCTCGGCGGGGATGAATTGCAGCTGGAAATGGCAGTAGGGCTGGTGGGCGTGGCAGCACGCGAGAATCGCTGGACGCTGACCGCCCCCGGTGCGACGTGGCGCGAGGTGCAATTCTCGCGCGCCGCGCTGGCCCGTGCTCTGGGGCTCGAGGAGCGGGACATCGGCGAGCGGCCGCTGTGGGTCAAGGCGGGCAAGGAACAGTTGATCGTCCCGCTCAACTCGGAGGATGCCGTGCGCCGCGTCTCGCCGCAGCCAAGCGCCTTTGCCGGCATCCGAAGCGAGGACGGCATTGGGATGGCATACGTGTTCGCACAGCGGGGCGCGGAGCAGACGCTCGCGCGCTTCTTTTTCCCGCACGACGGGGCGATGCTTGAGGATCCCGCGACTGGTTCGGCCACTGCCAATTTCGGCGAGTGGTGTGTCGCCATGCGCAAGCCCCTTCCGCTGCGGGTGCAGATCTCGCAGGGCGAATTCGTCGCCCGACCTTCATCGCTGTATCTCGACATCGACGCCGAGCGGCAGATTCGCGTTGCCGGCGACGTGATCGAACTCGGCAGCGGCACTGTGCGTCTCGACTAGAGCGGATCGGCGGCCTGGAGCCGCGCGGCGCAATCAGGTGCGCGCGGCGGGCGCAGCCGGCGGCGCCTGGTGATTGATGATCCCATAAGCCCACCGCACCACCGGCACCAGACGGGGCGATACCATGGTGAGCGCCCTGTCGTAGCCCATCCAACGCGCTTCGTGATGTTCCGGAGCACCGAGTTCCGGATTGATGGGCAGGCGAACCTGCATCTGCTTGCTGCGGGCGACGTAGTAACGGGAAATCTTGCCTTTGTTGTAGGGGCCGGTGTCCATGTGCACCATGCCCCAGTCGAACGAGAGGTCTTCCAACGTGGTCTCTTCACGAACCTCGCGTACCGCGGCCGCGATGGGTTCCTCGCCCGGCTCGACCAAACCCTTGGGGAAATCCCAGTTGCGATAAGCCCGCAGCAGCAGGAATTTCAGTTTCCGGTCGACAACGCTCACGATCACGACCCCGGCGGACATTCTGGTGGGCGGCGCAACTGGAGACATGAAGTCGCTCTACTACGTGATTGCCCGACCCATTGTACTCGCGGGCGGGACGGCGCGGCCGATGCCGTTGTCGTGCGCCTCGCGCCGAGGACGTCAGGATCTGTCAATTATCAAAATGGATTAAAATTCTCATTTTGATAGACTATTGCTATCGAAATGACGGGTCTAAAGGCAATGAATCTCAAGGACCTGAAATATCTGGTGGCGCTGGCGGACACGGGGCATTTCGGCCGGGCGGCCGAACGCAGCTTCGTCAGTCAGCCGACGCTGTCCGCACAGCTCAAGAAATTGGAGGAATACCTCGGGGTGAAACTCGTCGAGCGCCAGCCCAAGAACGTCCAACTCACGGAAGTCGGCAAGCAAATCGTGATGCGTGCGCGGCGGATGTTGAACGAGGGGGAGGAAATCGTTGCCCTCGCCCGCAACAACAGGGACCCGCTTGCCGGCAAGCTCAAGGTGGCGCTGATACCCACCATCGGTCCGTACCTGTTGCCCCGGGTGATGCAAAGGATCCGCAAGGCCGTGCCGCACTTATTCCTGATGCTGTACGAGCATCAGACCGAAGCCTTGCTCAAGCGGCTGCGCGAGGGCGAAATCGATTTGGGCGTGATGGCGCTGCCGGCCCCGCAGGATGGGCTGGAGTCGCGCGAGCTCTACGAGGAGGCGTTCACCGTGGCGCTCCCGCAAAACCACCCGCTGGAGCTCAAGTCGACCATCAAGGTGCAGGACCTGAAGGGCCAGACTCTGCTGCTGCTGGAGGACGGCCACTGCTTGCGCGACCAAGCCCTGGAGGTGTGCAGCCGGGTCGATGTCCGCGAGGCGGAGGATTTCCGCGCGACGAGCCTGGAGACCTTGCGGCAGATGGTGGTCGCCGGGCTGGGCGTCACCTTGCTGCCGGAATTGGCGGTCGAACCTCCGTTCGGCTCGCAGCGCGGACTGACCATTCGAGAATTCAGCAAGCCCGTGCCGACGCGCACCGTGGGCGCGGTCTGGCGCAAATCGACCACCCGCGCCGCGGCAATTCGCGCGGTATGCGACGTGCTGGACAAGACGATGGCAGGGAGGAATTGATGCGGGAAGCCCGGCGGAATCCGGTTTTTATGAGT
This sequence comes from uncultured Gammaproteobacteria bacterium, assembly GCA_963837045.1. GTDB lineage: Bacteria > Pseudomonadota > Gammaproteobacteria > Steroidobacterales > Steroidobacteraceae > Bog-1198. The sequence goes on from CAWIMA010000008.1 coordinate 373,808, forward strand.
AATTGCGATGAATCTCCGGCATTTGCGCGCGCTTTTGCCGAATATTTCACATATTGCGGCCGCGCGACCCGGCAACATGGCGATCCAAGGATTGCCCCGCCATGAACGCTCGAACCGCTGCCCCCGGAAATTTGAAGCCCTCGGCGCTGCCGCCGCGCTTCGACGCGAAATTCATCGAGGAGCACCAGCTCATCGAGCGGTATCTGGAAAACAAGCTGCCGCTCAAGGGCGCGCGCGACCTGGAGAACTGGTGCCGCGAGCATCCCGAGTACCTGAACAACCTCAGGCTGTCGGAGCGTGCGCAGGCGAGCCTCAAGCTGCTGGAAGCGAGCGGCCAGTCGCAAGACCTGCGCGAACCGCCGCCGCCATGGTGGAAATCGCCCTACCTGCTGGCAGGCGTCGGAGCGGTGGCGCTGCTGAGCTTGGTGGCGTTCTGGGCCTTGATGGGAAAGTACGCGCTGCTGCGCGGCGAGCTGGAGGATACCCGGGTGCGCATGAACCAAGGGTCCCTGGTGCAGCCGGCAAAACAGAGCATCCTGCACGTTTCACCGGACCGCGCGCCGGGTCTGGATAGGGCGCGGATCCAGGTCAGTCGCAGCGCGCCCCAGCTGATCGATCTGCACATCGACATGAGCTATTCGAAGCTGACGCAATTCCGCATGACCGTCGACAAGCAGGATCAGGGACGCGCCTTGATCATCGAGAATTTGGACAAGGATTCGAACAACGAGCTGCGCCTGACGTTCAATACCACCGGACTGGCGGCCGGCATCTACAGCATCCGCATCGAGGCGCTGCCGCCAAAGCCTCAGGTGGTGGTGTCGGCGCGGATGCGCGCGTTGCCGCCCCCGGAAGAGCACATCGACGTCCCGATTCCCGTAGGCTGGCTGATCATGGAAGTGAGCTGACGCTCGAGCCGCCGGCGTATCCGCAATCATTCGTCGCGCAAGGTGACGATGGGCGGCGTATTCACCACCCGGCGCGTGGCGAGCGTGCCGCTTACGCCGACGAGGATCGTCCCGCACACCAAGCCGATCACCCACACCCACGGATCGAGCGTGAATTGCAGCGAGAACAATCGGCGCGCCACGATCCACCCGACGGCGCTGGCGCCGAATGCCCCGAGGGTGCCCGAGAGAAATCCCAGCGCCGAGAATTCGGCGGCAACCCCCTGAAGTACCGTCGCACGACTCGCACCCAGAGTGCGCAGCATCGCACTCTCGTAGCGGCGTTCATCGCGCGTCGATTGCACCGCGGCAAGCAGCACGACGACACCGGCCGCCAGCGTGAACAGAAAAACGTACTGCACGGCGAGCGAGGCGCGGTCCATGATCTCGCGGATCTGTCTGAGGATGGCGTCCACGTCGAAGACGGACACCGTGGGGAACTGCCGGACCAGGTCGACCAGCGCAGGGCGTTGCGCAGCCGTGAGATAGACGCTGGTCATATAGGTGCCGGCGGCCCCGTCCAGCAAACCCGGCGGAAACACCAAGAAGAAATTCGGCCGAAAGCTGTCCCAGCGCACCTTGCGAATGCTCGCGACCCGCACCGTGAGGCTCTCGCCCGCAACGTCGAAGCGCAGCGTATCCCCGAGCTTGAGCCGCAGCGCCTCCTGGTACTCTGATGAGATCGATACCAGCGGTTTGCCGAATTCGGCGGGCGTCCACCAATGCCCTTCGACCAGCTGGTTGTCGTCCATCAGCCGCGCCGCCCAGGTCAAATTCTGCTCGCGTTCGACGTAGCCGCGCGCGTTGTCGCCCTTCAGCTGCAGCGACTCGCTGGCCACCCCGTTGACGGCCGTTATGCGCGCACGCACCATGGGGTACAGCTGCGGCTGCCCGAAGCCGTGCGACTTGAGGAAATCCTCCAGCGGGCCCCGCTCCTCGGGCCGAATATTGATCAGGAAATTATTGGGCACGTCGGCGGGGAGACTGCGGCGCCAGTCGGCGAGCAGGTCGCCGCGCACCACCGCGAGCAGCAGCAGCACCATGAGACCCAGGCCGAAGGCGACGATTTGCACGACGCTTTGGCCGCCGCGGCGCGAGACGTTCGCGAGGCCATAGCGCCAGGCCACCCCGACTCCGCCGCGCAAGCGGCCCGTCAATTGCACCAATCCGTACCCCGCCAACGTCAGCACCAGACCCACGCCCAGCACACCGGCCAGCAGGCTCGCCACGAGTTCGGTATCGCGCACCAAACTCCACAAGATCGCAAACAGCGCCGCCAGGGCGAACGCGTACGACAGGCCGAAGCGCAACGGCGGCGCGCTCGCGGTCCTGCGCAGCACGCGAATCGGCGGAGTACTCTTCAATTGCAGCAGGGCGGGCAGCGCGAAGCCAATCAGCATCGCCGTCACGGTGACCAGGGCAATCGGCAGCGGCGCGAGCGAGGCGGGGGGCAGTTCCGTGCGGATCAGATCCTTGAGCAGCCACGCGAGCCCCAATTGCGCCAGATACCCCAGTGCGGCGCCGGCGGCCACCGACGCCAGCGCGAGCAGCGTCAATTCGATGATGGAAATCGCCAGCACGAAACGCTGCGATGCGCCCATGCATTTCATCAGCGCAACCGTGTCGACGTGCCGCGAGGCATAGCGGCGGGCGCCCATGGCGACGGCGACGGCCGCCAGCAATACTGAAGCGAGGCTCGCCAGATTCAGGAAGCGGCTCGCCCGGTCGATGGCCGAGTTTAGCTGCCGGCTCGATTCGTCCACCTCGCGCAGGCGTTCACCGGGCGCCTTGGCGGCGACCAAGAGCTCCCGAAACGCCGCCACCGCCGGCGCCGCGCCGGCGAACAGCGCGGCATAGGTGACGCGGCTGCCCGGCTGGATGAGCTGCGTCGCCCCGATGTCCGCGAGGTTGATCATCGCCGCAGGCGCCAGATTGACGAAGCCGGTGCCCTGGTCCGGACGATAGTCGAGCACTTCCGTCACCCGAAACGTGCCGGCGCCGATGCGCAAGTGCGCGCCCAGCGAGATCTTCAGCTGCGCAATGATGCGCGCGTCGATCCACACTTCGCCCGCACCGGGAATTCGATCGGTGATGCGTGCGGCGCCGAACGGCGTATCGGCGATCCTGACGTGCCCGCGCAGCGGGTAATTCGCGCTCACCGCCTGCAGCGCCGCCAACTGGCTCACGTCGCCGTTAAAGATCGCGGTCGGGAACGACAATATTTGCGCGCTTCTGAGTCCGAGCGTGCGGCTTTGCGCAAAATACCACCCGGGAATCGGGCGAGGCGACTCGAGGCGCAAATCGGCCGCCAGCACTTCGGCCGCCTGCGCGCGCACGCCCTGCGCAATGCGGCTGGTGAAGAAGCCCACCGCGGTCAACGACAGCACCGCCACGCACAGGGCGAGCAGCAGCACCGAAAGCTCGCCGGACTTGCAGTCGCGCCACAGATTGCGCAGAGCGAAACGCAGGATCTGCACCTAGGCGCCCGAGTTCGCGCTCACCGCATGGCCCGCATCGAGCTCCAGCATACGGCCGCAGCGGCGCGCCAGATCGCGGTCGTGGGTCACGAGCACCAGGGTGCTGCCGCTGCCGCGGTTGAGGTCGAACAGCAGGTCCGTGATGCGTTGGCCTGTGTGGGTATCGAGGTTGCCGGTCGGCTCGTCGGCGAAAAGCACCGCCGGGCGAGTCACGAAAGCCCGGGCGATCGCCACCCGTTGCTGCTCTCCGCCCGACAATTGCTTGGGATAGTGCGCGGCGCGCCGGGTCAATCCCACCTGCTCGAGCGCGTGCGCCGCCGCCTCTCGCGCGTCGCGGCGGGCGCCGAGTTCGAGCGGCAGCATGACGTTTTCCAGCGCGGTGAGCGAGGGGATCAAATGAAAGGACTGGAACACGAATCCAACCCGCTGACCGCGGATGGCGGCGCGGCCGTCCTCGTCGAGGAGGGTTATGTCGACTCCGCCGATCAGCACGCGGCCCGTGCTCGGCGAATCGAGCCCCGCGAGCATCGCCAACAGGGTGGATTTGCCGGCGCCGGAAGCGCCGACAATGGCGAGTGTCTCACCGCTGTGCACGGTGAGGCTGACATCGGCGAGAATGGTCAGCGGGCCTTCCGGGCTTGCCACGGTTTTCGATACATTCCTGGCTTCGAGAACGACTTGATCCTGCATCGGGAGCGCCCGTGAAACGGCTTTTCGTCCTGCTGATGTTGTGTTGGGCGGCGGTCTCGGCACATGCCGGAACGCCGGTGATCCTCGTGTTCGGCGACAGCATCAGTGCCGGCTACGGGCTGCCGCGCGTGGAGCAGGGCTGGGTGGCGCTGCTGCAGGCGAAGCTCAAGGACCAAGGGTACGGTTACCAGGTCGTCAATGCCAGCGTCAGCGGCGAAACGACCGAAGGGGGGCTGGCGCGCCTGCCGCGTGCGCTCGCCCTGCACCACCCCGCGATCGTCATCCTGGAGCTGGGAGGCAATGACGGCTTGCGCGCCCTGCCGGTCGCGCAAATGCGCGCCAATCTGGCGCGCATGGCGGAGCTTTCAGCGGGGGCTGCGGCGAAGGTGCTGCTGCTGGGCATGCGGATACCGCCCAATTACGGTCCGGAATACACCTCACAGTTCGATCGGGTGTATGCCGATCTGGCGCGCGGTCAAAAGCTCGCCGTCGTGCCCTTTCTGCTCAACGACATCGCCCTTTCCCCCGATCTGATGCAGGCCGACGGCATCCACCCCAACCAATCCGGCCAGCCAAAGCTGCTCGAGAATGTTTGGCCGGCATTGAAGCCGCTGCTCAAGCGCTGACCGCCGCCGTTGCAGGTGCTATTGCGGCGATCTGTCCGGCAGGAGCGTGATCACATCCATCACGAATCGCGTGTGCTCGCGGCTGGAAACCGCGGCGGACAGGGTGCCGTGAACGCTGACGTGCGAATTTTCGACGATGTTCTGCGGAAACTCCGAAATTCCCGTGAGCTGCAATTCGTCGGCCGGCAGGCACAGGAAGCTCTGCGCAGGCGAGTACACGTACGCAGTATGATCGAGAACCAGAATCGGCACGTTGTCGAGGCCATCCGCGGCCGGGTAGGTGTGAAAGTGTACCCGGCCGGACAGCGTGTGCTTGACGGGTTGCACGAACAGGCAGCCGCCGTAGCCGTGGACGCAACCCCCGATCGCAAGGCAGATGCCGAGGGCGAAGAATCGCGACATGCTCACACGAAGGAGTCTCATCCATCCAAGCATACTCCCTCGGCCGACAACGTTGCTGGCGTCTTGAACCGGTGCTATACACCCCGGACAAAATGAGGAGTCATCCTGCGTGGATCGAATTTGGCTGAAATCATATCCGGCCGGTGTGCCCACCGATATCGACCCCGATGAGTATGCCTCGCTCAAGGAAATGTTCGACGAAGCCTGCGCCACCTATGGCCACGCGCCCGCCTTCACCAACATGGGGGCGACGCTGACGTATGCGCAGCTCGATGAGCTGAGCCGCGCTTTCGCCGCCTGGCTGCAGCGCAAATCCGGTCTTGCGCCCGGGGATCGCGTCGCATTGATGATGCCCAACATCCTGCAGTACCCGATCGCGCTGTTCGGGGTGCTGCGGGCGGGCATGGTGGTCGTGAACACCAATCCTCTGTATACCGCTCGCGAACTCGAGCACCAGCTCAAGGACTCCGGCGCCAAGGCGATCGTGATCGTCGAGAATTTCGCGCACGTGCTGCAGCAGGTGCTGCCGCGAACCGACCTCAAAGTGGTGTTGGTGACCCGAATCGGCGATCTGCTGGGATTGCCGCGCGGCATGATCGTGAATTTCGTGCTGCGCTACGTGCGCAAACAGATCCCGGATTGGAGCATGCCCGGCGCATTGACCTTCAAGAGCGCGCTCTCGTCCGGTCTCGGCATCAAGCTCGAACCCGTCGCGCTCGGCCCGCAAGACATCGCATTCCTGCAATATACCGGAGGCACGACCGGCATCGCCAAGGCAGCGATTCTCACCCACCGCAACATGGTGGCCAACGTGCTGCAGTCCAACGCCTGGATCAAGCCGGCGCTGCCGCCGCAAGCGCAGCGGATCGTCATCACCGCGCTGCCGCTTTATCACATTTTTTCGCTCACGGCGAACTGCCTGCTGTTCGTGCGTCTCGGCGCGCACAATGTCTTGATCACCAATCCGCGCGATTTCCCGGCATTCGTCGCCGAGCTCAAGAAGTACAAGTTCTTTTTCATCAGCGGCGTGAACACGCTGTTCAACGCCCTGCTGCACACGGCCGGCTTCGAATCGGTGGATTTCAGCGCATTGCGCATCACGCTGGGCGGCGGCATGGCGGTGCAGGCCGCGGTCGCGGCGCGCTGGAAAAAGCTGACCGGCAATATTTTGACGCAAGCTTGGGGATTGACCGAGACGGCGCCCGCGGCCTGCATCAATCCCGTGGGCGTGGATTTCAATGGCTCGATCGGCTTGCCCATCCCCTCGACCGATATCTCGGTTCGAGACGACAACGGCAAGGAGGTGGCCACCAACGAAGTGGGCGAGATCTGCGTGTTCGGACCGCAATTGATGCGCGGTTACTGGAACCGGCCGGATGAAACGGAACGGGTGATGTTCGGCGACTGGCTGCGCACCGGCGACCTCGGCCGCATGGACTCCCGCGGCTTCGTCTACATCGAGGACCGCAAGAAAGACATGATTCTGGTCTCCGGGTTCAACGTGTATCCGAACGAGGTGGAGGCGGTCGTGGCCGAGCATCCGGGAGTGCTCGAGGCCGCCGCCGTGGCGCAGCTGGACGAGAACTCCGGAGAGGCCGTCGCATTGTTCGTGGTCAAGAAGGATCCGGCTCTGACCGCGGAGGCCTTGATCGAGCATTGCCGCGCGAACCTGACCGGCTACAAGGTGCCGAAGCACGTGTATTTTCGCAACGAGCTGCCGAAGAGCAACGTGGGAAAGATCCTGCGCCGCGCGCTGCGCGACGAATTGCGGGCCGCCGCGGCCGCCGCGACGAGACCTCAACAAACGGCGTAATTGCGCACGGTATCGACCAGCACCGCCACGCGCTCGGGGTCGACATCGGGCGTGATGCCGTGTCCCAGGTTGAAGACGTGCCCGCTGCCTGCGCCGAAGCTCTCGAGTACGCGCAGCGTTTCGGCGCGAAGCGTCTCCGGCGGTGCGAACAAGGCCGATGGATCCAAATTTCCCTGCAAGGCCACCCGGTCCCCGACGCAGCGGCGCGCGGTGGCAAGGTCGGTGGTCCAATCGACGCCGACGGCGTCGCAGCCGATGGCCGCGATCTTGTCGAGCATCGCGCCGCCGCCCTTGGTGAACACGATATTCGGCACGCGGCGGCCTTGCGCCTCGCGCCTCAATGCGCCGACGATCTCGGCCATGTAGCGCAAGGAAAACTCCGCGTATTGCGCCGGCGTCAACACTCCGCCCCACGTATCGAACAGCATCACGGCCTGGGCGCCGGCGCCGATTTGCGCGTTGAGATACAGAATGGTCGCCTGCGTGAGCTTGCCGAGCAGCCGGTGCAGCTCGCCGGGCGTTTGATACATCATGCGCTTGATCAAACCGAAGCCTTTGCTGCTTCCGCCCTCGACCATATAGGTGCCGACCGTCCACGGACTGCCCGCGAACCCGATCAGAGGGACGCGACCGCCGAGCTCGCGGCGGATCAGCGCCACCGCGTCGATCACGTATCTGAGCTCGCGCCCCGGATCAGGTACGGGGAGCCTGTCGATGTCCGCCGCGCAGCGCACCGGCCGGGCGAATTTCGGGCCTTCCCCGGACTCGAACTGCAGGCCCAAATTCATGGCGTGCGGGATCGTGAGGATGTCCGAGAACAGGATGGCTGCATCAAGGGGATACCGATCGATCGGCTGCAGCGTGACTTCGCAGGCGATTTCGGGATTGGTGCACATCGCCAGGAAGCTTCCGGCACGCGCCCTCGTCGAACGGTATTCCGGCAGGTAGCGTCCGGCCTGGCGCATGAGCCAGATGGGGCGCCGCGGCGTCGGCTCGCGAAGCAATGCGCGCAACAGCAGCTCGTTCTTCAAGGCGCCGCTCATGTCCTTTCGCCCGGGTCGAACAGCCTGCGGTGTTCCAGGATGGCGTAGCGATCCGTCATGCCCGCGATATAGTCGGCAACCGCGCGTGCGCGGCCGGCCGGTCCAAGCGCCGCCTCCAAGCGCGCGGCGGTTGCTTGGTGCTCATCCGGCATCAGATTGAGATCGCTGTTGAACGCTTCGAACAGCGCGGTCACGACGCGCCGCGCCTTGGACGTCATGCGCCTCACCTTGTAGTGCTTGTACACGTGCTCGCGCAGGAACGTCTTCAGCTCCCGATTCAGCTCCCGGGTGGTGTCGCTGAATCCTATCAAAGGCGCCGGCCGCGATCTGACCTCGGCGGCCGAGACGACTCCGGTAGCGCGCAGACGCGCCGCTGAGGAATCGATCAAATCCGTGACCAGACGATTGATCACGCGGCGCATGATCTCGTACACCTGGCGGCGGCCGGCAAGCCGCGGATATCGATCGCGGATCTGGGCGTGGTATTCGCAGAAAAGCGGCACCTCGAGCAGCTGCTCCACACTGATCAGCCCGGCGCGGATGCCGTCGTCCACATCGTGATTGTTGTAGGCGATTTCATCGGCGAAATTGGCGAGCTGAGCCTCCAACCCGGGCTGCTCGCGGCGGATGAAGCGTTCGCCCAGTTCGCCCAGTCGAAGCGCGTTGTTGTGGGAGCAATGCTTGAGTATGCCCTCGCGGCACTCGAAACTGAGGTTCAGACCGTCGAAATCCGCATAGTGCTCCTCCAGCTCATCGACGACGCGCAGCGACTGCAGATTGTGCTCGAATCCGCCGAAATCAATCATGCATTCGTTCAGGGCGTCCTGTCCGGCGTGCCCGAACGGGGTGTGCCCCAGGTCGTGCGCCAGACAGATCGCCTCGGACAGAACCTCGTTGAGCTTCAATGCATGGGCGATGGTGCGTGCGATTTGCGCCACCTCGAGCGAATGCGTCAATCGGGTCCGGTACAGATCGCCCTCGTGATTGACGAAAACCTGGGTCTTGTACACCAATCTGCGAAACGCCGTGGAGTGAACGATGCGGTCGCGATCGCGCTGATACTCCGAGCGATAGGCGGGCGGCCGCTCGGCGTAGCGCCGGCCGCGCGATTGATCCTCGTGAGCCGCGTAGGAGGCGAGAGCGCTCATGCGAAATGCTCCTTCAACGTGGCCTCGAGCACATCCTGCGGGTACCTGCCGATGACGATGGCGCGCCCGAGCTTTTCCAGCAGCACCAAACGCACCGCGCCCGCGAGCACCTTCTTGTCCATGCGCATCAGGGCCAGGGCGCGTTCCGCGCCGATTTTCGGCGCTGCGGTCGGCAGCCCCGCGCGCGCCACCAGATCGCGCAGCCGCCGCGCGACCGCGGCGTCGATCAGGCCGATCCGGCATGAGAAATCGGCCGCTATCAGCATGCCGATGGCGACCGCTTCGCCGTGCAGATAGGCTTCATACGCCGTGGCCGCCTCGATGGCGTGGCCGAAGGTGTGGCCAAAGTTCAAGATCGCACGCAGGCTGTGCTCGCGCTCGTCGCGCGCGACCACGGTCGCCTTTATATCGCAGGATCGGGCGATGGCGTAAGTCAAGGCGTCCGAGTCGCGCGCCAGCAGCTTGCCGATGTTGGCGTCCAGCCAATCGAACAGCAGCGGATCCCAGACACAGCCGTACTTGATCACTTCGGCCAACCCGGCCTTGAGCTCGCGGTCCGGCAGCGAGGCGAGCGTGTCCGTGTCGGCGATGACGGCGAGCGGCTGATAAAAGGCGCCGATGAGGTTTTTTCCGCCGCTGTGATTGACGCCGGTCTTGCCGCCGACCGAGGAGTCCACCTGCGCGAGCAGCGTGGTCGGAATTTGCACATAGCCGACGCCGCGCTGGTAGCAGGCGGCCACGAAGCCCGCGATGTCGCCCACCACGCCGCCGCCCAGCGCCAGCACGGTCCCGTCGCGATTGAGTTTCTGCCCCACCAGCGCGTCGAACACCCATCCGGCCGTCTGCAGGGTCTTGTGCTGTTCGCCGTCGGGCAGAATGCATTCGCCGATGCTGCGCTCGCCGAGCGTTGCGCGCAGCTGCGCGAGGTACAGGCGGGCCACCGTCGTGTTGGTGACGATCATCAGGTCCCCGGCGGGTACCTGCGCTGCAAACAGATCGCGACTGCTCAGCAGCCCTGAGCCGATCGTTATGGGATAACTCGCATGCCCGACGTCTACCTGGATCGTTTGCACGACCAGGATTATACGAAGCTTATGGTCCGTGCGCCCGGTGAAGCGCGTGGTAAATCTCCTCGGCTACCACCTGCACGCGGCGGCCGTCGGTCGAAACCGTCAAGTCGGCGATCTCTGCGTAAAGAGCCGCCCGCCGCAGCATCAGCTCCTTGAGCCTTTGTTCCGGATCGGTGTCGTTCAGCAGCGGCCGGTGACGCCCATGGCGGGTTCGCTCGAGCTGCTGCTCGATGGAGGTGCGCAGATACACAACCACCCCACGTTCCGCGAGCGTGCGCCGGTTGTCCGCATCGATCACGGCGCCGCCGCCGGTGGCCAATATGATGCCCTCCTGCAGGGTGAGGCGCGCGATCGCCTCCTTCTCGCGCAGCCTGAACCCCGTCTCGCCCTCCTTCTCGAAGATGAAGGCGATGTCCACCCCGGTCTTGGCTTCGATTTCCGCATCGCTGTCGAGAAACGTGAATCGGCACAGGCGCGCCAGATGACGGCCCACGGCGGATTTGCCCGAACCCATGGGTCCGATGAGGAAGATGTTGGGCTTGGAAATCATGGCCGCCGATCATAATTGACCGGGCGTCGCAGCGGAGGCTCTATCTATCAAGACCCCGGCAAGGCCCCGGGCCTCTATCAAAGCCCCGGTAGTACTGCGCTGTTGACAACCGTCGTCAAGGCCCCCGATCGGTCGAAATCTTCGCGCCTCCGGTCGCCGTAGTCGTGCCACGGACGCGCACGGTAGTCGCCGCCGTTCCGCTGCTCACGATGGTTTGCACCTTTCCGTTGGCATCGGTCACCGCGGTGGCCGGCGACAACTCAGGCCGCCGGCGGAAGTATTGAGCGCGAACGAAACGGTGGCCCCCGGCGCGCGACCGCCGGATCAATCCGACACTTTGAAGACCACCGTGGAGGTTGCCGATCCGCCACGCTCCCCGTGCCCTTCAGTGCGATCTTCGCGGGCGTCGCGGACACGAACTGGATCGAGCCGATCGTGGCCTGCTGCGACCGTCACGGTGCCCGTGCCGTGAGGGTTTGGCTGTTCGACAGCCGCGGTCGCGGTGATCACATCGCGCCGCTGCAACCGTTGGCCGTGTAGGTGGCGTTGGCGGTTCCGGTGGTCGTGGTCACCGAGGAGCTGGCGCGGCGGTGCTCGGTCGCCGGAGTGGCGGCGATCGTCGGCAAGCCCACGGATTTGCAAGGCGAACTGAATGTGACGACGGACGATGCCGTGTAGAGCGTTCCGTCGTCTGGTCAACGACGGAGACCTGCAGGCTGGTGGTGCCGCCCGCCGACAGCGTGGGTGTGGAGATCCCGATCATCCCGGATTGGAAGGTGCGGTCCGGGAGTGCCGCTGCCCATATAAGGTGGTCGGTGCCGGTTCCCGTGCTAGTCCCGGTACCCGTGCCGCTGCCGCTCGAAGCGCTGGCAGAGGTGAGGTTCCTGCTGCCGCTGCAGCCCGCGAGCAGCGCCACGGCTGGCCAGGACTATGATCGATAATCTTCGCATGTCGTTCATCCTCGCTCGACAAATGCCGGCGTCAGTAGAGATTTGATCCTTCCCGCAGGATTTTTGGCGTGATGAAGATCAAAAGTTCCGTCTTGTTGTTGATATCCACAGTACTCTTGAACAGATGCCCCAGTATCGGGATATCGCCGAGCCAGGGCACCTTGTTCGCCGCATACGATTTGGTGGTCTCCAGGATGCCGCCGAGCACGACGGTCTGCCCATCGCCGACCAGCACCTGCGTCATGATCTCGCGCGTGTCGATGGAGGGAACGCTGCCGCCGGTGGCGCTCTGTACGTTCTGGCCGACCGTGTCGTCGCTCACGTCGAGATCCAGAATCACGCGGTTATCCGGCGTGATCAGCGGCGTCACCTTGAGCGACAGCACCGCATTCTTGAATTGGGTGGTCGTGGCGCCGCTCGAGGCCGACTCCTGATAGGGAATCTCGACACCCTGCATGATGGTCGCCTGCTTCTGGTTCGCAGTGATCACGCGCGGCGAGGAAATGGTTTCGCTCTTGCCTTCGTTTTCCGCCGCCGACAGCGCGAGGTCGACCAGGTAGCTGCCGCCCAGCAGCGCGATCCCGATGCTGCCGTTGGTATTCGCGGCGGGCAGGTTGACCATATAGCGATTGGCGAGGGCGGGCGTCGCCACCGGTGTCGACGGCAGGCCGCTGCTGATATTGGTCAGCGCCGACTGTGTCATGACGTCCGTCGCGGTGCCGTTGCCGCTGACTGCCAGCAGGCCGTTGTTGCCGTTGGATTGCGCGGTGGTGATGCCGAATTGCGCGCCCAAATCGCGCTCGAAGGTATCGCTCACGACCACGATGCGCGCCTCGATCAGCACCTGCCGCACCGGCACGTCCAGGGTTTGCACGAGGCGGCGAATATCCGCCAGGTTCTCCGCAGTGTCCTGCACCAGCAAGGTGTTCGTGCGCTCGTCGATGGACAGGCTGCCGCGCGCCGACAGCAGCGAGTTCTTGCCGGCGGCGCCGCCGGCGCCGCCCGCGGCGCCGGTGGGCCTGATCATCTTCGCGAGGTCCGACACCTTGGCGTAGTTGACCTGTATGTACTCTGAGCGTATCGGCGAGAGTTCCTGCACTTCCTTGCGCGCCGCGAGCTGGGCCTTCTCCCGGGAGGCGAGCTCTTCGGTCGGGCCTATGATGATCACGTTGTCCTGGCGGCGCTTGTCGAGGCCCTTGGTGCGCAGCACGATGTCGAGCGCCTGGTCCCAAGGGACGTTCTGCAGCCGCAACGTCAGGTTGCCGGTGACCGAGTCGCTGACGACGATGTTCTGGCCGCTGGTGTCGGCGAGCAGCTGCAGCACCGAACGCACGTCGATGTCCTGGAAATTCAGAGTCAGGCGTTCGCCCGTGTATTCCTTCTTCTCCTCGGCGGAGGCGTGCTTCAGCGACGGCTTGATCTCGACCGTGTACTGGTTATCCGACTGATAGGCGAGCTGTTCGAAGTCGCCCTGGGCAGTGATCACCAACCGCGAGCTGCCTTCCACCCGTATTGCGTCGACGCTCTGCACCGGGGTCGCGAAGTCCATGACATCGTAGCGGCGCATGAGATTTTTCGGCATCAGCGTGCCGGCGAAATCGACCACCACCTGATTGCCTTCCTGGCGCACGTTGACGGGCGTGCGCGGATCCGTGAGCTGAACGATCACACGGCCCGTGCCGTCGGAGCCGCGCCGAAAATCGATGGTGCGGATGGCTCTTTCCACGGCCGGTGCCGCGCCCGCTTCGCCGGCGCGCACGGGCGACGTCTTGGCGAGTGCCTCGCCGGGATGATGTCCCAAGGTGATGATGATGGTGTTGCCGTCCACTTGAGTGGTGTACGGCAACAAGGACTCGACATTGACGACCACACGGGTGCGTCCATTGGCTTCCGCCGCGAGCACCGTATCCACGCCCGCCGGAACGCACGTCGATGCGCCGAGACTGCAGCGCGAGCGTCGTGTTGGGCAAGTCAAATGCGATCCGCGCCGGTTTGTCGATCGTGAACGGCAAGGGTTCGGGCGCCGGGCCGCTCATGTGCAGCTTCAGCTGCACCTGCTGGCCGGAAAGCGTTTGGACGTCGATGGACTCGAGCTTGGTCGGGTCCGCGGCCCGCGCCTTGAAGGTCGGCGCCGACAATGCGATCAGCGCCATGGCCCCGATCATCGCCGTACGAATCTGAAATCTGATCATGCGTTGCTCTCCCTGTGGCCTCAGTCAGCCAATGCCAATGAGGCCGGTCGCTCGATATAGCCGCCGAGACCGTCCGGTATGATCTCGACGAGACTAATTTTGCTTGCTGTAATTTCCGTAACCTTCCCATCGTTCTGCCCGAGATAATTGCCCGGCTGAACCTTGTGCACCAAACCGTCCTTCGACTGCACGAGTCCGTAAAAACTGCTGCCCACTTTGAAAGTGCCGACCATCTTCAAGGTATCGAGCGAGAAGCCTTCGAGGAACTCGCGGTTGCGCCGCGCGCTCGGGCGCAGGCCGGCCTGGCCGCTCATATTCGGGCTCGCGGGCTGAAACGGCGAGCGCAGGTTGCTGGCCGCGTAGACGAAGCTTTCGTAGGGCTTTATTTCGGGCAGCGGCTGTATCCGTCCGCCGGGCTTTTTCTTGGTCTCCGCAATCCACTTCTGCAGATCGGATTGACCGCCCGAACAGCCCGCCGCCACACAACTCGCGAGCACCGCCGCGCAGATCACACGCGCCCCCGACATGCTTTTCACGTCGCGCCTCCCGTCTTTTTCTTCGCAACAGCGTGGCCGCCGCCCTCATCCTCGATATAGCGATACGTCTTGGCAGTCACGTCCATGATCAGATTGTCGTAGCTGCCCTTGGCCTCCGCCGGCGCAATTTGAATGTCGTGCAGCGTGACAATGCGCGGTAGTGCGGCGATGCCGCTCACGAATGCGCCGAATTGATGATAGCTGCCCACCAGCTTGATCTTGATCGGCAGCTCCGCATAAAAGCCGTTGCTCTTCTCGCTCCCCGGCTGAAACAGCTTTTCCTGAAGCCCGGCCGCGAGCCCGGTTTGGGAAATATCGACCAGAAGACTCGGCACCTCGGTCTTGCCGGGCAGTTGCCGCAGCATCGCGCCGAAGCTCCGCTCCATTTCGGCGAGCTGCGCTCTGTAGGCGTCGAGATTGGCCGCGCGCTGCTGCTTGCTTTCGAACTGGCTGCGCAGATCGAGCTCGTCCGCCTCGGCCTTTTGCAGAACCGGCCGGTCCTGGTTCCAGACCAGCAAATACCAGGCGAAGCCGGCGCACACGGCGAAGATCAGCACGACGAAGAATCCGCGAATCGCCAGCGGCCAACGGCCGGGATCGCGGGGATCGAGAGCACGCAATTGGTCCAAAAGCTTCATTTTGCCGCAACCTTCTTCACGGTTGATTCGCCGCCGCTCTCCAGATTCACGCCGACCGTATCGGTGAACATCGTGAAGCTCGATCCGCCCATGGGGGAGTCCTTGGCCGTCTCGACCACCTGCAGCACCGGGTTGTCCATCCACACGGAGGAGTCGATGTTGCGCATGAAAGTCGATACGCGAGTGCTCGACTGAGCGACGCCCTTGATCTCGAGCTTGTTGCCGCTCTGTTTGATCGAGGTGAGGTACACGCCCTCGGGCACGGTCCGCACCAGTTCATCGAATTGATGCACTATTTCAGGCCGCTTCCGCTGCAGCTTTTCGATGATCTCCATGCGGGCGACCAGGCGTTGCTTGCGGCCCTCCAGATCCTGAATATCGGCGATCTGCGCGTCGAGCTTGACGATCTCCTTTTTGAGGAGATTGTTCTTTTCCGTTTGCGAATCGGTCCAGCTCGAGTACACGACCTTGCCGCCGAGGGCAAAGACGATGGCCGCGAACACGGCGCCGCCCGCGGCGATCATGAACTCGCGGCGTCGAATCTTGCGTTCTTGTTCGCGCCAGGGAAGTAAGTTGATACGCGGCATGGCAGCTCTCAGTCAAAGCTTCGCAGCGCGAGGCCGCAGGCGGTTAGTAATGCGGTTGCGTCTCGGCTCACGGCCTGTGCCTTGGCCTTCGACGATACCTTCATGTTGCCGAGGGGGTCGCCCTTGTCGGCGGGCACGCCGACGCGGCTCGAAATGACGTCCGCCACGCCGGGTATGTTGGCGCAGCCTCCGCAGATCAAGATCTGATCGGGCTGCGAACGGCCGCTGCCCGACGCCAGGTAGAATTGCAAGGAACGGCTCACCTGCTGGGTCATGTCGTCGATGAACGGATCGAGCACCTCGGGCTGGTAGTTGCTCGGCAGTCCGCCCTCCTTTTTGGCGCGGCCCGCTTCCTCCATGGAGAGCCCGTAGGTGCGCATGATTTCCTCGGTGAGTTGCTGTCCGCCGAATGCGAAATCGCGGGTGTAGATCACTTTCATGTCCCGCAACACGCTGAACGTGGTGCTGCTCGCGCCGAAGTCGACCACGGCGACCGTGCGGTCCATGCCGCCGTCAGGCATCTGATGCCGCATCAGGGCACAGGCGTTCTCCAGCGCGAAGGCCTCCACGTCGACGATGTGCGCGGTCAACCCGGAGGCTTGCACCGCCGCCTGGCGCTGCTCGACGTTCTCGGTGCGCGTCGCGACCAGCAGCACGTCCAGCATGTCGGGGTCCTTGTCGGAGGGGCCGACGACCTGATAGTCGTAGCTGACCTCTTCCATCGGGAAAGGGATGTACTGGTCGGCTTGCATCTCGACCTGGCCCTCGAGTTCATTTTCACCGAGAGTCTTCGGCATTTGAATGACTTTGGTGATCGCCGCGTCACCGCTGATGGCGATGGCCGCCAAGCGGCTCTTCGCACCGGAGCGCTTCACTGCGCGGCGGATGGCCTCGCCGACGGCTTCCGCATCCACGATCGCCTTTTCGTTGATGGCGTTGTGCGGCGTGGGTTCGGCGGCGTACGACTCAACGCGGTACTGCCCCCCCGACATGGTCAGCTCGATGAGCTTCACCGAGGAAGTGGTAATGTCTAATCCCAACAGCGGACGATATCTTTTGCCAAACGACCACACTAGAATTTTCCTTTTCGCTCAATACTTTGGGGGTCGAAATCGGTGTACCAGATTAACTACGCTGAACCAACTTAGCAAGAAACTGTTAAATAGAACGTGAAGCTACTCACGGTAATTGCCGCCGGGCGGATTGGGCATGGCAAAGTGCGAACTGCGAAGGGTTCGCAGCGAATCGTCGAAGGCGCCAAGTCATCCATTTCAGACCTCTGGTCGCCTATGCTCTATTTAGGCGATTGGTTAAGCTTGGTCTGGCAACCCCGCTGTCCTAGGCTAAAAACCCGTAGACCGGTGGCTTTGCGTCCTCATCTTTCGATGAGTATGCCCTTGTAAGCAGCGGTAATATGCCAGCCCTGAATCCGCCTGGGCAATAAGTTAGAACGGTTTTCTGTGCCTAAACGTTATCTAGTTCTCATATCGCGCATTTGTGTGGTCTTGGCCGGTGCGATCGTGTTGATCGCCTTTGCCAATGTCTGTGCTTATGTCTATTTGAAGCCGGCGCTGCCGGACGTGGACAGTCTGCGGGAAGTGCAGCTGCAGGTGCCGCTGCGGGTGTACACCCGCGACGGCCGGCTGATCGCCGCGATCGGCGAGCAGCGGCGCATCCCGGTGCGCTACGACCAACTCCCGCCCAAACTCATCCAGGCATTCCTGGCCACCGAAGATGACCGTTTTTTTCGCCATCACGGTGTTGATTGGCAAGGGATTTTGCGCGCCGCCCTGGCCAACGCGCGCGCCGGCGGCATCCGTCAAGGCGCCAGTACCATCACCATGCAGGTGGCGCGCGACATGTTCCTGACCCCGCGCCGCGACATGAAGCGCAAGATGAGCGAAATTTACATCTCCTTGCTGATGGAGACCGAATTCAGCAAGGAAGAAATCTTCAACCTCTACGTCAACAAGATTTTCCTGGGCCAACGCGCCTACGGGGTCGGAGCGGCGGCGGAGGTCTATTTCGGCAAGAGCCTGGATCAGCTTTCCATCGCCGAAATGGCGACGCTGGCCGGCATACCGACCGCACCCTCTGCGGTCAACCCGGTCGCCAACGTCGAGGCGGCGAAGGCTCGCCGCGCCCACGTCTTGGGGAGGATGCTGGAACTGCACTACATCACGCCCCCCGAGTACGAGGCCGCGAAGAACAGTCCCATGGAGTCCCGTTTGCACGGACCGTCGACCGAAGTGGACGCGCCCTACGTCGCCGAAATGGTGCGCAATGAATTGCTGGCCAAGTACGGCGACAGCATCTACACCGCAGGCTATCGGGTGTTTACCACCATCGATACGCGCCTCGAAGAGGCCGCCACGGTGGCGCTGCGCACCGGCCTGTTGGAATACGACCGCCGCCACGGCTGGCGCGGCGCGACCGCCAAGGTGGATCTGTCGAAAATCACCTCGACCGCGGAGCTGGACGCGGAACTCGAAGAGTTCCCGGCCATCGGCGGCTTGAGACCCGCGATCGTCCAGAAGGTCGAGGCGAAGAGCGCTAGGATTTACGTCAAGGAGCTCGGCACCGTCAATCTGCCCTGGGAGAAGATGTCGTGGGCGCGGCGCGAGTTGCCGGACGAGAAAGTGGACCGCTCACCGAGCGGGGCCGCGGACATCTTCAGCCGCGGCGACGTGATCTACACGGTGGGCAGCAGCGCCGACAATCTGCAATTCGTGCAGGTTCCGGAGGCGCAAAGCGCAATGGTCGCACTCGATCCGAGGGACGGCGCGGTGGTGGCGCTGGTCGGCGGCTTCGATTTCTTTCAAAGCAAATTCAACCGCGTGACCCAGGCGCGGCGCCAGCCGGGTTCCGGATTCAAGCCCTTCGTGTATGCGGCCGCCTTCGACAAGGGATACACGCCGGCGAGCATCGTCCTGGATGCCCCGATCGTGATCGACGCGGCCGGCATGGAGCAAGCATGGCGGCCGAAGGATTTCGAGAACCAATTCTCCGGGCCGATCCGCTTGCGCGAGGCGCTGGTGCATTCCCGTAATCTCGTGTCGATACGCCTGATGCGCGACATCGGCGCCGAGTACACCCGCAACTACGTCCAGCGCTTCGGCTTCGACAAGTCGCAGCTGCCGGACGATTTGACGCTGGCGGTCGGGACCGCGGAATTGAGCCCGCTGCAGCTCGCCGCGGGCTATGCGACGTTCGCCAACGGCGGTTTTCGCGTGACTCCGTACTACATCGATCGCATCGAGGATGCGAGCGGCAAGGTGTTGCTGCAGGCGGATCCGGCCGTCGCCTGCGCCGATTGCGGGCGCGTCAGCGCTCCGCCCGCGGGGATCGCCGCCAAGGGCGCCGCCGGCGGCCCGGCGGGCGTCCTGCTCGATCAGGATGTGCACGACGGCAAGTCATTGATTCCCGCGAAGAACCTGGCGCCGCAAATCATTCGACCTCAAGTGGCGTATCTGCTGGCCGACATGATGGCGGATGTCATCCGGCGCGGCACTGGCATCGGGGCGCGGGTGCTCAATCGCGACGATCTGGCAGGCAAGACAGGCACCACCAATGAATTTCACGATGCCTGGTTCAACGGCTTCAACGGCAATTTGGTCGCCACGGTGTGGACCGGGTTCGACCAGGATCGCACGCTGGGCGACGGGGAGCAGGGCGCCCGCGCGGCGCTGCCTACCTGGGTGTATTTCATGCATCAGGCGCTGGCCGGCGCGCCGCGGCGCATGGTGCCCGTTCCCGACGGTATAGTTACCGTGCGCATCTCTCCCGACAGTGGGTTGCTGGCGAGCGCCGACAACCCGAACGGAATCATGGAAAAATTCATCGAAGGCAATTTACCCAAGTCCGAAGTGTACGAAGGGCCGAACAATTCCAATACGATGAACGATGGCGACAAACCGCTTTTCTAGGAGCCTGTCTGAGTATTCCGCGTGGCCTTACCTAAGGCTGATTTCGCCTCAGGCGAGGCGGAGCCGACGCGGTTGGGTCAACACCCAATAAGGAGGCGACAACGATGCATGAGGCGAAATCTGCAAGGGTACGAAGGGTTGGCTTGGGGAGGGGCGTCTGCGGTGTTGCGCGGCTTGGCCGTGGCGCTGACCACGGCCTGCGCCGCGCGCCTGGCATCCGCTCCCTCGCCAAGCCAACGCGGCTCACGCGGAATACTCAGACAGGCTCCTGACACATGCCCAAGAAATATTCGCAGCGCGCCGAGGATCTGCGCCGCGCACTGGCGCAGGAAGCCGCGCGCATCATGGCCGAGCACGGCATAGAGGACTTCCTGCAGGCCAAGCGCAAGGCCGCCGATCGGCTCGGCGTGAACGACGTCGCGGTGCTACCGAAAAATGTCGAGATCGAAGCGGCGTTGCGCGCCCACCAGCGCCTGTTCGGGCGCGATTCCCACGATCACACCTTGAAGGAGCAGCGACGCATCGCGCTCGACACCATGCGGCTGTTGGACGAGTTTCAGCCCCGGCTGGTGGGCTCGGTGCTCACCGGGACGGCGACCAACTACAGCGATATCAATCTGCATCTGTTCGCCGACCGCTCGGAGTCCGTGGCGATTCGACTGATGGAGATCGGCATCTCGCATCAATTCTATGAACGCCGGGTGAAAATGGATGCCGAACGCAGCGTCAACTATCCCGCCCTGCGCTTCGAGTCCCGAGGCCGCACGGTTGACGCCACGGTGTTTCCCATCGACGGCATCCGTCAGTCGCCCTATTCGCCGGTGGACGGGCGCCCGATGAAGCGTGCCGATGCCCGCGAAGTCTCCGAGCTGATCGGAGCGAACTAGCGGCCAAGGCGGCTGGTTGATTCCTTGAGGCAAACCCCTAACCGAAGCGGCGACTGGGCGGCTTCCTCTTGATTATCGTTGATTATCGGTAAATCTTCTTGAACAGCTGTTAACGGACGTATTAAGCTCCGGCCGCGAGACCAGCACACATACACGCAACGAAATGGCCGGCAGAGCCATCGAATCGTGGGTCCATATTGTGGGGAAATGGCAACAGGTGAAGGGGTTCTAGATGCGTGCGAATGTTCTGAAGCTGAGTCTCTTGCCGCTTGCGGCGGCGCTCTCGAGCGTATTGGGTGCCATTGCAGGGGCCGCCACCGCCGACACCACGCCGGCCGCCGCCTCAGGCTCTCTCGAAGAGATCGTGGTCACGGCGCAGCGCCGCCAGGAGCGGCTCGAGGACGTGCCGATGAGCATCACCGCCTTCAGCCAGGAGAAGCTCGACCAGCAGGGACTGCGCACCATCGATGACATCACCCGGCTCAGTCCGGGTATCACGTTTTTCCGCAACGGCATGAGCGACAGCGGCAACTACAACGACGAGGATTCCGATGTCTCGATCCGCGGCATCGATTCGACCGGCGGCGCCTCGACCACCGGCATCTACATGGACGACACGCCGATCCAGACCCGGCATCTGCAGTTCGGCACCGTGAACCCATACCCGGCGCTGTTCGATCTGGAGCGCGTCGAGGTGCTGAAGGGTCCCCAGGGCACGCTGTTCGGCGCGGGCTCCGAGGGCGGCACCCTGCGCTTCATCTCGCCCGAGCCGAGTCTCACCACCTATCAGGTGTATGCGCGCTCCGAAATCGGCCAGATCAAGGACGGCGCGCAAAACTACGATGCCGGCTTCGCGATCGGCGGGCCCATCATCGAGAACGTGCTCGGCTTCCGTTTCAGCGTCTCGTACCGCGAGGACGGCGGCTGGGTCGATCGCGTCAATTACACGGCGCCGCCGTCGACGACGTTCACGCCGCCGCCATTCCAAGGCTCGATATACGGACCCATTACGCTTTACCCGGGTGCGCCCACGAGTACCGGGGTGACCGAACATAACTCCAACTGGCATGACACGCAGACCGGCCGCCTGGCGCTCAAGTGGGTGCCGACGGACGATTTGACCGTGTCGCCGTCGATCTATGCGCAGACCCTGCATTACAACGACACGGGCGCCTACTGGGTGTCGCTGTCGAACCCGCCAGGCGACAGCTACTACAACGGCAACGCGCAGCGCGACCCGAGCACCGACCCCTGGTATCTGGGTGCCCTCAAGGTGGATTGGAACGCGCCGTTCGCGCATTTGGTGTCGAACACCTCGTACTTCTCGCGCAATCAGCATTCGGTCTCGGACTACACGCAGTGGCTCAACACGGTGTTCTTCGGCAACCAGTTCGCAGGGGCCGGCGGCAACCAGAGCCAGAACGTGAGCGCATACTTCACGGACAGCCAGAACAATTTCACGCAGGAGTTCCGCGCCAGCTCCATCGATCCGCACTCGCGGCTCACCTGGACCGGCGGGCTCTTCTATTCACACGTGCTCGAGAACACCACCGAGTACATCTATGATCCGAGCTATGCCGCCAATGCGACGGCTGCGGGTGTTCCCACCGTGCCGCCGCCGGGCAACTATATTTACCTGCAGCCGGTCTTCAACATGCTCGACAAGCAGTATGCGGCGTTCGGCGAGGTGAATTTCAAGTTCACCGACGCCTGGAATCTCACCGCCGGCATGCGCTATTCGCACATCGATTACACCAACGTCGCCCAGGAAACCGGGTATCTGATCGGCGGCCTCGAAGTCAACAGCACGACCTCGGGCAGCAGCAAGCCGTTCACGCCGCGCTACGTGTTGAATTACCAGCCCTCGCAGGACAGCCTCTACTATGCGAGCGCCTCGAAGGGCTTCCGGCCGGGCGGCGCCAACGCGACGCTGCCCACCGCCTGCACCGCGAGTTTGCCGGCGCCGATTCCGACGACGTTTTCTTCCGATTCGCTGTGGCAGTACGAGCTCGGCACCAAGCAGACCCTGCTCGAGCACCGCCTGCAGGTCAACGCCTCCATTTACTACCTTCAGTGGAAGAACATCCAGCAGTTCGTGTATCTGACCTGCGGGCTCGGGTTCGTGCCGAACCTGGGCAACGTCACCGGCAAGGGCGGCGACCTCGAGATCGCCTGGCGCGCGACGGATGACCTGACCTTCGGCCTCAACGGCGCCTATACGACCACCTATTACAATCAGACCGAGTCGTTGGAACGGGCGGGCCCGCGCCGGTGAACCTGGTCACCCAGGGGGATCACCTGCCGGCCTCGCCGTGGAACCTATCGAGCAGCCTGGAGTACGTGCTCAATCAAATCGAAAAGAAGCCGTATCTGCGCCTCGATTATCAGTACGCCACGGCGCAGCACAGCCTGATACCCATACTCGACCCGAACAACGCCCCGAACAGCGACACGACCCTGCCCGGCCTGCCGCTGATACGCGTTCTGTCGGTGCGCGCCGGCGTGCGCTTCAACGGTCTGGACCTGTCGCTGTTCGCGCAGAACGCTCTCGACTACCACACGCCGCTGTTCGTCTCGCGCGATCTTTTCACCAGCCCGAACAACGGCTACCCCTACAACTTCGTCAACAATTACTTCGGGCGCGGCATTGCCCCGCTCACCTACGGCGTGACGATGACGTATCGCTATTGAGAAGCTTGCGGCGCCTCGATAAAGGCAGGGCAGCGGACTTTCTTCAGTTCGCTGCCTTGCTCTGCCACACCGCGAGCGTGTCCGGCGAGCCCTGAGCGCGCACGCCGTTGTCGGTGAGAATTTCCTCGGTCGCCGCCACCATCGCCGGGCGCGAGAAGACCAGCGCTTCGCCGCCCTTTTGATCGAATTCGATGGTCACGAACGGATCCTTGAGATCGCGCAGCACCGCGACCAGCTGGCGCAGGCTGCGAATCCGCATGCCGTTGATCGAATACACGACCGACCCGGCGGGGTTGGAATAGCCGTTGGCCAGCTTGTGCGGGAAGAAGGGCGAAGAGACGACGACCAGCTCCTCGAGTTCGCCGTCCGGCGCATCGAGGGCGCGGGTGAGCAGCGGGCTCTTGGCGAATCCCAATATGCGCATCGTGTTGGCGTTGTTTTCGACGCTGGAGACGAACTGCCAGGTGGCGGTTGAAAACACCAGCGGTCCGTAGATGAAATACGACGGATAGCTGCCGTGCAAGTCGGTCACCAGGGTCGGGTGCTCGGCCGATACCGGCAATTCAATCCGCAAGAGCTTGCCCGTGCGCACCACGGTCAGCGGGAGTTTGCCGTCCTTGGCCAGCCGCTGGGTCAAATAGCCGAAGCTCACCCGCAAATCCTTGTCGAGCTTGATCATCCCCTGATTGTCGATCGGCGTATCGCCGATATGCGTGATGACGTCCCATTCTTTCAGCGGATACGATGCATCGGTCTTGTACGGGCGGTGGACGACCATTCCTTCGACAGTCTTGTCGAGCTTGAGGTAGTCGCGCAGCGCGGGATTCTCGAGGGTCTGCAGATCGTCGTACATCGCCGGTTTGCCGTCATAGCGGCCGTCGGCGATGTCCTTCAAGAACAGATCGACTTCCTCGTTGGGGATGATGTAGCCGATGTTTTGCGTATCCCCGCCCAGCTTGCTGAACGCGAGACCGATCATTTTGTCGCCGGCGATTGCCGGACCCCCGCTGTTGCCCGGGTTGATGGCCGCGTCCACCTGGATACGCAGCCCGGAGGTCGGGTAGTTGTAGGACACGAACTCGATCCGCGAAACGATGCCCTTGGTGATGGACAGCGACGTGCCTCCCGTCGGGAAGCCGTAAGCCAGGACGGCGTCCTTGATCTGCGGCAGCCGACTGGCGCGCGCCAGCGCCGGATGCGTGTCGAAAAACGTCGGATCATCGAGCTTGAGAACCGCGAGGTCGATGCCCGCAGCGACCGCCACCACCGTCGCCGGCACCTTGTCCCCGGCCGCATTGGCTTGGATCTGCACCTGACTCGCATATAGAACCACGTGCGCATTGGTCAGAATGCGCTTGCCTTCGATCACCACGCCGGAGGCGGTGGCTTCGCTCGGTGCCTGCTTGGTCCAGGGCCGGAAAGGATCGGGATAGCGCATGGTCGCAAAGACCTTGACCACCGAGTTCTCGATCGGCGCCGCAGACTCGACGAGTGGCTGAGCAGAGGCGGCGAATGCCGTGGATGCGCACACGCCCAGGCACAAGCTCCAGAGTGACCGCCTTTTCGATGCATTCATATGAGGGTGTGCGCTAATCCTTTTTGCCGGCGACTGAGAATGCGAGCAGCACATTGCCCGGCTGGCCGATGCTTTGTCCGTAGCCCGAATTGATGTAGAGCACTCCGTTGACGATCGTCGCTCCGCCCTGGTCCAGCGATCCGCCGCTGCCCTTGATCCCATTGACGGTGGCGAAGTCCGTCGCGGTTTCGTAGTCCCAGAGTATTTTGCCGTCGATGGTCGAATAAGCCCGCAAATGGCCGTCCATCGACCCGGAGAAGGCCACGCCGGGAATGACGGTAACCGCTTGGGCCTGCGCATGCGGACATTCCTGGCCCCAGCTGCATGCCGGGGTCGGCGCGTGTGTCTGCCAGCGCTTCGCGCCGGTTTTCATATCGAGCGCGGTCAAGCTGCCCGACGGATTTTCAGGATCGGCGGCGAGGCCCGAGAGCGCCACATAGAGGCTGTGGTGATCCGCGGCCGGGCCCCACTCGATACCGCCTGCCGCACCCTCATCGGAGACCTTGGTCTGCCAGAGGATCTCGCCCGCGCGATCCGGATCGAGTCCGTAAACGATCCCGGACCTCTGTCCCGCCAGGATGACTTGCTTGCCGCTGGCCAAAGTCCGCAGGATCGGCGAGCTGAAGAATCCCTCAGCCGCGACCCCCTGACCGTCGGGCTGTTTGGACCAGCGCAATTGGCCGTCGGCAAGGTCGAATGCAACCACCGCATCGGCCAGCGGCTGATCGTCCGCGGTGAACGAGCTGCCGGTAGCGGCATACAGCAGACCGCGGCCGGTATCGATGGTCGGCGAAGCCACGACCGGCACGCCGGCGGGACCGAACCTTTGAACGCCCGCCGGGCTTTTTTGCATGGGCCGCGGCTCCGCGTTCACCGTGTAGCTCTTCCACTGCACATCGCCCGTGGCGATATCGAGCGCCGCGACGCTGCCGCGGAAGGTGCAGCATGGATAGGTCGCCTCGGCGGCGGCGCTCGGTTCGCTGGAGGCAACCGCCACGTACAGCCGGTTTTGATACAGCGTCGGCGCAGCTAGTATGCGGGCCGTCGGATGCCCCTCGACTTGCGTTTTCCAAAGCAGTCTGCCTTTTTGCGCGTCGAGCGCATACACGGCGCCGCGATCGTCGCCGAAAAAGACCGCGCTGGGGGCCTTCTGCACTTCGAGGTGCGCCGGTGTGCGTTTGCCGCGCTTGGATTTCTTCGGGCGCGGCGCCATCTTCGGCGGTGCGAGTTCACCGATCGTGACCGCCGTGCGAACCCCGGTCCGGGCGTCAAAGGTCCAATAGGTACAGCCGGTTTTGGCGTCGAGCGAGTACACGCGGCCCGTTGCGCTCGCCACGAACACCCTGCCGTCCACGATGGTCGGCTGCCCCGCAACCGCGCTGCCTTGATACCCAAACGCCCACTTCAACGCGAGTTTCGGCACATCCGCCGCGCGAATCGCGGGTTCCGGCTGGTAGCGGGTGTTCTCCAGATCGCGGCCCCAGCCGTTCCACTGCGCACTGCCCAGTGCTACGGGTCCCGAAGGATCGGGGCATGTATTTTTTTCGGGCTGCGCATCCCCCGGAGCGGCGCGGGCGGAAGCGCCGGCAGCCACCAGCAGCGCGGCCAGCGCGAGCGATCGGGGATGGACCGGCGCCGGCATCTTCAGCGCTTGTCGAGCGGCTGGTAATCCCGTTGGGTGGGCCCGGTATACAGCTGGCGCGGCCGGCCTATTCTCATGTGCGGATCCGAGACCATCTCCTGCCAATGCGCCACCCATCCGGCTGTGCGCGCAATCGCGAACAAGACCGTGAACATGGAGCGCGGAATCTCCAGGGCGCTGTAGATGATCCCGGAATAGAAGTCGACGTTCGGGTACAGCTTACGAGACACGAAATATTCGTCCTTGAGCGCGATTTCCTCGAGTCTGAGCGCGAGCTCGAACAGCGGGTTGTTGCTTTTGCCCAATTTCTTGAGCACTTGATAGCACATCTCGCGGATGATCCTCGCGCGCGGATCGAAGTTTTTGTAAACGCGGTGGCCGAAGCCCATCAATCGTATGCTGTCGGCCTTGTCCTTCACCCGCACCAGAAACTTGTCGATGTTCGTCACTGAACCGATACCGTCCAGCATGTCGAGCACGGCCTCGTTCGCGCCGCCGTGCGCGGGCCCCCACAGCGCGGAGACTCCCGCGGACATTGCTGCATACGGATTGGCGCCCGTGCTTCCCGCCAATCGCACCGTCGACGTGCTGGCGTTTTGCTCATGGTCCGCATGCAGGATGAACAGCAGATCCAGCGCTTCGGCGGCCACTGGATCGATCGAATAGGGTTCACAGGGAACCGCAAAAAACATGTTGAGCATGTTGCTGCAGTAGCGCAGATCGTTGCGCGGATAAATGAACGGCTGCCCCAGCGTGTGCTTGTAGGCCGCTGCGGCTATCGTCGGCAGTTTGGCGAGTGATGCGATGTGCGAATATTTCCCGATGACGCGGATCGTCGATGTCGGTCGTGTCGTGATAAAAGGCGGCCATCGACGCGACCACTGCGGACACCATCGCCATGGGGTGCGCGTTGTGGTGAAAACCCTGAAAGAACCTCAGCAGCTGCTCGTTGACCATGGTGTGACGCATGATCGAATTCTGAAACGCATTGAGCTGTGCTCTGGTGGGCAGGCTGCCGTAGATCAGTAGATTGGCGACTTCCAGGTAGCTGGATTTCTCCGCCAGCTGCTCGACCGGATAGCCCCGGTACAGCAGTACTCCCGCTTCGCCGTCGATATAGGTGATTTTGCTCTCGGTGCTGGCCGTGGCCATGAAACCCGGGTCATACGTGAACACGCCCATGTCTCGGGTCAAGTGCGATATATCGATGACGTCCGGCCCAATGGTTCCGGACCTTGCAGGGAGTTCGGCGACCTTGCCGGTCGCAAGATTCTTGAGTTCGTATTTCGTGCTCATGCGCTATTCCGACGAGAATGGGGTTTCACCGTGTACGGCCCGCAGCCTTGCATGGTCGTCCAGCGGAATCAAGCGCATACGCCGCGCATGTGCGACAGCAGCAGTGCACACGCGGAACAATTTAGCCGGGCCGTGCGCGGCGTCACGGCGCGCACTCGAGCAAAACTCTTCGCTAGACTAGACCTTGGCGGCGGCGGTGGCGTATTTCTTGCGGAACTTATCGACGCGACCGCCCGTATCCACGATTTTTTGCTTGCCGGTGTAGAACGGGTGGCAGTTGGAGCAAACTTCCACTTGCAGATCCTGCCCGATCGTCGAGCGCGTCTGGAACTTGTTGCCGCAAGTGCAGGTGACCGTAATGTCTTTGTATTCAGGATGGATGCCGGCTTTCATTTCGAACCTCGTATGTCGTGCTGGGCAGAATCGGTGAGTTCTCCGTACACCTGAAAGAACCTCATCGCCATGCCAATTTCCCGGCTCCTGCCTCAGGAACCTATGGCCGAAACCGGGCCGCGCATCCTATATCAGCCGGCGCGCCAGAACAATGGCAGATCCTTTGCCAGGATCAATGTTCGGGGTGGATTGGCTTGTCCACAATATCTGTGGATAAGTCTGTGGAGCGAGCTTCTCACGCGCACTTCGTACGGCAGAATTTCGCATAAATGTTAACTTGATCAAAAAATAGACAGAGCAGTTTTCATTTTATTTTCAATAAATTACAGTCGTCATCTGACCTAATGCAGTGGCAATGTGCTGTAGGTCCCCCTTTATGCGGGGAGCCGAACCCGGTGTGTATAAGCCTACGCCAGGAATCCCGCCTGCAGATCGTTTAGGAACCTGCGGCCCAGCGCGCTCGGCCGCCAGCCTAGCGCCCGCTCCTCGACGAGCCCCCGCTGCCCCGCTTGCCGGAGCGCGGGCTCGGCGACGCTGATGGGAAGGCCCGTCCGAACCTCAAAATCACGCGTCCCGAAGCCCTCGTTGAGCCGCAGCGCATTCAGCATGAACTCGAACGGCAGGTCGACGGGCGCCACGAGATTGCGCTCGCCGATTGTCAGCGGGCCGGCGCGCCTCGACGCAGCCTCGAGCCGTGCTTGATAGTCCCGCGGTTGCTTGGGCTTTGCCGTCCGCAAGACGCGATCGGGCACGCTCAGGCTGAGCTTACCGTGCGCGCCCGCGCCCAATCCGACGTAGTCGCCGAACAGCCAATAATTGAGGTTGTGCCGGCAGCGCGCCCCTTGCTGAGCATAGGCGGAGACCTCGTACTGCTCGAAACCGTGATCGGCGAGCAGCCGCTGGCACTCGGCCTGGATGGCCCAAGCCGCGTCCTCGTCCGGAAGCGGCGGAGGGTGCGCATGGAATACGGTGCCCGGCTCGAGTGTGAGCTGGTAATGGGAAATGTGCGCGGGGCCGAGGTCACAGGCAGTGCGCACGTCAAGGACCGCCTGCCGCAGCGTCTGCTCGGGCAGCGCATACATCAAATCCAGATTGAAGTTGTCGATGCCGGCCGACCGCAGCTCCTCCACCGCGCGATGCGTATCCGCTGCGGTATGGATGCGGCCCAGGCGCTCGAGCGCGCGCGGCTCGAAGCTTTGCGCACCGAGCGACACTCGATTGATGCCCGCGTCGCGATACTCGGCGAAGCGGCCGCGTTCGAGCGTACCCGGGTTGGCCTCGAGGGTAATCTCAACGTCGGGCGCAAAGGCGATGCGCTGCCGCAGCGCCGTGAACAAGCGCGCAAAGTCCTCGGGCCGGAACAGACTCGGGGTGCCGCCCCCGAAGAACACCGTATCGATACGGCGGCCCGCAAGCAGCGGCAGTTCGGCGTCGAAATCCTGGATCAATGCATCGATATAGCCGCCGGGGGGCGACGGCGATTTCAGCTGGTGCGAATTGAAGTCGCAATACGGACATTTGCGCACGCACCAGGGCATGTGTACATACAGCGCGAGCGGTACGGCCGGCTCGCGCGGTGCAACCCCCCCCGCTGCGCCCGCACCGCTCATGCGCGCGCCGCGAGGCGCTCGCGCAGCGAGCGCAGCGCCTGGCCGCGGTGGCTGCGCCGGTTCTTCTCTTCCGGCTCCAGTTCCGCAGCCGTCATGTCCAGTTCGGGGACCCAAAAATACGCATCGTAGCCGAAGCCGCCCGAGCCGCGAGGCGCATCGAGAACGAAGCCTTCCCACATTCCTTCGGCCGTCAGCGGCGCTGGGTCTCCCGGTCCGTCCACGAAGGCCACGGCACAGCGATAGCGGGCGCGCCGTTCGGTCATCTCGAGCCCCGCCAGGGCGGCGCGCAGCTTCGCATTGTTCGCCGCATCGTCGGCCCCGGCGCCGGCATAGCGGGCCGAATAGATTCCGGGTGCACCGCCGAGCGCATCCACCTCCAGGCCCGAATCATCCGCAATGGCGGCCGCACCGGTCACAGCCGCCGCGTGCCGCGCCTTCAACAGCGCATTCGCCGCGAAGCTCGTTCCGGTCTCTTCCGGCGGCGCGACCCCGAGCGCGGATTGACTCACGAGGTCGAACGGCAAGCCCGCCAGCACTTGGCGGAATTCGCGCAACTTGCCGGCATTCGCGGTGGCGACGACCAGCCGCTTATGCGGCGCGGGCGCTCTGCTGTGCTTCATGCAAGCGCGCGATGCCTCGCGTCGCGAGGTCCAGCAACTGGTCGAGTTCGTGGCGCCGAAAGGCGTGACCCTCCGCCGTACCCTGTACTTCGACGAAGGCGCCGCCGCTGTTCATCACGACATTCATGTCGGTTTCGGCATTCGAGTCCTCGGCGTAGTCCAGATCGAGGACCGCCAGGCCGCGATAAATGCCCACCGACACGGCGGCGACCTGCCCGTGCAGCGGATTTGCGCTGAGCGCACGCTTCCTTATGAGAGCATCGACGGCGTCGGCCAATGCCACGAACCCGCCGGTGATCGCCGCGGTGCGCGTACCGCCGTCGGCCTGCAGCACGTCGCAGTCGATGGTGATGGTGCGCTCGCCCAAGCCCTTCAGATCGACCACCGCGCGCAACGCGCGGCCGATCAGGCGCTGTATCTCCTGCGTGCGCCCGGTTTGCTTCCCGCGCGCGGCCTCGCGTGCCGAACGCGTGTGCGTGGCGCGCGGCAACATGCCGTACTCCGCGGTGACCCAACCCTGCCCCGCGCCGCGCAAGAAGGAGGGCACGCCCTCCTCGACACTGGCGGTGCAGAGCACGCGCGTCGCGCCGAAGCCGACCAGCACCGAGCCTTCGGCATGCGTTGTGTAGCCGCGCTCGAAGCTCAAGGCCCTCAGCTCATCCGGCGCCCGCCCGCTGGGTCTCAGGCTCATGCCGCGCGCCAGCGCAGTGCGGCCGCACTGGTGTTGTCGCTGTATGGTGCGGATGCCGCCACGGCTTGGGTGCCGAGCTCCGTAAGCGCATCCCGCAGACTCTTGCCTGCCGTTTGCGCGAATCGCACCAGATCCTGGTCGCGCAAATTGGCCCACAATCCATCCGTGCAAAGCAGCAGCACGTCGCCCGCCTTGAGGCGCCGTCGCGTCGAGATGCTCATTTCGGGCAGTGCCGCGTCGCCGCCGAGACAGCATTCGACATAGTTGCGCATCGGGTGGCCGTGAACTTCCGCCTCGGTGATCAATCCTTCGCGCAGCAATACCTCGACATGACTGTGGTCGCGCGTGCGCTCCAATACCTGAGCCTGCCGCAGCTGATACACGCGGCTGTCGCCGACATGAGCCCAATAGGCGGCTGAATCCTGCACCAGACACACCGCGCAGGTTGCGCGCGGGCGCGCCTCCACGCTCAGGCCGACCCCCAGCTTGACGACTTCTTCATGAGCCCGGCCGAGCGATAAATGCAGAAACCCCAGCGGATCGAAGATGGGATGCGGTGTTTGCCAGAATGCCTCGAGCAGCGTCGCGAGCGCCGTCTCGGCGGCGCGCGCTCCCTCTGCATGGCCGCCCATGCCGTCGATGACCGCCAGCAGCACGGACTGATCTGCGGCCGCTATGGCGACTCGGTCCTGATTCTCCTCGCGATGGCCGATCAGGCTCACATCCGCGGTCTCGATCTGCAATGACAGCTCCCAAGGCTTTCCGATAGACTGGCGGCCCGATTATGGCCGATTTTGGCTCGAGACCCTATGATTCGTAGCATGACCGGCTTTGCGCGGCGCGAACGTCAGTTCGCCTGGGGCCTGCTGGCTTGGGAATTGAGGACGGTCAATCACCGCTTTCTGGAAATCGGCTGCCGCTTACCGGAAGAATTTCGCATCGCCGAGGCGGAATTTCGCCAGACGATCGCCGGCGCCGTGCGGCGCGGCAAGGTCGATTGTTCGCTGCACTTTCGCCCCGCCGTGCTCGCGAGCTCCCTCGAGGTCGATGCGGAATTGCTGGCTTCACTGACGCTGCGGGCGCAGCAAGTCGCCTCCCAGGCCGGCGGTGCGGCGCGCATCGATGTCATGGACCTGTTGCGCTGGCCGGGAGTGGTGCGCGAGCACAGCCGCGACGCCGCGCCTCTGATCGCCGCCGCGCACGGCTTGCTCGGCGAGGCGCTCGCCGAGCTTGCGCATTTTCGCGACAGCGAGGGGGGCCGCTTGCGCGAAGCGCTGGAGCAGCGCTGCGCCGGGCTGATCGACTTCTCCGCGCGGGTCACTGAGCGGCTTCCGGAGGTGCGCAGCCGTATGCGCGCCAAATTGCTCGAACGCATCGCGCAGCTGGTCAGCGATGTCGATCACGAGCGCCTCGAACAGGAGCTTGCCACTCTCGCGCAGCGCCTGGACGTCGACGAGGAGATCGACCGGCTGCGCGGACACGTCGCCGAAATTCGCAAGACTTTCGCCGGCCAGGAGCCGGCGGGACGGCGTCTGGATTTTTTGATGCAGGAGCTCAATCGCGAGGCCAACACGCTGTCCTCGAAATCCCAGGACATCGAAACGACACGGGCGGCGGTCGACATGAAGGTGTTGATCGAGCAAATGCGCGAGCAGGTGCAGAATATCGAATAGTGTTTTCGGCTGTCTTTGGCTGTCGCGGGTCGTCCTCAAAAAGCGGTTGAAACCCCTGCAAAACTAGGGTTTTGCGACAGTTATTGTCTCTGGACGTTTTCCCTCGTCGGGGCTAGTGTTGTGGCTGGATGCGTAGCTAAATGCGTAGCTAGATTTTCTAGCTACGCGGCTTTCACGAAATCTAGCAATCTAGCTACGCACCCGGGGGTCCACATGGCGTCCGGAAAACTCAACTCTCTTTCGGTCGAGCGCGCACACCGCTTCGGCGGTCCGGTGCTGCTCAGCGACGGCGATGGCCTGTACTTCAGGAAGCAGACGCGCGAGGGAGCCGCGTGGATGTTCCGCTATCGCTTCGCCGGCCGCGAACGCTGGATGACCCTCGGCAACTTCCCCGACATGAGCCTCGCCGCGGCGCGGATCGAGGCACGGGAAAAGCGCCTTATGCTCGACAAGCGGCGTGATCCGCTGTTCGCCAAGCAAGAGGTCGAAGAAGCGCAGCGGGCCGCGATCGCCGCCCAAAAGGCGCGCCAGACGTTTCGCGATCTGGCTGAGGATTGGTACAGCACGGAGATCGATCAGCGTCTCAAGCACCCGATGGTGCCGCGACGTCACCTCGATAAATACCTGCTGCCGGCGTTCGCAGAGCGCGTGCCCGCCGAAATCACCGCGGCTGATGCCGCCCGGCTCCTCGCGCAAGTCCGCAAGAGTGCGCCCACCGCCGCGAACGATCTGCTGCGCTTCATGCGGCGCGTGTTCCGCTTCGGCGTGCGCCGGCATGTGCTGACGAGCAATCCCGTCGCGGACTTCGATCAGAGCGATGCGGGCGGCCCCGAACGGGCGCGGAAGCGAGCACTCACCGTCGAGGAGCTGGGGCAGCTCTTCAAGGCGCTAAGGGAGTCCCCGAGCTTCGGCGGCGCCAATCTGCTGGCCGTCAAGCTGCTGCTCGCCCTGGGCGTTCGCAAAGGCGAGTTGCTAGGCGCCCAATGGAACGAGTGCGATCTCGACAGCGCAGCGCCAACCTGGCGGCTCCCGGCCAGCCGAACCAAGACCGGCGAAGCGCTCACGATTCCGCTGGTACCCGCCGTCGCATCCTGGCTCAAATCGTTGCGCGAGGTTGCAGGCGGTAGCGCGTTCGTCTTTCCGAAGCGGCGGCGCGACCCGCGCCAGCGGGTGTTGCATCTGGGAATCGACACGTTGAATGCGGCGCTTGCGGCAGTCGAGCACAGACTCGAGCACTTCACCTTGCACGACTTGCGCCGCACCATGCGAACGCATCTCGCGGCCCTCGGCGTCCGCAGCGAAGTGGCCGAACGCTGTCTGGGTCACAAGCTGCGCGGAGTCGAGGGCACCTATAACACGCACGACTATCTCAACGAACGCCGGGCGGCGCTGGAAACCTGGACGGCACTGTTGCTCGACATCGAAAGCGGCGCGCAGAAGGTCACGCCCATAAGACGGAAGGCAGCCCGCTGACCTACCGCGTCCGCTCAAGGACCCTGAGGTGAAGGCGCTCGGGTCCCTCCGGTTTGACCTGGCGCTGCTGTTCCTTGAATCGGATGAGTTGCGCAGCCAGGCGTTGCCGGTCGGTCAGGACGGGCGGGAGATGCATTGCGAAGTAGCGGACGTCGCCCGCAAGGATCTCCTCGCCCTGCTCGTCCAGCACCTCGGCAGCCCTCAGCCAGGTTGATACCAGGGATTTGCGCGTCTCGAGCAACCATGCGCGCGCCCGATCTTCAACCGTTCCGGAACGTGACAGCTCTGTCGCGATACCGAGCACACGTTCGCGCATCACGGCGGACTTCGACTTGCCGTAGAACTGTGCTTTGAAGATCCCTTCCCGGCGTTTTGTCTTGTTTTCGCCTCGAATGGCCCGGGGCGTGGCGTTGGCAGCAATATCCTGTTCACGCATCAACTGCGCGAAGTCCTCGCGCCAATCCCGCAAGATCTGCTTGTCGATGTTGAGCCGCCGCCCGAGCTCGTTCTCGGCCTTGACGACCAGATGCACATGCGGGTGCTGCTGGTGGGTGTGCAAGACCAAGGCGTAGCGGTGCTGCGCGAATTTCTGGCGGGCGAACTGCCGCGCGGCGGCCAAAACTTTGTCTGAGGGCGTCGGCCTCGGCATGGACAGCACGATATTGTGAACGAGCTTCGTCGGCCGTCGCGCCGCACCGTCCTTCTGCCGCCGGTATTGGCCGGCGGTGAGCTCTAGATGCCAGTCGTCGAGCAGTCGCTTGTGCTCCTCCCGGCGTCCGATGCGCTCACCCTCGTCGGTCTCGATCTCCAAGGTTCCTTGGCGGCTTAAGTAGGCGAAGTGAACCGCCACCGCACCCCTCTTCGTTCCGCCGCCGGTCACTTTCACCATCACCTCCGGCGTATGCCTGACCGTGCGCGAGATCTGGTCAATCTGCGCGCGGCTGAATCGAGCGGGCATTTGCGGACCGGCGCGCCCGTAACTCACCACCTCGAAGAACCGCGGTCCATCGGTCGGGAGGCGAACGACGGGTCGTCTAGTCAACGCGGCTCTCCCAGGTTACCAGCGCCGCTCGGGCGAATTCGTGCATCCGTCGCTCCACGTCCGACACGAGAGCTCGAGAACGGCTGAGCTCTTGCTGTAGGTCGGGCGGTAGGACACCCGCCCGCGATGATTCCCGCGCGGTCCGCGCCAAGACTCGGCCGAACCAGGCCAAGACCGACACCGCCAGCTTGAACACTGCGAGCTCATGGGTTGCCAGCGGCGGGTTGGAGGCCACGTGACCCCGGACCAGGGCGGCGATATAGGCTGAGTCCTTCATGCGGCGCTCAGTCGCTCGCTTCCGGATGGCCAGTCGATCTCCCTGCCGCAGCCGGATCGTGATCCGGTCGACGGCGGGATCGCTGCTCGATGTGCGTAGCGGCAAGTCGCGTACATCCGAATCGAGCAGTGTGCGAATTGCGATCAGAGCCAGGGCCGACTCCGATACTCGCAGCTTCGCTGCAACCTCGGCGAACAAGCGCTTCTCCTCTGGCGTCGGACGCGCCGTGATCGATGGCGCAGTCGATGTCAGGGTGCCCTCGTTCACCGTGCGCCGACCCGTGTTGCGGCAAATCGCGGACACTTCGCTATCCTGCCATCACTCCAATACCGACCCGACAACACTCCTCGATGTAAAAGACGGAAGCATGGTCGTTGCATCCACGAGCTCATTGCGCAGGTCCAATCACTTACTCGGCGTCGGGCTTACGAGAGCGAGTGCTGACTCGGACAGTCGAAGGAAGGGCCTGGCCTGCACCAACCAACGGCTGCCGTGACCGTACGGCGTCCTGCGATGGACTTATCGATGTCGTGGAATTCTTGATCAGCGCTGCAATTGCCTCCGCCGACACGAAGCGGCGGCAGCCGATGACGACGCTCGGAAGGCTCCCGGCTCGCAACATGGCGTAAAGGCTGTTGCGCGAAATGCCGCCGAGACGCGCTCGAGTCTCTTCGATCGAATACAACGCGCGATCCATAACGTCACCTCCGGTTCAATCACGGAGATGACTATGAACGGCTA
Organism: uncultured Gammaproteobacteria bacterium; assembly: GCA_963837045.1. Taxonomy (GTDB): domain Bacteria; phylum Pseudomonadota; class Gammaproteobacteria; order Steroidobacterales; family Steroidobacteraceae; genus Bog-1198. The sequence continues at coordinate 410,015 of CAWIMA010000008.1, forward strand.
GCTGGAATCGCGTAAGGCCATAATACGTGCGAATTGACCTACGAATGCTGGCTATCAGCGTCGCGGATGATCCGATTCAGTCGTGAGCTGCGTTGACTGCAATGTCATGCAGCAGATTGCGACGGTGCTTTTCGTCTGAGGCTGTGTGTCGCCGGTAAACGGTCCCCCGGCTGTTCATTTGCGGCAGATCCCGATAACGAACTGTCGCTAAGGGCCAGAGAGGATCTGTGTGCGCGTCGCGGAACCGCCGGAATCGGCCATTATGCACAGTGATCGATTATGCACAGTGGGCGGCTGTCCGTAGCTGCGGAAGCCTTATAACTACAGGCTTTCCGCGTTTGTGGGGTGCGTTCGCACTGTACATAATTTCTGCATCCCCGGTAACTGTAATGATGTGGCGGCATCGCGCGCTCTGTCGAGCCTCAATACGGACTGTCGGAGCGCATATGTCGGCCACTTCAGCCTACATCCGGGGGAAAATCGGCTTGAATGTATCTCTGCATCGCCCGCAGAGAGTACGCGTTGGGGCCGCAGCATCAGGCCGATACGGCGCGCCAGCAGCAAAGGTTCCACCAATGCGACGGCGAAAATTATGTGCAGCAGGAATCGCGGCGGTGGCTTGTTTATAGAGCCGCCGACGCGCCGCTGTGCATAATCGATCACTGTGCATAATGCAGAGCGTTTTTAGCTTAGCGTCGCCGCAGATAAGGTGTCCTGTGCCGGGAGTTGACCGGCGATGCTGAGCTAAAAATGGAGTGGATTAAACCGCCTACCGAGCTCAACGCTATGGGGTTTTATCCGGCGGCTTGGTCTTCGGCGACGATCAGATTGCCGCGTGGACTGATAGTTGGGAGATGTTGGTGCGGGTCCATGGCAGTGAAGTGGCGCGTCTGAAGTTCTGCGGAGATGGGGAAGGACGATCCGATGAGGCGCGTGCGAGGTATCGGACAGCCCGATGCCTCGGAACAGTGTGATCCGAAGGTTTTGCAGGGTTGATTGATCGGAGCGAGTGTACGTCATGATGTGTCGATGGTGATCGGGGGCTGCGCCGGCCGGTTGATCTGCTCGACTATGAGCATGCGACCACGATGACAGACCGGGCATTGATGCAAGGATACGCCGGTGAGTTCCTGGTACCGATCCCGATAGTCGGATGGCTCGGCGTCCGTCTCGCAGGGGGCCTTCGGTTCCATTTTTAGGAGCTGGCGGCATTGCGCGAGCTTCTCCTCTCGGTGCCGATTGCCAAGCAAACCGTAATAGCGGATGCGCTGCAGTCCCTGCGGCAAGACGTGCAGCAGGAAGCGGCGGATGAACTCGTCGGCCTCGAGGGTCATGGTCTTTTGGGCGTTGTCGTCGCGGTAGTCCTTCCAGCGGAACGTGACGGTCCCATCGTCGATGTCGAGGAGACGATTGTTCGAGATAGCGACGCGATGGGTGTAGCGGCCGACGTAATCAAGGACCTGCTCGGGTCCGGCAAACGGTGCTTTGGCATAGACGACCCATTCCTTCTCCCGCAGTGGATCGAGATATCGTCGGAAGGCCTGGCGCTCGCGCAGCTCCTGTAGGGCTGAGAAGAACTCGAGTTCACCGCGGTCGAAGGCTTGTGCCAGCAGTTCCAAAAATCGGCGGCGGAAGAACCGAGACAGCACCCGCACGGGCAGAAAGAACCCGGAGCGACACGCCAACCAGCGCTGCCCGTCGGCGGAGAGTCCGCCGCCCGGCACCACGCAGTGCAGATGGGGGTGGTGGATTAGATTTTGGCCCCAGGTGTGCAGGACGGCGAAGAAGCCGATCTCGGCGCCCAGGTGTCTGGGGTCTGCGGCGATGGTGCGTAGTGTCTCGGCGGTTGCAGCAAAGAGCAGGTTATAAGCCACGGCTTTGTTCTGGTACGCAATGGCCGCGATCTCCTCAGGCAGGGTGAACACGACATGGAAGTACTCAACGTTCAGCAGCTCCGCCTGGCGATGTCGATCCACTGCGCCCGAGCAAGTGACTGGCACTTCGGGCAATGCCGATTGCGACAGCTGTTATACGCGACGCGTTGATGCGCGCAGCTGTCGCACGCCTCGACGTGCCCGCCGAGCGCAGCGGTGCGGCACGCGGTGATCGCCCGCATGACGCGCCGCTGCGCATTCGACAGCGACGGCTCGTGCTCAGCACGATAGTCCGCGCCGTAGCGGCGGAGGATATCCGCCACCTCGAGCCGAGGTCGCTCCACGGGGAGCGAGTTTTAGAAGTGCTCGGGAGCCTTGGGCGGTTCCGCCGGCGGCAACGGTCGAGGCAGTAAATCCAGAGGACTGCGTGTTGCGCAGACCTTGGAAGTGGCGAGCCGCAGATACCGTGCTGTGGTAGACAGACTTCGATGCCCCATGAGCAGCTGGATCGTGCGTAGGTCCGTGCCGTACTCGAGCAGGTGGCAGGCGAAGGCATGTCTCAAGGAATGCGGCGTCACCGGCTTGGAGAGGCCGCTGCGCTTGACCCCCAACGTACAGGCGTCGTTGATACCCTCCCTTGTGACGTGCGAACCGGGGATTACGCCCGGAAACATCCACGGCGTTGGCCTGGTCGCACGGTACCAATCGCGCAGAATCGCCAGGAGCCGATCGGAGAGCATGACGTAGCGATCCTTCTGCCCTTTGCCCTGGGACACGCGTATGGTCATACGCTGACTGTCGACATCCGTGGGCTTGAGTGCGATCGCCTCCGAGACGCGCAGTCCGGCGGCGTAACAGACCGTGAGGACGGTGCGACCTTTGCGTCGGGGCACGCAGCTCAAAAATTGCCGCACCTCATCGGGGCTCAAGATGATCGGCAATGTTTGGGGCGCCTTCGGCATTGGCAGAACTTCCTCAACGTCCCAGGGTCTTTTCAGGGTCACGGTATACAGGAAGCGCAGCGCCGAGGTGGCGATGCTGATCGAGCCGGGTGCGAGCTTCTTCTCGTTCGTTAGATAGACTTGGTAGGTCCGGATGTTGACAGGACCGAGACCCTCGGGAGATCGCCGGAAGTGGCGCGCAAAGAGCGAGACTTGCTGCAGGTAAGAGTCCTGAGTATTCTCGGAAAAGTTGCGGATCTGCATGTCCTCGAGCATGCGTTGACGAAGCGGTGTCATGGATAGGTTCCTTTATAAGATGAGATCGCTGCACATGCAGCCACTCCATCTTGGCAAGGAAGGTCAGCAGAACTGGGACACCAAAAATACGTTGCCGTCGGCTACCGGTGGGGCCAAACTTTCTGACTACCGCGAAGCGGTTTAGTCCTATGGCCGTTATGGAGAGCTCTACATAACGGCCAAAACCGGCCTTTCGCCCTTAGCCCACGGTTTTTCCTGGAGCAGACACTCGCGATTCGCGTCGTCGGATACTGTGACCTTATGTGAACGCGCTACTCCGGCAGGTTCATCTTCTTGAGTAGTGCCTTGAAGCGCGGATCGCCGTGCAGGCGATCGAGCAGCAGGTCGACTTTGACCTCTGACAGGCCGCCATCGCGCTGTTGGTAGGCGCGCTCGAGCCACTCGAACGCCTTGTCCTTCTCGCCTCGCCATGCAAGTGCCTCGGCGACCTGATAAGCGCCATCCGGAGCATGCTTGGCGATCAACTCGTCGAGGGCCTGCTGGGACTCCTTCGCGTGACCGAGGCTGTGCTCGGCCATGGCGACGTCGGTCAGCCTAAAAGACTCGATGCCGATCTTGCGCGCCGTCGCGAGTGCCTCGGCCGCGTTGCCTTCGAGCAGCCGCAGGATGGCCACGTGATGCCCGCCGAAGCTCGATTCCGGATTGATCTCGAGGCAGCGACGCAATGCCTCGTGTGCGGCGGGGTAGTCTCTGTGGAACATCAAGTATTGACCAAGATTTGACCAAGCGATAGCGGACAATGGATCGATCTCGGTCGCCCTTCTCCCTACTGCAATGGCCTCTGGCAACCGGCCGAGCCTTTCCAACAAAGTAGCGTAGTTTCCCTGAGTTTTGTCGGCCGCGGGATCGAGCGCCAGCGCCTTCTTCAAGTCCGCTTCCGCACCGTTCCAGTCCCAGCTAATGTTCATCCGGAGAACTCCGCGCGACGCATAGCCGTCGGCCTCCTGCGATGCGAGGGTAACGGCCCTCTCGGCGTCGGCCATCGCTTGCCTTTGGCCTGCTGCGTCGCCGGTCGAATCTGCGAAGGCGTACTCCGAGAGAGCAAGACTGGCATAGGCCGCGGCGTAGCCGGGATCGAGTGCGATCGCTTTGTGGAAGGCGTCGATCGCCCGCCGCCAGCCGTCGACGTTTCCTCGACTGTGAAATCGTTTGCCGAGCAGATACTGGTTGTAGGCCTCGGTGTTTGAGCTGCGGTAGGCGGCGACGGCCTGCGCCGGCGCGAGCTTAGCCTTCAGCACCTCGACCACGGCGGCGGCGATCTCGTCCTGGACCTTGAAGATGTCCTTGATGTCCCGGTCGTAGGTCCTCGACCACAGGTGATAGCCGTTGTCGGCGCGAATCAGCTGCACGGTCACCCGGAGCGTGTTGCCAGCTTTCCGCACGCTCCCTTCGAGGACTTGGGCGACGCGGAGTTTCTGAGCAATGCTCGGGACATCGTCCGCCTTGCCCTTGAAGGCGAACGACGAGGTACGAGCCGGCACCCGCAGGTCCTGGACCTGCGCCAGGAGGTCAATGAGTTCCTCGCTCAATCCGTCCGAGAAGTACTCCTGGTCCTTCTTCTCGCTCATGTCGATAAACGGCAGTACCGCGACGGACTTCTCCGGAATCGCACCCTGTGGGGGCGTGCTGGCCTGAATAGCCGATGACGAGGTCTGCGCATCACCTGCAGACCGCTTCGATAGCCACAACTTGTCCACCGCAAAGTAGCCGACGCCGATGACTGCGACTACCGCGATCAGCACGAGGACACGCTGCGTTGGTCGCGGCGCGGCAGGACTCGGTACAGGCAGTCGGGGCGCAGCCCCAGTGGGTGGCACTGCGGGGGGCGGCTGGCGACCTGACCTCTCCCGGTGCATGAGCCGCTTCGGGCGACAGCAGCCGCAACACGCGCTCGACGAAGGCCGGTGGCGCGTCCCCGCTGTGCAAGCGAGTCCATTGCGCGGCGGAGAATGCGTCCGGCACATCCGCGTCCGTCTCGGGCGTGTCGTCGACGCAGACCGGCACGATGAACGGTCGGGTGCGCCCCATTAGGTGCGTGCGCTGATCCGCTAGTCTCCACTCAAGCCTGAAGTATCCCTCCGTCCTCTCCTGCGTATGGGACGAGATGATCGGAAGGAAGAGCGCGCAGTCCCGTATCTGGTGGCGAATCCTTTGATCCCAAGCATCGCCGCCCCGAAGTTCCCTCTGATCGAACCAGACTTCGACGCCGGCGGACCAGACTTCGACGCCGGCGGCTCGCAGTGGTCGGCGATACGTCGCGCCGCCTCGGCACCGACGGAATGCATATACGTCGCCCATCCAAAGCGACTTGTCGTCCGGCTGCTCAATGCGCATACAGTCGAGCGCCGAATCAGACTCCGCCTTTCTCTCGGCGCGTAAGGCGCGTGAGCCCCAAATGATCACTCAGGGCAGCGAGAATAGCTTCTTGCAAATCTCTCCGAGCTTCTGCCCGAGCGCTTCGTCGCGGATCTTCGTTACGTATGGCGCCCCAACCACACTGATGTCGCACCCGCGGTCGTGGCCCTTGACGGCGGAGAGGGCGCCTGCCTCGTTCCAGTACGCGCCGTCGCCGACGCCGGCGATCAGGTGTGTGCCGGCGATCATCTTGAGCTCTGGTCGGAATACGTCGATGTCCGCGACTTTGAGATGGATGTAGATGCTGCCGGTGTGGCAGGAGGTAGCGTCGAGCCGCGCCGCTGGACCTGCGGACGTGCTAAGAATCTCGGACACCACATCCGGTGTCAGATATTTCTCGCACGCGGAACCGCCGTTAGCGGTCCAACTTTGGCCATTCGTCGAGACTCCGTTTGCCGAAACCGGCGCGTAGGCGCCGATCGTGCCGGCAAGGCAGGTGGCGGCGATACCGTTCAACAAGATTCGTGTGTTCATGCTGTTGCTCCGTCGCTGTGGCAATGGCGGCAGATGGTCGCTGCTTTAGATCGGTGTGAATTCTGCATTCCGTTCTCTAACCTGGATGATGTTCGACAAGTTTCTCTCGACCCTGCGCCTACGAGCGCTTGATCGGCCACAGTTCGCGCCTTCCGCCAGCGTCGGAGAACTCCTCATGAGCGATCTCCTGGATGTCTGCGGGGATGGGATGCGCGGCAGGCGCCCGCCTGGCCCGAGTTCTCGCTCTTCGCACCCTTCAACTTCCAAAAACATCTGCAGCATTTGTATCTCACTGCTGCGCGATCGGAATATCGAATTGCCCGTCCTCTACCCGCATGATCGGCGGCGCGATTTTGCGGACGCGGTCAGGCGTTGCGAAGCTGAACTCCATCGTGCCGGAGAACTTTCCGGCGACCCGATCTGTGGTGAGCGATGTGATGCTCACCAGCATTTTCTGCGGCGTATATTGCGCGAAAGGAGTCACGGTCTGTTCGAGCATGACACCACAATTGTTGCAGGCGGCGATGTCGGTGCCCGTCAATTCGTAGTTCCCTTGCTTGACCGGGAAATTGAAACGCAGGCTAAGCTCGGGCTTTGCGTTCTCGTCGCTAGAGGTAGGTGCGAGTGAGAAAATCATCTCATGGATCTCACTGCCGGCAGGTGTGATGCTCGCGCTATTCGTGCCGAAAGCGGTGACACGGTCGCCCTTGACGAGCTTTCCGTTAATCACTGCCGAAAACGACGTGCGTTCGCTGCCCGTACCTGCGGCGGCCGGTGCACCCACTCCCGGCGAGCACCCCTCTAAAAACAGCGCCGCCAGGATTGCCATGGATGCGAATCGTACGAATGTCATGACCAAGTCCTCGATTGCCTATGGTAAAGAGATAAACCGGAATAAGCCTTGAAAGACGCCATGGACCATCAATCGGAGTTACAAATGTCTCCAAAGCGTCAGGCGATCGGCCGAAGCGTCTCTTGCCTCAAGAGCGAAGCCGCCGCACTACTTGACTCCGACGGGCGCCTGCACTCCGGAGTATCTCGTGTGCACCGACGAATGGGTCTTGCCCAACTCACCGGCATCCATGTCGAGTTCCTCGCGTAGCGTCAGACCACTGCTGCTAGAGATCCAGATCAGTGCATCGACCTTGGCGTATTCGCTCTCATAGTGGGCGCTGAATACCCTCGCTGCTTCGCCGTCGACCGCCTCGTCGCGCACATGTGCACAATGCGCATTCTTTGTGTTTCGGCGGTTTTCCTCCTCTTGCTCCCGCATGGCCTTCATGTCCAGTGGGCTGCGATGCCATTGGCCGTCGGCGAGAACGTAACTGGCATCGGTGGTATGGATGACTTCGGAGTGGCGACCGGTGCTGCCGAATGTCCCACCCGTTAGAGTGAGGTACTGGTGGTTTGGTGCTTGTGCGCCCTTTTCACCGGCGTCGAAAACCATTTTGCAGACTGGATCCTCGGCGTGCGCGGCACGGATGCTTAATGCGCAGGCCAAAATTGCGGATATCACTGGGAATAAGGTCATTGTATTGATGCTGGACATGGGTGTGTTCCTTAATTTTCGGGCGAAGCGCATTCATGATGTCAATTGAACGGAACGGGGATCTCTTCGGGGATAGTTCCAATGCCTCGTATCACCCGAACTTCACGGCAACGCAGACCCGCGAAACACATGTTCAGGTCAACTCTTGCACAAGGTGATATTCGGCGGTTGGATCTCGGTGTAGTTCTTCTCATAGAGCGTTTTAGAGTGCGGCTGCATCTTCAGTTTCCCCAAGATCCCAGGCTTGTAGCCGACGATGGCAAGCAGGTTGAGCTCTCTTTTTTCACACTGAACCATGGTGAGGGATCCGGTCGCCAAGAAATTCGCCTGGGTCAGAAATGTTGCGTACGGGCCCCCAAAATCCGGTGGTTTAAGGAAGCCCTCCAATGCGCTTGGCAAGCCGATGGTGAATGTAATCTTTGGCAGCGCGACCGTGGTTGAGAGTCCCAAAGCGGCAACCGATAACGTGCCGCCGTAGGAGTTGATGGAGCCACTGCCCGAGATCGATCCGTCGGAGCCGCTGGCGGGTGAGGCGGATGGAGCAGCGGCGGCTGAGTCGGCGGTGGGAGCCGGCGCATCGGCGCTGGCGGTCATGGGCATGCTTCCGCCGAACGAGGCGTGATAAGAGCCCTGGGCCACGGCCACTTTGCTGGTGAAGGCCGGTTGAAACGCGAAACCGGTCTTAAAGCTCAGCTTGAACGGTATTGGGCCGAGCGGCACGGGAAAATCGAGCGAGAAGGGAAGATTGACGACGTCCGACTCCTTGAGCTTCGGTTCACTGCCGCCGTGATCCGCATCAAAGGCGACCTTCCAATTGAAATCTACGGTACCGCTGAGGCCCTTATTGTCAAAGGTGACCTCGGTCGTCGATCCGTTCGCCAGGGTAATCGAACCCTCGTTGGTGAAGCCGTTGAACTGTCCAACGCCGTGCACATCGATGGTGCCGCCGGCGATGGATTTATTGGCGTCAAGATCGAGGTGGAGATTGCCGTTGGAAGGGGTGAGCGCAATCGTGACGTCCCAGTCTTTCACCTTGCCCTTCCACGTGTTGTCCGACAGCGACACGGAGGCCTCGGCCGGCGCTGCAAGAAAGTTCGATAGCGCAAGCATCGAACTGCCTTCTCTTTCCGGGCGATGAAATCCGGGAGGCAGGTTGAATGCGACTTTGGCGAAATCAAGCGGCGCCTCCCAGGCGATGTGCCCATGATCGATCGCGTCTTCGAGTCCAGCGGGTGAGCCGGCGATGAAGATCTTCCCGCCGCTGGAATTCACGCGAGACACTTGCAGCATCGCGACGCCCGCAAATATGACGACGGTGCCAGGGGTGATCTGCGCAAGTGAAGGCTCGGACGCTGCGTCAAAGGCGAGCGTGCCGTCGGCCTCTGCGCCGCGATAGGCGCGTGCCATCATGGTGGCGTCAATCACCTTGGTGCCTGGCTTTAGAGCGACATCGTATGTGGATTTCGACAGGACGAGCGCATGCGCGGCGGATGCGGCAGCATCAGCATTGGAGTTGGTTGCACTTTTTCCGGGGGCCGTGTCGGGAGAGTGTGAGCAGCCGGCCAGGGTCGCGCCCACGCACAGCGCGATGAGCAAGTGCGTCGCGCGACGCACGCCCAAGCTTCGGGGCTCAGTGCGCGTCACGGCGCTCGGCGGGCCAGGCGGTCTCATGGGCCGTATTCGCATGCGGGCGACAATACGACCCATAACGCAAGCCTGGTTTGCCATGGTAGTCCCTTCAGGTAGCCGTCAATCTACTGGTACAAACCCGAAAGTTCGCCTGAACCCGCCATCCCTTTGTGCGAATCCGCATGGCGGGATGGACCTGCGCTTTCGGTAATCAACATATGGAAATACCCACTACCCGAGGAGATTACTCATGCTCAACGCCCATCGATCGATGCTATTAGCAGCCGCTGTTTCCGTCAGTATCTCGTCGGCGAGTCTCGCCGCGGACAGCAATGCAACCGGATTGCCGACTTACCCGCACGATGGCGGCGGTAAGATGGACGCAGCCTACCGTAGCATCCCCAACGGACAGCATTGCATGCACTACCAGGGCGATACATTGGACGCCCTGGCGGACGTCGAGGCTTGGTACCGCAAGCAAATGCCGAACGCCAAAACGGACGACGTCAACAAGGACTCGCTGTACGGTTCCTATTTCAAGCTCGACGGCATCAAGCTATTGATCGGCAACGACATCGTGAACATCTATCGAATGGCGAACCAGAAGACGACGTCCATCGAGCTGTTCAAGTGCCGGGACGCCGCCCAGCGTTGAAACGGCTTCACGCGCGGATCCGTGCCAGCGCGGCTTTGGCTCGCAAGGTCTGAGGATGATCGGCCCCCAGCTGGGATTCCAAATCATGGGCCGCGCCCTTCAAAAGGTCGGGTGCCGCAGCGCTTCCGCTCCTGGCCAAAGTCTCCCCCAGCCGCTCGCGCGCCTGAGCCAATTCCCATACATCGTCGGGCGATTTTTCCCGAATGGCGACCGCTTCCTTGAGCGTGGCGGTTGCCCCCTCCATCTTTCCCAATTGCGCTTCCGCATCACCCAAGGACTCGAGCGCCAGCGCCAGATTCGATTCGCCCTGTGCGCCGAGTTTGCGGAGTCCCGCGACCGTCGCCTGTAATTGGGTTCGCGCCTTCTCATAATCCCCGGCCGCCGCCTCCATCTGCGCAAGCGCCATCTGGCTGCGCAACGTCAGCAGATGAGCCGCGCCGTATTGGGCGAGTGCGGCATCGTGCGCGGCAGTGAGGGTAACGCCCGCCTGTTGGTGGTCACCGATCGCGAGTTGAGCCTCGCCGAGGAACAGTCGATTTTGAATGGCCAGGGGGCTGCCGGCACCCGCATAGCGCACGCCAAGATCGGTGGCTTCGCGCAATACGGAGATGGCCGGTTCATTGCGATTGGTGATGGAGAGCAGCTTACCGTAGTAGCCCATGGCGGCCGCCACCGCCGCCGAATCGCCGGCCAATGATCGTTCTCGTTCAATCGAGCTTTTCAGCAGCACTTCCGCTTCCTTAAGGTGGCCGGTGCGCAGCTCCAGGGTGCCGGTGTTTGCGACGATGATCTGTGCGTCGATGCCGTCGCCAAGTCCAATCGCGCGGTAGATGCCGCTGGTCTCGTGATAGGCGGCCAGCGCTTGATCGAGATGATTGGCGGCGGCGAGCGATATCGCGAGAGAATTGTAGAGGTTCGCGGTCTCGCGGTGATCGTGACCCGACAACGCGATGCGCTCCTTGATCGCCTCCCGTGTGGCGGCGATGGCGCCGTCGAGATCGCCGCGTGCACGTCGCAGGCGTGCGCGAACCGCTAGTCCCTCGAGCCGCTCTTCCAGGTAGGGGCGCGGGGCAGTGGCCCAGAAAGCATCGGCTTGGTCCAGCAGCTGACCCGCGCGATCCGCATGCCCGCGCAGCAATTCAATGTTGGCGAGCTTCTGGCGCGCGTCCGCCAAGGCCGCGGGATCCGCCTTCGGGTTCGCTTCGGCCACGAATCCTTCCAACAAAGTATCCGCGCCCGCGGCATCTTCGAGTGCGCCATACAGATCGGCCAGAGTCAGCACGATCTGTCCGGCCAGCTGAGGCTGATCCTGGTACTCGCGCAGCACGCGCTGGGCGCTGCTGTCGATCATGTTCTTGGCGGTCGCAGGTTGCGCGCCATGATCAGCGATCGCCGTGCGAAACAGGCGTGTCAGCTCGTAGCGCACCGCCTCCTCGCGCGCCGCATTGCGGCGCGCGAGGTCCCGCTCCAGCGCGGCTCGATGCGCCTGCCAGGCGGCAAGGCCCAATCCACCGGCCAAGGAAAGGAATATGGCCGCGGTGGCCGCTGCGGCCCAGCGATACCGGCGCAGCACGTGTCCCAGGACATAGAGCCGCGCGCCCTCTCGCGCCGCCACCGGTTCGCCGCGCAGCACGCGCTCGACGTCCAATTTCAATGCTTCCACCGTGGCATAGCGATGTGCAGGCTCGGTGCGCAGGGCCTTGGCGACGATCGCGTCCAAATCGCCGCGTATCAATCTCGCAGGCACGGGAAAGTCAGTGCGGGCCGCAGCCGTTCGGCTGGCCAACGGCGCGGAGCGCTGCAGCACCGTTCGCAAAGCCAGCAGCATCGGCGTTTCGGATCCGATCCATGCATGGACGCCCGTCAAGAGTTCGAAAAGCAACAATCCCAGTGCATAGACATCGGTCGCCGTGGTGATGGGGTCGCCGGTCAACTGCTCCGGCGCCGCACAAATCGGCGTCATCGGCGCGGCCGCCACCTTGGTCACGCGAGCGAGCTGCGGGTCGAGCAGCTTGGCGATGCCAAAATCGAGCAATTTCACCGTACCGGCGCCGGTCACCAGGATATTCGAGGGCTTAAGATCGCGATGGACAATCAGATTGCGATGGGCGTAGGCGACGGCTTCGCAGACCTGATTGAACAGCTTGAGACGCTCCTCGAACGCGGCTTGAGTCAGCGCACAAAACTCAGTGATGGGACGTCCTTCGACATATTCCATCACCATGAAGGGCCGGCTGTCGCCGGCGACTCCGCCGTCATAGAGTCGAGCAATGCCCGAGTGCTCCAACCGCGCCAGTATCTGACGTTCGGCTTCGAAGCGCTCCAATTGCGCCGCCGCTTCGCGTTGCAGCAGTTTGATGGCGACCCTTTGCTCGAAGTCGCCCTGCGCACGAGCCCCTTCGTATACGTCCCCCATGCCGCCGCGTCCGATCGGCCGAGTAATGATCCAAGCGCCGAGGCGCGTGCCGATGGCGGCATCCTGCACGACATCATCGACCAAGGGTCGTGCCGGCGCATTGAGAAAAGTGCCCGATGCGTTGGCCGCGAAGAGCAGACTCTCGACCTCCGCCAGCACGACCGGATCCTCAATGTGTCGATCGTTCAGGTGGGCGGCGCGCCCCTGCTCGGGCAAGTCCAACAACTCATCCAGCAAAGCATCGACGCTATTTCTTTGCCGATCTGTCAGCCCGGAGGTGCTTTGACCGCTTGGTTGCATATTCTCGCTACACGGTAACCTTGGGAGCCGCGCGCCTGATACCAGTGTACGCCGCCAGGGTTTTTGCGCGATACATGCGTTCGAGGCGGCTCAGTACGCAGCAAATATCCTGTTGCACAGGGCCCCCAACGCCGCGGGCAAGGCGCTCGAAGCGATGGCGAAATCGCCGCCGCCGGCGCGCACCTGGATGTCGCACAGCAGCGCGTTCTTTTGGGCGATCACCTCATGCAGGGCCTCTTGCCAGACCGCCGCTTCGCCGACGCCGGTCAACGGGCTGCTAGGTAACGGCATCTTCCCTGTCACCCAGGCATCAACCGTAGTGCGCCCGAGGCCCGGTCTGACACTCACGGTAATCGCGGGGAAGCCGGCGGTTGTGAATTCGCAGGATTGCGCATCTCCGGGGAGGGGCTGGGTACCCGTGATCGACGCCCTCAAGACGCCGGCAACATCTTCGGGTTTCAGAATATGGCGGTCACAGACTGAGCTTGCAACGGTCGGCGCACTGCTCGCCACCTTGGCCCCGCCGGCTGCCTTGGCAGCCCCCGGGTGTTTGGAGCAGCCCATCAAAACATAGCAGGCGCATCCCAACGCCACCGCTGCGGTGATTGCCGGTGATCTGCTCACTTGGGCTGAGCGCCTTGGTCTTTCATGGATTCGAGACTCGCAAGGTCGATCTGTCCGAGCGCCTGCTCGAGCGAGCTCATATCAACCCCGTCCCCGGTAATTTCGACCTGAAACCGCTTTGCCAGCATGATGCTGAGGTCGCCCTTCCTCGCCTTCGCATCATATTTCTCGTGCACGGAACGGCCGCTGATGACTTTGTCCCTTTCATAACCCGAATCACTCTCTGAGGTCGTGTTCTGGACAAGCGCACCGGCCAAATTCAGCAGTCCGGATACACCAGACAAATCGGATATCTCGATGTGGACGCTGGCGCCGTTGTCACCTTGATAGTCTGCCTTGGCGGACGCCGTCTTGACGCCGATGGCTCCCTGATTTTCCCCTTGAGCAGCGGTGCGTTTCATGCCCGGTAGCGAGCCCGGCAGCATCGCGGTGAGCGTCTTGAAATCCACTACATCCACGCGGTGACTCCCGCCCATCGCGCCGCCCAATGCGGTCAAAAACCCGGCAGCGGCCGAAGCGGGGTTTTGGGTGCTGTCGCCGGAGGCGCTATTCGTGGAGGCGTTTCCCTGGGCGTCCGGGCTCGTGCGATCCGCACTGGCGGCGCCCGCACCGCTAGGCTGCTGCTCGCTCTGTTGTCCTGCCTTGACGAGATTCGACAGCGCCGCGGTCAATCCGGCCTTGCCCTTCTCGTCGGTACCCAATGCGTTGCCGACGACGTTACCGACGATCGCCGCACCTTGGTCTTGCGCCGCGGCAGGCCCGGTCGCGTTGGCGCCGATGCTGCCCGGCATCAGACCGAGTCGACCGGCCGCGATATTGACTAAGCCAAAGAGGATGCCGAGCAGGATGGTGCAGATCACCACCGCCGCGGTATATCCCAAGGCCTTCTCCCGCGCAGAGCGCATCACAACGGGCAAACCCAGATACAGCACGTAAATGCCGTAGAGCCCGGCGATGAATTGCAACAACGTCGGCAAGATGGGCGACAGCGCCAGTACGGAGCTCAACCACGCGGGCGTCAAGGAGTAGGCCGCGACCTTGAGCGCCTGGCGCTGGTTTCGCTCGCCGGAGAACGTGGGTGCGAATGCGTTGATGATCAGCCCGACCAGGAATAGTCCGATCAGCCCGAATCCGAAAGCGAGGATGGCATACACGAGCCCGCTCGCAATCGGCGTGCGAATCGCCCCGGCAAACGGCACGCGCACGCCGATGAGGGACATGTGCACGAAAGCCATCACGGCGGCCAGCGCTGAGAGCGGCATGACATAGCCGGTGTAGAGCTGAGCGATCGAGGTCGGCTCAGGTGCGATGACGGGCCATTCGCTTTTCGGGCTCAGCACGATATTTTTGACCCGCTCGATCAGCCCAGGCACCGAGGACGATGCGGCCGGCCCCGCTGCGGATCCTGGGGCCGATCCGGCCCCCGCCATCGCCGCTGCCGGCATCGCGGCGCTTCGAATGTCGGGAGACGGCTGGGCGGCGGCGCCGTTGTCGATCATTTGGCCGCAACTTCCGCAGAAGCGGCTGTTGGCTTGAATGGGTTGCTTGCAATTCGGACAATTCATAAATCCCTCGCTTGGCTGCGTTACTGATACATACCCGCCGCTGGCCTAACCTTGTCGTAGACGTAGGCGAGGGCGAGGCGAGCTTGGTTAGCGCTAAGGATTGCCGGGGCTGCCATGTCCAGGCGGAATGGGTTGCGGATTAAGCTCCACCTTGCTGCCGGTTTGCGGTTTTCCGCCGACGAAAATGATACTCCGATGAGTGTCCGGCACTGGAGGTTTGGATACGACGGCGGTGGCAACAATCGGTTTTGCCTGAAGGGGCGCCACAGCGGACGGTTTCAAGGGCGCCGCGACAATGGCAGGCTTAGGCATCGGCGCGATCGGCGGTGCCTTCGCTGGGTGGTGCATGACGGTTTCCTGAGCGCCCGCGATCATAGGCATAGAGACGATCGCACACAGCGCGGCAGCGGATACCACATTGAGATGAATCTTCATCGGGCGTTCCTCAGTTCGTAGATCTGTAGAGGTTTCGCGGCGCGCGCGGGTCGAGCAGCCGTCGATTTACCCTTAAGAACCAGAATCGAAGCGGAACCCCGCCACCACGCGGATCGTCATGTGCGCGTGGCGGGATGCTGCGCCGGATTCGGTTCTTGATGGCATGGAATCCCTGCGTAGAGAATCTCTATGACCGCGTTCTGTACGAGGTGCGGATCGGCGCTGAGCGCGAGTACCCGCTATTGCACGCATTGCGGCCAGGAAAATCCGGTCGCCGCGAATCAGGGCGCGGCTCCGGCGGCCGGGCTCGCCGCGGCCGGCGCAGCATCCCCCATTGCATCCAAACCCAAGAAGAGCCGCCGCTGGCTCTGGTGGGTACTGGCGTTGATCCTGGTATTTGCGCTCGGGTTTTTGCTGGGACGCCTGATGGCGCCTAAATGTGCGCATTGCCCCGCACCGCCGGCGGCGGGCGATGGCGGCGGCGGTGGAGGCGGTGGCGGGGGTGGAGGTAAACCAAAGTCAGGTGGGGGTGGCGACGGCGGCGGAGGTGGAGGTGGAGGCGGCGGCGGGGGCGGCATGGGAAGAGTTGTTGGCGAGGGTGGGCGCGTCAACGGCGCTGGCGGTGGCGCTGCCGCCGGCGGCGGCAGTGGAGTGGGCGATGTCGAGGGGGGCGGCACGGACAATGCCAGTGGAACCGCGGTGAGCCATGGATACGACAGCTCCGCCGCTGGAGGCAACGGCACTGACGACGCGGGTACGGGTAAGGGCGGCGGCAAGACAAAACTGGGCGACGATTCCAAGGACCCTCAACGCGAGCCGGACGCAAAACGAACCGAGACCGGAGTTTGGCGGCTGGCCGCCGGCGCTCCGCTTTCCGCCAACGGGCTCGATACGCCGCTGGCGAGCGGCAACACTGCCCCAAGCAATGTCCTGACTGCGCGTGACTTTCGCTATGACAAAACCAACCTGCCGCGCTATCCGGATTCGGTGACGAGCGTCGCGAGCGCCATTTCCTACCCGCCCGGCGGCCGCACGGATACCTACGCGACGAGCGCCGGAATCGTCACCTCCAGTCCCTTCGACACCGTGGTTGATTGGTATCGCAAGAACTTGCCGCCGGGTTGGCAGAGCACATCCGTAAGCGACTTAGGCGCGCTCGCAAAACAACTATCAACCGAAAACATAATGAAAATGATCGGATCGCAGGGCGGCGGCAGCGCAGCCGAGCCCGCAAGCGCCGCGTCCGCGAGCGCGCCAGCGGAGCAATTGAAGATCGCCATGTTTCGACCGCCGGCCGGCTCCAAAACCGACACCGGAGTGATGATCGTTCAGAAGGGCGATCAGCCAGTTCAGGCTTTCATGCAGGCGAAGATAAAACCATGAATCCTCTGCCGGCACGACTGCCGTCTCGCGCCCGTTGCCCAAGGAGTAGATCCATGTCCCGTTGCAACACGATGGCCTCCGCCGCGACGATCGCCGCAGTGTTCGCCTGCGCACTCGGCACCGGCGCCGCGCGAGCCGAAGACGCAGCGTGCAAAACGGCCGCTGATGCCGGGGAGAAGACGATGCGAACCCCTAACCATCATTACATGACTCAGAGCGGCGGGCCTTATGGCAGCCAGGGCCGGCGCTCTGAAAGTGTTTACACCGGTGATGCCAGTTACCTTCTGTTCGACGGCAAATGGCGCCGCAGCCCGCTCGACCTGAAGGCGATGCTGGAACAGGAGCAGGAAAACCGGCGCAACGCCAAGAACGAGCACTGTACGTATGTGCGCGATGAGGCGGTGGACGGCGAAGCGGCCGGCCTGTTCAGCACGCACTATGAAAGCGATTTTGCCAAGGTGGACGCGCTGATCTGGATTTCCAAGAGCACGGGTCTGGTGCTGCGCGAGGAGCTCGATATGGATGCCGGCGGGTTCGGCAAGACCCATACCTCGATGCGGATCGTCTATTCGGGGGTGCAGGCGCCCGCGGGAGTCAATTGAGGCAAAACGGCCTCGATGTGGGCCGTTTCGATCAAGGCGATGCATTATGTCGGACCGGCGCCCGAGAACGGCTGCTCGCCGTTCGATTCGCGCGGGCGATTTCTGCCGTATTCGGCACCGATTTGACTAGAATCGCGGGGTGGCCGACGAAGAACACCCGTTACCGCAAGACGCGCTGCTTCGACTGGAGGCGAGTGCGGCTTCTGCGGATGTGCGTCGCATCGCCGCCGAGTTGCTTCCGGCGTTCTACTCGCAGCTGAGGCGTATTGCGAAGCGGACTCGCGCACGTTTCGGAGCAGGGCATACTTTGCAGACCACGGCGCTGGTTCACGAGGCCTACCTGCGACTCGGACAATCGCGCAGTTTCGTCGATGACACTCATTTTCTTCGAGCTTCGGCGCTCGCGATGCGGCACGCCCTGATCAATCATGCGCAATCACGGTTGGCGGACAAGCGCGGCGGCGGCGGCCCGCACGTGACGTTGTCGCACATCGCAGACCTGTCGATCCAATCCGACGAGGGGCTGCTTGCCCTGAACGAAGCCATGGAGCGTTTGGCTCGAGAGATGCCGCGTCTTGCCGACGTCGTCGAGTGCCGTTTCTTCGGCGGCTACGGCGAAGAGGATACCGCGCGCGCGTTGGGCATGTCGCTGCGCACGGTTCAGCGCGATTGGCTCAAGGCGCGGGCCTGGCTGTTTCGCGAGTTGGGCGGTCAGATAACTTAAGGGCCACCGGGGTTGCGCACCGGTCCTACGATGGGTCAACGCCACTCACGGGGTTTTCGGTTTATGCGGGAACGTGCCGGACGAGAGCGAATCCCAATCCCGCCGTCACCGTCCCAAGGCGATGCGGCCACGGCTGGCGGGAACCCCGCTCACTTGCGGTTTTAGATAGAGGCAATCGCGCCGATGCGACCCACATAACCATGCAATCAATTCGCCAGGAGAATGAATCGTGAGCATATTTGGCCGCCCCACAGATCTGAACCGTGAGTTCATTGCCCGGCCTGACACCGCCAAGGAAGACATTCTCTACAAGTGGCCGGACATGACCATTCGCAAGCTCACCCAGGTCACGGTCGAGCCGGATGAGACCGCGCTCTTCTTCAAGGAGGGGAAATTGGCCGGCACCCTTCCGCAGGGACGTTCGACGCTCGACGGTGCCTTGATTCCCTTTCTGGGAGACATCGTCGATTGGGCCAGCGGCGGCAACATGTACCGCGCCGAGCTGTACTTCGTGGGCACGCGCGAGTTCGTCAGCCTGCCGTTCGGCGGTCCTATCGACAACATCGAGGATCCGGAGACCGGGCTCGCGGTGGGCTTAAGGGTGTTCGGTGACTATGCGTTGGTGATCAGCGATCCGACCGCGATGATCCTGAAATTGGTGGGCACGCGCCAGGCATCCAACGACCTGATTACCGACTGGGCGCGAGAACAAATCCTAAAGGCGCTGCGCACCAGCGTGGTGAAGAAGCTGACGGCCGAGAAATGGCCGGTACTTGGGCTCGCCGCCCGGACCGCGGACATCGAAGCGGCGCTGATGACCGATGTTCAAGAGCCGTTGGCGCCTTACGGCCTGAAGATTACCCGGCTCGGCAATGTGACCATCAGCTTGAGTCCGGAAGATGAACAAACTTTGAAGGGCTTGCGCAAGGACACCGCGTACACCCGACTGGCCGGGGGCTTTCGCGAGTACGGCGTTGGCGCTGCGCTGAAGGGAATCGGCGAAGGCGCTGCGGCGGGCGGGGGCGGCGGGACTGCGGCGCTCGGCGTCGGCATGGGTCTGGGAGGCATGGTTGCCGGCTTGGGCGTGGGCCCTCCCCCGGCGGCGGCGCCAAATCCCGGCGCGGGTCCCACACCAGGTCCCGGCCAGGCACCGGGCGGCGGCACCGGGGGCAACGCGTGCGCGAGCTGTCATGCGCCGAACGCACCGGGCGCAAAGTTCTGTTCGAGCTGCGGAGCCCCGATGGCGCCCAAGGGTGTGCACTGTACCCAGTGCGGCAGTGCCGCTGCGTCCGGGGCAAAGTTCTGTGCCAACTGCGGAGGCGCATTGACGTGAGGCGCCCGATCCTCTCTCGTTACGCGGCAGGCGCCGCGGCGCTGCTCTTCGCGGCGACCGCGCTGGCCCGCACGGGCGCCGGAAATCATGCAGCGTCCGCGCAAAGTTCCCACGGCGGCGGCCTCTCATTCGGGAGCGGCGGCTCGTTGGCTGGCATCATCGTGCTCGTGCTCATCGTGTTTGCCGTGTGCTATGTGATGCGCAGGACCGGGAGCAATGCACCGTCCGGGCAATCCTTGCACGGCGCGTCACCGGCGGCGCAGACGGCCCTCGCGGCCTTGGGGTCGGCTCTCGGGGCGAGCACCGTGCGGCACGCCCTGCCGTCCGCCGTCGATGCAATACGCGCGTTGGATCCGGGATTCGAACTGGAAAGCTTCCTGCAACGAGCCGAGATGACCTTCTTCCTGGTCAAGCGCGGCGTGCAGAAGAACGACGCCGCCGCCATTCGCCCCTTTCTCGATGACGCGGTATTCGCCGCGGTCTCGCAAAGCATCGCGCAGACCAAGTCGCAGCATCGCCACGAACTGTTGGAAAGTCTCAACGTCCGCGGCCTGGCGCTCGAGGATGCCGACTGCAGCGCGCAGGGTCAGAGCTTGCAGGTGCACTTTGATTTGGTTTATCGCGCGAAGACTCTGGATGAATCGAACGGGGTCGTGAGCGATGAAGGGGAGGATCGACGTCACGCCGAGCGCTGGACCTTCACGCGCGGTGCTGCGGCGCGCACTCCGTTAAGCGGCGGCGTCATTGCCTCGAAATGCCCCGCCTGCGGCGCAGAACTGCGCCTCGGCCTGGACGGAACGTGTGCTCACTGCAAAGCCAGCGTCACCAACGGCAGCGTGGACTGGGTCGTATCCGACGTACAGCCGGCCGCGTTTGTGGGGTATTCGGCAGATTCCGCGCTCGGGCTCGCCGCGCCCACCGTTGCCGAGGGCATCGCCACCCTCACTTCGACCGACAAGAATTTTGCGCTCGAGGCCTTCGAAGCGCGGGTGAAGACCGCGTTTCTGGCGCTGCAGGACGCGTGGTGCAAGCAGAACCTGGACGTCGGCCGCGCCTTCATGAGCCCCGGTGCGTACTTTGCCTGGAGTGCGCAGCTCGAAACGATGGCCACCGAAGGCCGCCGCAATGTGATGGAAAATCTCGCTGTTCGCAACATCGAACCGGTGCGCGTGGTCCACGGCCGTGTGTTCGACGATTTGACCGTGCGCATCACCGCTGCCGCCGCCGACTTCGACGTGGACAAGAGCGACAGAATCGTATTTGGCGACCGCAGCGTGCGGCCGTTCAAGGAGGACTGGACGTTCCAGCGATCCGTGGGCGTTGCGACGTCGAACAAACCCGGGACGCTCGAAAATACCTGTCCCAGCTGCGGAGCGCCGGTGTCGCTCACCCAAATCGGCGAGTGCCGCTACTGCAAGGCGGCGGTCACCAGCGGCAAGTTCGATTGGGTCGTCTCACGCATCGAACAGGAGGACGCCGCCGGCACAGGGAGTACCTTGGATGGCATCGGTGAACAACTCGCGATTCAGGTCGGCGGCGCAGTCGTCGGTGGTTTGCTCGGCAGCTTGCTGTCGGACAAGCGCTGAGCCCGGCGCGGGGCGATAGGGTCCCTGCGGTTACAACGCCGTGCAGACCACCGCCATCAGCGCCTTCGCCTTCTCGTAGTCCGCGCTCTGCAGATCCACGCCGACCATCACGTCGTTCTTCACGGAAAAGAGTTGCGTACCGTGCATGAGCATTGCACTGTCCCACGGTCCTTGGAGCGTGGTGTCGGTCTTGAAGCCGACTTGGGTGGCCGCGCCGGGCGCTCCGCCCCTACCGCCGGCCATGTTCATGAGGCCGCCCATCAGCTTCGACATGTTAGGGTCCATCTTCATCGAGTCCATGCCGGCGGTCGGTATGGTCCCACCCATCACCGATCCCAGCGTCGACATGCCGTTCTTGAGCATGTTGAAATTCTTCGCACCGCCTTGCCAGGCGAACTCGATCACATAGGCGCGCGGTCCTTGAGCGCTCGCCACGTGGTAAGCGCACTTCGAACCGTCGGACTCTGTTTCGGGGGTGCCATCCAGCGCGCCAATGGCTGCCTCGACGGCCGATTGCGGGACGACGTCGCAGGCGCTAGCCGGATGCGGCTTCGGTTTCGGAAGGGCGGCGGCCGCCTTCGCGCCGTCGTAGGCGAGTGGATGATCGAAGCGGGGAACAATGAGGCGCGCGATCGCAACCGCATCATCCTGTTTGCCGCCGCTACCGCTCACATCGATATTCGCGCCCGCATCGCCCTTGGTCACGAACAGCGTCCCGCCGGGGATCCAATTCGCCTTGTCCCAGGGACCGTTGGGGACATCGGCCATGACCCGATGCGTGGCGGCCGCGAGGTTCCCAGCGCCGGCCTTCTCCAATGCGCCGCCGACCATGTTCGGGACATCGTTCAGAATCTTGCCAACCGCGGCGGAACCCTCGCCGGTACGCACGATGACCAGCTGACGCGCGCCGGCGCCGCGATACGCGCAGGCATCGCCGGCCGCATCGGCGGCGCCATCATCGTTGGCGCGAAACGGAGGTGTGGTGAGCGCGCCGAGAAAGGCCTCTGCCTCGGGCGCGGACAACAAGGTGCAGGGATCTGGGGAGGCGTGACCGGTTAAATGGGCGGCGTTGCTCTGCGCGCCGGCAGCGGAGGCGCCCGGCGCGTGGCCTGCGTTGCCGCAGGCCGAGGTCAATGCGGCTGCCGTGCCGAGGGCGGCGAATGCCGTGAGGGGACGTTTGAGAACGATGGACATCAGAAACTCCTTGAGGCGGCTTCGGCAGGGTTCACTTTTGAGCGGTCGCAGCGGCGCAATCAAAGAGGCTGCAGCAGCAGTCTGCGAGCGCCGGAGAGATCCGGCAGAAGATCAAGACGATCACGGACAGTAGGGGGCCGGTCTTGCGAATCTTCATGCCAATTGCTCCGTTCAAATCGGTTGCCGCACGGGGGCTTTGCGTCTGTAGCCATAAGAACCGGATTGCGCGCGAAATCCCGCCTCCATGCCATTCGGGCTGACGGATTCTGCGGCGGTGGCGGGATTGGCCTGCCGTTGCGGTTCTTATGGAGTAAGCCCGGACCCAGCTGCCGGGACGGGCGCAGCTTTTCGACCTCAAGTAATGCGGAGTGCCATCACATGAAGCGTGTAATAGTGAACCTGGCCGTCACGGCCCTGTTATGCGGCGCCGCCGGGATTGGCGCCCAGAGCGCGACCGAACCCTTGAGCGGACTGCCGCTCGCGCCGGGGTTCACGAAAACCGGCGATCCCGTTCAGTCGTACAAGTATTGTGCTGTCGATTTCGAGAATCTTTGTCCAATATTGGACCAATTGATTTTCTAGCGAATTGTTCTCACGATCATCGCGGCTGCCTTCTGGGCACCCGCGACGCTCAAGGCCTGATCGGCCAAGACTGTCAAGCCGTCGGCGCTGCGGCCATAGTCGCCGGCACCGACGTCGTACGCTGCTTCTGTATGAGCTCAGACAGTGCGTTCATGTTGCCTCCTTCGGCGGCGGCGCCGCCTCGTCAGGAACACGCGCTGGGCGGTCCGCGACAGCACATCGATCGCCCGTTCCATCCGCTTCCAGCCGAGTACAAGGGAGGCGATGCGGGTTTCGTCCGCGCGCTCGATGAATCGACGCTGGTTTTCCAAACACGATGGTAATTTTGTGCGCCGCCCGGCGGTCCGCACACCCATTCAGTTGGGCCAGCCGGCGGCGTCCGCGGTCGCCAGATTATCTTGATGTCCGTCGGACGCTGTCGGGATTTGCGCGTGTTTCCGGTAATGCTTATAGACGCGCTACGGCCATCTCAGGCAAGCGCACCATACTGGGAGACCACCATGACAATACGTATTTTAGGCGCAACTGGAATGGGAGCCTCTGCTTTTGCAATCTGCTCCACCCTAGCACTATCCCCCGCCTTCGCGGCGGACTTTCCAACTGGTACGTTCGAGGCCAAGCAAGCGCCTTTTACCGTGAGCTTCGATGACAAGGGACAGTTTCGCGTGAATCAGGGCGATACGCTTCAGGTGATGGGCAATTACTCCGCCACGACAAGCGAAATTGAGTTTACAGATTCTAAGGGACCATGGGCATGCACCAAGTCGGGCGAGCAGACAGGAACTTACACTTGGAAATATGAAAATGCCGTGCTCACCTTGATCAAGCTAACCGATAAGTGCGCCGACCGGGTCAAAAGCCTCGTTAGCTTGGCCTGGCAGCGGCAAAAATAACGCGAAGCCGCTGATGGATGCTGTGACAATTTAGATGCGAATGATGATGACTTGAGCAGTGGCTGGCACGCGTGTACCGAACAGAGCATGGGGTATTTTCGCGCTCTGCAGTAGATGTGTAATGTCAGGGACATCGGAGGTCACGATCGTCGCGGGGCGCAGCGCAATCGCAAGCGCGACGACGTTGCCGTCGACAATAGCGGCGGTCTTCGAGATCGCCAGCAATGCACCCACTTGGCGGGCAGCCTGCTCGTTGAGCTCCGGGAAGCCGTCAACCGAGCCAAACAAGTGCGCGGCCCGCGCGTGGGTCGAGGCCCCGCGCCAAGTTTCGGCTACCACTGTCGCAGGTACCAGTATCGGTGTTCGATTCTTGCGGGCGGCCTTCAGTATGGCGGCCAACGTCGCATCGTTACGCTCCGAAGCGATGATTGCCCCGGAATCGAGGATGATTCTCACCGAGCAAAGAGAGCTTCGAGACGCGCCGTAAGCTCTGCGTCAACCGGCCCATGCGCTTTCTCGAACGAAGCCACGTACGCAGCGCGGTTCTGGTCGACCAGTTCCCGTGCC
Organism: uncultured Gammaproteobacteria bacterium; assembly: GCA_963837045.1. GTDB lineage: Bacteria > Pseudomonadota > Gammaproteobacteria > Steroidobacterales > Steroidobacteraceae > Bog-1198. The sequence continues at coordinate 434,074 of CAWIMA010000008.1, forward strand.
AAGGCACGCCCTACGAAGCGCGAGAACTCCCGTTTGCCGACCTTTGCGCGGATGGCTGCGGTGAGCGCGCGCGGCACGCTCGCCGCAACTGTTTCCGACGGACCGGCAAAGCGAGTGAGCGGGTCCTCGTCTGCGCGGGGGAACGAAGGCTTTTGGCGTGGCTTACTCATGACCGAATTATAACTCAAACTATAAATCATTACGGAGCTCCGTGAACCCAGCCGGAGCGGCGGCTGGCGGGGCGGGGCCGCCGACGAGCGACTTCCGGACACAGTCAACGGGAGAGGTTCTCTTGGTCCACTGGAATCAGGAGTGGACGGCTACTTCGGAATTTGTCAACGAGGCGCGGTGGATCTCCGTCGCCTACGGCGCGCGTGCAAAGCGATGTCCCGGGTTGCGGGGATTGCTCCCGAGCGCCTTCCGCCCGCGTAGCTAGCTGCGTAGCTACGCCGCAGCCCTAAAGGCTCAATCCGCATAGGATCAAGGAGTTATAAACCGTACCCACGAGCAGGTGCAGAACGTCGAGTAGCTTCCAGGGTGGTCCGGACTCGCTGGACCTAGCTCCGTATTTCTCTATAAATCAAGCAATTATTGACAACCACCGTCCATGGATTTCCAGGCCCTGCTGCGCATGATTCATGCGGCTTGAGGGCTCACGTGTACCTCGCAGCCGAGATCGTTGAGTCTGCGCACGAGCCGCAGGATGGCTTTGGAGCGGTCACGGCTGGAGAAGTGATCGGCGCCGAGGTCACGGTACGGGAGGCCGTTTTTTAGCATATGGTAGGCCGCTGTGAGCATCGAGGCAGCGACGGCGAGGATGGCCTTTTTAGCCCCTCGGCGTGAGCGCAAGCGATGGAACTGAGCCTGCAGATAGGAGTCTTTGACCCGTATCGCAGCCCAGGCGGCGGTGACCAGCGCGGTTTTGAGCCACGGAGCGCCCTTGCGTACACGGGTGGAGCGACGTTTGCCGGCGCTTTCGTCGCTGCGCGGACAAAGACCCGTCCAGGAGATCAAATGGGCTGCCGTGGGGAAGCGCGACATGTCGACGCCGATCTCCGCCACCATGACCTGCGCGGTCAGATCACTGACACCGGGGAGCGTGGTCAGGAGGCGAGCGCTATTACGGATCGGCGCCAAGGTTTTTCCCACTGTGGCATCGATGTCAGCGAGCGCTTGTTCCAGGGCGGCAACGAGTTCGAGATGCACCTTCAGAAGGCCGCGGTGGTGTTCGCGAATACGCCCGTGCAGCGCCTCCACGAGCTCGGCGCGTTTCTTGCGGGCGGTACCCTCAGCGAGATCGGCGAGCTTTTCCGGATCCTTCTCCCCGGCAATCAGTGCGTGCAGGATGGCGCGGCCGCTTTTGCCCAGTACATTCGACAGCACGCTGCCGAGTTTCAGGTTCGCGTCCTCCAAGATCTTCTGAATGCGCGAAGAGTGCTGGGAGATCTCCCGCACCAACTGCTTGCGCGTGCGCGTCAAATCGCGAAGTTCCTGGATCGGCGCCGGCGGCACAAAACTCGAGCGGATCAGTCCGTGCGCCAACAGATCGGCGATCCAGGTCGCATCATTTACGTCGGTTTTGCGTCCCGGTACATTGCGAATGTGCTGGGCATTGGCCAGTACCAGCTCGAAGTCCGCCTCCAGGATATGCCACACCGGCTTCCAGTAAACACCCGTCGCCTCCATCGCCACGTGGGTGCACGCGTGCGAACTCAGCCACTCGTCCAGGCTCTGTAGTCCGCTCGTGGTGGTCTGGAAACTGCGAACCTCTTGATGCACGGGTGTCGATACGCAGCGCACGCAAGCCACAATGACATCTTTGTGTACGTCAAGACCGGCGCAGCGCGGATACAGTACTTGCATGGGTCCCTCCCCTGTAATTACCGAGGCAGCGCCGGGAAGAACCCTCGTCATCGAACTCTAGTAATCGTGCTCCGGAGCGCAAGCGCTCGTGGCAACAATTCGGGGTGCTCGCAGGGTTCCGGGTCCAACTAGCTAACGGGCTCTCAGCACCAAGAAGAAACCGACCTCGATCCCGACGCCAACCACAGCATATGCCGTATTGCATTTCTCCTGTCCACTGCCTGTCAGCTTCATCCATCGGGGTCGCGCGCAGCGCTATGGAAAACTAGCTACAACCGGTGATTCGCATGGCCCGGGATAGGTTGACAGCACTGCAGGTCAAGCGAGCACATGAGAAGGGCGAACCCGTCCTCCTCCCCGACCGCGCGGGGCTCTACCTGCGCAAACAATCGGCTTCAGGCACGACCTGGACGCTGCGCTACCGCTTTGGCGGTCGGGATCGGTGGATGGCGCTGGGCAGTTACCCGGACATGGAGCTGGCGGTCGCCCGCAAGGCCGCGCGCGCCAAACGCACGCTGGTCGACGCTGGCCGTGACCCGCTGCTCGAGAAGCAGAGCGAAATCGAGGCGCAGCTCAAGGCCAGCGCCGCAGTGAAGGCACGCGGCAAATTTAAGGAGCTGGCCGAAGACTGGTACGAAACCGAGATCGCAGGCGGACACCTCAAGCACCCGGCGGTGCCTCGCCGACATCTCGACAAATATCTGCTTCCCGAGTTCGGCAACACCGTGCCCGCCGACATTACGCCGGCCATGGCGGCCCGCTTGTTGGCCCGCGTGGCCAAGCGGGCCCAGACGGCAGCGAACGATCTGTTGCGCTACATGCGGCGTGTCTTCCGATTTGCCGTCCGCAGGCATCTGATAGCTTCCAGCCCAGTAGCCGACTTCAATCTCAGCGATGCCGGCGGCAAGGAGTGTGCGCGGCAACGATCCTTGAGCCGCGACGAGCTCGAGAGGCTTTTCAAGGCACTGCGGGACTCGCCGAGTTTCGGTGGCACCAATCTGCTGACGGTCAAACTGCTGCTGGCCCTCGGCGTGCGCAAGGGTGAATTGCTCGGCGCCAAGTGGAGCGAATTCGATCTTGATGGCACGACGGATTTAGGCCCGGTATGGCGACTGCCGGCAAAGCGAACCAAGACGGCCGCGCCGCTTTCGATCCCGTTGGTGCCAGCGGTCGTCGGATGGCTGAAAGCCCTGCGCGAAGTCGCCTGCGGCAGCGAGTACGTGTTGCCAAAGAGGCGCAGAGACCGCCGGCAACGTGCACTGCACGTCGGCATCGACACCTTGAACGCCGCTCTCGCCGGCGTCGATCACGGGCTGGAAGAATTTACGATTCACGACTTGCGGCGCACCACGCGCACGCATTAGTCCTCGTTGGGCATTCGCAGCGAGGTCGCGGAGCGCTGCCTCAACCACAGGCTGCCCGGAATCTAGGGCGTATATAACACTCACGATTATTTTGCGGAGCGCCGCGGGGCGCTCGAAACCTGGACGTTCCTCTTGCTGGAAATCGAGCGCGGCGAGCACAAGGTGGCGCCCATGCGATCCCGTCGCTCGAACTCGTAACGCCAGAGCAGGGAAACACCGATGCGTAAATCCATTGCCGCCGAGCAGATCGCCCGCGCCATCCTCATCCTGCGCGGCCAGCGCGTGCTGCAGGATTCCGAACTCGCCGCGCTCTACGGGGTAAGCACCAAGCGCTTCAACGAGCAGGTTCGCCGCAACCTTAAACGCTTTCCGGCCGATTTCATGTTCCAACTCACTGCCGAGGAGACCGGTTCTTTAAGGTCGCAAATTGCGACCTTAACGACCGGCCGCGGCCGGCATCGCAAGTATCTGCCCTACGTCTTCACCGAACATGGCGCGATCATGGCCGCGACGATTCTCAACAGCCCGCGCGCCATCGAGATGAGCGTCTACGTGGTACGCGCCTTCGTCCAGCTTCGTGAGATACTCGCTTCGAACAAGGAACTGGCGCGTCGTTTCGCACAGCTCGAAACCCGCCTCGACAAAAAACTCACCATTCACGATGAAGCCATCGCCGCCATCCTCGCAGCCATCCGCCAGCTCATGCAGCCGCCGGTGCCTAAGGGCCGGCCCATCGGCTTCACAGCGGACCTTCGCGAGAAGGTGTAGCGACCTCTCAGGGACGGTGCCATTTGTGTGACAAGAGCAGCCGAATGCCTATCCTGCCATCACTTCAATATGCTGCGTTATTGCCACCGGCAGCCCGCACCATGGCACTTTCGATGGTTAGTCGCGCCCCCCCCCGGCCCATCTGTCTCTGATCGACCCGCTAATGCCGAGCGGGGCACGTAGTCAACTCGACATAACCTGCGCGGGATCCTTCAATTGCTGCATCACAGCGATCCGTCCGGGTTCGAACCCGGAGCTGCCTGTGGCGAAGGGCAGCTTTCAGGGTGTCAATCTTGAGTCTACGTGGTCTTCTTCGATCACTAAGGCGCGAATGCGGCAACCGCCTTCTTGGCGACCGCGCGCAATGCAACGAGGTCTGCATCGGTACCGGGTTTGCTGATCGAGTATTGCAGTTGCAATACTCGATCTCTCGTTAGAACCATGAACATTACGCCGTAATTCTTGAGTGCACTAAAAGCCCGATCGCCGATACCCGGCTCGTCCTTCGTCTGCGCCGGGTAGTTTCTAGAATCTTTGTCGTGAATCGCTGTGAAGGCATCCGCGGCTCTGCCGTGTACAGGGGGCGCTTGAATCATCAATCCGCGCTTGCCGCCCACGCCGCTCATGTCTTCCCATATACAGGTCAATCCGCTGGCCCCGAGCGTCCCGCTTTGCGCAGCTCCGAGCAGTGGCGCTACATCCGCGGGCGCGAGCAAGTTACAGAGGCTCACCTCCGCAGCCGTCGAGTATGACGCCGCGATGAGAGCCATGATGCCCAGTGCAATGCGTAAGGCCGGGACAACAACTACACTAAGTCCGATTCTCATGAATCCTCCCGCAACAGATTGAACAGGCACTCGCCGTAGACACTCGTGCCCACCTTGGCGAGTCAGATCAGCGAAGTCAAGCTGGGCCGCGCGATCTTCGCCCGCTCGGAATCAGCCTGATGTCATCGAGACCCGTTGCTGGCGGCCACGGGCGTCTGCTTCGGACCAGCCTAGTCAGCTCTTCTGCTTCGCCAACGCCTCACGCGCTTCCTTGATCTCGGGTCTTCCAGGCTTGTCGGAGTGCGCACAAACCGTCAGGAGTTCGCCAAAATACTTCTGACTCAATTCTCTGCTCCCGCTGAGCTGCGCAGCGTGCGCCGCTCCATATAATGACCGGAAGCGCCGTGGCTCCTTCTTGAGCGTCGCTTCAAATTGTACCAATGCCTTAGTAGGCTCATTCATCTCCAATAACATCTCTCCGAGCAGTTCCCGCGCTGGGGACAGTGGCCCCGGTGTCACCGCACCTTTCTCTGTCCCATCTTCCATATTCGCTGCTAATTCCATCTGCCGCAAAGCTTCCTCGTTCTTGCCCGCCGCTAGCGCAGACCATGCCGAGACCGCAGTGGCCTGAATGTCCACCTGCTGCGCCCAGTAACGCTCGTTGGCCTTCGAAAGGCGCTCCTGGATCTGCCTCAGCGCTGTCGCTGCTTCGTTTGCCGCCGCAGCGTGTCCCAATCGAGCCGCGCCCATTCCTCGGGCGAACCAGGTCATCGCATCTGTGTAGGGAAACGGCGTCTCCGACAGCGCTAGCCTCTCAGCCTGCTGCCAGTCCTGGCGCTCCAACGCGTATCGTGCCGGGATTGCCGCGAGCGCAAAATAGCCAGCCGAGGGTGGGCCGGCGCCGATCAGCTGCGCCTTCGGATCGAAGCGTGAGGCCGTTTCCGGCAGCGCTGTCACAATCCGGGCTGCCGCCTCGTCCTGCCCCGTTTGCAAGTAGGCGTAAGTCTCATAGTCGCTGGCGTGCAACTCCTCGCTCGTTTGACCCTGGCGCCGCGCGGCCGCTGCGGCCGCCACGTTGCTGTCAATCGACTCCTGCCAGTATCCCAGGCGGGTAAATGTATGCGATGGCATGTGCAGCGCGTGAGGCGCATCGGGGGCAATTTCCGCGTAACGTTGCGCCGCGACTAGGGCCCGGCCCGCCAGCGCTGGCACGTCGTACGCATGGATAATGTAGTGTGCCAAACCGGGATGCGTCGGCTCTTCCGCAAACAATTTCTCAAGAATTGTTCCCGCCTTCAGACGGTCTTCGTAGGTCTTGTCGCCGGGATCCTCCGCGACCGCGAGCGCCAATGCGTAGAAGATCTGCGCTTCGTGGTCTTCCGGATATCTTGCTGCAACGTTTCCCATGGCATCGCGATAGGCGAGCAAGCGCACTTGCTGCGGCGTGCTTTCAAAGTCGCCGTACAGCTTGCCGACTGCCGCGAGATAGGCGCGTTCGCGGTCCGTCTTTGCGCCCAGCTCTCTGCCTCGTTCGGCGCTTTGCCGCCCGAGTTGCAACTGGCCCTTGTCTTTTTGTCCCAATGCGAAAGGATTGCTCCAATTGCTAAGAGCGATTCCCCAGTACGCGATTGCGCACGTAGGGTCTTCCCGCAGAACCGCGTTAAATCCCTCGATGGCACGGCTGAACTGGAAAGAATGAAGCAGGGCTACCGCGCGATTAATATCGATCTGCGCCGGTTCGTTGCACGATGTGGCGAAGTGAACCTCTCCCAGCTTCTCGCCAACCCCATGCTGATGCTCTTGCGTCATTCCACGCGCCGCAACGAACACCAACAGGACAGCCGCAATGAGTTTTTTCCCGTGCAATGGCGCCTCCGGCCCGGAGTACTTCAGGCGGATATAACAACGTCAAATCATAACGACTCCAACGACCACATTGCGAATGACAGCTTTATGGCGGCGAGTTGCAGGCCAGTACTGACCGAAGATGGCCGCCTGCAGCCGCATGGATGGAGATCGCCCGCGAACTCACCCTTTCGATCCCGTGCCGCCGCCCGTGAACGGCGGCTATGGACAGGCTAAAATGCCAACCTGTTCAGGCTACCCCCTCAAAGGTACGATTCTTGTGCAAGCTATAAACCTCGCAGACAAGCTGTCCATGTTTTCAGAACACTGGCAACCCCGCGTGGTCGGTCAATTCAACGGGCACGACCTGATGGTGGTCAAAGTAAAGGGCGAGTTTGTTTGGCACAAGCACGACGATTCGGACGACTTTTTTCTTGTCCTGAGCGGACGCATAATCATTCAACTTAGAGACGGCGCCGTGAGCCTTGGTACGGGCGAAGTGTTTGTGGTCCCTAAGGGCGTGGAGCATCGCCCAGTCGCAGAAGACGAAGCCCACGTCCTCCTGATCGAGCCACAGGGCACGCCAAACACGGGGAATACCGCGACCGCAGCCGCTCGTAGGGTCATATAACCGGCATGAAGGCTTGATCGACCGCGTACGAACCCTCTACCGTAATTCGCGTGTGTCGGCTTTCGGGGAGTCCAGCACTCCGCGATCGTTCATGTCAGCCGCGAAGCTCATAACCCGCGCAGCCGGCTTGGACGCCTCGTGCTTGCTGAAGTGCACGTCGGCCTACTTCTGCTTGTCGGTGAACACGTTGGTCGGGTTCTTGTATCGGAAAGGTATCGTTTGCCATCGAGTCGTCCCCTCATTGTGTGCTAGCCATGGTGCGCCGTCGGGGCAGGGTTCCCGTGCCTTCGCGTTGTCGTCCTGTCGCCTCAAGCGGCCGGATCCGCGGCAGCGTCAAGCCTGGCAAGCTTCTTGACAAGTAGTGTTTTGACCCGATTGTTGTCCATGTCCACGACCTCGAAGCCGAGTCCCACACATTCGAAGCGATCGCCTGCGTGCGGAACGCGGCCGAGTTGTAGCATCGCAAGTCCGGAGAGGGTGTGGTAGGTCGCCTCTTCCTCATTGGGCAACAGACCCCCGATCGCAAGAGCATTCCGGAATTCGTCGGGCGCAATGCTGCCGTTAACCAGCCATGAGCCATCATCGCGCCGGACGATGTCTGGCTCGGTCACGTCCTCGATGGTAACGATGTCGCCAACCAGCATCTCGAGCGCGTCGTTGATCGTCACCAACCCTTGCAACTGGCCGTACTCGTCTACCACCAGCGCGAAGTGATGGCGATGCTTCTTGAAGGTCTCGAGCAACGCAGTCACGGTCAGCGTGGTCGGCACGTAAAGAGGCTTGGTCGCGCGCTTCAGAAAGTCCGGCGGTCGACCCTGGAGGGCGTCGTCAAGCAGCGACTTCGCCGAGACGACGCCGAGGACGTGGCTCAATCCTCCGCGACAGACCAACGAGCGCGAATGCGCAGCCTCGATCATCTTGCGGCGGTTGGTCTCGGGCGGGTCGTTGAGGTCGTAGTAATCTATGTCCCTGCGTGGTGTCATCACCGCGGTGACGCGCTGTTCGTCCATCCGGAACACGCGGGAAACGAGCGCCTGCTCATGCTGACGGAATTCCCCTTGCTCCATCAGCGCTTTGATCTCTTCGTGTGTCACCGGCGCGAGCGGTTGCTCGCGCACGCCAAGCAGGCGAAGGATCGCGTCGCACGTCAGGGTCAAGCCACGCACGACCGGGTGCGCGATCCGGGCCGTCAGTTGCATCAGCGGCGTGACGGCGGTGACGATGCGCTCGGGATAGAGCACCGCAAGGCGCTTGGGAATGAGTTCCCCGAACAATACCGCTAGGACCGTGATGCCGGCAACCACCGTAACCAGCGCCGCCGGGTGGGCATATTGCCGAAGCCAACTGATTTCGGACCACTGCCTCTCCAACAACGCGGCAAATGTGGCTTCCCCAAATGCGCCGCTCAGGATCGCAATGACTGTGATCCCGACGGTCGTGGTGGACAGAAATCGTCCCGGCTGCTTCGCGAGCGCGAGGGCGGCCCGCGCATCGGCACGGCCCTCGTTCGCCCATTGCTGCAGTCGGCTCTTGCGCGCCGATAGCAGCGCTGTCTCGGCCAGCACGAAGACTCCATTAGCGAGGATAAGAAGCAAAAGTAGCAGGAACGCGAGCATGTGCGTCGGCAGAATGTCAGCCCTTGGGTGTACGTCTATGCCAGCGCAGGGATGAAGACCAAGAAGAATGGGTAATAACATTCGGAGTAGCCCTCTATCGGTTACATGCAATAGATCATTTGCCGCTTGCCTCGTCAAACATCATGCGAATGACTGCAATCCGGAAGGGATTTCGGCACATCGAATTGCCGGTTTTGTTAAGGATTGTTCGACTCCTGCCCGCGTGCGCGCAACTATCCGACATCGCAGGGCCTGGATGGGCAGGTGTTGGACAATCCTCAAGGGAGGAAACCGCGGAGCCGTGCTGAGGCGTCAGCGCTAGCGATGGGCTATGGGGATTTGAACGGAGGCGATGGGCTCGGCGAGCTTGATGTTGGGACCGATGCGGTGGGCCCGGCGCCACGGCATGCCAAGTCGGGGCGGCAGGATCGGGATTTTGGCGGTTGTGGCGTGCAAGAACGCGGAATATCCGCGGCAATGGCCATGGGCGGTTGTGTCAGCCTGGTTCGATGAAGCGCCGACGGGGCAGGTTTTTGGGAGTGAGCGGCGGATGTTCATGGTGGAGGCCCGCGGATATGCTGGGCGCGCGCGAAGGTCTCAATGATGAGCATCGGCGCGCCGCAGTGTCGGCATACGAAGGTGGGTCGGAAGTTGTGAGCCGCGCCGTCGTCGCCCGGCTCAGCGGGAGGCGCGGGCGCTGGCTGATGCAGAACTTCCCGAGCGGCGGGGATATCGTGCTTGCGGTTGGCGTTGGCGAGCAGTCCGTAGTGGCGGATGCGATGAAAGCCTGAGGGCAGCACATGCAGCAGGAAGCGGCGCATGAACTCCGAGGGTTCCCAGGGTCATGGTTTTGTAGCGGGTACGGCCGTGCTCGCGGTAGTCCTTCCAGCGGAAGGTGACGCCGCGATCGTCCAGGGTCACGAGGCGAGAGTTGGCGATCGCGACCCGATGGGTGTAGCGCGACAGATAGGCGAGAACCTGCTCAGGTCCTGCGAAGGGGCGCTTAGCATAGACGACCCACTCACACTGGCGCAGCGGCATGAGCCAGTCGGCAAAGGCATCGGCGTCAGCCAAATCGAGGTGCTCGCCGAAGAACTTGAGTTGCCCGTGACGATGAGCGTTCTGCAACTCCTCGAGGAAGCGGCGGCGGAACAGACGCGAGAGGACCCGCACCGAGAGGAAGAACCCCGGCTTGCACGGCACCCACCGGTCGGCATCGGGCGCGAGCCCGCCGCCCGGTACGATGCCGTGCACATGCGGATGATGAGTCAGGGCCGAACCCCAGGTGTGCAGCACCAGGGTGGTTCCGATCCTGGCGCCCAAGTGTTTGGGATCGGCGGCGATCGTGCGCAGCGTCTCGGCGGCGATGTCGAATAGCAATCCATACAGGATCTCCTTGTTGGTGTAGGCGATGGCACCGATCGGCGCCGGCAAGGTAAAGACGACGTGGAAATACGGCACGGGCAAGAGATCGGCCTGCCGTGCCTCGAGCCAGCGCCGCGCGGCACTGCCCTGGCACTTGGGGCAATGCCGGTTACGGCACGAGTTGTAGGCGATCTGCGGCTGCGCACACGATGAGCAGCGCAGCGAGTGGCCGCCGAGCGCGACGCTGCGGCACTGCTCGATCGCCGACATGGCTTTGAGCTGGCCGAGGCTCAAGTGCCCCCGCTCATTGTGGCGCAAGGTCGGTCCGTGGCCGCGGAAGATATCCGCGAGCTCCAGGTGTGGCACGGATCGGTGCTACGTGGGTCGGGTACTATCGAGCGGACTGATCACCTGACTGAAGCGTTGCCGTGGCCACGTGGGTATAGAGCGCCGTGGTCTCGAGCTTCTTGTGGCCGAGCAGCACCTGGATGGTGCGGATGTCTTCCTTCTGTTCGAGTAGATGCGTGGCAAAGGCGTGGCGCAGCGAATGCATGGACACCCGTTTGTCGATATGCGCGGCGGTGGCCGCCTCGTGCACGGCGCGGTTCAGTTGCCGGGTACTCATCGGCTCCATCGGATCGAGCCCCGGAAAGAGCCAGCCCTCGGGCAGCACCTTGCCTTCGGCTCGGGCGACTCGCCACCAACTGCGCAGCCGTGCCAGTAGGATCGGTGGCAGCAGCGCGTAGCGATCCTTGCGGCCCTTGCCCTGCTCGACACGCAGCACCATGCGCTTGCTGTCCACGTCACTGACCTTTAGGGCAGCGACTTCGCTGGCGCGAAGCCCCGCGCCATACGCCACCGACAGGGCGGTGCGGTGCTTGAGGTTGCGCGACGCGTCGATCAGGCGCGTGGCCTCTTCGCGGGTGAGCACGACCGGCAAGCGTTGCGCGACACGAACCGGGCGCATCTTGCCCGTGACCTCGGGGCGATCAAGCGTGATATCGAAGAAAAACCGCAGTCCACTCTGCGTCGCGTTGATCGTAATCGGTGAGACGCCCTGATCGACCAGATGCAGCTGAAAGAGGCGCAGATCCTCAGCACTGGCCTGATCCGGTGATCGACCGAACCATAGCGTGAAATGCCGAACGGCGCGGATGTAGCCGCTCTGAGTCTTGGGCTCAAGCTTACGGATCCGCATGTCTTCGATCATGCGTTGACGCAACGGCGAGATCTTGGGTGTCGGGAGTGTTCATGACAGAAGCTCCGGTTGCAAATACGAGGCGGATCGCCTCGGCTTCGCAACATACGAAACAGAGCCTACAGAACTCAGCTCATCCACCACCCCCGAATCGAAGCCACCCCTACCGCGCGAGCGGTTTAGTGTACGCCCGTGAAAGCGTGCTATTTGCAGGGTGTAAGTCCCTGTCGGAGTTGGCCACAGCTCCGTAGCTGAAGGTAACTGCGTCGTCGTGAGACGAGGTGGGGAGTAACCGGAGGCGAACTGTCGGTCCGTAGGATAACGAACCTGTTTCGGCGAGGTATTGCGGCGAGCCTGCACTAAAGTGGCGAAGCCTGGAAGTAACACATCGCGCTGTGGTGGCGATCAAAGCGGCGATGTGGAATACCGCGTGGTTGAGGACGGAACGACAGGAAGATAGTTCGAGACAAGCGGGGAGACCTGCCAGTGATGTGAACATTGACAGGAGTCAGAGTCCCAGTAGTACCGCACGCGGCGACGAGCCGTGGAGACATGCGTCAGAGCAAAAGGCGCATTAGGGAAGTGGGGCAGGAAAGTTGATAGCCAATGACCGGAGCAGAGCGAAGATGAAAATCGAAGCATCGTCAGTGTCGGAAACGACTAAACGTGATGCAGGTGTGCTGGAAAGCTGCGTGCAGCGGAAATTCACGCCAGCTCCACTCTGGACGGAAGCTATGTTGGCAGCTCTACAACGAGGAGTTAAAGGAGGCAAATGGCACAGTTTGATCGATAAGGTATGGCATCCTGATACGCTGATGCTGGCATGGACACAAGTCGAACAGAACGCTGGAGCGGCGGGCGTGGACCGCGTGAGTGTGGAGCGATTCGCACAAGCCCGGGACTACTATCTTGCCGAATTGGCGTCAACACTGCGGGTCGGTAGCTACCGCCCGCAGCCTGTAAGGCGTGTGTACATACCCAAAGGCAAGGGGCAGCGCCCGCTCGGTATACCCGCTGTAAAAGACCGCGTACTTCAAGCGGCACTGAAGCTGGTGATTGAGCCGATCTTTGAACACGGGTTCGAGCCGCGAAGCTTTGGCTTTCGGCAAGGACTGGGCTGCAAAGACGCGCTGCGAGAAGTGGACCGGCATTTAAAATCGGGCCACTTCTGGGTGGTGGATGCGGACCTGCAAAGCTACTTTGATACGATTCCACACTTACCCCTTCTCGCGAAAGTGGGACGGCGGATTGCGGACGGTCGTGTACTGGAGCTCGTTCAGCAGTTTCTCAAGCAAGACATCATGGAAGACATGACGCGTTGGACACCAACCTCTGGTAGTCCGCAGGGCGCTGTTATCAGCCCCTTGATCGCCAACATTTACCTTCACGAGCTTGACGTTGAAATGCGTGAGGCTGGGATGGTGATGGTGAGATACGCGGATGACACCGTAGTGTTGTGTCGCAGTCGGGAGGAAGCGGAATCTGCGCTGGCCCGTATGCGTGCTTGGGTGAAAGCAAACGGACTGGCGCTACACCCTGACAAGACCCATCTTGGGGATTGCCGGGTGGAGGGTCAAGGGTTCGAATTTCTCGGCTACCGGTTCGAGGCAGGGCGGCGTTGGGTACGCAGGAAAAGTCTGAAGTCCGTGCGGGATAAGATCCGCGCGAAGACAAAGCGTAACGAGGGGCACTCCATCGAGTACGTGATTGCGTCACTCAATCCAACTCTGCAAGGCTGGTTTGCCTACTTCCAACATGCCCACCATTTTACGTTCTCGTCACTCGACGGTTTTATTCGCCGTCGTCTGCGAGCAATGTTACGCCGACAAAAGCACCGACCGGGTCAGGGCCAATGCCGACGCGATCATAAACAATGGCCGAATGCCTACTTCGCCGATCTGGGGCTTTTCACAATGTCCGAAGCTCACCGATTAGCGCGCCAATCCCGATGAGGAAACAACTGACTGGAGAGCCCGTCGCGGGAGAACTGCACACCGGGTTCGGAGGGAGGGGACGGCGTCAGCCGTTCCCTACCCCTATCTTTGGCCCGGATGCGCCTGATAGTCGTCCCGTTAGCCGACATTCAGCGCGCAGAACGCAGGGCCACCGGCAAAGGACGCCTCACGACCCGCGATGAAGGGCTCAAGGGACACTCTGACGATCATCATATCGGCTCAGAATCCATAACGCGCCCGGTAACGCGGTGAAATCGGCAAGCAATGCGAGGACAAAGGCCGACGAGGAAACAATGCCGAACTCGCGCATCGGTGGCAGGTCAGAAAGCGCGAGTGCCAGAAAGCCGCTGGCGTTGATGAGAGTCGCAAATACAATCGGGCGGCCAGCTATCAGCAACGCATGTCGTAGAGCGCCGCTCGTCGTACCGGTCGAGCGGCCTTCTTGAAAATGGTAGAAGAAATGAATCTGGTCGTTCTCAGTCGCGCCCAGAATCGTCGAGCCGATGAGGATCGTTGCGATATTGAGCGGGATGCGCGCCAAGCGCATCACGAGAAACACGCACAGGATCGCGAACAGCGACGGAATCATCGTCATCAACGTCGCCGAGGGACTGCGAAAAACCAGCAGGAATGCAAAAAAAATGACGCTCGCCGTAAGTGCGAAGCTTTCGGCGAGAGTGGGAAGAAGGCGCTGAGTGATCTCCGCGCTGAGGACTCCTTGGCCGACCACTCTGCCGCGCACCGAGCGCAGCGCCGGCTCATCAACCTGGGCTGCGGCCCATTTGCGTTCCACGAAACTGCGCATCGCACCGATCGGGCCGAAGAGCTTCGCGCGTCCGCGGATGGTGAGCCGCACATTTGCGAGATCCGCCACATCGACATACGCGCGCGCTCCGGGCTCAGTCAGCATGATCTGCTCGAGATCCGAAGCGAGCTTCGGCCACGCGGAAGCCGAAGTCGGCAGTTGATCCGATCCGGTTTCAACATAGCGCGCCCACCGCAGCACCGACGTTGGGCCGTCGACGGCGGTAATGCGTGGATCGCTCTCAAGTTGGCGGCTTAATTGCTCCAGAGCGCGCAGGAATTCCGGGTCCAATGCGTGGCCGGGCGGCGTTTGCAGCCAAAGCTCAACGGTATTGAGCGCGTTCGACTCCTCGAAATGGCGAGTATCTTGGGCCACGCGCTCGCTGGGATTGACGTAGCTCAACACGTCCGTCTCAAGAGCGAGGGGTGCCATCACGCGCGGAATGCCGAACAAAGCGGCCGCTCCGCACAGCATCAACACGAGGGCGCCGCCGACCAACGGCCAGCGGTAGCGGCGGCTCGTCGGGACCAGCGCGTCGACGAAGCCGAGGAACCAATTGGCGACTGTAACTGTTTCGGAGTGCATTGGGGTGCGCAGCAGCGACTGCAGCGCTGGAAACAACGTAAAGCATCCTATCCACGCGACGATGAGCCCGCACGCGGTCCATAGACCCATGTCGCGCACGGGACGAATATCCGAGATCGCAAGCGCGCCAAAACCGACCGCGGTCGCGAACATCGAGGCGGTACACGGCAAAAATTTATTCGCGAGCGCACGCGCGTGGTGATCGAGGAGTGACGGCGAGTCGCCGGGCTCGATATACCGTGAATGAATATACACGAGTGTGGCGGTCGTCGTGACTATCACGGTCAGCGGAACAAGGGTAGAGATTACCGTGTGCGACCACCCGAAGAGATCAGCTAGCCCGATCGCAATCGCAACAATGGCGCCGAGCGTGAGGACAATGGCCCCCAGCGCGCGCCAGGAGCGGTAAATGATCAGCACCAGCGTCATCAGAAAAATCCCGAACAGAGGCACGAAGCGCGCCGTCGCCGCGCCGGTTTGTCGCTCGAGCCAGGCGTTGAGCCACGGCGATCCGACGCGCCGGACCTTCATGAATGTTCCGCCGGAAGCCTCGACCGGTAGCACGAGCGAATCGATCGCCCCTAGTGCACGGTCGCGCTCGACCGGTGATTTCACGCGCAGTTCGAGCGCAATGCCAAGATAATGGTCGCCCAGAAGTCCCGCGCGGCGGAATAGCGGCGTCCCGGTCGCGAACGCGCGCACACGCCCGGCTTCGACGGGAGTGATTTCCCCTGTTGAGCCGGTGCGACGATAAAGGTCGAGAAGGCTGTGAGCTTCGACCTGCGGAATCCTTGCAAGTTCGTGCTCCAGTCGGTCGGCGGCGCGCAGCGCAGCGAGGCCTAAGGGATCCGGCGCTTCGAGCATGATGAGCGCCTGCTCGCCCTCGGGAAATAGACGATCGAAATCGCGCGTGGCGACCGCGACGGGGTCGCTGGCCACGATGAGACGATCGATGGCAGGATCATCGGGCACTCTCAAGGCGCCGTAGATGCCCGCCGCGGCGAAAATCAGGAATGCAGCCGCGATCCAGCCTCGCGCTCGCAGTACATGGAGGAAGATTTGAACCACCTTGGGCGAGGCGGGCACACTCATGGATGAAAGCGCGCTCCGTTCGACGGGGGAAGCCCGAAACGCCAGAGAATGATAGCCTAAACACATGAGTACAGTGTTAGCAGCAACGCTTGCGACTTTAGTGTTCTGTGCTCCCGGATATCCCGGTGGCGCCGGCGACGCGCAGCCGCTCATAGATCAATTCGCGAACGCCGCAGTGGCTATCTCCGGCTGGCCTGCGGGAAGTCTTGCAGCCGTCTACGATCCGACGGAGGAGGGCGGCCTCGCGAAACTAAGTGGCGCCGATGCCGTTCTCGCCTTCGTGCCGTATCCGTTCTTTGTCGAGCACGCAGCTCAACTGCAGCTGACGCCGCTCGTGCAGGCAGACGTGGCGGATGTTGGCACGCAGCAGCGATGGTCGCTGGTTGCAAAATCGGGCCGCGTCACCGGGCCGGCATCAATGGCGGGGTACACCATACTCAGCGTTGCGGGCTATGCCCCCAATTTCGTGCGCCACAACGCCCTTGAGGGCTGGGCGCTGCCGCCGGATGTCAAAATCGAGGCGACGGGTCAAATACTCAGCGCCTTAAGAAGGGTTGCTGCCGGCGAACCGGTCGCGGTCTTGCTCGATCAGACTCAGGCGGCGGCGCTTCCGAGCCTACCGTTCGCAACCGAGCTCAAGGTCGTAATGCAGTCTCCGGAACTGCCCGTTGCCGTCATTGCGGTGGTTGACTCCCGCGTCGCCGCAGGTCGTGCACGGGCCTTGCAGGCGGGGCTGCTTAAGATGGGTCACGCATCGGGGAGCGCCGACTCATTAGCGCCGCTTCGTTTGCACGGCTTCGTGCTGCCCAAGCTGCCGTCCCACGCGGCAGCGCCGCCGTGACCAAGCAGTTCTGGTGCGGGTTCTTGATACTCGCCGTCGCCGCATGCGCGACGCAGCGACCGGCTCGGCCGGTACAGGATGCGGCGCACTCCTCAGTCGCCGCGCTGGCTGCGGCAATCGAGCTGGACGCACAGCGGAGCGATCATGAGCCTGACTCGAAGATTCGCGGCGAGCTCGCGGCTGAGGCCAGCCGCGATGCGGAAGCCTGCCTCTCGCTTGAGCCGCAATCGGCAGCCTGTCTATACGGACGCGCGGTCGCGCTCGGACTGAATGCGCGGGCACACCCCACGCGCGCGGGCGAGTTCTTGAGCGACATGCTCGATATGTTGACGCGTGCCGAATCAGCGGATCCCGACTACGACGAGGCAGGGCCTGCGCGCGTGCGCGCGCTGGTGTTGATCCGGGCGCCAGGATGGCCTTTGGGGCCCGGTGACGCCGAGGCGGGATTGGCTGCCGCGCGTCGTGCAGTATCGCTCCGGCCGCTATACCCGCCGAACTTGCTAGCGCTGGCGGAGGCGTTGGCGAAAACAGGAGACGGGAACGCTGCCCGGGAAACCTATGCGCGCGCTCACGACGCGGCGCTCGCGCTGCCCGCCGCGGCCGATCGGGACCAATGGCTGCGTGAATCCGATCAGGAACTGCAGCGAAAATAGCTCTGTACCGAGTTTTGTGGACATGCTGCCCATTACGGGTACGTCACGCGCGCGCTTCGTGATTGGCTGCTCCAAACCGATCATTCAGTGCCGAAAGGAGGTTGATCGGTGGAGCGACTTCCGCTGCCGTGAACGCGTGCGGCGGGCGCTGGCTCACACGGGCATGGAGCTGCATCGCGACGTGCTCGGCCGACAGGCCACATGCCTCGAGCGTGTCGCAACCGTGAATCACAATGTGGCTCATTAGCCGCCGGCCGGCTATCCTTCCATCATTCTAAAACGATGCATGGCCTGGCATCACGAAACCGCTGATTTCGCGCAGGCGCTCGGCGATTTGTAGCTGACTACGTAGCTAACCGGCGATCTAAATTATGAATGTCATTATTAATCAAATTGATGGATGCACTTCGCGCGAGCAAGCGCAGACCATCGAGTAGCCGGATGCACGCTGCGCCAAAGCTCGAGCGCGATGCACCGGGCGGCGGCCCCGGACGGCTGTACGTGGTTGCGGCGCCCTCGGGTGCGGGCAAAACCAGCCTGGTCAAGGCGCTCATGGAGCGCGAGCCCAAGCTGCGTTTTTCCGTGTCCTACACCACGCGCAAGCCGCGGGTCAACGAGATCGACGGGCGCGACTATCATTTCGTGAGCCAGGCGCAGTTCGAAGAAATGGTCGAGCGCGGCGAGTTCCTGGAACACGCCCGGGTGTTCGACAATTTTTATGGGACCGGCGTTGGCGCAGTGCGCGAGGCGCTCGCAGCCGGCGCGCTGCTGCTTCTCGAGATCGACTGGCAGGGCGCGCGCCAGGTCCGCGCCCGGCTGCCCGCGGCGCGCAGCATTTTCATTCTGCCGCCCGCACGCCGCACGCTCGCAGAGCGGCTGCGAGCCCGCAGCACCGATTCGGAGGCGGTCATCCAACGGCGCTTGCAGGACGCGCGGCGCGATATCGCGCACTGGACGGAGTTCGACTTCGTGGTGATCAACGACCGTTTCGAGCAGGCCGTCGAGGATCTGCGCGCCATCGTCCAAGAGCGCGGCGAAGCCCTGGCGGCGACACGACCGGAAGCGGCGCGGCTGGCGACCGAATTACTGGCTTCGTAGGCCGGAAAATGCGGTTTGGCTGGCCTGAGAGCGCTCCTTTCTGCTATGATTTCAACCCCTTTAACGGAACCCTAAGAGCCATGGCGCGTATCACGGTGGAAGATTGCTTGCAGAATGAACCGAACCTATTCAACCTGGTGCTGCTCGCCGCCAAGCGCGCGCGACGCCTCGCGAACGGCGCGGAAGCGACCGTCGAGTGGGAAAACGACAAGCCGACCGTGGTGGCGCTGCGCGAGATTGCCGCCGGAAACATCACTCTCGAAATGCTCGAGGAGCCCGAGGAGCCGATTCAGCAGACGGTGAGTGAGCTGGATATGCCTTCCGATTTCCGCGCCCCGCAACTCGGCCTAGGGGACTGAACCGCCAGCCCCTCGCGACCGCAAGAAGCCGAGTGTAGCGATGGACTATGCGTCTTCCATACTCGGCTTCCTACCCGGTGGAAGACGCACCACCGGGATCAATCAGCTCCTGGAGAAGCTCGAGGCTTATCTATCCCCCGCGCAGGTCGAGCGCGTCCGCGAAGCCTACGAATTCGGCGCTGAAAAACACCAGGGCCAGAAGCGCATATCCGGGGAGCCGTACATCACGCACCCCGTCGCCGTGGCCGACATCCTCGCGGACCTGCGGCTGGATGCGGATACGCTGGTCGCGGCCATTTTGCACGATGTGATCGAGGACACGCCGACCGCCAAAGCCGAGATCGCCTCGATCTTCGGTCAGGTCGTCGCCGAGCTGGTCGACGGCGTGAGCAAGCTGGATCAAATTCAGTTCAAGAACCGCCAGGAAGCGCAGGCCGAAAGCTTCCGCAAGATGCTGCTGGCGATGGTGCGCGACATACGCGTCATCATGGTCAAGCTCGCCGACCGCATGCACAACATGCGCACGCTCGGCGTCATGCCGCCCGTCAAACGGCGGCGCATCGCACGCGAGACTCTGGACATCTACGCGCCGATCGCCGAGCGGCTCGGCCTCTACGCGGTCAAGCTCGAGCTCGAGGACCTCGGCTTCAGGGCCCTGTACCCCTATCGATACAAAGTGCTCGAGCGAGAATTGAAGCGCGCGCGCGGCAACCAAAAGGAGTTCATCGGCAGGATCGCCGGAACCTTCAAGGGCGCGCTGAAGAAGGCCGGGATCGCCGGCGGCGTGGAAGGGCGCGAAAAGCACCTCTACAGCATCTACAAGAAAATGCAGAACAAGGGCATTTCACTCAACGAAATGGTGGATGTGTACGGCTTCCGCATCATCGTCGACAGCGCCGACACCTGCTACCGCGTCCTGGGTCTGGTGCACAGCGTCTACAAGCCGATGCCGGGCCGCTTCAAGGACTACATCGCCATTCCTCGCGTCAACGGCTATCAATCCTTGCATACGACGCTGTTCGGGCCCAATGGGGTGCCGATCGAAGTGCAAATTCGCTCAGAGCAAATGCATCGCGTCGCCGAATCCGGCATCGCCGCACACTGGAAATACAAATCCGGCGGCGATACCTTCGGCGGGGTCGAGCACGATCGCGCACGCGAATGGCTCGCGAGCCTGGTGCAGATCCAAGAGGGCGGCAGCTCCGAGGAATTCCTCGAAAGCGTCAAGGTCGACCTGTTTCCGGACAAGGTGTACGTGTTCACGCCGAAGGGCAAGATTCTGCGCTTGCCGACCGGCGCCACGACCGTCGATTTCGCCTATGCAATCCATACCGACGTCGGCAATCGCTGCGTCGCGGCCAAGGTCGACCGGCGCCTGGTTCCTCTGCGCACGCCGCTGCGCAACGGCCAGACCGTGGAGATCATCACCGCCAAGGGCGCGACCCCGAATCCGTCCTGGTCCGGTTTTTTGGTGACGGCGAAGGCGCGCGCGGCCATCCGCCAATACTTGAAGAATTTGAAGCGCGGCGAGGCGCTTGAGCTCGGCCGCCGCCTGCTCGGGCTCGCACTCGAGGAGTTTTCGCTCAGCCTGAAGAAGATTCCGGCCGCGGACATCAACGCGGTCGTCAAGGAGCTCAATTTGAAGGACGCCGACGAGCTGTACGAGAAGATCGGGCTGGGCGAGCGCCTGGCGCCGCTGGTCGCCAGGCGCCTGCAGCCGGCGCGAGACGGCAGTGAGGCCAGTCACGCCAGCGCGGGTCCGCTGATGATCGCCGGCACCGAGGGCTTGTTGGTCACGTATGCGCGCTGCTGCTTCCCCATTCCCAACGACCCGATCATGGCTTACTTAAGCGCCGGACGCGGAGTGATGATCCACAGGCAGAATTGCGGCAACCTCGCCGAGTACCGTAAGCAGCCCGAAAAATGGCTGTCGGTCGCGTGGGAAGGTACCCAGGGCCGTTTGTTCAGCTCGGAGATCCAGCTGGAAATCAACAATCGAGTCGGAGTATTGGCGGCGGTCGCGTCCGCCATCGCGGGCACCGAGACGAATATCGATCAAGTCTCGCTCGAAGAGCGCGACTTGACCAGCTCCTCTCTCAAATTCCAGCTGCAAGTGCGTGACCGCAAGCACCTCGCGCGTGTTATCCGTACCATTCGCCGGATGCCGGACGTGCAGCGGGTCTTCCGCACGCTGGCCTGACGTCGATCGAGTCACGGGGCAACGCTGACACTTTCAGGAGCGCCTAACTGCATGAGCAAGCAGATCATTTCCACTGCCAACGCGCCGGCCGCCATCGGCGTCTATTCGCAGGCCGCGCGGGTCGGCAACACCATCTGGGTGTCCGGCCAGATTCCATTGGATCCCGCCACCAAGGAATTGGTCTCCGGCGACATGGAGTCGCAGGTGCGCCAGGTGTTTCGCAACCTGCAGGCGATCGTCGAGGCCGCAGGGGCGGGGCTCGATGATGTGGTCAAGGCCACCGTCTATTTGACCGATCTCTCTCACTTCGCTCTCGTCAACAGGATCATGGCCGAATACTTTCGCGAGCCCTACCCGGCGCGCGCCGCCGTCGGCGTCGCGGCCCTGCCGCGCGGTGCGCAGATCGAAGTGGAGTGCGTCGTCGCCTTGTGATCGACTCGAAGCCGGTGACGGTGCTGCGCGGCGTTGGCGACACGCTTGCCGAGCGTCTGCGCGCCTTGGGCGTGCAGACCACGCAGGATCTGCTTTTCCTCCTGCCTCTGCGCTACGAGGACCGCACGCGCGTGGTCCCCCTGGGCGAGCTGCGTCCGGGGCAGCGCGCGGCGGTCGAGGGCGACGTGCTGCTCACCGAGGTCTCGTTTCGCGGCCGGCGCCAGATGCTTTGCAGAATCGGCGACGGCTCCGGCGTCCTGACGCTGCGATTCTTCCATTTCAGCGCACAACAGCAAAGCGGCCTGGCGCGCGGTTTGCGCATACGCTGCTTTGGCGAAGCCCGCCGCGGCCCCAAGGGCCTGGAAATCGTGCATCCGGAATATCGGCGCGTGGATCGAGGCGTTGCGAACGCAGCCGACGAGCACCTCACCCCCATTTACCCCGGCACCGACGGCGTCACCCAGGCGAGGCTCCGCCAATTGGTTCGGATGGCGCTCGATCAGACCGCCGCAGACGACCTGAAGGACTGGCTCCCCGCATCCGTGCTCGCCGATTCGCGCCTGCCGACGCTGCATGAAGCCCTGCAGTACGTGCATCGCCCGCCGGCCGACGCACCGGTGGATTTATTGCTGGACTGGCGCCACCCGGCGCAGCGGCGCCTCGCGTTCGAGGAGCTGCTCGCGCACCAGCTCTCGCTGAAGCTCCTGCGGCAGCGAATTCAACGCGATCCCGGATGGCCGCTCGCAACCGACGGTGCGCTTAAAGCGGCCCTGCTGGGCGCGCTGCCGTTCCACCCGACGCGCGCGCAACAGCGCGTACTGCATGAAATCGAGCGCGATCTCAAGCTCTCGACGCCGATGCTGCGCCTGGTGCAGGGCGACGTGGGTTGCGGCAAAACCCTCGTGGCCGCGCTGGCCGCCACCCAGGCGGTGCAGATGGGCCGGCAAGTGGCGCTGATGGCGCCCACTGAGCTGCTCGCCGACCAGCATGCGCAAAATTTCCGGCGCTGGTTCGAGGCGCTGGGAATCGAGGTGGCGCTGTTGACCGGGCGGCAGACGGGCAAGGCGCGCAGCTCCGTGCTCGAGAGGATTCGCGGCGGTCTGGCGCCGCTCGTCATCGGCACTCACGCGCTTTTTCAAGAAGGCGTGGCGTTTGCCTCGCTCGCGCTGGTGATCGTGGATGAACAGCATCGGTTCGGCGTGCATCAGCGCCTGTCCTTGCGCGAAAAGGGCGCTCACGGCGGCCGCCAGCCGCATCAATTGATCATGACCGCGACGCCGATTCCGCGCACTCTGGCGATGACCGCCTACGCCGACCTCGATGTGTCCATCATCGATGAGCTGCCGCCCGGCCGTATGCCGGTGAAGACCGTGGTGCTGGCCGATGCGCGACGCGACGAAGTGGTGATGCGCATCCGCACCGCATGCCTCGAGGGCCGGCAGGCTTACTGGGTGTGTCCGCTGATCGACGAATCGGAGTACATGCCCTATCGGGCGGCTGAGGAGACGGCCGCCGCACTCGGCGAAGCGCTGCCGGAGCTCGCCGTGGCCCTGGTGCACGGTCGCATGCCGGCGGCGGCCAAAGAGCGCACCATGCGCCGCTTCAAGGACGGGGAGATCCAGCTGCTGGTGGCAACCACCGTCATCGAAGTGGGGGTCGATGTGCCCAATGCCACATTGATGGTCATCGAGAATGCGGAGCGCATGGGTCTCGCTCAATTGCATCAGCTGCGCGGGCGCGTGGGCCGCGGGGGGCATGCGAGCTCCTGTCTATTGCTGTATCGAGCCCCCTTGTCGCCTCTGGCCCGCGAGCGGCTCGCCGTCATGCGCCGTACCAACGACGGCTTCGAGGTCGCGCGCCGCGATCTCGAATTGCGCGGGCCCGGCGAACTGCTCGGAACGCGCCAGACGGGGCTCGCGCAAATGCGTGTCGCCGATTTGCTGCGCGATGCCGATCTGCTGCCGCGGGTGCAAGTGGCGGCCGAAGCGCTGCTGCACGGCTGGCCACTGCACGTCGCGCCGCTGATCCGGCGCTGGGTGGGTCATGCGGAGCAATACGGTCGAGTCGGTTAGAATGTCGCGCATGACACCGAACAATGCATGCCGAGTCGATTCCATTCAATGGCTGCCGGCGGAACGCCTGGGCCAGTTCAGCGTGGACGCGGCGCTGCGCGCGTGGCTCATCGGCAAGGGCCTGATCACGCTGCGCATGCGCGCCGCGTGCGGTGAGCGGTTCGGATTGCGCCAGGTTGAGCAGTGGACCGGGCTGCTCGAAGCCACCCTGCAGACGGCGCTGCGCGTCGCCGACAACGCGGGATTGTTTCGGGAGGTCGAGTTGTGCTGCGCAGATCAGGTCTGGGTGTTTGCCCAGACCGTCATCCCGGACTCCACGCTGTGCGTTCACCCATGGCTTGCCGAGCTGGGCGATGCCTCGGTGAGCGAGACGCTGCACGAGCTTTCGGGCGTCGAGCGCAGCTCCTACGAGTACGCATGGCTGCCGGCCGCCGAGCGCTTGAGCGCGCGTGCGTTGCGCGAGGCGGACCTCACGCCGTCTGGCTTGTGGGCTCGGCGCTCGCGAATTCGGCTGCGCGGCGCGCCGCTGCTCGTGCAGGAAGTGTTTTTGCCCGCCATGGGCCGCTCCTAAGGGCCGTCAGAGCGTGCACCTGCCGCGCTCCGGCATCGAACTGGCGGAAATCATCGCCCAGCGCTGGCGATGGTTTGCCTACCGCGTGCGCTTTCACCCGTGGACCACCAATGAGCTGCCCAGAATTGTGGGCACTTTGCAGGACTATATTCAGCTCACGCGCTTGAATCGCCCGATCGGCATTTGGCTGCTGCTGTGGCCGACGCTGTGGGCGGTGTGGATCGCCGGCCGCGGCAAGCCGCAGCCGCGCCTGTTCGTCATCTTCGTGGTCGGAACGGTGCTCATGCGTTCGGCCGGCTGCGCAATCAACGATTACGCCGATCGCAGCTTCGATCCGCACGTCGAGCGCACCCGGTCGCGGCCGCTGGCCGCCGGCCGCATTTCCACCCTCGAGGCGCTGATTCTGTTCGCCGTGCTGTCGCTGGGGGCCCTGGTGCTGGCGCTGCAACTGAACAAATTCACCCTGCTGTGGGCGGTGGCAGGCGCGTTTCTGGCGGTGAGCTACCCGTTCGTGAAGCGCTTCCTGTCCGTGCCGCAGCTCTACCTCGGACTAACCTTCGGCTGGGGAATCCCGATGGCGTTCGCTGCACAGCTCGAGTACGTGCCGCGCGTGGCTTATCTGCTGCTCATCGCCAACATGCTGTGGGTCACCGTCTACGATACCATGTATGCGATGGTCGATCGCGACGATGACCTCAAAATCGGCGTGCGCTCCACCGCGATTCTGTTCGGCGATTCGGACCGGCACATCATCGCGGCGCTGCAGGCGATGACGCTGCTGTCGCTGTATCTCGCAGGGCGCATGCTGCACCTGGGGAATTGGTACCGCGCGGGATTGATCGCCGGAGCGGTTTTCTTTGTTCATCATCTGTGGCTGATTCGCAGCCGCGAACGCGCGGCGTGCTTTCGGGCATTCCTCAGCAACAACTATTTCGGCATGTCGGTTTTCATCGGGATCCTCCTCGACTACCAGTTTCGTTGAGCGCATGAGCGATGTTCTGCCCATGAGAATCGAGGCCGACGCCTACGCCCTCGACGTCGCGTGGGTGCGGCGCTCGTTCGATCGTGCGGCGGCGACCTATGACGCGGCCGCCGTGCTGCAGGCCGAGGTGCGGGAGCTGCTGCTCGAGCGCCTCGATTTGACCGTACTCGCGCCGCGGCTTGTCATCGATGCCGGCGCGGGTACCGGCCATGCCAGCCGGGCGCTCAGGCGCCGCTACCCGGCCGCCCGCGTGATCGCGCTGGATTCCGCGGTGGGTATGCTGCGGGAGGCCGCGCGGCAGCAAACGTGGTTCCGGCCCTTTGCCCGGGTGTGCGCGGACGCCGCGCGGCTGCCGCTCGCCGACGGCAGCGTGGACCTGGTATTGAGCAACTGCATGCTCCCGTGGAGCGACCCGGATGCCGTGTTTGCGGAATTTCGCCGCGTACTCGCGCCGCGCGGACTGTTGAGCTTTACCAGCTTCGGTCCCGATACGCTGCGCGAATTGCGCGCCGCGTGGGCGCAGGTCGATGCGCACAGCCACGTGCTTCGGTTCATCGACATGCACGATCTCGGCGACGCGCTGGTGCGCGCCGGCTTCGCGGCGCCCGTGCTCGACGTCGAACGCTTCACCTTGACCTACTCCGAGGTACGCCGGCTCGCCGCCGATCTGAAGGCGGTGGGCGCGCGCAATGCCACGGCGGGCAGACTCAAGGGGCTCACCGGGCCGCGCAGGTACGCCGCCATGGAAGCGGCCTATGAGATTCACCGCCGCGAGGGCCGCCTGCCCGCGACCTACGAGGTGGTGTTCGGGCAAGCGTGGGCGCCCGCCGCTGCCGCACCGGCCGCCGGGGAGGAACGACGCATCTCGCTCGACCAGGTGAGGCGCCAACTGCAACAGCGGCGCGGCTCGTGAACCGCTGCTCCGCTACGGGCTGTTCGCCGATTCCGCGGACGCGCCGGTTTCGGTGCGCAGGTGTCCGGCCAGATGCTCCAGCAGATCGCACACGTTATCCGCCAAATCCTCATCGACGCGGCGATCGATTTCTCGATCCACCGCATCGCGCAGCTGCAGCAGATCGCCGGCCACGCGAAAGCCTGTGTCGGGAAACCCTGCTCGCTGGTGGAAGGTCGCTGAATCTGCCTTGAACTTCTCGATGACGGCGCGCGCCTTCAACATCAGCACTTCCTGCGGCTCCGAATCGATGCCCATCAGTAGGATTTCATGCAATGCCTGTTCTACTCTACTCATGCGCCTGCTCCGGGTGATGAGTTGCGATTTCACGCACCGATCATCGCGCGGCGCCGGCGCCGCCGCATCCGGACATCTACTTAAGGGGACGGATTTCCAGTTCAGCCGAGCGTGTGCGCGGCAATCGGCAAGCGTCGCAGCCTCTTGCCCGTGGCGGTGAATATCGCATTGCAGATCGCCGGCGCCACCAGCGCCACCGCAGGTTCGCCGATGCCGCCGGGCGGGGCATCGCTGTCCAGCAGATGCACGTCGAGTTCCGGCACTTCGTTGCTGCGCAGCACGCGGTAGGAGTTGAAATTCGTCTGCCGCACCTGGCCGGCGCCGATGGTCACATCGCCCCACAGCGCCGCCGACAGACCGAACACGATGGCGCTTTCGATCTGCGATTCGACGATGCGAGGGTTGACCATTTGGCCGCAGTCGACGACGCAGGTGATCTTGTGCACTTTGAGCTCGCCTCCGTCCACCGATATCTCAGCCACCTGCGCCAACAGCGTCGTGTAGCCCTCCATCAAGGCGAGTCCGAGGTGGCGCCCCGGCGGCGCATGACCCCACCCGGCGCGCCGCGCGGCGAGACTGAGCACGGCTGCATGGCGCGGCTTCGCGGCGAGCAATTCCAGGCGGAAGTCGAGGGGACTCTTGGACGCCGCCGCCGCCAGCTCGTCCATGAAGCTCTCGATCACGAAGCAATTGGGCGCGTGGCTGACGGAACGCATGTAGCCCACGTCGATGCCGATTTCCTGGCGCGAATAGGTCAACAGGAAATTCGGCACGGCGTAGGGATAGTTGGCGGCGTATTCGACCACCGAATCGAACGGATCCGTGCCGTCCGGGGCGAAGCGCGCCGTGATCGACGGGCTGATGATGTGCATCTTGCATGCGGCCAGCCTGCCAGCGGCGTCGAATCCGGCACTCATCTCCTCCCGCGCGGGCGGGCGGTACATGTCGTGGGTCATGTCGTCTTCGCGTGTCCAGATCAACTTCACCGGCGCTGCGACCGCTTTCGACGCCGCGACCGCCGCAGGAATGAAATCGACATCCAATCGGCGGCCGAATCCGCCGCCGAGCAGCGTGGTCTTGACGTTGACCTGGTCGGGCTTCAACCCGGCCGCGGCCGCGGCCGTCGCCTGCGCCATCTGCTGCACTTGAGTTCCCACGTACAGGTCGCAGCGGTCGGCCTTGACGTCGGCGGTGCAATTCATCGGCTCCATGGTCGCGTGCGCCAGCAGCGGCAATTCGTATACCGATTCGAGCGTGCGTTTCGCCGATTTGAGCGCCGCCGCGGCGTCGCCGTCCTTGCGCGCCACGAGCCCCTGGTTCGTCGCGGCGGCCTGCTTGAGCACGGCCTGTATGGCCGCATTGTCGAGTCGCGCGTTGGCCCCCGGATCCCAGGTGATCCGCAATGCGTTGCGCGCCTGCAGCGCCTGCCAGAAATGATCCGCCACCACGACCACGCCGCTGGCGGTGGACAGCACCCTGCGCACTCCCGGCATGGCCTGCGCCTGCGACGCGTCCACCGCCGCGGCTTTGCCGCCCAGCGTGGGACTCTGCGCCAGGGCCGCATACAGCATTCCTGGCAGTTTGACGTCCAAGCCGAATTCGGCGCTGCCGTCCACTTTGCCCGGCGTATCGAGCCGCGGTATCGAGGTGCCGATCAGCCGAAAAGCGCCCTTGGGCTTGAGCTTGACCGTCATGGGCGCCGGCATCCCGGCGGCGGCGCTCGCCAGTTCGCCATAGGTGAAAGTCTTGCCGTGGGCGTTCGCCACCGTGCCATTTGTGGCGCGGCACTCCGCCGGATCCACCCGCCACGCCTGAGCCGCAGCCGCAATCAGCATGGTGCGGGCCGTCGCCCCCGCAATGCGCAGCTTCTCCCATGCATCCTGCACGCTGTTGCTGGTTCCGGTGATTTGACCGCCGTTGAGGGCGTTGACGTACGCATCGCCGACCGGCGCCGCGACGACGTTGATCCGCGCCAGATCGACCTCGAGTTCCTCAGCCAGCAGCATGGGCAGCGCGGTGTAGACACCCTGTCCCATTTCCGAGCGGTCGACGATGACGGTGATCGAGTTGTCCGCGGCAATCTTGAGCCATGCGTTCAACTGGCCGCCGGCCAGAGATCGCGACTGGGAACGCCCGCCAAAGGCCGGCAGCGTCAACGCCAGCACCAGGCCGCCGCCGACCGCGGCCGTGCGTTTGCAAAAATCGCGGCGGCTCGAGTTGACCGAAGGCGCGCTCAAGACGGCGCATCCGGCGGCAGCAATTCGGCCGCGCGATGAATCGCCTTGCGGATTCGCGGATAGGTACCGCAGCGGCAGATGTTGCCGGCCATGGCCGCGTCGATCTCGGCGTCGCTGGGCGTCGGATTGCTTCGCAGCAGCGCCGCCGCAGACATGATCTGTCCGGACTGACAATATCCGCATTGTGGCACGTCGAGTTCGATCCAGGCCCGCTGCACCGGGTGAGCGCGGCCCTGCGACAGGCCCTCGATGGTCGTGATGGTTTTTCCCTCGAGCGTCCGCAGCGGCAAAATGCACGAGCGCATCGCAACGCCGTCGACGTGGACGGTACACGCGCCGCACAGGGCCATACCGCAGCCGTACTTGGTGCCGGTCATGCCGAGGTGATCGCGCAGCACCCATAGCAGCGGCGTTTCGGGTGCTGCGTCGACGTCAAGCACCTGATTGTTGACGGTTATCCTTGCCATTTCGATCTCTCGGCCTTAGCGACGTCAATGCTACGCGACTCGGCGCGGTTTTAGGAGCGCCGCCGGCACCGTCGTGGCCGTCGATGTTAGGATGAGGCCATGCCGGCCGAATCGACTTTTTATCCGCGCATATTCGCGCTCGTGGTGGCTGCGCTCCTATGTTATGCGCTCGTTCTGATATTCAGGCCGTTTTTCGCCGCGCTGTGCTGGGCCGCGTTTCTGGCATTTCTGCTGCACCCGCTGAATCTGAGGCTGCGGCGCCGTCTGCACGGCAAGGCCGGCGCAGCCGGCCTGCTGACCGTCCTGACGCCGATCGTCATTCTGCTGCCGTTGAGCGCCCTGTCGATCGAATTCGTGGCGCAGATTTCGGTGCTGGTGCAGAAGCTGCAGCGCTGGGCGCAGCAGTTGGACATCAAGACTTTCTCGGACCTGCAACAATTTCCGATGATCGCCCGCGCCAACGTGTGGCTGCAGGCACACGCGGGAATTTCCGCAGGCCAGGTCCAATCCTGGCTGATATCGGGTTCCCAGGAGGTATTGCATCGCGCCGCGAGCCTCTCCGGGGCGTTTTTCCTGGGGGCGCTCGGTTCGCTCGTCGCGTTTGCAATCATGTTGTTTCTGCTGTTCTTTTTCTTGAGCGACGGCGATGCGATGTGGATTCGGGCGCGCCGGCTCATTCCCCTGGACGAGGCGCGCAAGGAGCGGCTGTTCCGCCAGTTGAGCGCCGTGACGCGCGCCATCGTAATCGGCACGACCATGACGGCACTGCTGCAGGGGCTGTTGCTCGGCATCGGATTCGCCATCGCCGGTTTGCCCTCGCCGGTGGTATTCGGCGTGCTGGTGGCGCTGGTGTCGATGCTTCCCGTCGGCGGCGCGACATTTGCGTGGGTTCCCGCGGCCGGCTGGCTGTTTTATGACGGGCGCTGGGGCTATGGCATCTTCATGCTGGTCTGGGGGCTGATGCTCGCCGGCATCGACAATGTGCTGCGGCCGATGTTGATTTCGGGGCGAGCCAGTATTTCGGGACTGGCGGTCTTCGTCGGGGTGCTGGGCGGCGTCCCCGCCTTCGGCGCGCTCGGCATCATCGTTGGGCCGGTGGTGTTGTCGCTGGTCATCGCGCTGATCGAGTTCGCCGAAGAGGTGATCGGGGAACCGCGCCGCGCCTAGGAGCCTGAACAGGCTCCTAGGCTGCGCGAGCGCTTGTCCCCGCAGGGGGCTACAGTACAATCCGCGCCCTGATGGACGTATCTCACCTGCTCGCTGGTCTGAATGACGCGCAGCGCCAAGCGGTCGCTTCGCCGCTTGGGGCGGCGCTGGTTCTGGCGGGTGCCGGCAGCGGCAAGACGCGGGTGCTGGTGCATCGGGTGGCCTGGCTGATCCAGGTCGAAGGCGCCTCGCCTCATAGCGTCCTGGCGGTCACGTTCACCAACAAGGCGGCCGCGGAGATGCGCAGCCGCATCGAAACCCTGCTGGGGTATTCCGGCGGCGCGCTGTGGATCGGCACCTTTCACGGCCTCGCTCACCGCCTGCTGCGCCTGCATTGGCGCGAAGCCGGCCTACCGCAGAACTTTCAGATATTGGATTCCGAGGACCAGGCGCGGCTGCTGCGCAAGGTGCTCAAGGCGCTCGATCTGGACGAGGCACGCTGGGTGCCGCGCGAGATTCTCTGGTTCATCAATGCGCAAAAGGACGAGGGCCTGAGAGCCAAGCACCTCAAGGATGACGGCGACCCCACGCGGCGACAGCTGATCAAGATCTACCACGCCTATGAAGAGGCGTGCCAGCGGGCGGGGGTGGTTGATTTCGCCGAATTGCTGCTGCGCGCCTATGAATTATGGCGCGATAACGCCCCGCTGCTGCAGCACTACCGAACGCGCTTTCGCCACGTGCTGGTGGACGAGTTTCAGGACACCAACGCCATCCAATACAAATGGCTCACGCTGCTCGCCGGGCCGGCGGGCATGCCGTTCGTGGTGGGCGACGATGATCAGTCCATCTATCGCTGGCGTGGCGCACGAGTCGAGAATTTGAATCAGTTTCGCCGCGATTACCCGCAGGCGGTACTGTACAAGCTGGAGCAAAACTACCGCTCCACCGGCACGATCCTTAAGGCGGCCAATGCGCTCATCGCCAACAATGCGGGCCGCCTCGGCAAAACGCTGTGGACCAGCGGCGATGACGGCGAACGCGTCAAACTGTACGCGGCGTTCAACGAGCGCGATGAAGCGGACTTCGTCGTGAATCGGATACGCGATTGGGTCGAGCGCGGCGGCGCGCGGCGCGAAGTGGCAGTGCTCTACCGCTCCAACGCCCAATCGCGAGTCTTCGAGGAGGCGTTCTTGAATGCGCGCATGCCGTATCGCGTGTATGGCGGATTGCGATTTTTCGAGCGTGCCGAGATCAAGGACGCACTCGCGTACCTGCGTCTGGTTGCCAGCCGCGCGGACGATACCTCGTTCGAGCGGGTGGCGAATGTGCCGACGCGCGGCATCGGCGCGAAGACGCTGGAGCTGCTGCGCGACACGGCGCGCTCGAGCGGGACCTCGCTGTGGATGGCGGCCGGCCTGTGCGTGCAGAGCGGCCTCGCGCAGCGGGCGGCGCAGGCGCTGCAGAGTTTTTTGGGCCTCATTGACGCGCTCGCCGAGGAGGTTCGCGGATTGGAATTGCACGCGCAGGTTGACCATGTGATCCAAAGGAGCGGGCTGATCGAGCATTACAAAAAGGAGAAGGGTGAGCGCGGCGAGGGGCGCGTCGAAAACCTGCTCGAACTCGTCAGTGCCGCGCGCGGCTTCTCGCCTGAAGGGGAAACCGACATGCAGCCGCTCGAGTCCTTCCTCGCCCACGCCGTACTGGAATCGGGCGAGGGCCAGGCGGATCCATACGCCGATAGTGTGCAAATGATGACTTTGCACTCCGCCAAGGGCCTGGAATTTCCGGTGGTGTTCCTCGCCGGTATGGAGGACGGGCTGTTTCCGCACCAGCGCTCGGTGGCCGACTTGGCCGGGCTCGAGGAGGAGCGCCGGCTGTGCTACGTGGGTGCGACGCGCGCGATGCGTCAGCTGTACATCACGTATGCCGAACAGCGCCGCCTGTACGGTGTGGACCAGTACGGGCAACCTTCTCGATTCATCAACGAACTGCCGCCCGAATTGATCGAGGAAATTCGCCCGCGCTTGCAGGTATCAAGGCCGGTCTTCGTGAAGCGCAGCGGCCTCGACGAATCGCCGGCGCCGGCGATGCGGATGGGAAGCCGAGTGAGACATTCGAAGTTCGGCGACGGCGTGGTCCTGAACTTCGAGGGCAATGGGCCTCATACCCGTATCCAGGTGAATTTCGAACATCAGGGCACCAAGTGGCTGATGCTGTCGTATGCAAATCTGGAGATGGTTTAGCTCAGTTTCGTCCATTTTTTATCCGAATTATTCGCCTTCTGAATACTGATAATCCACCGCGGTCCAAGTTTTACGCTGATTCGTGTCCTATCTCACACTTGTCTGATTTTATGAATGATGTGGTAAAACTATGCCATTATTCGGCACATTTCGCCGATTAGTGGTATCTGTTGACCCCAATGGCGCCGGAAGCTCAGACGCCCCCGGCACCCGGGGCGCCGGCGTTGCAGACGCGGCGGCAACCCGGGAGAATGAAAAAATGGCCGCCCGCCGCAGAAAAACGAGCAAAAAGGCTGGAACCAGGCCCGGAAAGGACAGAATCCTCGATGCCGCCGAGCGGCTGTTCGCTCGCCATGGCTTCTACGGAGTGTCGGTGCGCGAGATCACCAAGGCCGCTGACGTGGATGTGGCTCTCGTCAGCTACCATTTCGGCGGCAAGCGCGAGTTGTTCGCAGCCGTATTCCAGCGGCGCGCCGAACAGCTCAATCCCGAACGCCTCGCGATGCTGGAAGATGTCCGCCGCGCGGCATTGCCCGGGACTCCCTCGCTTGAACACATCGTCAATGCGTTCACCTACCCGCTGTTGGAGCGCTCGGCTCGCGGGGGCCCGGGCTGGAAAAGCTATTTTGCGCTCGTGGCGCACGTCAACAATTCACCCGAGTGGGCGCCGGTGCTGATGACGCAGCATTTCGATCCGCTGGTGGAAAAATTCATCGCCGCGCTGCGCGAGGTTCTGCCCGGCTGTTCGGCGCGCGAGATCTATTGGGGCTATCAATTCCTGACCGGCGCACTGACGCTGACCTTTGCCGAGACGGGCCGCATCGACCGGTTATCGGGCGGGCGTTGCGAGTCCTCGGATTTGGACAGCGTGCACGAGCGCCTCGCCCCGTTCGTGGCCGCCGGATTTCGAGCGCTGTGCACTGCCGGGCGCGCCCGCAGGGCTTGAGCGCCGCGCATGATTGCATTGCTGCAGCGCGTCTCTGAAGCTCAGGTGCATATTGCCGGCGAACTTACCGCCTCGATTGGCCGAGGGCTGTTGGTGCTGGTGGGAGTGCGGCCGGCGGATGATGAAGCAACCGCGCTCCGGCTGCTGGGGCGTTTGCTTAAATATCGTATTTTTCCCGACGAAGCAGGCAAAATGAACCTCAATCTGAGCCAGATCGCCGGAGATCTTCTGCTGGTTCCGCAATTCACGTTGGCGGCCGATACACGGCACGGCCTGCGGCCGGGCTTCTCGACCGCAGCCCCGCCGGAGCAGGGGCGCCAACTGTTCCTCGCGCTGGTGGCGGCGGCGCGCGCCCAGCACTCGCCGGTTGAGAGCGGCACGTTTGGCGCCGACATGCAGGTGTCGCTCACGAACGACGGACCTGTGACTTTCTGGCTCGAGAACTAATTGCGGCTAAACCTCAAATGCGACCGAACACGCATCGGTCGCTCGCTGTCAAATGTCATAATCCCTTTGGCGTATTATTGGCGCCCTCATACCGCCGTGGACTCGGAGAAGCGACATGTTCGATTCAAAAATGCTACTGGTCATTCTAGCGATCGCATTGGTGGTTTTCGGCACCAAACGCTTGCGCTCGATCGGCTCGGATCTGGGTGCCGCCGTCAAGGGCTTCAAACAAGCGATGAGCGAGGGCGAGTCGGAAGAACAGCTCAAGCAGCTGAAGCAGGAAAAAAAGGACGCCGACTTCGAACCGGGCGTCGCCACGCCGGGCGTCGTGCGCGACGGAGCTGCGCGCGAGGCCGAGGTCAAGGCGCCCCCGAAGACCAACGTCTGATGTTGCATGCTTGATTTCGGCTTCTCGGAGATTCTGCTCACCTCGGCCATCGCACTGGTGGTGCTGGGGCCGGAGCGGCTGCCCAAGGTTGCGCGCAAGGTCGGCAACTGGATGGGCCGGGCACGCTTGATGACGCGGCAGCTGAGCGAGCAGCTGGAGCGTGAAGTGAATGCCGAAGAGTTGCTGAGGGAATCCGCCAAGCCGGCTCGCCCGATCGACCCGCCCGCGTTGAGCGTTCCGACACCCCAGTCGGCTGCACCGCCGCCGGCCGCCGATCCGCACCCAGACGTGCACCCCACCTCGGCCGCCGCGATGCACCCCACCTCGGCCGCCGCGATGCATCCCGCGGCGCCCGCCGCCGATCCGCACCCAGACGTGCATCCCGCGCCGGCGAGCGTCGATCCGAAGCAATCGAGCCAATGAGCGAGCCAGAGGGCGAACCGGACGGGCTCGCCGAAGGTACGTTGATCTCGCACTTGCTCGAGCTGCGCGATCGGTTGCTCAAGGCCATGACGGCGGTGGGGATTTGCTTCATCCCGTGCGCGATGTACATGAACCAGCTGTTCACGTTCGTCGCGGAGCCGCTCAAGCATAAACTGCCCCCGGGGGCCACGCTGATCGCGACCAGCGTCGTTGCTCCGTTCACGGTGCCGTTCAAGCTCGCGATCGTGCTCGCCATCGGCATCGCCATGCCGTACGTGCTCTATCAAGCCTGGGCGTTCGTCGCGCCGGGACTGTATCGGCACGAGAAGAAGCTCGCGGTACCGCTGCTGATATCGAGCATCTTGCTGTTCTATCTGGGCGCCGCCTTCGCCTACTACGTCGTGTTTCCGGTGATGTTGAGCTTCTTCGTCGCCACCACGCCCAGCGGCGTACAGATGATGACCGACATGGGAAGCTACCTGGATTTCGTCATGGTCCTGCTGCTCGCCTTCGGCGTGGCCTTCGAAGTCCCGGTGGCCACTGTATTGTTGGTTTGGACCGGCTTCGTGAAGCTGGCGACGCTCAAGAAAAATCGCGGCTTCGTGCTCCTGGGCATATTCATCTTCGCCGCCTTCGTGACGCCCCCCGACGCGGTGTCGCAGAGCGCGATGGCCGTGCCGATGTATCTCCTTTACGAGATTGGGATCATCATGGCGGGATTGCTGCTTAAGGATAAAATCGCGGCGCGCGCCAAACAAGAAGCGGACGAAGCCGAGCGCGGCGCCGGAGTCTAGGAGCCCGTCTGAGCATTTTGCCTGCCCCGCAACTCACGCTGAAGGCGATCATTTTGTCCGTCATCCTGACAGTGATCCTCGCCTCGGCCAATGCCTATGTCGGTCTGTTCGCCGGTCTTACGGTGGCAACGGCCATCCCGGCGGCGGTGATTTCCATGGCGGTGCTACCGCTGTTCGGCCGAGCCAACATCCTCGAGAACAACATCGTGGCCACCGGCGCATCCGCCGGCAGCTCGATTTCCGCCGGCGCGATTTTCACTCTGCCCGCCCTCATCTTGCTTCATCACTGGACGAGTTTCGATTACTGGTGGACGCTCGCCATCGTCGGCTTGGGCGGACTGCTCGGAGTATTGTTCTCGGTGCCTCTGCGCCGCACGCTCATCATCGAGCAGCGGCTCATGTTTCCCGAGGGCGTCGCCGCGGCCGAGGTGCTGAAGGTGGGCGCCAACCCGGGCATCGGCGCCAAATATCTGGCGATGGCGGCAGCCGTCGGCGGGGCGTTCAAGCTCGTGACCTCGGGCCTGCGCTGGTTGCCCGAAACGTTCACGGCTCAGGGATTCATCGGCCAGCGCGGCATCGCGTTTTTCGGCTACGGCTTCTCACCGGCGCTGCTCGCGGTCGGCTACATCGTGGGACTCAATGTCGCGATCCTGATCGCGGCGGGCGGCCTGTTCTCCTGGTGGCTGGCCATACCGCTCTACAACAGCTTTTTCTTCGAGCATGACCCCGTGCTGATGCAAAAGCTGATCGGCCTCGACGCCGAGGACGCGGCGTTCGCCATCTGGCGCGCGCAGGTGCGCTACATCGGTGTGGGCTGCATGCTGACCGGGGCGCTCTGGGCATTGTGGTCGCTGCGCAAGTCTCTGTGGTCCGCGATTCGCAGCGGACTCAAGGTGAGCGGCCGCAAATCCGCCGATATACCGCACACCGAGCGCGACCTTCCCATGGGCGGCGTATTGGTCTGCATCGCCCTGTTCGTCGTGCCTTTGTTCGTGCTCTATTACCTGGTGGTCGGCACGATCGGCGTAGCACTTGCGATGGCGGTCATCATGATCGTGGCCGGCTTCCTGTTCTCCTCCGTCAGCGGCTACATGGCCGGTCTGGTCGGATCATCGAACAACCCCGTGTCGGGCATCACGATTTGCACCATTCTGTTCGCCTCTTTGGTGCTGATGTGGATGGTCGGGGACAAATCCTCGGTCGGCGCGGTCGCGGTGGTGTTCATCGGCGCCGTGGTTTGCAATGCGGCGGCCGTGGCCGGCGACAATCTGCAGGATTTGAAGGCCGGACAACTGGTCGGAGCGACGCCCTGGCGCCAGCAGGTGATGCTCGGCGTCGGCGTGCTCGCGAGCGCGGCCGTGATGGCGCCGGTGATGAATGTACTGCAGTTTGCCTATGGCATCGGCGAGCCGGTGCATCCGGGCGTCAAGCCCCTGCCGGCGCCGCAGGCGAATCTGGTGAGATCGGTCGCCGAGGGCATGTTCGGCGGCACATTGCCCACCGGCATGATCGCGATCGGCGCGCTGATCGGCGCCGCGATCATCGTTTTGGATTTGTATCTGAAGCGGCGCGGGTCACGCTGGAGCGCGCCCGTTCTCGCGGTTGCGGTGGGCATCTATCTTCCGCTCGACGTGTCGACGCCGATTCTGGCGGGCGGCATCGTGGCGGAGCTGGTCGATCGCTGGCACGCGCGGCACAGCGCGAGCGTCGAACGCGACAATCTCAAGCAGAACGGCATGCTGTTCGCGGCGGGATTGATTACCGGGGAAGCGCTGGTGGGGATCTTCATCGCGATGTGCATCTGGATCAGCAAGAACCCGGACGTGCTCGCCTCGAACGCCGAATGGCCCGGGGGCAGGTGGTGGGCCGCAGTCGTTCTCCTGGGCATCTGCTATTGGGTTTTCCGCGCCGGAACACCGCGCCGCCCCGCTTAGTCTGCCGTTCTTACGATCCTTCACCGTTCTTACGATCCTTCACACTCCAATGCGCGATCCCCGCTATTCGGCGAAGCTCATGTTGTGCCTCGGCACCATTTACATGGTGTGGGGTTCGAGCTTTTTGTTCTCGAAGATCGCCGTCAACAATCTGCCGATCGCGTTGTTCTCGGCGATTCGGTTCCTCACGGCGGGAACGCTGCTCGCACTGTTGGCTCGTTTCTGGGGCGGCCATCCCTTTCCGAGCAGGCTGATCGAGTGGCGCCACGTGCTCATCGCGGGCTTTTTCATGGTGTTCGCCAGCAACGGGCTCAATACCTGGGCGATACACTATATTCCGACCAATCAGTCGGCCCTGCTCAATGGCACGGCGGCATTTTGGATCGCCGGCTTAGGCGTTTTCGGGCGTCGCGGACATCCGCTGACCCGCTGGGCGGTGCTCGGCATGATCATTGGATTCGCGGGCACCGCATTGATGCTGATCCCAAAGGGCGATCTGCGCGCCTCCAGCCTGCTGGCGCAGGCGGGGGTGCTCAGCGCGTGCTGCGCCTGGGCGCTGGGCACGCTGTACTACCGCAGCATCGACACGAACTTGAGCTCGCTCATGTTCATGGCCATGCAGATGTGCATGGGCGGGCTGATGCTGCTGGCGGTTGCCATCGCGCATGGCGATCCCGCCCACTGGTCGCCGAATCCGGCCGGCCTCGCGGCGCTTTGTTATCTCACGTTCTTCAGCTCGTGCCTCGCCTATACCGCGTACGGTTGGCTCAGTCTCAACGCGACGCCGGCGCTGATCGGCACGTACGGCTACGTGAACCCCGCGATCGCGTCCTTTCTCGGCTGGCAGTTTCTCGACGAGCATCTGTCCAACCTGCAACTCGTCGGCATGGTGATCATCATCGCCGCCGTGTGCATCCTGACCCTGCCGGGCGGCTCTCTCACCGATCCGAAGACGCTGGCCGAACCGAAGGCGCAATGAGCCGCGGCAGCGCGCGATCGAATCACCGCCGTTTGACGATGACTTCGATTTTCCCCTTCGGCCCCACGAACCACGAACCGACCATGCTCACCAGACTCACGAGCACCGCGGCCCAGAAAGCCGACCAAAAACCCGCCAGATGCATCCCCGGCAGGATCCATGCGACCAGCGCCACCATTCCCGCATTGATCACCAGCAGAAACAAACCGAGAGTGACGATGGTCATCGGCAAGGTGAGCACGATGGCTATGGGCCTTATGATGGAGTTGACGATTCCGAGCAGCAGGCCGGCGAGCACCAACGTCGAAGGGGTGTCGATGTGTACACCCGGTACCCACAGCGTCGCCAGCCACAAGCCGAGCGCGACCACGGCTGCCCGAATCAAAAAGCCCAGCATGCTGCCTCCATCGGCCCCTTATAGCGGCAATCTTAACTCAGTAATCCAATCCCGGCAGCGGCGGATCCTTGGGCTCCACGCGTGATGGCTTGCGCTGGGGCGGGCTCTCGAGCGTTACCTTGATGCGCGCCATGAACCGCTCCCAGCCCATCCGGATGCGCACGTACGTCTGATCCCAGCTCGGCGCCTCGGGTACGCCCGAGCCCAGCAGACGCAGGGAGGTCGTGCCTTCCCCTTTGCGCACGTCGAGCAGGAAATCGTCCACGACGGCGCTATCGCTGCTCGGCAGGTCGGGGTCGTTGAGATAGATCAGGCGCAGCCGGCGATTTGCATCGAAGATGTCGATGTGCGCTTCACGGGCCCCGGCATTGCGCTTGCCAATGCGGTAAAGGCCGCCCTCGCGCGCGTCGATCTCCGCTTCCTGTCCCGACCAAATGCATACCAGGGCCGGATCCGTCAGGGCGCGCCAAACCCGCGCCGCGGGGGCGTCGACCTCGATCAAGTGGGCGTATCCGCGGGTGCCTGAACGAGT
Organism: uncultured Gammaproteobacteria bacterium; assembly: GCA_963837045.1. Taxonomy (GTDB): domain Bacteria; phylum Pseudomonadota; class Gammaproteobacteria; order Steroidobacterales; family Steroidobacteraceae; genus Bog-1198. The sequence goes on from CAWIMA010000008.1 coordinate 473,321, forward strand.
GGATCTGCGGGGTGAACTCATTGCGGATTTCAAGCCTCGTTTGCCATTTGGGGTGCCGGCAGCTTGCCGGAAAGTGCACGCCGACGGAGTGCTAGAATCCAACAACAAGAGAGGAACATCCATGGCATATATCGATATCGTGACTGCGCTCGCACTTCTGCAATTCATCGTTTTCGGCTTCCGGGTCGGCGGGGCGCGAGGCAAATATGGGGTCAGGGCGCCGGCTACGACTGGAAATGAGATTTTCGAGCGGTATTTTCGTGTTCAGCAGAATACCTTGGAGCAGTTGGTTGCCTTTATTCCCGGGCTGTACCTATTTGGCCACTATTTCAACCCCCTGTGGGCGGCCGCCATTGGACTGGTGTACCTGATCGGCCGCGCAATCTACGCGGCCAGCTATGTCAAGGACCCCGCAAAGCGCAGTGCAGGCTTCGGCTTGAGCTTCCTGCCCACGGTCATTTTGATCGCCGGCGGCCTGCTCGGCGCGGCCCTGCGCCTCGCCGGGCATTGACGCGCCCCCGGGCATTGACGCCCCGGGCATTGAATTGGCGCCATAATCGCTTAAAGTAAGGCGCGAACAAGCTGGGGTGGCCTTAAGGGCCTGAGATGCCGGCTGCGTCCTCAAAGGAACGCGCACCGGCGAACCCATTGAACCTGATCCGGTTAGTACCGGCGGAGGGAGCGTGGGAAGGAAATCGGCTTTTCTTGTGCAGCTCTGCCTTCTGCAGGGCGTCGTCCTCACATCACCCCTCCCGGCGGCGGCGGATGCCGCAGACAGCACTACTCAGTTGAACGAGATCATCGTAACGGCCACCCTGAGAGCCGTCCCGGAGGCGGAATTGCCCGGCAGCGCATCGGTGCTGGACGCCTCCACGCTGCGCGACGGCGGGCAGCAGAATTTCGAGGACGTGCTGGCGCTGGTGCCGAACCTCAATTGGGCCGGCGATACGTCTCTGCCGCGCTATTTCCAGATTCGAGGAATCGGGGAGCTGCAGCAATATCAGGGCGCTCCCAATCCATCGGTGGGCTTCCTGATCGACGACATCGATTTCAGCGGACTGGGGATGGCGGCGACCTTGTTCGATGTGGACCACATCGAAGTGCTGCATGGACCCCAAGGCACGGTTTACGGCGCCAACGCGCTCGCCGGGCTCATCTACGTGAGAAGCGCCGAGCCCTCCGACGCCTTCGGCAGTCGCGTGGAGCTCGACGCTGGAGACTATGGCGAACGCTCCGCCGGTGCGGTGGTCACCGGTCCCGTGCCTTCGCTCGATTCGGCCTTCCGGTTCGCCGTGCAGCAGTATTTCAGCAACGGCTTCTACCACAATGCCTACCTCGATCGCGATACCAACAATCGCAATGAGCTCACGCTGCGCGGCAAGTGGCGCTATGAGCCCAGCGATCAATGGCGCGTCGACCTGACGGTACTGCGAGTGCAGATCGACAACGGCTACGACGCATGGTCGATCTATGACGGCAGCCGGACGACCGAATCAGATCATCCGGGCGTCGATCGGCAGTATTCCACGGGAGTTTCAGCACGCTCGACCTACACGGGCATCGAGCCCGTCACGCTGACCACGATAGCGACCTATGCGGACACGACTGTCGACTACGGTTATGACGGCGACTGGGGCAACCCGATACTCTGGGCGCCGTATACCTATGATTACACCGAGATTCAAATTCGTCACCGCTCCACCCGCAGTCTGGAGATCCGCCTTGGCGAGACGCCGGCGCATGGACTGTCCTGGCTGTTCGGAGGCTATGCGTTCCAGCTGCGCGAGAGCTTGGGCGACACCAGCACCGGAATCTACATCGATCCCTTCGACGCCTCGCAGAACTTGACCTGCGGCAGTGACATGGGTGCGTGCCAGACCGTGATTCAAAGCCAGTATCGCGCGTTGAACAGCGCCGTCTACGGCGAGCTGGACGGCGATCTCGGCGCGCGTACGCGCTGGTCCGTCGGGCTGCGCGGCGAACGCCGCACCACGCATTACGACGATTCGACCGCCAATACGGATGCGCCGACGACCTACAATCATTTCGATCCGGAGAACAATCTCTGGGGCGGCCACGCTTCACTGGATTACACGCTCGCCAAGGATCAGCAGATCTATGCGCTGATCTCGCGCGGCTACAAGGCGGGGGGCTTCAACCTGAGCCAAGGCCTGCCTGCGAATCAACTGCTGTTCAGCCCGGAATGGGACCTGAACTATGAGATCGGTTACAAGGCGAAGCTCAAGGACGGCAGCCTGCGCACCGATACCTCACTGTTCTACATGGCGCGCCACGACGAGCAGCTGCTCACCGGCGAGCAGCTCGTTCCCGACAATCCCGACACCTTCGTCTTCTACACCGGGAATGCCGCATCCGGCTACAACTACGGCCTGGAAAGCAGCCTCGCGTGGCGCGCCACCCAGCAGTGGGAATTCGGCGGATCGGTGGGTCTTCTGCAGACGCTTTACCGCGGATTCGTGCAAAACGGCGTGCTGTTCCCGAATCGCGCGCTGCCCCACGCTCCTGCCTGGCAGGCCGCACTCGATGCCGTCTGGCGCGACCCGCGCGGCCCGTTCGCGCGCGTGGACGTCACGGGTATGGGCTCGTTCTACTATGACATGCCGCCGAACTGGACGACCTCTCGTCCTTACGGTCTCGTGAATGCGCGGTTGGGTTGGCAGACGGGGCGCTGCGAGGTGTCTCTATGGGGCAGAAACCTGCTCAATAAGGACTACACGGTGCGCGGTTTCTACTTCGGCGACGTGCCGCCCAACTTTCCGAGCACGCTGTATACGCAGCTGGGCGAACCCCGCAATTGGGGCGTGCATTTCACCGCCAATTTTTAGCGCAAGCAGGGGCTCAGCTACACGGTCACCACTATCTTGCCGAGCTGCTGGTTCGATTCGAGGTAGCGGTGCGCATCCACGATCCGTTCCAGAGGGAACGTCTTCGCGACCACCGGCTTCAAGCGCCCTTGTTCCAGGCCGTACAGAATCAAATCCCGGTTGTGCGCGAATCGCTCCGGCTTGTTCCAAATGGAGGAGGCAACCCAGCCGCGCAGGGACAGCCCCTTCAGCGCCGCGGGCCAATGCGGGTATGGCGTCTGCCGGCCGCTCAACCCGCCGTAAATGATGATGATTCCTGCCTCCGCAGTCGCCTGCGCCAGGAGTTCGACGTCAGGTCCTCCCACCGGATCGAATACGATGCGCGCACCTTTGCCGCCCGTGACGCGCCGCACCTCCGCGACGAGGTCGGACTCCTCGGTTGCGATCACGTGTTTCGCGCCCTGCGCCTTGAGTGCCGCCGTCTTCGCGCCGGTGCGAGTGGCCGCAATCGGCACGGCGCCGGCCCAGTTGGCAAGTTGAATGGCGGCCAGGCCGACGCTGCTGGATGCGGCGCGGATGAGGATCGGGTCGCCGACCGCGGCGTGCGCAACTTCATAGATCGCAAGCGCCGTGAAGTACTGCATCCAGATGGAGGCGGCTTCGACCACGGAGAGCCCTGGCGGCGGCGCGATGAGGCTGCGCGCCGGCACGATTGCCTGCTCCCCGTACAGACCGTACTCGCCCAGACGGAAGGTCGGCAACACACAGACCCGGTCACCCGGCGAGAAGCCTTGCACGGCGGGCCCGAGCGCTTCCACGATGCCGACGCCCTCGTAGCCGATCAGCGACGGCAGCTTCGGCGCCTGCAGATAGGCCCCGGCGCGGAACATCGCCTCCGAGCGGTTCAGGCCGATGGCCTCGACCCGGATTCGGACCTCTCCGGTGCCGGGGGCGCCGACATCGAGCTCTTCGATCTGAAGTTGTTCCGGGCCACCGTACCGATGAAAGCGAACCATCCTGCTCATCGAAAAACCCTCCCAAAAAACCGCGGCATTCGCCAATCGTGACTCGACTCCTTGCCAGGGAGCGAATCCGCCCTGAAGATGGACTTCATTGTAATCAGGCGGTGAGCCCGATATGGGAGAACCTTTGACGCCGGCGCACCTGTCGAGCGCGGCGGGAGCATCAAGGCGCGGGTGGGTGTAGTGGCCGCCCATGCCGACGCTTTGGCAGCTGCGCCACGGGCCAGTCATCGCGATTTCCTCGGTCATCCTCCCGGACTCGTCGTCGCTTCCGGCACTGAACTGTGGGAGCGAATTTCGTTCCACGGGATGCAGGCACTCCTGGTCCTGTACATGGTCGGAGAACTGCTGCTGCCGGGCCATGTCGAGAAAATCGCCGGCTTTGCACAGTTCCGCGCCGTGGTTGAAGGCGTGACCGGACCCCTGTCGACCCAGGCCCTTGCATCGCAGATCTTTGGTCTGTACGTCGGACTGGTGTATCTGACTCCCGTGTTCGGCGGAATGCTCGGCGACAGGGTGCTCGGTCGGCGGCGTGCGGTGGCGCTCGGTGCGCTGCTGATGACCGCGGGCCACTTCTGCATGGTCTTCGAGCGGCTCTTCCTCGTGGCGCTTCTCTTGCTCATCGTGGGGGCAGGTGCGCTGCGCGGCAACTTGATCTCGCAGATGGGGGATCTTTATTCCAAAAATGATCACCGGCGCGACACTGGCTTTCAGATCTATTACAGCGTGCTCAACACGGGGGCGTTCGTCGCCCCGCTTATCACGGGTGCGCTTGCCCAGGCCCATGGGTGGCACTACGGTTTCGCCTTCGCCGGCGTCGGCATGCTGGCAGGTCTGGTGATCTACCTGTCGGGAGGGCGATATCTTGCACCGGATGCCCTTCGGGGCGCCGAGGTCGTGCGGGTGCACCTGGTAACCGCCGACCGGCGGGTCGTGCTCGTCATGATCCTGATGCTGCCCCTGTTGACGCTATTTTGGATCGCGCAGTCGCAGATTTGGAACACCTACAACCTATGGGCTCGGGACCACGTCAATCTGGCGGTCGCCGGCTGGAGGATGCCGGTTCCGTGGCTGCAGGCGGTGGATGCTCTCGGCGTCGTCGTGATGGTGCCGCTCGTGCTGCGCTTCTGGCGCTGGCAGGCGGCCCGCTCGACCGAGCCGGATGATGTCGGGAAACTCGCCGTTGGCTGCCTGCTGTTCGCCGCGGCGATCGTGTGGCTGGCTGCCGGTCAGCTGGCGGCCGACGGACTAGGCAAGGTGCCGCTCGCTTGGGTGCTCGCATATCACTTTCTGTCCGCCATCGGCTATCTCTACTTCGCGCCCATTGCCATCGCGCTGTTCTCGCGCTCGGCTCCGGCGGCGGTCAATGCGATGATGGTCGGCGTCTATTATCTGTCGATGTTCGCGGGCAGCACCATCAGCGGCCGCCTCGGAGGTCTCTACGAGAGACTCTCGTCCGCCGAGTTCTGGCTCCTGCACGCGGCGATCGTGGGCGCTGGCGGCCCGCTGATTCTGCTCTTCGCCCCGCGGCTGCGGCGCGAGCTGTCGCTCAACCCGGACAGCGCGGTCCGCTAGTCACGCCGCCGCAGCGGCGGCCTGCGTCCGTGGCCCCCTGATGAGATGGCTTCGGTTACACTCGGGCAACCCGCGTTTGCATGGGGCATTGCCGTGTTTCCCTGGTTGCGCTTGATTCGCGTCGGCATCGGCCTCAGCGCCGCTTCCAGAGTGGATCTGCTAAGCACCACTCGGGTGTCGTTGCGCGTGTGGCCGAACGACTTGGACCTCAACCTGCACGTGAACAACGGCAGGTATCTGGCGTTTGCCGACATCGGCCGCATTCATTGGTTCGTGCGCACCGGGGTGCTCGGCGTCGCAAGACGGCGCAACGCCCACCCGGTCGTGGGCGATGCGCTCGCCAAGTTTCGTCGCGACCTCAAGGCATTCGAAAGCTTTGAGATTCACACGCGGTTGATCGGTTGGAATCAAAGGTGGGGGTTTCTCGAGCATCGCTTCCTGCGGCACGATCGGGTGATCGGACTGGTCGCCGTTCGCGGCATATTCAAGGGGCCGGCCGGTGCCGTCGACCCGGGCGTGCTGCTGTCCGAGCTCGCGCACGCAGCCCCGTCGCCGGAGCTGCCCGCGTGGGCAAACGGCTTTCAGCAGAGCAGCGAGCTGCTGAGCGGCATGCTGCGCGAGGAGGAACGCATGCAGGGCCTGCGATCGGCGGTCCGCTAATCAGCCGAGGATCTTCGCGTAGTTCTTTCTGTCCGCCGCGTAGCATTCGCAGGCAGCTGATTTGAGGCCGCGGCGGTCGAGAATGGTGAGGCGGCCGCGAGAGTATCGGATCAGCTTGCGCGCCTGCAGCAGAGAGGCCGCGCCGTTAACCCCCGCACGGCGCACGCCCAGCATGGACGAAATGAATTGCTGAGTCATGTAGAACTGATCGGAGTGCATTTGATCGGCGGTAGTGATCAGCCATCGGGCCAGCCGCGCATCCACCCTGTGGAAGTGCGCGCATAGGGCCGTCTGTACAATCTGGTGCAGCCTCACGTCGAGATAGCGGTACATCAGCCGCTTCAGCGGCATGCTGCTGTCGATCTCACGGCAGAAAGGCGCCGCCTTGATCCGCCAGGCCGCTCCGGACCCCTGTACCAGCGCGCGCACGGGTGCCGCCTTGGAGAACAGCAGCAGCCGCAGCCCCAGCATGCCCTCATCGCCGAAGCGCCCGATCTCGAGGCTGTCGTCTGCACCGACGGTGGTGATGATCGAAATAAAGCCGCGGGTGGGAAAGTACACGTAGCGAACTCGCTGCCCCGGCTCATAGAGCACGTCGCCGAAGGCGAGCTCGACGTGCTCGCCGTGTGCCAGCAGACGCTCACGGTGTGGACGGGGCAGGGCCTGAAGCAGGCGATTTTTCGCCTCGGGCGCGGATGTTTGGCGTGACACCGGTCTCTTGGGGGTCCGTTGGCTGGTGAAATCAGATTAACACAGCACCGGCCCTTCGAGCGTCGCCGTATCAGCGCATCGACACCCGGACGCGCTCGGACGCGCTGGCCTCCATCCAGCTCTTGACGCGCTTGGCGTCGGCGACACGCGTGTACTTGCCCAGCGAATCGAGCAGCACGATGACCACATTCCGGCCTTCGATCACCGCCTCCATCACCAGACACTTCCCGGCCTCGGCGATGTAGCCGGTCTTTTGCACGATGATGTTCCACGTGGGATTGGCCACCAGGTTATCCGTGTTGCGGAACTCGACCAAGCGCCTGTGGACGCGCACCGCGTAGCTCCTATCGGTGGAATACTCGCGGATGATGGAATTCTGCGAGGCGGCGATCACCAGCTTGGACAGATCCTCTGGGCTGGCGACGTTCTCGCTGGATAGGCCGGTCGGGTCGACGAAGTGCGCACTGGTCATGCCGAGTGCCGCGGCCTTGGCGTTCATCGCGGCCACCAGGGCCCCGGGGCCCCCCGGATAATTGCTACCGAGGGCATGGGCGGCGCGATTTTCGGACGACATCAGCGCCAGATGCATGAGATCGCCGCGGGTCAGCACGGTGCCGATCGTGAGCCGCGAATAGCCGGCCTTCGGCAGATCCCGGTCGGCCTCGGTGATCTCGAGCGGCTCGTCCAGCGGCTGCTTGGCATCCAGCACCACCAGCGCAGTCATCAGCTTGGTGATCGAGGCGATCGGCGCCGCCACATCCGAGTGGCGCGAATACAAGATGGAGGAGTCGCTCGGGTCGACGATGAACACGGAATTCGATTTCAGTTTCGGCACCGGCGCGGGCTTTGCGACCGCCGAGAACGCCAAGATGCTCAGGAGCGCGCCGCCCAACGCAGCCGCGGCGACTCGCCCTCGATTGATGGATGATCCCATTACATTCCTACGCGATTTAACTCAAGTTGGGCAAGGTAAGCATATGTCAATCACGCTGTGCCGTGACACATCGCTAACTTTGCCATCATTCCCGCCAAATTCCAAACAGTTTAACGAGGCTCATCACGCATTCATCTCGCCGCCGGGAGCGCGCCGCAGCTCTTTGTCGCGATACATCTTGCGATCCGCGATGCTCAGCAACTCCCGCATGTCGCGGCCGTCCCTGGGGTAAGTCACCACCCCGATGCTGACGCTGCAGCGGATCATCCGTGAACGCAGGTCGAGCGTGGTCTTGTAGACGTTGTTGCGCACGCGTTTGACCACCGCTTCGGCGATTTCCGGCGAAGCGCCCGGCAGCAGCACCGCAAATTCATCGCCGCCGAAGCGGGCCGCCGTATCCGTGCCCCGAATGCTTCGCTGCAGGCACTGGGCAACCAAGGTAAGCGCGCTGTTGCCGGCCTCGTGGCCGAAACTGTCGTTGATGTCCTTGAGCTTGTCCATGTCTATCATCAGCAGCGAGTACGTCCCGCGATCGCGCTCGCAGTTGCCGTGCTCCCGCTGCCACACCTCGTTGAACATGCGCAGATTGTAAAGCCCGGTCAAGGAATCGGATTGCGCCAGGTTCTCGATGCGCTCGCGCGCCTCGGTGATATCGGCGGACAGCGTCGTCGTGAGGAAGGCCACCAACAGGAACGGTGCCAATTGACCGACCGCCCGGCTGGCGTATACCAGCGAGACGACGTCGAAATCCGGCGTCGCTGCGGCCAGCAGCAGGTGGCACACGGCGATCACCCCGACCTGCAGCAGCGTGACCAGGCGGCCGAGCGTGAGCGCACTCAGGATGATGGGCAGCAGATACAGATTCAGCAGCGGACTCGAGATCTTGCCGGTGAACCACAGCACGGCGGTGATGAATATCACCATGGACCATGATTCGATCAGCAGCCGCGTTCGGGTTCGGCCCGGAAAGAACCGGCGCGCCCGGAATGCGACAATGGCCGCCGTGAATGCCGCCAGCAGACCGAGCACCGGCCACAATTGCGTCAGCAGCGCCCGCGACCAGACGAGCACCAGTGCGGCGAGCGCCAGGCAGAGAATTTCGATGGACCGCGTACTGCGCACGAATCGTTCTCTTAGCGGGCGGCGGCTGACACCGCTCCGTGCCCGCTCACCGTCGGCACCTTCAATTCCTGTATCGCGCGCTTCACTTCCGGATCCCGCTGCAGCAGCGGCGCATCGGCCGGCGGGGCCGCCGCCTGCTTCTGATCGCGTTCAAGCACGATATCGGGGGCGATGCCGCGGTGATTGATCGACACGCCGGAAGGAGTGTAATAAAGCGACGTCGTGAGCTTGATGGCCGTGTCGCCGGACAGCGGTATGACCGTCTGCACCGAGCCCTTGCCAAAAGTCGTTCGTCCCATGAGCGTTGCCCGGTGGTGATCTTTGAGCGCACCGGCGACGATTTCCGCAGCGGACGCCGAGCCGCCGTTCACCAATACCACGAGCGGCGCGCCGTCGAGGTCGTCGCCGGGCGTGGCGCTCATTTTGAAATTCGATTCAGGCGTGCGGCCCTTGGCGCTCACGATCACGCCGCCGTCCAGGAATGCGTCCGCCACGGCCACCGCAGCCTCGAGCACGCCGCCCGGGTTGTTGCGCAGATCGAGCACCAGGCCCTTGAGCGGCGCGCCGTTGGTCTTGCGCAGGCTGCGCAGGGCATTGGTCAATTCGTCGCCAGTGGTTTCGCTGAACTGCGCTATGCGCACGTAGCCATATCCGGCTTCCGGCAATTCGGCTCTCACGCTGTGCAATTGGACGCGCGAGCGTTTGAGCGTGAATTGCAGCGGTTCCGTGCTGCCCTCGCGCAGAATTCCGATCCTGACCGAGGTGCCCTCCTTGCCGCGCATGCGTTCAATGGTGTCCGAGAGAGTGGTGGTGTTGACGGCGGCGCCGTCGATCGTCGCGATGACGTCGCCGGAACGGATGCCGGCCTCCTCCGCCGGCGAACCTTCGAAGGGCGTGACGACCACGACCTGCCCGTCTTCCATCGACACCTCGATGCCCACCCCTGAGTACTGGCCGGAACTGCTTATCTTGATGTCCTCGAACTCGTCGATGTCCAGGTAGGCCGAGTACGGGTCGAGCGAAGAAACCATGCCGCGGATTGCCGCCTGCAGCAGCTGATGATCGTCGACGGGGTCGACGTACTCGCGCTCGACGCGCTCCAGCACTTCGGCCAGCAGCCGCGCATCCTGCCACGGCAGATTCTGGCCGAGCGGTGCGGGCTTGTCCGGCTGCTCGGGTTTGTCCGCCGGGACGCCGCGCGCAAGCCCGATCGACAGACCGACCGACAGGCTCAGCGCCAACAGCACCAAATTGCGCGATTTCTTGATCACCAGACGCGGCAGCATACGTGCGGCCGCGGTTCGCCGCTAGCTGCTGAAGCGAGCCGCCTGTACTCCCGCCGCATCGCGCAGTTCCGTGGGAGCCGCGAAGCAGGAATACAGCGGCAGGTCGCGGATGACATCGTCCAGAGCCAGCGGTTTGCCGATGAAGAAGCCCTGGCCGTAATCCACCCCCAACTTCGCGGCAAGCGCGCGGATTGCATCGGTCTCCACATGCCCCGCCACGGTCTCCAAACCGAACGTCTTCGCGAGTTGCGTGATCGCCACCATCATTGACTGGGATTTCGCGTTGTCGATGAGATCGCGGCTGAAGCTGCCGTCGATTTTGATGCACGACACCGGCAGCGCATTGAGGTTCGAGAGCGAGCCGATGGCGCGCCCGAAATTGTCCAAGGCAAAGGAAACGCCCTGTTCGCGCAATCGGTACATGAAGGGCGCGATCATACCGATGTGCCCGCTCGCCGCCTCTTCGGGGAATTCGACGCTCAAGGTGCCCGGCTCGATGCGAGTCTTGCGTATCTGCTCTTCCAACATGCGCCAGAACTCGCCGTCGGCCAGCGAAGCGGCCGACAGGTTCAAGGAGAACCGTGCCGGGTACCGGCGCAGCAGGTCCCGACAGTCTGCCAGGCGCGCAATGGATTGCTCGATGACCCAGCGATCGATGCTTCGGGCGAGTTCCTCGCAGCCCGCGCCGCCGATGAGTTTCTCGACACCGAGACGCGAGCCGTCACCGGCCCGCACGCGCAGCAGTATTTCAAACCGCGGATCGGCCGGCGCCGCACTCAAGGGCAGGATGGGCTGCGCCAGCAATTCGAACGAATCCGCGGCGAGGGCTGCGGTAGCCTCCGCGGGCAGGCCCAACGCGGCACGGCCGTGGCTGAAGGTCTGCGCATTGCCGTAAAATATCTCCACCCGATTGCGGCCGCGCTCCTTGGCGGCGCGGCAGGCCAGTTCGGCGCCGGCGATCGCGTGATCCAGGCGCCGATCGCGCTCGCCGATATGAGACACGCCGATGCTGAGCGACACCAGCAGCGGCTTGTCGCCGCGAGCGCCGCTCAATCGGATCGCCGAGCTGCGCAGCTCTTCCGCGATCCGCGCCGCCGGCTCGATCCCGCAGCCCGGCACGAGGACGGCGAACCGGTCGCCTCCGATCCGCGCGACCAGGGCGCCCTCGCGCCCTCGCCGGGTGACCAGTGCCGCGACGCTCTTGATGATCTCGTCGCCGACGTGCATGCCGTGATTCTCGTTGACCACGTTCAGCTGATCGATGTCAATGTACAGCAGCCCGTGGGCGCCGGCGGTTTGCGCATTCAACTTGGCCGCGGCTTGCGTGAGAAAGCCGGCGGACGTGAGCATGCCGGTGACCGCGTCGAAGCTCGCGTGAATGATTTGCGACGCTTTGCGCGCCAGCAATTCGAGCGCCTCGGCGTCGCGCAGCTGAAAATCGTCTTGAGTATCGATGCGAAACACCGCCAGCACGCCGACGACCTTCCCGGTCTCGTCGCGTATCGGGGTCGAGATCGCCTTATATGGCACTGCAGCATGCGAGCCGTCGAGCGACAGCTTGTTGGCGACCAGCGTGCAGCCATGCAGCTGCGCCCGCGTCATCAGGTGCCCGCGCATCTGCGCAAGCAGCGCGCTTTCCTGCGCGGACTGGCCTTCACGAGCGTGGCAAAGCGTCAGATTGCGGGCGGGCAAAAGGATCGCGGCCACCGATCCCGACAGGCGTTCGATCGCGATCTCGGGTATCTGCGCAAGGGCTTGCGCACCGTCGGCGGCGCCCGCTTCGGCAAGGCGCTGGAACAGAGTGAGGTCGCGGCTGTTGTGGGCGAGATTTTCGTGCAGCTCGCCGATGGCTGCGCGCGCAGCGGCGCGCGCGCTCAATTCATTCTGCAGACAGTCGAGCGCCGGCTTGATCAGGGCGTGGAAGGCGCACAGGCCCTGATCGAACCCGGAGGGGGCGGCCGTGGAGGCGGCTACGAAACCCAGGATCTCGTCCAACTCGCCGCGGATACGAAATCCATAGCATGCTTCGGCCTCGAGGATGGCCACACCGTCGATACCGCCGTGTCCGCCGGGCGTGAAGCAGGACAGCGATGTCAGCGTGGCTTGCAAGCGCCCGGCCGAGCGCGGATCGCTCGACCACACGGCCCGCGCATCGGGACCTGCAAACACGATATCGGTGATACTCGGACAGAGTCGCTGGAGCAACTGCGCGTACGACTTCCAAGGATCGACCGAAGCTGGCATGCGGGTCAGCATCGCGGATTGGCCGCGGCAAAACCAGGACATGCTCAACATTTCCCGGCGCTGACATGAGACATAACGCCGTCGCCCCCGGCCGGCCAGGAGATTACTGATTCGCCCTGAGCCAGATTTTCGGATCGACCGGTTTGCGGCCGTCGCGAATTTCAAAGTAGAGCTGCGGAGGCGGTCCGCCGGAATCGCTCACCGCCGCGATCACGTCGCCCGGCGCCACCCAGTCGCCCACCGCCTTGTAGAGGACCTCGGCATGGCCGTAGAGCGTCATGTAATTGCCGCCGTGCCCGATGATGAGCAGCAGACCCAGGCCTTGCAGCCAATCGGCATACACTACCCGGCCGAAGTAAGGCGCACGCACCTTCGCGCCGGGCGCGGTTTCGATCATCACACCGTTCCAGCGCATGCCCGACTCGGCGTTGGCGCGCGGCTCCTGATAGCGCGCGGTCAATCTTCCCGCCACGGGCCACGGCAGCCTGCCGCGCAGCTGATCGAAGCTTTGCTGCGTATCGACGGGAAAATCCTGCAGCACCTGAGCGAGATCGGCGATGAGGGACTCCACCGCCTGCTCCTCGCGCTTGAGCTGCGCCAGCTCCTGGTTGCCGCTGCTGACCTGCTTGCCGAGCGCGGCGAGAGCCGTGGCGCGCTCCGCGCGTGCTTGCTGCAGGCCGGCCATTTCTCGGCTCGCCTCGTCCTCGAGGGACTTGAGCTTCGCCGCCGTCTGTTCAATCTCGGTGACCAGCTCCTGCAGGCGCGCCAGGCGACCGTCGATTTCTTCGATTCTCGCCGCTCGCGAGCGCGCGAAATATCCGTAGAACGCCAGCATCCGGCCGGCCCGGGCGGGGTCGGCCTGGCTCAACAACAGCCTCATCTGCTCGTGCTGTCCGATCATATAGGCGGCTCGGACCTGCGCCGCCAATGCGGCGCGCTCGGCATCGAGCGCCGTCTGATTGCGGGTTTGTTCGCCGCGCAGCTCGTTGCGGCGCCGCTCGACCGACAATTCCGCCGCACGCAATGCATCGAGCCGGCGGTGCTTCTCGGTTATTTCCAAATCCGCGTCGCGCAGCCGCGCATTCAACGCGTCGCGCTGCTTGAGCTCGAGCGCCAGCCGTTCGGTCAGCGCGGCAATCCGCGCGCGTACGGCCGCCAGCCTGGCGTTCGCCTGGGCGGAATCCTGGCTCTGCGCGGCCCGGCCGTCCGCGGTCCCGCAAATCACCAGGATCAGCGCGACGAGTATTCGCAGATAATCGATTGCACGCTTCATGAGTTCGGCCTTAAGGCGCGCAAGCATACTAGGCTCGCGAGCCTGTCTGAGTATTCCACGTTGCCCGCTGCTATACTTGCCCGCCCGAAAATCCCGAAGTGCCGGCAGCATGCAGCAACTGTTCGAGTTCGTTGGACATCATCCCTACCTGGCGGGCGGCGCCGTGCTGGCGGCCGTTGCCGTGATCTTCTATGAGGTGCGGGACCGCGTTCAAAGCTTCGCCGCTCTGTCCGCGATGCAAGCCGTTCGCCTGATGAATGAGGGCGCGCTCATCATCGACTTGCGCGGCAAGGAAGCGTTCGACGCGGGCCATATCGGCGATGCCCGCAATGTGCCGGCGTCGGAGCTCGAATCCCAAGCCGAAACGCTGAAGAAATGGCGGGACAGAGCCGTCGTCACGTACTGCGACAGCGGCATCAGCGGCGCCGCCGCCGTGCGCACGCTGACGAAGCTCGGCTTTACCAAGGTGTTCAACCTGGAGGGCGGCTTGAATGCCTGGGTCAAGGATAATTTGCCCCTGACCAAGACCACCGCGGGGGGCAGGACGGGCTCCAAATGAACCGGCCCGACGTCACCATCTATACGACCGGCTGGTGCCCATATTGCGAGCGGGTCCGCAGCCTCTTCACCAAAAAGCATCTGGCGTTCAGAGAAATCAATGTCGACGAGGAGGCGGAATCGCGCGAGGAAATGATTGCGCGCAGCGGCGGTCGGCGCACCGTACCGCAGATCTTCATCGGCGGCAGGCACATCGGCGGCTGCGACGACTTGTTCGCACTCGACGGCAGCGGCGAACTTGACCGATTAATCCAGGGGGCATGATGAACGAAGTTGCAACTGAAGGGACGGGGGCCAATGTCGGCGGCGGCGTTCAGGTGAGCCTGCAGAGCGTCTACTTGAAGGACTGCTCGTATGAATCGCCGAATGGTCCGCGGCTGCCGAACAATCAAGTCTGGGAGCCGAAATTTCAGCTCAACATGAACACCTCGGCCGAGGAGCTCGCCCCCGAGGTGCGCGAAGTGCTGTTGACCATCACCGTGGAGGCGAAGCAGGGCGATGCCACTCTGTACCTGGTGGAGGTCAAGCAGGCGGGCGTTTTCTCGATAGCGGGCGCATCGCTCGACGACATGAAGCGCTTAATCGGGAGCTTCTTTCCCAGCGTGCTGTTTCCCTACGCGCGTGAGGTCATTTCCGACCTGATCGTCAAGGGCGGCTTCCCGAATTTTCTCCTGCCCCTGGTCAACTTCGATGCCCTGTTCGCGCAGGCATCGGAAGCCCCGCAGCCGGGATTGGTCAATTAGGTGAGGAGCCTGTCTGAGTATTCCGCGTGGCCTTACCTAAGGCTGATTTCGTCTCAGGCGAGGCGGAGCCGACGCGGTTGGGTCAAGACCCAATAAGGAGGCGACAACGATGCATGAGACGAAATCTGCAAGGGTACGAAGGGTTGGCTGGGGGAGGGGCGTCTGCGGTGTTGCGCGGCTTGGCCGTGGCGCTGACCACGGCCTGCGCCGCGCGCCTTGCATCCGCTCCCTCGCTGAAGCGAAGCGGCTCACGCGGAATACTCAGACAGGCTCCTAGGCCTGCCGGCGATGCAGAGTCCGCGACTGGAGCCAATGACGGTGATCGGCGCCGGCTCCTGGGGAACGGCTCTTGCCATTCAGATGGCGCGCGCGGGGCATCCGACCCGTTTGTGGGGCCGCGACCCGGCGCAAATCGAGGCGATGCGTCAGGCGCGGTGCAACGTGCGCTACCTGCCGCAGGCGGCATTTCCGGATGCACTGCAGGTCGTAGCGGACTTGCGGGAGGCGCTGCGAGGTGCTCGCGATGCGCTGGTGGCCGTGCCCTCCCACGCGTTCCGCGCCACTCTCGTTGGGCTCGAGCCGCACCTCCGCGCGGACACGCGCGTGGCCTGGGCGAGCAAGGGCTTCGAGGTCGAGACCGGTCTGCTGCCCCACCAGGTTGCGAACGAAGTGTTCGGCGAGCGGCCGGGCGCCGTCCTGTCGGGACCGACGTTTGCGAGGGAGGTCGGTGCGGGACTGCCCACTGCCATGACCGTTGCGTCGCACGATCAGCATTTCGCCAAGGAGTTGGTATTGAGGCTCTCCGGCCCTCATTTCCGCGCCTATACGCATTCTGACATCATGGGCGTGGAAGTCGGCGGCGCCGTCAAGAATGTCATCGCCATCGGCGCGGGTATCGCCGACGGCATGGGCTTCGGCGCCAACACCCGCGTGGCCCTGATTACGCGGGGGCTGGCCGAGATGATGCGCCTGGGCGTCAAGCTCGGCGCGCGGCGCGAGACCTTCATGGGGCTGGCATGTCTCGGCGATCTCGTGCTCAGCTGCACCGACGATGAGTCGCGCAATCGGCGCCTGGGGCTGGCGCTCGGGCGCGGCGCATCGATTCAGGATGCGCAGCGCGCCATCCATCAGGTGGTCGAGGGCATGACCGCCGCCGGCGCCGTCCGCACCGTCGCACAGCGCCTGGCTGTGGAGATGCCCATTTGCCAAGAGGTGTATCGCGTCATGCACGAGGGCAAACCGGTGCGCGCCGCGGTGCAGGCGCTGATGGGCAGGGAATCGCGCGCGGAGGTGGACTCGTGAGGGCGCGCTGGGAGACTATGCGAAGCGCATCTGGCGCCAGGCCTCGTAGGCCACGACCGCCACGGCATTCGACAGATTGAGGCTGCGGCTTCGCGCCCGCATGGGAATGAACAGCGAGTTCTCGCGCCCGATGCGCTCCTGCACCGCCTCGGACAAGCCGCGCGTTTCCGGACCGAACAGCAGCGCGTCGCCCCTGCGATAGCTGAAATCGGCGTAGCAGCGCCGTCCCGCGGTCTCCACCGCCATCACCCGGGCGTTGCCCAGCTCGCACAAGCAGGCGTCGAGATCCACGTGAACCTTCACGTCGGCGAGATCGCGATAGTCGAGCCCGGACCGCCGCAAGCTCCTGTCGTCCAGCCGGAAGCCGAGCGGCTTGACCAGATGCAGCGTCGCACCGGCGTTGGCGCACAGGCGTATGGCGTTGCCGGTATTCGGCGGAATCTCCGGCTCGAACAGAATCACGTGGAACATTTGTCGTCCCCCGTGCCGGCTAGGCTCCTAATGTTCGACCATCACGCGCTGCGTGGGGTAAGCGAACTCTATGCCTGCGCGGCGAAACTCGTCGATGATGCGAAAATTGACGGCCTGCTGCAGGTCGAGCAGCGGATTTATTTTTGGCTGCTCCACGAAGTACGACAGCTCGAACTGCAGACACGAGTCGCCGAGCGTCTTCAAATGGCAGCGTTCGAAGCGTGCATTCGCCTGTTCGCGCACAATGCTCTCCAGGAGTTTGGGTATTGCCTGCAGCTTTTCGCCTGGTGTCGCATAGGCCACGCGAATCGTCGCCAGCGCGCGCTGTTCGGCTGCGCGCCCGAAGTTGCGCACCCGGCTCTTCAAGATATCGGCGTTCGACAGGATGATCTGCTCGCCCGTGTCGCTGCGCAGGCGGGTGGTCTTGATGCCGATGCGCTCGACCGTGCCGGTGAAAGTGTCGACGGTGAGAACATCGCCCACCACGAACGGCTTGTCGAGCGCGATCGACAGCGACGCGAACAGGTCTCCCAGCACGTTTTGCAACGCGAGCGCCACGGCGACGCCGCCCACGCCCAAGCCGGCGAGCAGCGCCGTGATGTTGACGCCGAGGTTTTCGAGCGCGACCAGGACGACCAGCGACCAGATGAGCAGGCCGGCCACGAAATTGATGATGTCCAGGGAACCGGCGAAGACGCGGTCGGGGCCGCGCTCGGTTTCCTTGGTTTCCAGGTAGAAGCGCACCGAGCGCCGCGCCCACAAGCCGGCCTGCAGCAGGATCAGCATCAGCACGACGCCATCGACGACGTGCTGGAGCTTCTCCGGCAGGGTCAGGCTCTCCTGGCCAGCGTACAGCGCGATGGCCAGGAAAAGGAACTGTCTGGTATTGGCGAGCACATAGAGAATCAGCCGCACGGGGGTCGGGCGGCCGGCGGTCGAATGGCGCTCGTAGTGCGAGCCGATACAGCGCCGCAGGATCCACAGACCCGCCCACGCAGCGACCGCCAGGATGCCGGCAACGACCCAGTCGGCAAGCGAGTTGCCGTACAGGATGCGCTCGGAAATGCCTAAGGTGTGCTTGAGAAGATCAGCCATGAGCCGCGCAATTATAAGCCGCGGCGATCAGGAGCCTAGCTCACGTCCTCCATGCCGAGTTCTTTCATCTTGCGTGAGAGCGTGTTGCGGCCCCAGCCGAGAAGCTTGGCGGCATCCTGCTTCAACCCGTCCGCCTTGCGCAGCGCGACGCGAATCAGAATGCGTTCCACTTCCGGCACCGCCTGATCCAACAAGCGCTGCGTGCCGGCATCGAGTTCCTGTTCGGCCCAATGCGATAGCTTGGCCGTCCAGTCATGATTGGCGGCGCGGCCGGCCGGCACGCCGCCGAGGTCCGGCGGGATGTCTTCGGCCCGAATCTCGCGGCCCGGCGCCGTCACGGTCAGCCGCCGGCAGGCGTTCACGAGCTGGCGGACATTGCCGGGCCAGTCAAAAGCGACCAGCGCGGCCTCAGCCGGCAGCGTCATCAGTTTCGTCTCGACGCCCAGCTCCTGGCCGGCCACGATCAAATAGTGGCGCAGCAGTTCGGGAATGTCTTCACGGCGTTCGCGAAGCGGTGGGATTTCGATGCGTATCACGTTGAGCCGATGCAGCAGATCCTCGCGGAAATGGCCCGATTTCACGCGCGCCTCCAGATCCTGGTGGGTGGCGGCAATCACGCGCACGTCGACCTTCACCGGCGTCTGGCCGCCGACCCTGTAAAATTCACCCTCCGCCAGGACACGCAGCAGGCGCGTCTGCAGAGCGGGCGACATGTCGCCGATCTCGTCGAGAAACAGCGTGCCGCCGTCCGCCTGTTCGAAGCGTCCGCGCCGCAGGGCGTCCGCGCCGGTGAAGGCTCCCTTCTCGTGGCCGAACAGTTCCGACTCGAGCAGATCCGCGGTGAACGCTGCCGTGTTGAGCGCAACGAAGGCCTTGCTCGAACGCGGGCTGTGGCGGTGCAGCGCGCGCGCCACGAGCTCCTTGCCCGTGCCCGATTCGCCCGTGATCAACACGGTCATGCTGGAGCGCGACAACCTGCCGACGGCGCGAAAAACCTGTTGCATGGCGGCGGCCTGTCCGAGCAGTTCGGGGATGCTGCGGCGTGCCGCCTCGGCATCCGTGGACACCGTCGTCTGCTGCGCGGCGCGGCGCACCAGGTCCACGGCTTTATCGATGTCGAAGGGCTTCGGCAGGTACTCGAACGCGCCGCCCTGATACGCGGCCACCGCTGCATCCAAATCCGAATGCGCGGTCATGACGATCACGGGCAAGCCGGGCCGCGATGCCTGAATCTCCTTGAGCAGATCGAGGCCGCTGCGCCCGGGCATGCGGATGTCGGTCATCAATACGTCCGGCGCCTCGGCGTGCAGGGCCGCCAGGGCGTTGTCGGCTTGATCGAAGCACCGCGCGGACATCCCGCTGCCCTTCAGCGCCTTCTCGAGCACCCACCGGATGGAGGCGTCGTCGTCGACCAGCCAAACTTGCAGAGGCTTCACGTTCATGCGGAGTCCATGGGCAGAGAGATCATGAATATCGTCCTGCCGGGTGCGCTGTCGAACTCGATAAGGCCGCCGTGCCGGCTCACTAGATCCTGGGCGATTCCCAAACCCAAACCGGTGCCGTCGGCCCGCCCCGACACGAGCGGATAGAAAATCGTATCGCGTATTTCCGGTAGCACCCCCGGCCCGTTGTCTTCGAATTGAATGGACGCGACCAGGCGATGGCGGCGCGCGCCGACGCTGACATTGGTGGCGGCGCGCGTGCGCAGGATCAGCCGCGCCGGCTCGCCGCGCGCATGTGCCCCGGCGCCGGACAGCGCCTGGATGGCGTTGCGGCCGAGATTCAGCATGGCCTGGATGATGTGGTTGGGATCCGCCGTGAGCGGGGGCAGGCTCGGGTCATAGTCGCGATCGATAGTAACCCCTTCGGACGCTTCGCTGCGCAGCAAGTGGTAAACGCGTTCCAGCAGTTCGTGGAGGTTGACCAGCTGTTTGGCGGGAGGACGGCCCGGGCCGAGCATCGAATCGAGCAGATGGGTGAGCCGGTCCGCTTCGCTGATGATGACGCGCGTGTATTCGCGCAGCGCCGGATCTAAGAGTTCGCGGTCGAGCAGCTGCGCGGCACCGCGCAAGCCGCCCAAAGGGTTTTTGATTTCGTGCGCGAGCTGGCGGACCATGAGCCGGCTCCCCCCGAGCTGCGCCAGCAGGGCGTTTTCGCGGGTCAGCCGCCGGTGTTGAGTGATGTCCTCGATTTCCAAAAGCAGGCGGCCGCCCTCCTGACCGACGGTGGCGGCGGTTACCGCGCAATCGAGGATGCGGTCGACGCCGCCGGGCGCCGGCCAGGCCAGTTCGCGCTGCACCACGCCCTCGCCGCCCTGCCGGGCGCGCTCGAACAGCGCCAGCAGCGTTTCCGCGCCGCGAGCGAGCTCGGTGATTCGCCGGCCGAGCGCCTGATTCGGTCCCACCCCCAGCAGGGTCTGCGCGGCGGCGTTGAGGTACATGACCTGCAAGTCGTGATCCAGCAGGAACACCGCGGTCACGAGGGCATCGAGTAGTTCGGTGCCCTCCACCTGCAATCCGTGCATTTGCAGCTCAGCGGCCAAACGGCCCATCCGGCGCTCGGCCCCGAAGGAGGAGCGGTCGCGGAGCCTCTCGGCTCCTTAAGGCGTGCCCTTGCGCCCCGGTGACAGCAGCGAGGTGCGCATCACGTAGAACGTGACGGAGTCGGAGCTCTTGGTTTGCCCCGTCGCTTGGTCCACGACGGTTGCCGAGAGGGTGTACGTGCCGCGCGGCAGGTCGGCGAGCGCGAATTGCGTCGCATCCGGCGCCTGATCCGTCAAGGCACTGCCGTTCAAATACCAGGTGACCGACTGGGTCCCCTTGTTGAGCGCGGGATCGACGGCGAGCTGCACGTTCACCGGCTGATTGCCGGTGATGGTCTCCTCGTTTCCCGGGGAGGTGATGGCAAACTGGCGGAAATCCAGCGGCCCCGGCTTGGGCTTCTCCGGCGTGGCGCTCTTCACCTGCGCGCCAAGGGCAACGCCGCGAGAAGAGCCGGAGGACGTGGTGACCTTCTCCGCCCCCGGTTCGGGCTGGTCCGAGAAATGCACCACCCCGTCCGCGTCCGTCCACTTGTAGACGACGGCCGCCGGGACGGCCGGGCATCCCGCAAACACCGCGAGCAGGCCGCAAGCAATCCATGGTCGGCATAGGTGCATAATTCGAAAGCATAGTCCTATCGCCTCCCGGCCACAAAACGAGGTGGCGGCGGCGTGACCGCCGTCACCTTAAGGCCGCAGCACCGTCAACCACCTCACAAACTGTAGTACATCTCCATTTCGATCGGATGCGTGGTCATGCGCAGACGCGTCACTTCCTTCATTTTCAATTCGATGTAGGCATCGATCAAATCGTCGGTGAACACCCCGCCGGCCTTGAGAAAGCCGCGATCCTTGTCCAAATAGTCGAGCGCCATGTCGAGCGAGTGGCACACGGTGGGAATTTTCCTGTCCTCCTCGGGCTCCAGGTCGTACAGATCCTTGTCGGCCGGATCGCCGGGATGAATCTTGTTCTGAATGCCGTCCAGCCCCGCCAGCAGCATGGCGGCAAACGCGAAGTACGGGTTCCCCGTCGCGTCCGGGAAGCGCACCTCGATGCGCCGTCCCTTCGGGTTGGAGACCCAGGGAATACGGATCGAGGCGGAGCGGTTGCGCGCCGAGTATGCAAGCTTCACCGGCGCCTCGAAGCCGGGCACCAGGCGTTTGTAGCTGTTGGTGCTGGCATTGGTGAAGGCGTTCACGGCACGCGCGTGCTTGATGATGCCGCCAATATAATAAAGAGCGGTGTCGGATAGGCCGCCGTACTTGTCGCCGGCGAACAGCGCCTTGCCCTCCTTTTGCAGCGACTGGTGCACGTGCATGCCGTTGCCGTTGTCCCCGACGATCGGCTTTGGCATGAAGGTCAGCGTCTTACCGTAGCCGTGAGCGACGTTTTGCAGCGCGTACTTGAGAATCTGCACTTCGTCGGCCTTCTTGGTCAGGGTGTTGGCGGCGACGTTGATCTCGCCCTGCCCGGCGGTGGCCACTTCGTGGTGATGCACTTCGAACTTCAGGCCCATCTCTTCGCAGGCCAATGACATCGCGGTGCGAATATCCTGCTGCGAATCGACCGGCGGGACCGGGAAGTAGCCGCCCTTGACGCCCGGCCGGTGGCCCTTGTTGCCGTCCTCGTAGGCCTTGCCCGAATTCCAGGCCCCTTCGTAAGAGTCCACCTCGTAGAAGCAGCCGTTCATGCTCGAGCTGACCCTCACGCTGTCAAAAATGAAGAATTCATTCTCCGGCCCGAACAGCGCCGAATCGGCGATCCCGGAGGCTCTGAGGTAGGCCTCCGCACGCTTGGCCAGGGAACGCGGGTCGCGCTCGTAGCCCTGCATGGTCATCGGCTCGATCACGTCGCAGCGCAGATTGACGGTGGTCTCTTCGTAGAACGGGTCGATCACCGCCGTCGTGGGGTCCGGCATCAAAATCATGTCCGACTCGTTGATGCCTTTCCAACCGGCGATCGAGGAGCCGTCGAACATCTTGCCGTCGGTGAAAAAGCCCTGATCCACCAAGCGCGTCGGGACGGTGACGTGCTGCTCCTTTCCAAGAGTGTCCGTAAAGCGAAGATCGGCGAACTTAGCTTCTTTTTCGGCTATCAGTTTGAGAACATCGGCGGGAGTCATTTGCGTCCTCGCATGAGTGAATGTGCGGTGTTAGGCCGGGCCAGTGCCGGGTTCCAGTGCAGTGCAGGTTACGTGCCAGCCGCGCCGGCAATAAGATCAAGTACTTGCGATCCCAAAAGAGTGCACAGCGCACCAATATAAAGCATATCGAAAATTTGCACGTGCCAATTTGGTGCGCGAGCGAAAGCGGTGCATCAAGGCGACGCCCTATCGATGGGACACCCGGGTGAGGCGTCGCTATACTCGCGGCCGTTCTTCGATCTGACCGAGCACCCCGATGGCCAAAGCCAAGCCGAAGCCGCCCCGCACCTTTCAGGATTTGATTTTTGCACTGCAAAAATATTGGTCGGATCAGGGATGCATCATTCTGCAGCCCTACGACATGGAAATGGGGGCGGGCACCTTTCACACCGCGACATTTCTGCGCGCCGTCGGCCCCGAGCCTTGGAGCGCCGCTTACGTGCAGCCCTCGCGCCGACCGACCGACGGCCGCTATGGCAATAACCCGTTTCGGCTGCAGCACTACTATCAGTTTCAGGTATCCATCAAGCCCTCGCCCGACGATTTTCAAGATCTGTACCTGGGCTCGCTGCGCGCGCTTGGCTTCGATCTGTTGACCCACGACGTCCGCTTCGTGGAAGACAACTGGGAGTCCCCGACCTTGGGGGCCTGGGGACTCGGATGGGAGGTCTGGCTGAATGGGATGGAAGTTTCGCAATTCACCTACTTTCAACAAGTCGGCGGACTGGACTGCCGGCCGGTGATGGGCGAAATCACCTACGGCCTCGAGCGATTGGGAATGTACATCCAGGGCAAGGAGAGCATTTACGACATCGTCTGGACCGAAGGACCCTTCGGCACGATCACCTACGGCGACGTGTTTCATCAGAATGAAGTGGAGCAGTCGGTCTACAACTTTGAAAAGGCCGATACTCACGTTCTGCTGCGCCAGTTCGATACATACGAAATGGCCTGCCAAAATCTGCTCAACGACAAATTGGTTCTGCCCGCCTACGAGCAAATGGTCAAAGCATCGCATTCGTTCAATTTGCTGGACGCGCGCCATGCTGTCTCGGTCACGGAACGCCAGCGATTCATCCTGCGCGTGCGCACCCTGGCTCGCGGCGTTGCCGAAGCATTTCGCGAGAGCCGCGAAGCGCTCGGCTTTCCGCTCCTCAAGAACGACTCCGCGGCGCGAGTGGCCTGATGAGCGCGCGTGATCTTCTGTTCGAACTCGGCACAGAGGAGCTGCCGCCCCGCACGCTGCAGGGCCTGTCGGCGGCGCTCACCGACGGGTTGGTCAAGGGATTGGATGGCGCGGGCATTGCGCACGGCGCGGCGCGCAGTTTCGCGACACCGCGCCGGCTCGCGGTGCTGGTTAGCTCTTGCGCCGAGCGTGCCGCGGACCGCCGGGTTGAGCGCCGCGGACCGCCGGTGAGCAGCTCCTACGATGCGGCCGGCGCGCCCACACAGGCCGCCGCCGCCTTTGCCCGCAATTGCGGGGTGCCGGTCGCGGATCTCGAGCGGCTGGTCACGGAGAAGGGCGCATGGCTGGTGTTCCGCGGCACCGAGCACGGCGCCGCGACCGCCGGCTTGCTCGGCGACATCATCAATCACGCGATCGCGGCGCTGCCGATCGCGAAGCGCATGCGGTGGGGGGCGCACACCGCCGAGTTCGTCCGGCCGGTGCACAGCGTCGTGCTGCTCCACGGAAGTGAAGTGGTGCCTGTCGAAGTGTTGGGGCTGCGCGCGGGCAACATCACTTTCGGCCACCGCTTTCATTCGCCCGGCCCCATTGTCCTCAAGTCGCCCAAGTCGTACGAGAGCCGACTGCGCAGCGCCAAGGTGGTGGCGGATTTCAGCGCCCGCCGGGAGGCGATCCGCGAGGGCGTGGCGGCAGCCGCCAGCCAGGCCGGCGGAACCGCATTGATCGAGAGCGCGCTGCTCGATGAGGTGACCGCGCTGGTCGAATGGCCGGTGCCGATCGTGGGGCGGTTCGAAGCACGATTCCTGTCGCTGCCGCGCGAAGTGGTGGTCGCCACCGTTCAAGACCATCAGCGCTATTTCGCCATCGAGGGTCCGGACGGCAAGCTCACCGGCGGCTTCGTGACGGTGAGCAACATCCGGAGCCGCGATCCTGAGCAGGTGCGGGCCGGCAACGAGCGCGTCGTGCGGCCGCGTTTGAGCGACGCCGCGTTCTTTTGGGAGCAGGACCGCAAAGTCTCGCTCGAAGTGCATGCGTCCCATCTGAGCGAGGTGACCTTTCAGGCGAAGCTCGGCAGCTATGCCGAGAAAACCCGGCGGGTAAAGCGTCTGGCGCTGTGGATCGGCGAGCGCATCGCCGCGGGCGCCGAAGTCGGCCGCGCCGCGGAGCTTTGCAAGGCCGATCTGATGACCGCCATGGTCGGCGAGTTTCCGGAATTGCAGGGAATCATGGGCCGCTATTACGCGGAAGCCGAAGGTCATTCCAAAGAATTGGCGCTGTCCCTCGAAGAGCACTACCGGCCGCGATTTGCCGGCGACCGGCTGCCCACGACCAAGACGGGGCAGGCGCTCGCTCTCGCGGACAAGATCGACACCCTGGTCGGCATTTTCGCCATCGAACAGCGGCCGACGGGCGCCAAGGACCCGTTCGGCTTGCGCCGCGCCGCGCTCGGCGTCCTGCGCATTCTGCTCGAATGCCGCCTGGATCTGGACCTCGCCGCGATGCTCGGGGAATCCGCCGCCGCCCAGCCGGTGCACAGAGCGACGGTCGCCGAAGAGGTCTATGACTTCATCGCCGAGCGGCTGCGCGGCTTGCTGCTCGAGCGGGCCGACGGCACCTCCGCTGAGATGATCGACGCGGTGCTCGCGAGCCGGCCGCGTTCCCCGCTCGATGCGGATGACCGCTTGCAGGCGCTGAAGGAGTTCCTGCAGCTGCCGGACGCCGGCGTGCTGACCGCGATCAATAAGCGCATCGCAAATATCCTGAGAAAATCGCATCCGCAGCAGGACGTGAGCGTTCGCACGGGCCTGTTCACCGAGAATGCCGAGCACCGGCTGCACCGCGTCCTCGTACAGCTGGGCGATTCGGTTGGACGCGCGCTCGCCGCGCGCCGCTACGCGCAGGGCCTGCGCGAGCTGATTACGCTGCGCGGCGCCGTCGATGAGTTTTTTGAACGCACCATGGTCATGGACGAGAACCTCGATCTGCGCAACAACCGGCTCGCCCTGCTGCGCGATGCGCAGCGGCTGCTCGGCGGCGTCGCCGATTTGTCGCGCCTGCCGGGCTGAGGCGATCCATGCAGCTGCTGCGGTCGTTGTTGTTCACCACCTACATGATGGTGTCGGCATGCCTGTTCGGCGGATTCATGGGCCTGTGCTTCTGGCTGCCGTATCGCGCTCAGTTCGGCATCGCCCGCAGCTGGGCACGCATTCTGTTCTGGGTGCTCGAACGGCTGTGCGGCCTGAAGTTCTTGGTGGAAGGGCGCGAGCGCATTCCGCAGGGCAATCACATCATCATGAGCAATCACGCCTCGGCCTGGGAGACGATCGCGCCATTCGTGATCTTCCCGCCCCAGGTGTGGGTGCTGAAGCGCGAGCTGTTGTGGATTCCGTTCGTCGGTTGGGGGCTGAAGCTGCTGCGGCCGATCGCCATCAATCGGGGCGAGGGTCACCGGGCCGTCAACCAGGTGATCGAGCAAGGCAAGGCGCGGCTTGCCGACGGCCTGTGGGTCATCATTTTCCCGGAAGGCACGCGCGTGACGGCGGGGGAGACCCGCAAGTTCGGCGTGAGCGGGGCACTGCTCGCCATCAAGAGCGGCAAATTGGTGGTACCGCTGTCGCACAATGCCGGCGCATTTTGGCCGAGGCGCGGATTCTTGAAGCGGCCCGGCACGATTCGCGTCGTCATCGGCGAGCCGATCCGCCCGGAAGGCAAGAATCCCAGGGACCTGACCGAAGAAATCCGCACGGCCATAGAGCAGGGCCTGGCGCGGATCGCGCAAGGCTAGCGAACGCGCGCACTGTCCGGCAGCACGAGCCCGACGCCGCTCAGATGCCCGAACAGCACCCTGATTTTTTCGGCGTCGGTCGGCGGCAGGGCGGGCTTGCACAGCGAGGCGATGTTTGCCCGCAGGTGCTGCTGGTCGCCGGTGCCGAACAAAACCACGTCGACCCCCGGCTCGTGGCGCGCAAACCGGTACGCGGCATCGGTCACGCTCGATGCGCCGGATGCGTGAACGAGAAATCCCAGCGGATCGGGGCGGCCGGCCAGCGTACCGGGGACTTCGCCCTTTTCCGCCAGCTCCAGCAAGGTCTTCTCGAGCACGCCCGGACGAGAAAATATGTTGCGCACCGCGAACATCACCAGCGTGCCCACGCCCTGCGCCCGCGTGCGCGGGAACATCGTCGCGCGCGCGCCCTGGTTCATCATATGGAATGCGAGCATGATCACTTCCCAACACTCATCGCCAAGCGCGCGTTTCAGCATCGCTTGCTGTGGATCGCGCGGCGGACTCTCGGTGATCCCGAGATGGCGGATCTTCCCGCGCTCTTTCTCGCGCAGCAGGGCGGGCGCCAGCTCGCGCAGGACATAGTCGTAGTGGGCGGCCTGCACGGCGTGCAGGTGGAAGACATCGAGATGGTCCAACGACAGCCTGCGCAGCGACTCGTGCAGGCTGCGAACGACGTCGGTGGCGGAGAGCGGATTTCCGGCCGCGTCGAGAATGCGGCTCTTCGAGGAAATCACCACGGCGTCGCGCGCGACGCCGGCCAATGCCCGGCCCAGCACCTCCTCCGTTCCGTAGGCCTCGGCGGTGTCGAAGAAGTTGACTCCGAGATCGATCGCGCAGCGCACGAGCTCGATCGCTTCCTGCTCGCTCTTCCCCGCGCTTAAGCCCAGCCGGCTGTTGCCGCCGCAGCCCAAACCGGCGACCGATACGCGCAGACCCGTGCGGCCGAGCGTGGTGTATTGCATGCCGCCGTTGTCCACCGGCGCAATTATAATTGACCGGGCCGGTGGCATGGTGGAGAGTGCCTGTCATACACGGCCAGCGCAGAGGCCACGACAGTGAACGGTGTTCGTTCCACGCCGATACCAGGGCGATGCATCGGGCGGTGTCTGGTTGCCGGCCTGCTGCTGTGCTGTTCGGCACTGGTCCGGGCAGCCGACGGCACGGCGCTCCCGCCCCCCGCCCGATTTGCCACCCTCGTCGAGCTCGACGGTCCCATCGGCCCCGCGATGAGCCGGCATATCGAGCGAGCGCTGGCCGACGCAGACAATCGGCACAGCAGCGTGGTCATTTTGCAGATGGACACGCCGGGCGGCCTGGATACCGCGATGCGCGATATCATCAAGGCGATACTCGCCTCCCCGGTGCCGGTGGTCGGCTATGTCGCGCCGGGCGGCGCGCGCGCGGCGAGCGCCGGAACCTACATACTCTACGCGTGCCATACCGCCGCCATGGCGCCGGCGACGAATCTGGGCGCCGCGACGCCGATCTCGATCGGCGGCGAGCAGCCCAGTGCCGCACCCGCCGCGCCGGCGGACAATTCAAAGGACGACAAGAAGGCGGCGCCCTCGGCGGCGCAGCTGGAGACTGCCGGCGAGCGTAAAGCGGTCAACGATGCGGTCGCCTACATACGCGCGCTTGCGCAAATGCGCGGTCGCAACGCCGACTGGGCCGAGAGCGCCGTGCGCGGCGGCGCCAGTCTGTCGGCCAACGATGCGCTCCAGCAGCACGTCGTTGACCTCATTGCCAAGGATGTGCCCGATCTGCTGAAGCAGCTGAACGGACGCAAGATCCAGGCGGCCGGCCGTGAGCTCGTTCTCGACACCAAGGATCTCGCCCTCGAGCGGATTGTTCCAGACTGGCGCACGCGCGTGCTGCTGGCGCTGACGCATCCGACAATCGCGTACGGCCTGCTGCTGATCGGCATCTACGGCCTGCTGCTCGAGGGCTATAACCCCGGGGCCGTCCTGCCGGGCGTGGTGGGCGCGCTGTCGCTGCTGCTGGGGCTCTACGCCCTTCAGTTGCTGGCGGTCAACTTCGCTGGGCTCGCGCTGATGGCATTGGGTGTGGGGCTGATCATCGCGGAATTTTTCATGCCGGCATTCGGATCGCTCGGTGTCGGCGGTCTGGCGGCATTCGTCATCGGATCGATTATGCTGTTCGATAATCAGGCTTCAGGAGGCGAGGTCGCGCTGCCGGTGATCGCGGGAATCGCCATTTCGGGTGCACTCGTGATCGCGGTCATCGCCTGGCTGGCGGCGCGCGCGCGCAGCAGACCCGTGACAACCGGGGCCGAGGCGATGATCGGCGCTCTGGTCGAGGTGACCAGTGATTGTCGGGACCAGTGCGTGGTGCGCTATGGCGGGGAATTGTGGAACGCCCGCACATCGATCCCGCTGCGCGCGGGGCAGCAGGCGCGAATCGTCAAGGTCGCCGGGCTGACTCTGTGGATCGAACCGCAAGCGAATGCGAAGGAGTAGCGGATGAGCATTTCAATACCGGTCGCGTTGATAGTGTTGCTGTTCCTGGTGGTGACCTCCATTCGCATTCTCAAGGAATACGAACGCGGGGTCATGTTCACCCTCGGCCGGTTCACGGGCGTCAAGGGACCGGGCATTTGCCTCGTGTTGCCGGTGATCCAGCAGATGAAAAAGCTCGAGCTGCGCACGGTGGTGCTGAACGTTCCGAAGCAGGACGTGATCTCTCGGGACAACGTTTCGGTGAAGGTGAGCGCCGTCGTCTATTTTCGCGTCGTCGATCCGGAAAAGGCCATCCTGCAGGTGGTCAACCCGTACGAAGCGACCAGTCAGCTGGCGCAGACGACGCTGCGCTCGGTGGCCGGGCAGCACGAGATGGACGAACTGTTGGCCCAGCGCGATAAGTTGAACGCGGCGATTCAGCAGGTTCTTGACCTCAACACCGCGGCATGGGGCGTGAAAGTCACGAACGTCGAAATCAAGGACATCGATCTGGACGAGACGATGATCCGGGCCATGGCCCGCCAGGCCGAGGCGGAGCGCTCGCGGCGCGCAAAGGTGATCCACGCCGAAGGCGAGAGGCAGGCGGCGGAGACTCTGGCCGAAGCGGCGCGGCTGCTGGCTCGCGAGCCGGCTTCGCTGCAGCTGCGCTACCTGCAGACGCTCGCCGACATCTCGAATGAAAAGAGCTCGACGATCGTGTTCCCGCTGCCCATCGATCTGATCGGGCCGCTGCTGGTGCGTCCGGAAAGGCCCGAATAATCCAAATTACTGTGACCGGAAGCGCATCTTCTCGATCGGGGCGCGGGTTCCGCCCTGTGAACCGCCGCGCGGCGCCGGCCGCCTCATGGAACCCCTCAAGAAACTCGCCGTAGCGCCGCTAAGGGTTACTGTCGCCTGATTGTGAGGGGGCCCCTTGCTCGAGCCGCTCAAGAATAAATTACAACTGACCACGAACTTTCCAAGCCCCCCTGCCATCGCGCTGCAGATCGTTGCGCTGGCCGGCGACCCCGAAATAGATGTCGCCAGGGTGGCGTCCACGATCAGCAAGGATCCCGGGTTGACCGTGAAGATCCTGCGCGTCGCGAACTCTCCCCTGTATGCGAAGCGGCGCAAAAGCGAAAATCTGCGCCAGGCCCTGGTGGCGCTCGGGCTCAACGCGGCGACCACACTGGCATTGAGCTTTTCGCTCGTCTCGGGCTACAAGGACGGCAAGGGCTCGGGCATCAATTATACCCGCTACTGGCGCCGGGCGATTTTGAGCGCGTCCGCCGCCCGTACGTTCGGGGCACTGCGCGGAGTGCAGGTGCTCGAGGACATCTTTCTGGCCGCGCTGCTGCAGGACATTGCGGTGCTGGCCATCGATCGGGTAGAGGCCGATTTCTATCGCGCGCTGCCCGCGGACTCCACGCACGCGCAGATCCTGGCCCACGAAATGCAGTCCCTGGGCAGTGACCACGCGGCCTTGGGTGGCTGGCTCCTGAGGCATTGGAAGCTGCCGGAAGCCCTCTGCGCGACCGTCGAGGCAAGCCACGAGCCCACGGTCGCGGGACCGGAAACCCCGAACGGCTTGGCGGCCCGCTGCGTCGCGCTCGGCAGCGAGTGCGTCGAGGTGCTGCTCGCGCCGCAGACACCGGCGGACCTGCAGGCGCTGGCCGCACATGCGCAGGCGTGGCTCGGCATCGACGCCCAATCGCTGGCGGACGCAATGACCACGATCGTCGGGGAGATTCCCGAAATAGAGCGGCTCTTCGACACGGCGATCCTCGAAGCCGATGCCGCGACCTCCATCCTCGAACAGGCACGCGAGCTGCTGACCTTCCGCAGCCTGCAGGCGCTCGACCAGATGAGCTCGCTCAAGGAGGCCTCCGAGGAGCTGCAGGCGCGCACCGCGGAGCTGGAGGACAAGCACCGGCGTGATGCGCTCACGGGCGTATACAACCGCGGTCATCTCGACCAGATTTTGCGCAGGGAATTCGACAGCGCGGTGGCCGGCGGCTGGCCGCTCAGCATCGTGTTCGCGGATCTGGATCGCTTCAAACACGTGAACGACACCTACGGTCATCCGACGGGGGATGCGGTGTTGATCGCGACGGCACGGCTGTTCGTCGATGTTCTGCGGGATACCGACTGCGTGGCACGGTACGGCGGTGAAGAATTCGTGATCGTGCTGCCGGGCCTGGCGACGGAGCCGGCGGTCAAGGTTTGCGATCGGCTTCTCGCGCGCGTGCGGAACCTGCAGCATCCGGTTCCCGGCGGCACCATCCGCGTGACCGCGTCACTCGGCCTCGCCACCCAGACGATGCAGGCACGATTTGCGCGGGTTGCCGATTTGATCGAGGCCGCCGATCGATGCGTATACGCCGCGAAGAAGGCGGGCCGCGATCGCCTGGTTTGCTTCAATCAGACCCAGATGGCCGCCTCGGCTTGAGGCTGACCGGGTGCGCCTCAGCGCGCCATCATGCAGGCGCCGGCGCACCCTGGGTCCTCGAAGCGCTCGAACTCAAATGTCCAGATTCGACACCTGCAGGGCGTTTTTCTCGATGAACTCCCGCCGCGGCTCCACCGCATCACCCATCAGCGTGGTGAAGATATCGTCTGCCGCGACCGCGTCCTCGATGCGCACTTGCATGAGGCGGCGCGTCTCCGGATTGATCGTGGTGTCCCACAATTGGTCGGCGTTCATCTCGCCCAGTCCTTTGTACCGTTGGATGCTCTGGCCTTTTTTCGCCTGATCGAACAGCCAGCTCATCGCGACCTTGAAGCTGGCCACATCCTGGCGCTCATCGCCCCGCTGAATGTAGGCGCCCGGTCCCATCAAATCGCTCAGCGTCTGCGAAAGCTCGGCGATTCGCAGGTATTCCGCCGAATCGAAGAACTCGCGCGGGATGTGCCGCTCGGAGCTCAGGCCGTGCTCGAGCCGCTGCAGATCGATGCGATGGCCGCCTGCTGGCAGGGTCTGCACGGCGACCCGGTAGCGGCGCGACACGTCGTCGAGCGTATTGAGCCTCGACTCCAGGCCGCGGCACCAATCCTTGAGCTCGTCGATGCGATCGAAGGCAACCGGATTGAGCGTCGGCACGTACAGCAGCTGCTCCAGGAATCGCTCGTCGTAGCGGCGCGCCCAGCGATGCACGATGGCTTGAACCTCGACGTATCTTCTCGCCAGCGACTCGAGGCCCAATCCTGACAAAGGCGGAGCTTCGGCATTGACATGCAATGCGGCTCCGTCGATGGCGGTGCTGAGCAACAAGGCATTCAATTCCAGATCGTCCTTGACGTAGGTTTCCTGCTTGCCTCTCTTGACCTTGTAAAGCGGCGGCTGTGCGATGTAGACATGCCCGCGCTCAATCAGGATCGGCATCTGACGATAGAAAAAGGTCAGCAGAAGCGTTCGAATGTGCGACCCGTCGACATCGGCGTCGGTCATGATGATGATGCGGTGATAGCGCAGCTTGTCGACGTTGAAGTCATCCCGCCCGATGCCGCAGCCCAAGGCGGTGATCAGCGTTCCGACCTCGGCCGACGCCAGCATCTTGTCGAAGCGCGCCTTCTCCACGTTGAGAATCTTGCCCTTGAGGGGCAGGATGGCCTGAGTGCGCCGGTCGCGGCCCTGCTTCGCGGAGCCGCCCGCCGAGTCTCCCTCCACCAGAAACATTTCGGACAGCGCAGGATCCTTTTCCTGACAGTCGGCGAGCTTTCCGGGCAAGCCCGCAATATCGAGCGCGCCCTTGCGGCGGGTCATTTCGCGGGCTTTGCGCGCGGCTTCCCGCGCATAGGCCGCCTCGAGAATCTTGTTGACGATCGCACGCGCTTCCTGCGGGTGCTCCAGCAGGAATTCCTCCAGGCGCTCGGCGACGGCCGACTCGACCACGCCCTTCACCTCGGAGGAGACGAGCTTGTCCTTGGTTTGCGAGGAGAATTTCGGGTCGGGAAGCTTGACGGACAAGATAGCCGTCAGCCCCTCGCGCGAATCGTCGCCGGTGGTCGCGACCTTTTCCTTTTTGGCCGCCAGTTCCTTTTCGATGTAGTTGTTGAGCGTGCGCGTCAGCGCCGCGCGATATCCGGCCAGATGCGTGCCGCCGTCCTTTTGCGGAATGTTATTCGTGTAGCAATACATGCTCTCCTGGTACGAATCGTTCCATTGCATGGCGACTTCGACTTGCGTGTTGCCGTCGCGCGTTTGAAACCACAATACGGTGTCGTGCACCGGAGTTTTGCTGCGGTTCAGGTAGCTCACGAAAGCGGCCAATCCGCCCTCGTGCTGAAACACCTCGGATTTCTCGTCGCGCTCGTCCACCAGCTCGATGCGTACGCCGGAGTTGAGGAAGGACAGCTCGCGCAGGCGCTTTGCGAGAGTTTCGTAATTGAACGAGATGTGGGTGAAGATCTTTGAGCTCGGCTTGAAGCGCAGCGTGGTTCCGCGTTCCTGCGTCTCACCCACCGCGGCGAGCGGCGCTTGCGGCTCGCCCAATCGATATTCCTGGCGATGATGTTTGCCGTCGCGGCGAATGTTCAGTTCCAGATAATCCGACAGCGCATTGACCACCGAGACACCGACCCCATGCAGGCCGCCCGATACCTTGTAGGAGCTGTCGTCGAACTTTCCGCCGGAGTGCAGCATGGTCATGATGACCTCCGCGGCGGAGACGCCCTCCTCGCTGTGAATGTCGACCGGTATGCCGCGGCCGTTGTCGTAGACCGTCACCGATTCATCGGCGTGAATGGTGACCACAATGCGATCGCAGTAGCCGGCCAGCGCTTCGTCAATGGCGTTGTCCACCACCTCGAACACCATGTGATGCAAGCCGCTGCCGTCGTCGGTATCTCCGATATACATTCCGGGCCGCTTGCGAACGGCGTCGAGGCCTCTTAAGACTTTGATTTTACTGGAATCGTATACGTCGTTTTCGGGCATGGCAGATCCTAATCGAAGACCGCGTAGTCTAGCAGTTCTCATCTCCAATAACGAGTCGAAATGAGCAATTTATTCTAATAAATTCAATGGTTTATAAAGACCAATCGGGCATCGCTGATTGGATTTCTTCACCCGTACGGCACACGTTTCCGCAGATACGCCTATTGCCAACCCATGCTGCCCCATCGCAGCGGTTTGTGTTCCACGTGGAACCTGAGCCGCTCATCCAGAGATCACCGACCCGCGATCCAATCGAAACCGGCGGCCCGGCTCGCCGAAAGCGGTGAATTCCGCGTGCAAGGTCGTCACTATCAACTGAACGGGCTGTGCGCGAACATGTTCGATCAGGCCTGCGAGCCGTGCATCATCCAACTCGGCTGCCGGATCATCCAATAACAGCGTGGGTTGAATCGGTGAATCCACCGGAAAGAGCTTGAGCTGAGCGATCAAGAGCACGGCGGCCAGCAGCTTCTGTTGACCTCGAGAGATGCGATCCTTCACCGCAAATTCATCCAAGCGGATGGCAAGCTCTGCGCGCTGCGGGCCCACCTGGGTGGAGCCGGTCTCCTGATCTTGTGCCCAACTGAGTTCCAATGCCTCCCGCAATCGCATATTTCGCGCCCACCCGGGACGATAACTCAGGCCCAATTCCATTCCGAGTAATCCTTGGCACAGTGTCTGTGCTTCGCCGACCAATCGTTCGATGTACCGGCCCCTGGCCTCGCTCAAAAGCTCTCCATAGCGAACGAGATCCGTATCCCAGGCGCAAACCACAGACAGCGGCTCCCTCCTTCGCAACGCCGCGTTCCTCTGCTTCAGCACCTGATGATAGTTCTGCCACTGCCGGACGAATTGTGGTTCCACGTGGAACACTCCCCAATCCATAAAGCGCCGTCGGCGGCTGGGCCCCTCCTCAATCAGTCGGTGAACTTCCGGATCGATGATCTGCACCGGAAACACGGACGCAAGCTCGGCCAGCGATCCCGCCCTTTCGCCCCCCACCTTCGCACGAATGCCGCCCGCAGAGCCCTCGATGCCCAGCCCCATCCGGCGCTCGCCGATGTCGACCTCACCGAAAATAACCGCCCGCTCGCTGCCGGAGCGAATCAGATGCTCCAAGCGTCGGGTGCGAAAAGATCGGCCGCGGCCCAGCAGGTAAATGGCCTCTAGCAAGCTCGTCTTGCCCGAAGCGTTGGGTCCACTGATCAAGGTAAATTGAGGATCGAAATCGATCTCGGCCTGATGCAAGCAGCGGAAATCCGTCACTTGCATCCGCCGCAGGGTCATGGAACTACAGCCTCATAGGCATCACGACGTAGCGCGCACTCGTGTTACCGGGAGAACGAATGAGGCAGCTGCTATTGCTGTCCGTCAGGCCCAACTCCACTTCTTGTCCATCGATCGCGGCCAATGCATCGAGCAGATAATTCACGTTGAATCCCACTTCGAGATCCTCGCCAACGTAGGCCACCTCGATCTCCTCCTCCGCTTCTTCCTGCTCAGGATTATGCGCCTGAACCGTAATGGCGTTCTTTTTCACGGTAATGCGAATGCCGCGATACTTTTCGTTCGATAAAATCGCGGTGCGTTGCAGCGCCTGCCGCAGCACATCTCGATCGGCGCGAATCGCGGCCGCCGGGGCAGCCGGGATCACACGAGAATATTCCGGAAAACGGCCATCAATTAGCTTCGAAGTTAAGCGAATATCGCCGATCTGGGCCCGAACGTGATTGGTACCTATCGCCACCGACGCGGTACCCTCGTCGGTGAGCACCCGCTGCAGTTCCAGCACGCCCTTGCGTGGCACGATGACCTGCTGGGAACTCTTCGCCTTGCTCGCCAGCGCCGCTTCGCACAGCGCGAGTCGATGACCATCCGTAGCTACCGCCCGCAAAATCTGACCATCAATCTCGAGCAGCATGCCGTTCAAGTAATAGCGAACATCCTGCTGCGCCATCGAAAAGTGTGTCTTCTCCAAGAGGCGCAGTAGATCCTTGCGCGGGATCTGCACGGTCTGCTGCGCATTGATGTCGTCGATCACCGGAAATTCGGAGGCCGCCAAAGTGGCCAAACTAAAGCGGCTGCGTGCAGCCCTTATCACCACTTTCTCGCCTTCCACGGTGATTGCCACCACCGACCTCTCGGGCAGTGCCCGCAGGATGTCCAGGAATTTCCGGCCCGGTACGGTGATATCGCCGCTCTCCTGCACCGCCACTTCGGTCGCCGCCACCAGCTCCACCTCGAGATCCGTCGCGGTGATCGACAGTCGACCTTGTGCCACGCCCAGCAACACGTTCGCCAGTACCGGCATGGTCTGGCGGCGTTCCACCACACCGATGACCGCCTGCAACGGCGTCAATAATTTCTCCCGCTCAGCCGTCAGTTTCATGCGCCTCACCATCCAACTAATCTTAGACTTAGATTCTTAAAAGAGATTATTACTATGATTATGAAGGTCCCAACCATCTGTGGATAACACCTAGATAACATTAATAATCATAGACTTACTTATAACAAAACATACTTCGACTCTTGTCCGCATCACCGCTCGAAACTGTGCCCATCATGTGGATATCTTTATCCACAGTTTCATCCACAGCTTCTCCCGCTCAGCCCGCGAGGGTTCTCAACAGGTTCATATAATCCTCGCCGATCCGTCTTTCCGATTCCCGCAACTCCTTGACCCGGCGGCATGCGTGCAGCACCGTCGTATGATCGCGGCCGCCGAACGCGTCGCCGATTTCCGGCAAACTGTGATTGGTCAATTCCTTCGCCAGTGCCATCGCCACCTGGCGCGGCCGTGCGATCGACCGGCTGCGCCGCTTCGAGAGCAGATCCGCGATCCTGATTTTGTAGTATTCGGCTACGGTCTTCTGAATATTTTCAACGGTGACCAGCTTCTCCTGCAGCGCCAGCAGATCGCGCAACGCCTCCTTGGCAAACTCCAGCGTGATCGGTCGGCCGGTGAAGTGTGAAGTGGCCACGACGCGGCGCAGCGCTCCTTCCAATTCGCGCACGTTCGAGCGGATGCGCTTCGCGATGAAAAATGCCACCTCTTCCGGAAGATCGACGTGCGATATCGCCGCCTTGCTCATGAGAATCGCCACGCAGGTTTCGAGCTCCGGCGGCTCTATCGCCACGGTCAACCCCCAGCCGAAGCGCGATTTCAAGCGCTCCTCGAGGCCGTCCACTTCCTTCGGATACCGATCGCAGGTGAGGATCACCTGTTGCTGGCTCTCCAGCAGCGCATTGAAGGTATGGAAGAATTCTTCCTGCGACCGATCCTTTCCAGCAAAAAATTGAATGTCGTCGATCATCAGCGCATCCAACGACCGGTACGCGGTCTTGAAATCGTTGATGGTGTTGTGCTGCAGAGCCCGCACCATGTCGCTCACGAAGCGCTCGCTGTGTACGTACGCGAGCCGCGCCTCGGGGTTGCGCTCCTTGAGCTTGTTGGCCACCGCATGCATCAAGTGCGTCTTGCCCAATCCGACTCCGCCATAGATGAACAGGGGGTTGTATGCCTTACCCGGGTTGCCGGCCACTTGAACGGCAGCGGCCTTGGCGAGTTGGTTGCTCTTGCCTTCGACGAAGCTGTCGAAGGTGAATTCCGCGTTGATGCGGCTGCCGAGCACGGTCGGTGCCAGGCGCCGCGCCTTCACTGCCGAGCTCCCCAGCGCATCCGCGCCGCCGTTGACGAAGGGCGCATTGGCGGCGGGTACCCCGGCGCGCGTGCCCACATCGAGCACCACTTCGGTCGCCGTTCCTTCGGCGAACTCGCGGATCAATTCCCTGATCCGCGCCAGCGAATTGTCACCCAGCCACTCGACGACATAGCGATTCGGCGCCAGCAGCTTCAGCTCGCCGTCACGCTCGATCGCCTGCAGCGGCCGCACCCACGTATTGAACTGCTGCACCGGGAGTTCGCTCTCGAGCACGCGCAGACAGCGGTTCCATAGCGACTCCGACAAGAGCGCTCTCCTACATGCGGCAACGGGGCAAAATAACGAAAGGGCAGGGAGTCTAGCTCCAACTTGGGCATCGCGTCTATTGACACATCCAAGCCCGCTCAGTACCCTTGCCGCCTTTCGCAAATCCTCCAGTCCGTTGATTTGCCCCGCGGTTTTCGATTAAGTTCGCATTTATGAAACGTACCTTCAACCCGAGTAACTTGCATCGTGCCCGTACGCACGGATTTCGCGCACGAATGGCCACCAAGAGCGGTCGGCGGTTGCTTGCTCGACGCCGTGCCAAGGGCCGCAAGCGTCTCTGTCCCTGACGGTGGAGTCCCAAGGCTTTTAACAAGGGCTGATCAGCGATCCGTAAACTGACGTTCGAGCCGCGCAAGCGTTTGCACCAGCCGGCCGAATTTCGCGCAGTACGGCAGCGCGGCAGGCGATTTGCCGACGCCTACTTTAGCTTGTCGGTCCTGGCAAACCATGAAACTCATGCGCGGCTGGGCCTGGCGATAGCGACGCGCACCTGCGGAACTGCCGTTGCCCGCAATCGCATCAAGCGCCTGACGCGAGAATCCTTTCGTTTGAATCAATACACCCTGCCGCCGGTCGATGTCACAGTTGCAGCCCGCGACGCCGCGCGGCTCGCACCCCCGGGCGATTTGCGCGCCAGCCTGGTCAAGCATTGGAAGAGCATTTCACAGCAATGGTAGAGCCATGCGCAAAGTCCTGATGCTGCTCATTCGCGTCTACCAGCTGACGTTGAGTCCGCTGTTGGGACCGCGCTGCCGTTTCTATCCGAGCTGCTCCTGCTACGCCCACACGGCGATCGAGCGCCATGGCGTGGTGCGCGGCACCTGGCTCAGCCTCAAGCGGCTGCTTCGCTGCCATCCCTTTACCGAGGGCGGTTACGACCCGGTGCCGGAAAAGAGCCTGATCAATGCCTAATACTCGCGTCATGCTCTGGGTCGCATTGGCTGCGATCCTGTACCTCAACTACGAAGCGTGGATGCATGATTACCGCGAGCCGGCGCCGTCCACCGCAGCTTCGACCGCCGCGTCGTCTTCCGGCGCGCCGTCCGCCGCAGGCGCACCGGGCGGCGCCTCACCGGCCGCCTCGAATTCACTCGCCGAGTCGATACCCAAGGCCGGGAGCGCCCCACCCGGCGCTGCCGAGACCGCGCCGCCGCCCGCGGCCGCGCCGCCGCCCGCGGGTTCGCCTGCTGCGACGCTGCACGTGGTGACCGATGTTCTGGACGTCACCATCAATCTGAAGGGCGGCGAGATCGATCGCGCCGATCTGAGCCAATATCCGCTGCACAAGGACGACCCGAATGTCCCGGTGCGGCTCGAGAACCGCGACCCAGACACGCTCTATCTGCTGCAAAGCGGGCTCACCGGCGGCGCCGGCGAACCCGCTCCGACGCATCTGACGATGTGGACTGCGGCCCAGACCGAATTTGTGCTGCCCGCCGGCGCCAATGAATTGCACGTGCCGATGAACTGGACGGACGGCCACGGCCTGGCGGTGACCAAGACGTTCACATTCACCCGAGGCTGGTATGCCGTGGACCTCGCGTACGAGGTGCACAACGAGGGTGCCGCGGCGCGCAGTCTCGCTTCCTACGCGCAGATTCTGCGCCGCTGGGAACATGCGTCGCGATCGTACTTCGATGTCGAGACTTATTCGTTCAAGGGACCGGACGTATTCGACGGCACGAAAACCCGCGACCTCAAGGTCGAGAACGAGGCGGACAGCAAATTCGCGGAGACCATTACCAACGGTTGGCTGGCGTCCCTGCAGCATCACTTCGTGTCGGCGATCGTTCCGCCGGCGGATCAACCGTACCGCTATCAGCTGCAGGTCCAGGACCACGAATATCTGCTGAGCGCGACCGGGCCGTCCAGGCAAATTCCCGCCGGCGGCGCCGCCGAATTTCACGAGAAGCTGTTCATCGGACCCAAACTGCAGTCGCAGCTGGCGGCGACCGGACCGCGCCTCGAGCGCACCGCCGACTACGGCTTGCTCACGGTGATCGCGCAGCCGCTGTTCGCCACGCTCAAGTGGGTCCACGCGCTCGTCGGCAATTGGGGCTGGTCCATCATCATCGTGACCGCCCTGATCAAACTGCTGTTCTATCCCTTGAGTCAGGCGAGCGGGCGATCGATGGC
The DNA here is from genome assembly GCA_963837045.1 of uncultured Gammaproteobacteria bacterium. GTDB lineage: Bacteria > Pseudomonadota > Gammaproteobacteria > Steroidobacterales > Steroidobacteraceae > Bog-1198. The sequence goes on from CAWIMA010000008.1 coordinate 513,319, forward strand.
GAAGATGCGCGCGGTCGCGCCGCGCATGAAGCAGATTCAAGAATCCTTCAAGGACGATCGAGAAAAGCTCGGCCGCGCAATGATGGAGCTCTACAAGCGAGAGAAAATCAATCCGCTGGCGGGCTGTCTGCCGATGGTCGTGCAGATCCCGTTCTTCATCTCGTTCTACTGGGTGCTGCTCGAGAGCGTGGAAATGCGCCAGGCGCCGTTCCTGCTGTGGATCAACGATCTGTCCGCGCGCGACCCGTATTTCGTGCTGCCGCTGTTGATGGGCGGCGCGATGTTCGCGCAGTTCAAATTGAATCCGGCGCCCCCCGATCCGATGCAGGCGAAGATCATGCAGTTCATGCCGTTGGTCATGACCGGCATGATGGCCTGGTTCCCATCCGGCTTGGTGCTTTATTGGCTAACCAATACGGTGCTCTCGATCGTGCAGCAATGGCGTGTGAACCAGGTGGTTCAAGAGGAGGCTGCCAAGCAGCGCTCCTAGACGGGCTGCCGGGAAGGCACCAGGCGCATGGGCCCGCGCGGCTTGCGAAACACATGCAGGCCGAATCCCAGCGCATCGCGGCCGTGGCGCCAGTAAGCCTGATAAAGCGACTGCGCGCGTTCGCGCGCGAGCGCTGCTGCCGCCTCGTCCGCGGCGCCTGCGGCTAATCGGTCGGCCTCGCGGAGAGCCGAACGATAGCGCGCGGTTTCAAAGGCATCCCATTCGGATTCACTGGCCAGCGTCGTCAACTGCTGCTCGAAGCCCGCATTGACAGTGACGCGGGCATTCGCGCCCAGCGCCGGGACGCACAGGGCGGCATCCCCGAGAAGCTCCCGATACGCGGCGGGCGGGGACTTGCGCCAGAAGAAATCCCCCAGCAACAGCCGGCCGCCGACCCGCAGCAGCTCGTAGCATTTCGCGGCGGCGGCGTTCAAGCCACCGAACGAAGCCGTGCCTCCCAGACAGATCACGATGTCGGCCGGCCCCGAAGCGGGCGCGTAGTCGGCGACGGGTTGGTGCACGAGCTTCAGCCGCTCGGCGGCCCCGCGCCGCCGCGCCTCCGCCTCGGCCAGCGTCAACAGCCCGGCGTCGGCCTCCACACCGACCCCGCGGCAACGGCGCCGGTCGATCGCATCGATCAGCAGACCGCCGTTACCGCATCCCAGATCGACGAGCAGCGCATCCGCGGCGATTTCCAGCGCACTGATCAGCGACTCGGCCTTGGCGGGCGACAGGGGATACAGGTAGCGCACGGCTTTAGTGTACCGATGCGCGTCGTCTCGTAAACTAGGAGCCTGTCTGAGTATTCCCCGTGGCCGCGACCGCTGCAGATTTCGCCTCAGGCGAGGCGGAGCCGACGCGGTTGGGTCGAGACCCAATGAGGAGGCGACAACGACGCATGAGGCGAAATCTGCAAGGGTACGAAGGGTTGGCTGGGGGAGGGGCGTCTGCAGTGTTGCGCGGCTTGGCCGTAGCGCTCGCTACGTCCTGCGCCGCGCGCCTTGCATCCGCTCCCTCGCTGAAGCGAAGCGGCTCACGCGGAATACTCAGACAGGCTCCTGGACGGTGAGCCCGTCCGACACCATCGTCGCCGTCGCGAGTCCAGCCGGGCGAGGGGCGGTCGGGATCGTCCGAGTGTCCGGCCCCGACGTGCCGCGCATCGCATGTGCAATCCTCGGGTGCGTGCCGGTGCCGCGGCGCGCACGGATCGCGAATTTTTTGGACGACCAAGGCAACTGCTTGGACCAGGGCCTCGCCCTGTATTTTCCGGCGCCGGCTTCGTTCACCGGCGAGCACGTCCTCGAGCTGCAGGGACATGGCGGCCCGCTGGTCATGGATATGCTGGTGCAGCGCGCCCTCGGCCTCGGATGCCGTCTGGCACGGCCGGGCGAGTTCAGCGAGCGCGCCTTTCTGAACGGCAAGATCGACGTTGCACAGGCTGAAGCCGTTGCTGACTTGATCGATGCGGGCACGGCGGCGGCGGCCAAGGCCGCAGTGCGCTCCATGCGGGGCGAGTTTTCGGCGCGCATCGGAGAGCTGCAGTCGCAGCTCACCGAACTGCGCGCCTACGTCGAAGCCGCAATCGATTTTCCGGACGAGGAGGTCGATTTCCTGACGGCTCCCGCCATCGGGTCGAGGCTTGCGCGGCTCGCGGGCGGCTTCGATGAGATCATGGCCGCGGCTGTGCAAGGCACTCTGCTGCGCGAGGGGCTGACCGTCGTGATCGCCGGCAAGCCGAACGCCGGGAAGTCCAGCCTGCTCAATCGGCTGGCGGGAGACGAAGTCGCCATCGTGACGGCCGCGCCCGGAACGACTCGAGACGTGCTGCGGCAGCATCTGCACCTCGATGGCCTGCCGCTGAATCTGGTCGACACCGCGGGCCTGCGCTGCGCGGCCGATGCGGCCGAGGCGGAAGGCATTCGCCGCGCGCGACGCGAGATGGCGCGCGCGGACCGGGTCCTTTACGTACTCGACGCCAGCCGCGTCGATGAAAGCGCGCCGGGGGACCTGGCTGCTGAACTCGACGAGCTGCCGCAGGGGGTGTCGGTGACTTGGGTGTTCAACAAGATCGATCTGATCGGCGCCGCGCCGCGCGTCACGGACGGGGCGCCGGTTCGGGTTTTCTTGAGCGCTCTGACCGGCGAGGGAATCGATCTGCTGCGCGCTCACCTGAAGGCGAGTGCCGGCTACCGCGATGCGGAGTCGGGCGCGCTCGCGGCACGGCGCCGGCACCTCGATGCCCTGGAGCGCGCGCGCGCGCTGGTGGAGGCCGCTGCGGAGGCGCTGCGCGACGCCCAGGCCTGCGAGCTGTTTGCCGAGGATCTGCGGCTCGCGCAGCGAGCCCTCGGCGAGATCACGGGGGAGTTCAGCAGCGAGGATCTGCTCGGCGCCATCTTCGGCAGTTTCTGTATCGGAAAATGATTCTCGAGGGCCGTCGGCAACGAAGGCCCATCGCAAACAGGCATCCGCCGGCGTGCGCCTCTCGGCAGCCGGCGGCGCCGAGTCTTAGATGTTCGGCTCGCCTTTCTCCAACTCGGAATTGCCGTCGGTCTCGATGGACCGGGCCAGCCGCGCCGAAATTCCAAGCGCGGCCAGCACCGCGATCGTGGCAATCGAAGTCTTGAGCGGATGATGCCAAAACAGCCATACCATCGTCGCGGCGGACACCGCCAAAACCGCCAATAATACGAAGATATTCGTGCGTGCGTAGGACGAGCGTGCCATGTGCCAGCCTCCGATCCGATTGCTTCCCCCACCTGCTTTATACATGTTCAATAGGCAATCGCCTATAAGCAGTCCCACTAATCGGCCTACGGCTGGGCCCGAGGGGTTTGCTCTGGGGCCGACCCTAGCCCAGCATCGACTCTCGGCGCCAATGTCTGGCGGTGGCGGCAATCAACAGCAGGGCCAGACTCAATGCCGATCCGGCGGACAGCATGACGTCGAGCGGCGCGATCGGCGCATCCTTAAGCACGCTGGTCATCAGCAGGTGCTGGCTCAAGGACGGTATCAGCATCAGCGAGCTCTTGGTCTTGAGAGAGTAGACGCTGGCGAACGCGATCGGCAGGGTGGGCACCAGCAACACGCTGGTGAGATAGGTCTGCGCCTCGCGGTAGCTGCGCGTGAACGAGGCGACCAGCGTCATCAGGGCGGCTCCCAAGGGCACGAACGGCAGACAGATGGCGAAGAAGGTGAGCGCGGTTCCCATGCCGAGATTGGCGCTCATGCCGAGCCGCTCGAGCGGAACGAAGCGAAACACGATGACGAATGCCGCGAGATTGATGGCCAGCGATAGCGACATGTAGGCGCAGGTCGCGAGGATCTTGCCGCCGACCAACGATGCGCGCGCGACCGGCAGGCTGAGCAGGGCTTCCAGGGAGCCGCGTTCGCGCTCCCCCGCGGTCGAATCGATGGCCAGGTACAGCCCCCCCATCAACACTGCGAAGAGCACGAAATATGTCATGAAGCCCAGCACCACCACGGCACGGCCGGCCGGCGTCGTCACGTCGATCACATTGACCGCGACCGGCACCGCAAGCAGCGGGCTGACACCTCGGACCTGCAGGCGCAGTTGCGCGATGCCGCTGCCGTAGCCGGCGAGCAGCGCGCGCAGGCGCTCCGCGCTCTTGCGGGTCTGCGAATCCGAGCTGTCGGCCACGAGCAGCAGCGGCGCGGGCCTGGCCGCGGCGAATCGCGCGGCGTACTCCGGGGGCACGATCAGCACCACGGTGCTCGCGCCGCTGCGCACCGCCGCCCGAGCCGCGTCTTCGGAGAGCGCGGCGGCGGTGAGCTTCACGCCTTGGGATTCGAGGAAGCGCCACAGGTTGGGCGCGCGTTCGCCGCCGGAAATGGTGATCTGCAGCGGTTCGTCCGACTCGACCGCGCTCTGGTCGAGCATGCGTGAGACCATCGCGCCGAACAGCAGCGGGCCGAACAGCGGGCCGAACAGCAGCGCGGACACGACGGTGCGCCGATCGCGCAAATTTTCCAGGAACTCCTTGCGGAACACCGTGAACAGGGCCCGCATCAATTGAGCCCCTCGGCGTCCCCGAGCACCTGCAGAAACGCCTCTTCCAGCGAGCCGGACTGGCCGCGCTCGCGAATCGACTGCAGCGTTCCGTGCGCCAGCACCCGCCCCCGGCCGATGATGACCACCCGATCACACAGCGCCGCCACCTCCTGCATGACGTGCGAGGAAAGCAAAATGCAGCGGCCCTGCGACTTCAGATCCTTGAGCATGTCGCGCAGATTGCGGATCGCCATCACATCGAGGCCGTTGGTGGGCTCGTCGAGCACCAGATTTGCCGGGTCGTGCACCAGCGCGCGCGCCAGCGCGACCTTGATGCGCTGGCCCTGCGAAAATCCCTTGACCCGGCGTTCGATGAAGCTCTGCATGCCGAGCATGCGCGCCAGTTCGGCCGCGCGGGTGCGCAGGCGGTCGCGCCCCATGCCCTGCAGCGAACCGAAGTACTCGATGTTTTCGCGCGCGGTCAGATTGGCGTACAGACCCGCGGCATGCGGCAGTACCCCGAGATGCGCGCGCGCGCTCGAGGTTTCGCCGCGAATGTCCATGCCGTCGATGCAGGCTCTGCCGCTGTCGGGCGTCAGCACGCCGTACAGCATGCGCAGCGTGGTCGACTTGCCGGCGCCGTTCGGTCCCAGCAGACCCGTGATTTCGCCGTCGCGCGCGACGAAGGAGACCTCGCGCGCAGCGCCGATGGAGCCGAATCGCTTGCACAGCGCCTTGGCCTCGATCATGGCGCGGGACCGGTCATGCCCACGAAGAACGGCGCCGGATGATGATGCTCGAGGCAGCTTGCGTCGAGCGCCGGCGGGTCCGCGGCATCCAAGAACTCGGCCATGAGCTTGGGCACGCAGCCGGTCGCGAGCTGGCCGTGCCCCTCGCCCTGCAAAACCAGATGCCGGTGCCTCCCGAGTCCCTGCGCGAGACGCTCGGCATCGCCGGGGGGCGTGACCGGATCCGCCTCGCCCGACAGCAGCAGGGTCGGCACGTCGCTGTGCAATGCGCTGTGCAATTCCGGATCCACCGGACCCCGCGGCCACAATTTGCAGATTTCCGTGAGCGCGTCCAGCTGGTCCGTGCCCTGGTAGGTTTGCGCGAGCTGCGCTCTATCGATTTGATTTGCGGCGAAAAACGGCACGTCCTCGCTGCAAATCACGCTGTTCTGCATGCCGCTTGCGAGCTCATCGCCGAGCTGGCGCGCCATCATGACGGTCTGGGCGGCGAGCGGCGCGAGCTGACCCGCGGCGGCTTGATGGATCAGCGTGGGCAGCAGCGACGCCTCGGTGGCGCTGTAAGATAAAAAGCGCAGCGCAGCGCTCAATACGCTGCGGTTGAACTCGATGACGAGCGGCAGTCCGCTGCTCGGATCGGTGAGCGTCAGCGCCGCCTTTTCCGGGCCGAATCGGCGCCTCAGGCCGTCGAGGTCCCGCTTCACGTCCGGGTAGGCGGCGGCACAGTCGGGCGCCGACAGACAGCGCGTCAGGATGAGGCTCAACGCGCGTTCGCCGTCCAGCGGCGTGTCCGCCCCGACCGCCTGCTGCGGAAAGGTCACGCCGTCGAGGATGGCCGCGTGACTCGATCCGGGATAGCGCCGCATGTACAGCTCCGCCATGCGCGTACCGTACGAGGCGGCATACAGATCGATCTGCGGATAGCCCAGAGCGCGCCGCACCTCGTCGAGATCTTGAACCGCAACGCTGCTGGTGTAATAGCGCACGCGTGGCCCAAACTTTTCCAGACAGGCGAGCGTCGCCTGGCGCAATGCAGGCATCGCCTCACTGGTCTCCTGCCAGTCGTCGGGGTATTGGCAGGCGAGCGGGGCAGAGCGTCCCGTGCCGCGCTGATCCACCAGCACGATGTCGTGATTGCGGTTGATTCGAGCGAATGCCCCCGCATGGCTCGTGTACAGGTCCGAGGCGGCTTGGCCGGGACCGCCCGCCAGCAGGAACAGCGGCGCCGCCGCCGAGCGGCGGTTGAGGGCGGGCACTACGGCGACGCGGAGCTCAATGTGCGTTCCCGACGGGCGTGCGGGGTCTTCGGCGACGCGCAGCACGGTGCAGCGGGCGGCGACCGAGCTCATCCCGAGTGGATCCTCGAGCCGGCACTCGTGCATGGGCAGTGCGTCCGCCGCAGCCGCGGCCGGCGGCGGGCCGCTCAAGCCCAGGACGCACGTAGTCATAGCCACCAGCTTAAGCCGCATGGGACATCTCCGGTTCTTCGGCGTAGTGTATCGATTCGCTATCCGCGCCCGTCCGCGACTTGGTAGATTTGCGGGCCAGTTCGTTTTTAGTTAGCTTGTGGCAGCCAATGTCCTTGATTCGCGAAGATGATGTCATTGCCAGCGTCGCCGACGCTCTGCAATACATTTCCTACTACCACACGCCGGATTTCATTCGCGCGATGGGCCGCGCCTACGCCATGGAGCAGAGTCCGGCGGCGCGCGATGCCATCGCGCAGATCCTCACCAATTCGCGCCTGTGCGCCGAGGGCCATCGGCCGATATGCCAGGACACCGGCATCGTGGTGGCGTTCGTTCAAGTGGGCATGGGCGTGCGCTGGGACGCGATGCGCGATGTGGACGCAATGATCAACGAAGGAGTGCGGCGCGCCTATCTGGATCCCGGCAACAAGCTGCGTGCGTCCATTGTGTCCGACCCCGCGTTCAAGCGCTGGAACACGCGCGACAACACGCCGGCGGTGATCCACACGGAGCTGGTGCCGGGAGAGCGGCTCGAGATCACGCTCGCCGCGAAGGGCGGCGGCTCTGAAAATAAATCCATGTTTGCGATGCTGAACCCGTCCGATTCGGTCGCCGACTGGGTGGTGGGAGCGGTACCGGAGATGGGTGCCGGCTGGTGTCCGCCGGGAATGCTCGGTGTCGGCATCGGCGGCAGCGCCGAGAAGGCCATGCTGCTGGCGAAGAAATCGCTGATGGAGCCCATCGATATCGCGGACCTGCAGGCGCGCGGCGCGCGCACCGCACTCGAGGAATTGCGTCTGGAAATATACCGTCGGGTCAATGATCTGGGCGTGGGCGCGCAAGGCCTCGGCGGCCTCACCACGGTGCTCGACGTGAAGATCCTGGACTACCCGACGCACGCCGCGTCGCTGCCGGTCGCCGTCATACCGAACTGCGCCGCCACGCGCCACGTTCATTTCGCACTCGACGGGTCGGGGCCCGCGGTTTTGCAGCCGCCGAATCTCGAGCTGTGGCCGAAGGTGCACTGGACCGCCGATGCGGCCGCCCGCCGCGTGTCGCTCGAAGGCCTGACTCACGAACAAATCGCAACCTGGCGGCCGGGCGAGCGGCTGCTCCTGTCGGGCAGGCTGCTGACCGGGCGCGATGCCGCCCATAAGCGCATCTGCGCCCTGCTCGACGCCGGCGAGCCGCTGCCGCCGGGACTCGATTTCAAGGGCCGGGTAATCTACTACGTCGGGCCGGTCGATCCGGTCGGCGATGAGATCGTGGGTCCCGCCGGGCCGACCACCGCCAATCGCATGGACCGCTTCACCGACACCATGCTCGGAAAATCCGGACTGCTGGCCATGGTCGGCAAGGCGGAGCGCGGCCCGGAGACCATCGCCTCCATCCGCAGGCACCGTTCGGCCTACCTGATCGCGGTGGGCGGCGCCGCGTTTCTCGTGTCGCAGGCCATACGCGCCAGCCGCGTGGTTGCCTTCCCGGAACTCGGCATGGAAGCGGTGTACGAATTCGAAGTACACGACATGCCGGTCACCGTGGCGGTCAGCTCCGACGGCGAATCCGTGCACGACACCGGTCCTAAGGCGTGGCGCGGTAAATTTGCCGGCATCCCGCTGGCGGTCGAGTAGCTCGCTGCGGCCACCGCAGATTCCCTTCCTGGCGGTTTTCGCAGTCGCGGTTTACAGTACGCCTCCTTGAGAAAACCGAGTGGATTCATGGCGATGCGTTTCAGGGCTGAATTCGACGTGATCGTGGTCGGCGGCGGCCATGCAGGCACCGAGGCGGCGCTAGCGGCTGCGCGCATGGGGGCGAGCACGCTCCTGCTCACGCACAATGTCGAGACGCTGGGACAGATGAGCTGCAATCCGGCGATCGGCGGCATCGGCAAGGGGCATTTGGTCAAGGAGATCGATGCGCTGGGCGGGATCATGGCGCTCGCCGCGGACCGGGCCGGGATTCAGTTCCGCACTCTCAATGCCAGCAAGGGGCCCGCAGTGCGCGCCACGCGCGCGCAGGCGGACCGGCAGCTGTACAAGTTCGCGGTGCGCCGCGCGCTGGAAAGCCAGCCGAACCTGCAGCTGTTCCAGCAGGAAGTGGCCGATCTTACCCTGCAGGGCGAGCGCGTGGCCGGCTGCGTCACGCAAAGCGGCATCGAATTCCGGGCGCGCACCGTCGTCCTGACGGTGGGTACGTTCCTCGACGGGCGGATTCACGTCGGTCTGCAAAGCCACGCCGGCGGCCGCGCGGGGGATCCGCCGGCGAATCATCTCGCCGCGCGACTGCGCGAGCTGCCACTGCGCGTCGCCCGCCTGAAGACGGGCACGCCGCCGCGCATCGACGGCCGCAGCGTCGATTACACCGGACTGCGCGAGCAGCACAGCGACGATCCGCGCCCGGTGTTCTCGTATCTCGGCACCCGTGCCCAGCACCCGCGCCAGCTTCCCTGCCACATCACCGCCACCAACGAGCGCACCCACGACATCATTCGCGCCGCAACCGCGCGTTCGCCCCTGTTCACGGGAATGATCGAGGGCGTCGGACCGCGCTACTGCCCGTCGGTCGAGGACAAGGTCGTGCGCTTTGCCGACCGGACGTCGCATCAGATATTCATCGAACCGGAGGGCCTCGACACGCACGAGATCTACCCGAATGGAATATCGACGAGCCTGCCGTTCGATGTGCAATACGAGTTCGTGCGCACCATCAAGGGATTCGAGCGGGCGCACATCACCCGGCCTGGGTATGCCATCGAATACGACTTCTTCGATCCGCGCGACCTCAAGTACGGCCTGGAAAGCAAATTCATCCGGGGGCTGTATTTCGCCGGGCAGATCAACGGGACCACCGGCTACGAAGAGGCCGCCGCGCAGGGCCTGCTCGCGGGCGCCAACGCAGCGTTGGCCTGCGCCGGGCGCGATCCGTGGTGCCCCAAGCGCAGCGAGGCCTATCTGGGGGTGCTGGTCGACGATCTGATCACGCGCGGAGCGCCGGAGCCGTATCGGATGTTCACGAGCCGCGCCGAGTATCGTCTCTCGCTGCGAGAGGACAATGCGGATCTGCGCTTGACCGGACTCGGCCGCCGTCTCGGATTGGTCGATGACGCGCGTTGGGAATTTTTCCAGCGCAAGCGCGACGCCGTCGACGCCGAGGTCGCCCGCATGTCCGCGCTCACCGTGCATCCGCAGGACGTGGATGCCAGGCTGCTCGCCAAGCTGGGGCAGCCGCTGCCGCGCGAGGCGCAGGCTTTGGAGCTGCTGCGGCGCCCGGAATTGGACTACGATGACCTGCGCATGGTCGCAGCGCCCGATGACTCCTCGCCGCTCGACGCCTGGCGGGCCGACGAGCGCATGGCGGAGCAGGTGGAACAGCAAGTCTGCGTACAGGCGAAATATTCCGGCTATCTCAAACGGCAGAGCCTGGAGATCGACCGCCAACAGCGCCACGAGGAGCTCGAGCTGCCGGCCGATATCGACTATGGCGAGGTGGGCGGATTGTCGAATGAGGCGCGCCAGTGTCTGCGCGCGGTACGGCCGCAGACGCTCGGTCAGGCCGCGCGAATCCCGGGGCTCACTCCGGCGGCCGTGTCGTTGCTGCTGGTGTATCTGAAGAAACGCGCTCACGCCGCGTGAGCTGTGCGGACCGCCGAGCCGGCTCGAGCCGGCCGTCGGTCGTCTAGCGCTCGACCGTCGTCAGGAACTGCGCGAACGTCCGGTAGTACGCCTCCCGGTTCTGCTGCTTGCTGAAAGCATCGCCTTCGTCCGCGGCTTGCAGATACCAGACCACGCCGCCCCGGCTGCGCAGACGATTCACCAGCTGTTCGGACTCGCCGACCGGCACGCGCGGATCGTTCTTTCCGTGCACCACGAGCACCGGGCGCGCGATGCGGTCGGCGTTGGTCAGCGGCGAAATTCGCCGCAGGAACGCTCGCGTATCCGGATCGCGCTCGTCGCCGTACTCGAGGCGCCGCTGATCCTGCCGGTACGGTGCCGTCTTGCTCAGGAAGGTGATGAAATCCGTCATTCCGCCGAGGTCGACGCCGCCTCTCAGGCGGTCGCTGTAATTGACCAGGGCGGCGAGAGCCAGATAGCCGCCGTAGGAGACGCCGGAAATCACCACGTGCTTCGCGTCGAAGGTGCTCTGCAGCCCAAGCCACACGAGCAGCGCGCCGATGTCCTTGACCGCATCTTCGCGCAGCAGGCCGTTGTCCAGCGCGAGGTAGCTCTTGCCATAGCCGGACGAGCCGCGCACGTTCGGCGCCAGAACCGCAAACCCCATCTCATGCACCAGGTACTGGATCCACGGATCGAAGCTCGGACGAAACTGCGATTCCGGTCCGCCGTGCAGCATGATCAATACCGGATGGGGTCCGCCGGCCGCGGGCTCATAGATGTACAGCGGTATCTGGCGCGATTTGCCGTCCGTCCGGTCGAAAGTCGGGAATTGCACCAAACGCGGCAAGACGAATTTCTTCGGTTCCAGCGGCCCCGGCTCGCTCGCGGTCCACGCCTGCAGCTGATTGCTCGCCATATCGAGAACATAGGCATCCCGCGGCTGATTGGGCGCCGCGAAGCCGAAGGCGAGACGCTTGCCCTCGGCGTCGAAGCTCAACGAGTCGATGACCCCCGCCGCCGGCAGTCTGGGCGGAATCAAATCCTGGTGAGTGCGCAGGTCGAGGGCATTGAGCTTGCTGGCGCCGCCTTCGTTGCTGACGTAGGCCAGGTAGTGCCCGTCCTTGGAGAGCGCCAGCTGCTCGATGTCCCAGGGGATCGGCCCCGAGATCTCCGTCTTCTCGCCGGTGAACAGATTGACGTAGCGCAGCTTGCCGAACTCGCCGTCGCGGTTCGAAATCAGGTAGACGCCCTGTCCATCGCGGGAGAACCTCGCGTCCGTGATGCCTACCTTGTCGCTCGAGGGATCCACCTCGCGCTTCAGTCCGTTATAAAGATCGACCACGTACAAGTATCCCTCGGCGATCGATACATACCTGAGGACCAGCAGCTTGCGGTCATCCGGCGACCAATCGAGCGGATACCAGTCGGCGCTGTCGCCGGAGACCGCGAGGTGCGGCAGGCCGCCGCTTTCCGGGTCGACGATGTCGATGTCGTGAGACACGCCGTCCCGCGCGGTGGTGAAAAACGCGATTTCACGGCCCGCGTTGGACCACGACGCACCGCCGTTCAACGACTTGCCGTCGGTCAGCATCCGCGCCGCGGGCTCGCCCACGCGCTGGTAGTAGAGCTGAGCGCTTTCGTTGCCCCCGACATCCTTCGAAAAAACGAACGCGCTGCGGTTGGGATCCGGCGAGAACGCGCCGCAGGTGATCGGTTCGCGCAGGAACGTGATCTGACGGCGCTCGCCTACCGCGTGGTCGACGACGTGCAATTGATCCACGTCGCCGAAGCGCGTGGCGATCAGCAGCTGGCCCTTGGGAGACCAGCCGAGCGGGGTTGCCTGGCGCGCGCTCAGGTAGGCGTCCAACTGCTCCGTCGAGCCGGCGGGCGGCTCGGGAATGTTGTCGAACACCAGATTGCCGCGCACCGCCGCGTGGGCGGCCGAGCCTGCGGAATCGACGAGCAACGGCGCCGCTATGGCGAGCAATAAAAAAATTCGACGCATTATTCCTATGTTCCCGATCCGCGAGGATAATGGATTCGATGGCGGGCTTCGAGCACCTACTAAAGTCCTACGACGTGAGCGACACGCTCGACGACATCGCGAGTGCCGATCCGCCGTCGTACCTGCGCCGCTGCTTTGCCGAGGGCTGCTCCACGCCGAGCCTGTCCTGGCCGCGGGTGCAGCAGCTTGCGCTCTGCGCGATGGTACTCGACTCCGTCATCAATGATCGAGACTACGAGGGCTTGGAGCCGGAGCTGATCGCGGACTGGCGCCTGCATTACGGCCACGCCTGTGCGCACGTGAAGGACACCGCAGTGCTGGCATTGCGCCGGGCGCTCGAAACCCTGCGGCCCCAGGACCCCGACGCCGCTGCGGAGCTGGAAGAACTCGAGCGCCGCCTGGCGCCCGTGTAGATGCGCTTGCGCAGCGTGTGCGCCTTCTGGGTCGCGGCGGCATTGGCCGCCTGCGCCTCCCCATCCGTGCCGCCGCATGCGGCGCCGCCCGCCGCCGCCGCGGCCCGCCCGGCGCCCGTCTCCTACGACTGGCGCCCGCTGATCATCGTGCCGCTCGGCACCTTGCTGCAGGCAATCCCGCTGTCGCTGCACGAGGTGCTGCTGTTCCACGATGCAGCCCAGCCCGGCGGCGGCAGCGACGAAGGGGATTGCTATGCGATCGGCGGCGCGCCGCCGCCGCAATGGGCCGGACGCCGCCCGGATGAATATTACCTGTGCTTCGTCCACGACCGCCTGAATCGCATCGAGGCGTCGGTGCGTTTGCCGGCGGACGGCGCCGCGGTATTCGCCGCCGCGTGCGCACAGTGGCTCGAGGGTTCCGCGCCGGCCGCGCAGTCCGCCGATGCGTGCGAAGGACACGACGGCGCGATCGGCTTCCGCGCGCGCCTCGGCGGCGGCCCGGAGGGCGCGGCGGCCGCCGGCGAGCCGGCACAATCGGCGCGCACGCTGTCGATCAGCCTATTCGTCGCCGCCCCCTGACGCATGAGCGGGGATTCCGAACTCGAACTTCTCGTGCGGGGCGCCGCTCAGCTCGAACTGTGGCTGGACGGCGCGCAGGGCGCCGCGCTGCTGCGCCTGGTCGATGAATTGGAAGCGGCAAACGAGCAGTTCAACCTGACCGCCATCCGCGACCGGCCCGGCATGCTGCGCAAACACGTGCTCGACAGTCTGAGCCTGCAGCCGTTTCTGCGCGGTGTGCGCATCGCCGACGTGGGTACCGGCGCCGGCTTCCCCGGGCTGCCGCTGGCGATCGTGAATCCGCAGCGGCGCTTTTCGCTGATCGAAGCGACCGGCAAGAAGGCGCGATTCGTGTCTCGGACGGCGGAGCGCCTGGGCTGCGCCAACGTCGAGGTCGTCCACGTCCGCGCCGAGCACTACCGGCCGCTCGAACCCTTCGATACGGTGGTGGCGCGCGCCCTGTCTTCGTTGGCCGACTTCGTGGCCTACGCCGGCCACTTGTGCGCCCCGCAGGGGCGTCTGCTCGCGATGAAGGGCAAACGCCCGGACGAGGAGATCTCGGCGCTGCCCAAGTCCTTCAGGGTATTGGCCGTCCACCGGGTTAAACTGCCGGGGCTGGACGACGAACGGCATATTGTGGAACTCTCACCGGCTCGGGCACGTGCGGCGCCGCCCGCGCTCCTAGATCGAGATGCAACATGAAGCGGGTCATCGCTGTCGCAAACCAAAAGGGCGGAGTCGGTAAGACGACCACGGCCGTCAATCTCGCGGCGTCCTTGACCGCCACCAAAAGGCGTGTGCTGCTGATCGATCTCGATCCGCAAGGCAACGCCACCATGGGCTGCGGAGTGGAAAAGAATTCCCAATCGCGCACCAGCTGCGATGTCTTGCTCGGCGATTGCGCGGCCATGGAGGCGCTGGTCCCGGTCGAGTACGGCGGGTTCATGCTGATGCCGGCGAATCAAGACCTGACCGCCGCGGAAGTACGCCTGCTGACCATGATGGCCGGCCGCGAGTTCAAGCTGCGCAATGCGCTCAAGCCCATCCGCGAGGATTTCGACGTCATCCTGATCGACTGCCCGCCGGCGCTGAACATGCTGACCCTGAATGCGCTGGTCGCCGCCGACTCGGTGATGGTGCCGATGCAATGCGAGTACTACGCACTGGAGGGCTTGAGCGCTCTGGTGCAGACCATCGAGCAGATCCGCGCCAGCATCAACCCGGATCTGGAAATCGAGGGCCTGCTGCGCACCATGTTCGATCCGCGCAACAATCTGGCGAATGAGGTGTCCGCGCAGTTGATCGAGCATTTCGGGGAGAAGGTGTTCCGCACCATGATTCCGCGCAACATCCGCTTGGCCGAGGCGCCGAGTTTCGGCAAGCCCGCGCTGTTTCACGACAAGGAGTCGCGCGGCGCCCTGGCCTATCTGGCGCTTGCCGGCGAAATGATTCGCCGCGACGACCGGTCGGCGGCCCCCGTATAATCCGCCCATCGTTCCCTGGAATTCGAGCATGTCCGGCAAAAAGCCGTCTTTGGGTCGCGGGCTGGCGGAATTGAGTCCGTTGTTGGCGCGCCGTGCCGTCACGCCGGCCCCGGATCTGCCGCCGCTCGCCGGCGACCGGCTCGCGAACCTGCCGCTGGACCTGCTGCAGCGGGGCAAGTACCAACCGCGCGTGGACATGCGGACCGAGTCCTTGAGCGAGCTGGCCGATTCGATCAAGTCCAAGGGACTGGTTCAGCCCATCCTCGTTCGCCCGCTCCCTGATTGCAACCCCGGCGAGTCGCAGCGCTATGAAATCATCGCCGGCGAGCGGCGCTGGCGGGCGGCGCAAATGGCGGGAATCACCGATATTCCCGCGATCATCCGTGATGTGCCCGATGCGGCGGCGGTCGCGATGTCGCTCATCGAGAACATTCAACGCGAGAATCTCAACCCGCTGGAAGAGGCGCGCGCCCTCAAGCGGCTGATCGAGGAGTTCGGCCTCACGCATCAGGCGGCGGCGGAGGCGGTCGGCCGTTCGCGCGCCGCGGTAAGCAACCTGCTGCGGCTCACGGAGCTGGCGGACGAGGTGAAGCAGCTGCTGGAACAGCGCAGCATCGAAATGGGGCATGCGCGGGCGCTGCTCGCCCTCACTTCCCGACGCCAGCAGATCGAAGTCGCGAGCCTCGTCGCCAAGAAGGCCCTGTCGGTTCGCGAAACCGAAGCGCTGGTGCGCCGGCTGCTCGCTCCGCCGCCGGCCGCGGGCGGCGAGGCGACAGCGCAAAACTTGAACAACGATCCGGACATCCGGCGTCTGGAGCTCGAATTGGCCGACAAATTGGGGGCCAAGGTCTTGTTCCAGCACAACGCTTCGGGCAAGGGTAAGCTGGTCGTCTCCTACAACAGCGTCGACGAACTGGAAGGCATCCTGGCGCACATAACCTGAAGTAAGTGAAACCCCGTACCCGGCTACCTTGATGCACCAGATCCGCGTCCCTATAATCTGCCGGCTCTTTTGATGGGCACCGGCTATACGTGCGAACCGAGGACAGTGCGTGCGCCGCGACGGCGGCACGCGTCGTCGCCGGCCCGATCCTCCTCGCGATGAGTGAGGCACCAATTCGGGGTTACCGGCTGGTCGTTCGAGTCGTGGTGCTGCAAACGGGGTGCGCGGCGCTGGTGGCCCTTCTGTTTTTTGCCTATAGAGGCTCCTCGTCAGGCCTTGCGGCGCTGGCGGGCGGACTGATCGTCGCTGTCGGCAGCGCGGTATTCGGCTGGCGCGCGTTCGCACCCGGAGTTGCGGGCGCCGCCAGATTGAGCCGTGCCATGTTTGCCGGAGTGGCGCTGAAATGGCTGTGGTTCGTGCTCGCGCTGTACGTGGCGATCGCGCGCCTGAAGCTCGACGCGGTGCCGCTCCTGGTCGGACTGGCAACCGCGCAGTTTGGGTACTGGGCCGGGATGATTCGGCTCAAGTGACGAGAATTTGAACGACGATCGGGGATCTATGCGCTTTGGAATGATGCTCGAAGAAGACGCTGCGGAGGGGGTGACCGGCTACATCAAGCATCACCTGACGCACCTCACGGTGGACGTGGGACAGGGCGGCTTTTGGGCGCTTCATCTGGACAGCGTGTTCTTTACGCTCGTTCTCGCGTTCGTGCTGATCCTGCTGCTGTCGGCGGCCGCGCGCCGCGCCACCAGCGGCGTGCCCGGTAAATTCCAGGCCGGGGTCGAGCTGTTGGTGGAATTCGTCGACGACATGGTCAAGGACACCTTTCACGGGTCGAACAAGTTCATCGCGCCGCTCGCGATCACGATTTTCTGCCTGGTGTTCCTCGAGAATTTCATGGACATCCTCCCCGTCGATGCGCTTCCGGCGGCCGCCAAGCTGCTCGGGGTCGGGCATCTGCGCACGGTGAGCACGGCCGACATCAACACCACCGTCGGCATGGCGTTGGGCGTGTTTCTGCTGATTCAATACGTAGGCATCAAGGAGAAGGGCGCCGGCGTGTTTTTCGGCGAGTGGTTCACCGCCCCGTTTCACGCCCACGGCTTCCTGAAGGTGCTTCTGGCGCCCATCAATTTCCTGTTTCGCGTGATCGAGGAGGCGGTGCGGCCGCTTTCCCTGTCGATGCGGTTGTTCGGCAACATGTACGCCGGAGAACTCATCTTCCTGCTGATCGCCTGCTTTACGCTCGGCGCGACGCTGAATCATTTCTCGACCTATTTCATCGGCTTCTGGCAGATCGTCGCCGGGGTCATATGGACCGCCTTTCACTACCTCATCATCACTCTGCAAGCGTTCATCTTCATGGTGTTGACCATTGTGTACGTGGGCATTGCGGCCGAGAAGCACTAGATTCGATTCCCTTCAAGACACCAAAGACTGACGGAGACAATAAATGGAAAATCTGACCCAAATCGCTCAACTCATGAGCGCCACCGTGATCGCAGCCGGCCTCGTGATCGGCCTCGGCGGCATGGGCGCCGCCATCGGCTTCGGCATCTTGGGCGGCAAGTTCCTCGAGAGCTCCGCGCGTCAGCCGGAACTCACGAACATGCTGCAAATCAAGATGTTCATCGTCGCGGGGCTCTTGGACGCCGTGCCGATCATCGGCGTGGCCGTCGGCTTCCTGCTGCTCTACGCCAATCCTTTCCTGGGCGCGCTGGGCGCCAAGTAAGCGCAGCGCCGCGGCGCCTCGCTTCGGAGAAGGCTATGAACTTAGCAGTCACGCTGGTCATCCAGGGAATCGTGTTTTTCATCGTCGCCTGGGCCGTGATGAAATTCATCTGGCCGACGATCATGACGGCCATCGACACGCGGCAGAAGAAAATCGCCGATGGTCTGGCCGCCGCCGCCAAGAGCGAAAAGGACCTGACCGACGCCGAGGCGCGCTCCAAGGAGATCATCCGCGAGGCGCGCGACCGGGCGGCGCAGATTCTCGACCAGGCGGGCAAGCGCTCGAACGAGATGGTGGACGAGGCCAAAGGCACGGCCTCCTCCGAGGCGCAGCGTCTGCTGGCGCAGGCGCGCGACGAGGCGGTGCGCGAGAGCTCGCGCGCGCGCGAAGGCCTGCGCCAGGAAGTGGCCAAGCTCGCCGTCCAGGGCGCGGCGCGCATGCTCGAGCGCGAGATCGACCCGAAAACCCACGCCGAGCTGCTCGACAAATTGGCGGCCGAGATCGGACATGGCTGAACGAGCCACCATCGCACGGCCTTATGCGAAAGCCGCGTTCGAGTACGCGCGCGACGCAAACGCGCTTGCGCGGTGGTCGCAGGGGCTTAATGTCGCGGCCGAGATCGTCGAGGATCCTCGGATCGCAGCTCTCATCCACGATCCTCAATTCACGCCTGGCGATCTCGCGAGCCTCATCAGCGACGTGGCGGGCGACAAGCTCGATGCGGGCATGCGCAACCTCGTGCGCGTGCTCGCGGAGAATCGCCGCCTGCAGCTGCTGCCGGAAATCGCCGGGCATTACGAGGCCGAGCGCGCCCGGGTCGAAAATACCGTCGACGTCGAGGTCATCTCCGCAGTGCCCTTAAGCGCCGCTCAAGCCGACAATCTGAGCCAGGCGCTGAACACCCGCTTGAAGCGCAGAGTGCGCATGCAAAATTCGGTGGACGCGACGCTGTTGGGCGGTGCGGTGATTCGCGCGGGGGATCTGGTCATCGACGGATCGTTGAAAGGCCGTCTGGAACGGCTCGGTACCGAACTGACAAGGTAGAGGTTATATGTCCATCAAGGCATCGGAAATCAGCGACCTGATCAAGGCGCGCATCGAAAGGTTCCAGTCTGCGACCGAGGCGCGCAATGTCGGCACGGTAGTGAGCGTCACCGACGGCATCGTGCGCATCCACGGCCTCGCCGACGCGCGCTACGGCGAAATGCTGGAGTTCGCCGGCAACACCTTCGGGTTGGCGCTGAACCTCGAGCGGGACTCGGTCGGAGCCGTGGTTCTCGGCGACTACAAGCACATCTCGGAGGGCTCGGAGGTCAAGACCACCGGGCGCATCCTCGAGGTGCCGGTGGGGCCGGAGCTTCTCGGCCGCGTGGTCGATGCACTCGGAGTGCCGATCGACGGCAAGGGCCCGGTGAACGCCAAGCTCAAGTCGCCCTTGGAGCGCGTGGCGCCGGGAGTGATCTTCCGCAAAAGCGTGTCGCAGCCGGTGCAAACCGGCCTCAAGGCGATCGATTCCATGGTGCCGATCGGTCGCGGCCAGCGCGAACTCATCATCGGCGACCGCCAGACCGGCAAGACCGCGGTGGCCATCGACACCATCATCAACCAAAAGGGCACGGGCGTTAAGTGCGTCTACGTCGCGGTCGGGCAGAAACAGAGCTCGATCGCCAACGTCGTGCGCAAGCTCGAAGAGCACGGCGCCATGGGGCACACCATCATCGTCGCGGCTTCCGCCTCGACCCCGGCCGCCATGCAATATCTCGCGCCCTACGGCGGCTGTGCGATGGGCGAGTACTTCATGGACAACGGCGAAGACGCGCTCATCGTGTACGACGACCTGTCCAAGCAGGCGGTCGCCTATCGGCAGATTTCGCTCCTGCTGCGCCGACCTCCGGGCCGCGAGGCCTATCCAGGCGACGTGTTCTATCTGCACTCCCGCCTGCTCGAGCGCTCCGCGCGAGTCAACGAGGAGTACGTGGAAAAGATCACCAACGGCCGCGTCAAGGGCAAGACCGGTTCGCTGACCGGACTGCCCATCATCGAAACCCAGGCGGGAGACGTGACGGCCTTCGTGCCGACCAATGTCATTTCGATCACGGACGGCCAGATCTTCCTGGAAACCGACCTGTTCAACGCCGGCATGCGTCCGGCCATCAACGCCGGCATTTCGGTGTCGCGCGTCGGCGGCGCCGCGCAGACCAACATCATCAAGAAGCTGGGCGGCGGCGTGCGCCTGGCGCTCGCGCAATACCGCGAGCTTGCCGCGTTCTCGCAGTTCGCCTCGGACTTGGACGAGGCGACGCGCAGGCAGCTCGAGCGCGGCCAGCGCGTCACCGAGCTGATGAAGCAGAAGCAATACTCGCCCATGTCCGTGGCCGAGATGGCGCTGTCGCTCTATGCAGGCAACAACGGCTACTTCGACAAGGTCGACCGCCGCAAGGTCGTCGAGACCGAAGTCGGGTTGCAGTCCTTTGCGCGCGGCAGCTTCGCCGAACTGCTCAAGGGCATCAATGCCAAGCCGGATCTGTCGAAGGAAGTCGAGGCGGCATTGAAGAAGTGCTGCGACGAATTCTTCGCAACGCTGTAAGGAACTCTCGAAGAGAACGCAATGGCAGGCGCTAAAGAAATCCGGGGCAAGATCGCGAGTATCAAGAATACTCAAAAGATCACAAAAGCCATGGAAATGGTGGCGGCGAGCAAGATGCGCAAGGCGCAGGAACGAATGCGCGCCGCACGTCCGTACGCGGAGAAGATTCGCAAGATCGTCGGGCATCTGCGCCAGGTGAATCTCGACTACAAGCATCCCTTCACGCTGGAACGGCCGGTGAGCTCCGTCGGCATCATCGTGATCAGCACCGATCGGGGCCTCGCCGGTTCGCTCAATTTGAACTTGTTCAAGGCCGCTCTCGGGGCGATTCGCGAGGCGCAGAAAATCAACGCCAAGATCTACGTGTGCTCGATCGGTGTGAAGGCGGTGCAGTTCTTTCGCCGTCTGGGTGGGATCGAGCTCTCCGCCTCGGCCACGCATTTGGGCGACCGACCGCACATCAACGACCTGCTCGGCCCCACCAAGGTCATGCTGGACTTGTACCGAGACGCGAAAATCGATCAATTGCTGCTGGCGCACAACGTCTTCGTCAACACCATGACGCAAAAGGGCGTCGTCTCGCAGCTGCTGCCGCTTCAGACCATCGACAAGAGCGAGCTGCAGGAGCGCTGGGATTACATCTTCGAGCCGGACGCGATCGAGATTCTGGAAGGACTGTTGATGCGCTATATCGAGTCCCAGGTGTTTCAAGGCGCCGTGGAAAATGTCGCCTGCGAAATGGCGGCGCGCATGGTGGCGATGAAGAGCGCAACAGACAACGCGGGCTCGCTCATCGAGGAGCTGCAGCTCATTTACAACAAGGCCCGTCAGGCGGGGATCACGAAAGAGCTTTCGGAAATCGTCGGCGGCGCGGCAGCGGTTTAGGATAAGAGGATTTTCAAGTATGTCCAGCGGCAAAATCGTGCAAATCATCGGCGCGGTCATCGATGTGGAATTTCCGCGCGACCAGATCCCCAAGATCTACGACGCCCTCAAGCTCGATGGCGCGGATTTGACCCTCGAAGTCCAGCAGCAGCTGGGGGACGGCGTCGTGCGTGCGATCGCGATGGGGCCCTCCGAGGGCCTGCGCCGCGGCCTTAGCGTCACGGGCACCGGCAAGGGAATCACCGTACCGGTGGGTGCCGCCACCTTGGGGCGCATCATGGACGTGCTGGGCCGCCCGCAGGATGAGCGAGGACCGGTGAATGCGACGGAGCGTCTGCCGATCCACCGCGCGGCGCCGGCCTACGACGAGCAGGCCGGCGGCCAAGACCTGTTGGTGACGGGCATCAAGGTCATCGATCTGCTGGTGCCCTTTGCGAAGGGCGGCAAAGTCGGCTTGTTCGGCGGAGCCGGCGTGGGCAAGACCGTGAACATGCTCGAGCTCATCAACAACATCGCCAAGCAGTACAGCGGACTGTCCGTGTTCGCGGGCGTCGGCGAGCGCACTCGCGAGGGCAATGACTTCTATCACGAGATGATCGAGTCGGGCGTCATCGACAAAGACCATTTAGCCAATTCGAAGGTAGCCATGGTCTACGGGCAGATGAACGAGCCTCCCGGCAATCGTCTGCGCGTCGGGCTGACCGGGCTGACCATGGCGGAGTACTTTCGCGACGAGAAGCAGGCCTCCGGCAAAGGCCGCGACGTGCTGTTCTTCGTCGACAACATCTACCGCTATACGCTGGCGGGCACCGAAGTCTCGGCGCTGTTGGGCCGCATGCCCTCGGCAGTGGGCTACCAGCCGACGCTCGCCGAGGAGATGGGGGTGCTGCAAGAGCGCATCACCTCGACCAAGACCGGCTCGATCACCTCCATTCAGGCGGTATACGTGCCGGCGGACGACTTGACCGACCCGTCGCCGGCAACGACCTTCGCCCACCTGGATGCGACGGTGGTGCTGTCGCGGCAGATTGCCTCGCTCGGCATTTACCCCGCGGTCGATCCTCTGGACTCAACCAGCCGCCAATTGGATCCGCTGGTGGTGGGCGAGGAGCACTACGAGACGGCGCGCGGCGTGCAGGCGGTATTGCAGCGCTACAAGGAGCTGCAGGACATCATCGCGATTCTCGGCATGGACGAGCTGTCCGAAGAGGACAAATTGACCGTGTACCGCGCGCGCAAAATTCAACGCTTCCTGTCGCAGCCCTTCAACGTGGCGAAAGTTTTCACCGGCCAGGACGGCAAGATCGTGCCCCTGAAGGACACGATTCGCGGCTTCAAGGCCATCATCGCGGGCGAATTCGATCACCTGCCCGAACAGGCGTTCTATATGATCGGCGGCATCGAGGAAGCGGTCGAAAAAGCCAAGACCCTGTCTTAAGAGCGCACCTCCATGGCCCACACCATTCATGTCGACATCGTCAGCGCCGAAGGACAGATCTTTTCGGGCGATGCAACCATGGTGTTCGCGCCGGGCTCGCAAGGGGAACTCGGCATCGCGCCCCGCCACGCCCCGCTGCTCACCACCCTGAAGGCGGGAGAGGTGCGGATTCAGCAGGAAGGCCAGGAGGAGCACGTGTTCTACGTCGGCGGCGGCGCGCTGGAGGTGCAGCCCCACCTGGTCACCGTACTCGCCGATACGGCGGCCCGTGCCCGCGACCTCGACGAAGCCGCGGCGCAGGCAGCGAAGCAGCGTGCAGAGGACGCGATTCGCAGCCGCGGGGACAAGATGGACATTGCCGAGGCGCAGGCAGAATTGGCGCGAGCCGTGGCGCAACTGCGAGCGATCGAGCGGCTGCGCAAAAGACGTTAGGGAGTATCGCCTCAAGGTGCTCTGATGCCGCTTTCCGTCGTCATACTCGCCGCGGGGCAGGGCAAGCGGATGCACTCGGACCTGCCCAAAGTGCTGCAGCCGCTGGCGGGGCAGCCGCTGCTGCAGCACGTGGTGCGCACCGCGCACGCGCTCAATCCGGCGGCCGTCTACGTGGTTTATGGATACGGCGGTGCGCAGGTGCAGGCGGCAATGTCGCACGAGCACGTCGATTGGATACTGCAGGCCGAGCAGCTGGGAACGGGCCATGCCGTGATGCAGGCCATGTCCGTCATCCCCGACGATCACACGGTCCTGGTGCTGTACGGTGATGTGCCGCTGATCGGTACGGCATCGCTCGACAAGCTGGTGTCGGCCGCCGGCGAGGGCGCCGTCGCGGTGCTGTCGGTCAATCTCGCGGAGGCGTCGGGTTACGGCCGCATCGTGCGCGACCCCGACGGCCGTGTCAGCGCGATCGTCGAGCACCATGACGCCAGCGGCGCGCAGCTCGAGATTCGCGAAGTCAATTCCGGACTCATGGCCGCTCCCGCGCGGCGCCTGCGGGAATTGCTGCTCGGCTTGGGCACCAACAACGCTCAGCGCGAATACTATCTGACCGATGTGGTGGCGGGCGCGGTTCGAACCGGGGCCCGCGTGGATGCGGTACCGGCCGCGAGCGCGACCGAGGCCATGGGCGTGAACGACAAAATTCAACTCGCGCAAGTCGAGAGCTGCTATCGCCGGCAGCGCGCCGAGCAGCTCATGCTGGCGGGCGCGACCCTCGCCGACCCCGCGCGCATCGATATCCGCGGCGATGTCGAGGTCGAGCGCGACGTGTTCATCGACGTCAATGCGGTGCTGGTCGGCAAGGTGCACTTGGCGGCCCGGGTCGCGATCGGGCCCAATTGCTACATCCGCAACGCGCGCATCGGCGCCGATACCGAGGTGTACGCGAACTGCGTGATCGACAACGCGCTCATCGCCGAGCACTGCCGGATCGGACCCTTTGCCCGCTTGAGACCCAGAACCCTGCTGCATCGGGGCGTGCACATCGGAAACTTTGTCGAAGTGAAGAACAGCGAAGTCGGCGCGGCCAGCAAGGCGAACCACTTGAGCTATGTGGGAGACGCGCAGGTCGGCAGCGAGGTCAACATCGGCGCCGGCACGATCACCTGCAATTACGACGGCGCCAACAAGTGGCCGACCGCGATTGACGACGGCGCCTTCATAGGCTCCGGCAGCATGCTGGTGGCGCCAGTGCGGATCGGCGCCGGCGCGACCATCGGCGCGGGCTCGACGATCACCGCGAATGCGCCCGACGCCACGCTCACTCTGACGCGCCCGACGCAAATCAGCGTGGCGGGCTGGGAGCGTCCGCGCAAGCTGGACGCCGAAGAGCATGCCGCCACCGTCGACCGCGTGATCAAACCGCCGAAGAGTTAGCCAATCAGCAGCGCAGCGCGACTGCCCGTCGGTTCAAGGCTGAATGAGGTTTCCGGTAGCTGCCTTGACCAGGGCCTGAGTACGCGTGGCGACGCCGAGCTTCCTGCGCGCGTTTTCGAGGTGAAACTCGACGGTGCGCTTGCTCAGACCCAGGATCGTGCCGATTTCCGCGAATGTCTTGCCGCGTGCGGCCCAAGTGAGCGTCTCCACCTCGCGCTCGCGCAGGCCGACGCGCTTAGGCCAGACCCCTGTACGGGCCACCCGTGTGAGCCGCGCCGTGATCAGCGCCGCGAGCACGTCGTAGTCCACGGGTTTGATGACATAGTCGTCGGCGCCGAGCTGCCAGCCCTTGAGTTCATTGTCGTGATCTCCCAGCGCCGTGAGGAACACGAAGGGCATACGCTCGAACCGCGGCTCCATGGAAGTGAGCCGCTCGAGCAACTCGAACCCGGACATTCCCGGCATGCCGATGTCCGACAGCACGAGATCCAACGGCTCGCGCAGGATGCTCGTGAGGCCCTCGCGCCCGTTGTAGGCGACGCGGACCTCGAAGCCGCGATCGACAAGCTCCTCACAGATCAACGACGCCGTGTCCCGGTCGTCCTCGATGCATAGAATACTTTTGCGCGGTTCGCTCATGGTGAAATGCATTTTCCGGGCTTCACTGCGAGGACCGTAGCATCCGCCGCGTTAAAAAAAAGTAAATTTTTTGATCGTGTCAAGTCGAGCTTATCGGGCGCGACAGTTACTGATACGCTGTCTTCGGAGGTGAAACGTCACCCATGAGGCAAGCACACTCGATCAAGGCAAGGTTGTCCCTGGTCTTCTTGTTCTTTTTCTTGCTGGTGATCGTTCTCGGGCTCGAGAGTTTGCGCAGCTTAAACTACGTCAATGACGCATCGGCGCAGATCCGCGTCCGCTGGCTGCCGAGCACACGCGCCTTGGGCGATCTCAACAATCTCACGACGGATTTTCCGGCCGCAGAGACAGCCATGCTGCGCGCCAGCAGCGAGGGTGAGCGGGCCACGACCGAGCAGCAGATGGCCGATCTGGATCGCGGAATCGCCGCTGCGCAGCTCGCCTACCGGCAGATTCGCCACGATGCGACGGAGATCGACCTGTACACGCGCTTCGAGTCGAGATGGGGCGAATACCGGAGGAGCCGACCCCACGCGCGAGGGGCCGGGTTGGACGAATCGGTTGCGCCTGATCTACATCTCGGCGCTGCAGGTCGACAAGGCCATCCTGTTCTCGACCGCCATCACCATCGCCGCCTTCGGTCCGCTGTTCACCATGCAAGGCGTCGAGGGGCAGATTTTCGGCCCCATGGCGCGAACCTACGGCTACGCCCTGGCCGGGGCGTTGATCGCGACCTTCACCGTGACGCCGGTGCTGTCCTCGTTCCTACTACCGCATAATGTAAAGGAAGTCGAAACCTTCGTAGTGCGCGCGCTTCATCGGGTGTACAAACCGGTGCTCGCGTTTGCGCTCAATCGGCGGGCGCTGGTGCTGGCGATCGGCGTCGGCTTTCTCGCGATCACGGGAATCCTGATCCCGTTCCTGGGCAGCGAGTTTCTGCCGGCCTTGGAGGAAGGCAACTTCTGGATCCGCGCCTCGCTGCCGCCCAGCATGACGTTGGATGCGGGCACGGAGGCGACCCGCAAGATGCGCGAGATCCTGCTGTCGCATCCGGAAGTCGTCACCGTCATCTCGCAGCACGGCCGGCCCGACAACGGCAGCGACCCCTCTCCGTTTTCCAACGTCGAGTTGTTCGTGCCGCTCAAGCCGTTTGACGAATGGCCTCGCGGGCTCACCAAGGCGAAACTGACCGCGCAGCTCGAGCGCGAAATGAAGACCGCGCTGACCGGCGTCACCTTCAACTTCTCGCAGTACATACAGGACAACATCGAGGAGGCGATATCGGGAGTCAAAGGCGCCAACTCGGTGAAGATCATCGGGCCGGATTTGGCGGTGCTCGAGGATCTCGCCCGGCAGGTGATGGCGCAAATGTCTCAGGTTCAGGGCGTCCAAGACCTCGGCGTATTCCACGTGCTCGGCCAACCCAATCTGAACATCAAGATAGACCGCGCCAGGGCGGCGCGCTACGGACTCAACACCGGTGATGTGAATACGGTCGTTCAAGCCGCCATGGGCGGTACCGTGGCGTCGCAGGTGCTCGAGGGCGACCGCGCATTCAACCTCACGGTCCGCTTGGCGCCACAGTACCGCGCCAGTATCGAGGCGATCGGCAACATCAAAGTGGGGTATCAGACGAACTCGGGGGCGAATGCCTACATTCCGCTGCGCGAGCTGGCGAGGATCTCGCTGGACAGCGGGCCGGCGTACATCTACCACGAGGCCATGAACCGCGACATTCCGGTGAAATTCAGCGTACGCGGGCGCGATCTTGGCAGCACGGTCGCGGAGGTACAGGAGCGGATCGCGCGCGACGTGAAATTCCCGCGAGGTTATCGTCTCGAATGGGCCGGCGAGTTCCAGGATCTACAGCTTGCCAAGCAGCGCCTGGCGGTGTTCGTGCCCATGAGTCTGGCGCTGATCCTGATACTTCTCTACAGCCTGTTCAACTCAGTGCGCGACAGCTTGCTGGCGCTCGCCGGAATACCTTTCGCCATCGGCGGGGGCTTGATCGCGCTGTTCGTGGCCGGCCTACCCTTCAGCGTCTCGGCGGCCATCGGGTTCATCTCGCTGTTCGGCGTATCGGTCATGATGAACGGCATTCTCGTTATCACCTATTTCAACCAGCTCAGGCAGCAGGGGATGATCCCGGTCGAAGCCATGGGGCAGGCGGCCGAAAAACGCATGCGGCCGATGCTGATGACGGCGCTCTCGGCTTGCATCGGCCTGGTGCCGGCAGCGTTCTCGACGGGCATCGGCAGCCAGGTGCAACGGCCGTTGGCCACCGTGGTGGTCGGGGGCATGCTGCTCGGGCCCATCATGCTGCTCGCGGTGGTACCGGCGCTGCAACTTGTATTCCTGCGCGAGGGGAAGAAGTCCGGCAGGCCGCAGCCCAAGCCGAGCGCCGGCCGTCTGCCCGGTGAATTGCCTTAGGACGGTCGACCGCGGCGAATCAAGGAGAACCAAGCCATGTTTGCAGCCCCACGATCCATCGAAACACGAATCTTCGCGACCTTGCCCGAAGAGCTCCGCATCCGGAACAGGAGCAATGAGCTGTCAAAGTTCGTCGATGGAGAATTCGATTCCTTCCTCGAGGGACCGTCCTTTGATCGCCGTGGGAATCTGTATTGCGTCGATTTGGTCTTTGGACGGATATTTCGTGTGGACCCGGAAGGTGAATTCCACCTCGTCGTGCAGTATGACGGGGAACCGAACGGCTTGAAGATCCATCGTGACGGGCGTCTCTTCATCGCCGATCGGCGGCGCGGCATCATCGTGATCGACCCGACGAGCAAGCGGATCCAGAATATCCTGGAAAGATACGATCTGGAGCCGTTCAAAGGCCCCAACGATCTGGTCTTCTCGCCGGCAGGCGATCTTTATTTCACCGATCAGGGAATGTCTGACCTTGTTAATGCAACGGGGCGGGTCTTCCGGCTGCGCGCCGACGGCCGGCTGGACCTCCTGCTCGACAGGCTGCCAAGTCCCTACGGGATTGCGCTCGATCCTTCCGGGCGCGTGCTCTACGTGGCTCTGACCCGGGCGAACAGGATAATCAAGGTTCCCGTACTCCCGGATGGACGCCTATCTCGCGTACTCAATTTCATCCAGTTGAGCGGGGGTGGAGGACCTGACGGCATCGCTGTGGACAGCGAGGGCGGGCTTGCGGTAGCCCATCCCTTGCTGGGCGCGGTGTGGCTCTTCGATGGGAAGGGGCAGCCGACGTTGCGCGTGAATCTGTGTAGCGGAGTTCTCGGCACCAATGTGGCATATGGCGGGCCCGACGGCCGCCGCCTCTACATCACCGAGGCCGAAACCGGCACGATCCAGGTCGCTGACATGCCCATCAATGGCAGCGTGATGTTTTCGCACGCGGATCAGGCGGAATGAAGGTAGCGGGGATCTTTTGGGTGACGTTGGCATGTCTCCCAGTGTCGGCGGTAGCCGGCATCGGCGAGGCAGCTGGCCGCACTGGTCAAGACTCGAGCAGCGCGGTTGTGGACTCGAGGAAAGGCGGAGGCTCGAAGGGCCGGGATGCAATGGTGGCCATATCGCCACGCCGTGGCTCTACGCTGCAGCATGGAGGCGCGCAACTCGCGCGTAGCGGTGCTGATAGCCTGCGCTCGATGCTGAGCGCAAAGCCGCGTGGGCGCCTCGCGAAGGCCTCGAGCCGGCCTATTGGTTCGAACCGTGCTGCAACCGGCGGCAGCAGTGTCGTTCGAAACCCACGCGGCCCGAACCCCCTCGGCGGGCCTGCGCCGACTGTCTCAAAGAATGCAGCGCATGCGATGGCGAGCATGAAGGCGGTTGGCGGCGGCTCGAGCATCGGCCACCCTCATCCTGCCGGCTTAGGGCGGCTGGGCGGGTCAGCTACCGGTCGCACAGCGAACAGCGCCACTATCAACGGTGCGCAGCTGCACCGCAAACTCTAGGTTTAATTTGCCGCTATGGCTGGATCGAGCCGGGCGGCGACGTCAGCACTTCGCATACTCGGTACAGTTTTCAGACGGGCACCGGCGGCAATTTCCCGGCAGCCTATTCATGCGAGCCCGATACCGTGCAGCTCGACTAAGCGGCGCTGTACGTAGAGCGCACACCCGATGAGGTGCAGCGACCAGCGAGAAGCACAACGGCGTCGATCCCGTCATGTATTACGTGGATTGCTGGTTTCCGCAGATTGCCGAGGGCGAGAATGTGCGTGTCAGTCGCTATATTTCGATTCCCGACATCGAAGCGCAGCTCGCGCCGAATAATCTCACCTATCCGGTAAAGGCTCCGGGGGCGCTGACGCGAATCGGTGGGGCGGTCTCATGATCCGCACGGCCCATCGGTCCGCGCGGCGCAGTCCGCCCTTAAGTCACGCGCACGAGTGTGGCACACTGCGTCGCCGAGCAAAGGGACTCCTGCATGAGCGAAGCGCCAAGCGATCCCGGAAAGCCGCCTGGAGGCCAGGAATCGATCGATCGACGTGCCTGGTCGCGCGAGCGCCAATTGCGCGCCGTGGGTATCGGGGCCGCGCTGGTCGTCGTCGTCTTCTTGGGATTCTGGTTGGGCAGCCGATTTCTCGGCAGGCACGGCGCGCCGGTCGGCGGGCCGCCGCCGCCGGCGGGCACGTTCCGCGTCACTGCCCAACAGATGAAAACCTTCACCGTGGAGTCCGTGGCCGTGCACGGATTCGCCAGCGAGGAATTGACCGACGGGAAGATCGCCGTCAATGGCGATCGCACGACGCCGCTGTATTCCCCCTACTCGGGCCGGGTGGTGCGGGTGATCGCGGGGCTCGGCGATACCGTGAAAAAGGGCGCTCCGCTCGCGATGGTGGAGGCCTCCGAATTCGTGCAGGCTCAAAATGACCTGGCGACGGCCGTCGCACAGCTCAAGCTCGCGCGCATCAGCGAGACCCGCAAGCACGCGCTGTACGAGGCGAAGGGCGGCAGCTTGCAGGACTGGCAGCAGGCGCAGGCGGATCTCACCGCGGCGGAGACCGCGCTGCATTCGGTACGCAATCGGCTCAAGATCCTCGGCAAGACCGATGCGGAAATCGACGCGCTGGAAGCGGCGCGCACCATAGATGCGGTGGCCGCGCTCGCCGCGCCGATCGCCGGCGTGGTAGTGGACCGCCAGGTCGGTCCGGGCCAATACGTGCAGGCGGGCAGCGGCACGCCGGTGTTCACGATTGCCGATCCGTCGAGCGTGTGGCTATTGGCGAACGTACGCGAGGCCGACGCCGGATCGGTGCATCTGGGTCAGCTCATGGAGGTCCACGTACCCGCGTATCCGAAGCGCGCATTCAATGGGCGGATAACTTATGTCGCGGCGCTCGTGGATCCGGTGACTCATCGTCTCCCGGTCAGGGCGGAGATCGACAATCACGACGGCGCGCTGAAGCCGGAGATGTTCGCGAATTTTCGGATCATCACCAGCGCCACATCGGAGTCTCCCTCGATCCCAGAGGCGGCCGTGGTCTACGAGGGCGATGCCGCGCACGTGTGGCTGGTCGCGGGAGAGGAGTTGCTCGCCTACCGCGCCGTCCGCACAGGTCGTCACGACGACGGCCAGGTCGAGGTGCTCGAGGGTCTGAGGCCGGGTGAGCGGATCGTCACCAAGGGCGGCCTCTTCATCGATCAGGCGGCGGCAGCCGGGCCCACATGAACGCGATCATTTCCTTCGCGCTACGGCAGCGGGTGCTGATCGTGGTGCTGCTGCTCATGATGCTCGCGGCCGGCATCGTCAGCTTTCTCAACTTGAACATCGAGGCGTATCCGGATCCGGTGCCGCCGCTGGTCGACGTGGTCACGCAGAGCACGGGGCAATCCGCCGAGGAGATCGAGCGCTACATCACCATCCCGCTCGAAATTCAGATGGCCGGCATTCCCAACGTGCAGGCGATCCGCACCATCTCGCTGTTCGGGCTGTCCGACGTCAAGGTCCAATTCACCTACGATTTCACCTATTACCAAGCCGAACAGTGGGTGACCAATCGCCTTTCGCAGCTCGCCGCCCTGCCGAACGGTGCGCAGCCGCAGATCTCGCCGACCAGCCCCATCGGCGAGATTTACCGCTATCGGGTGGTGGGCCCGCCTCATTATTCCGTTACCGACTTGAAGACGCTCGAGGACTGGGTGCTGGAGCGGCGCTTCAAGGCGGTGCCCGGGGTCATCGACGTGACCGGCTGGGGCGGCAAGACCAAGACCTACGAGATCGCCATCGATCAGCACAAATTGACCGGCTATGGTTTGTCGGTGCCGCAAGTGTTGACGGCTCTGGGCAACGCCAACATCAACGTCGGCGGCCAGACGATCGATTTCGGCGCTCAGTCCGCGGTGGTGCGCGGTGTGGGCCTCATCCATTCCTCGGATGAGATTCGCCGCACCTTGATCACCAGCAACCAGGGCGTGCCGGTGTTCATCGGCGATGTGGCCGAAGTGACCATAGGGCACCTGCCGCGGCTCGGGATCGCCGGCTACGACGACGTGGACGACATCGTGCAGGGCATCGTGCTCATGCGCCGCGGCGCCGAAAGCGTGCCGACGATCAAGCGCGTCGAAGCGGAAGTGGACAAGATCAACAAAACCGGCATTTTGCCTCCCGGCGTCAGCATCCAGCGCATCTACGACCGCAGCGATCTGATCAACATCACAACTCGCACCGTGCTGCACAACATGGTCGCGGGCATCGTGCTCATCTTCCTGCTGCAGTGGGCATTTCTCGGCAATCTGCGCAGCGCCATCATAGTAGCCACGACCATTCCGTTTGCGCTGTCCTTCGCCATCGGGCTCATGGTGCTGCGGGGCGAATCGGCGAATTTGCTGTCGGTGGGGGCCATCGATTTCGGGCTGGTAGTCGATGCCACCGTGATCATGGTGGAGAACATATTCAGGCACCTGGCGGAGGCATCCGCGCACCTGGGCACCGGGCCCAGTCAGTTGCACCGGATGCGTGTGCCCAGCGGTTTTCGCGGCAAGATGGGCACCATATCGATTGCGGCGGCCGAAGTCAGCCAGTCGATTTTCTTTGCGGCGGCCATCATCATCGCAGGCTTTGTGCCGCTGTTCACGCTGTCCGGGATCGAGGGCCATATATTCGGTCCGATGGCCAAGACCTATGCCTACGCCATCGCCGGCGGCCTGATCGCAACCTTCACCATCGCACCGGCGTTGAGTCTGCTGCTGTTCCCACAGGAAGTGTCGGAGCGGGAAACGCCGGTGGTTCGCGCACTGCGCAGCGTTTACCAGCCCGCCCTGGAATTCGTGCTCGCGAACCGCATCATCACCTTCGCCGGCGTCGCGCTGCTCTCGCTCGCGGCCGTTTTCGCGCTGCGCTCGCTGGGCCTCGAGTTTCTGCCCTCGCTCGAGGAGGGAAACCTGTGGGTCCGTGCGACCTTTCCCCAATCGGTGTCGTTGGACGACAGCGATGGGTACGTCAATCGCATGCGCGTATTGATGAGCAAGTATCCCGAGGTGCAATCCGTGGTATCGCAGCACGGACGGCCGGATGACGGGACCGATGCCACCGGCTTTTTCAACGCCGAGTTCTTCGTGCCGCTGAAGCCCTTTGACACCTGGCCGGCCGGAGTCGACAAGGCAAAGCTCACGCAGGACATGACCGAGGCGCTGGGGCAGCAGTTTCCCGGCGTCGAATTCAATTTCTCGCAGTACATTCAGGACAACGTCGAAGAGGCGGCGTCCGGCGTCAAGGGTGAGAATTCCGTCAAAGTGTTCGGCAACGATCTGGAGACCTTGGAAAAAACCGCCGATGCCATCGCCGCCGTGCTCGCCAAGGTGCCGGGCATCACCGATCTGGCGGTGCTCCGGTCGCTGGGTCAGCCCACCATTCGCATCGACGTCGATCGCGTCCGCGCCGCCCGCTATGGCCTGGCGCCCGGGGACGTCAATGCCGTCGTGCAAACCGCGATCGGCGGTCAAAGCGCGGGCGATTTGTACGAGGGCGCCAGCGACCGGCACTTTCCGATGATGGTGCGCCTCGCCCGCCCGTATCGTGAGAGTCTGAGCGCGATACGGCGCATTCCGGTCGCGGCGGCCGCCAGCACTGGCAATGGAGTTGTCCAGGTGCCCCTCGACGACGTCGCCGACGTGCATCTGGTCTCCGGCGCGGCGTTTATTTACCGAGAGCAGCAGCAGCGCTATGTGCCGATCAAATTCAGCGTTCGCGGGCGAGACCTGGGCAGTGCGGTGCTCGAGGCGCAGCGCGCGGTCGATGAACAGGTGCTCTTGCCGGGCGGGTACCGCCTCGAATGGGTGGGCGAATTCGGCAATCTGCAGGAGGCGATCTCGCGCTTGATCGTCGTCGTGCCGCTGTCGATCGCATTGATCGTGCTGTTGCTGTACTTGAACTTCCACAGCTTTCGCGATGCGCTGCTGGCCGCCAGCGTGATACCCATGGCGAATCTGGGCGGCATCTTCGCGCTGTGGGCCACCCACACGGCCTTCAGCGTGTCTTCCGCGATCGGTTTCGTCGCCCTGTTCGGAATTGCCGCCATGGACGGCATTCTGGTGGTCTCGTACTACCATTTGAGCTTGGAGTCGGGGCTCGATCGCGCGAGCGCCATGCTGCAAACCTGTCGTACACAATTGCGGCCCGTGATGATGACTTGCATCGTCGCCTGTGTGGGGCTGATACCCGCAGCGATCTCGACCGGCATCGGCTCGCAGGTGCAGCGGCCCCTGGCGTTGGTGGTGGTCGGCGGCATGCTGCTGGCGCCGATCCTGATACTGCTCGTATTGCCAGTGCTCATCTTGAGATTTTCGACGGCGCGCGAACTGCCGGCGGAGCTGCCGCGGGGGGCGAGCGAGTGAGGCTTTCATGGCGCGGTTCGGATTCGCGGCGCTGGGTGCTGTGCATGGCGGCCGCGGCGGCATGCGCCTGTGTGGGACCCAATTTTCACCGCCCGGCGGCCCCCGGCGTCGAGGGATACACGGATGAGCATTTGCCGTCGACCACCGCCGCGGCACCCGGACCGGGCGGAGCCGCGCAACGTTTCCTCAAGGAGCAGGACGTGCCGAGGAATTGGTGGACGCTGTTCGATTCCAAGGAGCTCGATGATCTGGTGACGCAGGCACTGCGCAACAACCCCGATGTGGCATCGGCGCAGGCGGCGTTACGGCAAGCCATGGAACTCACCGCAGCGCAGCGCGGCACCTATTTTCCGGCCGTGCAGGCCAGTTTCGATGCCCAGCGTCAGCGCAACGCCGTCGGCGTGCTGGCGCCCACTTTGGCCTCGGGAACATCGCTTTTTAATCTGTATACGCCGCAGGTCGCGGTGACATTCGTGCCGGATGTGTTCGGCGCGAACCGGCGCCAGGTGGAGTCGCTGCAGGCGCAGGCCGAGGCCGCGCGCTTTCAGCTCGATGCGACCTATCTGACCCTCACCGCGAACGTGGTGACGACGGCGATCGAAGAGGCCGGCTTGCGCGCGCAGATCACCGCGACGGTGCGCGTGATCGACATTGAGCGCGAGGCGCTCGCCGTGCTGCGCCGCCAGCTCGGACTCGGGGCGGTGGCCGAGGTCGACGTGTACGCTCAGGATGCGGCGCTTGCCCAGCTGGAAGGCACGCTGCCGCCGTTGAACAAGCAATTGCATGTGGCTCGCGATTCACTGGCCGTCCTCACCGGCCACCTGCCCGGAGAGTTCAAGCAGGCTCGCCTCGAGCTGGACCAGTTGACGCTGCCCATTGATCTGCCGCTGGGCGTGCCGTCGCAGCTGGTCGAGAGGCGGCCCGACGTGCGCGCTGCGGAGGCGCAGCTGCACTCCGCAACGGCGCAGGTCGGCGTGGCCATTGCAAATATGCTGCCGCAGCTGACGATCACCGGGACCCTTGGCAGCTCGGCGACGCTCATGAGCGACCTGTTCAAGTCCGGGACCGGCTTCTGGACCGTCGGCGCCGATGCCACGCAGACGCTGTTCCAGGGCGGAACGCTGCTGCACCGCAAGCGCGCCGCCGACGCCGCGCTGGACCAGGCTGCGGCGACGTACCGGTCGACCGTCCTGACCGCATTTCAAAACGTTGCGGACGCCCTGCACGCGCTCGATGCGGATGCGGATGCGCTCGGCGCCGCGAGCCGAGCCGCGGATGCCGCCGATAAGAGCCTGAGTGTCGCGCGGCAACAGCTGGAGCTCGGATCGGTGAGCTACCTGGCGCTCCTCAATGCGGAGCTCGCCTATCAGCAAGCCGTGGTGGCGCAGGCGCAGGCACGCGCCAATCGGTATGCGGATACCGCCGCCTTGTTCCAGGCCCTCGGCGGATCCATCTCGCCCGTGGCACACTAGCGCTCTTTGAGACATTTCCACGACCGGAGCGGACCCAGATATGTGCGGAATCGTCGGTGCTGTTGCGGAACGCAATGCGGTTCCGATCCTCATCGAGGGCCTGAGGCGCCTCGAATACCGCGGGTACGATTCGGCGGGGATCGCCGTGCTGACGCAGGAACATAAGCTCGCCCGCCTGCGCACCGTGGGCAAGGTCAAGGCATTGGAGGACGCCCTCGCCGCGGCGCCTGTCGCGGGCCACGTCGGCATCGCCCACACCCGCTGGGCCACCCACGGCGTGCCGACCACGCGCAATGCGCATCCTCACGTCTCGCTCGACGGCATCGCCATCGTTCACAACGGCATCATCGAAAACCACGAAGCGCTGCGCGCCGGGCTCATCGACCTCGGTTACACCTTCAGCTCGGAAACCGACACCGAAGTCATCGCGCATCGAATCCACCATCATCTGTCGAGCGCAGGCAGCCTGTATGAGGCCGTGCGCAGAACCGTGCGCGAGCTGCACGGGGCTTACGCGCTGGCGGTCGTGTGCGAAGCGGATCCGGAGTGCATCGTCCTCGCGCGTGCGGGATGCCCGGTGGTCATCGGCCTCGGCATCGATGAAAACTTCGTCGCTTCCGACGTGGCGGCGCTTCTGCCGGTGACCCGCCGGTTCATGTTCCTGGAAGAGGGTGACGTCGCGGAGATTCGGCGCAAATCCATCCGCATCGTGAACTCGGAAGGCGCATCGGCGGCGCGTCCGGTGCGTGAGAGCGAATTGCCGGCCGATGCCGTCGAACGCGGCCAGTACCGGCATTTCATGCTCAAGGAAATTCACGAGCAGCCCCGCGCCATTGCGCAAACCCTGGAGGAGCGCGTAACGGGAGCGAAATTATTGGAAGCGGCGTTCGGACCGAGCGCCGCGCAGCTGTTCAAGCGCGTCCGGGCCGTGCACATCGCGGCCTGCGGCACCAGTTATCACGCCGGACTGGTGGCCAGCTATTTCATCGAACAAATCTGCCGCATTCCGGCGCGCGTCGAGATCGCGAGCGAGTACCGCTACCGCGATCCGGTGGTCACCGCGGATACGCTGTTCGTCACCGTTTCCCAATCCGGCGAGACTGCGGACACCCTTGCGGCGCTGCGCAACGCAAGCCAGGCGCCTTATCTGTCCACGCTCGCCATCTGCAATGTGGCGGAAAGCTCGATGGTCCGGGAGTCGGAATTGGTGCTGTTGACGCGAGCCGGCCCGGAAATCGGAGTGGCCTCGACCAAGGCGTTCACCACCCAGCTCACCGCGCTGGGCATGCTGGTGGTGGCGCTCGCGAAGCACGGCTTGCAAGGCGCCGCGCACGAACGGGACCTGGTCGGTCAGCTGCTGCAATTGCCCGGTTTGGTTGAGAAGACCCTCAAGCTCGATGAGGAAATCCGAATTTTGGCGGAGGCATTCGCCGATAAGCGCCACGCATTGTTCCTGGGGCGCGGGCCGCTGCACGCCATCGCGATGGAGGGCGCGCTGAAGCTCAAGGAGGTTTCCTATATCCACGCCGAGGCCTACGCGGCGGCGGAGCTCAAGCACGGACCGCTGGCGCTGGTCGATGAGGATATGCCGGTGGTCGCAGTCGCGCCCAACAACGAGCTATTGGAGAAGCTCAAGTCGAATCTGCAGGAAGTGCGCGCACGCGGCGGACAGCTTTACGTATTCGCCGACCCGGATGCCGGCATGCAGAGCACCGAAGGCGTCACCGTCATTCAAATGCCAGCGACGGCGAGCGCCCTGCAGGCACCGGCGGTATTTGCGGTCCCGCTGCAGCTGCTCGCCTATCATGTGGCCGTCCTCAAGGGTACGGACGTCGATCAGCCGCGCAATTTGGCCAAGAGTCTGACCGTCGAGTAGCTCATCGCGTCGAGGGCGCCCAACTAGGCGCGGCTCACTCCCGCACCATGAGGCTGCGCGAATCCTTTCGCGACCACGTCCCCTCCACCGGCGTCGCCTCGCACGTGTAGTCCGCTGCGACGTTCGTGGCTGCCACCTTGAGTGCATCCCTGCACTGCTCCAGGCTCGGATATGCGGCCACGGTCTGAGTCCCGCCCGCATGCAGGTGAGCCACCAGAATGAACAGCATGGATTTCATACGGTCACCTCCACCGCCTTGACCCCCGTGCTCGCGGGCGCTTTGATACGTCCGCTGCGAGCGCCTGAGCTAGTGCGCAAGGCCGCGCCAGGTGCTGTATGAATTGGAATAGCCGCTATCGTCCATCCGACCGATGGACCGCTACCGCTACGTTGCATCGCCGCACCCCTAGCTCGATGCACCCAAGGAATGGTGCCTGAACCATGTTTGTGCGATCTTCGGTTCGTGGCAACGCCGCCGCTGCAAAATCATGCTGCCCGTCGCAGGCCAAAAAACGTTATGTCACCCGCACGTGCGAATCGAGCGCCTGCATGCGTTTGGAGGAGGTCGATCTGTGCCTGCAGCGTTCGTCATACCATCGAAAAATTCTTGACGTTCGCTGCGCGAGGCGTATGTTCCGGTCCAAATGTAAAAGAACACGCTAGGGGTCTTCTCGAACCGCCGATGCTCCGCCTAAGGCGGTTGCTCCTAGACTAAGTCAAGGAAGTCAATCGATTCATCCACGTGAGGGACTTGCGATGATCACTTCCATTCTGAAATCCATCATCGGGCTCGGCGTGGCGGCGATTGCGATGTTTATCGCGACACCCGAGAGCCGCGCGCAATCGGAAGGCCCGATCCCGCCGCCGCTGTCGCATCCTAGGGCGCAGTACTTCATGAACAATCCGGATGCGTGGAGCCAATTACTGTCGGAACTGCCGCCTCGCCCATCGGAGCAGCCGGTAGCTGCAGCCGAGACCGTGCAGCCGACATCGGGCGGGTCTTGGACCGCGTTGACGGCCCTGGTGGAAATCAAGCAGTAGGATCTTCGATCAATCGCAGCCCATGGCAAACGACCCGGAGCTAACATATTGATCGCCGGATTCTCTATCTATCGGGACGCCATAGTTCAGGTTGCGGCTTGGCGCGGATGACGGTTTCCGCCCGCAAAACGCCATCGCGGTCATAGTCGCCGCGCACGAGCACCGGATCACCGACCACTATGCGCATGGCGGTATGCTGGCGCAGTGCCTCGCTGATATCGGCGTTTACGCGTTGGCCGTCACGCAGTTCGATCTCCATACTTCCTCCCGAGATTGCGCGGGCAAATCCGGAAACCTCATGCGCGGACACGATCGGGTCGAGCGGTTCTGCAGGGCGAACGAATTTGGACTTGGAGACGAGCGCGTGGCCGGCTCCTGCGACGCCGAAGATGGAGAGCATCCGATAGCTTCCGACATAGACCTTGCCGTTCGCCACCGTCGGCACGAGGTTGGCGTTGGCACTGGCGTGCGGCCAGGTGCCGGCCGTGTCGGAGAAGAGTAGCGCGCCGGTTGCCGCATCGAAGGCGTAGAGCGTGATTTCGTGCGTGGCCCTGTGCGGTCGGCCGATCGGCCAGATGACCGCCGAGCCCGAGGTGGTTCCATTGGATGAGATACTGGTGAAGAAGCCGGCGCTCTGCCCGGATTTGATCGACGGCACTTTGAAGGCAGGATCGGCGATGAGTGCTGTTGTGGGCGAGGTCTGTAATTTCCAGAGCATGACCTTGGTTCCGCCGCTCGAGACCACGCGGCCAACGCCGTCGGCGCCTGTGAAATACGACGGTCCACACCAGCAGCCCCCGATCGAATACTCGCCCAACACGTTGCTCGAGTTCTCGCCGCCGAGATTGGCGCTGTTCATGAGGTACATGATCCCGACCTTGCCGGCGGCGACGGCGAGATCGGGAAAGTTTCCCGGCTGGGTGGGCAGCAGCATCACGCCGCCCGCGCCGAAATCGCGGTCGGCCTGATCCAGCGCGGCGACGTCGGCTCCTGCGTCGGTCGGGCTGAAATACGAAACGACGCTGCCCAGCGTCGGGCTCATCTCAACTACACTCTCGGAGAGATTGATGCCGCCCTGATTGTCGTAGGTCGTACCGCTCGGGTCGGCATTTCCGGTGACGAAGAATAGATTGCCGGCGGCGCCGCCCGACGCCGGTCCATAACCCGACATCCAAATCGAGGTCAGGAAGAAATCGTTTGGCGAGTTGCCGGGCAGAACTTGATTGGTGAGTGCCGTCCGCGCCAGTGGTTCGAGCGTGGCAGCATTCCAGCCGAGCAACCAGCCACGCGAGGTATTGGCGCTCAGGTCGCAGTAACTGGCAAAGCCGGCATAAATGTTGCCGCCCGCCTCGAGCAGCGCGGCCCGCTGATGGCTCACTCCTGCATTGAAGTCGTAGACGGTCAAGCCGTCGGAGAGCGTATGCGACGCGGAAACCACCACCGGCGATATGGCGTCAGCCAGCGTGGTCAGATGCAGGGCATGCAGCACGAATTCTTCCGTCGAACCGGTGTAGACGTAAGCCATCACAAAGAGCGTCTGGGACGTCAGATCGATGACGGGCGTCGACAAAATGCCGACAACATTGCCGTTGAAACTGCACTTGCCCGGCAAGTGCTTGACCGCCACCGGGGTGCCCAGCGTGTTGTGCAGCAGGATTGCCCCCGATGACGCATCGATCGCGTATACCGAGTTGCCTTCGGTCGCGACGAATACGACGTCGTGAGTCGCTCCGCCGATGGTGAGGCCGGTGACAAGGAGCGGCTGGGCATCGACCTGTTCGTCAAGCGTGACCTGTTTTAGGAGCCCAAAGCTGCCGCCCGCGATCACGCTCGGTGTCAACGTGTTCTCCGAGCTGTTCCAGCCGGTGCGCAAGGTGTCGTTGTGATACGTAATGACGTTGGTCTCGGCGGCAGCGGCGCCCGCATTCGCGAACATCGCGAATCCAACCGCGGCAGCCCACAACGTATCTCTGGATCGATCTGTAATCCAACTACTGATCATGTTCCTACTCCTTGCTCGTATTCCGAGCGGCTCGAGCGATCGGGGTTACACCGTAGAATCCATTTGCTCTCGAGCATGCTGGCGTTGTCCCTCGGCTGGATTGGCGCAAGTGGAAATTGCACGCCTCAATGCGAATTCAGTCAATAGTCGGAATCTTGCCCCACATGGACTCGGAGCCTGGCGCAGGGGGCCGAAGGCGCATTCCAACAGCTCACGCCATCGTCGATCACAGTGGGGCGACGTGGTCGTACCAGCCCCCAATCGTCCCACAAGCCGCCGGCGTTGGAGCGAAGCGTCCCGCGATTACACGAATTCAGAATTGGTTTATCTTTAGGTAATGACTTTGATTCGTGCACGCACCAAGGCTGCCGGGATTTTCGGGCCTGCGTACTTCCGCAGGTTCTATCTCGATCCCGATACGCGTGTCACCACGCCGCAGGAGATGCGGGTGCGAGCCCGGCTGATCGCCGCGATTCTGGCGTACGCCTGTGTGCCGGTGCGCTCCATCCTCGATGCCGGCTGCGGCATCGGGTTGCTGCGCAAGCCGTTTGCCGAAGTGCTGCCGCGAGCGCGCTACACCGGCCTCGAGGCCAGCGAGTATCTGTGCAGCCGCTACGGCTGGACACGGGGTTCGGTGGTCGATCATGTCCCGCGCCAGCCCAGCGACCTGGTCGTTTGCTACGATGTGCTGCAATACCTCGACGATCGCGACGCCGCGCGCGCGATCGCGAACTTGAGCTCGCTGGCGCGCTCGGCGGTATACGTCTGCGCGTTGACGCGCGAGGACTGGCGAACGAACTGCGATCGCAAGCGCACTGACCGCCGCGCGGTGCGGCTGCGCGCCGGCGAATGGTATCGGCGGCGCCTGAAGCGGCAGTTCCGCCACCTGGGGTTCGGAGTCTGGCTGCGCAAGGATGTCACGGCCATTCTCTGGGACATGGAGCGGCCCGGCGGCTGATCACAGGTTGTCCTGCATCCATGCCACCAGAGCCGCGTGCACGGGCTCGCCGGCGCCCTCGTTCGCGCGCAGGTGATTGACATACGACACGAGAACGAACGTTTTGCCGGAACGTGCCGTCACATAGCCCGCCACTCCGCTGACGCCGTCCAGGTGGCCGGTCTTCAGCCGCACCGAACCGGCGGGCGACTGGCGCATTCGATTTCTTAAAGTGCCGTCGATTCCAGCCATCGGTAAGGACGCGATGAACTCGGGCGCATAGCGGCTGTGGTACGCCGCGCGCAGCACGCCGGCCATTTGCAGAGCCGTGATGTGCGTGGTGCGCGACAAGCCGGAGCCGTTGTCGATATCGATGTCTCGCAGGTCGAATCCGTGCTCGCTCCCCCAATCGGCGATCGCGGCGGCCCCCTTGTCGAGCGTCGCCGGCGCTCCGTAGCGATCCTCGCCCAGGGTGAGCAGCAGGTGTCGCGCCATCAGGTTGTTGCTGAATTTGTTGGTCAGCCGCACGATCTCGCCCAGAGTCAGGGAGTCGAAGGTAACGAAGGGGCGAGCATCCGCCGCGGCCGCCTCATTGCGCAGCTTGCCGTGGAATTCTCCGCCCAGCTCCTGCCACAGCTCGACGAATGTGCCGAACGCATAGGTGGGGGCGCTGAGCAGCACCCGCGTCAGGCTTCGCTCCGCGCAATGCGGGGACAGCGCACCGCTGAATACCACCCGATCCCACTGCTCGGAGGCGACCTCGAATTCGACCACGGCGGTACGCTCGCTGCAGGGGCCGGCCGCGAAGTCGATGTGATTCTCCACCGCGAGGTTGACGGGCGACGGCGTCGCCACGATGTCGATGCGATGCGTGCTTTCGTTCGGCGCGACCGTGAATTCGACCGACTGAAAGTTCACCATCAACGCGTCCGGTTGCAGGTTGTAGGCCCTATGCGGGCGACCGTCGAAGGCTCCGGGATCCTCCGGCGGCACGGCAAATGCGGTATCGTCGATGACGATATCGCCGCGAATCGTCTTGAGTCCCCTGGCGCGCAGGGCATTGGCGAAGCTCCACCACCGCTCCAGGGTCATGTAGGGATCGCCGCCGCCCCGCAAAATGAGATCTCCGTCCAGCACGCCGTCCTTCAACTCCCCGCGCAGCAGTGCGCGCGTGTGCCACGTGTATGCCGGCCCGAGCACGTCGAGGCTGACGAACGTCGTGAGCGCCTTGATCGTGGATGCCGGGCTGCGCGGCGTATCTCCGTTCAGACTGACGAGGACGCGGCCGGAGTCCGGATCGACGATGGCGAAGCTGACCGCGCTCATTGGCAGGCGTTCATCCGCGATGGTTTGCGCAACGGGTGCCGGGACGCCGGAGTACGCGAACGAGCGCGCGGGCGCCATGAGCGCAACCGCGATTGCGAGATGCACCCACCGCCGCCGGCCCATCGTTCGTAAACGCATCGCTTTAACTTAGCACAGCAGTTCGATTGAGCGTCAGGACCACCCGCCGCCAGGCGCCCGAGCGCCAGCGCAGAGACAGCATGGTTCCCAGGCAGCAAATGTACGCAAGCGCGGCGAACCAGCCTCCGACCGCGCCCAGCCCGAATTGCGGCAGCCATTCGACCCAGCCGCCGCCCGGCCTGAACGACAGCATATGAGCAAGCGGCACGAACAGCGACCAAGACAGCGCGAGCACCATGACGGCGGGAATGCGCACGTCGCCGGCACCGCGC
This sequence comes from uncultured Gammaproteobacteria bacterium, assembly GCA_963837045.1. GTDB lineage: Bacteria > Pseudomonadota > Gammaproteobacteria > Steroidobacterales > Steroidobacteraceae > Bog-1198. The sequence goes on from CAWIMA010000008.1 coordinate 556,083, forward strand.
AGACAGGAGCTGCTGCTGATGTTCAGTCCGTCGAACAACTGATAGCCGGCGGCGATCCAGAGCAGCGTGCAGCCTCTCGCCGCCACCAGGGAGGCTTGCGGATCGGCGCGGTTGGTGAACCACGGCAGCAGCCACGTTCCGGTGGCGGCCAGAAGCAGGCCGATCATTCCCATATAGAGCGTGGCCAGCACGATGATGCTGTTGCCCACCCGGTAAGCCCAATCGGGCGCCCGCGCGCCGATGGCCTGTCCGACCAGCGTGGTGCCTGCCATCGCGATCCCGACGGCCGGCATGTAGCAAAAGGAGGTGAGCATCATGACGATCTGGGTCGCGGCTCCATCGACGTCGCTCAGGCGCACCTGCATCAGCTGGAACAGGGCGAAGCCGAGAATATCGGCGGCGTACAGCAGTCCCATGGGAAAGCCCAGGTTGAACTGCCGTAGCAGCGGCCGCAGCCGCAAGCGAGCGGTGAGGTGTGAGCGGTAGCAGCTGCGATGCGCCTTGTCCAAGAACCAAGCCAGCGCCAGGCCGACGCCGACGAATTGCGCGACGGCCGTCGCCCATGCGGATCCGGCGACGCCGAGGCCGAAATTGAATATGAAGAGCTGATTGAACACCGCATTGACCACCGCTACGTAGAGCGTCACGCGCAGCGTGATCATCGGCCGGCCTATGCCGTTGAAGAAGCCGAGCAGCGACCACAATGCGATGGCAAACGGTGCGGTCAGCATTCGCGGGAACCAATAGTCCAGGGCAAGCCGCAGAGTATCGTGCGGAATGCCGAACGGCGAGAATATCCGCAGGCCGGTCAGCGCCAGCACCGTGAACGCAGGCACCGTGAACAGAGAAGCCCAAAGTGCGGTCCAGGTGGCCTGCGAGGCCCGGGCGCCGCGCTCACTCCCGTACGCCTGTGCCACCAACGTCTGCACCGACAGGCCTACGCCGCCGAATATCAGTATGAATACCAGCACCGGCCAGTAAACTGCGCCCATGGCCGACGTCGCCGCCGGAGACAGACGTCCGACGAACCAGGTGTCCGTCGCGTTGAGAACCGCTTGCACGGCGCTGTTCAACATGAACGGAAACGCCAATCGGGCGACGGCGGCATAATCGAGCCGCAGCCGCCCGCTCGGGCTCAAGCGTTGGCCGGGAAGCAGTTTGTCGGGCGCATCCACGAGAGATTCCAAATAAGATCGAGCCGGCGAGGTTAACCGACCAGGGTGACGGAATGAAAACGCAATCGCGGCGCGGTGTGCGCGGCAGCTTCGAAGCCCGGGAGTTGGGCTCTGGGTCCTGGCAGCTGAGGAGCGGGCAGGCCGCCGGTGCGGGCGGTGGGGCCGAAATCTACCTGGTCGGCGCGGAGCCCGGCGCCGCGACGATGCTCGACTCGGTGTTCAGCGCCGTGGACTTCGAATGGGTCGACGGCGGCGTGCTCGTGACGCTGACCTCGGCCGGGGAAAGGAGGGTTGTGAGGACCCGCGCGGCCCTCATCCATGAACCCTTGAGACAGCTGTACGACGGCTTGCCGTTGGCGAGCCTCGACGATGCGGCACGGCGCTTCTGGCGGCGCGTTTTTTGGCTGGTCCGACTCCCCGGCGGCCGCTATCTGCTGCGTCTCGTGGCGCGCGCGGCCCGCAGGCCCCAATGACCGAAGGAACTGGATCACAGGCGCGACAGCATATTGTCAAGCGCGTGCGGCAGGCCCGAACGGCACGCGTTGAACTGCGACGGGCATCAAGGATACAAAGGCCCGTTTCCCGCACATTGTTCAATGAGTCGCCACCATAGAATTCACTAAGCTTAGGATGTCAGCATTGCTGGACGTCAAATCCATCGGGGCCGAGTCAGACCCAACGGCGGCGTCGTTCGAGCCGTATAGTCGATTGCTCAGAATGCTCATGCCGAGCCTTCGCGGCGTAGTCGTGCACGATGGCTTCTCCAACCTGATCTGGGCCTCGGACGAATGGGATCTCACGGACGACCTCGAGGTCGTCAAGGATACGATTCAAAATGCGCTCACGGACCCTGCGGAGTTCGCCGGCATTCTGCGGATAGATGCGGACCGCGCGGTGTACTCCTTCGCGGTGCGCGGCGAGCACATCGAGTTGCTCGGCGTCGTCAGCATGGTGGCGCGGCTCTCGGGCGCCGGCACCGGGGGCCGACCGCTGCAATACGTGCGTCAGCTGGTGCAGCCGGCGCTGGAGTGCTTGCGCCGCGAGTTGGCCCTGCGTTCGCAGCTGGGATCGCGCGAGCGGGATTTGGGGATACGCGAGCGCGATCTGTCCCTGATGCTGGAAATGTCCTCGAACCAAACCGCGACGGGCGATGCGGACGAATTCGATCTGATCCTGAAGACCGGGCTTGAGCACATGGGTTGTGCGCTCGCGGCGCTGTGGGTTCCGGACAAGAACATCGCGCTATCGATGACGCGCAGCGGGAATCCGATGTCGAAGGAGTCGCTGCAGCGCGCGCAGCAGCACTTGATGGCGTGGATGCAGCTGCAGCAGCGCACCATCGTCATCAACCACATATCCAAGGTGGCGAGCGACGTGGCGGCGCCCTACAAAATCCTAGCCTGCCCGGTGCGCCATCCGTCGGAGCGCGTCATGGGAGTCCTCGCTCTGTTCAACCCGCCCAGCGCTCATGATTTCGATTCGCATCAGACGCGCATCGCCGAGCTGCTGGCCAAGAAGGTCACGGTCATCATCCAGGCCCAATACGATTCGAGCACCGGCCTGATGACCCGCCATGCGTTCGAGCGGCAGGCGACGGCGCTGCTGGCATCCGCGGACTCGTCGAGCACCCACAGCATCCTGTATCTGGACATCGACCGGCTGCACGTCATCAACGAGACCTTCGGAATGCACGTGGGCGACGATGTGATCGTCAGCGTCGCCGAGTGCATGGCGAAGACGTTGCCGCCCGTCGCGCTCTCGGCTCGAATCTCGGGGGACCGCCTCGCCGCGCTCATTCCAAATACCGGAATGGAGTCGGCCGCGGCGACCGCCGAGCTCATTCGCACAGGCGCCGCCGCCATCGCGCCGCGCGCCGGGCAAGGCTCATTCGAAGTCTCCGTCTGCCTCGGGGTGGCGCCGATCGGCCGCGCCGACAACGCCCTTGCCCATGCATTGGCGACTGCGGAGATAGCCTGCAAGGCCGCCAAGGACCGCGGCCGCAATCGAGTGGAAGTCTTTCAGGACTCCGACCAGAGCATCATCAGGCGCCATACCGACATCCTGGTGATCGGCAAATTGCGCGACGCCCTGGACAACGACAGTTTCAGGCTCGATGCACAGCCGATTTTGCCGCTGCGCGGCAATTATGGGCGACCGCGCTTCGAGTTGCTGATCCGCATGCTGGGCGATCGCGGCGAGATCATTCCCCCAGGAAAGTTTCTCTCCTCGGCGGAGCGGTATCAGCTGATGCCGACGGTGGACCGCTGGGTGGTGCGCCGCTCCTGCGAATTGCTCGGCAAGCACAGCGTGTCGGTCGGCGAGGAGATCGCGCGCTTTGCGATCAACCTCTCGGGGCAATCCTTGCAGGATGACTCGTTCCTGGATTTCGTGGTGGAGCAAATCAAGGCGAGCAACCTGCCCGCAAACGTGCTGTGCTTCGAGTTGACCGAAACCGCCACCATCGGCAATCTCGACAAGGCCCAGCACTTCTTGCGCACCTTGCAGGATTTGGGCTGTCAGTTCGCACTCGATGATTTCGGCACCGGCGTCAGCTCGCTGGCCTATCTGAAGGACTTGTCGGTCAACTATGTGAAGATCGACGGCAGTTTTGTCCGCGATTCGCTCACCAACACCCGCTCCGAGTCGATGATCAAGGCAATCGCCCAGCTGGCGAAAGTCATGTGCATGGAGACGATCGCGGAATACGTCGAGACGGACATGCTGCGCGCCCGCATGGCGGACCTGGGGGTCGACTACGGGCAGGGATTCGCCATGGGCAGGGCACGGCCGCTCGAGGAGCTGCTCGAGGAGCTGGCCATTTATGAGGCGACGGTGAACACGTGGAACGGTGCCGCCGACGTTCCGGCGGACAAGCAAATCGTCATCACCGGCTGAGCAGCGGCGCCGGCATTCGCAGTGTTGCGACGTCATCCTGAGTCCTACACGGATTAGGCAGGATTTGCCATTGGTAAGCGCCGCCGAAAGTGGCCGAATGCAGCCGTGACCGCGCCATTGCACGAGGCTGTCCCATGCTGATTTTGACGCGCCGCGCCGGCCAGGCAGTGCGGATCGGCGACGATATCGAGGTGACGGTGATGGCGGTCAGCGGTGCGCAGGTCCGCATCGGCATCAATGCGCCGCGCGACGTCGCCGTCGATCGGGAGGAGATCGCCGAGCGAAAGCGGCGCGAGCGGGCCGCTGCGAATTGCGGCACTGCCGACGATACGGCCGTGTTGAAGCTCAGGCGGTGAATTGGCCGCTGCGCACCATGGGTAGGCGGCGCACGCGCTTCCCGGTGAGTGCGAAGATCGCATTGGCCACCGCGGGCGCGATCGGCGGCAGACCGGGCTCGCCGACTCCGGAAGGCGGCTTCTCACTGGGCAATACGTGAGTTTCGACCGTCGGCGCTTCGTTGATGCGCACCACCTGATAGGTGTCGAAGTTCGACTGCAGAGGTTTGCCGTCGGCAAAGGTGATCTCACCGTAAAGGGCCGCGGACAAGCCGTAATTGACGGCGCTTTCGATCTGGCCTGCGATCATCTGCGGGTTGACTGCGGTGCCGCAGTCGATCACGGCAACCACCCGATGCACCCGCGGCAGGCCGTCTTGCATCGAAACCTCCGCAACCTCGCCGACCACGCTGCCGAAGGATTCGTGAATCGCGACGCCGCGCGCTCGCCCGGCCGGCAGGGGCATGCCCCAGCCGGACTTCTCGGCCAGCAGCTCGAGCACGGCCCGATGGCGCCCCTGGCGCTCGCCCAACAGAGAGCGTCGGTATTCCATAGGGTCCTTGCCCGCCGTCGCCGCGCATTCGTCAAGAAAGCTCTCGACCGCAAAGGCGGTGTTCGAATGGCCCACGGAGCGCCACCACAGAACTCTGACCGGCGCTGTGGTGGTATGGAGGTCCACGCGCACATTCGGGATCGCGTAGGGCATGTCGGCGGCGCCCTCCACCGAGGTCGGATCGATGCCCTTTTGGATCATGCCTTGCATGATAGTACCCGCCATGATGGATTGGCCGACCACCGTGTGCTGCCAGGCGAGCGGCTTGCCGTCCGCCGCAAGCGCGGCCTCGAGGCGATTAGCCAATTGCGGCCGATACCAGCCGCCGTGCATGTCGTCCTCGCGCGTCCACACGATCTGCACGGGTTTGCCGATCTTCTTGGACAGCTCCGCGGCCTCGCGCACGAAATCGCTGGCCGGATTTGCGCGCCGGCCGAACCCGCCGCCCAGCAGCAAGGTGTGGATGAACACCTTCTCCGGCGGCAATCCGACCACTTCGGCGGCGGCGGCGCGATCGGGCGACTGCATCTGGGTCCCGGTCCAGATGTCGCACCGATCGGGGCGCCAATCTGCGGCGCAATTGAGCGGTTCCATGGGTGCGTGCGACAGAAACGGCACCTCGTAGAGGGCTTCCAGGTGCCGGTACCGGCCGCCGTGCAGGATCGGTCCGGCGTCGCCGTCGCTGCGCGCCACCAGCGGCGCTTCGGTGAGCGACAGTTTTTGATACTCGGCGCGCATGCGCTCCGTGTCCAGCGTCGAGCCGGGCGCCGCTTGCCATTCGATGACCAGGGCGTCGCGGCCCTTGCGCGCCGCATAGGTATTCAGCGCGACGACCGCCACCCCGCTGGTGAGCCGCACCACCGTGACGACGCCGCGAACGGCGCGCGCCGCGGTGTCGTCGATGCTCTTGGGCGTGCTGCCGAGCGCGGGCGGTCTGGCGAGGACCGCGCGCAGCATGCCGGGCAGGCGCACGTCCAACCCGAACCTTCCGCTGCCGTTGATTTTCTCCCCGACTTCGATCCGCTTGATGGATTTGCCGATGACCGAGAATTCGCTCTGCGGCTTGAGGCGTATCGTGGCCGGATCGGGCGCCGGGAGCTTGCCGGCTGCCGCCGCCAGCCGTCCATAGCTCGCCTTGCGGCCGTCCGGACCGTACACGAAGTTCTGCTCGGCGCGGCATGAGTCGATGCCGACCTGCCATTCTTGCGCCGCCGCCGCGATCAGCATCATGCGAGCGGCCGCCCCGGCGAGCCGCAGTCCGCTCCAGGACGAAGAGATGCTCATGCTGCCGCCGGTGAATTGCACCGGGAACATGGGATTGTTGTAGACGGCGGCCACGGGCGCGGTCTCGATGCGCACCCGCTTGAGGTCGCAATCGAGCTCCTCCGCGAGCAGCTGCACCAGACCTGTGTAGACGCCTTGGCCCATCTCGGACTTGTGCATGATCAAGGAGACGTTTCCCTCGCCGTCGATCCTGACGAAGGCATTGACCTCGCTCTGTGTCGACCCGGGCGCCGCCGGCGCCACGGCTGCGCTCGCTGCGCCGAAACGTGCGGCGGAGGGCAGGGTTAGGCCGATGATCAACCCGCCGCCGACGTCGGCCGCGGTGCGCAGGAATTCACGGCGCGATTCAGTGTTCACGGCGTTCATACCTTTTGCTCCAGGGTGGAGGCCGCTTGATGAATGGCGGCGCGGATCCGGCTGTAAATACCGCAGCGGCATATGTTGCCGCTCATCGCATCGTCGATGTCCGCATCGGTCGGAGAGGTGTTTTTGGAGAGCAAAGAGGCGGCAGACATGATCTGTCCCGATTGGCAGTAGCCGCACTGAGGCACGTCTTGCGCGATCCATGCCGCCTGCACGGCTCGGCCAGCTTTGCTGCGTCCGATCCCTTCGATCGTCGTGATCTTGCGTCCGCTCGCGCGCGCCACCGGCAGCACGCAGGAGCGGGTGGCCGTGCCGTCCAGGAGCACGGTGCAGGCTCCGCACACGGCCATACCGCAGCCGAATTTGGTGCCGGTCATGTCCAGCACGTCGCGCAGCACCCAAAGCAGCGGCATCTCCGGGTCCACGTCGACCTGGCGAATGCTGCCGTTGATGTCAAGTTTTTGCATGCTGACGTCCTCCAGTTGCCTAAAGCATGAACCAGATGGAATCGAAATCGCAACTGCGGCGCGCCGAGGTACAATGCACCATGGCCGCCACACCGATCGAGGCACCCGAACTCCTGGTGCAGACATGGTTCAACACCGATCGTCCTTTGCATCTGTCCGCACTGCGGGGCCGCGTGGTGGTACTGGTAGCTTTCCAGGTGCTGTGCCCCAACTCGGTCGCCGGCGCCATACCGCAGGCGCGCCGGATTCACGAAACCTTCGAACCGAACGATGTTGCGGTCATCGGCTTGCACACCACCTTCGAGCACCATGACGCCTACAGCCCGGCCATGATCCATTCGTTCATCCACGAATACCGGCTCAAATTTCCCATCGCGCTCGACAGCGCGAGCGCGGCCGGCCCCATTCCGCAGACCATGGAGCGCTACAAGATGCGCGGTACGCCCAGCCTCGTGCTGATCGATAAAAGCGGACTGATACGCAAACATGCGTTCGGCGCCTCGGAGGATCTGCGTATCGGAGCGGAAATCGGCGCGCTCGCCCAGGAATCGTCCGCGGCGGCTTCGCTCGCGCGCAGTTCAGCGGCTTAGCGCGAAGCGGATGCGGATGCGCGCGCGCTGCGCAACCGCCTTTGCATCGTGCACGACGGGCTTGTATCGCCATTGCGACATGGCGCCGACGGCCGCCTGGTCGAACACCCCGGGCGGACTCGCGTTGCGAACGGCGATGTCCTTCACCTCGCCCGTTTCACCGACTGTGAAGTCCATCTCCACCCAGCCCTCGGTAGCGCTCTGCTCCGCCTTTCTCGGATACACCGGCTGCACCGATTTGACCAGCGTAAGCTCATTCGCGCTGACCACGTCCGCCAGGAATTTCTGTTTCGCAAGCGCGGAATCCACGTCGCGCAGCGTGGCTGCAGCATCGGGCGACGAGTAGCCGACCGCGGCTGCCTGGTCGAGCCAGTTGCGGGCGGCCTCGTACTGCCCGAGGGTCAAGGCGAGCCCTGCCTTCGCGGCCATCCGCGCTCCAAGATCCTGCGTGGCCGGCGCCAGTCCCGCGTTTGCCGGATCGACGCCGCGCAGCGCCGTCAAATAGTACTTGGCGCTGTCGTTTTCGGGTTCGACGAGGCGGTCCTGCTGCAGTCGCTCGCGCGCCGATTTCAGCAGCTGTTCCGCGGCGTCGGTATCGGCCTGCCGGCGCGCGCTGACGAGCCGCTGCTGCACATTATCGATGTTCTCCGGCGCGGCAATGCCGCTGGCGGCCTCGAGCCAGCTCGAGGCGCGCGCGAAATCCCGTTGGTCGATGGCGTTGCGCGCCGCGCTCAGCAGGCCGAGCGCCAGCGCCTCTTGAGCCTCGAGCGCGGCGCTGCTGTTCGGATCCTGACGCAGCGCCTCTTGCAAGTAATAGCGCGCACTGTCCTGTTCTGGATCGACGAGGTTCCCGTCGTGCAAGCGCTGCATGGCGAGCGCGGAGAGCGCATCGGCTCCGCCGGCTACCGTGTGCGCTTCGTGTGCGTCGGGCAGGGCGGCGTCGGCTTTCGCCCGGGCCGCGGCTGGCGCGGCTTTGGCCCGATCGCGCGCCTTCGCGAGCTGCGCAGTGAGAAAGGCGATGCGCCCGCCTTCCACGCCCGCCTTGCGCGCCGCCTCGATGGCCGCCGACGCCTCCTCGAGGCGTTCCTCCAGCAATGCACCTTCCGCACGCGCCAGTAACCGCTCCTGCACGTCGGCGACTCCGGCGCGAGCATCTGCGTCCGCGGGATTGCGCGCCAGCTGTTGCAGGTACAATTCCAAGGCATTGTCGCCGCTCGGGGATGTGAGACGGTTTGCCGCGAGCGCTTGGGCGGCGTGGGCGAGCAACGGCGAGTCGGCGGCCCGGGTAACGGCGGCCGGCGACCCGGCGCCCGGCGACCCGGCGCCCGGCGACCCGGGGTTCGCAGCGGCGGCCGGCGCGGCGGCTGTTTCGAGCGTTCGCCGGGCTTCGCCCCGCCCGCCGTGGGCGCCGCCCTGCAGCAGCCATATCGTGCCGAGCAGCACGCACAGCGCCGCGCAACCTCCGCCGATCAGCAGCCCGCGATTCGCCGGAGCGGTGATCGCGGCCACCGAAACTCCGCCCCCCGAGCGGCTGCGCTGCTCGTCGTATTTTCTGACCGCCGCGTCGGCAAACAAGCGCGCTCGCCCGGGCGACATCGGCTTGTGGATGAATCGATAGACCGTGCCTTCGCTGATCAAGCGGGCCAGCGATGTTTCGTCGTCTCGATTGCCGGCAACCACGACCACCAGATCGGGAAACTGACGCTTGATCTGTCCGATGAATAGGATGGCGGTCTCACGCAGCGCCTGCACGTCCAGAACCAGAATACCGACGCCGCCGGCGACCAGCAGGTCGCTCACCTTATCGGCGGAGAGGACGTGCCAAAGGCGCCGCGGCGGTCCCACGGCCTCACGCAGCGTTTGCAGAAAGAGGTCGTCCCCGGTGAGCACGACCAGCTCCACGATGTCGCTCGCGAGGCTGAACCGCAGCGCATCGATGGCGCGGCCCTCGTCCTCGGGACCTATCACCGCCTGTTTCCTTGCATTCTGTACCTTGAGACTTGGATCATTCGGCGCCCCCGGAGGCTGCATTGCAGCAGCCAACCCAAGCCCGACCCGAGGCTGCTAGTGTCATTCCACCGGCGACGCTATACGATACGGAGTCTCGTGCCGCAGACAACGTATGTTGCAATGCGTCAAGCGGTTTCTGTGACTGAACACTCATTCAGGGGCGAAGGGCTCATCGCGGGGATGGCATTGAGCGAGTCGATCAGCATCACCTGCAAACTGGACGTCCAACAACGAGCCGCTCTCGAGCAGCTGCTGTTTTTCAATGTCAACCAGCATCGCGTACGCCTGGGAATTCAGCAGTCCATCGAGACCTACGGCGTACCGGAGATCTATGAGCACGAGGGCGGATTGCGGATCCGCGTCGGCGACATCGAAGGGGTTCAGACACTGTTCGCGGTATCGGACCTCGGCCGGCCATTGGGCGTCGCGGTGTTCGTGCGTTGGGCGCACGAGCGGTTCGTGGTGCTGCATCTCGGCGTCGAGCCGCACCTGTCCCCAACGCCGGAAATCAATACTCGGGTTCTTCTCAAACTGATGCACGAGATTCGCGGCGCGGCGCGGCGCACGCGGGGCGTCGAGCGCATCGAGTTGGTCTACAAGGATCGCCACGCCGTGCGGCTGCACGTCTGATTGGGCCGGATCATGACAGGGGTGCAACGTCATGCGGACGGCAAGCTGCGCTGCGCATGGTGCACCGCGGATCCGCTTTACATCGCCTATCACGATACCGAATGGGGTGTGCCCGTCCATGAGGACCGGCAGCTGTTCGAAATGCTGTGTCTGGAGGGGGCCCAGGCGGGATTGAGCTGGCTCACCATCCTGCGCAAGCGCGACAGCTATCGTGCGGCGTTCGACGACTTCGACGCCGAAGCGATGGCCCGCTACGATGCCGCAAAGCGCAAGCGCCTGCTGCGCGATCCCGGCATCGTGAGGAACCGGCTCAAAGTGGATGCCTTCGTCACCAACGCGCGCTGCTACCTCAAACTGTGCGACCGCCCCGGCGCGTTCGCAGACTATCTATGGCAATTCACGGACGGCAAAGTGCTGCGCCGCCGGCCGCTGCACCTCGACGGCATCGCCAAATCGACGCCCTACAGCGATGCGATGAGCAGGGACCTCAAGCAAAAAGGGTTTCGGTTCGTCGGTACGACCATTGTCCATGCGTTCATGCAGGCCGTCGGGATCGTCGATGAGCATCAACGCAATTGCTGGGTTACCAAGCGGGGCAGAAATGCGTGATGCTCGCACCGGCGCCGACGGCAAGCATTCAGGCCCCCTGTCGAGCTCGCGCCGAGCGCGCCATAGGCTGGAGCCGACCCGGCTTCATCACTGCTTGGCAATCGACGCGGCCGATTGTCCGAACAAGATTTTTCTCGCCTCCTCGGTGACCGTCGGGCCGCTGTTGACCTTTGCGCCGAGTTCGTATGCGCGAACGGTGGCCGGGCGGCTTTTGACGCTCTCGAACCAACGCTGCAGATGCGGGAAATCCGCCAGATTCTGGCCTTGCGCCTCGTGCGGCACCACCCACGGATACGCGGCCATGTCCGCGATTGAATACGCGCCGGCCACGAACTCACGATCGGCGAGGCGCTTGTTCAGCACGCCATAGAGCCGGTTTGTTTCCTTGACGTAGCGTTCGATGGCATAGGGAATCTTCTCCGGCGCATAGCGCGAGAAGTGGTGGTTTTGGCCGGCCATCGGGCCGAGACCGGCCACTTGCCAGAAGAGCCACTCGATCACTTCGGTGCTGCTGCGCACGCTCTCCGGTATGAACTGCTCACTCTTTTGCGCGAGGTACAGCAGGATTGCGCCCGACTCGAACACGGAAATCGGCGCGCCGCCGCCCAACGGATTATGATCGACGATGGCCGGGATGCGGTTGTTGGGAGAAATGGCGAGGAACTCCGGCTTGAATTGCTCGCCCGTGCCGATGTTCACCGGAATCAGGCGATAGGGCAGATCCGTCTCTTCCAGGAACATCGTTATCTTGTGGCCGTTGGGCGTGGGCCAATAGTAGAGATCGATCATCTGGAATCCTCCGGCGGCTCCAGCGGCATTCTACGCTTCCGCAAAATGGCGATGTCGACGTCCTCTTCGCGCGGCATGGCCCGCATTTGCGCGACGCGCGCGCGGGCGCGCGCGTTCTTCAGCCAGGGCAGCATCGGCTCGTTGAATTGCCGGGCGGTCGACACCCGGTATTCCAACGCGCGCCGATGCTCCGCGATGGTTCGGGCCTCCCTACTGTCGGGCGGCGACAATCGCCTCTCCATGCCGAAGCCCGCCATCTGCACGATGACGGTGTCGCCGCGCTGCATGATCTTGGATAACCTGAGACAGGTGTCGCGGCGCTCCGCGTCCGCCGGATCGCGGCAGGCATTGAGCAGCGGCGCGAACGGCGGAATGATCTCGGCGCTGGCTATACCCATCGCCTCGCTGAGGCGGGACAAGTCCGACGGCAGGTACTTGGCGGGCAGCGCCCCGCCGGCCCTTTTCAGCGCGTCGAACAGCAGCACGACGGTTCGGTTCCAGTACAAGTCGAATCGCACTCCCTGCGCCATGCCGGCCAGGATCCGATCGGTCTCGATCGTGTCCTTTTCCTTTTGCGCAGCCGCCAATGTCGGCAGCCAGGCGGCGCCGTTCTCCGCGTCGATCCAGCGCATGGTGGTCGCGGCGTCGCGAATGTCGCAACCCGGCGTGTTCGCGCAGAGCTGCAGGCGCAGCCAGCCGATACTGGGGTTTTCGGGATCCAGCTCGCTGGCCTTGACCGCCAGATCGACGGCCGCCGGCTCGCGTGCGGCGAAGCTCAGTGCGGCGGCGGTGGCGAGCGAGCCGGCATCCCCACTGGCGATCAGGACCTGCGCCGCATCGGCTCGCCACGTTCGGTATTTGTCCGCTGCGGGCGCGCCGGCCCCACGCGGGGCGCCGAGCGCAAAGGCGAGCGCCGAATGCGCGCACACCAGCGCGAGGGCCTGCAGGCATCGCTTGATCATGGTCGATGCACGTGGGGGCTTTGTCAGATGGACTTGTGGCGGCTGCCCGCGGCGGTCAGACCCGCCGTGATGGCAAGACGCATGGCATCCTCGACCGAAATGTCCAGGGGCTGTATGCGCTCGCGAGGCAGGTAAATGGTGTAGCCGCCGAAGGCATAGCTCATGGGAAAATAGACCGTCACCCAATTGCGCCCACCGTGCGCATCGAGCACGGACGGAACGTCCTCGCGAGTGACGAAGCCGATGGCATGCACATCGGCGAAGTGCGCCAACACCACGCGCTGCAAATCGCGCTTCTCGCCGCTGCCGGATGGCAGCAGACTGACCACATCGCGGAAGCCGCCGTACAGAGTTTTGACGAACGGGATGCGGCCGAGAAGGTCATCCCAATACTTGATGAATATCCTGCCGGCATAGGCATTGACCAAGCTGCCGACGATCAGCAGCAAGAAAAATCCGACGATCAAGCCCAGACCGGGCCAATAGTGCTCGGGGCTGACTAGACCTACGCCGATGAGCGCCCGGCGCAGCCATCCCTCGACCGTGTGAACCAGCCACCAAATCACATAGACGGTCAGCGTCAGAGGCAGCACGGCCACCAAGCCGCTCATCGTCAACGTCAGAATTTTTCTCATGGGTTCATTATTCACTGCTGGCGCGGCAGCACAAAGCGCAATCCGTGAAAATTCAGGACCACGCCGTCGCGCCGGATCCGTTCCAGGGTGGGGCCTTCTTGCAATGTGGCGCCCTCGCGATACTTGTGCATGTTGATGTAAACGAACCGCTCGGCCGGCTTGGTCGCGTAGACATGCACGTCCAGATGGAGGTCGGGCAGGGTCTGCTCACCCGACAAATTGATTTCGCTGATGCTGGGCAACACTTCTTCGGGCTTGTCGTCGTCGTCGGTGAGCAGCGGATCGCGCCTATGCGATGTGCGCACGGTCGCCTCGCCGCTGCTTTGCGGCGGCGCCGCTGCGTGCTCCGTTACGCCGGCCGCAGGTTCGTCAACCGCCGGGATTTCCGGGGCGTAAACCGGCGCTCCGTCAAGCGGGCTGAAGTGATTTGCGGCCGCCGTCGTACTGTTCGCTGCTCCAGGGCTCGGCGGCGCAGGGCTCGGCGCCGCCGCAGGGCCCGGCACTGACGCAGCGCTCGGCGCCAGCGCCGGATTCGGCACCGCCATGCGAACATCGGCGGGCGCCCGGGCGGCCGGCGCGGCAGCCGCACTCGGGCCGGGCGTGGCCGGAGCGACGCCGGCCGGTGCTCCGCCGCGCGTCAGTACGTACAGCAATACGATCAGATTGACTGCCAGCAATACCACCAGCGCGACCGCCCAGAGCGGGAGGCGTGCGCGCGCGGCCGTCGTGCCCGAATCCATCAATCCGGGGACGGCCTGGCGCTGCCGCTCGATTTCGGATTTCTTGAGTGCGTCGAGAATGAAAGACATGCGAAGTCCTAGCTGTGCGGCGTGGTGTGCATCAGCAAGGGCGAACCCGGCTCGGCCAAGGCCGTGTCGAGCACGACTTGAGTCTGTACGCCGGCGATTCCATCGACATTGAGGCGGTGTTCACGCTGGAAATTCTGCACGGCGATCGCCAGCTCTTGATCATAGACATCTTCGTTTGAGGGATCTGCGGATGCGCCGCGCAGCGCGTTGAGGCTGCGCCTCAGCCACCGGACTTCGTCGCCCTGCATGCCCACCGCCAGCAGCCGGGTGCGCGCGGTCTTGGGCTTCCACACAAGAGTGAATTCGCCGAACCAATCGCGCGAAAGCTCGTCCAGCGGCAGGCGCACGTCGTGTTCGCCCAAATCCAGCGTGGCGAATTGATCATCCAGGCCGGACAGCACGACGCGATGCCTCTGGCCCTGGTCGTCGGTGAGGGTCAGGATGGCGGGCCGATTCAGCGCCCGCACCTGCGCCCACGAACCGCGTTGCTCCAGGCAAGCGAGCCCGGACTTTCCCGCCTGGCCGCACGGGTCGCGGTCGTTCACCAGCGACATCCCCCAAAGCGACAGCAGCCGGCGGAATGCGGCCGCGTCGCTGGTGTCGGCGCTATTGGCGGCCAGCAGCGCATCGATCGACACCGGAGGCGGCGCGGCGGCCGCGGGACGCGGGGCCGGAGGCGGTTGAACGACCGCGGCGGGAGGCGTTGCCTTCGCCGCGGCGCGCAATGCAGATGTCTGCTGCTGCCAGGCGCGCCATCCCGCAAAGGCGCTGGCGGTCACACCGGCGGCGATGATTGCACCGGCGGTCCACCCGAGCCACGGCGGCGTAAAGCGCCGCCCATAGACCTCGCCGGCGGCGCGCCGCACCAGCGCCGGCGTCACCTTCCTGATCTCCTGGGTGTACGCGCCGAGCAGCGCGCGATCGCAGCACACGTTGATCACGCGGGGAATTCCCGATGACACGCGGTGCACCTCGCGCAGCGCGCCCTTGGTGAACATATCGCCGGACGCTCCCGCCACCCGCAGCCGATGGCACACGTACTGCTGAGTTTCCTCCCGTGACAGCGGCTTGAGGTGGTAGCGCCCGGTAATGCGCTGCGCCAGCTGGCGCAGGTCGGTCCGATCCAGCAGCTCGCGCAGCTCGGGCTGTCCGATCAAAATGATTTGGAGGAGCTTCTGTGTCGCGGTTTCCAAATTGGTCAGCAGGCGAACTTGCTCGAGCACCTCGGCCGACAGATTCTGCGCCTCGTCGACGATCACGACGATGCGCCTGCCGTCGGCATGGGCGGACAACAGCCTCCGGTTCAGCGCATCCACCATTTGCTTGACGCTGTCGCGATCCGCCTCGTCCAGCCCCAGGCCGAGCTCCTCGCAGATGGTGAGCAGGAACTCGACCGGCGTGATCCGCGGATTCAGAATCAAGGCAACATCGGCATGGTGCGGCACGCGCGACAGCAGCGTGCGTACGATGGTGGTCTTGCCGGTACCCACTTCACCGGTCAGCTGAATGAAGCCGCCGGCTTCGTTGATGCCGTACAACAGATGGGCGAGGGCCTCGGCGTGGCGCTCGCTCAAATAGAGATAGCGCGGATCCGGCGTTATCGCAAACGGCTTTTCGCTGAGGCCAAAGAAGCTGGTGTACATGTCTGGGCGCGATGATACCAAGCTCAGCCGCGCCGTGAACCGCTGCCGGCGCGCGTGCGCGGAAGCAAGCTCGCCCGGGTCAACAGCGTGGACCCAAAGCGGTCCCGAATGCCGTCGATGGCCGCGTCGAGCCGGGCCTCCTTGGGCGGCTGTCGTGCGGAGAACAGATCGGCCTGCCGCGGGGTGTGCAGATCGCCCACGCCGACCCCCAGCAATCGCACTGCGGCATCCGGGTGGGCCCCGATCCACTCGAGCAGCAGGATTTGCCCCATGGCGGAGATCGCGGCGGTGTCCTGCGTCGGCGGCTCGAGCGCCCGCTGCCGCGTGAAGGTCTCGAAGCTCGCGCGACGTATCTTGACCGTGACCCGACCCGCGGCCAGATTGTGAGCCCGCATGCGCGCGGCGGTGCGATCCGCGAGCCGCGTCAAATGCCGCTTGAGCTCCGCGGCCTCGCGGATGTCGGAGGCGAAGGTCTCCTCGGCGCTGATCGATTTCTCCTCGCGTTGCGCATCGACGGCCCGCTCGTCGATTCCCGACGCGAGGGCTTGCATCGACTTTCCGTGCTTGCCGAAGGCGCGCCACAGCACCGCGTCGCCGGCCCTGCGCAAGTCGCCGAAGGTATGGATGCCTGCCGCTTGCACCGCCGGCAGCGATTTTTTCCCCACGCCGAGGAGTTTTTGAATCGGCAAGCCATCCAATACCTCCTGCGCGTTCTCCGGTCCGATGCGGCACAGTCCGTCCGGCTTGTGGAGATCCGAAGCGATCTTGGCGAGCAGCTTATTGGGTGCGATTCCCACGGATGCGGTAAGTTCAGTGGCGGCGCGGATGCGGCGCCGGATTTCACCGCCGATGACTTCGGCACTGCCGAGCAGCCGCTCGCTGGCCGTGACGTCGAGAAACGCCTCGTCCAGGGACAGGGGTTCCACCAGCGGCGTGAACTCGCGAAAAATCTCGAACACCTGCGCTGAGACTTGCTGGTAGCGCGCCATTCGCGGCTGCACGCAGACCGCCTCCGGGCAGCGCCGCAAGGCCTCGCGCATCGGCATCGCGGAACGGACGCCGTAGCGCCGCACCGCGTAATTGGCCGCGGCGACCACGCCCCGCCCGCCGGTGCCGCCCACGATCAGCGGCTTGCCCTTCAATTCCGGCCGGTCCCGCTCCTCCACGGACGCATAAAACGCATCCATGTCCACGTGCAGAATCGACCGCAAGTCAAGCCCCCCTAGATCAAGTCTTTGACCCCGTCACGCTCCTCGCACAGTTCGCGATGGGTCGCCAGCATTTTTTCGCGGCTGAACTCACTGATGCTCAAGCCTTGCACGATCCTGTAGCGGCCGCCTTCGCAGGTCACCGGATAAGAATAGATGACGCCCTCGGGAATGCCATAGCTGCCCTCCGAGGGAATGCCCATACTGACCCAGTCGCCGGCGCGGGTGCCGAGCACCCAGTCGTGAACGTGGTCGATGGCTGCAGAGGCCGCCGAGGCCGCCGAGGATGTGCCGCGCGCCTTGATCACGGCGGCACCGCGCTGCTGCACCGTCGGAATGAAGACTTCCCTGAACCAGCTGTCACCGACCACGGACAGCGCGGGTTTGCCGTCCACCGTTGCGTGATGCAGATCGGGATACTGGGTCGCCGAATGGTTGCCCCAGATGATCACCTTCCCGACCTGGGCGAGCGCGACCGCGGCTTTCTCGCTCAGCTGAGCGAGGCCGCGGTTGTGGTCCAGGCGGGTCATCGCCGTAAATCGGTCGGGCGCCAACGACGGTGCGTTGCGCTGAGCGATCAGTGAATTCGTATTGGCCGGATTGCCGACCACCAGCACGCGAACATCACGGCTCGCGAACTCGTCCAAGGCCTTACCCTGCGCCGAGAAGATCTTGGCGTTTTCCAGCAGCAGATCCTTGCGCTCCATACCGGGGCCGCGCGGCCGCGCGCCGACGAGCAGCGCGAATTGGCACCCCTTGAAAGCGACATGGGCATCGTGGGTGGCCGTAACCTTGTTGAGGGTGGCGAACGCGCAATCGTTCAGCTCCATCACCACGCCCTGGACGGCCGCCGCCGCTGCCGGTATTTCCAGCAGATTCAAGTTGATCGGTTGGTCAGCTCCCAGCATTTGGCCGGATGCGACGCGAAACGCGAGCGCATAGCCGATATTGCCTGCAGCGCCTGTGATGGTGACGGTGACGGTTTTTTTCATAGCGAATTCCCCACGGCGCAAAACCGAAGGATGGTAGCCCATGCGCGCCCTGTCAGGCGACCCGGCAAAGGCGCTTGCATGTATCAGTGATGTAGGTTACTATATCACCACGTCACCAAAACAGATTGATGACGACCACCAACAGGAGACAGCCATGACTACTCGAATTTCCAGCAAGCTTGCAGCGCTCGGCCTTGCGTTGATCATGAACAGTTTGATGATGGGCGGCATCGCCTACCTGTTCAACGCCCAGCTGCATCAGTATCCGGCGGCCGCCCTCGTGACCGCCTGATTGCGTTGCGGAGCGTTCTGCTAGATTACAGTGCTATATGGCCCCTACACGGGGCCGGCACATTGAGTGGGGAATGGACCCGAATTGGAACGACAATCAGCCCATCTACCGCCAGCTGCGCGACCGCATGGTGGCGCTGATCCTCGAAGGTGCGCTGAAGGAAGGCGATCCCTTGCCGTCCGTTCGCGCGGTCGCCGCCGATTATCGGCTCAACCCGCTCACGGTGCTCAAGGGGTATCAGCAGCTGGTCGACGAACGCCTGGTGGAAAAGCGCCGCGGCCGCGGCATGTTCGTGAGCGAGGGCGCCCGGCTGCTCTTGCTGGCGGGCGAGCGCGAGCGCTTTCTGCATGAGGAATGGCCCCAGATACTTGCGGTCATCCACCGCCTGGGATTTTCCGCGCAGGAACTGTTCGCGCAGACCCCTGCGCTCACCCATCCGGCTCCGCCACCCCGTGGCGGCGGCGCTCAGGACGATTGAGCTACACCATGTCCCCCATCATCCAAGCGCGCGGCCTGTCGAAGAAATACGGCTCGCAGATCGCGCTAGATCACGTCAATCTTTCCGTTGAATCCGGCCGGATCGTGGGTCTCATCGGACCGAACGGCGCCGGCAAGACCAGCGCGCTGCGCGCCATCTTGGGGCTCGCCGCTTATGAAGGCGAGCTCGAGGTTCTGGGCCGAGAGCCGTTCGGCAATCGGGCCGCACTGATGCGTGAGGCGACTTTCATTGCGGACATCGCGGTTCTCCCGGGATGGCTTCGAGTCGACCAGGCGGTCGATTTCGTCGCCGGCGTGCATCCGCAATTTCGCCGCGAGCGCGCGCTCACGCTGCTCGCCAAGACGCAGATCGCCGGCCGGCGCCGCATTCGAGAGCTGTCGAAGGGAATGAAAACCCTGGTTCATCTGGCGTTGACCATGGCGATCGACGCGAAGCTGCTGGTGCTCGATGAGCCGACGCTGGGGCTGGATATTCTGGCGAGGCGCAGCTTCTACGACGCGCTGGTGAACGACTACATGGATGCGACGCGGACCATTCTGATCACCACCCACCAAGTCGAGGAAGTGGAGAATCTTCTGACCGACGTCCTGTTCATCGACAAGGGGCGCATCGTTCTCGATTGCTCGCTCGAAGAGATCGCCGCGCGCTACGCGGCCGTCGCGGTCTCCGAGGACCATGTCGCCGCCGCGCGCGCCGCAAATCCCTTCTACGAGCGACCCATGCTCGGCAAGAGGGTGCTGTATTTCGAGCGCCCGGATTTCGCCAGACTCGCAAGCTTCGGCGAGGTGCTCACGCCGAGCGTCTCCGATCTCTTCGTCGCCAAGCTGTCCTAGGAGAAGAATGCCGTGAATACGTACGTATGGCTGATACGCCGGGAATTCTGGGAAAACCGGGCGATCTGGATCTGTCCGTCCGTGATCACCGTCGCGCTCACGCTCGCCGCCCTGTTCGGGAGGGTCGAGGTCGCGGTGCCGAGTTCGCCCGATCGGAGTCGCGCGATGGCCGAGATGGTCTTGTTCGCGTTCGGCGCCATCTTTTTCCTGGTGATGTCGCTCTACTGCACTTGGTACCTGCTGGATTGCCTGTACGCCGACCGCAAAGACCGCAGCGTTCTGTTCTGGAAGTCGCTGCCGATCTCGGACACCGCCACGGTGCTGGCGAAGCTGTTCACCGGCTTGATCGCGATCCCGATCGTGTACTTCGCGGCCGCCGATCTCGCGGCCCTGTTGACGTCGTTCATCATTTCGCTGAGAGCCCGTTCGACCTTCGGCAGCGCGCTTTGGCAGCCCGATCTGTGGCTGCAGCTGCAGGGCCTATGCGCGTACGTGATCCTATCGACCGCGGTCTGGTACCTCCCCGTGGCCGGCTGGCTGCTGCTGATTTCGGCATGGGCCAAGCGCGCCGTCATGCTGTGGTCCATCATGCCGCCGCTCGCCGCCGTTCTGGCCGAACGATTGTTTCTCGGCAGCCACGCCGTCGCAGATCTGCTGAAGAACCGCCTGGGAGGCTACGTCTCTCTCGCCTTCCACGACCTGTCGCACCGCGCCGGCTGGGTGACGACGCCGCTCGGTGACGGCGACGATATCACGACACCGGTCAGCGTTTGGCGGCTGCTCGATCCGATCGGATTTTTCTCGAGCCCGGCGACCTGGATCGGCGTGCTCGTGGGCGCCGCACTGATTTTCGGCGCCGTTCAATTGCGCCTGCGGCGCACCGAGGTCTAGCGCACGCGACGTCGGGCGGTGCAAAATAGCGCAGGTGCCATGACGCCACGCCAAGGAGCGCTAATGTACAAGACCAAAATAGACCTGTCGGAAAAAACACGCCGCAATGTGATTGCCATTCTCAACGAGAGGTTGGCCGACGCGATCGATTTGCAGAGCCAAGTCAAGCAGGCGCATTGGAACGTCAAGGGCCCGAACTTCATCGCCCTGCACGAGCTGTTCGACAAGATTTCCGATGCCGTTCTTGAACAGATCGACGAAATTGCCGAGCGCATCACCAGCATGGGTGGAACGGCCGAAGGCACCGTGGCGGTCGCCGCCAAGCGCAGCAAGCTCAAGAACTACCCATTGAGCATCACCGCGGGCAAGGATCATTTGTTCTATTTGTCGACGCAGGTGTCCGCATTCGGCAAGGCTGCCAGGTCCGCCATCGACGAGACCGGCAAGCTCGGCGATGCGGATACTGCAGATCTGTTCACGGGGATCTCGCGCGAACTCGACAAATACCTGTGGTTTCTCGAAGCGCATCTGCAAGACAAAGGCTGATGGCCGAACCCGACGCGGCGCTGACCGCCCTGCGCGGGCTGCTCACCGCCGGTGAGACGCTAGAGGCCTGGGCGCTGCAGCACCGTCTCTTCGCTCTGACGCATCGCCGCGCATGCATCGCCGCAACCAGCGGCCGGTTCATTTCGCTCAACCGGCATTTGCTCGGCGGCTACGATTCCGCCGACATCCGCTGGCAGGATCTCAAGGAGATTCACATCCGCGCCGGCATCATCACCGCAGAACTCACGCTCGTGGCGCAGTCGAGCTCGGATTTGAGCGTCGCGTCCGCGGTCGACCGCGTGTGGACATTCCAGGGGTTTCCCAAGGATCAGGCGCAGGCCATCTATCGAATCTGCCAGCAGCAAGATCAGGTGTGGCGCGAGAAGCGCCGAGTCCGGGAGCTCGAAGAGCTGCGTGCGAAATCCGGAGGCATGCAATTCGCGGTCGCTCCGGGCATCGACCCGGGCGCCGAGTCCGAATCGATGCGCCGCCTGCGTCAAGCCCGGGAAATGCTGGATGCCAAGCTCATCAGCGATGCGGAATTCGAGAGCATCAAGGCGAAGATCATCTCCGGACTTTGAGCGTCGCTAGGCTCCTAGTCCATCAGGTGCGAGAAATAGCTGTTGCACAGCCGATTGAGCGGGTCGGTCCGCTGACGCAGCGCCCGGAACAGCTTGACGCGCTCGCCGAACGCCGTGCTCACGTGAGAGGGCTTCAACGCGCGCGACTGGTTGAAGGTGGGCACCGCGCCCAGGGACGAAGCGAAATCATTGAAATCGATGAGAAATTCAGCCCATCCCCGATCACCCGTCGAAGAGGGCTCCAAGGTGAACATCGGACCCGAGAAGCTGACGCTGAACAGCGAGCTTCGATCCTGGTGCAGGCGGCTCGCACCGTTCACTACATTGCAGCGGTAATTGTGCTGTTTGTAATAGGATTTGCAGAACGCGAAATACTCACCCAAGAGCTTCGGATAGTCGGTCTGAGGAAAGGCCCACAAGGTGTAGGTGTAGCGCGACTTCCACGCTTCCTGCGGCAAATCCCGGATCCACTCGTGCGCGTACAGGACCACGTCGCCCGCCGCTCGGTCCAGGGTAGCACGCAGCGCCCGCTGCATGCCCGACACCACGGCGCCGGCGACGCCGGGCGAGGCGAGCACGCTGCCTACCGTCGATCCGAACGCCGGCAGCACGTTGCGCATCACCGACTTGCGAATCTGCCAGATGCCGGACCGGTTCGTGCTCGCCGTCTCGTCGGGCGTCCGGCGCTCCACCGTAATTTGATCGTTGAACGGGGAGATATGCAGCCGCAGCGCTCCCGGCGCCTTGATGATGCCGGCAAAGCGGGCGGAGAATTCCTTGAGAGTCAGCACCTGATAATCGATCCGCACAGGAGTCAGCGGCTGCACGCGCAGCACCACCTCGTGAACGATTCCCAGCAGACCGAAGCTCGAGCTCAACACCCGCAGCAAGTCCGAGTTGCGATCGGTCACGGTCATCGGCTTGCCCTGTGGCGTGATCAATTTCAATTCCTTGACCAGAGAGGACATTTGCGCGACGCCGGTTTCGTACGAGGCCTGCGGCAAAGTGGTCACGGCCACGGCACCCAAGGACATGTGGCCCATCTCCGGAGTCAGCGGAAGTTCCTGACCGCGCTCGGCGAGGGCCCGCACGAGCGTGCCGACGCGCACGCCGGCCTGCGCTCGAACACCGCTCTCGCCGAATTCCAGGATCTTGTCGAGCCCACTCAGGTTGACGGTGGTGCCGCCGTCCCCGCCGACGCAACGGGTTTGCGAGTAGTCGCCGCCTACGATGCGAATGGGCGTCGGATAGGCCTTGCCGTTGGCGAGAATGGTTGGAATTTCCTCGGCGCGCTTCGCGCGCATCACCATACGTGGCCGTCGGTACAGACCTGAGGCGTCCGCATCCCGCGAACGATTCACTTTGACTACCATGTTGCCCCCATAACTCGAACAAGCTGAAGACTTACGCTTGCTGTCGGGGGCACAAAACCGAGAGGTGCTCACTGCGTGGCTGGCGCTTGGTACTGGCGACCCCGCTATCGTCAGGCTTCCGTCAGAAGCCCCTTAGACCGGTGGTTTTGCGTCCCCGCCTTTCGGCGGGTTTGCCCTTAAACAGCGCTTATACTATGCGAGCATCCGGGGTCCGAAGTAAAGGGCTTTTTTATCCCATCAGGAGCAGCGTCTCAGCATGCTCCACGGCTTCGGGCGTACCGCACACCACCACCACGTCGCCCTCCTTGAAGATCGTATCGGGGCCCGGTTCGCGCCCGACGATTCCGTCCCTCCGCACCGCGCTGACGGACGCCTTAGAACCCCTGTCCACGAGATCGGCGACGGTTCTGCCCACCGCCCAAGCATGAGGCGGCAGGATGACGCTGTGAAGCTCTTCACGAAATGCGTGACTGTCATCAAGAAACTCGGCGCCGGCGCCGCGGAAGTACTGCCGCAGCATCCCGTATCGATGGCTCCTGATGTCGTTCACGGTTCGGATCACCCGCGCTACGGGCAACTTCAACAACAGCAGCAGGTGGGACAGCAGCATGAGGCTGGCCTCCAGAGTCTCGGGCACCACCTCGGTTGCGCCCGCCCTCTGCAGCTCCTCGAGCCTGGAGTCGTCCTGGGTCCGCACCAGAATGGGCACATCGGCGCGCAGTTCGCGTACGGAGCGCAGAATCCGCAGGGCCACATCGGGACTGGTGAAGGTGACGACCACACAGCTCGCATGCCTCAACCCCACGTTTTCCAGCACTTTGACCTGTCCGGCATCCCCGTAGATGACCGGATCGCCGGCCTGCCGGCCGACCCGGATGCGATACGGATCGAGGTCGAGCGCGATGTACTCGAAGCCGGCCTGCTCGAGCACGCGTGCGATGTTTTGTCCCACCCGCCCGAAGCCGCAGATCACCACGTGATCGCGCTCCGCGACCGCCAGGGTCGTCTGAGTCTCGCGCATCGCCTCCGTGTGCCGCGGCCCGGATTCGCGCAAGATGGCGCGGGTGATGCGCCGATTGTGGCGAATCACCATGGGCGAGAGCACCATGGAGAGCACGATCGCCGCGAGCAGAGGCTGCACCAATGCCGGATTCAGCAGTTCGCGCCTGAGCAGCAGAATCAGCAGCGCGAAGCCGAACTCTCCGCCCTGGCTCACCACCACGCCGGTGCGCAGCGATTTGAACCAGCTCTTTGTCGCGGGTTTGGCCGCCACGGTGACCACCGCCGCCTTGAGCAGCAGCATGCCTGCGAGAATCGCGCTGACCAGCGGCAGGGTGCGCAGCAATAAGCGGACATCGAGCAGCATGCCGACCGTGATGAAAAACAGGCCGAGCAGCACCTCGCGGTAGGAGCGGATGGTGGCTTCGATTTGATGGCGGAACTCGGTTTCGGCGAGCATCATGCCGGCGAGAAAAGCTCCGAGCGCCGGCGACAGGCCCGCCGCCTCGGTCGCCCAGGCCGCGGCCAGCACGGAGAACAATACCGCGAGCGAAAACAATTCGGCGGACCGCGCCGACGCGATGACCAGGAACAGCGGACGCAACAGCCACCGCCCCGCGGCGAGAACCAGCAGCAGCGCCGACGCCGCGAATCCGATGGCGGCGGCGATGTGCGGGGCCGCGGCGCTGCGGCCGCCGCCGGCCAGCGCGGACACCAGGCCGAGCAGCAGGGGAAAACTGAGGTCCTGAAACAGACAGATGGCCACGGCCAGACGGCCGTGCGTCCGGTTGTTCTCCGACTGCTCGGTCAACTGCGCGATGATGATCGCCGTCGAGGACATCGCCGCTGCGCCGCCAATGACGATGGCGACCGCCGGTGCGATGCCGAATGTGGCGGTGGCGCCCGCGGCCACGATGGCGGTCGTCACCAGCACTTGCGCGCCGCCGACGCCGAGCACTTCCCAACGCATGGCAACCAGGCGGGGCAGCGAGAAATCCAGCCCGAGCGTGAATACCAGGAATACCACGCCGAAGTCGGCGAGCAGCCGTGTCGTGTCGTTGTCGACCGCCAGGGCGAGCGCGTGCGGGCCCAACAGCATCCCGACCGCGAGGTAGCCCAGGATCGCCGGCAATGCCAGTCTGCGAGCGCCCGCGACCACGCACACCGAGGCGGCGAGCAGAATCAAAATCTGTAACAGCGGATCGCCATGCTGCATTCGGCTAGCATATAGCCATGAACGCAATGTCGCTGCAGCGAGAGGGCGAGGGATGGCGGCTGTTGTTGAACGGCGATTGGTCGCTGGCGGCGATGCCGCAAATCGACCAGGAACTGGTGGCTCTGACGGGCCCGACGAGCGGAACGTTGGTCTGCGATTGGTCGCATGCGCTGTGTCCTGGGATCGGGCCGGTTTGGGCGCTGCTCCGGCGTCTGGACGAGCTGGGTGCGACCTTGCAAATACGCCACGAAGGCGACCCGCCGCACACGGTGGAGCTGCTGCGCGAACTCGGGCTCGAACGGCGCGCCCTGGTCGGTGCGGGGATGCCGGCGCCGAGTCATGAGAGCCCGATCGCCAAGCTGGGGCGATGGACGGTGCTGGAGGTCACCAAAGCTCGCGGAGTGATCGGCTTCATAGGCCGCATCTCGATGGTTTTCAGCCACGTCTTTTCGCGCCCGCGGACGATGCGCATACCGTCGGTCGTGCGGCATGTTTACGAAACCGGCGTCACGGCCATTCCCATCGTCTCGCTCATCGCATTCCTGATCAGCGTCGTCGTGGCGTATCTCGGCGCGCAACAGCTCTCCAAATTCGGCGCCACCATCTACGTCGTTGATTTGGTGGCCCTCGGCGTGCTGCGCGAAATGGGCGTCATGCTGACCGCGATCATGGTCGCCGGCCGTTCCGGCAGCGCGTTCGCGGCCGAAATCGGCACGATGCAGCTCAACGAGGAGACCGACGCGCTGCGCGCCATGGGCATGAATCCGGTCGAATTGCTGGTCGTCCCGCGAATCCTGGGCTTGATCGTTGCGCTGCCCTTGCTGACGGTCATCGCCGATGCGATGGGGCTCGCAGGCGGCTGCCTCTTGTCGCTGATCGAATTGCACATCCCGCCTGCGCAATTCATCAGCCGCCTGCGCGAGGCGATCTCGGCGACGACCTTCTGGGCCGGCCTGATCAAAGCACCGGTGTTCGCCCTGCTCATCGGCACTGTGGGCACTTACCGCGGCATGCAGGTGCGCGAGTCGGCGCGCGAACTGGGGCGCCTCACGACGGTCGCCGTCGTACAATCGATTTTTCTGGTGATTCTCGCCGACGCTCTGTTTGCGGTCTTTTACGAGAGAATCGACTTCTAATGACCGACTCGGCCCTCAATCCCATCGTCCGAGTGCGCGGTCTGGTCAGCCGATTCGGCGCGCAGATCGTGCACGATGGGCTCGACATGGAAGTGCGGCCCAACGAAATCTTCGGCGTGGTCGGCGGTTCGGGAGCCGGCAAAACGGTACTGCTGCGCACGATCCTGGGGTTGCGGCGACCGCAGGGCGGCAGCGTCGAGATGTATGGGCGAGATGTAGGGCGTCTTTCGCGGCCGGAACGGCTCGCCATGGTGCGCAGCTACGGCGTCACGTTCCAAAACGGGGCCCTGATCAGCTCTTTGAGCGTCGCGCAAAACATCCAGTTGCCGCTGCGCGAGTATTACTCGATGCCGGAGGGCGCGCTCGAAGAGCTCGCGCAGCTGAACCTGGGGCTCGTGGGATTGCCGCCGGACTCCGCCCGCAAATACCCTGCGCAGTTGTCCGGCGGCATGGTCAAACGGGCCGCGCTCGCGCGGGCCTTGAGCATGGAGCCCAAGCTGCTGTTCCTCGATGAGCCGACCTCCGGGCTCGATCCGATTTCCGCCGCGGCCTTCGATGAGCTACTGTTGAACCTTCATTCGCAGCTCAAGC
This sequence comes from uncultured Gammaproteobacteria bacterium, assembly GCA_963837045.1. Lineage (GTDB taxonomy): Bacteria > Pseudomonadota > Gammaproteobacteria > Steroidobacterales > Steroidobacteraceae > Bog-1198. The sequence goes on from CAWIMA010000008.1 coordinate 582,989, forward strand.
TCACGGTAGTCATGATCACCCACGACCTCGACTCTCTGTTTCGCACCTGCAGCCGCATCGGTGTGATCGTCGATCGCCGCATGGTCGCCGACACCCTCGCCGGCATACTGCAAAATCCGCATCCTTGGATTCACGAGTACTTTCACGGACCGCGCGCGCGCGCGGCGCAAGCGGCGGCGGGATAGAGCGCGCATGGATAGGGACACGAATTACGTGGTCGTTGGCGCCTTCGTGCTGCTGGTCGCCGCGATGGCGGCGTCGTTCGTGTATTGGTACACCGAGCAACGCGAGAAGCGCACCTATGAGCGCTATGAGATCTACTTCCTGGGCACCGTCAGCGGACTCACGAGGGGAAGCCCCGTGCGCTACCTCGGCGTCGATGTCGGCAAGGTCGTGCGCCTCGAGCTCGACCCGCAGCAGCCCAGACGGGTACAGGTCATCGTGGATGTCGAGTCCGCGGCGCCGATCGACTCGCGCACCCTGGCCTCCTTGAGCTTGCAGGGCATCACCGGGCTGCTGTACATCGATTTGGAGCAGGATCCGAAGGCGACCACCGCCGGTCCGCTCGCGCAGGGCCATCGCTATCCGCTGATCCGCTCGGCGCCGTCGGATTTCGATGTGCTGCTGAGCAGCCTGCCCGCCCTCGCCGCGCGAACCGGCGAGCTGATGGACCGCTTCAATCGGCTATTGAGCGACGAGAATGTGCACGACTTCAAGGTGATCCTCGACAACGCACGCCTGACGAGCGAACGCTTGCCAGAAACGGTGCGTGACGTGCAATCGCTGGTGGCCGATACTCGGCGGGCCTCCCGCGAAGTCGAAGGCGCCGCCGCGCAATTGCGCAGCATGGCGAATGCAGCCGCGCCCAATATCGATGCGGCGCTGGCCAACGTGCGGCACGTCGCCGAGAAATTGGCGGATGCCTCCGATCACTTGGATCGCTTCGTCGCGGAAAACGAGCCGGGACTTTCCCGATTCACGCAACAAAGCCTGCCCGAGTTCGATCGGCTGCTGCGCGAAGCCCACGATGCCGCGCGGGATTTCAGCGATCTGTCTCGTTCTCTGAAGCAAAACCCATCGCAGCTGCTTTACGAGCCGAACTACCACGGCGTCGAGCTGCCGAAATGAGGCGCCTGCTCTGCGCGATCTGCGCGCTCGCTCTGGCGGCCTGCGGCGGTTCGCTGTTCCAGAGCAAGGCGCCACCCGCGTCCGTGTACCTGTTGTCGGCCGGCGCCGCCGCACCCTCGGGCGCGGAAATCCCCGCCGACCTGGCGGTGCTCAAGCCGCGAGTGCGGACCGGACTCGACAGCGATCTCATCGCGGTTCTGTATCCGGATCGGCGCCTGGACTACTTCGCCGGCGCGCGCTGGAGCGGCCCGCTCGATGAGGTGGTGCAGGACCTGGCGTTGCAGGAATTTCGCGCCCGCGCCAGGTTGCACAGCGTCCATGCAGAGTCCTCCGTCTTCGGCAGCGGCTACTGGCTCGAGATCGACGTTGTGGATTTTCAGGCCGAATATTCCGCGCATGCGGGCGACGGCGGGAACTCCGCACCGACGGTCCACGTGCATCTGCTCGGGCGCGTCGGCAATTCCGCCGACCGGCGCATCCTCGGCCAATTCGAGGCGGACGATCGGCAGCGCGCGGCGGACAACCGGCTGACGGCGATCGTCGAGGCCTACAACCGGGCGGCCGATAACGCGCTCGGACGGATCGTCGCCGATACCGCCGAGACGCTGAGGCGCCTAAACGGCTCCTAGGTCCAACCGCTGCTCGAAATGGCGGAAGTGCTTCAGCCCGCTGCCGGCCGCAGCGCCGCGGGAACGCACAGTGCCGCGTGGTAGGCCGTTCCGTGCGCTTGGCTCAAGAGAATGCCGAGCAGCTTGTCCCCTTCCATGGCGTCGCCGAACAGGCGACCCTGCGCATAGAAGCAGCCGTGTTTGCGCAAGAACTCGAGCTGCTCGCTCGCCTCCACGCCCTCGGCGATGACCTCGAGCTCCAGGCTCTTGCCCATGTCGATGATGGTGCGCACCAGCGCGGCGTCATTGGAGTCCACGGCGACGTCCCGTACGAAGGACTGATCGATTTTCAGTGTGCCGATCGGAAATTGCTGCAGTGCAGAAAGCGACGAGTACCCGGTGCCGAAATCATCGATGGCCAGATGCAAACCCATCGCGTAGAGCTCGTTCAAGAGCCCTATGGTTCGCTTCGGGTCGGTCATCAGGGTCGTTTCGGTGACCTCCAACTCGAAGCAGGTCGGCGAAACCCCATGTTTGCGGAACACGCTGCGGCAGCGCGCGACGAAGCTCGCCTGCTTCAGCTGCCGCAGGGACAGGTTGATCGCGATTCGACCCGGCTGCGGAACGGACCTCTGCCAATTGCGATAGTCGGCACAGACGCGATTCAACACCCATTCGCCGATATCCAGGATCAAACTGGTCTCTTCGGCGAGCGGAATGAAATGCGACGGCGGTATGTCCCCGTGGCCTGGCAGCCGCCAGCGCAGCAGCGCCTCTGCGCCCACCACGCGCCCGCTGCGCAAATCCACCTTCGACTGGTACAGAATCACCAGCTCGTCCCGTTCCAAGGCGCGGCGCAGCTTGCTCTTCAGCATCAGGCGCTCGACCGCCGCCGCGTTCATTTGCGGCACGTAGAATGCGCAGGTGTTGCCGCCGTTCTGCTTCGAGTGATACATCGCCGCATCGGCGTTGCGGATCAAGTCGATCACGTTCTCCGCGTCGTACGGGCAGATTGCGATGCCGACGCTGGCGGTCAGATAGACCTCCTGGTGGTTCACGTAAAAAGTCCGGCTGATCTCATCGAGAAGGGTGCGCGCGAGCGCGCCCAACCCGGGGCGGTTGTCGGCATCGCTCGGCAGATCGTCGACGAACATGGCGAATTCATCGCCAGCGAGGCGGCCGATGACGGTGTCCTTGCTCAGGTTTCGCGTGAGCCGCTCGCTCAAGATCTCAAGAGTGCGGTCGCCAACCGCATGGCCGAAGGTGTCGTTGACCTCCTTGAATCGGTCCAAATCGAGATACAGAAGCGCCAGCGAGCGCCGGTTGCGGCGCGAGCGTGCGATGGCCTGCTGCAGCAAATGCTGAAACTGCATGCGATTGGGCATCTTCGTGAGTGCGTCGTAGCGCGCCAAATAGCGGATGCGCCGCTCGGCGCGTTTGCGCTCGGTGATATTTCGCGCGACGTAGATGTTGCCCTGGAATTGCGGGTCAGGCGTGGCGATCGCCGACGAGGCCATCGACACCGGTATGGTCTGGCCGCTGGCGGTGCGCAATACCGTTTCGCGCGCCTCCGCCGCCGAACTCGTGGCATCGAAGGTGCCGCGGTGCGGCTCATCGACGAAGCTGTTCAGCGGCTTGCCCAGCAGATCGGCTTCCGCGTAGCCCAGCAGCCGCTGTGCGGCGTCGTTGCAGCTCTTGATGAGGCCGTCCGGGGAGGTCACGAGAACCGAATCGCTCAAACTGTTGAGCACGGTGTCCAGATAATTCTTGGTGATGGTCGTTTCGGACAGCTTTTGCCGCATGCGTTCGAGCGCGTGCTGCAGTTCGCCGAGCTCGTCGCGCCGGGCGACGTCCAATGGCCGCGTGTAGTCCCCCTCGCCTAGACGGTGCGCCGACTTGACCAAGGCCGAGATCGGTCGCGACAGCTGCCGCGCAACGAACCATGCCCCGATCAATCCCAGAGCGAGCAGCGGCAAGGTGACCCCGGCGAGCATGCCGCGCAGCCGCTTGACTTGATCCGTTCTCTGGTGCTCCAGCTGCGCGCGGATGTTCGCGAGCGTCTCCTGCATGCTCGTGCGGCTCATCCAGATCCGAAGGCCGCCGCCGCGCAGCGCCGAATCCGCGCTGCCCGAGGGAATGCCGTAGTCCACGGTCAGCGGTCCGAGAGCGCCGTTGAGAGCCTGTGGAGCGACGTCCGGCGCGGCGGCGTCCCGCGGATTGCTGCCGCTGAACAACACGGTCCCGTGCGCATCGGTGACTTCGACCCGCTCGATGTCGCGCTCCTCGAGCAGCCGCCCGGCGATCGACGCCACGGCGGCGCTGTTGCCGGCAGCGACCGCGGGAGCGAGCAGCGCGCCGGCCACCTTGGCGAGGCCGTTTGCGCGGGATGTCAAATCGGCTTCCAGTCCCTGCTGGACCGCCGCATAGATCAGCCGGTGGATGTCGGCCGTATCGATGCGATGCTGATAATAGGCAAATCCGCCGAGCAGCAGCGAAAGACCGGCTCCCACCCCCAGGGCAAGCAGCAGATACTTGGTTTTGAGGCTCTGTGCCATCGACGAATGATACTCGCTCACACCAAAGCCTATAAGGGGCCGGTACAATCCGTTCGGCATGAGCGCGAGAATGCGAATAGACATCTACAGCGACACGATTTGCCCCTGGTGCTACCTCGGCAAGCGCCGCTTTGAACTCGCGCTGGCGGCGCGAGCGCAATACGAACCGCACGTGTCCTGGCGTCCGTTCGAGTTGAACCCCGATCTGCCCTGGGAGGGCGTGCAGCGCGCCGGCTTTCTGGCGAACAAGAGCGCCGATCCCGAGAAGATTGCGGAAACCCAGGCCCTGTTGGTGCGGCACGGCGAGGCGGTCGGCCTGCAATTCCGTTTCGATCTGATCGAGCGGCTGCCGAATACGCGGCGGTCGCATTTGCTGATTGCACATGCCGCACGCTGCGGTCTGCAGAGCGAAGCCGCCGAGCGGGTCATGCAGGCGTATTTCGAGGAGGGCCGCGACATCGGGGACGTCGAGGAGCTGGTCCGGCTCGGAGTCGAGGTCGGACTTCCGGAGCACGAAACTCGAGCCGCCGTCGTTCTGCGCGCCGGCCAGGACGGCGTCGTCGCCGCCGAGCGCCATGCCACCGTGCTCGGCATCACGGGGGTGCCGACGTTTATCTTTGACCGCCGGTACACCATTTCGGGCGCGCAAGAGGTCGATACGTTCGTCAAGGTCATCGATCAGGTCGCAGAGTACGCGGCCGCTCGCGAAGTGGCGCCGTGACGCCCGCCGAGCTGACCGGAGGCGCGCGCAGCCACATTGTCGACGTGCCCGATCCGCCGTGCGCGCTGCACGTGCACGTGGTGGCGCCGTTCTTGAATTTGCGCCGGGCGGCGCTGGCGGCGGGCTTCGACCTGACGCCTGCGAGCAGTTTCCGGGATTTCGCGCGCCAGCTCGCGATCTGGAACGCGAAATACAGCGGAACGCTGCCGATCTACGACGCGTCGGGGCGTGCGCTCGAAGCCGCACGGCTGACGCCGCCGGAGCGCATCACCGCCATACTGCAATGGTCGGCGCTCCCCGGGGCCAGCCGCCACCACTGGGGGACGGATCTGGATCTCATCGACCGCAAGGCCGCAGGCGAGGGCTATCGGGTGCAGCTGACGACGGAGGAGTTCACGGCACCTGGGCCGTTTGCGCCCCTTGCGCAGTGGCTGGAGATCAACGCCCCGCGCTTCGGGTTTTTTCGCCCGTACCGCGGCGTGCTGTCGGGAGTGCGGCCCGAGCCGTGGCATTTCAGCTTCGCGCCGGTGGCGGAGCCGGCGCGCCGGGCCTTGAGCGCCGGAGTGCTGCGCGAGGCGCTCAATGCAGCGGGCTTGCTGGGAGGCGAGTACGTTCTCGAGCGGCTGGACGAACTTCATGCCCGCTATGTGGCGGGCATCGATTGGCCCTGATGCCCGGCGGCTCACGCCGAATGCCCGGACAGGCTCCTAAGCCCAGAGCGCTTTTAATCGAGTCACCATCAAATCGCGCACCTGGCCGAGCTGGTTGCCCTCGGAGGTGAACAGCGGCGGATTTCGCCGCAGCATGCGCCACCGCTCCACGCGCAGTATGCGCTGCAAATACTCGAGATTGCGGTCGATGGCCTCGACGTAGGGGTTCTTGCCGCCGAACAGCGGCTCCACGTACCGGTAGGCGTGCTCGAACTCGCCATCCAGCCGCTGTGCGCGCGTCTCGCGCACGAAGCGCGGAGTCTGCCGCAATAGATCCAGCCCAGAGCTGTAGCGAACCTGCAATTCACCATCGCTGCCGGGGGCGGCCGCTATTCCGCCGAGAACGAATTCCGGGTACAGGCGATCGCGGCACTTTTCCAAATAGCATCGATCCGCCATTTGCGCGATCAGGTCCGCAGTGCCCAACAAATGCCCCAGCTTGCGATCCCGGCTGTCCGCCAGCTGAATCTGGCTGAGTTTTATTTCGTAGCCGGTGAAGTGCACGATGCGCGTCGATATCGGCACCCAGGCCTCCATGCCGACGGTCGGCATGAAGCGCGCCAGAAAGCGCGCGCTTCGGGTGACGTGGTACAGCGTGAACTCGGCGCCGTTGCGGTGCTGCAGGTCGTCGAACTCGCGTATGTAGCCGGCGTCGTGAAACAGCGAGGTGACCAGCGCCATGACCGCTCGCTCGGACCCGAAGCGCTGGTGCGCCTCGACGCTGCCTTCGTAGCCTACCAGAAGGCGCGCCATCGCCAGCGTCATGTCCAGCGAGTGCTGGCGGTCGTGGTAAACGGTGTCCACGCCGTGATAGCCGGGCATGCGGCCGCCGAACAGGCGGTCGAACTCTTCGAACGCAAACGCAACCCGAGTGAAGGGCTCGCCCGGCCACCCCTCCGAGAACAACTCCCGCACCGCGGCGGTTACCGACGCGGTGGAGCTGACTTGGACGGAATTCGAGACGTCGTAATCGTTACGGCGCAGGTCGTACATCGCCAGAGTTTAAGCCCTTCGAGCCGCTCGCGCCACGGAACTGGTTCTCATTGATATGTCAAAGCGCCCGGCTAGTACACTCTGAGCCCGCCGAATTTCTTGCGGATGCGGCGCGCCAATGTGGCATAACCCAGCCAAAAGCCGCATGCCGTGGCGATGAGAACGGCGCCGGCGACGCCCGCCGGCGCGAGGCGCGTCGCTGCGGCCGGCTGGGGATGCGTCAATTGGCTCGCACCGCTGATTTGCGCCTCCTTTTCCGCGAGCTCGCGCTGCAAGCGCTCCACCTCCGAGCGGGCCGCCGCCTCGGCCAGCGCCGGCGTGGTGGCGCGGCTGCGGTCGAGCTCCTCTTCAAGCTGTTTGACCCGCGCGGCCGCCGGTTCGCGGGTGGTCAGATAGGTGCTCTTCACCCATCCGATCGTGCCGTCCGCCAAGCGGACCTGCGTGAACTCTCCGCTGGTCGAGAGCGCTTCCACGCTGGCCCCCGAATGCAGGGTCGTCAACCGCTGCCCCTGTTGGTTCTGTTCGGCATAAACGCCGAGCACGAGCTCATCGCTGACATATTCGGTTGCGGCGCGCGCGTTCACCGCCAGCACCGCCGAGGCGAGCACCGCCGAGGCGAGCGCGCCGTGCCGTCTCACGCGGCGATTCCGGTTTGTTTGAGCAGCGGCCGGACATCGGGTTGCCGCCCCCTGAAGCGCACGAATGCATCCATGGCATCGACGCCGCCGCCGCACGCGAGAATGGAATCGAGAAAGCGCGTTGCGGTGGCGCTGTCGAAGATACCGGCCTGTTCGAACGCTTCGAACGCGTCTGCGGCGAGCACTTCGGCCCATTTGTAGCTGTAGTAGCCGGCCGCATAGCCGCCGGCAAATATGTGGGCGAAGCTCGCGGGCATTCGATTGAAGGGCGCCGCCGGCGCAACGGCTACGCGCTGCCGCACGCTTGCGAGAGTCTCCGCCACCTTGGCGCCCGCGGCCGGATCGAAATTCGCGTGCAGCTCGAAATCAAAACTGGCGAGCTCGATCTGCCGCAGAGTGTCCAGCGCCGCATTGAAGGTGCGCGTGCCGAGCAGGCGCTGCAGCGTGTCGACCGGCAGCGGTTCGCCCGTGGACACATGTGCCGATATCAGCGGCAGCACTTCGGCGCGCCAAACGAAGTTTTCCATGAATTGACTGGGCAGCTCGACCGCGTCCCACGCCACGCCGTTGATTCCGGCGATGCTCGGATAGGCCACTCGAGTGAGCATGTGATGCAGGCCGTGGCCGAACTCGTGGAACAGCGTGGTGACCTCGTCGTGGGTCAGCAGCGAGGGCGCTGCGCCGACGGGCGCGGTGAAGTTGCACACCAGCTGCGCGACCGGCAGCGCCTTTCCCGAAGGCAGGGACTTGGCAATGACGCATTCGTCCATCCACGCGCCGCTGCGCTTTTCGGCACGCGAGTACGGATCGAGATAGAAACCCGCGACGACGTGCCCCCGGGCATCCAGGAGATCGTAGTACCTCACGCTTGGATGCCACACGCTTACCCCCGGGCGCTCGCGGACCGTGATGCCGTAGAGGCGCTGAGTCAGAACGAAAAGACCGGACAGGACCTTCGGCAGGGGAAAGTACGGCCGCAGCGCTTCCTGCGACACCCGGAATCTGCTCTCCTGCAGCCGCTCGCCGAAGAACATCAGGTCCCAGGCATCGAGCTTGCGGCCCGCAAACTCTTCGAGATCCGAAAACTCCTGGCGCGCGGCCGGCCGGCAGCGTCGCGCCAGGTCGTCGAGAAACGCGAGCACCTGCTTGCTGCTCTTCGCCATGCGGGTGGCCAACGCGTAGTCGGCGAAGTTCCTGAAGGAGAGCAGTTGTGCGAGCTCGTGACGCAGCGGCAGGATCTCCGCGATCACGGCATTGTTGTCGAAGCGCCCCGCGCTCGGGCCCAGCTCGGAGCCGCGAGTGACCCACGCCTCATAAATGTCGCGCCGCAGCTGTGCGCTCTCGGCGCTGGTCATGACCGTCGTATAGGTGGGCTGGTCGAGCTTGAACAGCCATCCCGCCTGGTTCGCCTCGCGGGCGTCCGCGGCGGCGCGATCGAGCGCGTTCGCCGGCAACCCTGCGAGCTCGGAGCTGTCGGTCACGCTGCGGCTGTAGGCGCGCCCGGCATCGAGCACATTCTCGGAAAACTTCGTCGCCAGCTGGGCGAGGCGCTGCATGACCTCGCGGTAGCGGGCCTTGCGATCGGCCGGCAGATCGACGCCGGCCAAACGGAAATCGCGCAGCGCATTTTCCAGCAACTTGCGCTGCGCCGGATCCAGGCTTTCGCCTTCGTGCCGCAGCACGTGCGCATAACCGGCGTACAGGGCGGTGTTCTGGCCGAGCTCCGACGAGTAGGCCGTCAGCAGCGGTACGCATTCGTTGTAGGCCTGGCGCATCTCCGCCGAATTGGCCACGGCGTTCAAATGGCCGATGGGGCTCCAGACGCGGCTCAACCGGTAACTCAGCTCCTCCACCGGGATGACCAGGGATGCAAAAGTCGGGTTAGGCTGCGCCATCAAGAGCGCAAGCCGCGCACGGTTTTCCGACAACACGTGCTCGAGCGCCGGGCGGGCATGAGACGCCTCGATGCGATCGAAGGCGGGCAGAGTTTCCAGATCCAGAAGCGGGTTGCTCACTCCGCGATTCTATCAGAGGCGTGTCGCCATCCAGACAAGGGCGGCGGTGCTGCCCATGCATGCGGCGATCGCGGTGGCGGCGTTGCGGCGCAAGCGCCGCGCCAGCGCCGCCCCGTCCGAGGCCGACAACATGAATGCGCGGCCGTCCGAAGGTTTGGACAAAACGGACAGGCCGGACGCGACGGGCTGAACCACCATGCGCTCGACGACCTGTTGATGCGCCGCCGCGCGCGCCTGATCCCACTCAGCGGCATCCAGGGCGCCGTCGCGGTTCCGATCGAAGCGCTCGAGCAGGCTCCTTTGATCTTGCTTCCATTCGTGCAGCAGCGCCGCCACGGCGGTCTCCGGATCCTCGATGCCGCCGCTACTGCGATACGCGCCGAGCGCACAGACGGTCTCGTTCGGCTGCAGCCGGTACTCCGTGTAGCGGTAGTGGCCGCCGGAGAGCAGCACGTCCGCCAGCTTGCCGAAGAACCCCTGTCCGTCCGGTATACGCACTTCCGGCCATTCGGTGCTGCCGTACCACACGTCCTTGCTGACCGGGAATACCTCCGCTCCGCGCGGGTCGATCAAGCACTGGCCGGTGCCGTCGTCCAATACGAAGGGCTCCTCGCTGATGCCGCTGTCCACCCTGGTCCAGCCGCGCGAGCGGCCGCTCGCGCGGCGCTCCTCGATCGTGTAGCGCCACCAGGTGCAGGGCTTTCCGGTCAGCGGCGCTATGGTTTCCTTGTGCGGCGGGATCACACCGTGCCCGGTGAGTTCGACGTAGCCCTGCGCAGCCGAGCGAACCCGCGATGTGGGCGTGTCCGCGACCACACGGTTCTCGCGCCAGGCCTTGAATGCATACCAAAACGAGTAAACCGCCGCGGCCGCCACGCCGAGCAGGAGGAGCCAAAATTTGACGCGATCGCTGCCGGACATGTCCGGACGGAGCCTAGGCCCGGAACAGCGCGCCCATATCTACGTCGCCTTTCTCCTCCTTGGAGAATTCGAGCAGGTGCGCCGGCAGGAACCCGAAGCGCTGCGCGATCAGCGCATCCGGGAATACCTTTACGCGGATGTTGTTGAGGTTGACCTGGTCGTTGTAAAGCTCGCGTCGATCGGCGATCGCCTCTTCCAGAGCGGTTATCCGGGCCTGCAGCTGCTTGAATGTTTCATCGCTCTTCAGCTGCGGATAATTCTCGGCGACGGCAAACAGGCGCGTCATGCCCACGCGCAGCTGCTGCTCGGCGGCGCCGACGGCAGCAACGTCTCCGGACGCGCTTGCCTGGCTGCATGCCGCGCGCGCGCGCATCACCTTTTCGAGAGTGTCCTGCTCGAACTGCATGTAGCGCTTGCAGGTTTCCACCAGTTTGGGCAGCTCGTCGTGGCGCTGCTTCAACAGGACGTCGATGTTCGCCCACGAGACTTTGACGCTTTCCCGCAGGCCCACAAGCTCATTGTAGATACCGGCGAGATAGACCATCAGCGCGACGATCGCGACCAGCAGGAGAACCAAGACGATCACGCAGCACCTCATTGGCGAGCTGTTTAGAAGGCCAGTGTATCATCCGGATTAGGGCCTCCTTGAGGATGGAGTTCACAGTGTCTACCGAAGCTTTCGATCTCATCAGCGTCGGCGGCGGCAGCGGGGGCCTCGCCTGTGCCCAGCGCGCGGCGGAGTACGGCGCGAGGACCGCGGTGATCGAGTCCGGGCGGCTGGGCGGGACCTGTGTGAACGTCGGCTGTGTCCCGAAAAAGGTGATGTGGAACGCGGCGGGCATCGCCCTCGCGCTCAAGGACGCGAACGATTACGGCTTCGGCATTGCCGCGGGCGACAACGATTGGGGCGTATTGAAGCAAAGGCGCGATGCGTACATCGTGCGTTTGAACGGCATCTATGCGCGCAATTTGGCCGCCAAGGGCGTCAAGCACGTGCAGGGCACGGCCCGGTTCATCGATGCGCATACCTTGGAAGCGAACGGCGAGCGCTTCACGGCGCCGCACATCGTGATCGCCACCGGCAGCGTACCGATCGTGCCGCCGCTGCCGGGAGCGCAATTGGGCATCACGTCGAACGGATTTTTTGAGCTCGAGCGGCGGCCGCAGCGCGTCGCGATCGCGGGCAGCGGCTATATCGCCTGCGAGTTGGCGGGCGCGTTTCATGAGCTCGGCACCCAGGTCGAGCTGTTCATCCGCAAGGATCATTTGCTGACCCACTTCGACGCGATGCTGGGCAAGTCGCTGATGCGCGAAATGCAGGCCGAGGGCATGGTCATTCACCCCCACGTCGTGCCTGCCGCGGTGAGCGAACGGGCGGGCCTGAAAACGCTGGTTGCGGCGGATGGGCGGGAATTTTCCGGCTTCGACTGCTTGCTGTGGGCGATCGGGCGCTCAGCGAATGTCGCGACTCTGCATCCGGATCGGGCCGGTCTTGCGCTCGATGCGAACGGCTTCCTGGCCACCGACGGCTTCCAGAACACCCCGGTGGGCGGTGTCCACGCGATCGGCGACGTCACCGGTCGGGCCGCGTTGACGCCCGTGGCGATCGCCGCCGGGAGGCGGCTCAGCGATCGGCTGTTCGGCGGCCAAGCGCGACCGCCGCCTGAAATACGAGATGATTCCGACGGTCATCTTCACGCATCCGCCGATCGGCACGGTCGGCTTGAGCGAGAGCGAGGCGCGCTCGAGATATGGCGAGGCGGTCAAGGTGTATGTCGCGGACTTCACGCCCATGTATCACGCGCTGACCACCCGCAAAACGCACACCGACATGAAGCTGGTCTGCGTGGGACCGGAAGAGAGGATCGTGGGCTGCCACGTCATCGGCGCCGGCGCCGACGAAATGCTTCAAGGGTTTGCGGTCGCGATTCGGATGGGGGCGACCAAGCGCGATTTCGACGACACGGTGGCGATCCATCCGACGAGCTCCGAAGAACTCGTGACCATGCGTTAGGCCCCTCTAGGCGTGCTGCGCCAGCGCCGCCAGTACTGCCTGAGTGGCGGGCCGAATGCCGCGCCACAGGAAGAACGATTCGGCCGCCTGTTCGACCAGCATGCCCCAGCCCTTGGTCGTGTGGCGCGCGTGGAGCGAGCGCGCCCACAGCGTGAAGGGCGTATTTCCGCGGCCATACGTCATGTCGTAGCAGATGGTCTCCTCGCCCACCAATCCAACGGGCATTTCCGGCATCTCCCCCTGCAGACCCGGCCGAGGTGGCGTTGATGATGAGGTCGTAAGGCGGGCCTTGCAGCTCCGCAAAGGTGCAACCGACGACCTGCCCCATGTCGGCGAATTCGCCGGCGAGTTTTCGCGCCTTGTAGGGAGTCCGGTTGGCTATGGTCAGTGTGCGCAGTTCGCGCTCCATGAGCGGCCCGATCACCCCGCGCGCGGCGCCGCCCGCGCCCAGCAGCAAGACGCGCTTGTCGGTCAGATCCAGCTGCAAGTTGCGCTCGAGATCGCAGATCAGCCCGACCCCGTCGGTATTGTCCCCCAGAAGTGTCGTGTCTTCGAAGAATGCGATGGTATTCACGGCCTGCGCGCGCGCCGCGCGCGGCGTCAATTCGTTCACCAGCTCGGCGGCCGCCTGTTTGTGCGGCACGGTGACGTTGAGGCCGCGTACGCCGCTCGTGAACAGGCGCAGGGTTTCCCGCCGAAAATCGTCGGGGGAGATGTCGAACAGCCGGTAAACCAGATTCTGCGCGGTCGCCTTGGCGAACATGCCGTGAATGAACGGCGACCAGCTGTGCGCGACCGGGTGTCCGACGAGACCATACTGATCGGGCGCGCCGGCTTCGCTCGGCGCATTCACTGCGCGAGCCACTCCGCCGCGCGCTTGGCGAAATAGGTCAATATGCCGTCCGCTCCGGCGCGCTTGATGGAGAGGAGGCTCTCGAGGGCGACGGCACGCTCATCGAGCCACCCGTTCGCCGCCGCCGCCATGATCATGGAGTACTCGCCGCTGACCTGATAGACGAAGGTGGGCATCCCGAATCGGTCCTTCACGCGTCGAACGATGTCCAAATAGGGCAGGCCCGGCTTGATCATCACCATGTCCGCGCCCTCCGAGATGTCGAGAGCGACCTCGCGCATCGCCTCGTCCGAATTGGCGGGATCCATTTGATAGCTGTGCTTGCCGCCCGAACCGAGCTGTTTTGCCGATCCCACCGCTTCGCGAAACGGGCCGTAGAAGCTGGACGCATACTTGGCCGCATAGGCGAGAATCCGCGTATGCACCAAGCCCGCCGTCTCGAATGCGCCGCGGATCGCGCCGATGCGCCCGTCCATCATGTCGGACGGGGCGACCACGTCAGCACCCGCATCCGCATGCGATCGCGCCTGCCGCACCAGGGTTTCGACCGTCAGGTCGTTCTGAACGTAGCCGCGCTCGTCGATGAGGCCGTCCTGACCGTGCGTGGTGAATGGATCGAGTGCGACGTCCGTGATGACGCCCAGGTCCGGAAATTCCTTTTTGACCGCCCTAACCGCCTGCTGGGCGATGCCGTTGGGATTCCAGGACTCGCGCGCGTCCAGCGACTTCTTTTCCTGCGGAATGACCGGAAAGAGCGCGATCGCCGGGATGCGCAGCCGCACCAAGGACGCGCACTCGGACAGCAATTCGTCGGTCGAAAGCCGCTCGACACCCGGCATCGAACCGACCGGCTGGCGCTGCCTCTTCCCTTCAACCACGAATATTGGATAAATCAGCGCATCCACGCTGAGCAGCGTTTCGCGCATCAGCCGCCGCGAGAACTCATCGCGGCGCATGCGCCGCATGCGGGTGCTCGGAAATGAATCAGTTGGATTTCCGGTCATCTTGACTGTGACTCCTAACAGTAATTTCAGCCATGCGGCGGTAATATCGCGCAGAAGATATCCTACGCCGGGTGCTGATTTATACATGAACGACCAGGTCGGCGGAAATTCGAAGCGCGACCGCTTTCAGTCGATTTGCCAAGCGCTGCGCCCGGACTTGCTGCGCTTCGCGTTCTGGCTGTCCCGCGATCGGGCGCTGGCGGAGGATGTCGTGCAGGAAACCATGCTGCGTGCGTGGAAGGCGCAGGATTCACTGCTGGACGAAGCGGCCGTCAAGCCGTGGTTCTTGACCATCATCCGGCGCGAATATGCGCGCAGTTTCGAACGCAAGCGGCTCGTCACGGTGGACGTCGACGAGCTGATCGCCCGGGAAGAGCCCATGTTGGCCGCTGCGCAGGACCAGGATCTCGCCGAGCTTCGGGCCGCCCTGTTCAAGCTCCCGGAGGAGTACCGCGAACCTCTCGTAATGCAGGTTCTGATGGGCTTCTCGACGGCGGAAATCGCCGCGGAACTCAAGTTGTCGAATGCCGCGGTGTTGACGCGGCTGTTCCGGGCCCGCAAGCAGCTGCGCGCGATGTGCGGCGAAGACACCCGGTTGGACCCCGAAGAATGATGGACTGCGCCGAATATCGACGGCTGATTCTGGCCAATCCGCAAGACCCGAACCCGGGACTGCGGAGCCACCTTGACGGCTGCCCCGACTGCCGGGAGTACACCGAGCGGCTGCTGCGCTTCGAGAGCCGGCTTGTGCGCGCCCTGCGCGTGAGCGCGCCGGCCGAGAGCGGCGCTCGGGTCGTGCCGATGAGGGCGCCCGCCGGCCCCGCGACGCGGCGGGCGCCGACGCCGCGCGTGCGGCGCGGCCGGCTCGCAATGGCCGCAAGCGTGCTGATCATCCTGGCCGTGGGCAGCGCTTTGTGGCTCGCCTCGCCCCACCCGAGCCTGGCCGCCGACGTGGTGGCCCACATGGCGGGGGAGCCGCAAGCCTGGCGGCGCACCGAGATACCGGTGCCTCCCTCGGAGCTGGCTCGGGTGCTGCTCGACCCGCACATGCGGCTGAACCCCGAAGCGCCCATGGTCAGCTATGCCAGAAGCTGTCTGTTTCGCGGACACCGGGTGCCGCACCTGGTCGTCCAGACGGACATGGGGCCGGTTACCGTCATGGTGCTGGTGCATGAATCCGTGTCGAAGCCCGTGTCGTTCGACGAAGAGGGCTATCGGGGCGTGATCATTCCGCTGCCCGGGCACGGCAGCCTCGCGGTGCTGGCGCGCGGCCAGCAGGCCGGGATCGACGCGATCAAGGAGATCGCCGCGCGCGTTCAGGCCGCCATCGTCTGGACGGCCTAGTCCAGGCTATAGACCGGCTTTGCCGAGCAGATCGATGAGCCTGCGAGAGCTCGCGGCCAGGGTCGGATGATCCGCCTCGAACTGCACGGCCACTTTTTCCAGCCGCTCGGGCAGGGTTGCGCTGACCGGCGGCGACGGCTCCGTCGGGGCCGCGCCGGCCGCGCGCTGCTGCTCCAGCAGGCGCTGGATGTCCCGCAGGACTTCGACCATCAATTGTTTCGATCGCGGATCCACGTGGCGCACCTTCGCGAGTTCTTCGTGCAGTTTGCTGAGCTGATCGCGCAAGACGTTCGGATCCATGGTGCAGTCCTCTAGAGAAGTTTCGTCATTGTGCCATTCGTTCGGGAGTCAGGCGTGCCACTTCCACATAGCCCGAACCCGGAGCCGCCATTGCATCGTGCAGGGCCGCATAAGCGCTCCGCATGTGCTCATCCGCACCGTATGGCGGGTTGACTATCATCAAGCCGCTGCCCGCGAGACCGACACCCGCGTCGTCCGGATGGATTGCCAGATCCGCAAACAGCATCTTCGGAATGTCCAATGCCTGGAAGCGCGCGTGCACGCTGCGGCGCTGGGTTGCGCTGCGTATCGGATACCACATCAAGAATATGCCGCTCGGCCAGCGGCGGTACGCGTCGCCAAAGGCCCGTAGCATGGTCTTCAGCTCATCGACTCTCTCGTAAGGCGGATCGATGAGCACCAGACCGCGGCGCTCCTCCGGAGGCAGGCAGGCCTTGAGCGCCGCGTAGCCGTCCTCGATTCGCATTTGAATCCGCCCGGCGGATTCGATTTCACGCGCCCCGGCCCGCGCTTCGGCGGGCATCAGCTCGATGAACACCGCACGATCCTGCGGCCGCAAGCTGCCGGCGATCAGCGCCGGAGACCCGGGATAGCGCGCCAGGCGCTTGCCGCGCCGCGCGCGAATCGCGGCGAAGTAGGAAGCCAGCGCCTGATCCCCGATGTGCGTTTGTATCAGCCGCTGAACGCCCCGCTCGGCCTCGCCGGATTTGGCCGCCTCCGCGGCCTGCAAATCATAAAATCCGCGCCCGGCGTGGCTGTCCAACGCGAAAAATCCAGCGTCCTTGCGCTTCAGCGCATCGAGGCAGAAGAGCAGCCCGACGTGCTTGGCGACGTCCGCGAAATTTCCGGCGTGGTAAATGTGCTTGTAGTTCATCGCGGCGGGCATTGTGCCTGCTGGCGCGGCGGGTGTCGGCAGAAATTCTTGTATTTCGGGCTCGATCCTGTTCTGATCCGGCGCCATGGCGACGACAACTCCTCCTCCACTTTTTTCGGCCGAATTTCAGCAAGATCCGTATCCCACCTACCGGCACCTTCGCGCAGGGCCGCGTGTTCAGCCGCTGCCCGAGCGCCCCGGATTCCGGCTGGTGTGCGGCTATGCCGACTGTACTGCACTGCTGCGTGATTCTCGGTTGACCTCACATCGACCGGCGCGTGCGATGCTCGGAGTCGCCGACGATGCGCTCGAGGAGTTCGGCCCACTGGTGCGCCACATGCAGCGCTGGCTGCTGCAGCTCGACGCACCGCATCATTCGCAGTTGCGCAAGCTCATGAACCCCGGTTTCGCACCGCCCGCGGTCGAGCGGCTGCGCCCCGAAGTCGAGGCGATCATCGACCGTCTGCTGAACGAGATGGACGCTTCGAGCGAGCCGGATATCATCCGCCACTTGGCACATCCGCTGCCGGTGCAAGTCATTTCGGAAATGCTGGGCTTGCCGCAGGGTCTGCGCCGGCGCTGCACTGAGCTTTCGAACGACATCGCGAACTGGTTCGGCAATGTGTTGCGCACGCCGGAGCGGGCAAGAGTGGCGCAACGCGCGATAACCGAACTGGAAGGCTATTTCGCGGAGCTGGTTCGCGAGCGCAGACGGCAGCCGAATGACGACCTCCTCAGCCTCATCATCAGCGCCGACGCACGCGGCGAGCGCCTGTCCGATGCGGACGTGTACGCGCAGTGCGTCATGCTGCTGTTCGCGGGCCATGAAACGACCCGACACCTGATCGGCAACGCAATGTTCACGCTGTTGTCGCACCCGCGGACGCTCGCCGAGGTGCATTCGCAGCCGCAGCTGGTGCCGAACGCCATTGAAGAGCTGCTGCGCTTCGAGAGCCCAATTCAGGCGATCCCACGCGGAGTGAAGGCGGACATCGACTTCGACGGCGAGGTGATTCCCGCCGGCTCCTCGCTGGTGTTCATGATCGGCGCCGCGCAGCGCGACCCGCGCCAATACGAGGAGCCGGATCTGCTCGATGTGCATCGCCAGCATATCCGCCACCTCGCATTCGGCGGGGACTCACACGTTTGCCTGGGAGCCACGCTGGCGCGACTCGAAAGCCAGCTGGCCGTCGGCGCGCTCCTGCGCCGCTTTCCGACCCTTTCGCTTGCCGATGACCGGCCGGACTGGGGATCGAATTTTGCCATCCGCGGACTCAATTCGCTGCGCGTCCGGCTTTAGCATGTACGACTTATACATCGCCAACAAAAACTATTCGTCGTGGTCGCTGCGTCCGTGGGTGCTGATGCGCGAGCTCGGCATCGATTTCAAGGAGCACTTGATCATCTTCGGGCAGGCCGCCGACTGGGAGCACTACCGCAGGATTTCGCCGAGCGGCAAGGTCCCCTGCCTGGTCGACGGCGACACGGCGGTGTGGGATTCGCTCGCCATCGCCGAGTATCTGGCGGAACGGCACGCCGCCGTTTGGCCGGCGGCTTCCCGGGCACGCGCCTGGGCTCGAAGCGCCGCGGCCGAGATGCATTCGGGCTTCAGCGAATTGCGCAACCGCTGTTCGATGAGCTGCGGCGTGCGCATACGCCTGAAAAACGTGCCGGCCGCGCTCGAGCTGGATTTGGCCCGCATCGGCGCGTTGTGGACCGACGGCCTCGAGCGCTTCGGCGGACCCTTCCTGGCCGGAGCGGTATTCACCGCGGCCGATGCGTTCTTTGCGCCGGTCGCCTTCAGAATCCAAACCTACGGTCTCGCGCTCGATTCCGCCGCCGCACAATACGCGGTGCGATTATTGGGCCTCGATTCGATGCGGGCTTGGTATGCGGATGCTCTGCGGGAAACGTTCCGGGACGAGCCGCATGAGAACGAGATTTTGCAGATGGGCAGCGTGCTGCAGGATCTTCGGCTCAACACGCCGAATCGAGCACGCTGACCGTGCGGCCGTAGAGCGTCTCGGCCGCCTCAGGAGAGGCGGCGATACTGACGATGCCGAGCTTGCCGAACTGCGAAACCGCGCCGATGAGATTGAAAGTCACTCCCTGTTGCGTGACCGGATCGAAGTGCAGATCGTGCTCGACCGCGAGGTCGACAAGATCGGTGGGCGTCAGACGCCGATAGTGCGGATTCACGAGATTGTCCGTCGCGAAGTAGAAGCGAAGCTGCTCCTGCTGCGTCCGGAACAGGCCGCTGGCGGCGTCATAGTGTCCGTCGGTCAGGTACTGCAGCATCTGGAAGGTGTGCGTCGTGCCTCCCTTGCGCAGGTTGATCTCGATGGCGCGAGGGCGCCAGGCATGGTCTTCGCGCACGCAGACGAAGTCGACGCCGAAGCGCCCGAGCACCCCCTTGTCGCGAAGTACCCGGCCTATGCGGAGCGCGGCGTCCTGAATGGCTATTCGATATTCTTCCAGGGCGGGAAATGCGGCGCCGAGGAAGAGCTGCCCCGTTTCGCCACCCAGCACCTGTTCGTGAGTCGAGATCGTTTCCAGACCCGCGAGCGGATTGATCCGCAGCTGCGCGGAGGGCGATCGCTTGCAGTCGCCCTCGATCCACGCCTCCGCGATTCCTCCCAAGGCCGCGTATTTTGCCGCATAGCGTTCGTAGGTCAGGCCCGGGGCCTCCATTCTCAGCCGCCTCGGCAGCTCGGCAGCGATCCACGCTTCGAGCGCCGCACCTTCCGGTCCGCCCGCGTAGTCGAAAGTCGCGTTGCCCTCGCCCGAGGCGCCCTCCTCGAGCTTGATGACCGCCCGCCTCAGCTGCGGCCGGCGCCGCTTGAGCGCGGCCAGCGCGGCGATCGCATCGCCGATGTCACGCAGGCCTTCCGCGCCATCCGCCATGTCGACGCCCGCCTCATGGAACACCGACCGGCCGCCGCTCTTCGTGCCGAGCCGCATGAGCGCGGGATCGCAGGCATAGAGCGGCACACCGAGCTGTACGGCCAGGGTCCGCTCATCCGCGGTGGCATTGAAGCAGGACAGGTGCGCGAGGGCCGGGTCTCCGATCATGGTGCGCACGCGCGCGAGCAGACGCGGCCGGTCCAGAATCTTGCGGGTGAGGCTCACGGCGGAGGCATCGTGCGTCGCGAGCAGCGTGAGGCGCCGTCGGGCGTGCTCGTGCGGAATGCCCGGCAGCAGCTGCAGGTAGTAGTCGACGATCGAGGCGTCCACGGCCACGCTCGTCAGGAACACCATGCGGGTATTCGGCATCTTGAGCAGCATGAGCATGGTGAGCTGCCGCTCCTCGTAATGCGCCAGTCCGTCGATCCGTGCAAGCAGCTCCTGATCGAGGCTGAGCCCGGGCACGACGACGATCGTGCGGGGAGCGAGACGATCCGCAAAGATCTGGCGAAACAGCGGCGGCAGCCGCTGCTGCAGCTCCGCGAAACGAGCGAGCTCGGCGGGCGAGCCGGGTTGCGGCTGTAATTCCGATGACCAGGGGCTCGACACCATTCGTCGAGATTACCACCCGCCTCCCGCGCCATCGGCGCAGTGTGCGATGCGCATCCGGGCGACGTTGCTGGACGCAGCCGGGAAAGCGCCAGCCGGTGTCGTGCACGTTCAAGGCGCAGCGGGTCGCCGGCGGAATACTTCGGGTCTTGCGGTCGACATCGGGTGGCAACTGTTTGGATATACAGCATCCCACGGGTGAGCGACCCGCGAAATCATGCCCTTAGGGCATGATTTTTCAAGAATGCCGGCTGTCGAGCTCCGCGAGATAGTCGCGCGGACGCAAGAATTCCTCGTACAACCTCGCCTCGGGGGATCCGGCCTCGGGGTGCCAGTCGTATGCCCAGCGAGCCAGCGGCGGCATGGACATCAGTATCGACTCCGTACGACCGCGCGACTGCAGGCCGAACACAGTGCCTCGATCATAAAGCAGATTGAATTCGACGTAGCGCCCCCGCCGATACAGCTGAAAGCTGCGCTCGCGCTCGCCCCAGGGCTGGCCGCGGCGCCGTTCGACGATCGGCATGAAAGCGGGCAGAAAATGGTCACCGACGCTGCGGGTCAGCCCGAAGCAGTGTGCAAATCCGCCTTCATTGAGGTCATCGAAGAACAAGCCGCCCACACCACGGGTCTCATTCCGGTGCGGCAGGAAAAAGTAGCGGTCGCACCATTGCTTGTATTCCTCGTACACGCCCGCGCCGAACGGCTGGCACGCCGCGCGCGCGGTTCGATGCCAGTGCAGCACGTCTTCATCGAATGGATAGTAGGGCGTGAGATCGAAACCGCCGCCGAACCACCACACGGCCGGGGCGCCCTTCGGCGCGGCCACGAGGAATCGGACGTTGCAATGCGTGGTGGGGGCGTAGGGATTTCTCGGGTGAAACACCAGCGAAATGCCCATCGCCTCGAAGGCCGCGCCGGCGATTTCCGGACGCAGGTTCGACGCCGACTGCGGCATTTGCAGCCCGTGTACATGTGAAAATGACACGCCGGCTCTCTCGAACACCTCGCCGTCGGTCAGTACGCGGCTCTCGCCGCCGCCGCCCTCCGGACGCTGCCAGGAATCGCGCCGAAATTTCGCCGTGTCGAGCGCCTCTACCGCCACGGTGATGCGGTCATGCAGTTCCCTCAGGTAGCGCTGCACCGCGCTCGTATCCGCCGCGCAGGAGACCGGTGCCGTTGCTCTGGGGTCAGCCATGTTTCTTTTTGCCGGAGGTCTTCTTTTTCGCGTTTGGCTTGAGCTTGGGTCGCGCAGCGAGCGCCGGGGCCCGCTTCTTGGCGGCGACCTTCAATTCCTTGGCCGCAAGCTTTTGCGGAGGGGCCTTGGGTGCTGCGGCCTTGGGTGCTGCGGCCTTGGGTGCTGCGGCCTTGGGTGCTGCGGCCTTGGGTGTCTTGCGGCCCCATTTGCCGAAAGTGCGCGCCGGCGCCGCGGCCAGCAGGGCCTGGCACTCCGCGAGCGTCAGGCTCTTCGGGTCCCGGTCTTTCGGAATCTTCGCGTTGCGGGTCTTGTCGGTGATGTAGGGACCGTAACGGCCATTGAGTACCTGGACTCCCGCGTCCGGGAAGTCCAGGATCAGTCGATTCGCATCGGCGATCTGCTTTTCACGGATGACTTCCAGGGCGCGCGCCAGCGTGATCGTGTACGGATCGTCGGCCTTGAGTGAGACGTACTTCGCGCCGTACTTTACGTAAGGACCGAAGCGTCCGGTGTTGGACGCGATCTCCTCGCCCTGCGCGGTCTGCCCCAGCTTACGCGGCAGCTTGAACAGCTCCAATGCTTCCGCATGCGTGATCGCATCCATTTTTTGACCGGGCCGAAGCCCCGCGAAGCGCGGCTTGTCGGCATCGTCCTTGGTGCCGATCTGCACGAAAGGTCCGAAGCGCCCCATGCGCACGCTCATCGGCTTGCCGCTCGCCGGGTCCACGCCGAGGTCGCGCGCCTGCGCCACTTCCTCGCGGCTGACCGAGCTTTCGGTGTGCCTGACCAGATCGATGAACGGCTTCCAAAACCTCTGGAGCAGCGGCACCCATTCCTGCTCACCGCTGGCAACCGCGTCGAGCGAGTCCTCCATTTTCGCGGTGAAGTCATAGTCGACGTAGGTGGTAAAGTACTGCGTGAGGAATCGACTGACGATCTTGCCGATATCCGTCGCGGTGAAGCGCCGGCTCTCGATATCCACGTACTGCCGGTCGCGCAGCGTCGAAATGATCGATGCATACGTCGAGGGCCGGCCGATGCCGTACTCCTCCAGCGCTTTGACCAGGGATGCCTCGGTGAAGCGCGGCGGCGGCTCGGTGAAGTGCTGGGCCGGGGTTACGTCGAGGAGTTTGACGCGATCGCCTTGCTGCATCGGCGGCAGCACGTGGTCCGAATCGTCCTGTACGACGTCATCCGTGCCTTCTTGATAGACCGATATATAGCCGGGCTTGATCAGCGTCGAGCCGTTGGCGCGCAGCACGGTGCGCCGCGGGCCGTCCGAGCCCGCCAGCAGCTCGACCGCCACGGTGTCGAACACCGCGGGCGCCATCTGGCAGGCGACGGTCCGCTTCCAGATCAGCGAGTAGAGGCGATACTGGTCTGCTTCGATCTTCTTTTCGATATCGCCCGGCAGGATGCTCGCATCCGTCGGGCGAATAGCCTCGTGCGCCTCCTGGGCGTTCTTCGACTTGGTTTTATAGATCCGCGGCTCTTCGGAGAGGCCTTCCCGTCCGTATAGCTTGACGATGACTTCGCGGATCTGCCCGATGGCTTCTTGGGCCAGATTGAGCGAGTCGGTGCGCATGTAGGTGATCAGGCCCACCGCGCCCTCGCCGATGTCGACGCCTTCATACAATTGTTGGGCGACGCGCATGGTCTTTTGCGCGCTGAAACCCAGCTTGCGCGCGGCCTCCTGCTGCAGCGTCGAGGTGGTGAACGGCGGCGCGGGATTGCGGCGGCGCTGCTTGCGATCCACCCCCACCACGACGAGTTCACCTTGCGCGGCGCTGCGCAGGATGCGTTCCGCCTCTTGTGCCTGGGCTGCGGTGGTGAAGCTGAACTGCTCGACCTTGCTGCCCTGATATTCGACCAGCTTGCCCGGAAACCTCTGTTGCGAATGCTCAAGTTCCGCATCGATGGTCCAGTATTCGCGCGCCACGAACGCGGCGATTTCGTCTTCGCGCTCGCAAATCATGCGCAGCGCCGGGCTTTGCACGCGGCCGGCCGACAGCCCGGGACGCACCTTTTTCCACAGCAGCGGCGAGAGATTGAACCCGACCAGGAAGTCGAGGGCCCGCCGCGCCTGCTGCGCATTCACCAAATCGACCGATAGCTCGCGCGGCTGCGTCATCGCCTCGCGGACGGCGTTTTTGGTGATCTCGTAAAAGACGACCCGCTCCACGTCTTTGCCTTTCAGCGCCCCCTGCGCCTTCAACAGTTCGTACAGGTGCCAGGATATGGCTTCGCCCTCGCGGTCGGGGTCGGTCGCCAGAAACAGCGTTTTAGCCTTTTTGAGCGCGCGCGATATGGCGTCGACATGCTTTTGGTTGCGCTCGACGACCTGGTATTTCATCGCGAAATGATGCTTCGGATCGACGGCGCCTTCCTTCGGCACCAAGTCCCGAACGTGACCATAGGAAGCGAGCACCTCGAAATCCTTGCCGAGGTATTTCTTGAGGGTCTTCGCCTTGGCAGGCGACTCCACGATAACGAGGTTGGTGCTCAAAGTCGTCGAGAGTCTAATGCAGGGCGTCGGAGCGCTCTTCGAAGACCAGGTCTTCCATCTGCGCGTAGGCGGACTCTTGGCCAGGCTGATTGAAGAGCACCATCAACACCACCCATTTCACCTGTTCGATGTCGATTTCGTCGGCTTCCAGCGCCATCAAGCGATCGATGACCAATTCGCGCTGCGTACCGGACAGGATATGCACGTTCTCCAGGTACATCAGATAGCCGCGCACGTCCGTATCCAGGCGCAGCAGTTCCTGGCCGCTGAAGACGCGCACGGCTCGCGCCGTGGCTTCGGCGACCTTGCCCAATTGTTCACCCGACAGGCCGTCGAGCCATTCCAGCGCACGTTCGATGTCCGGCTCGGGGAATCCAGCCTTGTCCAGTTCGGTTTTCAAGGTATGGCGATCGGGTCGCGGCTCCTCATCGGTGCTCATGTAATTCTCGAAGAGATATATGAGCAAATCGAGAACGTTATCTTTCACCTCCGGCTCTCCTGTTGACGACTCGGGAGTAGCGGCCCCCGGGGGCGGCCTGAACGTGGCCTTCGAGCTCGAGGATCAGCATCATCGAGGACACGGCTTCTGGTTTGAATCCGGTGCGACCAATCAGCATATCGAGGTCCGCGGGATCAAAGCCGAGCGCATCTAACAAGATTTTGTGTTCCTTGTCCATGGCCGCGGTGCCGGCCATCCGCCCCGCGCCGGCCGCGGTGGGCCGGGGGTCGCTGGCGAAAACGGCCGAAAAGTTCAGCTCCCTCAATATGTCATCGGGGGTTTCAGTCAGTTTTGCGCCATCCTTTATCAGCCCGTGGCAGCCGCGGCTCAGCGGATTGTGGATGGATCCGGGCACCGCGAATACCTCCCTGCCGCGCTCGTTCGCCGCACGCGCCGTAATCAGCGAACCGCTCCCATGCGCCGCCTCGACCACCAGAGTGCCCAGACTCAAGCCCGCGATGACGCGGTTGCGCTGAGGAAAATGGGCGCGCAGCGGTGCGCTACCCAGCGGGAATTCGCTGATCAGGGCGCCCTGCAGCTCGATGCCTTCGCTGAGTTCGAAGTTGCTGCGCGGATAGACCATATCGAGCCCGCAGCCGAGCACCGCCAGAGTGATGCCTTGCGCCGCCAAGGCGCCGCGGTGCGCGCACGTGTCGATGCCGTGTGCGAGCCCGCTGGTGATCGCAAGCCCGCGTTCGGCCAGATACTGCGAGAATTCGTAGGCGGTGTCGCGGCCTTGCGGTGTGGGGTTGCGGCTGCCGACCACCGCCAGCTGCGGATCACTGAGCGCATCGATGTTGCCGGCCGCATAAAGCGCCAGGGGGTGATGCGCAAATGAGCGCAGCAGCCTCGGATAGCGCGGGTCGGTGAATGGCAGCACGTGGTGGCGCGCATGCTCAAGCCATTTTTGCTCCGCCGCGCCGGGAGAGGCCGCGCGGCGAAGATATTCACGCGCCGGCGCCGGAATCCCGCAGCGTTCGCGAACGGCGTCGGATGCCGCCATGATGCCGCCGGCGGAACCCAGTCTTTCCAGTGCCGTCGACAGCGTCTCGGCATCGAGGGCCGGCGCCCGGGCCAGCGTTACCCAGGCCAATACCTCGTCGCTCAGCGGCATGGCGCAAATTATCGCGCAGGGCGCGCGCGGCTGCGCTCTCTGCAAACCGCCTCAACGTGCAGATTTGCGCAGGCCCGTCTCAGACTCAGGGGTTTTTTACGCTGTCCCCCACTCGAATCACATCCGTGGCTTCCATGATCAGCCCGTAGCTCATCCGATTGAAGGCTTTGAACACCATGAAGGTGCCGCTTCGATACTCCGGCAGGCGCACCTTCGGGGAAAACATGGTGGTAACTCCGGTCACGAAGCCGTGACTTACGTTGTCGTGAACCGTCTCGCCCCCGTTGAACACGGCGAGCACGTTGCCCTGCGCCAGGCCGTCGCGGGCGCCGCGGTTGATGACGACCACTTCATACTGGCCGATGACGGTCTCTCCGTCGACGACCGCTATGATTCTGCCGTTCGTTTTCACCGTCGGCGCGGTCGGTACGAAATCGAGCGGCACATCGACGCTGCCGGGAAACAGCTTGTCGCCGGGGTAGGTCTCACGCGTCGATTGGGTCATGATGAGGGACACGGGGTCCCCGACGCGGGTCACGTGGCCTGTGCCGGTGAATACGCCGTTGTACCCCAGGACGGTCTTGTCATCCGGATCGCGCAACACGTCTCCGACGCGCACCAGGTTGTAATTCATGCCGACTTCGACCGGTTGTTTGAAGCCGCGAGCGTACACGGTATCGCCTTCAGACATGACCACGTGGTTATCGCGGGTGGACAGGACGTAAGGCGCGAGCTTGATCTGTTCCTTATCCAGCACCGAGGGCTTGGACATGAAGGCCGCGATGGTTTCGTAGGGGATCGTCGTGATCGCCGCCTCGAGCGGCTGGCTGCGCACCCGCGGCGTCACGCGTGCGAACTCTCCCCGCAGCAGCCCCGGCTGCAACAGGATGCGCGGCCGGCCGTCGATGTAGACCAGGCGCAGGGTGTCGCCCGGGTAAATGAGGTGAGGATTCTGCACCTGCGGGTTGACCTGCCAAATCTCGGGCCAAAACCACGGATCGCGCAAGAACACCTTGGCGATACCCCACAGGGTGTCGCCGCGCTTCACGACGTAGCTGTCCGGCGCGTTGGGCGCCAATGGGATGCCCTGCGTCTCAACCGGCGCGCTCGGCGGCGGAGCTGCGCCCGTGGGGATTGCCGCCTCCATCGCCGTTCGGTCGTCGCCGACCGGCCTGCCCTCGGTCTGTGTGTCGGTCGTCGGCATCGGTACCGGTGCGGCCGGCGGACGCTGCGTGCGGCAGCCGGCGACCAGCGCGATCGAAAGTAGCAGGGCAAGAATCTGATGGCGTTGCATTCGTTTCGCTCCCGTGAGTCGCCTGTCTTATGGTGCCCGGGCGGCTGGTATACTGCCGACCTGCTGCCACAGACTGGGACGTATCGCCCGTTTTTGCCGATTGTCAGCGCTGTACGCGCCGCCAATACGGGCATTAAGTTAAGCAGCGGCGGAACTTTAGCAACAATCTTCGGCCAAAAACACGACATTGCTCTCATAACTCCCATGACAAAGCTCGTAATTCTCGAGTACCCGGACCCTCGTCTGCGCATCAAGGCCGAGCCCGTCGCGACCGTCGATGATGCATTGCGTCGGCTGGTCGATGACTTGCTGGAGACCATGTATGCAGCGAACGGCGTCGGTCTGGCCGCGACTCAAGTGGATGCGCACAAGCGTCTGGTCGTAATCGACGTGAGCGAAGAGCGCAATGACCCCTTGGTCCTCATCAATCCGGAGATTTTGGCGGCCGATGGCCGCGCGCCGGTCGAGGAGGGCTGCCTGTCCCTGCCCGGCATCTACGACAAGTTGCAGCGTGCGACCCATATCCGGGTGCGCGCCCTGGGCCGCGACGGTCAGGCGTTCGAAATGGATGCGGATGGGCTGCTGGCGGTGTGCATCCAGCACGAGCTGGACCATCTGGATGGCAAGCTGTTCGTCGATTATCTGTCCGAACTCAAGCGCCAGCTGATTCGCCGGCGCCTGGAAAAAGAGCGCAGGCAGCGTCCCACGGGGAGCCAGATTCGCGCCAAGGCGCCCGGCGCCTCCGTACCGGCTCTTTGAGCTTTGAGCGGGCAGCGGAGCTCTTTGAGGCTGGGCTTCGCCGGCACGCCGGAATTCGCGGTTTCGGCGCTCGCGCGTCTTGCGCGCTCGGCGCACACCCTGGCGGCGGTCTTTACTCAGCCGGATCGACCGGCCGGGCGCGGTCGGACAATGCATTTGAGCCCAGTCAAGAAGCGCGCGCTCGAGCTCGGCCTCGCCGTGCATCAGCCGGCCAGCTTCAAAATGGCCGAAGCGGTTGAGGCGCTGCGCGCCTTGCAGCTGGACGTGCTGGTCGTGGCCGCTTACGGCCTGATATTGCCGCCGGCCGCGCTTGCCGCCCCCAGGCTCGGCTGCATCAATATCCATGCGTCGCTGTTGCCGCGCTGGCGCGGTGCCGCGCCCATACAGCGCGCGCTGTTGGCCGGAGACGCGACCACTGGCATCACCATCATGCGCATGGACGCGGGGCTCGACACCGGGCCGATGCTCGGCATGCGAGAGATCGACATAGTGCCGCAGGACACAGCTGGAAGCCTGCACGAGCGGCTCGCACGGCTCGGCGGAGAACTCATCTGCGAGACACTCGATGCGCTCGCGGCCGGGCGTGCTCAGGAGGTGCCGCAGCCGCAAAGCGGCGTCACCTACGCCGCGAAGATCAGCAAGGCGGAGGCGCTGATCGATTGGCAGAACGATGCGGTGCAGGTGCTGCGCCGAATCCGCGCCTTCAATCCCTCACCCGTCGCCGAAACGCGTCTGGACGGGGCGCAGCTGCGCATCTGGGAAGCTGAGCTCATCCCCGACACTGCTCACGCGGCGGCAGAGCGCCCCGCGCCGGGAGCCGTGCTGCGCGCGGCACCCGAGGGCATCGATGTGGCGTGCGGCCGCGGCGGCGTGCGAATCACGCGCCTGCAGCTCGCGGGCCGCAGGCCGCTGGCGGTGCACGAATTCATCAAGTCTCGGCCGCTCGCCGGCGCGAGATTCACGAGTTCATGAGCAGCCTGAGTACGGCCAATGCCAATGCCGCGGCCGCCGGCGCTCGTTCGCTTGCCGCCCACGCGGTGGCGCGAGTTCTGCGGGAGGGTGTGACGCTCGATGCCGCATTGCAGGCTGCCCTCAAGGCCGCACCGGGCGCGCTGGCGCCATCGGTGCGCAGCTTGAGCTTTGGGGCGGTCCGCGGCTACTACCGGCACGAGGCACTCCTCGGCCGCCTTTTGTCGCAGCCGGTGAGATCTTTGGATTTCCTGGTGCGCGCCCTGTTGTCGGTTGCCCTGTTCGAGCTGGAGGATGGGCGCACCCCCGAGTACGCCGTGGTCGATGCGGCGGTCGATACGGCGAAGGCCACCGATGCGGCGCGCGCCAGCGGACTCATCAATGCGGTGTTGCGCCGCTACCTGCGCGAGCGCAAGGCACTGGATGCCGATATCGCGCGCAGCCCCGCGACGCGGCATGCATCGCCGGTTTGGCTGGCGGACAGGCTGCGCGCCGACTGGCCGGTGCGCTGGACTCAGTTGCTCGCAGCCGGGGATCGCCAACCGCCGATGTGGCTGCGGGTGAACGGGCAACGCGCCACGGCCGCGGAATACCTCGCAACGCTTCGCGGCGCGGGGATCGGCGCGTGCGTCGAGCCGCGCGTGCCGCAGGCGTTGTTGCTGGAATCACCGTGCGACGTTGCCGAATTGCCGGGGTTCGCGGACGGCGTGGTGTCGGTTCAGGACCTCGGCGCGCAGTGCGTCGCGTTTCCGCTCGAGCTCGCGGCGGGCCAGCGGGTGCTCGACGCCTGCGCCGCCCCGGGCGGCAAGACCGCACTCATCGCCGAGCGTGAGCCGCGGCTGGCAGGGCTGGTCGCGCTCGACATCGATCCTCAGCGTCTCACGCGGATTCGGGAAAATCTGGTGCGAGGGTCTTTGCACGCCGAGCTTAAGTGCGGTGACGCGGCCGATCCGGGCGCATGGTGGGACGGCGTGCCGTTCGACCGCATTCTGCTCGACGCGCCGTGTTCCGCACTCGGCGTGATCCGCCGCCATCCCGACATCCGTCTGCGCAAATCCCCGTCGGAAATCGACAAGCTGCCGCTGCTGCAAGGGCGCCTGTTAGCGCAGCTGTGGGGTCTGCTCGCCCGCGGCGGACGCCTGGTATACGTCACCTGCACCCTGACCCGCAGCGAAAACCGCGATGTGATCGCCGCGTTCCTCGGGGGAGCGCCGGACGCCCTCAGCGTCCCGGCCGAGGATTGGCCGGGCTGGCCCGGGTTCGGCGAGGCCGACGAATTCGGCCGCCAAATCCTGCCCGGTGAGGCGGGTGCCGACGGCTTCTATTATGCTGCCCTGACCAAACAATGAGCCCCCTGCCCACAATTCGGTTGCCTCACGCGCTGCTGCTGGCGGCCGCCTGCCTGGGGGCCGTGTGGCCCCTGCCCGGCCGCGCCGACGGGCTCGAGGGGCGTTTCGAGGTCCGCTCGGCAGACCTGGAGCTCAGGGACGGCGTTTATCATCTCAATGCACGCCTGGACCTGCCGGTCGGCGATACCGTGAGGCGCGGCTTGGCCGAAGGCGTGCCGCTGACCATGGAGCTCGATCTGGACGTCGAGCGCGTGCGCCAGCTGCTGCCGAACTCGCGGGTCGCGGAGCTGACCCAGCGCTACCACCTGCAGTACAACGCCGTGAGCGCGCGCTACGTCCTGCGCAATGACAACAGCGGGCAACAAGTGTCGTTGAGCACGGTCGATGCGGCGCTCGAACTGCTGTCCGAGGTGCTCGACCTGCCGGTTCTCGACAAGGCGTTGCTGCCGGCGGATCGCCGCTACGAGGCGAGCGTGCGCGCGAAGATCGACTACGGCAGCGTGCCTTTCAGCTTGCGCCTGCTGATGTTCTGGCACAACGAGTGGCATCGAGAGAGCGATTGGTACACATGGACGCTGCAGCCGTAATTCGCAAATACGGATCGACCGTGCTCGGCGGCGTGGGCGTCGTGCTGTGGTTGGTCGCGCTCTACCTGCTGGCGTCCGCTGCGCAGAATTCCGCGAAATTCGACCGCTGGCTGCCGTGGATTCTGCTCATCAACATCTCGGGTCTGCTGACTCTGGTGCTGCTGCTGGCCGCGAAACTGTCGCGCCTGGTGCAGGACTATCGCAGGCACGTGCCGGGTTCGCGCCTCAAGGGCCGCACGGTGGCGATCTTCAGCGCCCTGGCCGTGGCCCCGATTCTGGTGGTGTATTACTTCTCGCTGCAATTCCTCAATCGCGGCATCGACAGTTGGTTCGAGCTGGAGGTGAGCCAAGGATTGAAGGACACGCGCGAGCTGTCGCACGCGGCGCTCGAGGTGCGCGTGCGCGAGTTCTTGCAGCACACCGAGGTGATCGCCCATGAGCTGTCGAGGCTGCCGGATTTCGACCTGATCGGCACGCTCGACCGCGAGCGCCGCGACAGCACCGCCCTGGAATTCACGGTCGCGGGTCCCCAGACCCAGATCATCGCGACCAGCTCCGATCGGCCCATGGATACCCTGCCGGTGCCCGCAACCGACGAGATGATGCTGCAGGTACGGCGCGGCCGGCCTTATGTCAGCTTGGACACCGATGCGCAGGGCGGGTACGTGATTCGCGCCGCCGCGCCGCTCGATTCCAACGCCAACGCGGCATCGCGCGTGCTGATTGCGCTGTATCCGGTGCCGCAGCAGCTCAGTCAGCTCGCCGACACCGTGCAGCGCTCCTATACCCAGTATGCGAACCTGGTGCAGCTGCGACAGCCGCTCAAATCCACTTTCGTGCTGATTTTGACCTTTGTGGTGCTGATGTCGCTGATCGCCGCGGTGTACGGCGCTTTCTTTGCGGCGCAGCGCCTGGTGCAGCCGGTCCAAGACCTGATCGCCGGCACCCGCGCGGTCGCCAAGGGCAACTACGATACTCAGCTGCCGCTGCCGTCGCGCGATGAGCTCGGCTTTCTGGTGACCTCGTTCAATGACATGACCAAACGTCTGGCCAGGGCGCGCGAGGAGACTCGCCACAGCCAGCAAGCCGTGGAAGCGGAACGCGCCGGACTGGCCGTGATCCTGGCGCGCCTGTCGACGGGAGTGGTCTCGCTCGCTCCGGATCTGACGGTGCGCACCGCCAATCAGGCGGCGAGCGCCATCCTGGGCGTCGATCTGGAGGCCGCGGTGGGCGCGCCTTTCGACGAGTCGATCAGCGAAAGCACGCTGTTCGCCCAGTTCCTGGCCGCCGTGAAATCGCGCCTCGCCGCCGACCAGCTCGACTGGCGCGAGCAGATCGAGCTGCTTTCTGAGTCCGGCAAGCGCGTGCTGATGTGCGCGTGCACCGCGCTGCCGAACGAGGTGGGCGGCGCAACGGGGGTGGTGCTGGTGTTCGACGACATCACCACCTTGCTGCAGGCGCAGCGCGATGCGGCGTGGGGCGAGGTCGCGCGACGGCTGGCGCACGAGATCAAGAATCCGCTGACGCCGATCCAGCTCTCGGCCGAGCGCATGCGCCGCAAGTTTCTCGGCAGCATGAATGAGCAGGACGCGCAGATTCTCGAGCGCGCGACGCATACCATCATCGCCCAGGTCGATGCGATGAAGCAGATGGTCAACGCCTTCAGCGAGTATGCGCGGGCGCCGGACATGCACTTTTCGCGCTTCGACCTGAACCAGCTGATCACCGAGGTCGTGGATTTGTACAGGGTCCAGGACAGCGCGGCCGAGCTCAAGCTGCTGCTCGAGCCCAATATGCCGCCCCTCTCGGCGGACCGCATCCGCATCCGCCAGATACTGAATAATCTGGTGACCAATTCTCTGGAGGCGCTCGAGGGCAAGACCGGGGGCGTGCATAGAGATCGAAACTCACGTCGCCGAAGATGGTCCCAAGCAGGTAGTGGTGATCGTGGTGTCCGACAACGGCCCGGGGTTTCAGCGGGACTTGATCGGCACCGTTTTCGACCCTTATGTCACGAGCAAGCCAAAGGGCACTGGCTTGGGGCTGGCGATCGTGAAGAAAATAGTCGAAGAGCACGGCGGACGCATTGAAGCGGATAATCAGCGCACAGGCGGCGCCCGTGTACGGATTCAGCTGCCGCTGGGCGACGGCGCACGCTCGGTGGGCGGGCGAGAGCCGCGAAAAGGCGAACAGAGGAGAGAACGCGTATGACCGCTTCTAGAATATTGGTGGTGGACGATGAGGCGGATATCCGCGGATTGCTCAAGGAAATTCTCGCCGAGGAGGGGTATGAGGTGGAGGTGGCGGCCGACGCCACCCAGGCACGCACCTCGCGGGCGACACATGTCCCGGATCTGGTGCTGCTCGACATCTGGATGCCGGACACCGACGGCATCACCTTGCTGCGCGAATGGTCGGTAACCGACGGCTACGACTGCCCGGTCGTCATGATGTCGGGGCACGGTACGGTCGAGACGGCGGTGGAAGCGACGCGTCTGGGCGCCTTCGATTTCGTCGAAAAGCCGCTGT
This sequence comes from uncultured Gammaproteobacteria bacterium, assembly GCA_963837045.1. Classification (GTDB taxonomy): domain Bacteria; phylum Pseudomonadota; class Gammaproteobacteria; order Steroidobacterales; family Steroidobacteraceae; genus Bog-1198. Next base: position 615,984 of record CAWIMA010000008.1, read on the forward strand.
CGTTGACCAAGCTCTTGAGAACCGTCGAGCGGGCGCTCGATGCCGGCCGCCGCAAGCGCCTGTCCGAGCGCACCCAGGGCTCGAGCCTGGCCGTTCCCATCGGCAAGAGCAAGCTCACTCAAACCCTGCGCGAACAGGTGCAGCAAGCCGCGACGAGCTCCTCGCCGGTGCTGTTCATCGGCGAACTGGGCTCCGGACGCGAGGCTTACGCGCGCTACTCTGCACTCCTTGAGCGCCCGCTCGGCGAAGCCGTTTTTCATGGTGGTGGCGGCCAGTTTGGGGGCGGATCCCGCGGCCGCACTGTTCGGCAGCGAACGCGACGGCAAAGTCACGCCCGGTGCGTTCGACCAGGCGGCGGGCGGCTCGCTGTACTTGAATGGACTCGAGGATCTGAACAGCGAGGCGCAGCGCGCATTGCTCGGCGCGATCGAGCAAAAAGGCTACACGCGGGTGGGGGGCCGCGAGCGCCTGCCGATCAACGTGCGCTGGATCAGTTCGGCGCAGGACGGGTTCGAGTCGCGTGCGGCTCCCGAGCCGTTTCGGCGCGATCTGATCGCGCACCTTAACGTGATCACCTTGCGCGTGCCGCCGCTGCGCGACTATGCCGAGGACGTGCCTGACCTGCTGCGCTATTACGTCGATCGCCTGGTCGACGATCAGCATCTGCCGCTGCGCCGCTTCGGCGTCGCGGCGCAAAACCGGCTGCGCAATTATCCGTGGCCCGGGAATTTAAACGAACTGAAGAATCTGGTGCAGCGGGTGTTGATCCTCGGCTCGGGCGAAGAGATTCGACTCGAGGAGATCGAGCGCGAACTCGCGGTCAAAATGGGGCTGGACGAGCCGCTGGTGAAGCAGGACCTGTTGGCGCTGCCGCTGCGCGAGGCGCGCGAGCAGTTCGAACGGGCCTACCTGCAGCAGCAACTCTTGCTGTGCAACGGCAAGGTGGGCCAGCTGGCGAAGCGCGTCGGTATGGAACGGACGCATCTTTACCGCAAGTTGCGGGCATTAGGCGTCGATTTTCGCCAATTAGGCGAAGATTGAGCGTGCCGGCCACCGCTTGACCGAAATCCGGGTCAGTCCCCCACCCGGATCACCAGCACGTCGACATCGGCTTTGCGCAGGATGGTGCGCAGACGATTGAGCTCATCCAGTTTCGAGATGGGGCCGATCCGGATGCGATGCCAGGTGTCGTTGTCGACCGATACCTTTTGTACTTTGGACTCGATGCCCTGAAGCGCGAGCTGCGCGCGCACGCGGTCCGCGTCGGCGAAGTTCTTGTAGGAACCGGCCTGCAGCACATAGGTGCCGCGGCGGGTTTCGGGCACGGCGCGAATGTCCGGCCGCACGTCCTTTTCCTTCTCCGGGACTACGACCTCGAACTTGGGCAGCATGTCGTAGAAGGCGTAGCTCGTCGGCGAGTCTTCCACCGCGCCCGCATCGCCGCCTTCCGCCTCCGGAGGCGCGTCCGAGCGGGATTTTTTCTTGTCGGCCTTTGCGGTTCGAACCAGCGGCGCGTCGGGCCGGTGATCCCTCATGTACACGAAGCCGGCAACAGCCAGCCCCAGGCACAGCCCGCACAGCAGACCCACCCATCCGGAAAAGCCGCCGCCGCGGGATTTACCGCCGGTCGGTCTGCGTTTGGCCCTGTAGTCGCCCGCCACGTTGCGCCCCGACCTACATGGTGTCGGGCGCGGACACGCCCAGCAGCCGAAGGCCGTTGCGAATCACGATCTGCGCCGCCAGCGCAAGGGCGACGCGCGCATCGCGCAGCGGCGCGTCTTCGATCAGGAACTGGTGCGCGCTGTAATAGGTGTGAAAGTCGTTGGCGAGATCGCGCAAATAATGCACCAGGCTGTGGGGAGCGCGCTGCACCGCGCATTGCTGGACCATCTCCGGGAAGGCGCTCACGCGCTTGATCAGCTGCAGCTCCTGCGGCTCGATCAGGAGCCCGAGCGCCGCCAGCCCTCGCGCGGCATCGTGGGCGAGTCCGCGTTCGTGCATCTGCCGCCTCACGCTCGCGACGCGCGCATGCGCATATTGAATGTAGTACACCGGGTTGTCGTTGGAGCGGGACTTCGCCAGCTCAAGGTCGAAGTCCAGGTGCTGATCGTTGCTGCGCATGACGTAGAACAGGCGCGCCGCGTCGTTTCCCACCTCCTTGCGCAGCTCGCGCAAGGTGACGAACTCTCCCGAGCGCGTCGACATCTGCACCCTCTCGCCGCCGCGGAACAGGGAGACGAACTGCACCAGGCGCACCTCGAAGCATTCTGGCGGGCCGCCGAGCGCGGTCAAGCCGGCACGCAGGCGGGCGATGTAGCCGTGGTGGTCCGCGCCCCAGATATAGAGCAGGTGCTCGAAGCCGCGCCGGCGCTTGTTGCAGACGAAAGCGATGTCGGAGGCGAAGTAGGTCTTGATGCCGTTCTCGCGCACGATCACGCGATCCTTCTCATCGCCGTATGCGGTGCTCTTGAACCACAGTGCGCCGTCCTTGAGGTAGGCATGACCCGCCGCTTGCAGCGCGGCCACCGCTCGATCGATCTCTCCGCCGTCGATCAGCGAGCGTTCCGAGAACCAGGAATCGTAAGTCACGCCGAACTCGGCCAGGTCTTCGCGGATATCGGCGAGGATGCCGCCGAGAGCCAGATCCAGCACGCGGCGAAATGCCGCATCGCCGAGCAGCAGGCGCGCACGGGCGACCAGCGCATCGATGTGGATGTCCTTATCGCCGCCTTGCGGTTCGTCCGGCGGCAGATCCTTGAAAATCTCTGCGGCGCTGTGGCGCAGCGCCGCGCCCTGCGCCGCATGCAGCTCATCGGCAATCGCCGTGATGTAGCCGCCGCGATAGCCGTTGGCCGGAAACTGGAAGCGCTCGCCGCAGCGCTCGAGATAGCGCAGCCATGTGCTCGCGGCCAGTATTTCCATTTGGCGGCCGGCGTCGTTGACGTAGTACTCGCGCGCGACTCGATAGCCCGCCGCCTCGAGCAAATTGGCGAGACTCGCCCCGTACGCGGCGTGCCGCCCATGCCCGACGTGCAGCGGCCCCGTGGGGTTGGCCGAGACGAACTCGACCAGCACCGAGCGGCCATTGCCAAATTGCGACCTGCCGTAGTCCGCGCCTTGCGCGAGCACCCGGCCGATCTCGGCGTGATAGGCGTTCTCACTGAGGAAAAAATTGATGAATCCGGCGCCGGCGATCTCGACCTTTGCGATCGCGGCGCTCGCCGGCAGCGCCGACTTGAGCGCCTCGGCGAGCTTGCGCGGATTCTGGCGAGTCGCCTTCGCCAGGCGCATGGCGATATTGCTGGCAAAATCGCCGTGCAGCGCATCGCGCGTGCGCTCCACTTCGATGCCGACCTCGCGCGCGGCCGTCGGCACGAGCGTTTCGGGCAGCGCCGCCAGCGCCTGTCGCAACAATGTGTCGATCAAATTCTTCAAGGCAGTGGGTGGCCTCATACAAAGGGTCGGCAGTTTACCGCGGCGCGCGCCGCCAGATATCTCAATCTACCTCCAGCGGATCCACATCGATCGACCATCGCAGACCGGCGGGCCCCGGCAGCGCCTCGACCAGCGGCAGCCATCGTTTCAGGAAACGCTGCAGCGGCGGCCGCGCCGCAGTCTCGATCAGCAGGTGGGCGCGAAAGTGGTCCGCCCGACGCGCGATCAAGGCGCTGGCCGGACCGAGCACGGTGACCGCGCCATCCGCCGTGCCGTCCGCCGCCGCCGCGCGGCCGCAAGCGGCCGCCGCACGCAGGAACACATCCAAGCCGGCGCTGTCCTTTGCCTCCGCGCGCAGCAGCGCGAGCCGCGAGTAGGGCGGCCAGTGCGCCGCGCGCCGCTCCTCCAAGGCGATCGCCGCGAACCCGTCGTACCCTTCGCAGATCAAGCGCGTGAGCAGCGGGTGCTCGGGAAAGGAGGTTTGAATCAACACCTCTCCGGGGCGTGCGGCGCGTCCCGCGCGTCCTGCGACCTGGGTGATGGTCTGCGCCAGCCGCTCGGCCGCTCGAAAATCACTGGCGAACAGCCCCTGGTCCGCGTCCAGGATCACCACCAGGCTGACGTCCGGGAAGTCATGCCCCTTGGTGAGCATCTGAGTGCCGACCAGAATGCGCGCCTCGCCGCGATGTACGCGTTCGAGCACGGCCTGCATGGCGCCTTGCGCCCCCGCCGTGTCGCGATCGAGCCTCGCGAGCGGCGCGTCGGGAAACAGGCGTGCGAGCGTCTCCTCGACGCGCTCGGTGCCCTGGCCGACGGGATTGAGCGGCTGGGCGCAGCGGCCGCACGCCACCGGCACCTTCGCCTGTGCGCCGCAATGATGGCAGCGCAGCTGTTCCGCGCGCCTGTGCAAGGTCATGCGCGCATCGCAATGGGCGCACTGTGCGGTCCACCCACAGGCGCTGCAGAACAGGCTCGGCGCATAGCCGCGCCGATTCAGGAACACGATCACCTGTCCGCCATCCTTGAGATGCTGCCCGATGGCCTGCATCGCCGGCTGCGACAGGCCGTGCTCGACGGCGTGCTTGCGCAGGTCGACGAGCACCATCCGCGGCGCCCGGGCCGCGCCCGCCCGCTGCGGCAGCGACAACCGCGCGTAGCGGCCCTGCGCGACATTTTCCAGCGTCTCGAGCGACGGTGTGGCAGAACCCAGGACGATGGGGACTTGTGCGCGCTGCGCGCGCCAGACGGCCAGATCGCGCGCCGAGTAGCGGAAGCCCTCGTGCTGCTTGTAGGAGGCATCGTGTTCCTCATCGACCACGATGAGGCTGAGCTTCGGCAGCGAGGTGAACACCGCCGACCGAGTGCCGATGATGATCCGCGCCTGCCCGCTGTGCGCCGCGCGCCAGGCGTCACGACGCAGGCTGCCGCTGAGCCCCGAATGCATCACCACCACACCGGCGCTGAAGCGCCGGCGGAAGCGCTCCACGAGCTGCGGCGTCAGCGCGATCTCGGGCACCAGCACCAGCACCTGGCCTCCGCCGCCGAGCGCTGCGGCGATGACCTGCAGGTACACTTCGGTCTTGCCGCTGCCGGTCACGCCGTGCAGCAGATGCGCCGCGAACCGCTTGAGCGTTGCGCCGATGGCCGAGACCACCTCCGTCTGCGCGCCGCTGAGCGTGACCTCACCCGGGCGCAGCTCGAACTGTGCCGGTTCGAGCGGCACGCTTGCGGCGGCTGCCCAGCCCCGCTCCGCCAGATTCTTCAATTGCGCCGGCGTGAAGGCCGCGCCGATCTCTTGCGCGGTCGCGGCTCCGCGCTGCGCCAGCCAGGCCAACAGGGCGCGGCGCCGCGGTGCGCGGCGGTCGCCGGGACTCGCCAATTCCTCTCTGCCGCGCGCGGTCAGACTCCAGGTCTCGGTGGCGCCGTGCGCGCACTGGCCCGCGCGCAGGCTCGCCGGCAGTGCCGCCGCCATGACTTCACCAATGGGGTGATGGTAGTAATCGGCCGCCCAGCACAGCATCTCGAACGTGGCCGGGTCGAACACCGGCCGTTCATCGAGAATCTGCAGCGCCGGCTTGAGCTTGGCCGCGGCGACCGTGGAGCCTCTGGAGGTCCCGACGAGGATACCCACCAACTGGCGCCGCCCGAAGGGCACCCGCACACGCACGCCCGGCGCAGCGGCAGCCGAAGCGGCGCCGTTCAAGGCGGGAGGCAGATAGTCGAAGACCCGCCGCAACGGCGCATCGAGCGCGATTTGCAGGATCAAGAGGGCACTCTTGTCCACAAAAGGTGTGGATAAGTCTGTTGAGAAGCAGGGAGCATGAGCCCTAAGTGCCCGTTCTGTTTCGAGACGCATTCAAATTGGCGAAAAACTGTGCTAACTGGAATTGACCTTCGGAAATTCAAGGACTTAGAGCATTCTGCCAAGCCGTGCCCAAGCGTCGATGCGAGTATTGCAAGGCCCGTCATAAGGGATGTGCGTAAGTCGCTGATCTTGCGCAAAGCGCGTCGTCAACCGGCTCTTGAGCCAGGCGTTTATACCTGGAATGACGACAGTCCGTCGACGTCAAAAAGGACGAGGCATGCCGCGCTTTGATACGCTCAACGCAGATTGGATGGTATGGGATGGTCCCGCGCCAGCACCTGAGGGAGCGGTTCTGGAGCAGACGCGAGAACTCGATAAATTTCTGGCCGAGATCGAGCGCCGGGCGTTCCGCATGGCGCAGGTCGCGCTTCGCGATCCCGACGATGCGTTGGACGTGGTGCAAGATGCGATGTTGAAGCTGGCGCGCAATTATGGAAAGAAGCCGAGCGCGGAATGGCGCCCCTTGTTTTATCGTATCCTGGAAAATGGCATCCGGGATCTGCAGCGCCGGCGCAGCGTGCGCAAGCGCTTCATGACCTGGCTGCCCGGTCCCAAAGAGGATCCGGACGGCGATGCGCCGGACCCTCTCGACAGTGTGGCGGACTCGGCGCCCGCGGCGCCGGAAAGGATGATGCAGGATCAGGCGATGCAGAAGCTTGAAGCGTCATTGCGCGAATTGCCGGCGCGCCAGCGGGAGGCGTTCATGCTGCGCAATTTCGAAGGGCTGGATGTGGCGGAAACCGCGAGCGCCATGGGGTGCTCGGAGGGCAGCGTCAAGACGCATTACTCGCGCGCGGTGCACACGCTGCGAGAACAACTCGGCGAGGTATGGTGATGGCAACGCTCGAAGAACGCAGCCGGGCTCTATTCGATGAAAGTGTCGACAGTCTCGACATGGCCATGCGTTCGCGGCTCACCCAGGCGCGGTACGCCGCGCTCGATGAAGCCGGCCGCTCCGGGCGGCGCCGAGGTGCGCTGCGCATGCCGCTATGGACCCCGGCAGCTGGTGTGACCGCCGCAGCGGTGCTGGGCGTGGCGCTTTGGTTCGGCGGCCACGGGCACCTTGGGGTGACGGCGGACAGCCAATCGAATTTCGAGGATTTGGACATCGTAGCCTCCAGCGAAGAGGGGTCGGGCGATGCCATGGAGATGTTGCAGGACGATATCGATTTTTACGGTTGGGCGGATAAGGCTGCGAGTTCGGAACCGGCAGCCTAGGGTGAACGGCCGTTGATCGCCGGAAGGAAATGGCTGGTGCTCGGTGCAGCCATGTGGGCGGCCGCAAGCCCGGGGCAACCGCCCGCGCGCCCGCCGCCGCCGCCGGTACCGGCACCGGCACCGGCACCAGCACCGGCCGAGTCGACGTCGCCGGATGAACCCGATGAAGAATTCATCGAGTTCTTGGGCGCCGATGATCATGGAGATGCCGATTGGTCGGAATTGTTGAAAAACGCGGCAGCGGGTACGCAAAAGCCCGCCACGCCGCCGCCGCAGGATGCAAAGCAATGATCAGGGCCGCATTCCTCAGTGCCGGTTTGTTTTTCGCAGCAGCGAATTCGAGCTTTGCGCAGGAATCGGCTGTTCCGCCGGCGGCTGCGCCGGCGCCGGCGCCGCGGTCCTGGCAGTCGCTGTCGCCTCCCCAGCAGCATTTGCTGCAAAGCTTTCAGGGCAAATGGGACAGCTTGGCGCCGGAGCGCCAGCAAGCCCTCGCGCGCGGCAGCCAGCGTTGGCTGTCGATGACGCCGGAACAGCGGGCAGGAGCGCAGCAGCGATTCCAGCAATGGCGCGCCCTGCCGCCCGAACAGCGGCAGCTGCTGCGCCAGCGCTGGCAGCAATTCAAGAGCCTGCCGCCCGAACAGCAGCAGCGCGTGCGCGAGCAGTACCAGCGGTTCCGCCAGCTGCCGCCGGAGCGTCGCCAGGAGTTACGCCGCCAATGGCGCCAGATGAGTCCCGAGCAGCGGCGCCGGGTGATCCAGCAGCATGCGGCGCACCCCCCGGCGGGCGGCGGTCCGCGCCACAACTGGCGCTGAGCAGCGGCGCCGAGCGGCGGCGCTCAGGTCTGTATACATCAGCGAGCGCCGCCGCTAGCATGCTGCGGTGCGTGCCGTGTTCATCCTGGTCGTTTGCGCAGCGGTCCTTGCCGGCTGCGGGCATCTTGCCGGCGCCCCCGTACCGATCCAGGCGCCGCTCGAACCGCCGGTCGCCGCCACGTTCAGCGTGAACGATGCGGACCTGCCCAATCCGCTGGTGCTCATCGCCTACGGTGACATGCGCTTCACGAATCCCGCAGAGACCGCCGCGACCAATCCGGCCGTACGCCGGGCATTGATCGAGCAGATCGCCGGCGAGCAACCCGCCGCGGTGTTCATCAACGGCGATCTGCCATGGCACGGCGTGAGCGCCGACTATGCGGTCTACAGGGAAGAGAGCGGGCCCTGGCGTCAGCAGCACCTGCGGATCTACCCGGCGCTCGGTAATCATGAATTCGCGGCGTGCGCCGAAGCGGAATGCCTCGAGCGCTGGTGGAGCGCCTTTCCGGAATTGCACGGTCGCCGCTGGTATTCCGTGGCGGTGGGGAGCAGGGTTCTCGCGGTGGCGCTCGACAGCGACGCATCGCTGCTGCCGGACAGCGACCAGCGCCGCTGGCTAGACCATCAACTGTCGATCATCGATCCGAGGGTGCAATTCATCCTTTTCGTGCTCCATCACCCGCCGGTGGCGGACGAGCAACCGACGATGCTCACGGACCACAACCCGCGGCCGAACGAGCAGGCGCTCGCCGAGTATCTCGCCGGTCTCGCCGCGCACACCCGGGCGCGGATCGTGGTGAGCGCAGGGCACATCCACAACTACGAAAGGTTCGTGCGCGACGGGGTGACCTACCTGGTGTCGGGCGGCGGCGGCGCCAAGCCCTATGAGGTGGATCGCACCCCCGCCGACCTGTACCAAAGTCGCGGCTTCCCCAACTATCATTACGTGCGCTTCGAATTGCGCCCCAAGGTGCTGGTCGGCGAAATGATCCGGCTGAACACGGGCGCTCCCGGCGAGCCCAAGACGGGCGCGCCGGCGGTATTTGAGGTCAGGGATCGCTTCGAGCTTACCCTGCCGCCTTGACCGCATGAATCAACTGGCCCACGGCCGCCTGCGCGTCGCCGTAGAGCATGCGGGTTTGATCGAGCACGAACAGTGCATTGTCGATGCCTGAAAATCCCTGACCCTGGCCGCGCTTGATGACGATCACGTTCTTGGCCTTGTCCGCATTCAGGATGGGCATGCCGTAGATCGGGCTCGACGCGTTGCTGCGCGCATCGGGGTTGACCACGTCGTTCGCCCCGATGATCAGCGCCACGTCCGCGGTCTCGAATTCGGCGTTGATTTCATCGAGATCCGAAATCAGATCGTACGGCACCCCCGCCTCGGCCAGCAGCACGTTCATATGGCCAGGCATGCGGCCGGCGACCGGGTGGATGGCGAACCGTACCTTGACGCCATGATCGATCAGCAATTGCGCAAGCTCCCAGACCTTGTGCTGGGCCTGGGCGACCGCCATGCCATAGCCGGGCACGATGATGATTTTTTGCGAGTACGCCATCATCACACCGGCATCCGAGGCCTCGATGGCCTTTTGCGTCCCGGTCACCCCGCCGCTCGCCGCCGCCGAGGTCTCGCCGAAGTTCGAGAACAGCACGTTGCCGAGAGACCGGTTCATGGCCTTGGCCATCAGCTGGGTGAGCAGGGTGCCGGCCGCGCCGACCACGGTGCCGGCGATGATCATGGCCGCGTTGTCGAGCACGAAGCCTTCGAAGCCGACCGCAAGACCGGTGAGCGCGTTGTACAGGGAGATCACCACGGGCATGTCGGCGCCGCCGATCGGCAGCGTCATCGCGACTCCCAGAATGAGCGCGCCGGCGAAAAACAAAGAGATCGCGGGGAGCCCCGATTGGTTGGTGGCTGCCACCACCATGAAGCCAAGCGCACTGGTGACGAGCAGGATGACCAAATTGAAAAATTTCTGGCCGCCAAAGCGCACGGATTTGGTAATCAGGCCCTGCAGCTTGGCGAAGGCGATGAGGCTCCCGCTGAAGGACACCGCGCCTATGAACGCCCCGACAGTCGCCATGGTCAAATGCACGACGTTGCTTTCCTTGCCGCTGTACAGTTCCACGGCCGCGATGGCAGCCGCCGCGCCGCCGCCCATGCCGTTGTAGAGCGCGATCATCTGCGGCATGTCGGTCATGCCGACGCGCTTGCCGCTGATCCACGCGACGGCGCCGCCGATCGCGATGGCGCCGATCACCAGCATCAGATTGAGCGAGGTGGCGCCCATGAAGGCGAGCGTCGCCAGCGTCGCGAGCAGCATTCCGAAACCCGCCCAGCGCACGCCGCTCACGGCGGTGACCGGCGAACTCATGCGCTTGAGGCCCAGGATGAACAGCGCCGCCGCCACCAGATAGGACAGCTGCGTCAAGTTGCCAGTCGACAGGGAAGGCATTGACTACGGTCCTTTCTTTTTTTTGCCCGCGGACACGAACATATTCAGCATGCGTTCGGTCACCACGTAGCCGCCCACGGCGTTGCCGGCGGCGAGAATCACGCCGATGAAACCTATGACCCGCAGCAGCGTGCTGTCGGCCGCGGCGAGCGCCACCATGGCGCCCACCAGCACAATGCCGTGCACGAAGTTCGATCCGGACATGAGCGGCGTATGCAGAATGACCGGCACGCGGGATATGACCTCGTAGCCGGTGAAGGCCGCGAGCATGAATATGTATAGAGCGATCACCCCGTCGATCATGTCTGCGCGCCCTCCACGGCCTGGCGCGTCGCTTCGTGCCTGATCTGCCCTTCGTGCGTTAGCACCGCTCCTGAAAACACCTCATCCTTCCAATCCACGGCGAGTTCCCCCTTGGTCAATGCGGGCTTCAACAGATTGAACAAATTGCGCGAGTACATTTCGCTGGCGTGATAAGGCAGCGAAGCCGGCAGGTTGACCGGGCCCAGGATCTTCACGCCGCCGTGAACCACCGTTTCGCCGGCGCGGGTGAGCTCGCAGTTGCCGCCCTGCTCGGCGGCGATGTCGACGATGACCGAACCGGCCTTCATGCGCTCGACCGCCGCCCGGCTGATGATGCGCGGCGCCGCTCTGCCCGGCACCGATGCGGTGCTGATCACCGCATCGCTCGCGGCAATCCGCGCATCGAGCACTTCCTGCTGCTTGAGCCTTTCCTCCGGCGTGAGCTCGCGGGCGTAGCCGCCCGCACCCTCCGCGGACACGCCGGTCTCGATGAACTTGGCGCCGAGCGACTTCACCTGATCCTTCGTTGCGCTGCGCACGTCATACGCTTCGACGACGGCGCCCAAGCGCTTTGCGGTGGCGATGGCCTGCAATCCCGCCACGCCGGCGCCGATGACGAGCACCGAAGCCGGGCGAATCGTGCCGGCGGCGGTGGTCAACATGGGCAAGAATTTCTCCAGCGTGTTGGCCGCGATGAGCACCGCCTTGTAGCCGGCCACGGAGGCCTGCGAGGACAGTGCATCCATCGACTGCGCGCGCGAGATGCGCGGCACCAATTCCATGGAAAAGCTGGTGATCCGGCGGCTCTTGAGGGCGCGCACGAGATCGTGGCGCGCGTAGGGCTGCATGAATCCTACGACCACGGCCCCCGCTTTGAGCGCAGCGACGCGCTCGACGCTGGGCGGCTGCACGCACAGCAGCACGTCCGCGCTCGCGAGAATCGTTGCGGCGTCCGTGAGTTCCGCATCCGCGTATGCGCTGTCGGTGAAATGAGCCGCCGTCCCCGCGCCGCGCTCGACCAGGACTCGGGCTCCCAGGGCCTTCAGCTTGGCGGCGACTTCCGGAACGATGGCGACGCGACTTTCGTTGGCCGCGCTTTCCCGTAGGACGCCGACTGTGACAGGCATGCAGGTTATCTCCCCAAACATTGAATTATGGCACAAAAGTCGACTATAACTAGCGTATGAAGCAGGGCGCGCAGGCCAAAACGGCGCAGGGCAAGCGGCAGGCGGACTGGCGCGACGACGTCGCCGTCGTCGCCCAGGGGTATCCCCTGTCCCAGCAGATCCTGCGCACTGACGTGTCCGGCATGCCTCTGGAATGGGTGGATTATCGGGAGGCGGCGCGCCTCTATCACACCGAGCAAGTCGCCTATACGTGCGGGACGCTGTTGTATCGGCTTTACGGCGGCACCTGCGCGAGGACCGGCCGGCGCACCGTCGTCGACGTCAATTCGATCATTGCCACGCTCGGGCACACCGGCAACCCCGGCAATTTGCGCGGGGCCGCATACACACCGCCGCTCAACAACCAGACTCTGTTCCGCCGCGACGCCTATCTTTGTCTGTACTGCGGAGCGCGCTTCTCCTACAGCCTGCTGTCGCGGGACCACGTCACGCCGTTCAGCCGGGGCGGGCAGGATACCTGGAGCAACGTCGTGTCGGCCTGCCGCCGCTGCAACAACGCCAAAGCATCGCGAACGCCGGAGCAGGCGGGCATGCAGCTGCTGGCGGTGCCGTTCACGCCGACCTATGCGGAGTACATATTCCTCAAGGGGCGCCGTGTGCTGGCGGATCAGATGGAATACCTGCTCGCGCATTTTCCCCGATCGAGCCCGCTGCACGAGCGCATGCAACGCTGGCCGATGTGAACGGCCTCGTCTATCACATCGACGCCAGCTATTTCATTTTCCGGGCATATCACTCGATACGTTCGGACATGACGGACGGCGAAGGCAACGCGACGCATGCTCTGTACGGCTTCGCCCGCTTCATATCGGATTTCGTCGAGCAGGTAAGACCCGAGCGCATCGGCGTGGCCTTCGATCAAAGCCTGCGCAGCGGAACCTCCTTTCGGCATGGGATTTTCCCCGCTTACAAGGCGAACCGCGATGCGCCGCCCGCGGACCTTGCGCGCCAGATCCACTTGTGCCGCGAGTTTTGCAGGCATCTGGGGCTCGCCGAATTCGCAAGCGCGGAATACGAAGCCGACGACATCATCGGCACCTTGGCGGCGCGCTCCCGGGCCGCCGGCTTGCGCAACGTGCTGGTCACCCGCGACAAGGATTTATCGCAGCTCGTCCGCGACGGGGACGTCTACTGGGACTACAGCGACAACGCGCGCTATCAATACCGCGACATCGGGCCGCGCTTCGGCGCGATTCCCGAGCTCATCGCGGACTTTTTGGCGCTCACCGGGGACACGGTGGACAACATCCCCGGAGTGCCCGGAATCGGCAAGAAGACCGCGGCCGAATTGTTCGCGATCTTCGGCTCGCTCGACGAGCTGTACGCGAATCTCGGCAAGGTGCCGGCGCTGAAGCTGCGCGGAGCGGCCGCGGTGGCCGCAAGGCTCCTGGCGCACAAAGAGGCCGCGTATCTGGCGCGCCGCCTGACCGGCATTGTTTGCGACATTCCGCTCGAGGTCACGCTGGATGAACTGAAGCCCCGGCCTCCGGACCGCGCGCGCCTCGAGTCGTTTTTCGATGCTCACGGATTTGGCAATATATTGCGCCAGCAGGCGCGGCGCATCGCGGGGGCGTGACGGCATGGGCGCATTGATCGCCGGACTGGTGATTTTTCTCGGAGTGCACTCGATCGCCTTCGCGGCGCCCGAGCTGCGCAATCGCATGGTGCACAGGTGGGGCGAAGGCGTCTGGAAGGGCCTACACGGCCTGATATCGCTGATCGGCCTCGTGCTGATCATCCACGGCTTCGGCTTGGCGCGCCGGGCGCCGGTGGTGCTGTATGCGCCCCCGGGCTGGTTGCGGGATCTCGCCTTCCTGTTCATGCTGCCGGTATTTCCCTTGTTGATCGCGGCGTACCTGCCGGGGCGAATCAAGACAGCGGCGAAGCATCCGATGTTGGCCGCGGTCAAGTTCTGGGCGTTCGCCCATCTGCTCGCCAACGGCACACTCGCCGATGCGCTGCTGTTCGGCGGGTTTTTGGCGTGGGCGGTGCTGGATCGGATCTCGCTGAAGCGCCGGCCGCCGCAACCGCTGCGCACGGCTCCCGCGGGCCGCTTCAACGACGCCGTTGCCGTCGTGCTCGGGCTCGCGCTCTACGTCTCGTTCATAGGCTGGGCGCATGCACGATTGTTCGGTGTATCGCCTTTTGGATAGACCGACCTACGCGGACGTGCAGGCGGCCGCGCGCCGCCTCGAGGGCCACGCGCATCGCACTCCCGTCATGACCTCGCGCACCGTGGACGACTCGCTGGGGGCGACGGTCTTTTTCAAGTGCGAGAATTTTCAGCGCACCGGCGCATTCAAGTTTCGCGGCGCCTTCAACGCGCTGTCGCGCCTCGATGCCGCGGCGCGCGCCCGCGGCGTGATCGCGTTCTCCTCGGGAAACCACGCCCAGGCCGTGGCGCTGGCCGCGCGCATTCTCGGCATCGAGGCGACCATCGTCATGCCGCAGGATGCGCCGCCGTCCAAGATGCGGGCGACGCGCGGCTACGGCGCCGCGGTGGCGACCTACGACCGCTATCGCGAGGACCGCGAGCAAATCGCGCAGCGTCTGGCCGCAGAGCGCGGCGCCGCCATCATTCCGCCGTACGACCATCCCGACGTGATCGCGGGGCAGGGCACGGCGGCGGCTGAGCTCATCGAAGAGATCGGTGCGCCCGACAGCCTGTTCGTGTGTCTCGGCGGCGGCGGCTTGCTCGGCGGGTCGCTGCTGTCGGCTCGGGCGCTGGCGCCCGGCTGCAAGGTCTACGGCGTCGAGCCGGAGACCGGAAACGACGGGCAGCTGTCGCTGCGAAGCGGCGCCATCGTGCGCATCGAGGTGCCTAAGACCATTGCGGACGGCGCGCAAACCCAGTCTTTGGGACGATGCACGTTCGAGATCATCCGGCGCGATGCGGCCGACATCTTCACCGTCACCGACGGCGAGCTCATCGACTGCATGCGCTTCCTCGCCGAGCGGATGAAAATCGTGGTCGAACCAACCGGTTGCCTGGGGTTCGCGGCCGCGCGCGCGCGCGCGCGGCGCGCAGCTCGCCGGCCAACGAGTGGGCGTGATCCTGAGCGGCGGCAACATCGATACGGCGCGGTTCGCCGAGCTGCTGACGCGCGGAGCTTGACGGCGCCGGGCATGCTCCGCGATGCGGACCACCGTGCGCGCTACGCCTGCTTCAATCGCCCGCGCCGGAAATCGGCGATGATCTCGCGCGCCGCGTTGTGGCCGGGCGCACCGGTCACGCCTCCTCCTGGATGCGTGCCCGAGCCGCACATGTACAGGCCTTTCAAGGGCCCTCGATAGTCCCCATGGCCCAGCATCGGGCGCGCGGAGAACAGCTGATCGAGGCTCAAAGCGCCGTGGAAGATATCGCCGCCGACGAGTCCGAAGGTGCGCTCGAGATCGAGCGGACTCATGATCTGACGTGCGAGCACTGAGGCCCGGAAATTGGGCGCATGGCTGTTGACCAGGTCGATCATGACGTCCGCCACCTGATCGCGATGCGCATCCCACGACGCGCCATCCGGAAGCGACGGCGCGACGTGCTGGCAGAACAGGCTCGCCACATGCTGTCCCGGCGGTGCGAGGCCATCGTCCAGCGTCGAAGGAATCAGCATCTCGACGATCGGACGCCGGGACCACCCGCCCCTTTTGGCGTCCAGATACGCCTGATCCATGTAGTCGAGACTCGGCGCCATGATGATGCCGGCCGTGTGATGCTCGGCGAGGCTGCGTCCCGGCAACACCGAAAAATCGGGCAGCTCCGACAGCGCGACGTTCATTCGGAAGGTCCCGGACCCGCAGCGCCAGCGCTGCATGCGCTCGCGAAAGTCGGCGGGGAGCGCGGCCGGGTCGATCAGCTTTCCGTACAGCAGCCGCGGATTCAGATTCGAGACCACGCTGCGTGCGCGCAGCGTCTCGCCCTGATCCGTCACCACGCCCACCGCACGGCCCGCCTCGACGATCACTTCGCGCACCGGGCTCGACACGCGGATCTGCGCGCCGCGCTCGGCCGCAGCCTTGGCCATCGATTGAGTGATGGCGCCCATGCCGCCGATGGCATGTCCCCAGGCGCCCTTCTTGCCGTTGACCTCGCCGAATACGTGATGCAGCAGCACGTATGCGGAGCCCGCCGCGTAGGGACTCGCATAATTGCCGACGATGCCGTCGAAGCCGTAGGCCGCCTTGATGGGGGCGCTTTCGAACCAGGCATCGAGATAATCGCCGGCTGATTTGACGAACAGATCCAACAGCTCGCGGCGCATCGTCATGTCGAGCCTGGCGATCCGCTTGCCCAAGCGCGCGCCGCGCAGCAGTTCCGGGAGCGCCTCCAGCCAGCTGCCCGCGGTGACATTCGGCGGTGTCTCGAGCACAAGATCGCGCAGCACGTCGGCGATCGTCTCGAGACGCTCGGCGTACGGCGCCAGCCGCTCGGCGTCGCGCACCGAGAATTTCGCGACCTCCTGCGCGGTCTTTCCAGCGCCGATCTTGAGGAACTGCGCGCCCTCCAGAGGCAGGAAGTTGGCGAGCCGGCGCTCGACGATGCGCAGGCCGTGGCGGTGCAGGTCGAGATCACGGATGACCTTGGGATTGAGGAGCGAGACCGTGTAGGCCGCCACCGAATTGCGGAAGCCGGGGTGAAATTCCTCGGTCACGGCGGCGCCGCCCACCACGCCGCGCCGCTCAAGCACCGTCACCTTGAGACCCGCCGCCGCCAGGTATGCCGCGCATACCAACCCGTTGTGACCGCCGCCGATGACCACGGCGTCGCGCGAATGCTTTGCGTCCGTCAATTGCGTCCCCAGTTTGCAGTGAGCAGTTTGCGCCGTCGCCGCGCCGATCGCCATCCGGGCCCGGTTGACTTCGCCACCCCAGGCGGCCCAGGCTTCCGGCGAGGGCACATGGAAATTCAAGGCGAACTACGTTTGATTGCCGCGCGCGAGGCGGCGCAGAATGCTGTTCTGGATCCTGATCGGCTTGACCCTGATGGCGGGACTGCTCTATTGGCTCAAGGGGTAGGGGGAATGCGATGACGATTCCAATCAATCTGCAGGTGAACGGCTCCGTCGCTTCCATCTCCGTCCAGCCGGAGACCCTGCTGGTCGATGCGCTGCGCGATCAGCTGCGGCTGACCGGGACCCATGTGGGCTGCGACACGAGCCAATGCGGGGCCTGCACCGTGCTCGTCGACGGCAAATCCGTGAAAAGCTGCACAATGCTTGCGCTGCAGGCGGTGGGCACCCGCATCACCACGATCGAAGGGCTCGGGACCGCATCGAGGCTGCACCCGATGCAGGCGGCGTTTCGGGAACATCATGCATTGCAGTGCGGTTTCTGCACCCCCGGCATGATCTTGAGCGCGGTCGACCTGTTGTCGCGCAACCCGGATCCGACCGAAGCAGAGGTGCGTGCCGGTCTCAGCGGCAACATCTGCCGCTGCACCGGGTATCACAACATCGTCCTCGCGGTGCTCGACTGCGCGCGGACACTGAAGAGAGGATCCACTCGGGAGAGCGCTCATGGTTGAAATGGCGACGGGCGGACTCATCGGCAAGTCTGTCAGGCGTACCGAGGACCTGCGCTTCATCACCGGGCGCGGGCAGTACACCGACGACATGGTGCGCCATCATGCCGTCTATGCGGCCATGGTGCGGGCAAACGTCGCCCACGCGCGCATCAAATCGATCGACATCTCGACGGCGCTGGCCGCGGAGGGGGTCGTGGCGGTCTACACTGGAGCCGACATGGCTGCCGACAAGATCGGCGGGCTGCCGTGCGGATGGGCGGTCAAGAACCGCGACGGCAGCCCGCAGGCCGAACCCGGGCACCCGGCGCTGCAGGCCGATCGCGTGCGCTACGTCGGCGATCATGTCGCCGTCGTTCTCGCAGAAACGCGGGCGCAGGCGCGTGCCGCGGCCGAACTCGTCAGCGTCGACTACGAGGAGCTGCCGGCGGTGATCGATACCCGCCAAGCGCTCGCGGGCGGCGCGGTACAGCTGCATGCCGAAGCCGCTGGAAACCTGTGCTTTGACTGGGAACTTGGCGATGCCGGCGCAGTCGGGCGCGCGTTCGCGCAGGCCGCGCACATCGTCAAGCTCGACCTGAGGAACAATCGGCTGATCGCGAACGCGATGGAACCGCGTTCGTGCATCGGCGATTTCGACCCGGCGACCGGCGAACATACGCTGATCACGGCGAGCCAGAACCCCCACGTGATCCGTCTCCTGCTCGCCGCCTTCGTGTTCGGAATTCCCGAGCACAAATTCCGAGTGGTCGCGCCGGACGTCGGCGGCGGATTCGGCTCCAAAATCTATCCGTATCCGGAGGACGTGATCGTGCTGTGGGCGGCCCGCAAGCTCGGCCGCCCGGTCAAGTGGACGGCGCTGCGCAGCGAGTCGTTCCTCTCGGACGCGCAGGGCCGCGATCATCACACCCATGTCGAACTCGCGCTCGACAAGGACGCCAATTTCGTGGGGCTTCGGGTCGAGACGATCGCCAACCTGGGCGCATACCTGTCCACGTTCGCGCCGGCGGTTCCGACCTATCTGTACGGCACGCTGCTCGCCGGTACCTACCGGACGCCCGCCATCCATTGCAGCGTCAAGGGCGTGTTCACGAACACCGCGCCCGTCGATGCCTACCGCGGAGCGGGACGACCGGAGGCGACGTTCGTCCTCGAACGCATCGTCGATGTGGCCGCGAGAAAGCTGCACATCGATCCGGCGGAGCTGCGGCGGCGCAACTTCATCCCGGTGAACGCCTTTCCGTACCAGACGCCGGTGGCGTTGATGTACGACACGGGGAACTATCATGCGACGCTCGACAGCGGTCTCAAGCTGGCCGACTACGCCGGGTTCGCGGCCCGCCGCGCCGAGGCGGCGCGGCGCGGCAGGCTTCGGGGCATCGGCATCAGCACCTACATCGAGGCCTGCGGCATCGCTCCATCGGCGGTAGCGGGGGCGCTCGGCGCACGGGCCGGACTGTTCGAAGCGGCGACCATCCGCATCAACCCCACCGGTTCGGTGACGGTGCTCACCGGCTCTCACAGTCACGGCCAGGGCCATGAGACGACCTTTGCGCAGGTGGTTGCGCAAATGCTCGGAATCCCGATGGAGAGCGTCGAGGTTGTGCACGGCGACACGGCCAAGATCCCGTTCGGCATGGGCACCTACGGCTCGCGTTCGATCGCGGTCGGCGGCGCAGCGATCGTCAACGCCACGCGCAAGATCATCAACAAGGGCCAGCGCATCGCCGCTCATCTGTTGGAAGCCTCGGCCGAGGACGTGGAGTTCAAGGAGGGCCGCTACCTCGTGCGCGGTACCGACCGTGCGAAGTCATTCGGCGAGGTCGCCTTCGCCGCCTACGTGCCGCACAACTTTCCGCACGACACCGAAGAGCCCGGCTTGGAGGAAACCTCGTTCTACGATCCGAAGAACTTCACGTACCCGTCCGGCTGCCACGTTTGCGAGGTGGAGATCGACCCGGATACCGGCGTCGTGGAGGTCAAGCGCTTCAGCGCGTCGGACGACTTCGGCCGGATCATCAATCCCATGATCGTCGAGGGTCAGGTCCACGGCGGTCTCGTGCAGGGAATCGGGCAGGCGCTGCACGAGAACTGCGTCTACGACGAATCCGGGCAGCTGCTGACCGGATCGTTCCTCGACTACGCGATGCCGCGCGCCGACG
The DNA here is from genome assembly GCA_963837045.1 of uncultured Gammaproteobacteria bacterium. Lineage (GTDB taxonomy): Bacteria > Pseudomonadota > Gammaproteobacteria > Steroidobacterales > Steroidobacteraceae > Bog-1198. The sequence goes on from CAWIMA010000008.1 coordinate 635,443, forward strand.
ACGTACCGCGCCTCGACGTCGTGACCGAATGCACGCCCTGCACTCACAATGCACTCGGAGTGAAGGGCTGCGGCGAGGCCGGCGCGATCGGGGCGCCGCCCGCAGTCATCAACGCGATCATCGACGCCCTCGCGCCGCTCGGCGTGAAGGACGTTCCGATGCCCGCGACGCCTCACGCGGTATGGAGCGCGATTCAAGGAGCATCGCCGTGAACACATTCGGATACCACCGTGCCACCAGCCTCGCCGAGGCGAGCGCGGCGCTCAGAGCGGCCGCCGACGGACGTGCGCTCGCGGGCGGGATGACGCTATTGCCGATCATGAAGCTCGGACTTGCACAGCCGAGCGATATCGTCGATCTCGGCGCAGTCGCGGAGCTGCACGGCATCAGGCGACGCGGCGATCGGCTCGTGCTCGGCGCCATGAGCACCCATGCCGAAGTCGCGGCGTCGGCGGACGTCCAAAAGGCCGTTCCGGCGCTCGCGGCGCTCGCCGGCGAGATTGGCGACCCGCAGGTCCGCAACCGCGGAACGATCGGCGGCTCCGTGGCGAACAACGATCCTGCCGCCGACTATCCGGCGGCCGTGCTCGCGCTCGATGCGGTCGTGCAAACGGACCGGCGCGAGATCCCCGCAGACCAGTTCTTCAAGGGCATGTTCGCGACGGCGCTCGAACCCGGGGAACTGATCAAGGCGGTCGGGTTTCGCATCCCGAAGTCGGCGGGCTACGCGAAATTTCCGAATGGGGCGTCGCGCTATGCGATGGTCGGCGTCATGGTGGCGCACTTGGGCAACGAGATTCGCGTAGCCGTCACGGGCGCCGGACCCGGCGTGTTCCGCGTACCGGCATTCGAAGCGGCGCTCAAGAGGAAGTTTGCCCCCGACTCGCTCGAGGGGATCGCGGTGCCCGCCGATGGTCTGAACTCCGACCTGCACGCTAGCCCGGCCTACCGGGCGCATCTCGTCGGCGTCATGGCCCGCCGCGCGGTCGCCGCCGCGGCGCGCTGAACGGCGCCGCCCGCAGAGCGCCCTTGATTCCGCCGCCCTCGTCGGTTGACGCAACGCTCGCGCTCCTCTCGGCCGGGCGTTATGTCGCCACGCGCGAGCTGGGCGTCGCGCTCTATCTCGCCCTCAAGCTGCAGCGGCCCCTGCTGCTGGAGGGCGAGGCGGGAGTGGGCAAAACGGAGATCGCGAAGACGGTCTCGGCGGCGCTCGGGCGCGAATTGATCCGATTGCAGTGCTACGAGGGCCTCGACGCCGCCAGCGCACTTTACGAGTGGAATCATCTGCGCCAGATACTCGAGATTCGCATCGCCGAGGCGGCCGGCGAGAATTCGCGCGAATCCCTGTCCGCCACGGTCTTCGATGCGCGGTTCCTGCTGCAGCGGCCGCTGTTGCGTGCGCTGCAACCGCACGCGACCGGCGCGCCCGTGCTCCTGATAGACGAGATCGACCGTGCCGACGAGCCGTTCGAGGCATTCCTACTCGAGGTGCTGTCCGAGTTCCAGGTCACGATTCCCGAGTTGGGCACCATCGCGGCCGCGGAACCACCCATCGTCATCGTGACCTCGAACCGCACGCGCGAACTCCACGACGCGCTCAAGCGCCGCTGCCTGTACCACTGGATCGGCTATCCCGAACCCGCCATGGAGCTCGACATCCTCCGCGCACGGCTCCCCGGCATGGAGATGCGCCTCGCGCAACAGGTGGTGAGCTTCGTTCAGCGGCTTCGCCGCGAAGAACTCGACAAGGTGCCAGGCGTTGCGGAATCCCTGGACTGGATGCGGGCGCTCATGGCGCTCGAGGTCAAGGACCTCACGCCGGAATGGACGGAGCTCACGCTCGGTACGCTGCTCAAGAATCGCGACGACATCGAGCGCGAACGCGGCGAGCGTCTCGAACGGCTGCTTGCCGAGTCGCGCGCAAGCGCATGATCGCCTCGTCCCTGACGCGGCAGATCGTCAATCTCGCGGGTCTGCTGCGGCGCGCGGGCGTAGCGGTCGGCAGCGGTGAAGTGCTGCTCGCGATGAGGGCGGCGGAGACGGTCGGCATCGAGCGCGCCGGGGATCTGCGCGAAGCGCTGGCGGCCGCGCTGATCCATCGCCGCGAGGACCGCACCCTGTTCGACGCGGCGTTCGCCGCCGCGCTGCTGACAGCGCCCGCCCCAGCCGATTCCGCGGCGGCCGTGCCCGCGCCGCGGCCGCTCACCCAAGAAAATCGGCGGCTCGCCTCCGCGCCCGAGCGGCTCGCCGAGGGCCGGCCGGTCGCGAACGAGACCCGCTTGATTCGCGCGGCCTCCGACTTGGAAACGCTGCGCCACCGCGACTTCGAGCAGATGTCGGCGGCCGAGGCGCGGGTGGCGCTCGAATTGGCGCGCCGCGCCGCGCGGTGGTGGCGCCGGCCGTCGCGACGAAGGCGTACGAGCGCGCGGAGCGGCGAACTCGACGCGCGACGCACACTCCGCGAACTCGCGCGCAGGCCGGACACGGCACTCCCGTTCTGGCGCATGCGGCGGGACTGTCCGGCACGGCTGGTGCTGGTGTGCGACGTTTCCGGTTCGATGCACGCATACTCTCGCGCATTCCTGCAGCTCGCGCACGCGCTCTCGGGAAGGGATCGTGCCGTGGAGCTGTTCGCGTTCGCCACGCGACTCACGCGGCTCACGCACTTGCTGCGGGTAAGAGACGTCGATCGCTCGCTCGCGCGCATCGGCACTGCGGTGCCCGACTTCGACAGCGGGACCCGGATCGGCGCCGCCCTTGCCGAGCTCGTCCGCGGATTCGGGCGAGCGGTGCTCGGCACGAACAGCATCGTCGTGCTCCTGACCGACGGCCTGGAGCGCGGCTCACCCGAGGAATTGCGCGCCGCCGCTCGGCGCCTGCAGCGCTCGTGCCGCGAGGTGCTGTGGCTCAATCCGCTGCTGCGCTATGCCGATTATGCGCCGCTCGCGCGCGGAGCGGCCGCGCTCGCGGAGACGCTGCGCGCGATTCGCCCGGCTCACGATCCGGCGAGTCTCGAGGCCTTGATGCGCTCGCTCGAAGCGCTGGCCCGCGGGTGATGCGCGAGGCGCGGCATTACTCGGCCTGGTCGCTGCTTCGCGCCCGGCTCGCCGGAAACGCCCACTGGCGCCCGCTGTGGAGCGGCCAAAAGCTAGAAGGTGCCTACGACGCGATCGTCGTCGGCGCGGGCGGCCACGGGCTCGCCACCGCCTTTCATCTTGCGCGGGACCACGGGCTGAAGCGGATCGCCGTGCTCGAGAAGCGCCTCGTGGGTCTGGGCAACGTCGGGCGCAATACGACGATCGTGCGATCGAACTACCTGTATCCGCAGAACCATTACTTCTACGAGGACTCGCTGCGCCGCTACGAGAGGCTGTCCCGGGACCTCAACTACAACGTGATGTACAGCCCGCGCGGCGTCGTCGATCTCGCGCTGTCCGATGACGACATCCCGGGCCTCGCGCGGCGCGGCAACGCCATGCGCCTCGCGGGGATCGACGCCGAGCTCATGGATGCGGCCGAGCTCGAGCGCTTCTGTCCCGAGCTCGGGGTCCGGAGGCCGCGGCGCTTTCCGATCGTGGGCGCACTCGTGCAGCGCCGCGGCGGCACGGTGCGCCACGATGCGGTCGCCTGGGGCTACGCGCGCGCAGCGACGGCACTCGGGGTGCACATCATCGAGGATTGCGAGGTGACGGGGGTGCGAATTTCCGCGAACGCAGCAACCGGAGTCGAGACCAGCCGCGGCTACGTCACGGCCGAACGGATCGTGTTCGCGACCGCCGGGCACACGGGGATGATCGGCGCCATGCTCGGCGTGCCGCTGCCCATCGAAACACATCTGCTGCAGGCCATGGTGACCGAACCCATCAAGCCTCTGCTACACACGGTACTGGTCTACGTCTCGCCGGGGCACGGCGAGGTCTACATCGCGCAGTCCGACCGCGGCGGACTGGTGATGGGCGGCCACCTGGACGGCTTCCCGTCCTACACGCGCGAGGGGCACTGGGACCGGCTGGAGGACGTGGCGCAGGGCGCGGTCGAGCTGCTGCCGCAGATCGGCGGCATCAGGATCCTGCGCCAATGGGCGGGCACCAACGACATGACCATGGACGGCTGCCCGATCATCGACCGCCTGCGCTACGACAATGTGTTCGTGAATGCGGGCTGGTGCTACGGCGGATTCAAGGCCATACCCGCCTCCGGGGCGGCCTGTGCGGCCTTGGTGGCCACCGGCCGCGCGCCGGATCTCATCAAGGCCTTTGCCCTGTCGCGCTTCGCCACCGGCCACCTGCTCGATGAGCGCGGCGGCGGACCGTTCCCGGTGCGCCAGTGACGCTCCTGGTCTGCCCGTTCTGCGGCCCGCGCGAACTGCGCGAGTTCGCGTTTCACAAGACACTGCCGGCGGGCCCGGGCAGCGCGTTCGAGCGCACCTATGAGCGTGTCGATCGTCCCGAGCATTCGGTCGAGCACTGGCAGCACATCGAAGGCTGCCGCGGCTGGCTCAGGGTCGAGCGCAATCCCTCGACCGGCGCGGTCCTCGCGACCCGGCTGCTCGGCGGCAGTCCGGTGGATGGCGCGTCATGATCGGGGAGATGCGCCGTGGCACCCGGGTCCGCGCCGGCGCCATTCGGTTCAGCTTCGATGGGCGCGAATACCTCGGACAGCCCGGCGATACCGCCGCTTCCGCGCTGCTGGCGCAGGGCGTGGATCATTTCGGCCGCAGCGTGAAATATCGCCGCCTGCGCGGCCTGCTGGCCGCGGGTCCCGAGGAGCCCAACGGCCTGGTCACGGTCGGCCGCCGCCCGGCCGTCATTCCGAACGTTCCGGCGCCGCAGCTCGCGCTTCGCGACGGACTGACTCTGCGCAGCCAGAACCGCTGGCCGACGCTCTCTTGGGATCTTGCCTCGCTGCTGCAAGCCGGCGGCGGCTTGTTCGGCGCCGGGTTTTACTACAAGACCTTCATCTGGCCGAGGTGGCGCACGTACGAACCGATCATCCGCCGGCTTGCCGGGCTGGGCGAGGCGCCGGGGGCATGCGAGCTGCTGCCGGCTGCGGCCCTGCATCTGTCCTGCGACGTGCTGGTCGCCGGAGCGGGCGCGGCGGGGCTCACCGCCGCCCGCGCGGCAGCCCGCGCCGGTGCGCGCGTCGTATTGTGCGAGCGCGAGCCGGTTTGCGGCGGCGAGCTCGAGTTCGAAGACGGCAGCATCGAGGGTCAGCCGGCGCTCGAGTGGGTGTCCTCGACGCTCGCCGAGCTCGCGGGGCGCGGTGTGCGCGTGCTCTGCGACACCGCGATGGTGGGTGGCTTCGGCGGGCAGATCGTGCTGCACGCGGAGCCGGGCGGATTGCCCGGAGCGAACACCATGTACCGCGTCCGTCCGCGCGCCCTCGTCATCGCAATCGGCGCCGTCGAGCGCCCGATCGCATTCGTCGACAACGACCGGCCAGGCGTCATGCTGCTCGGCGCGGCGGAACGCTACCTCGCGCGCTACGGCGTGCGCGCCGGCGGCGAGCCTGTGCTGTTCGCCAACCACGACCGGGTGTACGCAGCCGCGGTGCGCCTGGCGGCGGGCGGCATGCGGGTGCGCGCCATCGTCGATACGCGCGGCGAGGCGCACGCGGGAGACCGGCCGGGGGCGTTGCGCGCCCAACTCGAGCGCGGCGGAACCGAGTGCCTGGCGGGCCACGCCGTCACGGCGGCCGAGGGCGGCCCGCGGATACGCGCCGTGCGCGTGGTGCCGCTCGGTGGCCCGGGCCCCGAGCGACGCATCGCCTGCGACGCCTTGCTGCTGAGCGGCGGCTGGTCGCCGAGCGTGCAGGCAGGGCTGCAGGAAGGCGGCACGCGCGAGTACTCGGCCGCGCTCGGCGCCTTCCTGGCTGCCGATCAACCGCAGTGGCGAGCATTCGCAGGTGCGGCGCACGGTCATCTCGAGCTCGGCGCCGTGCTCGCCGACGGCCACGCGGCCGGCGGGCAGGCGGCCCGTCGCGCAGGATGTCCGGTGCAGTCCGGCTCGAGCGTTCCCGGGCGCGGCGACGATGCTCCGAGACTCGCACCGTTCTGGCGCTCGCCCGCGCCCCCGCGGCTCGAGAAGCGGCAGTTCGTGGACCTGCAGAATGATGTGACCGTCGCGGACCTTCGCCTGGCGCTCGCCGAGGGCTTTGCCGACATCGAGCATGTCAAGCGCTACACGACACTCGGCATCGGCACGGAGCAGGGCGCAACGAGCGGCGTGCTCGGCGCCGCGATTCTCGCCGAACTCAAGGGCGAGGGGCTCGGCGCCGTCGGCATCATCCGGCCGCGCATGCCCTTCCAGCCGGTGAGTCTGCAGTCGCTCGCGGGTCTGCGCATCGGCCGCGCCTTTCGCATCGCGCGGCGCACGCCGCTGCATGACTGGCACGCGGCCAACGGCGGCATCCTTGAGCCGAGCGGCTTGTGGATGCGGCCGCGCCACTACCGCTGCAACGGCGCTGACGCGTTTGCGGCGGGCATCGCGGAGGCGCGCCGGGTGCGCGAGTCCGGCGGCATCGTCGACGGCTCGACGCTCGGCAAGATCGAAATCGCCGGACCCGATGCGCCGGCCTTCCTCGACGCGATGTATCTGACGAAGGCCAGCACGATCAGGATCGGGCGCAGCAAGTACATGGTCAACCTGCGCGAGGACGGCATCGTGCTCGACGACGGACTGGTGCTGCGCCTCGCATCCCACCGCTTTCTCGCCACCTCAAGCACGGGCCACGGCGACCACATGCTGTCGCACCTCGAGCACTACCGGGCCACCGAATGGAGCGGACGGGCAGTGACGCTCACCGACGTCACGGATGCCTGGGCTGTCATCGCCGTCGCGGGGCCGCGAAGTCGGGCCACGCTCGAGAATGTGCTCGGGGCGGACTGGCGAAGCCCCTTGAACTCCCTCGGGCACATGGATTTTGCCGATGGGCATTACCAGGGCCGCGAGCTTCGGGTGCTGCGCGCGGGCTTCTCCGGCGAGCTTGCCTATGAGCTGCACTGCCGGCCGGGCAGCGCGGTGCCGCTGTGGCAGGCGCTGGTGACGGGCGGCCTGCCGCCCTACGGCCTCGACGCGCTCGACATCCTGCGCGTCGAGAAGGGCTACCTCGTGAGCTCGGAATTGAACGGCGAGACCACGCCGCAGGATCTCAACATGCAGGGGCTCGTGAAGCTCGGCAACCCGTGCGTGGGCCGGGAGCTGCTCGATCGGCCCGGTTTCCACGAGCCGGCGCGGCCGCGGCTCGTGGGCGTCAGGGCGCGCGACGGGCGCGCGAAGTTTCTCGCGGGCGCGCAGCTCACGACGCCGGACGAGCCCGTGCGCCCGGCCGGGTACGTCACTTCGGCCGTCTACAGCCCGGCGCTCTGCGAGTGGATCGGGCTCGCGCTGGTCTCGCGGCGCCTCGGTGAGGAAGCGGCGCTCACGGCCCGCGACCCGCTGCGCGGCGGGGATACGCGCATGCGCATCGTGTCGCCGGTACATTTCGATCCGAACGGCGTGCGGATGAAGACATGAGCAGCGCAGGCGGCGCCCGGGGATTGCGCTGTACGCTCGAGGCGCTGCCCGGCGGATGCGCGCTCGAGTTCGTCGCGTTCGGCGATGCGAGAACGGGTCTTGCGGATTGGCCCGCGTCGCCGGGCGGGGTGCGGCGCGGCGCTCAGGGGCGGCTTGAGATCCTGCACTTCGCGCCGGCGCGCTGGCTCCTGCCGGAACCCGACGCCTCGGCGTGCGCATCGGCCGCCGCCGCTGCGGCCGCGGGTACCGGCGCGGCGGTCGACGTCGAAGGCAAATGGGCGGCCATGAATCTTGCGGGGCCGGATGCGGGGCGGCTCTTGTCCGCATCGATCGATGTCGCGGCGGTGCTCGAAGGGCGCGACTGCGCTGCTGTCGTTCTGTTCGACTGCCCGGCCGTGCTCGCGGCGTCGGCCGCGGGCTACCGCATCTACGTGAAGGCGAGCTACGCCGCCGATTTCATGGCCGCGGTGCTGCGGCTGTGCGCGGACGGTCGACCGGCCGGATAGCGCATGGACCGGCGTCGGTTTCCGGCCGCTGCGCTCTGTGCCCTGCTCGGGGCCTGTGGATCGCGGGAGCAAGGCAGGTCCGCACCGCCGCTCGAGACCGCAGAGCGAGTGGTCCACTACTATAACTGGGCGAACTACATCGGGCGGGACACCATCCCCGCGTTCGAAGCCGCGACCGGCATCAAGGTCACATATGATGCCTACGACGCCGAGGAGACGCTCGAGACGGTCATCCTGATGGGCGACACCGGGTACGACGTGGTCGGCGCGTCCATGGGAACCTTCGCCACGGGGATCGCGGCAGGCGCATTCATGCCGCTCGATCGTACGCAGCTTCCGAACTGGCATCATCTCGACCCGCACGCGCTCAGCGTGCTCGGCCAGTTCGACCCCGGCAACCGCTACGCCGTGCCTTTTCTGCACTCGATCAACGGATTCGCCTACAACCTCGATATGGTGCGCGCACGCATGCCGGACGCACCGGTCGGCAGCCTCGATATGCTGTTCAAGCCCGCCGTCGTCGCCCGCTTCGCCGATTGCGGCGTGTCGTTTCTCGACTCGCCGGTCGACGTCATACAGCTGGCGCTCGCATACCTGCACCTGGACCCGAATACCACACGCGCGAAGGACTACCAGGCCGTGGAAGAGCTGCTGCTCGCGGTGCGTCCGAGCATCCGCATGTTCGATTCGAATACGTACATCCACGACCTTGCCAATCGCGAGCTCTGCATCGCGATGTCCTGGTCGAGCGACTATTCCGTGGCGATGGCGCGCGCGCGCGCCGTCGGCCTCGATCCGCATCTGGCCTTTACCGTTCCCCGCGAAGGCGCCAACATCAACTATGACGCGCTGCTGATCCCGGCCGGTGCGCCCCACCCGGCCGCCGCGCACGTATTCTTGAACTACCTGCTGGAGCCGCGTGTGATTGCGCGCGTTACCAACACTCTGCACGCCGGCAACAACAACCGGACCGCCAATGCCTACGTCGAGCCGTGGATTCTCAGGGATCCGGCACTCTACCCGCCGCCGGAAGTGGAGGCGCGCCTGTATTTCTCACTACCCGTGACGGAGAAGGTGCGGCGGCTTCGCACGCGCACCTGGACCCGGATCAAGACCGGTCACTGAGGCTTAGGCGCCGTCAATGGCTTCGATCGCACGCCGCACATCCGCGATGGCCTCCGCGAGCAGACCGCGAATGTCGGCGGCCGATGCGTTCAGGTCGATCTGACGCATCAGATAGTCGAGTTTCGTGCGGGAAAGCCATGCCTTGTGACGGGCAAATTCGGCGATGAGTCCGGGCTCCCCCCAGTCGATGATCGAATCTTGAGTCGGGTCGGGCAGCGCGACGTCGCGCGACACATATCCGATGACCACGGTGTTGCGCTCTGCGCGCCGCTCCAATCGCGTCGCCCTGTGCACGACCATGGTGCCCTGCTGAAACACGGCGCAGCCCGCGGCTGGAAACCGCACGCCTGCCACGCGCTCGGCGGGCAAATCCCGGGCAGTTGCAGCGGTCAGATTCTCCGGGCGGCTTTGAAGCAGCGAGGCCGCTTCGCGTCGGGTGCCGAGAAAGAACTGGAACTGGCCGCCGCTGAAACTTGCCGGATCAGTGATCAGCAGCACGGAATCGAACCCGATAGAGTCGGTATGCCACGTGTCCACCGCCTTGCTGAGATCCTCGGGCGCATAGTTGATGTACACCTGCTGCGAAGGCATGCTGTGGGGCAGCAGCTGGCAGCCGGCCATTTCCGAGAAGAACGCGGTGACATCCGGGCAATTGCACAGATCCCGCAGGAACCGGGATCGATAAACGCCTCCGGCAAGATAGCTGGCCGTCCGGTCGCCGGCCTGCCTCGAGCCGTTGAGTGCAAGCGCCACAGTGCGCGCCGCCTCCGCGCCCTGATCGCTGAGCAGACGAAACGGACCTGCGACCCCCACTCGACTGGCGCAGGTGTTGGCTTCCTCTTCGGTGTAGCCGAGATCATCCAGCGTCCAGCGCTGCGACGGGGGCTCGAGGGCAAGGTGCCGCTTCGGATCGAAGGCCGGCTCATCGCGCAGCTGTCCATAGGACAACGGTCGCGTCGACGGGAATGATGGCGGATCGGCGAGCATCAATTTTACCTCAACTACGCAGCTTGAGCCCCTGCGGATCATACGGCGGCTGCGCGAGGATGCGTGCCGGCCGGCGTTCGCCGACCACGTGCACCTCGACCGGCACGGGCGCCTCCGCGATTGCCGGATCGAGATACGCGAGCGCGAGGCTTTGCTTGACGTGGTGGCCGTAGGCGCCCGAGGTCACGAAGCCGACCTTGCCCCCGCCCGCCCAGACGGGCTCGAAGCCGGTGACGTCGGCGTCGGCGGCATCGATCGCCAGCAGAACGAGTCTCTGGCTGGGGCCGGCATCGCGCTCGGCGAGCGCCGCCTCGCGGCCGATGAACTCGCCCTTGTCGAACGCGATGAAGCGGTCGAGGCCCGACATGGCCGCAGTATAGGACTGGGCGAATTCGAGCGACCAGACTCCGTAGCCCTTTTCGAGCCGCAGGCTGTCCTGCGCGCGCATGCCGATGGGTTTCATGCCGAGCGGCGCGCCGTGCTCGAGCAGAGCGTCATGCAGGGCGCGCTGCTCACTCGCCGACACCGTGATTTCATAGCCGAGTTCGCCGGTGAGCGAGATGCGCGCCACCCACGCCTGGGTGAGTCCAATGTCGAGCCGCCGGCAGCCGAGAAAGGGCAGGGCCGCATCGCCGACATCCGCACGGGTGAGCCGGGCGAGGATGTCGCGGGAGCGCGGACCCGAGAGCGAGAAGCCGAGCCAGCTTTCCGACAGGTTTTCGATCGCGACGCCGGAGCCTGGAAGATGGTCCCGGAACCAGCGCAGGTGCCACTGCTGCAGATAGTAGGAGCCCACCAGCCAGAAGCGGTCCGGCGCGAGACGCGCGACGGTCAGATCCCCCATAAGCTTGCCGGAGGGCGCGAGCATGGGCGCGAGCCTGAGCTTGCCGACGGGAGGCAGCCGGTTGGCGAGCAGGCCTTCGAGCCATGCGGCGGATCCCGGTCCGGACACTTCGTAGCGGCCGTAGACGCCGGTGTCGAGCAGCCCCGCCGCCGTCCGTGTGGCGGCGACTTCCGCTTCGACGAAGGGGTGCGCATTGGAGCGCCTGAGCGAGGGTTCCTCGACGAAGTCCGGCCTACGGGGAGCGAAATACTGGGGCGTCTCCATGCCCCAGACCACGCCGAAGCGCGCACCGGCAGCCTTCTGCGCGTCGTAGCTCGGGGTCATCTTGAGCGGCCGCCCCGCCGGCAGCTCCTCGTTCGGATAGGCGATCACGAAGCGCCGCGAATAGAACTGCGCGGTCATCTCCCGCAGGTACCTGTCATTGCTCGCGAACGGGCCGTAGCGCGCGACGTCCATGCCGAAGATGTCCGCCCCCGGGTCGCCCTCGACGATCCAGTTGGCGAGCACCAGGCCGATCGCACCGCCCTGCGAGAATCCGGACATGCATCCGCACGCCGTCCAATAGTTGCGCAGTCCCGGAACAGGGCCGACCAGCGGGTTGCCGTCCGGTGTGAAGGTGAACGCGCCGTTCACCCATTTGCGGATCCCGATCTGCTGCAGACTCGGGAAGCGCGCAAAACCGATCGCGAGCTCATCGCCGATCCGGTCGATCTCCTCGGGCAGCAATTCCATGCCGTAGTCCCAATCGGCTCCCTCGGTCTTCCAATGTTTCGGGTTGCGCTCGTAGACGCCGAGCAGCACTCCCTTGCGCTCCTGCTGCAGGTAGGTGAATCCCTCGAGGTCGGTCACGCACGGCATCTCGCCCTCGCGCGCCACGAGTTCCGGCAGATCCTCGGTGATGAGGTAGTGGTGCTGCATCGGGGTGAGCGGCAGATCGAGCCCCACCATGGCGCCCACCCGGCGCGCCCACAGGCCCGCCGCATTCACCACGTGTTCCGCGGTGACGCTGCCGTGCTCGGTGTCGAGCCGCCAGCGGCCGTCCGGCAGCGCCGTCAGGGCGAGCACCCGGTTGCGCAGCACCACGTCGGCACCGCGCTTCTTCGCGGCCCCCGCGAATGCATGCGTCGTGCCGTGCGGATCGAGCGCGCCTTCGTGCGGGTCGAACAGGCCGCCCAGCAGGCCCGTTGGGTCGACGATCGGGCAGTCCGCGACGATCTCCTCGGCGCTGGCGAGCCGGGCACCGATGCCGAGCGTCTCGTAAATCGCCGCTTCCGCCTTGAGCCATTCCCAGCGCGCCGGGGTCGTGGCGAGGCTGTAGCCACCCGGCATGTGCATGCCGACGCTCTGCCCGCTCTCCCATTCGATCTGTGTATAGAGCTTGATCGTGTACGACTGCAGCGCAGCGACGTTCGGGTCGTCGTTGAGCACGTGAAAGCCCGCCGCGGCGTGCCAGGTCGAGCCCGCGGTCAGCTCCGACCTCTCGATCAGCGCGATGTCGCTCCAGCCTAGCTTGGCCAGGTGATACAGCACGCTCGTGCCGACGATGCCGCCGCCGATGACGATGACCCGGTAGTGGCTCTTCAACTGAAGATGCTCCTCAAGACTTGCGATGGCGGGGCGGCGAGCCGGCCCTGGCCTTGCGGTTCGTCAACAGCCGCGGCAATGCGCCGTCGCACAGTGCATTCACCCAGTCCTCGCACAGCGCGATCGCTTCGCGCGGCTTGAATGTGGTCGGGCTCAGGCTCAGTTCCACCCAAAGGCCGTCGAGCAGGGCGGACAGGCCGATGGCCGCCGACCGCAGCTTGAATTGCGGCGCGGCGCCGGAATCGGCGAGCTGGCCGAGCAGGGACTCCAGGGTCGAGCGGTACTTCCCGTAGGTCCGATCATGCACGGCGCGAATCTCCGGGGAGTGCGCGACCATGCTCCAGAATACGAGCCAGACGTTGAACAGCTGCGGATCGAGGATTTCCGGAGAGAAGGAAGCGCGGAAAAATCCGCTCAACCGATCGCGCGGCGATACCGCTTTGTTCTCAGCTTGAGCCCGAATCGAATCCTGCAGGCTGAGCGCCAGCGTTTCGTAGGCCACGGCCACCAGACCGGACTTGCTGGGAAAATGATGGTTGATCAACCCGATGGACACTCCCGCCGCGGCGCTGATCCGGCGCACCGACACGCCCTCGTGGCCGTATTGCTTCAGGCAGCGCAGCGTCGCATCGACCAGCGCCTCGCGGCGAACGGCGGGCGCCGCCCGCCGGAATTTCGGTTGAGAACGCTTGCTTGCCATGGGAATTCCTTTTCTCTTTGGGGCACGGGCGAGAGTAATTGATCGACCGTACAGTAGCAATACGCGTCCGAAGCCCAGGAGCCTGTCTGAGTAATCCCCGTGGCCTTACCTAAGGCTGATTTCGCTTCAGCCGAGGCGGAGCCGACGCGGTTGGGTTAACACCCAATGAGGAGGCGACAACGACGGATGAAGCGAAATCTGCCCGGTCCCGAAGGGTTGGCCGGGAGAGCGGCGCCTGCGGTGTTGCGCGGCTTGGCCGTGGCGATTACCACGGCCTGCGCCGCGCGCCTTGCATCCGCTCGCTCTCCCAGCCAACGCGGCTCACGCGGATTACTCAGACAGGCTCCTGGGCTAGGCGTCGCGAAATTCCCGGAATTGAAGGCCCAGTGCGCTGGCCACGGCCGCGTGCGTCAATTGGCCGGCGTGCACGTTCAGGCCGCGCGCCAGACCCGGATCATGCGCCAAGGCGCTGCGCCAGCCGTGGTCGGCGAGCGCCTTCACATAGGGCAGGGTCGCGTTGGTGAGCGCGAAGGTGGAGGTGCGCGGCACCGCCCCCGGCATATTGGTCACGCAGTAGTGGACGACGCCGTCGAGCACGAAGGTCGGTTCGGCGTGCGTGGTAGGCCGGCTGGTTTCGAAGCAGCCGCCTTGATCGATGGCGATATCGACCAGCACCGCGCCGGGCTTCATGCTCTTGACCATGGCTCGAGTGACGAGCTTCGGCGCGGCCGCGCCGGCGATGAGCACCGCCCCGATGACCAGATCGGCGTCTCGCACCAGCTCCTCGATGGCGTGCGCCGTGGAGTACACGGTCTTCAGCTGGCTCGCGAACATCGAGGAGAGTTCACGCAGTCTCTTGACCGAACGGTCGACCACCGTCACGTCGGCGCGCATGCCCACGGCCATCTCCGCCGCATGCGTGCCCGAAACGCCGCCGCCCAGTATCACGACCTTGGCGGGCGGCACGCCGGGCACGCCGCCCAGCAGCACTCCGAAGCCGCCGTTGGCCTTCTGCAGGCAGTGGGCGCCCACCTGCACCGACATGCGGCCCGCCACTTCGCTCATCGGGGTCAGCAGCGGCAGCGACCCGTCAGGCGCCGTCACCGTTTCATAAGCGATGGCGGTGGCGCCCGACGCCAGCAGCGCCTCGGCCTGTTCGCGGTCGGCGGCCAAGTGCAGGTAGGTGAACAGAGTTTGTCCCGAACGCAGCTGCCTGCATTCCGCCAGCTGAGGCTCCTTCACCTTTACGATGAGATCGGCCGAGGAGAAAATGTCCGCCGCACGCGCCGCGATGCCGGCGCCGGCGGATTGATAATGCGAATCCTCGAATCCGATGCCGGCTCCGGCGCCGCTTTGCACCAGGACCTGATGCCCCGCATCGACGAGTTCGCGCACGCCTGCGGGTACCAGCCCCACGCGATATTCGTGGATCTTGATCTCTTTGGGGACTCCGATTTTCATGGGACTGCTCCGCGGGCGTGGGGTAGCGCACCAGCCTACCCGCGGGCTGCGCCGGAATATTGCAAAACTCGCCCGTTTCGGCGCGCCTGTGGCAGAATCTGCCCAATTTAGGAAGTTTGGCGCAATAAAGTGGCGGCTTCGGCAAATGGAGGAACTTTTTGATCAAGCTGGACCGATACGACCGCGCCATCGTCCGCGCCCTGCAGCTCGATGGCAGGATCACCAACAGTCAGCTGGCCGATCTGGTGAGCTTGTCCGAATCGGCGTGCCTGCGGAGGGTCAGGGCGCTGGAGGAGGCGGGATTCATCGAGGGCTATGCGGCGCTGATCAATCAGCAAAAGGCCGGCTGTCCCGTCAACGTGTTCGTGAACATTACGCTGGAGCGCCAAGAGCAGGCGCATCTGCACGCGTTTGAGGAAGCCGCCCGCAAGGTGCCGGAAGTCATGGAGTGCTACCTCATGTCCGGCGAATACGACTACCTGCTGCGGGTGGTGCTCGCCGACACGGCGGACTTCGAGCGCCTGCACAGCCAGCACCTTACGCGGCTTCCCAACGTCGCCCGGGTGCATTCGAGCTTCGCGCTGCGCACGGTGCAGAAGTCCCGGGAGCTGCCGGTCCGGTGATCAGGGGGCTCCTAGGTTTCAGCACCAGCGAGAAGGTCACCTTCACGGCGTCCGCGACCGATTCGGTGCTCTTCCAGTCCCCCTGACCGACCCCGAAATCCAGGCGCTTGAGCTTGGCGGTGCCCTCGAGCCTGGCGCCGGCGGAAGTCGCGGTGAACTGAAAATCGATGGGAACGTCCCTGGTCACTCCATGCAGCGTCAATGTGCCGAGCGCGGTGTAGCCGGCGGCGGTCTTCGCAAAGCTGCGGGTCACGTAATGCGCGGTCGGATAGTGCGCGACATCGAAAATGTCGGCACCGCGCATGGTGCTGTCGCGATCGTTGTCCATCGAATCCAGGGAACTGAGCTCGATCTGAACATCGAAGTGCGCATTGATCAGGGCGTCCGGCGCAAAGTCGATGGCGGCGGTGAACCTGTGGAAGACGCCCTTGAATTCCGCGCCGGCCTGGATGCCCACGAATTCCAGGCGGCTGGCGCCCGGATCCGCCGTATAGCTCACCGGCGCCGCGGCCGCCTGGGGCGCGGCGGCCGGGATCGCGGCGCCCGGGATCGCGGCGGCCAGGATCGCGGCGCCCGAGAATGCAGCCGCCCGCAGCGTTCGGCTCATCAGCGGGGTCTCTGCGAACCGGCGAACGGCAGCATGCGCAACAATACCTCGTCGCGGTTCCAGAAATGGTGCTTGAGCGCCGCGACGATGTGCAAGACGGCGATCGCGAACAGCACGCCGCTCAAGGCATCGTGCGTCAGGCGCAGAAAGTTGAAGGCGCCTTCATTCTTGCCGATCAGATTCGGCCAGGTGAACAGACCAAACCAGCTGACGGAATAATTCTTCGCGGAGGACATCATCCAGCCGGTGATCGGCTGCACGAACAACAGGATGTAGAACGCAACGTGCGTGCCTCGCGCCGCCAGCCGTTCGCCCGACGACATTTCGGACGGCAGCGCGGGCGGCGGATGTTTGAGCCGCCACAGGAGCCGCAGGATCGCGAGCATCAGCACGGTCATGCCGATGCTCTTGTGCCGCGCGAGCACCGTCAATTTGTGCATTCCCAGCGGCAGCCCGGCCGCGATGCGGGCAAGCACGAATTGAGTCACGATCAGCGCGGCAATGACCCAATGAAAGAGCTTTGCCACCGCGCTGTAGCGCGTCGGGGTACTTAAAGTTGGCATCCTTAGGTCTCCGCGTGCACACTGCAGGAGACTTAGTCTAGCAAGAGAGCGGAGCGCGAATCGTGTTCAGAAGCTACTGCTCAGTCGTTCTCGCGCTCTCGCTGTTGGCCGCATGCGGCGCGCCGCCGTCCCGGCTATCGGCGCCGCCGGGTTCGGCCGGCACGATCCAGCCGCCCCTGCCCGGGCCCGTCTATCGCATCGATCCGGCGCGGTCGGAACTGCGCATTTTGGTCTATCGCGCCGGCCCGATGGCGCAGCTCGGGCACAATCACGTCATCGTCAACCGATCGCTCGGCGGCTGGGTGAGGTATGCAGGGACCGCCTCCGCCGCGGCGTTTTCCCTGACCATTCCCGCCGCAGGCTTCGTGGTCGACGACGCCGCGCTGCGCCGCGAAGAGGGTGCCGATTTTGCCGAGGATACCTCGGACGACGCGAAGTCCGGCACCTTGCGCAACATGCTGAGCCCGGCCGTGCTCGACGCGGCGCAATTTCCCGTTATCACGGTACGCAGCCTGGCCGTGACGGCGGCGCACGGCGCACTCGAGGCCAGCCTCTCGGTCGAGGTGGCGGGGCACGAGTCGACGCTCGCGGTGCCGTTCACGGTCGACATCGCTCCGGCTCGCTTGAGCGCCGGCGGAACGTTCACCGTGCGCCAATCGGCGCTCGGCCTCGCGCCGTTCAGCGCGCTGCTGGGCGCGCTCCGCGTGCAGGACGAAATGCGCGTGAAATTCGAATTCGTCGCGGCGGCGAATCAAGCACCGACTTCGGAGAACAGCAGCAGGTGCGTCCCTTCGGGGGCCGTGAGCACGGTGGCGGGCACCTGCCGCAGGGGCAGCGGCACTTGACCCGTCGGCGTTATTCCGGCTTCGGCCAGCCGGGCCAGGGTGCCGCCGACGTCGCCTGCTTCGAACAAAAGGGCGGGGCCGCGCAAGTGCGCGGGTTCATAGAGACCGATATTGACGGAATCGCTGGTGCAGGAGACGTGCGGCAGCAGTGCGTCCGGCTCGTCCATGGCGACAAATCCGAATTTCTCCCAAAATTCCTTGGCCGCGTTGCGGTCCGGCGCGGGCAGCGCGATCTCGAGAAAATAGCCGCACAGCGAAGAGTCGGTCGCCCGGCGCTTGGCGGGGCTGAAGGTCCGGGCTTCCACCAGCCGGATCAGGTGACCGCAGGGGGCGAACCAGCCGAGTTCATTGAACACATCGTTCCCGAGCCGGCGAAATTCGAAATGCAGCGCCAGTCTTTCGAGCTCGCTCAGATGCCGCAGCAGATCCGGCTTCACGAAGGTGATCGACGGTGAGGGAATGAATTCCCCGTGCAGCCCCAGGCAGATGCGGCCGTCCGTGACCACCGCGTAGGGATGCGGCCACGCTTCACCGACCTCCGCCTGAGAAAAGCCGAGCTTGCCGTAAAACTCCATGGACGCTTGAATATCCGGAGTGGCGATCGAATATTCGAGGAAGCGTCCGAGCACGGGTCAGCCTAGGCTCCTAGACGCCGCCCACACATACGTATTTCATCTCGGTGTAGTCGAGAATCCCGTACTTCGAGCCCTCCCGCCCGATTCCGGACTCCTTGACTCCGCCGAATGGGGCGACCTCGGTGGAAATGATGCCGGTGTTCAAGCCCACGATCCCGTACTGAATGGCCTCGGAAACGCGCCAGCTGCGCGCGAGATCGCGCGTGTACAGATAAGCGGCCAGGCCGAACTCCGTGTCGTTGGCCATTACGATCGCCTCCGCCTCCGTTTTGAATTTGAACAGCGGCGCCACCGGCCCGAACGTCTCTTCGCGCGCGACCAGCATGGCGGGCGTGACGCCGGTGAGTATCGTGGGCTCGAAAAACGTCCCGCCCAGCGCATGGCGCTTGCCGCCCAGCGCGACGCTGGCTCCCTTCGCCACGGCGTCCGCGACATGCTCCTCGACTTTGGCGATGGCCTTCGCGTCGATCAGCGGTCCCTGATCCGTCGCGCCTTCCAGTCCGTCGCCGACGCGCAGCTTGCCGACCGCCGCCGTGAGCTTCTTCGCGAATTCCTGATAGACGCCTTCCTGCACCAGCAGGCGATTCGCACAAACGCAGGTCTGGCCGGTATTGCGGTACTTGCTGGCGATGGCTCCCTGCACGGCCGCATCCAGATCGGCATCGTCAAAGACGATGAACGGTGCGTTGCCTCCCAATTCCAGGGACAGCTTCTTGATCGTGCCGGCGCATTGGGCCATCAGTTTCTTGCCGACCTCGGTCGAGCCGGTGAACGTGAGCTTGCGCACCGTCGGATTGGAGGTCATCTCGCCGCCGATCGCCGCCGACGATCCCGTGATCACGTTGAAGACGCCGGGTGGAATGCCGGCTCGATCGGCGAGATCCGCGAGCGCAAGCGCCGAGTACGGCGTCTGAGTAGCGGGTTTCAACACCATCGTGCAGCCGGCTGCAAGCGCGGGTCCCGCCTTGCGGGTGATCATCGCCGATGGAAAGTTCCACGGCGTGATTGCCGCCACGACTCCGACCGGTTGGCGCAAGACCAAAATCCGCTTGTCGGCCTGATGACCGGGAATGACATCGCCATACAGCCGCTTGCCCTCTTCGGCGAACCACTCGATGAACGAGGCCGCGTAGCCGATTTCCCCCTTCGACTCGGCCAGCGGCTTGCCCTGCTCCGCCGTCATGAGCGTCGCAAGATCCTCCTGATGCTGCAGGATCAGATCGAACCAGCGGCGCAGTACGACCGAGCGGTCCTTCGCGGTTCGGGCCGCCCAGGCGGGCAGAGCCTGGGCCGCGGCCGCAATCGCGCGGCGCGCTTCTCCGGCGCCCATGTTCGGGATCACGCCCAGGGTTTTTCCCGTTGCCGGATTGTGCACCGCCAGAGTGCCGCCGTTGTCCGCCGGCGCCCACCGGCCGTCCACGAAGCATTGCTCCCGCAGCAAGCCTGAATCTTTCAGTTTCATTTTGGATCCCGGAATCAGCCCTGGGTTTCGACGCAAGAAATCGAGGATAGCGCGTTCACTCGCCCGCGCTCAACAATCCTCATCGCTCCAAGATGGCGGTGACGCCCATGCCGCCGGCCGTACAGATGGAGATCAAGCCGCGCCGCGCGCGGTTCTCATCGAGAATCTTGGCGAGGGTGGCGATGATGCGCGCGCCGGTCGCGGCGAAGGGGTGGCCGATCGCCAGACTTCCGCCCTTCACATTGAGCTTGGCGCGATCGATCGTGCCGAGCGCGCCCGCGGCGCCCAGCTTCTCTCGGCAAAACACCGGATCGCTCCACGCCTTGAGCGTGCACAGCACCTGCGCCGCAAATGCTTCGTGAATCTCGTAGAAATCAAAATCCTGAAGCGTCAGGCGTGCATCGTTCAACATCCGGGGCACCGCGTAGGCCGGGGCCATCAGCAGACCTTCCTTCTTTTCGATGTAATCGACCGCGGCCACTTTGCCGAAGGCAAGGTACGCGAGCACCGGCAGATTCCGCTCGCGCGCCCACGCTTCGGAAGCGAGCAGCACCGCCGAGGCGCCGTCGGTCATCGGCGTCGAATTGCCCGCCGTCAAGGTGCCCGCCCCGGAGGAATCGAATACCGGCTTGAGCTTGGCGAGCTTTTCGAGCGTGGTGTCGCTGCGGATATTGTTGTCGCGAGCGAGACCCAGATAATCGCGCACCAGGTCTTGATAGAATCCGGCGGCATAGGCGGCGGACGCCTTTTGATGACTCTCCAGGGCCAGCTGGTCCTGCTCGGCGCGGGTGATTCCCCAGGTCTTGACCATGAGCTCGGTGCTCTCGCCCATCGACAGACCGGTGCGCGGCTCCGCAAGCCCCGGAAGTACGGGGCGCAGATGCCCGAGGCGCAATCCGAACCACGGGCCGAGACGTGCGGACGCGGACTTGCCGCGATAACTCTTGAGCAAGAGCTGCTGGAACGCCCTTGGGTAGACCACGGGAGGATCGCTGACGGTATCCACGCCCGCTGCGATGGCGCTGTCGATCTGTCCGAGCGCAATCTTGTTGCCAAGAACAATCGCGGCCTCGAGGCCCGTCCCGCAGGCGCGCTGCAGATCGAGCCCGGGCGTTTCCGCCGCCAGGCCGCAGCCGAGCACGGACTCGCGAGTCAGGTTCCACTGGCTGGAATGCTTCATGACCGCGCCGGCGGCGACCTCGTCCACGCGCTGGCCCAGCAATCCGTAACGCTCGACCACACCGCGCAACGCTGCGGTGAGCATCTCCTGGTTGCCGACCTCTGCGTACGCTCCGTTGCCGCGTGCGAAAGGAATGCGTATGCCGCCGACGATGGCGACACGCCGCGCATTTGATCCAACCAACATACGTATACCTCCAGGGATTGGGCGACCAGAATACTGAAGCTGCGGATTATGAACCCGCCGGCCGGCTTATAATCGATTCATGATTCGCTTTTTGCACTCGGTGCCGATCGGATTCGCCATCATGGCCCTGCTCGGATGCGGCTCCGCGCCGCCCCCGCCGATCCATCCGCCGATTGCGCCGGCGCCGCACGAACAACTGGCCCGCCTCGTTGAGCAATATTGGGCCGAATATTTGCGGCTCAACCCGCAGCGCCTGCCGGAGGGCGCCGCGCGGCGCTTCGACGGCGCCGACGGCTATGACATTTCCGCGCAATTTCTCGCGGATTCATTGGCGCTCGAGCGCGGCTACCTCGGGGCGGTGCTCGACCTGCCGCGGCTGCGCCTGGACGCTGATTGGCGATTGACCTACGACGTATTCAGGCGCGAGCGCGAACTGGCGGTCGAAAGCTTCACCTATCCGTCCGAGCTCCTGCCGGTCAACCCTTTTCGCTCGATGCCGCAGCTGTTCGCGCAAACCGGGGCGGGCGCGGGCCAATACGCGATATTGAGCGCGAAGGACTACGAACATTGGCGCGCACGAATGGACGCGTATGTGCGCTGGACCGGACAGGCCGTTGCCAACATGCGCGAGGGGATGCGGCGCGGCTATGCGCTGCCGCGCGTGCTGGTCGAGGAGACGCTGCCGCAGCTGGCCGCGCTCGGCGCGGACTCGCCCGCCAATGTGTTCTATCAGCCGTTGGGCTCCATCCCGGCGACGCTCGCGGATTCGGAGCGGTACCGGATTTCGCAGGGAATCACGGCAGGCGTCAGGGACAGGATTTTGCCGGCGTACCGCATGTTGCACGACTTCCTGCGCGACGAGTACCTGCCGCGGGCGAGAGAAAACGTGGGCCTCTCGGCGCTGCCGCTCGGGGAGTCCTGGTACGCCTTCCTGATCAGGCGAGAAGCCGATGCCTCGCTCACGCCGGCCGAAATCCACAGAATGGGCCAGACGGAGGTCGAGCGTCTGCACGCACGCTTGCAGTCATTGCTCGCGGAGGCGGGCAGTCCCCGCCAGTCCAACCGGTCTACCGACGATTTGTCGAGCTTCTACGCCGACCTCAAGGCGCAGGTCGCGGCGGCGATGCCCGCGCTGTTTTCCCAAGCGCCGCAGGCCGATTTCGCGATCCGCGGCGTCGAGACGTTCCGCCAGCCGACCGCGCCGGCGCTGTCCTATCAGCGCGGAACGCCGAACGGGAACACCGCGGCCACTCTCTACGTGAATGCCGCCGCCATGACGGCGCGCCCGGTCACGGCGTCGGCCGCTCTTTTTCTCCAGCAGGCGGTGCCCGGACACCAGTACCAGCTCGCGATCCAGCAGGCGCGCTCCGACCTGCCGGCGTTCCGCAGATTAGGCGGCGATCCGGCCTTCGTCGAAGGGTGGGGCATATACGCCGCATCGCTCGGCGAGGAGATGGGGCTTTACCGCGATCCGGAATCGAGAATAGCAGCCCTGATGGTCGAGATGGGATGCGCAGCCGGGCTGGTGATCGACACCGGCCTGCACGCGCAAGGCTGGACTCGCGAGCAGGCGATCGATTACCTGAAAGCCCAGCTGTCGATCGACGAGTCAGCCGCGCGGGAGACGGTGGATCGCGACCTGTCGTTGCCCGGCGAGGCGTTGGCGTGCGCCATGGGAGGACGGAGGATACGGGGCCTGCGGGCGCGGACGGAACAGACGCTGGGGGCGCGCTTCGATGTAAAGGCTTTCCACGCGGAACTGCTCGATGGCGGTGCAATGCCGCTGGACATTTTGGAGCCCAGAATCGATCGCTGGCTGGACGCCGTACATTGAACCGCCCGGCAATCGTATCTGCCTTATGGCTGCTGTCGATCGGTTCCGCTGCGCTCGCGGACATTGCCAAAGAGGCCGAGCAGCACGGCGACATCGAGGTGGGTGTGGTACTCGATTCCGGGGCGCAGAGCGGACACGCAAGTGCGACCGTGAGAATCCGTGCGTCTCGCGAGATCGTCTGGTCCCTGGTCAAAAGCTGCCCCGAGGCGGTTAAGATGGTGCCGGGACTCGCCGAGTGCGTCGTGCTCGAGACGGCGCCGGACCAGTCCTGGCAGATTATTCGCCAAGTCCTCGACTATTCCTGGTATGTGCCCAAATTGACCTATGAGTTCATGGCGACCTACGACAAGCCTGCGCGGGTATCGATCGAGCGGATATCGGGCGATTTGAGCGTGCTCAAGGCCTCCTGGAATCTGCACAGCGACGGCGACTTCACCATCGCGCAATATTCGGTGGATTTGGCTCCCGGCTTTTGGGTTCCGAACTGGATCGTCAGAGTCGCCTTGAGGCACGATTTGCCCAAAATGCTGCGCGCATTGCGGACCCGGGCCGAGTCGGTGCAGCGGCAAGGGCCGGCTCATCAGGGTGCGCGGTGAGGAAGTTCGTATGGATCATGCCGGCGTTGTGCCTGGCGGCCTGCCAGCGCGAGCCGGAACCGCCTCCGCCGCGGACCAAGCAAGTATTTCATATGAACGGCTTCGAGAAGGATTTCGGGTACTCTCAAGCGGTGCTGGTCGACAAGACCCTGTATATTTCCGGCTCGGTCGCTGTGGATGCAAACGGCAATCTGGTGGCGCCCGGCGACATGGCCGGGCAGATGCGCGCCGCCTACACCAACATACGGCGCACGCTGGCGGCTCACGGCGCCGGCTTCCAAGAGGTCGTCAAAGAGACCATTTATACGACGAACATGGACGCCCTGCTGAAGGCGTCGGATCTGCGCTTCGAGTACTACGATAAGGAGCGCCTGCCGACGGCTTCCTGGGTGCAGGTGCAGCGCCTGGTCGATGCCGGTTTCCTCGTGGAAATCGAAGTCGTTGCCGAGCTGCCTTAGGCAACGGTTCTAGTATCCTAGCCGGATGCGTAACGTGGTCGACAGGAAATTCGAGCGCAGGCTGGCGGGGCTCATCAATTCCGGCGATCGGGCGGTGCTGCGCGGCGGGCGCAAGGGCGTCGAGAAGGAATCGCTGCGCGTGTCGCCGGCGGGCGAGATCGCGCAAACGCGTCACCCGGCCGCCCTGGGCGCGCCGCTCACGAACGAACACATCACGACCGACTTCTCCGAGTCGCTGATCGAGCTGGTTACGCCGCCTTTCCTCGAGACGTGGGAATTGCTGCAATATCTGTGCGACATCCATCAGTTCGTCTACAGGCATCTGGATGACGAGCTGCTGTGGTCGACCAGCATGCCCTGCGCCATTGCCGGCGACGCCAGCATACCCCTCGCGCAATTCGGCTCCTCGAACGTCGGCCGGATGAAAACCGTCTACCGCCACGGTCTGGGCATGCGCTACGGCCGCATCATGCAGGCGATCTCCGGGGTGCACTTCAACTACTCGTTCTCCGCCGGCCTGTGGGATGCGCTCGAGGGCATCAACCGAGCGAATGGGCCGCGCCAGGACTTCGTGTCCGAGCAGTACTTCGGGGTCCTCAGAAATTACCGCCGCTTCGGCTGGCTGGTGCCGTACTTGTTCGGCACCTCGCCGGCGGTCTCGAGGAGCTTCTTCGCGGGGCGTGAGATCAGTTTGTCGAGGTTCGACGACGATACCGTGTACGAACCCTACGGGACCTCGCTGCGCATGAGCGACATCGGCTACCGCAACAAGAATCAAGCCACGGTGAGCGTCTCCGTCAACAGCCTGGACGAGTACGTGCGGGACCTTTCCAAGGCCATCAGCACCCCTTACCCGCCGTACGCCGAGATCGGGGTGAAGGTCGGCGGCGAATATCTGCAGCTCAATGCCAATATCCTGCAGATCGAGAACGAATACTACAGCTACATCAGACCCAAGCGCGTCGCGAGGTCCGGCGAGAGGCCCACCAAGGCGCTGCGCCGCGCCGGAGTGGAGTACGTGGAGGTCCGCGCACTCGACGTCAGCGCCTTCGACCCAGTCGGGGTGAACCAGAACAAGCTGCGCTTTCTCGAGGCGTTCCTCGCACTGTGCCTGCTGAGCGACAGCGCGCCGATCGGCCGCAGCGAGCAGGAGACGCTGGATGAGAACCATCTCAAGGTGGCGCGGCGCGGGCGCGAGCCCGGGCTCAGGCTGAACCGCGACGGCCGGCAGTTCCAGATGTGCGAGTGGGCGCGCGAGCTGCTCGACTCGATGCAGGGACTGTGCGAGATGCTGGATCACGGGGAGCCGGCGCGCCCCTACACGGCCGCTCTGGAGCAGCAGCGCGCCAAGATCGAGGATGCGGAGCGTACGCCCTCGGCGCGCCTGCTCACCGAGATGCGCCAAAGCGGCGAATCGTTCTTCCAGCTCGCAAGGCGCATGTCGAAGATGCACAAGGACTATTTCCTGGACCTTTATCCGCCCAACGAGCGGCGCCTCGCCGAGTTTGCGGCCGCTGCGCAGGACTCGCACGACGAACAGCGCCGGATCGAGGCCGCCGACAAGACGGATTTCGACACCTATCTCGCCCACTATCTGGCCGAGTGACCAGCCGCGCCCCTTTTACATAAGATCGGGATGCGCGTCACACATTTTTCCACAACGTGTGGTGCAATTCACTGAGTCGTCGCCGGATGGACGCTAGGGTGCGCGCAATGATCACTGGCAATCGATTCCCCGGGGAGGATCTTCCGGATTTACCGCATGCGCGGCAACTGAAGGCGGGCTTTCCGTGGCTGACGTTCGATTCCGAACTCGAGCCGGCATTCCGGCAGGCCGTCCTCGACGAGAACCTGCGGCATATCCGCATCAATCTCTGCCTCGCGATCACCATCATCGTCGCCTGCTCGGCCATGGAAGCGACCGTGCTCGGCCGCGATCTGAATCGCATTCCCAGCATGATCCACATGCTGGTGATGATCCCCCTGCTGTTGATCTGTCTTGGCGCGAGCTTTTCGCCGCGCCGGCATCGTATTTATCCTCCGTTCGCGCTCGCGGCGATCACGGTGGCGGGCTTGAGCGTGGTGGCGATCCAGCTGATCGCCTCGCTCGGCGGCGTCTCCATGCTGTTTCCCGGACTGTTGTTGACCGTCGTTTTCATCTACTTCATGGGCGGCCTTATTTTCTATCACGCGCTCGCGGCCAGCGTGATCGTGACGTTCGTGTTTCTGGCCGCGGGGACCTCGCTGCAGCTGCCGGGCGGCGAATACGGCTACGACGCATTGGCGCTGATGGCCGTCAATTTGTTCTGCGCATCGGTGGTCTACATGCACGAGAAGACCAGCCGCATGCGCTTTCTCGAGGCCGCGCTGCTGCGGGAAATGGTGGCGCGCGACGGTCTCACTGGCATTCAAAACCGCCGCATGTTCGATCAGCACATCCAGCGCGTATGGCACCAGGCGGTACGCGACGGCCAGCGGGTGGCCGTTGTGCTGGTCGATATCGACTGCTTCAAGGACTACAACGACCGCTATGGTCATCAGGCGGGCGATGAATGCCTGCGCGCGGTCGCCGTCTCGCTGAGCCAGTGCGCACGCCGTCCGTTGGATTTCGTCGCGCGGTACGGTGGGGAGGAATTTGCCGTCGTTTTGTACGAGGCAAGCCGCGATTACGTGGCGGAAGTGCTTACGCGCATTCAACGCTCGATCGCGGAGCTCAACATTCCGCACGAGGCTTCGCGTGTGGCCAGCCGCCTGACCGTGAGCATCGGCGCAGCGTTCATACTTCCCGGCGCGAACCGCACCGCCGAAGGCCTGATTCAGCTGGCCGACGAGGCTTTGTACAGTGCGAAGGAGCAGGGCCGGAACCGCGTCGTCGTCATGGAAGCCGAGTACCACACGCTGAAAACCGGGCGCTTCGATCTTCGCCGCGCCCAGCGGGGAGGGTAACCCGTCGGGCGCAGCGGGCGCCCGGGAGCCAGGGTCCTAAGAGCGGTAGATATCGACGCTTGGCTCCTCGCCCGCCCGCCTGCTGGCACGGAACATCCCCTCGGAATTGAATTCCATGGCGATCCGGCCGTGGCCGTCTATCGCGATGACGCCGCCTTCGCCGCCGAGCGCGGGAAGCTCCTCCAGCACCACTTCGCGAACGGCCTCCGCGAGACTGCGCCCGCCAAAGCGCAAGCGCGCACAGATGTCGTGCGCCACCGCGGCGCGAATGAACACCTCTCCGTGTCCGGTCGCAGACACGGCGCACGCACGGTCATCGGCGTAGGTTCCCGCGCCGATGATCGGCGAATCGCCGATGCGCTGAAAGCGCTTGCCGGTCATGCCGCCCGTGGACGTGGCGGCCGCGAGCCGGCCGCGGCGGTCCAATGCGACCGCCCCGACGGTGCCCACGTGCGATATGGTCAGCGGCGACAAGTGCGAATCGCCGCCGCGGATGCGCTCGAGCTGCCGCCATCGCGCCGCCGTGTAGAAGTAGCTGCGCGGCACGAATTGGAAGCCGCGAGTCAACGCGAATTCCTCGGCGCCGCCCCCGCTCAGCATCACGTAGTCCGAGTGCTCCATCACCGCTCGGGCGAGCTCAACCGGGTTCTTGATGTGGGTCACGCCGCAAACCGCACCGGCCTTGAGCGTGGCCCCGTCCATGATGGAGGCGTCGAGCTCGATTTGGCCGTCGAGGGTGAACACGGCGCCGTGTCCGGCGTTGAACAGTGGATCATCCTCGAGCAGAACGACGGCACGCGTCACCGCGTCGAGGGCGGTGCCGCCGCTTTCGAGCACGGCGAATCCCACCCTGAGCGCCCTGTCGAGTCCTTCTCGATACAGCCGCTCCATATCGCCGCTCATCTCGGCGCGCGGCAGGGTGCCGGCGCCGCCGTGAATCGCCAGTGCAAACATCTTGCGGTTGGTTCCTCTGGTCGGTGACCCGGCGCAAGGCTATCATCATTCGCAGATGAAGCCATTCCCCGGGACGAACCCGATCAACAGCATCCTCATCGCCAATCGGGGCGAAATCGCGATTCGGGTGATGCGCGCGGCGACCGAACTCGGCGTTCGCACGGTCGCGATCCACTCGCAGGAGGACCGGTTCTCGCTGCACCGGACCAAGGCCGACGAAAGCTATCTGGTCGGCGACGGCAAGGGGCCCATCGAGGCGTATCTCGACATACCCGACATCATTCGCATCGCGACGGAGGCGCACGTCGACGCCGTGCATCCGGGCTACGGCTTCTTGTCGGAAAGCCCGGAATTCGCCGAGGCGTGCGCAGCGGCCCGGATCACCTTCGTGGGCCCTCTGCCCGACACCATGCGCAGGCTGGGCAACAAAATCGAGGCGCGCAATCTTGCGGCGAGTGCGGGCGTACCGGTGATGCCGGCCACGCCGCCACTGCCGGCCGAGGAGGGGCAAATTCTCGCGATGGCCCATGCCGTCGGCTTTCCGGTCATGCTGAAGGCGAGCTGGGGCGGCGGAGGGCGCGGCATGCGCATGGTGGAGGACGACCGGGAGCTCATGGCGGCGGTGGCAGCCGCCAGGCGTGAAGCCAAGGCGGCCTTCGGCAAGGACGAGGTGTACCTCGAGAAGCTCATCCGGCGCGCACGGCACGTGGAAGTGCAGATATTGGGCGACTCGCACGGCAATCTGGTTCATCTGTACGAGCGCGATTGCACGGTGCAGCGGCGCAATCAGAAGGTGGTGGAGCGCGCACCGGCGGCGTTCCTCACCGAGGGCCAGCGCAGCGCCCTGTGCGAGGCTGCGCTCAAGATCGGACGCGCCGTCCAATATCGGGCGGCCGGAACGGTCGAGTTCCTGCAGGACGCCGACACCGGCAAATTCTATTTCATCGAGGTCAACCCCCGCATCCAGGTGGAGCACACGGTCACCGAGTGCGTGACCGGAGTCGATCTGGTCAAGGCGCAGATCCGCATAGCCGCCGGCGCCCGCATCGGCACGCTCGAGAGCGGAGTGCCGCGGCAAGAGGACATCCACGTGAACGCGCATGCCTTGCAGTGCCGCGTGACGACCGAGGATCCTGAGAACAACTTCGTGCCCGACTACGGCCGGGTGACCGCCTATCGCAGCCCCGCGGGCTTCGGGATCCGGCTCGACGCCGGAACAGCCTACGCGGGCGCCATCATCACCCGCTTCTACGATTCGCTGCTGGTCAAGGTGACCGCCTGGTCGCCGACGGCGGAAGAGACGATCGCGCGCATGCACCGCGCGCTCTGGGAATTCCGGATTCGCGGCGTGGTGACCAATTTGCGCTTTCTCGATCAGCTGATCATGCACCCGTGCTTTGCGACAGCGGACTACACCACCAAATTCATCGACCAGACGCCGGAGCTGTTTCAGATCCCGCGCAAGCGCGATCGGGCGACGCGGCTGTTGAGCTTCATCGGCGACGTGATCGTCAACGGCAACCCGGAGGTCAAAGGGCGGCAGCACAAGCCGGCAATGCCGGTGTTTCCCCGGGCGCCGCGCGGGCCGCTGCCGCCGCCGCCGCCCGGCACCAAGCAGAAGCTCGACCAGCTCGGACCCGACCGATTTGCCGCATGGATGCTCGAGGAGAAGCGTGTGCTGCTCACCGATACCAGCATGCGCGACGCGCACCAATCGCTGCTGGCGACCCGCTTCAGAACCCGCGACATGGCGCTGATAGCGCCCCACTACTCGAGCCTGCTCCCTCAGCTGTTTTCGGTGGAATGCTGGGGTGGCGCGACTTTCGACGTCGCAATGAGGTTCCTCAAGGAGGATCCCTGGGCGCGGCTTGCGAGCTTCCGCGAGGCTATGCCCAACCTGCTGCTGCAGATGCTGCTGCGCTCCGCGAATGCGGTCGGCTACACCAACTACCCCGACAACGTGGTGCGCCACTTCGTGGCGCGAGCAAGCGAGGGCGGAATCGACGTTTTCCGAGTGTTCGATTGCCTGAATTGGGTCGACAACATGAGAGTGGCGATCGAAGCCGTCAGAGCCGCCGATCGGCTGTGCGAGGCGGCGATTTGCTACACGGGCAATCTGTCGAACCCGCGCGAGACGAAATACGATCTGCGCTACTACCTCGGCATCGCCAGGGAGCTGAAGGCCATGGGAGCGCACGTTATCGCCATCAAGGACATGGCGGGTCTATGCCAGCCGCGCGCGGCCGCCGCTCTGGTGGGAGCGCTGAAAAGCGATGTGGGTCTGCCCGTTCATTTCCACACGCACGACACCAGCGGCATCGCAGCCGCGAGCGTGCTCGCCGCCGTCGAGGCCGGCGCGGACGCCGTCGACGGCGCGATCGACTCCCTCTCCGGTCTGACCTCGCAGCCGAATCTGGGGTCCATCGTGGAAGCCCTGAGATTCGGGCCGCGCGACTCGCTGCTCGATCCGCACCACCTGCGCTCGATCTCGGCGTATTGGGAACAGGTGCGCCACGGCTACGTGGCGTTCGAAAGCGACATACGCGCCGGGGATTCCGGGGTCTACGTGCACGGCATGCCGGGCGGCCAGTACACGAATCTTCGCGAACAGGTGCGCTCCCTCGGCATCGATGATCATCGCTGGCCCGAGGTCGCGCATGCCTACGCGCAGGTCAACGAGATGTTCGGCGACATCATCAAGGTCACGCCCACGTCCAAGGTGATCGGCGACATGGCCGTCATGATGGTCACGAGCGGGCTGACGCGGGAGCAGGTTCTCGATCCGGCGGTGGAGATGGCGTTCCCGGAATCCGTGGTGCAATTTTTCCGCGGCGAGCTGGGGCAGCCTCTCGGCGGCTTCCCGCCGGGCCTGCAGAAAAAGGTGTTGGGCGGCAGGGCTCCGCTCACCGTACGGCCCGGCGAGCTGCTGCCGTCCGCGGATCTGCAGGCGGAGCGCGCGGCCGCGGAGGCCAGGGCGGGGCGATCCATCACGGAGTTCGAACTCGCTTCCCATCTCATGTATCCGAAGGTGTTCGCCGAATACGCCGCCGAGCGCGCGGCGTTCGGCGACGTGAGCATGCTGCCGACGGCCGTGTTCTTCTATGGCATGCAGTCAGGCCAGGAAATCAACATCGATCTGGAGCGCGGCAAGACGCTGATCGTGAGATACGTCACGACCAGCGATGCGCACGAGGATGGTACGCGCACCGTGTTCTTCGAGTTGAACGGTCAGCCGCGGCCGATTCGCGTGGCGGACCGCAGTCAAGTCGCCAAGCGGCCGCCGCAGCGAAAGGTCGAAGCGGGCAATCCGAAGCATGTAGGCTCGCCGATGCCGGGGACGATCGGCACGGTATCGGTGCGGGGCGGTCAGCATCTCGCGCGCGGCGACGTGCTGCTCACACTGGAAGCGATGAAAATGGAAACCACGGTCCGCGCGGAGCAGGACGGGATCGTCAAGGAGGTGCTGGCCACCCCGGGACTGCAAGTCGATGCCAAGGATCTGCTGGTGGTCCTGGAATGATGCGCCGGCCCGGCGCTCAGACGGCATCTTTCAGCGCGATTTGCGGGTCCGCCAGCCTGTCCGGATCCGGCCGGGCGCGCTCGGCGATGAGTTTTCGCGCAGCCATGTAGTCCCTCGAATGATTGACTGCTTCGACGGCGAGCAACTCGCCGCCCTTGAGGTAGCAGACGCTGAAACTGCGCGTGGCCGGATCGCCGCGCAGCACCAGCCGATCGAAGCCCTGGGACAATCCCACGATGAGCAATTTATTGTCGAACTGATCCGACCAAAACCAGGGGACCCGGTCGTGCACCGCGTCTCGCCCGAGGATATTGAGCGCGGCGGTCTTGGACTGTTCAAAGGCATTGTCGACCGATTCGAGCCGCACGCGCATGCCGAAGCGCAGCGACGGGTGATTGGTGCAATCGCCGGCGGCGTAAATTGCGGCATCGCTGGTGCGGCAATGCTGATCCACCACGATGCCGTTGTCGCATTCCAGGCCTGCAGCGGCCGCCAGCCCGGTGTTTGCCGCCGCGCCGACACCGACAATGAGCAAATCCGCCTCGAAGGCGCTGCCATCGGCGCAAACCACGCGCTCGGCGCAGCCCGCCCCCTCGAGCCCGATCACGCGGGTATTGCAAACGATCTCGACCCCCTGCATGCGATGCTCATGAGCGAAATACTCCGAGACGCAGGGTGCCACCACTCGGTTCATCACCCGGTCCGCCATTTCGAGCACGGTGACCGCGCATCCTAAGTGGCGGGCCGTCGCGGCGGTCTCCAGCCCGATGTATCCGCCGCCGATGATGACGGCCCGGGCACCGGGTTTGAGCCGCTCGCGAATCGCCGCGACATCCGCGAGCCCCCGCAAATAATGCACGCCGGGCGATTCCGATCCCGGACACGTCAGCTGCCGCGACCGGGCGCCCACACACAGCAACAGCCGGTCATAGGCCGCCTCCTCGCCGTCCGCGAGCACGACCCGATGCGCGGCCGGCTCGATCCGGGTCACCGCGACGCCGAGCTTCAGCTCGATGCGATGTTCGTCGTAAAACGCCCGATGCCGGAACGGCAACCGGTCCGCGGCCAGCTCGCCGGCGAGGTATTTCTTGGACAGCGGAGGGCGCTGATAGGGCAGCTGGGGTTCATCGCCGATCAGCACCAGGCGGCCGCCGAACCCCTCGCGGCGCAGGGTGTCGACGGCCTGGGCTCCGGCCTGTCCGCCGCCGATGACGAGCACCGTCGATATCATCGCGCCTTCATAGCGGGTCTTGACCGATCCCGATGGCCGAGCCCGGGCCGCGAAGGCTCAGACAGGCTCCCTGGGCGCATATGATGGTGCCGGTTGGGTAGAATAGTAATAGGATTGCCTTGGCGGCCCAATGCTGCGCGGAGTTCTCAAAATGAAATTGATCACTGCGATTATAAAGCCATTCAAGCTGGATGACGTGCGCGCGGCTCTATCGGAAATCGGGGTTTCGGGTATGACCGTCACCGAGGTCAAGGGTTTTGGCCGCCAGCGCGGTCATACGGAACTGTACCGTGGGGCGGAATACGTCGTCGATTTCGTCCCGAAGACACGCATCGAGGTCGCCGTCAAGAACGAACTCGTGGATCAGGTGATGGAAGCCATCGTGGGCGCCGCCAAAACCGGAAAGGTCGGCGATGGCAAAATCTTCGTCACGGATATCCTGCGGGTGGTGCGCATCCGCACGGGCGAGACCGACAACGCCGCCTTGTAGAGGGGTGGTTCGCCGATGGCTCGCGCTGACGGCCCTCGGCGCCGCTCTCGCAGAGCCTGGACTTGCCGCGAAGCTCACGGCCACCGAACACACGAACATCGAGGAGCCGAGGCCAGCCGACGTGCCGAGCGATGCGGTGCTGGAGGCCTCCGGTGCGGTCATCGGCACCATCGACATCGACATTCGCAACATATTCGACAAGGACGACCCGCGCGAAAACTCCGGGTTGTACCGGCTCGCCAATAAACTGCACCTGCGCACCAAGCGCGGGGCGATCAAGGCGCAGCTGCTGTTCAAGACCGGCGATCCGTACCGCGCGCAGAAGCTGGCCGAAACCGAACGCAAACTGCGCATGCTCCTCTACGTGTACGACGCCCACGTGTTTCCCGTGCACTATGCCGACGGCAAGGTCGACGTCAAGGTCATTACCAAGGATGTGTGGACCCTGAGCCCGGGGATCTCGTTCGGGCGCTCCGGCGGCACGAATTCCACCAGCTACAACCTGCAGGACACCAATTTCCTGGGGTGGGGGAAAACCGTGCAGATCTCGCACAGCAGCACCGTCGACCGCAGCAGCAATACCATCGATTACGTGGATCCGAACGTGTTCGGATCGCGCTGGACAGCGGCGCTGATGGACGTCCATTCCAGCGACGGACACGAGCAGGCCGCGCAGTTTGC
This sequence comes from uncultured Gammaproteobacteria bacterium, assembly GCA_963837045.1. Classification (GTDB taxonomy): domain Bacteria; phylum Pseudomonadota; class Gammaproteobacteria; order Steroidobacterales; family Steroidobacteraceae; genus Bog-1198. Next base: position 668,975 of record CAWIMA010000008.1, read on the forward strand.
GCAACCCTTTTATTCGCTCGATACGCGCTGGAGCGCCAAGATCTCCGGGGTCGTCTTCGATCGCACCGTGTCGCGCTACTACCTGGGCAACATCGTCGATCAATTCAACGACAATGAGACCACGTACGAACTGAGCGGCGGCATTTCCAACGGCTTGGTCGACGGTTGGAGCAGGCGGCTGCTCTTCGGCATGCATTACGATCAGAACCTGTTCGTCCCCACGCCGGTCACGAGCCTGCCGGCGAAGCCGCTGCCGCCCGACCGCACCTTGTCGTATCCATTCGTCGGATTCGACATCTTGCAGGATAACTATCGAAAGGTCGGCGACGAGAATGAGATCGGCAGAACCGAGGATCTGTACTTCGGCACGGAAGTGACCGGGCAAGTGGGCGTGTCAAACGGGGTGTTCGGCGCGCACACCAACGCGCCGATACTCACCGCCACGGCGGTAACTGGGTTCGAATTGCCCAAACAGCAGCAGCTGTTTCTGTCCGCCGATTTCACGACGCGCATCGAGGACGGCAGCGCGTACAACTTGATCACCGACGGCGGGGTCAAATATTACTGGCGCTGGGCCCCGAACTGGCTGCTCTATGCGGCGCTTTCGGCCACCGTCACGGATCGGCTGGATCCGGACAAGCAATTGCTGCTGGGAGGCGACAACGGGATGCGCGGCTACCCGCTGCGCTACGAGGCCGGCACATCGCGGGGGCTGCTGACGGTGGAGCAGCGGGTTTTCACGGATTGGTATCCCTTCCGGCTCGCGCGGGTCGGGGCGGCGGTGTTCGCCGACGTGGGCAGAACCTGGGGCAGCGGGGTGGTCGGCAACAGCGATCCCGGCCTGCTGCGCGATGTGGGCCTCGGACTGCGCCTGGGCAACACGCGCAGCGGCCTTGGCAACGTGCTGCACGTCGATCTGGCCTTTCCGCTGAGCAATACCGCCGGCATTCAGAAATTCCAATTTCTGGTGCAGACGTTCCAGAGCTTCTAGGAGTCCGTCTGCTTGGGCGCCGCAGCCCGGCGGCGGCGCCACAGAACGAGCGCTCCAATGCACACCGCGAAATTGAGCACCCACCACGCAAGCTGACGCGAGTTGTTGTTGGCGTCCGGCTTGACCGCCGCATCCGCCGCGATCTGCACTGTTCCTTCGAGCCGCTCGCGCTCGGCGCCGAGCGCGACCTCGAACTGCACCGCCGCCGCTCCCGGCAAGCTCAATTCCGGCGTTTGCAGCGAGTAGCTGCCGTCGGCCTCCGCGGTAGTGGCATGATCGATTCCCCTCAGCATGACGCGCACCACGGCATCGCGTACCGGCGCATTGTCGGCGATGCGGCTCAAGTGAATCGTCAGGCGCTCTCCGTGCACCGTCCCGACCACCAGAAGATCGGAGGAACGCGCTTCGACTCGGGCTCCCCGGGCCGGGTCGGGCGCCGCCGCAGCCGCAGAATCCGCCGCAAATCCGGCCAATCCGAGTGCACCGGCCAGCCATAAGACCAGTCTTCGCTTCAGAGCATCCATCCGGCAATGCCCATGGCGATTCCGCCGGCGGCGGCGAGTACGCCGAAGATCGGAAAGAAGCTCTTGCGCGCCAGGAAGTACAGGGAGCACAGCACCAGGCCGAGCTCGAGCATGCCCTCGCCAATGTCGAAGCGCAGCGCCCGCCGTTCCTCGATCTCGCTCTTCGCGTCCTTCGCTTGAGCTTCTTTCATGATCTGTTTGGCATCGTCCGCGTACTTATCGCGCGCCGTCTCGAGCTTGTGCACCGCCGCCTCGGCCTTCGCGGGTTCGGACGCCAGGCTCTCGATCAGCGTCACCGCGATTTCGCTGGTGTTTTCCCGAATCTTTTTCGCCTGATAGAAGGCCCATTGGTCGTTCGATTCGGTGCGGTGAATGACCGCCTGGGTGTGCGCGCGGTGCGATGCGATGGTGGCCACCGACAGAAAAATGCCGACCACGCCGACCAGGATTCCGACGCGGCGGGTATTCGGATCGGCCGCATGTTCCGGGGTGACTTCGATTTCAGTCATGACACAAGAATTCCTCCGTTACCAGATCCATGCAATGCCTACGACTGCGGTGCGGCCGGCGAGCGGGCGCTCATTTAACGACGCGCAGGCGCGGGTTCGCGCGGGAAATGCCCAACACCCCGCTGCGCACCACCTCGACGATTTCGCCGAATGCGCCGACGTTGGCGATGAACTCGCCGATCTCGGTCTCCGTGCTCGTGAGTTCCACGATATAGCTCGACGGGTTCGACGACAGTACCCTGCCGCCGACCCGGCGCAGCAGGGTGCCGACCGCCTCGACATGATCCGGCGCGATCTGCAGCTTGATCAGCAGAAGTTCGCGCGCGAGATGATCGCCGCTGGTCATGTCCTCGACGGCGACGACGTCGACGAGCTTCAACAGCTGCGCGTTGATTTGAGCGATGACATGATCGGAACCGATGGTGACCAGCGTAACGCGCGATACCGTGGGGTCGTTGGTGGGCGCCACCGAGAGGGATTCGATGTTGTAGCCGCGGGTTGAAATCAGTCCGGTGACGCGGGTCAGCGCCCCGGCTTCGTTCTGCAGAAGAATTGCAATGAGGTGCCGCATGGTCCCTGAGAGGATACGGGACGGTGGCCCTTGGGCGCCAGGGCGAGAACTGCTAGGCTTTGAGCGTGAAAGACCGCTATGACATGCTGAATCAAGGCGCTCACCCGCTGGCCGGCGCCAGCATGACGGGTGCCGAGATGCTCGTCCAGGTGCTGGCGGACGAGGGCGTGGATACGGTGTTCGGCTACAGCGGCGGCGCAATATTGCCGATCTACGACGCCGTGTTCCGCTACAACCAGGCGCACCAGTCAGCCATGCCGCTCATCGTGCCGGCCAACGAGCAGGGCGCCGGTTTCATGGCCGCGGGCTTCGCGCGCGCCAGCGGGCGAGTCGGGGTCGCGTTGGTGACCTCCGGCCCGGGGGCGACCAATACGGTGACCCCGGTGCGCGACAGCCAGGCGGATTCCGTGCCGATCGTGGTCATTTGCGGCCAGGTGGCGACCACCTCGATCGGCACCGATGCGTTCCAGGAAGCGCCCGTGCCGAGCATCATGGGGGCGGTGGCCAAACACGTCTTCTTGGTGACCGATCCCACCAAATTGGAAGCCACGGTCCGTACCGCTTTCGAGATCGCGCGCACCGGGCGGCCGGGCCCTGTGGTGCTCGACATTCCGAAGGACGTGCAGAACTGGAAGGGCGTGTTTCATGGGTCGGGCCGCCTGCCGATTCCGGGCTATCGGCAGCGCATGAGCCGCCTGGAGGCGGGCAAATTGCCCGATGCCGCCTGCGCATCATTTTTTGCCGCGCTGGCCGCCGCAAAGCGTCCGCTCATTTATGCCGGCGGCGGCGTGATCAACGCCAACGCGTCGCACACGCTGCGCGAATTCGCGCGCGAATTCCAGCTGCCGGTGGTCACGACATTGATGGGCATCGGCGCGGTCGACACCACGGACCCGTTGTCCATGCGCATGCTGGGAATGCACGGCGCCGCGTTCGCGAACTACGCGGTGGACGATTGCGATTTCCTGATGGCGGTCGGCGCGCGCTTTGACGATCGCGTAGCCGGAAATCCGCAGAAATTTGCGGGCGGCGCCAAGTTCATCGCACACCTTGACATCGATGCATCGGAGATCAACAAGGTCAAGCGAGTCGATTGGAGCCACGTGGGGCTGATGACCGACGCCCTCTCGAGTTTGATCGATTACGGAAAGGCCAAGAGCTTCACCCACGATTGGTCCGAATGGCACGGGCATTGCGACGAGCTGCGCGCTAAGTACGCCATGAATTACGACCGCGCCAGTGCCCTCATTCAGCCCTATTACGTCATCGAGGAAATCAACCGGCTGACCCGCGGCGAGGCGGTCATTTCGACCGGGGTCGGCCAGCATCAGATGTGGGCCGCCCAATATTTTGATTTCCGCAGCCCGCGACTGTGGCTGACCTCGGGCAGCATGGGAACGATGGGCTTCGGGCTGCCGGCGGCGGTGGGCGCTCAATTCGCGCAGCGCGACCGTCTGGTGATCGATGTCGACGGCGACGCCAGCATCCGCATGAACATCGGCGAGTTGGAGACCGTCACGACCTATGATTTGCCGGTCAAAATCGTGGTTCTGAACAACTGCGGCGACGGCATGGTCAAGCAGTGGCAAAAGCTCTTCTTCAAAGGCCGTTTGAGCGCCAGCGACAAGAGCCTGCACACCAAGGATTTCGTCAAGGCGGCCATCGCCGACGGATTCAAGTTCGCCGTGCGGCTCGAGAAGAAGGCCGATGTGCCGCGCGTCGTCGAGGAATTCATCCGCTTCGACGGGCCGGCGTTTCTCGAAGTGATGATCGATCAAAACGCCGGCGTCTATCCGATGGTGGGCCCGGGCCAGGGGTACGACGAAATGATCACCGGCGAGCACATCGCTTCGCGCACGCAGGTCGAAATCAAGGCGCCCGACGCCTCAGAGATGTTCTGACGCGCTCTCGCCGTTCCGCCCCAGCGCCTACCAAACGCCGCTGTTCGGCATGCTGGTCCACGGCTCGGCAGGAGGCCGCGCCGCGCCCTGCTGCAGCAGTTCGATCGAAATCTGGTCGGGAGACCGCACGAACGCCATGCGCCCGTCCCGCGGCGGCCGGTTGATGGTTACGCCGTGGTCCATCAGGCGCCTGCAGGTCGCGTAAATGTCCTCGACGGCGTAGGCCAGGTGTCCGAAATTGCGCCCGCCGCTGTAGGCTTCAGGATCCCAGTTGTGAGTCAGTTCGACCTGCGCTCCTTCATCCCCGGGAGCGGCCAAGAACACCAGCGTGTATCGGCCCTGAGGGTAATCGCGCCGCGATAGCTCGACGAGACCGAGGGCGTCGCGATAAAAGCTCAGGGATTGCTCGATGTCGGTGACGCGGACCATAGTATGCAAATACTTCATGATGATTGCCCCTGGCCTTGAGTCAGCGGCGCAAATTTGGAGGAAGCGATGCATAAAAGCAAATTGAGCGGATTCATCATCGACTGCAGGACCGATGATCTGCCGGCCGCCGCCGAGTTCTGGAGCGGCGCTCTGGGCATGCCGGTGCGCGAATTACCGGGCAGCGAGGGTGAGATGTACCGGCGATTGGACGATTCACAGCATGGACTGGACATCGAGGTACAAAAGGTGGATCACCCGAGCCGGGTGCATCTGGACATCGAAACCGACGACATCGAGGCCGAAGTGCGCCGATTGGAGCGGCTCGGAGCCAAGCGGGTGCAGGCGATCCAATCCTGGTGGGTGATGGAGGCACCCACGGGCCAGCGATTTTGCGTGGTCCGCGCCAGCTCGCTCGAATTTGCGCGCCGGGCAACGGCGTGGCCGTAGCCTTGCTGTTGCATATATCTCACAACCCGCACGGCGATTTGACATAGTGTGGAAATTGCCTGATTTAGCCGCCAAACCCTTGGATCTGCGGAATTCAAGTGGTATCATTTTGCCTACTTCAGCAAGGATCCAATCGCCGCGTTACTTAATTGCAACAGATCTAATTCAAAAAAGGTCGAACGTAAGCGCACTTCATGTGCCTCGTATCCTCCACCGAAGGACGTGTCGGGTTATTACTCTGCACCTGTTCCACTCGAATTCCCCGGCAAGCCCGGGGATTCTTTTGTGGGCGCCATTGAAAACAGCCACAATCCGCGGCTGAACCCGAGGGAGACTAAGTCGATGGCTTTGAGCGATGGGTTTGTCGGAGCTGTCGGCGATACCCCGTTGATCCGGCTGCACCGTCTGAGTCAGGAGACGGGCTGCGAAATCCTCGGCAAAGCCGAATTCATGAATCCCGGCGGCTCGGTGAAGGATCGGGCGGCCAAGTGGATCGTGCTCGATGCGGAGCGGCGCGGGATTCTGAAGCCCGGCGGGACAGTCGTGGAGGGAACGGCGGGCAATACCGGGATCGGCCTCGCCCACGTGTGCAATGCGCGGGGCTATCGATGCGTCATCGTCATGCCCGACAACCAGGCTGCAGAGAAATACCAGATCATCGAAGTCCTGGGCGCGCAGCTGCGCAAGGTGCCGGCGGTTCCCTACAGCAATCCCAACCAATACCAAAAGGTGGCCGGCCGGTTGGCCGCGGAGCTGCCGAACGCGATCTGGGCCAACCAGTTCGACAACACCGCGAACCGCGCGGCCCATTTCGAATCCACCGGTCCCGAGATCTGGCGCGATACGCGCGGGAAAATCGACGTATTTTGCGCCGCCACCGGCACCGGCGGCACCCTCGCGGGCGTCGCCGCCTTTCTCAAATCCCAATCCGCGGCGGTGCGAATCGTCCTGGTGGATCCGCCGGGCAGCTCGCTCTATCACTACATCAAGCACGGGGAGCTGAAATCCGACGGCGATTCGTCGATCACCGAGGGCATCGGCACGGGGCGCGTCACCGCAAATCTTGCGGGGGCACCGATCGACGATGCGGTGCGGATCAGCGATGCCGAGACCATGCACTTCGTCTACCGCCTGCTGCGAGAGGAAGGGCTGCTTCTCGGCAGCACGGCCGGGATCAACGTGGCCGCCGCGGTCCGGCTCGCCAAGCAAATCGGCCCCGGCCACACGATCGTGACCGTCCTGTGCGACGGCGGCGCCAAGTACCAATCGCGCCTGTTCAATCGCGCGTGGATCGCCGAGCGCGGCCTTGCAGAGGCGATCGCCTAGGTCGCGACCCTACGCGGTCTGAGCGAGATCGACGGCGGCGCCGGTATCGAACCAGGCGAGAGTGGAGTGCAGGGCCACCACATCACCCACGACCAGCAGCGCCGGTGACTCCAGGTTGGCCCGCGACGCGACGTCGCGAATGCTGGCCAGGGTCGCGGCAATGACCCGCTGCGCCGCGGTCGTGCCGTGCGCAATGATCGCGGCCGGCCGCGTGCCAGGCGCGCCGTGCTCGATCAGCTTCGCCGCGATGTGCTCCAAGCGCGCGAGGCCCATGTAGAAGACCGCGGTCGCTCCGGGCCGGGCGAGCGAGCGCCAATCCGGCTCGTTGCCGCGTGCATCGGCGTGACCCGTCACGAAACTCACGCTGTGGGCGTATTCGCGATGCGTGAGCGGAATGCCGGCATAGGCCGCACAGCCGGCCGCCGCGGTGATCCCCGGCACCACGGAAAAATCGATCTGCGCCCGGGCGAGCGCCTCGAGCTCCTCGCCGCCGCGGCCGAAGATGAACGGGTCGCCACCCTTCAGACGGACGACGCGGCGCCCAGCCTGAGCGTGCTCGATCAACAGCTCGTGAATGCTCGCCTGCTCCGTGCTCGCGCCTCCCGCCGTCTTGCCCACGCAGATCCGCGTCGCGTCGCGCCGCGCGAGATCGAGTACGGCGTCCGATACCAAACGGTCGTGCAGGATGACGTCCGCGTCTTGAAGCGCACGCAGGGCCTTCAAAGTAAGCAGCTCGGGGTCGCCGGGACCCGCGCCCACGAGGGTCACGCTGCCCGCCGGGCGCGGCGCGGCGCAGCTCGCCGACAGCAGGTGCCGGGCGAAGCGCTCTGCCCCGCTTCGATCCCCCTCGATGAAGCGGCGCGCGGCCGCGCCGTCGACCACGGCCTCGAAATAGCGCCGCCGCTCGCCCGTGCCGCGCAGCCGCCGGCGGCTCGACTCGCGCAGCTCTCGCAGCCACAACGCCAGGTCGCCAATGCGTCTCGGAATGAATGCCTCCAGGCGCTCGCGCAGGCGACGTGCCAGGACGGGCGAGGTGCCGCCGGTGGAAACCGCCACCAGCACGGGATCGCGATCGATGATGGCTGGCACGATGAAGCGCGACGCTTTGCGGTCGTCCACGACGTTCACGGGGATGGAGCGCGCGTCAGCCAATTTCGCGATCCACCGATTCAGCGCGTGCTGCGACGTGGCGACGATCACGAGGCGGGCGCCGTCCATGTCGTCAGGAAGGAACTCCCGAACAGCAATCTTCAGCTTGCCGGCGGCGGCGCGCTCCGTCAGGGCGGGAGCGATCTGCGGTGCAACCAGCGTGATCAGCGCGCCGCAGCGCTCCAGCAGCGACACCTTGCGCAGCGCCACCTCGCCGCCGCCGACGACGAGCACCTTTTGTCCCTCAAGGTCGAAGAAGATGGGAAAATAATTCAAGCCGCGGGTCCCCGAAACACCGGAATCTGGCGCCGCGGATGCAGGCCGCACTCCCGCGCGCCTTCGCGCTCCCACCACCAGCGGCCCGAGCGCGCATCCTCGCCCGGCTGCACGGCGCGCGTGCACGGCGCGCAGCCGATGCTGGGGAAGCCGGAATCATGGAGTCTGTTGTAAGGCAGCCGCTTCTTGCGAATGAAGCTCCAGATCTCCTCGTCGGACCAGTTGAGCAGCGGGCTCACCTTGTGCAGCCCGTACACGCCGTCCCATTCGACGGGGGGGGCCAGCGCGCGGCTCGGCGACTGGCCGCGGCGAATTCCGGTCACCCAGGCCCCGCGGCCCGATACGGCGCGCCGGAACGGCTCCATCTTGCGGACCGCGCAGCAGGCGCGGCGCTGCTCGATGCCGTCGCGGAAGCCGTTGATGCCGTTTTCGCCGACCCAGTCCTCCAAATCAGCCGCGTCGGGGTAGTAGATGCGCATCGTGCGGCCGTAGCGCTGCTGCAGCCGCTCGATCAAATCGTAGGTTTCCGGGAACAGACGGCCGGTATCGATGCTGAAGATCTCGATCTGCGGAACTGCCTCCCAGATCAGATCGGTGAGGACGACCGATTCGGCGCCCAGGCTATTGGCGTAGCAGACGTTCCGGTACTCCGCGACCGCGCTGCGCAGCTGCGAAATGCTGTCCTCTGCGCGTTTGCGCAAGCTCTCGGGCAGTTCGATCATAAGAAGAACTATAGGGCCGGGGGCGCCGGGGCGAAACGAACTATCGATTATGAGGACATGCGATTTCGTGCTGGCGCCGCGGACGTATATTCTACGGCCATGAAGTTCCAGCAATTGCGCTACCTCGTGGCCGTTCACGAAAATGGCCTGAATATAACGGCCGCCGCACGCGAGCTGCACACCTCCCAACCCGGCGTCAGCCGCCAGCTCAAGCTGCTGGAGGAAGAGCTCGGATTTCAGCTGTTCGAGCGCGAGGGCCGCGCGCTCACCCGCACGACCGCGGCGGGCGAGGAAATCATCTCCCGCGCGAGCAGCATCCTGCGGGAAATGCAGAATATCCGCCGCACCTCCGCGGAGCTGCGCAAGGCCGACGGCGGCACGCTGTCCATAGCCACCACGCATACCCAGGCACGCTACGTACTGCCGCCGGTGATTCGCGCGTTTCGCGTGAAATATCCGAAGGTGCGATTGCATCTGCATCAGGGCACCTCCGAGCAAATTGCGGAAATGGTGGCCCGCGATCGGGTGGATTTCGCCATTGCAACCGGATCAGAGGAGCTGTTCCCGCATCTGGTGCGCCTGCCGGTATACCGGTGGCACCGGGCAGTCGTCGTGCCGCAGGGCCACCCGCTCGCCTCCGCCGGCAAACTGACCTTGCGGAAGCTGGCCGAACATCCGATTGTCACCTACGTCTTCAGTTTCTCCGGCCGCTCTTCGCTGCCCGCGCTGTTCGAAACGGCCGGCCTGTCGCTCGATGTGGCGCTGACGGCGCGCGATTCGGACGTCATCAAGACCTATGTGCGCATCGGCCTGGGCGTGGGCATATTGGCCAAATTGGCCATCGATCCCGCCACCGATTCGGATCTTGCGGTACTCGACGCGGCCCACCTTTTCGAGGGGCATACGACCTGGATCGGCTTTCGGCGCAGCGCCTTGCTGCGCGCCTACATGTACGAGTTCATTGAACTGCTCGCGCCGCACCTGCCCCGTAAGCTGGTGCGGGAAACGGAGAAAATGGAGACGCAGGAAGAGGTGGATCGTGTGTTGGGGGACCTGCACATCCCGCTGCGCGACAGCGCGCCCGAGCTAGCTTGACCAGCGGTGCCGCAGCTTGACGGAGAGGCCCGAGTCGTTCGAGGGCTGATAGCAGGCCGAGAAGGTCGAGACGGCGCTGCCCGCGCTCTCGATCTCGCCGTCCGGCAGCTCGAAGCTGTTGAAGCCGCAGCGCGCGAGGAAGAACAGATGGTCGCGGCGAATATGGCCGGTAGCGCGCAATTCGCCGGCGAATTTCCAGCGCTCCCGCAGCAGACGGCCCTGTGTGTAGCCGCGCCCCTCGCTCGGGGCCGGAAAGTCCGCGCCGACCAGGTCGAGGCGCGATAAATCGGGCACCAAGAACTCGACCTTGTGCGCCGGCGCCAGGATCACGCCGAGGCGGCCGCCGCGCTCGATCCACCGCTCACGATCCGAGAGCCATTGATCAAAGGTCAGAATCAGCGCCGAATCGGCGGCGGCCCCGGCCTCGCCCAGGTAGCGCCATTCGTCCACCGCGATCTCGCCGTCACGCAGCAGCCGTCGCGGCATACACCCTGTCCTTGAACGGCTTCACACCGATCCTGCGCACGGTATCGAGGAAGCGCTCGTCCGGATAGCGCTGCTCGACGTACACCGCCAGCAGTCGCGCCAGGGTTTCCGGCACCTCGGCCTTGGCGACCGACGGACCGATCACGGTGCCAAGCGATGCGTCGGCGCCCGCCGCTCCGCCGATGGTGATCTGGTACCACTCCTCGCCGCCCTTGTCCACGCCGAGAATGCCGATGTTGCCCACGTGGTGATGTCCGCAGGCATTCATACAGCCGGACATCTTCACGTCGAGCTCCCCCAGGTCATAAATATAATCGTAGTCATCGAAACGCTCGTTGATGAGCCTCGCCACGTCGATGGAGCCCGCGTTCGCGAGACTGCAGAAGTCCAGACCCGGGCAGCAGATGATGTCGGTCAAGGTGCCGATGTTCGCAGTGGCGAGGCCCGCCGCGTCCAGCTTCTGCCACAGTTCGAAGGTCTTTGCCTGTTCGACGTCGGCGAGCAGCAGATTTTGCGTGTGCGTGACGCGCACCTCGCCGAAGGCGTAGCGATCGGCCAGATCGGCGATCAGCTCCATCTGCGCATCCGTCGCGTCGCCCGGCGCGACACCGGCTTTCTTCAACGACACATACACCACGCGGTAGCCGGGCACTTTGTGCTCGCCGGTGTTGTAGCGGTACCAGGCGCGAAATGCCGCATCCTTGCCCGCGGCCGGCTCGGAATCCTGCAATCTGCGATAGGCGGGCGGGCCGAAAAAGCCGCGCATGCGCTCGACCTGCCCCTGCGTGACGCGCAGCGCACCGTCCTTCATCGATGCCCACTCGAATTCCACTCGCCGCCTGAACTCCTCGATGCCCAACGAGCGCACCAGTATCTTGATCCGGGCCTTGGTCAGATTGTCGCGCCTGCCCTCCCGGTTGTAGACGCGCAGCACCGCCTCCAGATACGACAGCAGGTGTTCTCGAGGCAGAAACTCGCGCACCACCTGGCCGATGATGGGAGTGCGGCCGAGGCCGCCGCCGGCGAGGATTTCAAATCCCAGCTCTCCGTCGGCCCGCCTGACGATGTGCACACCCACGTCGTGTACCAGCGATGCGGCGCGATCGCGCGGCGAGCCGGTGACGGCGATCTTGAATTTGCGGGGCAGATAGCTGAATTCCGGGTGCAGGGTTGACCACTGCCGGATGATTTCGCACCACGGCCGCGGATCCTCGAGCTCGTCCGGAGCGACCCCGGCCAGATGATCCGAGGTCGTGTTGCGGATGCAGTTGCCGCTCGTCTGGATCGCGTGCATGTCCACGGCCGCGAGCTCGGCCAGAATGTCGGGTACGTCGGCGAGCTTCGGCCAGTTGAACTGGAGGTTTTGCCGAGTCGTGAAATGGCCGTAGCCGCGGTCGTAGCGGCGCGCAATCGATGCCAGCGTGCGCAGCTGCGCCGAGGACAGCAAGCCGTAGGGAATGGCGACCCGCAACATCGGCGCATGCCGTTGAATGTAGAGGCCATTGCGCAGGCGCAAATGGCGGAACTCATCCTCGCCGAGCTCGCCGTTCAAATAGCGGCGGGTCTGGTCGCGAAACTGCGCGACGCGCTCGCTGACCAATGTCCTGTCGATGGCGTCGTATCGATACATACCGCCGCAATGTAAACGGCCGGCCGATTGCCGGCCAATAACGCGCGCGCATGAGCTCATAACCGCCGGCGGGGAGGCCGGCGGGCGGCGCTCCTCCCCGGGGCCGCGCATTTCGCGCCGTACGTCTCGATAACCGCTTGGGTCCGGTTGGTAAAACGTGATTGGCTTGGCAGAGCAAAAGCGCGGTTGCGTGCAGCATTCGACAAGTCAACTATAGGTCCGTACAAGGTGACAAAAGATCTCACGGAAGTTTTGGTCGCGCCGGACACTTACCATGTCTCGCCCGAACCCATGCTCATGGTCGCCGATCTGCACGGTGCTCTTGCGCTGTGCCTGCACGACGAGGCGCGCGGCGTCGGCGGGCTGTTGCATTTGAAATTCATGGGCGGCACCGGACGCCCCAGCGATGTGACGGATAACACACTGAGTTCCGTTCTCGTGGTGCTGGATCGATTCAAGCGTGCGGTGCTCGGGAATTCCTCGCGGGGCGACGAGATTCAGGCGCGCATCCTCGCTCACGCATTGCCGCCGACCGATGCCGGCGAGCCCAGCGCATCGCTGGTCGATCTGATTCAAGCCGACCTGGCGGACGGCAAAATTGCCTGCGGGACGCAAACGATGCGCAGAATCGAATCGCTGCGCGTGTGCTTCCAGCCGTTCGAGGGCCGCGTCTGGATTTGCGGGCCCAACAACTTGCGCGCCGCGCCGAGCGCGCGCCGCTCGGCGGTCTGACCGAGCCGTTCGACGAACGCGCCCCATCGGGGCCGCGGATCAATATAAGCTTCCGTGGTCGAATCGGACATAAGCTAGGGTGCGCCATGCGAATTGCCATGCTTTTGGCCACGGTCATTGTCGCCGCCTGCGCGAGCGACAAGCTCGCTGTGACGCCTCCGGCGGGAGTCGACTTGAGCGGCCATTGGAAGCTCAACGAGGCGGACAGCGACGATCCGCTGCGCCTGATGCAAAGTCAGCTCGCCGCCGCCACGGCAGGAGCCGGCCCGGGAGGCCAGACCGGATCCGGTCCGGGCGGCCCGGGCGGCCCGGGCGGGCGGGGCAGCCGGGGCGGGGCCGGCGAGTTCGGTCCTAGGGGGCCCATGGGTCCCGCCATACCGTCCGTGACCGTCCTCGACGACGCCCTGCGCTGGCCGGGCAAGGATCTGATTCTCAGGCAGGCAGGAGACACGGTGACGTTCGCCTCCGGCGGCGCGGATCGCGTCTGTCGGCCGAATGCTTCTGCAGGAGATCATCACCACCGCAGCGATGACGCAGCGCATGGGCGAGACGCGCCCTCGCGCGGCCGCGGGGATGTGCCGCCGCCGATTTGCGGCTGGGATGACAAGACGCTGGTCGTGCAATCCGGCGATCCGGAGGATGAACACCCGCCGTACGAGCTGCGCTTCAGCCTGTCGGCGGATGGGGAGCGCCTGGTCGAACTGGTCTTGTTCAAGGGCGGACGTTCGAGCGGCTTCGTCGCCTCTCGGGAGTGGGAGCGGCAATAAAAAAGCCGGGCCTTAGCCCGGCTTTCAAGTCCCCATGCCTTAACTGGCGCTTATGCTCGCGCTCTCGCGATGATCGGCCTCCTCACTTCCCCATCTATTGCATTCCTGCAACACTCTAGCTGTGCGTTCTCGCCGAAGCTAGCCCAATTACAAGAAAATGTGAAAATTAATGTACCAAAAAGGCAACGGATGGTGCCGCGAGCTCACGGCCGTAAGGCGTTTGCTTAAGTTCGAGTATTCTTCAAGTCTTCATCTTAGTTGACAGGCGGGAGATTCACTTGGCCAAGCATTCCAGAGCATCCGCTCCCGAACCGCGCGCAGTGCGCATGCGCCGCGCGTATTTTGACTGCTCGTTCGGGCAGTTGCACGTGCGTACCGCATTCCCCGCGACCGGCGGATTCGATGAGCAGGTGACGCTCATTTGTCTGCATCCCGAAGACGGTTCGAGCCGCAGCTTCGATGGGTTCCTGCCCGAGGTCGCCGATGCGCGCTCGGTCTACGCGCCCGATTTGCCCGGCTGGGGCGAATCCGATCCCGCGCCGGGACCTGGCGCCGGCCATGCCGCGCGTGCGGTTGCGGATCTCGCGCACGATCTGCGTCTGCGTCAAATCGACCTGCTCGGGGTGCGCTCGGGAGCCGCGGTCGCCCTCGAACTCGCGGCGTCACGTCCCGATCTGGTGCGCCGACTGGTGCTGGTGGGCGTGCCGGTGATGGATCGCATGCCCGTGGTCAAGCAGGAGACGCTGGTTCTTCGCATCCGGCTCACCGGCGTCGACGACGCTCATTGGAGCAGGGGCGCGCTGCCGAACGCACGGTTCGTCGAACTGAGCGACGATGCCGCCCACCCGTTCGAGACGGCGCCGAAGGCACTTGCGTCGCAGATCAGCGCCTTCCTCGACCGATGAGGCGGGAATGAGACATGAGGCTCAACAAATACATCAGCGAAACCGGTGCCTGCTCGCGGCGCGAAGCCGATAGGTGGATCGAAGCGGGACGAGTCGCCTGCAACGGCATCCGCGCCGTCCTCGGCACGCAAGTGCAGGAAGGCGACGAGGTGCGCGTGGACGGCGAGCTCATCGGCGCCAAGAAAAAGCAGATTTACATCGCGCTCAACAAGCCGGCGGGAATCACCTGCACCACCGACCCGCAGATCGAGGACAACATCATCGAATTCATCGGGCACAGCGAGCGGATCTTCCCGATCGGCCGACTGGACAAGGATTCCGAAGGGCTGATCCTGCTCACCAACAACGGCGACATCGTCAATGAAATCCTGCGCTCCGAAAACAGTCACGAGAAGGAATACGTGGTGACCGTGAATCGCCCGATCACGGACCTCGCGCTGTCCATGATGGCCGGCGGAGTGAAGATCATGGGAGCGGCCACCAAGCCGTGCAAAGCGGCCAGGGTCGACAGCGACACATTCCGCTTGACGCTCACCGAGGGGCTGAATCGGCAGATTCGCCGCATGTGTTCGGCGCTCGGCTACCGCGTGCGGCGGCTGCGGCGCGTGCGCATCATCAACATCGAACTCGGCACCCTGGGATCAGGCAAATGGCGCTACCTGACCGGCGCAGAAGTGGCCGGCCTGGCGCGGGCGGGCGTCGGCCGGAGCGGCGCCGCAATGGTGTGACCGGTCAGCCCGAGCGCAGCACCGCGGCTGTGACCCCGTCGGACCATTGCCGACCGACCTTGGCTCCCCAGTCCTTGAGCTGGGCCCGGGCCGCGAGCCAGCGGAAGAAGTCCTCGCCTCGACTGGTCCAATATGCCTGGCTGAACAGCACGCCGCCGCCGGACTCGACGGTAAAGCGCCTGAAAAAGCCGAAACTCGCCAAGCCGCGGCTGCACGTGATGCGCGGGGAGTTTTCCAACAATTCATATTGATCGGCTCCCACCTGCAGCCGCAAGCGGCCGGCCTGTCCGTACACGCAAATGTTGGGTTGACCGGCACGAATCAGCGCGACGCCATGCACCAGTGATGGCGGCACGTCATATGCGCTCCACGTGCCTCCCAGGATGTGCCACTGCAGGACCATGCTCTGGCGGCGAAAATCGATGACCGAGACGGTGCCGTTGTTGTCCGATGGCATGGAGAGGCGTGCGCCGCTGAGGCGCTATTTCGACTCGCGATCCGGCAAGCCGGCGAAAACGCTCTGCACGATGTTCGCCGTCAGCAGCTGCGGCAGCACGACCGGTGCCTTGGATCCGGGCTGCGAGTTGTACACGACGTACAGCGGCACACCGGCGCGTCCGAAGTCGGACAGCGCCTTCGTGATGGCGGGATCGCGGTTGGTCCAGTCGCCTTTCATCAGCGTGACGCCCTTGCTGCGGAAAATCTTCTGCACGGCGTCGTCGGCGAACGCATTGCGTTCGTTCACCAGGCAGGTCAAGCACCAGCTCGCGGTGAAATTGACCAGCAACGGCTGACCTCGCGCATTGAGTTCGGCCACTCGAGCCGCGTCGTAGGGCTGCCACGCTTCGGCCGCCGCCGCAACCGCCGAGGCGGCACTGGGCGAAGCCGCCGCGACCGCCGCAAACCGCACCGGCAGCACGACGGCGAGGAGCACGGCGGCCAGCGCCGTGAGCAGCGCGGCCACGCGACCGCCGGTCGAGCTCCACTTGGATTTCTGGTATGCCCACGCCGCCAGTGCGACGAGAATCGCGCCGGCCAGAGCGGCGCCCAAACCGCTCGACGAAGTCTGCTGCGCAAGCACCCACAGCAGCCACGCCGCCGACGCATACATCGGAAACGCGAATATCTGCTTCAGCGTGTCCATCCAAGCGCCGGGTTTCGGCAGGGCGCGGCGCATCCACGGAGCGAACGACAGCAGCAGATAGGGCAGCGCGAGACCCGCGCCCAGGGCGGCGAAGATGACCAAGGCAACGACCGGGGATTGGGTCAGCGCGGCGCCGACGGCGGCGGCCATGAAAGGCGCGGTGCACGGCGTCGCGACCAGGGTGGTCAGCACTCCGGTGAAGAATGCCGCGCGATAGCTGTCGCCTTGAGTCAGGCCGTCGCCGACCCCGGCGAGGCCGCCGCCCACCTCGAAGACGCCCGACAGGTTCAAACCCACGGCGAGCAGCAGATAAATCATCAGCGTGACGAACAGCGGCGATTGAAGCTGAAAGCCCCAGCCGATCTGCTCGCCGCCGGCGCGCAGCGCGAGCAGCACCGCGGCCAGACCGAGCATGGAGCTGATCACGCCCGCGGCGAATACCAGCCCCTTGGTGCGCACCGCCGCAGGATGCTTCTTCGCTTGTTCGACCAGGCCGATGGCCTTGATCGACAGCACCGGAAACACGCAAGGCATCAGATTCAGGATGAGTCCGCCGAGGACGGCCAACAACACGAGAGCGGGCAGCGCGGGAGCGGCGTCCGGCGCATGCGCGGCCCGCGTTTCGACCGCCGGCGCGAATCGCGCGGCCGGCGTGATGACCGCACCGCCGGCGCCGGCAAAAGCCGCCGCGATCTCCATCGGCACGGCGACCGTATCCTTGCCGCTCTGCTCGGTCGCGACCAGCACGCCGCGAATCGCGCCGGCCTGCGGCGGCTGATAGCCGACCTTCATCGCGAGCTCGGCGGAATCACCCGCGCGGGACAGCGTCTGCGGCGCCCCGTACTCGATGATGCCCTCGTCATACGGATAGAACGCCAGCGACTGGATCTGCGGCAGCGTCGCGCCCCATTCCCTGCCGAGGATGAGCACCAGCCGGCCGTCGCGAATCTTCGCGCTGGTCGCAGCCAGCTGGGCGGACGGCAGTTCGCTGCGCGCCGCGGCGAACAGCGGGGCGACGCCTGAGTCGATGGCGCCGTCGGCGGGCGTCACCGGCAGCCGCAACTGCAGGTCGGCGCTTTCCGGGATGCAGACGTCGGAACACACCAACCAGCTCGCCTTTGCCTGCAGCGCGAGCGCAGCGCCGGCCTTGAGGTCCGGTGCCGCCGTGATCTTCACGAAGTGCATCGCGTGTTTTGCGTACCCGTAATTGACCAGCGGAGGAATATCGAATCGATGCGGCGTCGTCCAGACGATGTCTCCCGCGGTCACACCGGCAGGCAACGTCCACTTGAGCTTGGTCGCCTGGCCCGAATCCCCGGGGTTGCGCCAATAGGTATGCCAGCCGTCCCGTATGCTGAGCTCGAGCGCCAGCCAGATCGATTGGCCGGGAGCGATGGAATCGGTCTCGCTGATCAGCCGGGCCTTGACGTTGTCGCTCGCAACCACGCCGCCGGAAAGCGGATAGGCCGCCGGCGAAACCAAAGCCAAGCCGAGGAGCCACGATTGCAATGTGCGCATGACGCGTATGTTACCCAATTACTCAACAGCCCGAGCCTAAAAGCCCGCGACCGCTGTGGAACGTCTCACAGTTTCAGGTAATGTAGGAGGCGTGCAAGAAAATTACGTAGAGCGAATCCTCAAAGCCAAGGTTTACGACGTTGCCATCGAGACCTCGCTCGAAGAGGCACCCCGCCTTTCCCGCCGGCTCAACAATCGCGTGCTCTTCAAACGTGAAGACCTCCAGCCGGTGTTTTCGTTCAAAATTCGCGGCGCATACAACAAGATCGCCCAACTGTCGCCGATCAGCGCGCAGCGCGGGGTGATCTGCGCATCCGCCGGAAACCATGCCCAGGGCGTGGCGCTCGGCGCGCGCACCCGCGGCATCCGGGCCGTCATCGTCATGCCGCTGACCACGCCGGACATCAAGGTGCAGGCAGTCGCCGATCTGGGGGGCGAGATCGTGCTGTACGGCGATGAGTACGACCAGGCCTATGAGCGCGCCATGGAGCTTGCGCGCGAGCGCGGGCTGGTCTTCGTGCATCCGTTCGACGATCCGGACGTGATCGCCGGCCAGGGCACGATCGGCATGGAAATTCTTCGCCAGGCCCATGGCGATGATATCGACGCGATCTTCGTGCCGGTGGGCGGCGGCGGATTGATCGGCGGGATCGCGGCCTATGCAAAATCGCTGTATCCGCGCATCAAGATCATCGGCGTGGAGCCCGAAGACGCTGCCGGCATGTTCGAGTCGCTGCGCGCGGGCAGGCGCGTGACTCTGGAGCGCGTCGGCCTGTTCGCGGACGGCGTTGCAGTGCGGCGCGTGGGCGAGGAAACCTTCCGTCTCGCCCGTCAATACGTGGACGAAATAGTCCTGGTGACCACGGACCAGATCTGCGCGGCGATTCAGGACATTTTCGAGGACACCCGCTCCATCGCGGAGCCGGCCGGCGCGCTGGCGGTCGCGGGCATCAAGAAGTACGTGGCGCGCGAGACGTGCACGGATCGCACGCTCGTCGCGATCAACGGCGGAGCGAACATGAATTTCGACCGGCTGCGCTACGTGGCCGAGCGCGCGGACCTGGGTGCACAGCGCGAAGCGCTGCTGGCGGTCGAGATCCCCGAAGTGCCCGGCTCCTTTTTGCGGTTTTGCGAGTTGCTGGGCAAGCGCAGCGTCACGGAATTCAATTACCGCTACCGGGACGCGCAGTCGGCCGCGCAAATCTTCGTGGGCTTGGCGCTCACTCAGGGGAAAGCCGAGCGTGCCGCGCTCATCGATGTCATCGCCTCCGCCGGTTTCGCGGTGCGCGACATGACCGACAACGAGATGGCCAAGCTGCACGTGCGCTACATGGTCGGCGGCCAGGCTCGCGGGCTGACGGACGAGCGGCTGTACCGATTCGAGTTTCCGGAGCGGCCCGGTGCGCTGCTCAGGTTTCTGCAGGCGATCGGCTCCGGCTGGAACATCAGCCTGTTCCACTACCGCAACCACGGGTCGGACCATGGGCGCGTGCTCGCCGGCATCCAGGTGCCTCCGCGTACGCTCACCGATTTTTTCCTGCACCTCAACGAGCTGCAGTACGCGTTCACCGAAGAGACCGACAATCCGGCCTATAGGATCTTCCTCGGCAGCTAGTTTGTCCTGCTGGCGACCGGCGGGGGCCCGGTGCGCAGGTTTTTCAGCCATTCCTGCGCGCGGCGCACGGCCGGATCGTCCGGACCGCGCGCGCTCAGCAGCAGCGGCAGCGCGGCAGTGAGCTCATCGGCGGCTTCGTGCGTGCGGCCCACATGGGCGAGGGCGTAGGCGTGAACGGTGTGCGCCTGCGCCGTCCAGGCGCTCGATCCCGTCGAGCTTGCGCCCC
The DNA here is from genome assembly GCA_963837045.1 of uncultured Gammaproteobacteria bacterium. Lineage (GTDB taxonomy): Bacteria > Pseudomonadota > Gammaproteobacteria > Steroidobacterales > Steroidobacteraceae > Bog-1198. Next base: position 688,666 of record CAWIMA010000008.1, read on the forward strand.
AAATCCGCAAGGATTGCTCGCTCGCGTCCACAGCTTCCGCGGGCTTGCCGATGTCGACCTGAAGACGCGCGAGCTGCATGAGGGCGGCGGCGCGCCATGGGTGAATGGCCGGCAGCGACTTGCCGTAGATTGCGAGCGCCTGGCGATATTCGTCCTCTGCTTCGCCCAGCGATCCCTCGTCGTGCAGCAACATCGCGAGACTGACGCGCGCATAGCCGACATTGAAATTATCGGGACCGTAGACTTTGAGCGTTACGTCGAGAGCTCTGCGCAACAGCGGCTCCGCCTCGGCGAGCCGGCCTTCGCGCTGCAGAAGAAACCCGTAATTGCCGAGCGCCACGCCGGTTTCCGGGTGCTGGCTGCCGAGCGCGCGCTCCTCGCGATAGATCGCGTCGCGGTACAGGCTCTCCGCCCGCTTCAAGTCGCCCATGTTCTGCGCAACGACCGCCAGATTATGCAGATGCGATGCGACCCGCGGATGGTCGTCGCCGAGCACTCTGCGATCGATGTTGAGCGCTCGTTCATAGGTCTGCTTCGCGAGTCCCCACTGCAGTTCGCGGCCGTAGACCTTCGCGAGGTCATCGAGCGCCGCAGAGACCTCGATTGGAGGAGCCTGCGTCGTTTCGAGTATCTCGAGGCCGCGTTTGTACAGGTCCTTGGCGTCGGCGAATCGACCCTGTTGAAATCGAAGCCGCCCGAGCGCCCAAAGCGCGCGTCCCGAATCGGCGCTTGCCGCGCCGTATTCGCTTTGCGCCAGGCGCAGCGCCTCCTGCAGGGGCGGCTCGGCGCGGCCCAAATCGCCGGTTCCGGACAGTGCGCGGCTCAGCTCCAACAGCGTATCGATGTGCGCTTTGTCGCGGGACTGCGGCTGCAGGGCGAGCGATTCGTTCAATACCGGCAGCGCGTCCCGATACTGCCCCAAACTGTCGTATACCGCGCCGACCGTGGTCAACAGAGCAGCCTTGGTCGCCGGCTGATCCTGCAGCGCATCCTGCAGCCGCTTCGCGCTCGAGTCCAACAGTTCGCGGGCCGTGACCTGATTGCCGCGGTTCACCTCCGGATCCGAGAGTTTGAAAAGATCGACCAGGAAGCTCGATACCTCCTGCGCGCGTGAGCGCTCCCGCTCCGCGCGTTCCCGCTGCTCGGCCACCCGGTCGCGCTCCGCGGCGATGCGCCGGGATTGCACGTAAGTGGTGGCGGCGAACGCGAGGATCAGAGCGAACACGCTGGCGCCGGCGGCCACCGGCAGCCAATGGCGCCGGATGAACTTGGCGCTGCGATACGACAGCGTGTCGCGGCGGGCGATGACGGGCTTGCCGTCCAGAAAGCGCTGAACGTCGCCCGCCATCTGCTGCGCCGAACCGTAGCGGCGCTCCGGCTCCTTGCGCATGGCCATGAAGACTATGTTGTCCAAGTCGCCCTGCAGTGCGCGACGCAATCGGTTGACGGTGGTGCCGCGCGCCTCCGCCACGGCGCGCGCCTCGGCTGAATCCTCGCCGCTCGCCGCCTGGCTCGGCAGCGGCGGAACCTTCTCGCAGATCGCCCGCTCGATATCCGTCAACCGCGCCGTCGAAATGACATAAGGGCCCGCTCCTGCGAGCAATTTGTACAGCAGCACGCCAAGCACATAGACATCGCTCGCGGTGGTGATGGCATGGCCCATCACCTGCTCCGGACTCGCGTGCTCCGGGGTCATGATGCGCAAGTCGGCGTGGGTGACTGCCAGCGTGTGGCGGCCCACCTGCCGATCGTCCAGCAGCTTTGCAATGCCGAAATCGAGAAGCTTCGGCATGCCCGCCTTCGTCACCAGGATGTTCGAGGGTTTGAGGTCGCGGTGCACAATGAGGTTCTGGTGGGCGTAATGCACTGCGGCGCACACGATCTGAAACAAGCGCAGGCGCGCGGGTATGTCGAGATGGTGCGTGTCGCAATAGCTGTCGATCGGCATGCCGTCGACGTATTCCATGACGATGTAGGCGGTGCCGTCCGCCAGCGTTCCTCCATCCAAAAGATGCGCTATATTCGGGTGATCGAGCTGGGCGAGGATCTGCCGCTCGATCTTTAGGCGCGATTGCACGCCCCGTGCGAGCGCGCCGCTGTGCACCACCTTGATGGCGACCTTGTGCTCGAACTCCGCGTCGGCCCGCTCCGCAAGGTACACTTCACCCATGCCGCCGACACCGAGGGTGCAGAGTATGCGGTAGGGGGCGATGCGGTCCGCGATCATGCTCGAGAGCATGCGCTCAGGTTCGGGCGAATCGCAAACCGCGGTAATGCTTGATGGAAAAACCGAGGAGTTCGATTATATGCCAAACGGACATCAGCCCAGCAAACCAGCAGGATCTTCAGGAGCCGGCAGCGGATCACGAGCCGCAAAGGGCACCGGTAAGGGCGCAGCGCCGAAAGCCGGCGCCGGCCCGCGCTCCGGCAAGGGCAAATCAACCGGCGCGGGCGGCGGCGTGACACCGCAGGACAATGACAAGCCGCCGCAGAATTGAAACTGCTTGAGCGGTGACCGAATACCAGGCGCGGCGCACACCGCGGCGTGAAACTCTGCGAGCACGCGGGCTCGACATCCACCTGAGGCGATGGGGGCCGGCGCCCTCGGAATCGACGCCACCCGTGTTCTTGCTGCACGGTTGGCAGGATACCGGCGACACCTTTCAGTTCATGGTGGATGCCTTCGAGCAGGACTGGCCGCTGGCGGCGCTCGATTGGCGCGGATTCGGCCGCAGTCAATGGGGGGCGGACGGGTATTGGTTTCCTGATTACCTGGCGGATCTCGACGCGCTGCTGGATGAGCTCGCCATGGGCTGCCCGGCGCGCATGGTCGGGCACAGCATGGGCGGCAACATTGCCACCCTGTATGCCGGATTGCGGCCGGAGCGAGTGCGATGCGTCGTCAGCCTGGAGGGATTCGGGCTGCCGCGGACCACACCCGACCGAGCGCCCGTGCAATTGCGCAAGTGGCTGGATCAGGTCAAATCCGTTCCCGCGCTCAACGACTACGAGTCATTCGAGCAGCTCTCCTCCATCATCCGACATCGCTACCCGCTCTTCACGGAAGGGCAATCGGGGTTCGTGGCCCGGGCGTGGGGCAGGCTCGAGGCCGACGGGCGCGTGCACCTGTTGGGCGACGCTCGCCATCGGTGGGTCAATCCCGTTCTGTACCGACGCGAGGAGGCCGAAGCGTGCTGGCGTGGAATCAAGGCGCCGATGCTGATGCTGCTCGGCGAGAAGTCCGAGTACCTGGAGAAGCTGGGTATCGATGGGGATGATGCCGTGTTTCGCTCGATCATAGCCGGCATCCAGATCGTTCACGTCGCCGGGGCGGGTCACATGCTGCACATTGAAAAGCCCGACCTGGTCGCCCCGCTGGTCGAGAAATTCCTGAGCGCTCACTGAATGGCCACGATCCGGCGCATCTATCCCACGCGCTTCGGTCAACTGCACCTGCGCAGCAGCCAGGGCAAGGGCGTGCCGCTGGTCATGCTGCATCCGTCGCCGCGGTCGGGTGAAATGTGGGAGCGGCTGCAGGAGCGGCTCACCAGGCCCGCTCATGCGCCGGATCGCCTGGGGTACGGCTTCTCCGATGCGCCGCCCTGGGCGCTGTCGCTGGAGCAATATGCCCAGAGCACCATCGACGCGCTCAGGGGCGCGGGAGTGCACGGGCCATTCGACCTCCTCGGGCTGCGCATTGGTTCCATCGAGGCGATCGAAATCGCGCACCAGGTTCCGAACCAGGTGCGGCGGCTGCTCGCGGTGGGCATGCCGCTGTTCACGACGGAGGAACAGCAGCGGCAGATGGAGAAATACAGCGAACAGCCGCTGAAGCCGGCCACCGAAGGGGGGCACGTGCTGGGCGCGTGGCGCGGCTGCTTCGCGTTTCGCCAACCGCCGTACGACCTTGGCGATGCGCATCGCCGCTTCGTCGAGCATGTGCTGGCCGCCAATCCGGGCGCCGCCTTTCGCGCAGCGAGCGGCTATCCGATCGAGAAGAAGCTCAAGCGCCTCAAGACCCCGCTCACGGTGTTCGCGCCGCACGATGAGCTCATCGAGCAAACCGAGCGCGTGAAACCTTTGTTGAAGGCCGGCGACGTCTATGTCGACCTGCCGGATTTGGGCGCGGATCTTTTTCACTCCGCGACCGATCGGATGGCTGAGCTCCTCAACCGTCACCTTCCCGCGTAGATTGCGGGCGCAAATCTCGAGGCGCCCCATCAGGGGATCAGCACGATTTTCCGGTGTGGCGCTTCTCGAGGAATTCGCGCTGCGCGTCGACGATGGCGCTGAGCGGATGGATATGGGCAACCGCCTTCATGGTGTGCATGGGGCGATATCAGCCGAGTCGCTTGATTTGACCATGCCGCAGGCCCCGCATACTCTGATGCGGCTTCCGTCGTCGGGAGCGCACCGATTGCGAGAGCACTAAACGTGGCGCCACTGCCCCTCGTACCTCAACGATTCGGCCGAACGCCTTCGACGCTCACGGCGTGCATCGCGGTGTGCGCCGGCTATGCGCTGGCCGGCGCGGTCGGCGTCTGGCTGCTGCACCACATTCTGAGGCCGGATATCGCGGGGGTCGCTCCGACGCTGGGCGTCCCGTGGCTCGCCGTCGGGGTCGGCGTCGCGGGGCTGATGCTCTTCGGCACGCGTGCGTGGCCGGGTGTGTTTGCCGGGTCGTACATCACCTGGGGCGTCATCCAGCACGACCTGTGGAGCGCCGTGCTGATCGATGCCGCGGGTGAATCGATGAGCATCGTGCTGATCGTTTGGCTGTTCCGCGCGTGGGATTACCGGCCGTCGCTCGACCGCTATCAGGATGCGCTCATTCTGGTGGCGGCGGTGGCGCTGGGGCGAGTCGTTTCATCCGGTGTGGACATTCTCGCTTCGATTGCGGCTGTGTGGCTGGACACCCGGCCGAACGCCGCGGTGGTCCAAGCCGCGGCGGGAGTCGGCCGCAGCGGCGACCTGCTGGTGGTGCACCCCGCGCTGTTTACCTTCGCGCTGCGATGGTGGGCGAACTCGACGGTCGGCGTGGTCCTGGTGGTCCCCCTGCTGGCATTTCTGGTTCCGGCCGACGAACGGCGCCGGCCGGCCACTCGCCACGAGCTCGGCGCATGGGCGCTGGCGGTATGCGGCTGGCTGGCGGCGGCGTTGACGCTTCCGGGCTTCGCGCCGCGCTTCGCCCTGCTCGCCGGCGCGCTGGTACTCGTGGTGTGGGCGGCGCTGCGCTTCGGGGTTGCGGTCGCTTCGGTCGGAACACTGATGTTCTCGATGTGCGCAGCGGTCGGCTTTGGCCTCCAGCTCGGAACGTTCGCGGGTATCCGGGGCCGCGAGGGTGTCGAGGTCGTGTGGGGCTTCATCGGTCTGCTGACCGGGGCGGGATTGTTCCTGACGGCGCTTCTGTCCGGCCTCGAGCGTGTCCAGCGGCAGTCGAGGGCATCGGTCGAGCGCTCTCGGCGCCTCTTTTTCGCCAATCCGACCCCCATCTGGGCCTACGATCTCGCCACCGGCCGGATCGTGGCAGTCAATGCCGCCGCCGTGGATGCGTACGGCTACACGGAAGAGGCCTTTTTGCAGCTGAGCCGTCATGATCTGTATTTCGCGGACAAGCCGCCGGGAGACGGCGAGGAGCAGGCCGCGGGGGACGCGGTGCACGTGTGCGCTGCGACCCACCGGATCGCGTCCGGGCGGGAGCTCGACGTCGAATTGACCTCAGTGCCCGTCGAATTGGACGGGACCGCGCTGCGCGTTTGCCTGATCGACGTCGTCGGTGAGCGGGAAGACCTGCGTCTTGCCGTCCTGAATGCCACCGATCTCGTGCGGCAGCGGCTCGGCCACCAGGTTCGGGAGGGCCTCGGCCCGACGCTCGCGCGCCTCGGATCGGCCATTGATGAGCTGATGCAGGCGGTCGGCCGCGGTTTGCCGATCCGCCGCGACCGGCTGGTTTCCATTGAGCAGGACTCGGTAGCGGCGACCAAGATGTGCCGCCGGCTGAGCCGTGGGGCATCCCTGATTCATTTCGTGTCGGGAGACCTCATCGAGGCGCTGCGCCGCCTGTCGGAGGAGCTGACGGTGGAGGGCGGTCCCGAGATTCAGGTATCGGTACACTCGTTCGCTCCGGTCCGCCTGCCGCTCGAGCGCTGCGAGCACATCTACGGCCTCGCCCGCGACGCGGTCCGCGCGGCGTCGCTGCGCCCGGACGTGCGATCGGTGCGCGTGGCGGTGGACGTCACGAACGCAGCGATCGAGATGACCATCGAGGACGACGGCAGACCCGCGGATGCGGGGCCGGACTCGGACACCTCTGAAGTCTTCGCGATGGGCGTGCGTGCGTCGGCTGCCCATGCGCTGCTCGATGTCGGGCCGTCTCCGGTCGGCGGCAACCGGGTCAAGGTCGAGTGCAGCCAAGCCGTCGATCTGCCGCCGGTCATCCCGATGGAGCGCTCCGCCGCCGCAGCGGTCGAGCTGTACCGTCCGTGGGCGCCCGCCTCCGGCGCCCTGCGCCCTGCAGGAAATGACGCGAGCGACAGCGATTGGCTGCACGGGCTGCTGCTGGTGCTTGCCTACGTTGCAGTCGGCGCAGTCGGTCTGCGCTTCATGCAATACATCGATGCTCGGCATGTGTCGTTCGAGCCGCCATCGCTGGCGCTGCCATGGCTGGCGAACGGCGTGGCCGTGGCGGGCCTGCTGCTCGGCGGCCGGCGCCTGGCTCCCGCCGTGCTGATCGGATCCGTTGCGCTCTGGGGCGGGCTTGCCCATGATCCGTGGATCACGGTGCTCATCGACGGCGTCGGCGAGATGCTGTGCGCCATTCTCATCGTACGTCTGCTTGCGCGCTGGGGCTTTCACCGCGACTTCGACCGGCTGCGCGATCTCGTGCTGCTGGTGGCGGCGGCGGCGGCCGGCCGGACTGTTGCAGCGGCGGCGGATATCCTGGCCCTGCAGCTGACCATCGTGCTGACGCCGAACGCGCTCACGCCCGCCATGCTTCTCGGCAACTCGCCGACCCCCTGGGTGAACTTCGCATTGCCTCGTCAAGAAATAGCGGCCGCTCTGCGCTGGTGGGTGAACGGGTTCGCCGGCATCACCCTGTTCGTGCCCATCGTCGTATCGGTCTCGAGCAATCTGCGGCGATCGCTCCTGGAGCACTGGCAGGAAGCAGCCCTCTTCGCGCTGGTTCTCGGGCTTGGCGCAGTGACGGTTGCATTCGGACCCTCGTCGAATTGGCGCCTGCTCGTGCTCGCGTTGTCGGTTGTGATCGTCGTATGGCCGGCGGTCCGATTCGGAGTCGCACTCGCCTCGGCGGCAACGCTCGTGCTGTCGCTTGCCGCGACATTGGGCTACGCCATCGGCCGGGGGCCTCTGGCCGCGGTGGATGCTGCGGAAGGCGCCGACATCGTATGGGTCTTCATCGGATTGCTCGCGGCGACGGGACTTTTCCTGACGACCGTGGTCGCGGACTACCAGAAGACGCTGGCCGGTCTCAAGGCTCTGCAGGCGCGCTTCGAGGCCTTTTTCGAGGCGGTTCCCACGCCGCTTTTCGCGTTTGAGGAGGCCACCGGGCGCATCACGATGGTGAACTCCGCCGCGGTCCGAAAGTACGGGTATTCACGGGCCGAATTGCTCGGCATGGACCGCCGCGCGCTCAGCGCCGATGCCATGCCGCCGGGTGCGCCGGCCTCAGCGAACGGCCTGCCCGAGCGGGCGGTGACGTCGAGCGTTCACCGCGCCCGATCGGGAGTGAAATTCGAGGTGGAGCAGACCGTGACCCCCGTCAATGTCGGCGGTCAGACGGAATATCTGTGCTTCGTGATCGACGTGACCGAGCGCAACGACCTGCGTCGGCGGCTGCTCGAAGCATCCGACGTCGAGCGCCGTCGGCTCGCGCATGATTTGCACGATGAGCTCGGCCAGATTCTCACGGGCATGAGTCTCGGCATCGCGACCCTGCGCCGCATTACGGAACGCGGCGGAACGCCCGACGTCTCGGCCGTGCAATTCCTGGCCGAAGCGATCCGCGAAGCCAGACAATCCTGCGACCGGATCCTGCACGGATTGTCGCCGCTCGAGGCGACCGACGGCGATCTGCTGGCCGCGCTTGAGAACCTGCCGATGCGCGTCCCGCCCGAATCACGCGGCAAGCTGCTCGTGGACATCAGCGCCGAGTGCGCGCTCACGGTCCCGTTGCCGATACGCGAACACCTCTATCACATTGCCCGAGAGTGCGTGAACAACGCGCTGAAGCATGCGGGCGCGACGCGCATCCGCGTAACCGCGACGATCAAACCGGAATTCATCACGCTCGCGGTCGAGGATAACGGGGTCGGCTTCGATCCGGCGGCCGGCGGCTCCGGCGGACTCGGGCTGCAGTCGCTCTCATTGCGGTCCGAGGCCGTGCACGGCCGCTTGTCCATCGAGCGTAGAAGGCAGGGTGGCATGCGAGTGGCCTGCCGATGCCCCCAGCCGCAGGCCTCATTCAGCTACGCGCAGAATCGTGAAGCCGCTCTTTAGCGTAGCGCCGCCGCTCAAGCTCCCTCCCCTCGGGTGCTACTATCAGCCTGGCTTCCGGCATACTGATGGCCACGAGCCAGATTCGCGAGAACTTGCATGAATCGACCTCCTCTGCCGCCGTTCAATGTGGACACCGCCGCTCAAAAAGTGCGCATGGCCGAAGACGCGTGGAATACCCGCGATCCTGCGCGCGTGGCGCTTGCCTATACGACCGACAGCCGCTGGCGCAACCGCGCCGAATTCCTCCAGGGACGCGACGCCATCCAAGCGTTTCTCGTGCGCAAATGGTCGCGTGAACTCGACTACCGGCTGATCAAGGAGCTGTGGGCGTTCACGGAGAATCGAATCGCGGTGAGATTCGCTTACGAGTGGCATGACGACAGCGGCCATTGGTTTCGCAGCTACGGCAACGAAAATTGGGAATTCGACGAGCACGGCCTGATGCGATTGCGGATCGCCAGCATCAATGATCTGCCGATCGCGGAAGCCGAGCGCAAGTACCGCTGGCCATTGGGGCGCCGTCCCGATGAGCATGCGTCGTTGAGCGCCCTGAGGCTCTGAGCGAGCTCGAGGCGGGTGCTTGGACTCACCGCCCGGGGTGGATTCGCGGTGCTCAAGCGGCGCGAATCCACTCTGTATCTCGGTGCGAGATTTTGCTCCTCGATCGCGGCCCAGATGATCGTCATCGCGGTGGGCTGGCAGGTCTACCGCCTCACCGGCCGGGTGCTCGATCTGGGCCTCATCGGGCTGTCGCAGTTTTTGCCGTTCATTGCACTGTCCTTGTTCGCCGGCCATGCGGCGGATCTGTACGACCGCAGAGTCATCATGTCGCTCATCATGTCGCTGTGCTTGTCGGGGTTCCTGGCCTGCGCGCTGGCGCTGTTCGCCCTGGCTCATGCGCGGTGGCCGGGACCATGGCCGATTTTTGCGGTGCTGGCGCTGCTTGGCGCAGCACGCGCCTTCCTCTGGCCCGCTTCGCAGTCGTTTCTACCGAACATCGTGCCGGCGGCGGTGCTCGGCAATGCCGTGGCGATCAATTCCTCGGCTTTCCAGGTGGCCTCCATTGCCGGCCCCAGCATCGGCGGTGCGGTGTACGCATGGGGCGAATCCTCGGCCGGAGCCGGCGGCGGGGCGGAATGGGTGTACGGCGCCGCGGCCACGCTGCTCGCCGGGTCGCTCGGCATGCTGTTGCTCATCAAAAGCCGTCGTCCCCCTTCCGAGCCGGTCACGGTCTCCTGGGGCGGGCTGCTCGAGGGTTTGAGGTTCGTCTGGCGCCGCAAAACGGCACTGGGTGCCATTTCGCTGGATCTTTTTGCGGTATTGTTTGGAGGAGCGGCGGCGCTGTTGCCCGCCTTCACTCAGGACATTTTGCACGCGGGACCGGAGGTATTCGGCTACCTGCGCGCGGCCCCCGGGATCGGCGCGGTGGCGATGGCGCTCTGGCTCGCCTTCAAACCGATCACGCGCCGAGTCGGGGTTTACATGTTCGCAGGCGTCGCCATCTTCGGTATGGAGACGGTGGTGTTCGGCCTCACACAGAGGTTCTGGGTGGCGATGGTTGCGTTGGTGCTGCTGGGCGGCGGCGATATGATCAGCGTGTTCATCCGCATGCTGCTGGTGCAATTGGCGACACCGGACGAGATCCGCGGTCGGGTGAGCGCGGTCAACTCGGTGTTCATCGGGGCATCGAACGAGGTGGGCGAATTTGAATCGGGGATCACCGCCGCCTGGTTCGGATTGGTTCCCGCGATCGTGCTGGGCGGAGTAGTAACATTGCTGGTGTCGGTCCTGTGGGCGCGGGTGTTTTTCCCCGTACTCTGGCGCTTGCAGGGTTTCGAACAGGCGAAGGACTCGAGGGCGGATGGAACATCACGAACATGACCATGATCATGATCATGCGGGCGAGCCGCACGATCATGCGCCGGCGCATGCGCACTCGCACCACCATGCACATGCTCACGCTCATGAGGTGAACATCCGCATGGGGTTCGCGGTGGCCCTCAATCTGCTCTTCGTCGTCATCGAAAGTTGTTTTGGGTTTTTATCGAATTCGGTCGCGCTGATTGCCGATGCCGGCCATAACCTGGGCGACGTGCTCGGGTTGGTCTGCGCCTGGACCGCAATGTATTTGGCGCGCCGGCCGCCGGGAGGTAACTTCACCTATGGTCTCGGACGCTCCTCGGTACTGGCCGCGCTCACGAACGCCGTGCTGCTGCTGCTGGCTTGCGGCGCCATTGCCTGGGAGGCCACGGGCCGCATTGCCGCACCTCCGGCCGTGGCCGGCGCGACGGTCGCCTGGGTCGCGGCCATCGGCATTGTTCTCAATGGCATCAGCGCCTGGCTGCTGCACAACGGAAGTCATGACGACTTGAACCGTCGCAGCGCATTCATTCACATGCTGGGCGATGCCGCCGTATCGGCCGGCGTGCTGGTGTCGGGCGTACTGATCTTTGTCACGGGCTGGACCTGGTTGGATCCGGCGGTGAGCCTGCTGATCGTCGCGGTCATTCTGGTGAGCACGTGGGGGCTGCTGCGGGACTCGGTGCATCTGTCGCTCGACGGGGTGCCCGCGGGCGTGAACTCCAACGCCGTGTTGTCCTATCTCGCGGGTCAACGCGGGGTCACGGACGTGCATGATCTGCACATTTGGGCGCTCAGCACCACCAGTGTCGCGCTGACTGCGCATCTGGTAGTGCCAGACCGGGAGGCCGAAGATGCGCTGTTGGGCACTTTGACGCCGGGCCTGAAAAAGCGCTTTCGAATCGATCACACCACCCTGCAGATCGAGCGGGATCGCTGTGACCATGGGTGCTCGTCCTGAGGCGACGCACATTGCCAGCCGGTCGGCCGACATGCCCGGCTGCAATAGCTTGAGCAGCGGATCCGGGATCCGGCCCCGCAGCCAGCTCCTCACGGGCGGGGCGTCGCCGGCCGCGGGCGCGCGCGCCGCGTCGGCTCCGCCGTGAACGGATCCTCAGGCCAGTAATGCTTCGGGTATCGACCCTTGAGATCCTTCTTGACATCGTGGTACCCACGGTTCCAAAAGCTCACCAGATCGCGCGTGATCTGCACGGGACGCCCGGCCGGCGAGAGCAGCTTCAACAGCAGGGGCAATCGGCCGCTCGCCACGCTCGGCGTCGCGCGCAGTCCGAACATCTCCTGCAGCCGCACCGACAGCGTCGGCGTCTCGCCGTCAAGATAATCGATGGGAATTCGCGAGCCGCTTGGCACGGCGAAATGCGTCGGTGCCTCGCGCTCCAGAATCACGCCTTGCGCATAGGATAAGCGCGAGCGCAGCGCGCTCGCCAAATCCAGCCGCGCAAAATGGTCGCGGCGAACCAGCCCTGCGATCCACGGCGGCGCCCAATCCTCGAGCGTCGCGCTAAGAGCGGCGTCGCTCAGGTCGGGCCACGGCTCCGGCGCGGGCACCGCCAATTCGAGCATCAGCCCGACCCGCGCCTGCCATTGACGCAGATCCCCGGACCAAGGGAGTGCCGCCAGCCCCATTTGACGCAGTCCGCTGAGCGCAGCACGCTGTACCTCGAGCGGATCCGGCTGGCGGATGTCGCTCGAATCGAGCACGAGCGCGCCCAAACGCCGTTCGCGGCGCGCCCGCACCGCCTGCTCGCGGTCATCCCAGGTGATTTCGCCGTGCTCCGAGATGTGGGCTGCGAAGTGCCGCTCGAGATCCTCAAGCCGGATGGGAGCGGCCAGAAATATCCGCGCCTCGCGCTCCGCGCCGTCGAGTTCCGCAGCGACGATGAACTCGGATTTGGCGAGCGCTTGAGGTTCCGCAAATCGAGCGCCACGGCCGTTTGCCAGCAGATATCTTCCGCCCGTGCCGCGCGCGCGGCCGATGCGGTCCGGGTATGCCAGGCCCAAGAGCGGCCCGGTCCATTCATCCGGATCCGCCGCTTCGCGCGAGCCCAAGCCGAAGTCGCGCTGCCAAATCGCCGAGCTGCGAACGGCCTGCTGCAGGGCGCGCGCGTCGACGCTCAACCCCGCTGGCAATGCCCGCGCACTGCCTCGCAGTGCACTGACCCGAAGCCGCAAATCCACATCGCGCGCGCCCGGCGCGGCACGCAGCACATCCCGTTCGCTCAACAGCGCGGCAATATCGCAGGCCAGTCGGGCCGCCCCCATTTCGCGCGCCTTGACCAGCATGTGGGCCAAGCGCGGATGGGCTCCGGCCATGGCCAAGGCGCGGCCATGCTGCGTAATCCGGAAGCTGTCGTCGATTGCCTCGAGCTGCCGCAGCAGATCGCGCGCCTGGGCGAGCGAGGCGGCGGGCGGCGGGTCCAGCCAGCGCAAGCGTGCGGCGTCGTTGGCCCCCCAACAGCTGAGTTCGAGTGCGAGAGGCGCAAGATCGGCGTGCAGAATTTCGGCCGCCGTCTGAGATGCGAGAGAGGCATGCGTACCTTCGGACCAGAGCCGGTAGCAATGGCCCGCGCTCAATCGGCCGGCGCGGCCGCGGCGCTGATCGGCCGCTGCCTGCGAGACTTTTCCCGTCACCAGCCGGCTCATGCCGGTCGCAGGGTCGAACTGCGCGTAGCGGCGCAACCCCGAGTCGACCACGACTCGAATACCCTCGATGGTCAGGCTGGTTTCGGCAAGAGAGGTCGACAGGACGACTTTTCGCTGTGCGGCGGGCGCCGGCTCGAGCGCCATGTCCTGCGCGGCGACCGACAGCTCGCCGTACAGGGGGAGCACGCGCACGGCGCGGTCCAGGTCGGATTCTTGCAGCGCACGCTGCACGCGGCCGATCTCGGCTGCGCCCGGCAGGAAGCACAGGATGTCGCCGTCGTGCCGTTCGAGCGCCATCCGCAGCGCCTGCGCCGTCTGCAGCTCGATCGAGATCTCGGCGCGGCGCGCGATGTAGTGCGTTTCGACCTCGAAGCTGCGGGCCTCGGCGGCGACGACGGGCGCCTGATCGAGCAGGCGCGCGAGCGGCTGCAGATCGAGCGTGGCCGACATCACCAGCAGGCGCAGTTCCTCGCGCAGGTTTTCCTGGCTCTCGATGCACAGCGCGAGACCGAGATCGGCATTGAGGCTACGCTCGTGAAATTCGTCGAAGATGACGCAGCCGATGCCGGACAGCTCCGAATCGGCTTGCAGCATGCGGGTGAGAATGCCTTCGGTCACGACCTCGATGCGCGTGTCCCGGCTCACCCGCGTCTCGAGCCGGGTGCGGTAGCCCACGGTTTTACCGACGGGTTCACCCTTAAGCTGCGCCATGCGCCGGGCGACGGCGCGCGCCGCGAGGCGGCGCGGCTCCAGCATCAGGATTTTCCCTTCACCGAGCCACTCGCTGTCCAGCAACGCGAGCGGGACCACGGTGCTTTTGCCCGCGCCCGGCGGAGCTTGAAGCAGCACTCGATTATGCGCTGCCAGCCCATCGGCCAGCGGACGCAGCGCATCGTTGATCGGAAGTGCCGTTAATCCCGGATTGTGCATGTGCTCGCTAAGATACCCCATGGTAGGATGCGCAGCGTCGGGCCTGTAGCTCAGTTGGTTAGAGCAGGGGACTCATCAGTTAATGGTGCCTTCACATCGTAAGGTGTGAAGTGGACGGGATGAATTCAGGGAAACCTGGACAGCTTCGAGCTGATGGCAACCCTGAGCCAAGCCGGCGGTACACCGCCGGAAGGTGCAGAGACTACCTGAGCGCTACAGTGCGCTTAATGACAGGCACGAGCGTCCCGCACCCTATACGGGTGAAGAGATAGTCCACTCCCTCCGGAAACGGCGGGATCGAAGTGAATCCCTTGGTCCTCGGTTCGAGTCCGAGCGGGCCCACCATTTCGCCGCTTGTGCTCTGCGTCATGGCGAGCGCGGGACCAATGATGGCGAGCGCGGGACCAATGCGATATAAATGGCACCTTATGAATCGCTCCCCCGCATTCAATCCTCTGCGGTTCGTGGAGACCATCGTCCCGACCAAGCCGCGCGAGGCGCTGATCGCGGAGCGCGCTTACTTCAGGGCCGAGCGCCGCGGCTTCGAGCCCGGCCACGAGGGCGAGGACTGGCTCGCGGCGGAAGCCGAGGTGGATCTACTGCTGAGCGGCGGCGGCGAGAATATCTAGAACCGCCGCTCGAGATACAGCACGGCGCTTTCGATCTTGTAGAAGCTGTCCGGCCTCGACGTTTGCACATCGGTTGCGAGGATGTGATCGCGCGCCACGTTCTGCGCATAGCGCAGGTCGAAATCCAGATCCCATTTCGGAAGCCAGCGGGTAAGGAAATTGCGCCACTGCACGCCGGTCCCGGCGTAGATCGAATAGGCCGGTGTCGCCAGGTTGTATCGGTCGACCCCGGCGAACAGGCCGAGAGCGAACGAATCGTTGTAGCGATGGCGGTAATCGACGGCGCGAAAGCCGATCAGCGAGCCGCCGTTGACTTCGTCGAATTCCAGGCGCACGCCGAGGTCGCCCTTTTCCGTCACGGCGCGGCGCGCGCCCACGGCGAAGTGCGGGTCCGGCTGGAGCGGGGTCTTGGTGTTCGGTATGGGCGACCCGGGACTGAAGCGCACCTGGTTCACGTTCATGCCCGCATCCGCGAACACCTCGGCGCCATGCTCGTTCGGGCCGCCGCTGTACGATTCGTCTTCCACGGTCCCATCGTCGCGAGTGCGTGCATCGCCGCCGTAGCGCACGAAGCCCGACAGCCGGGAGAAGGACTCCCCGTATACATCGCGGCCCGCCAATATCTCGCCGCCCACCGTCACGCCGTTCCACGGCCGCGAATACGTCAGCGTGAAATCATAATAATGATGGTACGGAAAAGCGGGGGGTGCGCCCGGGTTGTATACCCGCTCGTCGCCGCCGTAGTAATTCTGATTGACGACCGTGCGCACCCGCTCCTGCAGATAGCCGCCGAACGGCGGCGCCCAGCCGATGCGCAGCATCTGGCTGCGGGCGCCCAAGCCATCGCCAAAGTTGCGCTCTTGGGCGGCCCAGTTGCCCTCCACGATGCCGTCATTGGTGGTGCCGTCCAGAAAGATGTAGTGCACGTACCAATTGTTCTGCCACTCGGAGACTTCGTAGGTGAGGTCGAAGTGGCGCCAGATGCGCGGAAAATCGATACCGACGGACGTCATGACGTCGCCGAGCAGGTAGCTGCCGCCGTCGGAGGTGTTTTCGCCGCCGTACTGGAAATACACGGCGAACGGGGTCTTGCCGGGATAGATGAAGCGGCCGATGTAGGACGCCTGTTGATTTCCTTCGTTCTGCGACGCGCCGCTCGGCTTCCAGAAATCGCGCAGCAGAAAGTTCGCCGATTCGGGCAGGCCGCTGCCGCCCCCGTATTGCAGCAGGCGATTGACGCCGAACGACCAGCCTGAAAACGGCTCGATCGACAATTGCGTGAGAAACAGGCGGGGATTGCCCCTGCTCGCGACGCCGTTGTACAGAATGTTGTTGCCGGGCAGGCTGTCGCCGCTGTTGCTGCTGGTCTGCGATTGGCGCGCCAAGGAGAATTGATACTGGAAGCCCAGCCGGGTCAGCGGTTCCCAGTTCGACAGCGTCACCGACGGCATGGTCGGCGCCTCGGTGCTGATGAGCGCGCTGCTATCGGTCAGCGGCGACAGCCAGTGAGGAAGGTAGCCGGCATCGAGCTGCGCCCAGCTGAATCCGATACTCAGCCCGGTGCCGGTCGGATTGCTGCGTCCTGAGTAGGCGACTACTCCGCCGCTGGCGAGCAGATAGTCGCTGGGCTGCACGTACGCATGCGTGGAGACCTCCCAGTCGCTGGTCGAAGGCAGCCCATACTCGTTGGGCACGACCACGTCGGCGCCATGTTTGCGCGTCAAGGTCGCGCTGGCGTGCGTCACGCCATAGTCGCGCGCGTAGCGCTCCAGATACCTCTGCACCTTGGTGCACAGCGGTTTGTCGATCTTGCAGGCCTGCGGCAGCGCCAGCTTCACCAGTTCGACGGCAAACGGCCTCTTGAGCACCGGTTCATCCGCGAGAATCAGCACGCGCTCGATCTGTCGCTCGATTTCCGGCTCTAGATTGAGCGGCAGGTACGCGCTGACTCCCTCGGCCGATGCCGGTCCGCCGGCGGCGAGCAGCAGGCAGGCCGGCGCAATCGCACGCTTAAGTGTCCTGATCGATGATGCCACGATGCTTAAATGAGCTCTTGTTGGTACACGACGGGTCGACCAACCAAAGAGTACACGACACGACGCGATCGACGGTCAAGCGCTTTATGATGCGCAAGCTGGCGCTGTCCCCGTGGAAGCATTAGGCTAGATATTTGCAACTCTGTTTGTCGAAGGATCGCCGTGTATTTGCCGCCGCATTTTGAGGAAGCGCGCGTCGAGGTCATGCATGCGTTGATGCGTGCCCATCCGCTCGCCGCGCTGATCACCGTGGGCGAGGCCGGCATCGTCGCCAACCACATCCCCGTGGCGACCTTGGCATCGCCGGAGCCTTATGGACTGCTGAGGGGCCATATCGCGCGCGCCAATCCGCTCTGGCGCCAGCACCGCGAAGGCGATCCGGTGCTCGCGATCTTTCAAGGTCCGCAGACCTATATCTCGCCGTCGCTGTACCGGACGAAGCTTGCGACCGGCGAGGTGGTTCCGACTTGGGATTATGCCGTGGTGCATGCGCGCGGCAGCCTGCGCTTCGTGCACGACGCGGCATGGCTGCGTGCGCTGGTGGCAGGCCTCACCGAGACGCACGAGGCGGCGCGGGCGGCGCCCTGGAAGATCGACGACGCACCCGCCGACTACATCAGCCGCATGCTCTCCGCCATCGTGGGATTCGAGTTTTCGATCGCCGCCTTGACCGGCAAGTGGAAAGTCAGCCAAAACCGCAGCCCGGCGGATCGGCGCGGCGTGGTCCGGGGTTTGCGCGCGGCCGGGGATGCTCAGTCCCGCGAGATTGCGGACATGCTCGAGTCGCGCGGCGGCGGAGCCGCCGCTCGCTGAAGTCCCGCAAAGGCCGCTGCTGCGCGTCATGAAGTGGTCAGTACTCGATCAATCTCCTGCATCCGCGGGTCGCTCGGAGGAGGCCGCGATACGCGACTCGCTGGTGCTGGCTCAAGATTGCGATGCCTTGGGATACGAGCGGTTCTGGGTGTCCGAGCATCACAACGCCGCGAGCATCGTCGGCACGGCGCCGGAGGTCCTCGCGGCGGCCATCGCGGCCACGACGCGGCGCATTCGAGTCGGGAGCGCCGGAGTGATGCTGCCGCATTACTCGGCGCTCAAAGTCGCCGAACAGTTTCGCGTGCTGGAGGCCATTGCACCGGGGCGCATCGACCTGGGGGTTGGTCGCGCACCGGGATCGGACGGGCTGACCGCGCGCGCCTTGAACCCTCATTCGAACGCCGATGAATTTCCGCGGCAGGTACAGGAATTACAGCACTGGGTCTGCGGTACCGCCTTCCCGGAAGGCTATCCCTATCGCAACATCGTCGCACACCCCACGGGCCCCACCAGCCCGCAGCTGTGGATCCTGGGCAGCTCTGCCTACGGCGCGCAATTGGCCGCGCATTTCGGCCTGCCTTACGCGTTCGCGTACTTCTTCAGCGACGGCGCGGGCGTTGACGAAGCGCTCGGCCTGTATCGGCGGAACTACCGGCCCAGCGAACGGTATCCGAGTCCCTGTGCGACGATCTGCGTCTGGGCCTTGGCCGCCGATACCGCGCGCGAGGCGCAGCGATTGCTGTCGGCACGCGAGTATTGGCGGGTGGGGTTCGAGAAGGGCTTGCGGCTGCCGCTGGCGTCGCCCGAGGAGGCGGCCGCATATCCGTACACGCCGGCGGAGCAGGCCATGATCGACAAGCTGCGTGCCGCCGCCTTGGTGGGCACCTCGAGCCAAGTGGCGGATCTGCTGAACGAGCTCGCGCTGCGGCTGCAGCTGCAGGAAATCGTGATCAACACGTGGGCCCACGATCCGGAGGCGCGGCGGCACTCCTATGCGCTGCTGGCGCGCGCTTTTGGCCTGCGCGGCGCAGCGCCGGCGCCGTGAGCGTCATCCGGTCCGGGCGTCTGCAGCTGCGCAAACTCGAGTTGGCGGACGATGAATTCATACTGCGGCTGTTGAATGATGACTCGTTCCTGCGCTTCATCGGCGACAAGGGCGTGAGAACGCTGGCCGATGCCCGCGAATACATTTTGCAGGGCCCCATGGACAGCTACCGGCGCTTCGGCTTCGGATTGTATCTGACGAGTCTGCGCGACGGCGGCTTTCCCATCGGCATCTGCGGTCTGCTCAAGCGCGATGCGCTCGACGACGTCGACGTCGGCTTCGCGCTTTTGCCGCAGTTCCGTTCGAGAGGCTACGCCGCCGAATCCGCCGCCGCGGTACTGGCCTACGGCCGACGGGATTTGCATTTGCGGCGCATCGTGGCGATCACCGCTCCGGACAATCACGCTTCGATCGCGGTGCTCGAAAAAATCGGACTGAAGTTCGAGCGCACGATCAGGCTCGCGAAGGACAGCCCGGAGCTCATGATGTACGGTCCGGCAGCTGGTATTCTTGAGGCGAGTGACTGAACCTCCCGGAGCCGCCCCATGCACCCCTTTCCGCATCACTACGTAGTCAACGCCTCGGTGCGCCCCGTCGGGGATGTGCCGCTCTTCACCGAGGGAACGAGGGTTATCGAATCGGCGCCTCCCAAGGAATTCGACGGCCCCGGCAATCAGTGGTCGCCCGAAGGTCTGCTGACCGCGGCGGTGGCGGACTGCTTTGCGCTCGGATTTCGCGCGATAGCCGCCGCGTCGAAGTATGCGTGGGTCAGCCTCGAGTCGAGCACCCACGGCACGCTCGACCGCGTCGAGGGCAAGATGCGCTTCACGCGCTTCGAGACGCATGCCAAGCTGCACGTGCCCGCTGGAGCGGACGTCGAGCGCGGACGCAGGCTGCTCGAAAAAGCCGAACTGACGTGCCTGGTCTCCAACTCGCTGAACAGCGAGCGGCATCTGACGGTGGAAATCCTCGCCGGCTGAAAGCCCGCAGTTCAGTCGTCCATCAGGAAGCTGCGCAGCTGCTCGCTGCGGCTGGGGTGGCGCAGCTTACGCAGCGCCTTGGCTTCTATCTGCCTGATGCGCTCCCGGGTCACGTCGAACTGCTTGCCGACCTCCTCGAGCGTGTGGTCGGTATTCATGTCGATGCCGAAGCGCATGCGCAGCACCTTCGCCTCGCGCGGCGTGAGCTGCGCCAACACCGAATGGGTGGTTTCGCGCAGAGACTCGGTGGTGGCCGAGTCGATCGGGGAGGACACGGACGTGTCCTCGATGAAGTCCCCGAGATGAGAATCCTCGTCGTCGCCGATCGGGGTCTCCATCGAAATCGGCTCCTTCGCGATCTTAAGGACCTTGCGCACCTTGTCTTCCGGCATCTCCATGCGCACGGCCAATTCCTCGGGGGTCGGCTCACGGCCCATTTCCTGCAGCATCTGCCGTGAAATCCGGTTCAGCTTGTTGATCGTCTCTATCATGTGGACCGGGATACGGATGGTCCGCGCCTGGTCGGCGATGGAGCGCGTAATGGCCTGGCGAATCCACCATGTTGCGTAGGTGGAGAATTTGTAGCCGCGGCGATACTCGAATTTGTCGACGGCCTTCATCAGGCCGATGTTGCCTTCCTGGATCAGGTCGAGGAATTGCAGGCCCCGGTTGGTGTACTTTTTGGCGATCGAAATCACCAGGCGCAGGTTGGCCTCGACCATTTCCTTCTTCGCGCGGCGCGCCTTGGCTTCGCCGATCGAGACCTCGCGGTTGATATCCTTGATCTCGTTGATCAGGACATGGAACAGCCCCTCGAGCTCCTTGAGCTTGTTCTGTCGGCGCTCGATCTCATCCTTGAATTTCGCGAGCGGTCCCGAATAGCGCTTCTTCGCCTTGATGTGCTTGTCGAGCCAGCGGGTGCTGGTCTCGTTCTTCGGAAAGGTCGAAATGAAATCCTTGCGCGGCATTCCGGCCTGCTTGATGCAAAGGAACATGATTTCCTTCTCGAGCAGGCGCACCTCGGTCACGTGCTGGCGCAGATTGTCGATCAGTTGGTCGAACATCTTCGGCGAGAGCTTGAGCTCCATCAGCTCGCTGCAGATGCGCTTGCGAATTTTCTGCGTCTTGGGATCCTTGGACCCGAGCTTGTCGAGCGCATTCAGGAATTGATGGTGCGCCTTCGCGATGGAGTTGAAGCGCCTCGCGGCCTCTTCCGGGTCCGGGCCCGTATCGATGGCCTCTTCCTCCTCGTCGCCGTCCGCCTCGTCGTCGTCGTTCGCGGCCTCTTCGCGTTCGAGTGCCATCATCTTCGGATTCTGCGGCTGCGCGATTTCGTCCGGCGCGTTCGGGTCGACGAAGCCGACGATGACGTCGACCAGCCGCATCTGACCGGCCTTCACCGTTTCGTAGTGGCGCAGCAGCAGATCGTAGGTGCCGGGATAGCTGCCGAGCGCGATCTTGACCGCTTCCAGACCCTCTTCGATGCGCTTGGCGATGCGAATCTCGCCCTCGCGGGTCAGCAGCTCCACAGTGCCCATTTCGCGCATGTACATGCGCACCGGATCGGTGGTGCGGCCGAATTCCGCGTCGAGATTGGCGAGCGCGGCAGTCGCCTCTTCGACCGCTTCTTCATCGGGAGCCGCCGTGGCGTCCGTCAGCAGCAGTGATTCGGCATCCGGCGCCTTTTCGTACACCGGAATGCCCATGTCGTTGATCATATTGACGATGTCTTCGATCTGCTCCGGATCGACGATCTCGCTCGGCAGATGATCATTGACTTCAGCGTAGGTGAGGTAGCCCTGTTCCTTGCCTCGCGCGATCAACAACTTCAGTTGCGACTGACGCTCGTCCGCGATTTGAGTCGCTGTGCCTGCTGGCGCTTTTTTGATCAAGGTGGACGCCTCGTAATTGAGAGGGAGATTTCAAAGTCAAGCCGACAAGTATACGATTGCAGTCGGCTCGTAGCCACAAATGCTTGAGTTTTCAAGAGGGTGCCCTGGGGCGAGCTTTCGTCTTGAGAAGCAGGCTTAATTCCGCCTTTTCGTCGAAATTCAACCCAAATTCCTCGGCTTTTCGCAACAATTCATCCATCCTCCGGCCCGGACCGTAGGCCTCGAGCAGCTTGGAAACCGCCATTTGCAGCTCCTCGGCTGCGCCGGCCGCATCCGCGACCAGCGGCTCGGACATGGCGAGCTCGGTCAAGCGGACATATTCCGCACGATCACGCCAGCGTTCCAGCAGCATGGCGGTAGAGGGCTTGGTCATGCCGGCCGCTTGCTCGAGCAGCTCCTTGAGAACCGCTCCTCCGGGGCCCACGACACCGCCCAAGTCTCCCGGGTCCCCGACCGCGCATGCCGCAGCAGGGTGATGCAGCACCAGAGTAATGGCCTGCGTGAGCAATTTGCCCCGCCCGGCACTCATCCGACTGTGTCTCGCCGAGGTTGGTTCCGCGCGCGGCGAAGCGGCGGCCGGCGCAGCCGCGCCCTGCGCCTTCGCCGCGCCGGCGCCGGCGAACAAATGTTCCTTGAGCTTTGCGGCGGGCATGCGGATCTCAGCGGCGAGGCGGTCGGCGAGCAATTCTCGATAGACGCCGTCGGGCATGCGCGCGAACAAGGGCGCCGCCAGCGCCGCGAGCTTGGCGCGGCCGTCCACGTGCGCGAGGTCGACCTCGAGCAGCAGCTGCTGCACCAGGTATTCGGACAGCGGCAGGGCGCCGTGGAGCCGGCTTTCGAAAGCGTCCGCTCCTTCGGCCGCGACCAGAGTGTCCGGATCGTGGCCTTCCGGCAGAAACATGAACTTGAGTTCGCGTCCATCGCGCGCGAGCGGCAGGGCGTTTTCCAGCGCCCGCCAGGCGGCCTGACGACCGGCGCGGTCGCCGTCGAAGCAGAACGCCAATTCGCTGGTCAGGCGAAATACCTTGTGCAGATGCTCCTGGGTGGTGGCCGTGCCGAGCGTCGCCACGGCGTAGGTGATGCCCGCTTGATGCAGCCGCACCACATCCATATAGCCTTCCACGATCATCAAGCGCCGAAAGTCCGTGCGGGCCTGTCGCGCCTCATACAGGCCGTACAGTTCGCGTCCCTTGTGGAACAGCGGGGTTTCCGGCGAATTGAGGTATTTCGGCTCGCCTTGATCGATGACTCGGCCGCCGAAGGCGAGCACCCTACCGCGCGAATCGCGAATCGGAAACATCAGGCGGTCGCGAAAGCGGTCGTAAAAGCCTGCCTGGCCCTGGCCGCCGCGCGTGTCGCGCTCGATGATCAATCCCGCCTGCAGCAGCCGGCGGCGCTCGTCCTCTTGGGTCCCGAAGCGATTGAGCAGTGCATTCCAGGAGTCGGGCGCGTATCCCAACGCGAACTTGGCGCTGGTGGGCGCATCGATCCCGCGCTGCTCCAGGTAGCGCCGCGCCCGCGGATCGTCCGCCAGGTTTTGCTCGAAGAACCGCGCAGCCCGGGCCATGACCTCGTACAGATCGCCGCTGCCGGGCTTGGCGCCACCCTGCGCCTCGCGCGGCATCTCCAAGCCCGCGCGCTCGGCAAGATCTGCCACCGCGTCGAGGAACCCGAGCTTTTCGTACTGCATGAGAAAACCGACCACCGTGCCGTGGGCGCCGCAGCCGAAGCAGTGATAGAACTGCTTTTCAGGGCTCACCCAGAACGAGGGCGACTTCTCGCTGTGGAAGGGGCAGCATGCCTTGTATTCGCGCCCTGATTTCTTGAGCGGCACCCGCGCACCGATGACGTCGACGATATCGGAGCGCGCGACGACTTCGTCGATGAACGGCTGTGGAATGCGCCCGGCCATGGACCGGTGGCGGTCAACCGCCGAGCTTGGCTTTGATTTTGGCGCCCACCACGGCCATGTCGGCCCGGCCCTGCGCCTTCGCCTTGATGATGCCCATCACCTTTCCCATGTCCTTGAGGCTGGCTGCCCCGGTGGCCGACACGGCATCGGCGATCAGGGCGTCGATTTCACCGTCGGACAGCTGCGACGGCATGTAGCTCTGCAGCAAGACAATCTCGGCGCTTTCCTTGGCGACCAGGTCGGGGCGGTTGCCCGCCTGGAACTGCACTAGGGACTCCCTGCGCTGCTTGATCATTTTCTCGAGAACGCTCAATACCTGAGCGTCGTCGAGGCTGATGCGCTCATCGACCTCGCGCTGCTTGATCGCCGAGGTGATCATGCGTATGACGCCGAGCCGGTCCTTCTCGCCGGCGCGCATCGCCGCCTTCATGTCATCGGTAATTCGCTCTTTTAAAGACACCGAGGAGTCGACGCCCTTAGGCTCAGTACGGCCGAGGGGGAGCCGCCGGCGGAGCGCTGGGCGGAGCGCCGGCGCCGCCGCGCATGTTCTCGCGCGACAGGCGCTTCAGGTGGCGCTTGACCGCGGCGGCCTTCTTTCGCTTACGCTCTTGAGTCGGCTTCTCGTAGAATTCACGGCGACGAAGCTCGGTGAGCACACCGGCTTTTTCACAGGCACGCTTGAAGCGACGCAGGGCGGCGTCGAAATACTCGTTCTCGCGAACACGAACGCTGGGCATTCAAACCTCAAAGTTCAAGACCAAAGAGCCGCCGGCATTCGGCGACAGGGGGGCGCATTCTAAAGTGCGCCCCGATAAAAGGCAAAGGCGGCACGGCAAGCGCACCGCCAGGAGTTGCTCATATGCGGGTTGGCAGTCGTTTCGGCTCGATTCATGCGCGTCATCGGCTTTGAGAGTTCGTGCGACGAGACCGCTGTGGCCGTCTATGACGCAGCGCGCGGGCTGCTGTCTCACCGGATTTACAGCCAGATCGCGCTGCATCGGGCGTACGGCGGGGTCGTGCCCGAACTCGCCTCCCGTGACCATGTCCGGCGGCTGCTGCCGCTGGTGCGCGAGGCGTTGGCGGCCGCCCATTCGGGGCCCGAGTCCATCGACGGCGTGGCCTATACCGCGGGTCCGGGATTGATCGGGGCGCTATTGGTGGGTGCCGGGTTCGCGAGGAGCCTCGCATACGCCTGGGGGAGGCCCGCGGTCGCGATTCACCATCTCGAAGGGCATCTGCTGGCGCCGCTGCTCGAGCCTGAGCCGCCCGCGTTCCCGTTTCTCGCCCTGCTGGTCTCAGGAGGCCATACGCAGCTGGTCGATGTGCGCGGACTCGGCCGGTACCGAATCTTGGGCGAGACCCTCGACGACGCGGCGGGAGAGGCCTTCGACAAAACGGCGAAAATGCTCGGGTTGCCCTATCCGGGCGGCGCCGCGCTCGCGCAGCTGGCCGAGAGCGGACACCCCGGCTTCGATTTCCCGCGGCCGATGCTCGATCGCCCGGGCCTCGATTTTAGTTTCAGTGGCCTGAAGACGGCCGCCCTAGTAGCCTTGCGGGGCCGCGCCGTGGACGATCAGATCCGGGCGGATATCGCGCGCGGTTTCCAGGAAGCAGTGGTCGACACGCTCGCGGAAAAGTCGCGGCGCGCGCTGCTTGCGAGCGGCCATGGGCGCTTGGTGGTTGCCGGCGGCGTGGGGGCGAACCAGAGTCTGCGCGGGCGGCTGCGGCAGATGACCCACGAACTCGGGGCGCAAGTGTACTTTCCGCGCGCGGAGTTCTGCACGGACAACGGCGCCATGATCGCGCTGGCGGGGTGTTTGCGGCTGACAGCCGGCTCGCGGCAGGGATTGGAGCTCGGCGCCAGGGCGAATTGGGAATTGGGGGATGTCGCGTCAAACGGGGACTCTGAAGGGTTCAATGGATAAAATATTCATTCATGCGCTCAAAACCGAGACGATCATCGGCATTTTCGACTGGGAGCGGCAAGTCAGGCAGACCGTCATCGTCGACATCGAGATCAGCGCCGATATCCGCAAGGCTGCCCTGACCGATTCGATCGACGATACGCTGAATTACAAGCGGATCGCCAAGCGCGTCCTCGCGTTCGTGGAGGCATCGCAATTCCATTTGGTGGAGACCCTCGCCGAACACCTCGCGATGCTGCTCCTCGAGGAGTTCGGCGTCGCTTGGGTCAGCATCGTTCTGAGCAAGCCGGGTGCGATCCGCAGCTCCCGGGATGTCGGCGTCGCTCTGCAGCGCGATCGCAGCCATCTCGAGCAGTGGCGCGCTCAGCGCGAGCGGCAATAGGGCGCATTCGACCCATGCCGGCCGGGATCAGCCTCGATCGACCCCTCACCTGGCGGCAGGTCGGCGCAATCGCGGAAGGCGACTCGCTTGCACTGTCGCCCGCGGCGCGCGGCCGCGTTCAGGCGGCGCGCCGCCTGGTGCAGTCTATCGTCGCGCAGGACGTCCGCGCCTATGGCGTGAACACCGGCGTCGGCGCTCTGAGCGACGTCATCGTGACCGCCTCCAAACAGCGGCGGCTCTCGCACAACATTGTCATGAGCACCGCCGTGGGCGTGGGGCCGCCTCTCGAGGGCCCAGCAGTGCGCGCGATCATTGCGGCCGCGGTTAACAATTTCGCGCATGGATATTCCGGCGTGCGCGTGCAGGTGGTCGAGCATCTGCTCGCGCTCCTGGCGCATCAGTGCATACCGGAAGTTCCCGCCAAGGGGTCGGTGGGATATCTGTCGCACATGGCGCACATCGCGGGGGTGCTGCTCGGCGCCGGCCATGCGCAGCTTCGAGGCGAGCGGTGCGGCGCGCTCGAGGCGCTGCGGGGCGCGGGCCTTGAGCCGTTGGTGCTCGAGGCGAAGGAGGGCTTGAGCCTGGTGAACGGCACCCCGTGCGCGACGGGCCTGATCGCGCTCGCGTTGCTGCGCATCGAACGGCTGCTGGACTGGGCGGATCTGATCGGCGCCATGAGCTTCGAGAATTTGCACGGCCAGGCGTCGGCGTTCGAGCCCGAAGGCTTGAATCTGCGGGCCTCGCCGGCTCTCTGGCGCGTGGGCGAGCGTTTGCGCGCCGCCCTGAAGGGTAGCGCCATTCTGGAGGCCAGCGCGGGCCGGCGAACGCAGGATCCCTTGAGCTTGCGCGCAATCCCGCAGGTGCACGCCGCCGTGCGCGACCAGTTCGAGCAGGCGAGCGCGGCGGCCGATGCCGAATTGGCCTCGGTGACCGACAATCCGGCATTGTTCGGCGCGGAGCAGGCGCCGCGTGCATTCTCCGAGGCGCACGCAGTCGGTGCGGCCATCGCCTTAAGCGCCGACGCGCTCGGCATTGCGGTCGCCGAACTCGCCGCCATGTCCGAGCGCCGCATCGATCGGCTGGTGAATCCGCTGGTGAGCAACCTGCCCGCGTTTCTGGCGTCGGACAGCGGTGTGGACTCTGGCTTCATGATCGCGCAGTACACGGCGGTCGCGCTGGTGGCGGAGAATCGCCGTCTGGCCGCGCCGGCGAGCCTGGACGGCGGCATCACCTCCGGCATGCAGGAGGACCATTTGAGCCACGCCACACCGGCCGCTCTCAAGCTGGTCGAGATCGTGAAGCATGCGGAGATCATTTTTTCGATCGAACTGCTGGCGGCCGCACAAGCCTACGATCTGCAGCCGGATGGACGCGCACGCGCGCCGAAGACCGACGCGGTGTACCGCGCGGTACGCGAGCGCATCGCTCAGTATCGCGACGACCGGCCCTTGGCGGAAGACATCGAGCGGGCCTGCGGGATGCTGCGCTCATGGCGCGCCGGCGATCTCTAGGGTCCCTATATGCTGCGTCCGCCGTCCACGGCGATGATTTGGCCGGTGATGTACGGCGCATCCTTGGCCAAGAACAGCGCGGCGCGGGCAATGTCCTGCGGACTGCCGTGACGCTTGAGCGCGGTCTTGGCGATGATTTCGCGCTTCAGCTGCTCGTCGATGCCGTTCTCCGGCCAAAGCACCGGACCCGGGGCAATGCCGTTGACGCGAATGTCGGGGCCGAGCTCGCGCGCCAGCGAGCGCGTCAGCATCGCCAGCCCCGCCTTGGCGGCGCTGTACACCGGGTAGCCCTTCAGCGGCCTCAACCCATGGATGTCGAGCATGTTGATGATCAGCCCGCGCTGCAAGCGCAAGCTGGGCGCGGCAGCCTGCGAAAGAAACAGCGGTGCCCGCAGATTGCTGCCCATCAGATCGTCCCATTGCCCGATGGTGATGGTGCCGACCGGAGTGGGATAAAAGCCCGAGGCGTTGTTGATCAACATGTCCAGCCGGCCGAATTGACCGAGCGCCGCCGCCACCAGTTCCTGCGGCGCCTCCGCACTCTGCAGATCAGCGGCGTGGACCGCCGCGGAGCGCGGGCGGGCCGCATTGAACTCGGCGGCCAATTCGAGGGCCGCCGCCGCGGAGGTTCGGAAATGGATGAGTATCCGCGCACCGGCCGCATGCAGCGAGCGTGCGATTTCGGCGCCGACGCGCCGCGCGCCGCCGGTGATCAGCACCACCTGGCCCGCCAGGGCGGGATCCTCGGGGGGAGAGTTGACGGTCGCGTCTGCCATGCGTCGGAACGATACCGGATTGTGCGCACAGCGTGTACCCATGCGTGACGCCGTGCTGAGCGCGGAGGAAGTCCTGCACACCGCACGGGTGGCTGAACGGGTGGCGGCGGCCATCGCCGCTGCAGGCGGCTGGATCAGCTTCGAGCGCTACATGGACATCGCGCTGTATGCGCCGGGCCTGGGCTATTACAGCGCCGGCGCGCACAAGCTGGGGCGCGGCGGCGACTTCACCACCGCTCCGGAGATCTCGCGGCTGTTCGGCGCCTGCGTGGCGCAGCAGTGCGCCGACATCCTGCGCGATCTCGGCGGTGGATCGATCCTGGAAATCGGGGCGGGCAGCGGCCGCCTCGCCGCGGACGTGCTGTCGCAGCTCGAAGCACTCGGCCGTTTGCCGGACCGCTACTTCGTTCTCGAAGTGAGCGCCGATCTGCGCGAGCGACAGCGCCGCACCTTGACGCAGCGGACGCCGCATCTGCAGGAACGCATCGAATGGCTTGACGCGCCGCCCACTGCCGGATTCGACGGCGTCATCGTCGCCAACGAGGTTCTGGACGCATTGCCGGTGACGCGTTTTCGCTGGTACAGCACCCACTGCGACGAGTTGGGGGTCGCTCTGGAGCAGGGCGAATTCGTGTGGGCGCCGCGACCTGCGAGTGCGGCGATGGCAGCGGTGTTCCGGGCACTCGCGGCGGCCGGCGGCGGATGGCAGGACGGCTACGTCTCCGAGTACTGCCCGCGGCTCGCCGCGTGGGCGGCGCACGTCACTCGCGCGCTCGACAACGGCGTGGTGCTTTGGATCGATTACGGATTGCCGCGGGCTCAATATTATTTTCCACAGCGGCACGACGGCACACTCCTGTGCCACTTCCGCCAGCGCGCACACGATGATCCGTTCCTCCATCCGGGTCTGCAGGACATCACCGCCTGGGTCGATTTCACTGCGCTCGCCGAGGCGAGCATGGGAGCGGGGTACCAGCTCGCGGGCTTTACGACTCAGGCACATTTCCTCGCGGGATTAGGAATCGACCGCGCGATGCAGGCGCTCGCCGGCGGCGATGAGAATCAATTTGCGCGCCTCGCGGGCGAGGCGCGGCGACTGATGCTGCCCGGGGAGATGGGCGAGCGCTTCAAGGCCATGGCGTGGTCGCGCGGCGTCGATGCGCCGCTGCGCGGCTTCGAGATCAAGGATCTGCGGCACACGCTGTAATCGGCGGTTGCCGGGATTGAGCGCTTTCTCGTCCCCGATGGCTATAGGCGATGAAAGCCCGGTAGTGCATGTTGGATACTGCAAAGACTAGCAGACAGCGGCGCGCCGCCGCGGCCGTTCAAGAGCCCGGGGGAGCCTGGAACTGCCCGCGCACCGCTGCGATCGCCCGCAGGCGCCCGCGGTGCAGCTGCTCGGCGATCCCGGCTCCGGAGCGCTCGGCGATGTCCTCGGCGGATGGCTTGATCGATGCGGCTGCCTCGCGGGCGGCGAGCAGATAAGCCCGCTGCGGATACGGCCCGGCCTCCAATCCCGCACGTCCGCGCGAATCCGCTTCGCAGGCGAGCAGCGCTTGAGCAAAGCGCTCCGTGCGGCGAAACGCGTCGGCCCGCTCCATGAAGTCGAGTATGGTCTTGGGCCTCAGCTCGAAGGCGCGGTGCACGAGGCCGTGATAGCGCGCGACGATCACGGCGAGTTCTCGATGCTCGTTCGGGATTCGCAGGCGTGCCGCAAGCGCCTCTATGAGCGCCACGCTGCGCTCCTCATGGCCCCGATGGCCCGGCCACTCCGAAGGCGGAGTCGTTCCCTTGCCCAGATCGTGCACCAACGCCGCAAATCGAACCTTCGGGTCATCGGTCAGCAGGGCAGCCTGGTCCAGCACCATCAGCGTATGCAATCCGGTGTCGATTTCGGGGTGCCACTCGGCCGGCTGCGGGACGCCGAACAGCGCGTCGATTTCCGGATAGATGCGCGCGAGCGCCCCGCACTCCCGAAGCACCTTGAAGAAGACGCTCGGCGCCCGTTCCCGAAGGGCCTTCTCCGACTCCTGCCACACCCGTTCGGCCACCAGTGCGTCGACCTCGTGCCGCGCGACCATGGTGCGCATCAGCGCCATGGTGTCGGGAGCCACCTTGAAATCGAGCGGCGCAAAGCGCGCGGCAAAGCGTGCAACTCGCAGCACCCGCACTGGATCCTCGATGAAGGCCGCCGAGACATGCCGCAAGGTCCGCGATTCGATGTCGCGCCCGCCGCCGTACGGGTCGTGGAGCACGCCGTCCGGCGATTGCGCCATCGCGTTGATCGTCAGATCGCGGCGCGCGAGATCCTCGTCGAGGGTCACCTCCGGGCCGAATTCCACGCTGAATCCGCGGTAGCCCGGCGCGACCTTGCGCTCACGCCGCGCCAGCGCATATTCCTCCTGGCTGTCCGGGTGCAAAAACACCGGGAAGTCCCGCCCGACCTCGCGATAATGAAGCCGCAGCAGCTCCTCTCGCGTGCCGCCCACGACGACCCAATCGCGCTCTTTTACCGGCAGGCCGAGCAAGGCGTCCCGGACCGCCCCGCCGACCAGATACACTTGCATGAGTGAATAGTAGCAGTATCACTTCGCGGATCTGCGGCCCCTGCGTCACCGCCCTGATCTGCGGGCTCTGCAGCGGCTGCTATCTGGTGGAGAGCGCCCAAGGCCAGCTGGAGCTGATGTCGAAGCGCGTGCCGATCTCCCGCGTGATCGCCAATCCCGCAACCCCGCCCGCCGTGCGCAGCCAGCTCGAGGCCGTCACTTCGATCCGGGAGTTTGCCGTTCATCAGCTGGGGTTGCCCGACAACGGCAGCTATCGCAGCTACGCGGACGTCGGCAGGCCGTACGTGGTGTGGAACGTGGTGGCGGCTCCAGAGTTCTCGGTCGATGCAAAGGAATGGTGCTACCCGATCGCCGGCTGCGTGACGTATCGCGGGTATTTCGTCGAGCGCCGCGCGCTCTCATATGCCGGGAAGCTGCGCCGGCGGGATCTTGACGTAAGCGTCGGCGGTGTGGCTGCCTACTCGACGCTGGGGCACTTCAATGATCCGATTCTGAATACGATGCTGGGCTGGAACGACGTCGAATTGGCGTCGATCATTTTTCATGAGCTCACGCACCAGATGCTCTATGTTCCCAATGACACCGATTTCAACGAAGCATTCGCGACGACGGTGGAGGAAGAGGGCGTGCGCCGCTGGCTGCACGCCCAGGGTCGCGATCAGGATTTGGCCAATTATGCGCTGCAGCAGGAGCGTTACCAGCAGGTCATCGGGCTTTTGACTCAAACGCGGACCGAATTGCGCGCGCTGTACGCTTCGGGAATCGACACGCAACTGATGCGGGAGCGCAAGTTTGCCGCCTATGCGGAGCTGCGCGCGTCTTATGCGCGCCTCAAGGCCGGTTGGGGCGGCCACGGGCCGTTCGAGGTCTCGTTCGCGGGCGAGGTCAACAACGCGTATCTCGCATCGGTTGCCACCTATTTCGTCTGTGTTCCGGGCTTCGAGGGTGAACTCGCGGCGGCAGGAGGCAATCTCCAGGCATTCTACCGGCGGGTGCGTGAACTGGCTCGACTGGATCAGGACAAGCGGGACGCCCTGCTGTGCGGGCAGGGATGATGCAGGCCGAGGGATTCATCCGCCACGGCACGGCGACGTTTCGGCGCGCGAACTGGGCGTTGTTCGCCGCCGGTGTCGCCACGTTCGGGCTGCTCTATTGCGTGCAGCCGTTGATGCCGCAGTTCAGCCGCCAATACGGCGTGAGCGCCGCCGCCAGCGCCCTGTCGCTCTCTCTGCCCAGCGGCGTGCTCGCCGTGGCGATGCTGTTCGCCGGGGCGATATCGGATGCATGGGGGCGCAAGACCGTCATGTCGGCTTCCCTGCTCGCATCCGCGCTGCTGATGCTGCTGGCGGCTGTCGCGCCGAACTGGGGCGCGCTGCTGGTGCTGCGCACGTTGCTCGGCTTCACCTTGGCCGGGTTGCCCGCAGTCGCGATGACGTATCTCAGCGAAGAGGTGCACGCGGAGTCCATCGGCCTCGGAATGGGGCTGTATATCGCCGGCTCCGCCGCCGGCGGGATGGGCGGGCGCCTCGTCGGCGGCGTTTTGGCCGACTTCTTCGGCTGGCGCACGGGCGTGGCGGCGGTCGCAATCATCGGCCTTGGCTGCGCGTGGGCGTTTGCCCGATGGCTGCCCCCTTCACGGCATTTCGCGGCCCAGCCACTCAAGCTGCGCGCTGCCTTCGCCCGATTCGCAGGCCTGTTCGCCGATGCGGGCCTGCCGTGGATGTTTGCCGAAGGCTTCGTGCTGCTCGGCGCGTTCGTGACCGTCTACAACTACATCGGCTATCGGCTGATGGCGCCGCCATATGCGCTCAGCCAAGCCGCGGTCGGACTCATCTTCAGCGTGTACCTGGTGGGCATGTTCAGTTCGACCTTCATGGGACACCTCGCCGGGCGCCTCGGCCGGCGCAGGCTGTTGTGGACGATGTTCGTGGTCATGCTGGTGGGCCTGATGTTGACGATCATCGAATCGCTTGCGTGCATCGTCGGCGGCATCGCGGTCATCACATTCGGCTTTTTCGGCGGCCACTCGATCGTCAGCAGCTGGGTCGGCAGGCGTGCGGGAGCGGCCAAGGCGCAGGCCTCCGCCATGTACCTGTTCACGTACTACCTGGGCTCGAGCATTGCGGGCGCGGCGGGCGGTTTATTCTATTCCGCGCGCGGTTGGACGGGCGTCGCGGCGTTCGTTGCGGCACTGTTCGGGCTCGGGCTGCTGTTCGCTTGGCGGCTGTACCATCTGCCGCTGCTGCCGGCGCCGCGGGCATCCGTCGCGGAACCATCGATGCCGTGAGCTCAAGGCGCGCCTTGCATCCGCTCCCTCGCCAAGCCAACGCGGCTCACGCGGAATACTCAGACAGGCTCCTGGGGAGGTTCGGCAGCCCCGCCGGCGGCGCGCTCATGGTTCACCTGAGACCGGCGAGCAGCCGCGCGGTCGTGGCTCAGCCGCGCATTGTCCTCCAGGGCGCCCAGATACTGCCGCGCAGAGGCGACCATGGAGTGTGGCTTCAAACGGAGCTTGGCGAATCCGTCCTCGGCGCAAACGCTGTCCACCGTCAGAGACCGATAGTTGTCGCTGGAGAAAGGGCGGCCGGGAACGAAATCCATGAGCAGCGCCTGCAATCGCGCAACGACGTTCGGCAGCCCGACGATCCAACGCCGCTGGCCGGTGATCTTTGCGACCAGTCCGACGATCTCGCGCAGCGTATATACCTGCGGGCCCCCGAGTTGGTAGGTCTGGCGGCTCGAAGCGCCACCGTGCAGGCAGCTGACGATGGCGTCGACCACATCGTCGACGAAAACCGGCTGGAATCGCGCGTCGGGTTTGGCGAGCGGGAAAACCAACGGAATCGATGCAAGCAAGCGCGCAAAGCGGCTCAGGAATGAGTCGCCGGGGCCGAAAATGACCGAGGGCTGGAATATGGTCCAATCCGGACTTCCGCCCTGCTCGCGGATCAGCCGCTCCGCTTCGCCCTTGGAGCGCAAATAATGGCTCGGCGCGTCGACGGCGGCCTTCAGGGCGGACACCTGCAACAGCCGTTCGACGCCGGCGGAGCGCGCCGCCTGCAGCACGCCCCGCGTGAGTTCGGTGTGGGCGCGGCGAAAGCCGCCGCCGCCGAAGCCCCGCTCGTTGAGGATACCCACGAGATTGATCACGACGGCATTGCCGCGGAAGCGCTCGCTGAGCTGCGCCTCCTCGTATACGTTGCAATTCTCGAGGGTGAGACCGGGCAGCACCAGCAAATGCTTGTGCTGCTCCCGGTCACGCGACAGCACCGTAACCCGATGGCCGTCCTTGATCAATCGGGCGACCAGCCGTGTTCCGAGGAAACCGGTGCCGCCAAGTATGCATATCGAAAGAAGCTTCATGGCGTCAGCGAATCGGAATCAGCAGTGCGGCGGAGCCGCGCCGGACGTTGAGCACCAGCACGCTTGCCCCCTTCGCAGCCTCGCGGAGAGTCTTGGTGTTCGCCACCGGCGTGCGGCCGACCGCGACGATCAAGTCGTTCGCGCGCAGGCCGGCCTGGGATGCCGGGCTGCCCTCCTGCACCGACCGCACCAGAACGCCGCCGCCGTCCGGTGCGTCGGCGAGCTCGGCGCCCTCCAGGCCGCGACTGATGTCGACGGCATTGGCGGTCTCGGCCTCGTTGCGCTCCGCTATGAGCGCCGTGACCGTGTGCTGCTTGCCGTCGCGCAAAAAGCCGATTTCCACCTTATCGCCGACGCGCAGCATGCCGATCGTATTGCGCAGCTCGGAGGCGTCCTTCATCGGGGTGCCGTTGATCGAGGTGATGATGTCGCCGGTTTTGATGCCGGCGCGCTCGGCCGCCGAGCCCTGGCTCACGCCGGCGACCAATGCGCCGCTCGATTCGCTCAAGCCGAATTCTTTGGCGATGTCCGGCGTGACGTTGTAGATGTTCACGCCGAGGACGCCGCGCTTCACCTGACCGTACTTGATGAGCTGGTCCATGACGCCCTTGGCCATGTTGACCGGGATGGCAAACCCGATGCCGATGTTACCGCCGCTGCCCGACAGAATCGCGGAATTGATGCCGACCAATTCACCCCGCAAATTCACCAGCGCGCCGCCGGAATTGCCGGGATTGATGGAGGCGTCGGTCTGAATGAAGTCCTCATAGCCCTCGGGGTTGATGCCGGAGCGGCCAAGCGCACTCACGATTCCGGCGGTGACCGTATTCTGCAGACCGAACGGATTGCCGATCGCCACCACGTAATCTCCCACCTCGAGGCGCGCGGAATCGCCGAGCGCCATTGCGACGAGGTTTGGCTGCTTCGCCTGCAGGACCGCGACATCGGCGCCCTCGTCCGATCCGACGACCTTGGCCGAGAAGCTGCGGTTGTCCAGCAGGGTGATCGTGATCTCGCTGGCGTTTTCGACCACGTGATAATTGGTGATGATGTAGCCGTTCTTTGCATCTACGATGACTCCGGAGCCGGCGCTTTGAAATTGCCGCTCCCGCGGCTTCGCATCGGGCGGGATATCGAAAAAGCGGCGGAAGAAAGGATCGTCCAAGAGCGGATTGCGCTGTCCCGGCTTCTCTTTGATGGTGCCGCGGGTCGCGACGTTGACCACCGCAGGCGAAACGCGTTTGACCATGGGCGCAAGCGACGGCATCGGCGCCGCATCGAGGGCGGGGGGCGCGGGCAGCGCGGCGAATGCCGCCGGCAAGTCGAACATGGCCGCTGCGAGCGCGGCCGCCGCGAATGTGAGACGCAGATTCATGCGCAGTCCTTATATAGGTGGTTGTGCCGGGCAGGGGACGAAACGGCAAAAAACGGGGCGGGGCGATCTCGCCCGACCCGACCCATACCTTCGACCTGCGATCTTACACGTAAGAGCGCGTGCCGCGGACCCTCTTACGCGGCTTCGACCGCGATGCGCTGCGGTTGCACTTGAGCGAGTTTCGGAATCGAGACTTCGAGCACGCCGTTGACGGCCTTCGCCTTGATGTTCTGCACATCCGCCGACTCGGGCAAGCTGAAGCGGCGCTGAAACTCGCCGGTGATCCGCTCGATGCGGCGATAGCCGTCGCGGGCCTCGCGCCGCGATTCCTCGCGCCGGCCGCGAATGCTGAGCACGCCTGCGTCGCAGGTGATCTCCACGTTCTTGGGGTCGACGCCCGGAAGATCCACGTGCAGCAGGAATTGTTCGTTCTCTTCGTGTAGGTCGGCCGGCGGCAGCCAAGCTCCGGAGTCTGCCGCGGTCGTCTGCCGCGCCGCGAACAGGCGATCCATATCTCTGTGGAACCGATTGACGAGGGACCAAGGCTCATAACGAACGACAGTCATGGTGCGGTTACTCCTGAATTGACAATGATGTTGCGATGCATATCGCTTGCCGCAATCAGTTGGGTCGCCGCCATGCATTTCAACTGCGCCGAACCGTAATCCGCGCCAATGTCAACAGCACATATTGTGAATAAGATGTGGAACACAATATCTTGCGATTGGGGTTTTTTCCGCTTGACCGGGCGTTCACAAAGTGTAATGAGGAAATTTATCGGGAGAACATTGTAATTCAATGAAAAATAACAAGTTTTTTTGGTAAGAATTAACATAAAAAAGT
The DNA here is from genome assembly GCA_963837045.1 of uncultured Gammaproteobacteria bacterium. GTDB lineage: Bacteria > Pseudomonadota > Gammaproteobacteria > Steroidobacterales > Steroidobacteraceae > Bog-1198. Next base: position 724,686 of record CAWIMA010000008.1, read on the forward strand.
CTTGACGATGGTCGCAATGAAGTCTTACTCTTTGGCCCGGACACAATATGTTGTGGTCTTGAGTTCGCGATAGTCCCCCTGAAGTTTCAAACGCACGCAAGGCGTTCCTTGCTCGTCGGGACCACCGCCACTTGTCTTTGAGTGTCGCGCCATAATTATAGGGGAGCGTTTTAAATACCCATGAACACGGTGGTCAAAATACAGCCCAAAGATGTCGGCAGTATTCCTTTCCAAGAAGCGTCGTACGACATCTGGGACAAGAAATATCGCCTGATCGCAAAGGACGGGTCGCCCATCGACAGGTCCATGGACGACACGTACAAGCGGGTCGCGCGCGCGCTCGCGGACGTGGAATGCGAGGAGCTCCGCGAGCAGTGGTACGAGTCGTTTCTGTGGGCGCTGCGCCATGGCGCCATCCCGGCCGGCCGGGTCACATCCAACGCCGGCGCGCTGGATCACAAGCCCGCCACTTCGACCATCAACTGCACGGTATCCGGCACCATCCGCGACTCGATGGACGACATTTTGAACAAGGTTCACGAAGCCGGCCTCACGCTGAAGGCGGGCTGCGGAATCGGATATGAATTCTCGACGCTGCGTCCGCGCGGCGCGTACGTCTCGGGCGCCGGAGCGTATACCTCGGGGCCTCTGTCGTTCATGGATATTTACGACAAGATGTGCTTCACGGTGTCCTCCGCCGGCGGCCGGCGCGGCGCGCAGATGGGCACCTTCGATATCGGCCATCCGGATGTGCTGGAATTCATCCGCGCCAAGCGCGAAAACGGCCGGCTGCGGCAATTCAATCTGTCGTTGCTGATCAGCGATGATTTCATGAACGCGGTCAAGCGCGACGGCGAGTGGAAACTGGCTTTCCCGCTCGGGAAAAAGGAATTCGATGCAGAGCGGCCGGACCTCAACGATGCGTCCAGGTTCATCTGGCGCGAATGGCCGGAGACCGCCGGCTACATCGCGAACGAGGAAGGCCTGGTCGCCTGCAAAATCTACAAGACCTTGCCGGCGCGGCGGGTGTGGGACCTGATCATGTCCTCGACCTACGATTTCGCGGAGCCCGGCTTCATCCTGATCGACAGGGTCAACGAGATGAACAACAACTGGTGGGTGGAAAACATCCGCGCCACCAATCCGTGCGGCGAGCAGCCGCTGCCGCCGTATGGGTCGTGCCTGTTGGGTTCGGTGAACCTCACGAAGTTCGTCGTCGACCCGTTCACCGACGATGCGCGCTTCGACTGGGAGACGTATCGCAAGGTGGTGAAGGTATTCACCCGCATGCTCGACAACGTGGTGGAGGTCAACGGCCTGCCGCTGGCGCCGCAGCGCGATGAAATCACCCGAAAGCGCCGCCATGGCATGGGCTTCTTGGGGTTGGGCTCGGCCATCACCATGTTGTGCATGAAGTACGGCTCCAAGAAGTCCGTGGCCTTTTCGCAGAACGTGTCGCGTGAAATGGCGGTGGCTGGCTGGGAGGCCGGTCTCGATCTGGCGCGCGAAAAGGGTCCGGCGCCGATCATGAACGAGGAGTTCACGGTCACGCGTGAGATGCTTCGCAAGCGCCCCGAGATGGTCAAGGATGGATGGCGGGTCGGCGCCAAGGTCGCGGGCCGGGTGCTGCACGCGCGCTACAGCCGCTACATGCAGCGAATTGCCGAAGCCTCGCCCGAGCTGGTCGACGAGCTGGCCGAGGTCGGCGCCCGCTTCACCCATCACACCTCGATCGCGCCGACCGGCACCATTTCGCTGTCGCTGGCCAACAACGCCTCGAACGGCATTGAACCGTCCTTCGCGCACCATTACTTCCGCAATGTGATTCGCGAGGGTAAAAAGTCCAAGGAAAAGGTCGACGTGTTTTCATTCGAGCTGCTCGCCTACCGCGAAATGGTGAATCCCCGCGCGATGCCGGATTCGCAGAACCCGGCAGAGAAGCTGCCCGACTATTTCATTTCCGCGGAGGACATCGGCCCGAAGGAGCACGTCGACATTCAGGCGGCGGCGCAGCTCTGGGTGGACTCTTCGATCTCCAAGACGGCCAACGTGCCGACCGACTACAAGTACGAGGATTTCAAGGACATCTACATGTACGCCTTCGAGCAGGGGCTCAAGGGCTGTACGACCTTCAGGTTCAATCCGGAGGCGTTTCAGGGCGTTTTGGTGAAGGAAGACGACCTGAAGAACACCACCTACGTGTTCACTCTGGAGGATGGCACGGAAATCGAGGCGCGGGGCGATCAGGAGATCGAATACGACGGCGAATTGCACACCGCGGCGAATCTCTTCGATGCGCTTAAAGAAGGCTATTACGGGAAATTTTGACATGTCTCACATCAAAATCGAAAAGAAGATCGCGAAATATCGGGTGCTCAAGCCGGAACCGAAGGACGCCCCGTCCGGCGCCGCGGCCAAGGATCCGCTGAAGACGCAGGACAACGTGATCTGGATGCACGAGAAGCTCGAGCGTCCTGAAGTGCTCATCGGCTCGACCTACAAGATCAAGACGCCGGTGTCCGACCACGCGATGTACGTCACCATCAACGATATCGTGCTGAACGAGGGCACTCCGCACGAACAGCGGCGTCCATTCGAGGTCTTCATCAATTCGAAGAATCTCGATCATTTCCAATGGATCGTGGCATTGACGCGGGTGATTTCCGCGGTGTTCCGCAAGGGCGGCGACACGACTTTCCTGGTCGACGAATTGAAGGCAGTGTTCGATCCGCGCGGCGGCTATTGGCAGCCGGGCGGCAAATTCATGCCCTCGACCATCGCGGAGTTGGGGTACGTGATCGAGCGCCACCTGCAGTCGATCGGCCTGCTCAAGAAGCCCGAGCTCGACGTGCACCAGCGCAAACTGGTCCAGGAGAAGCGCGCGGAGTTCGAGGCGCGCACCAAACAGACGGACGCGTTCTCCAAATCGCATTTTCCCGAAGGAGCGCAGCTTTGCTCGAAGTGCAGCACCGCTGCCGTCGTGATGATGGACGGCTGCAAGACTTGTTTGAATTGTGGCGACTCGAAGTGCGGATAGCTCGCCGATAACAAGAGCATTCATCATGGCGGCGCTGTGCTTCGTGCTCGCGCCGCTTCTGTGCAGCCGCGCCGCCGCCGCCGAAGGGGCCGATCCGTTCGCGCATCCGCCCGAACTCGAGCAGGATGTGCGGTTCTGGATTCGCGTGTACACGGAGGTCACCACCGACCAGGGCTTGCTCCACGATGACTGGAATCTGGGGCTGGTATACGAGGTCCTGCGCTTCGACCCCGCCGCCTCGCCGGCAGAGCGCGAGCGCCGGGTATCGGAGGTCAAGGCGCGCTATCGCGCGCTGCTGCATCGATTCGCCGCCGGCGCCACCGACGGTTTGACGCCGCACGAGCGTCGGATCCTGCATGCCTTCGGCGAGAACCCGAAGCCCGCACAATTCCTCGATGCGATCGACCGGATACGCTTCCAGCTGGGGCAGGCGGATCGTTTCCGGGAAGGCCTGATCCGGGCGGCGGCTTGGGAGAAGGCGATCGCGCGAACCTTGGAACAGCATGGCGTGCCCAAGGAGATCGCGGCGCTGCCGCACGTCGAATCCTCCTTCAACCCCGCCGCCTATTCGAAGGTCGGCGCGGCGGGCCTGTGGCAGTTCATGCCCTCGACGGCCAAACGCTTCATGCGGGTCGATGGCGTGGTCGACGAGCGCTTGGATCCGTACAGCGCGACCGAGGCGGCGGCCAATTTGATGCTCTACAACTACCGGCTGCTCGGCTCCTGGCCCCTCGCGGTCACTGCCTACAACCATGGACCCGGCGGCCTGCGGCGCGCTCAGGAGCAATTGGGCACCAGCGACATCGCCGTCATCGTGAAGCGCTATCAGGGCGCCACATTCGGCTTTGCTTCCCGCAACTTCTACGTGGCGTTCCTGGCGGCTCTGGAAGTGGACCGCAACGCGGAGAAGTATTTCGGACCCATCATGCATCTGCCGGACACGGATAGTACGGTGGTGGTATTGCCCGACTACATCCCCGTGGAGGCGCTCGCGCGGACCTTCAAGGTCGACATGGGGGCTCTGCGCGTGTTGAATCCGGCGCTGCGCCCGCCGGTCTGGAGCGGGGCACGGCTGGTGCCCCGCGGTTATGGGCTGCGCATTCCCGGCACCCCGCCGCAAAGCGAGATCGAGGCGGCCTGGGCCCGCCTGCCGCCGGCGCAGCGCTACCTAGCGCAGCGCAATGACGGCAGTCACCGAGTCCGCCGCGGCGAGACGCTGGCCAGCATCGCAGCCGCCGGCGGCGTGAGCGTGGCACGGCTGGTGACGGCGAACGGCTGGAGCGGCGAGCATGCGGTCGCCCGGGGCGAGCTGCTGCGCATCCCGATGCCGGCGTCGCGGGCGGACCTCGCCGGCTCCGCCGCGGCTCCCGCATCGGCCGCGATCGCGTCGAGCGTAGCCGCGTCGAGCGCCGCCGCGCCGAGCGCCGTGAATCCCCCCGCCCGGCCTGAGGCGCCGCGGGTGCCGCCGGTCGCCGAAGCGCCGGTCGCCGAAGCGCCGGTCGCCGCTCGCACGGGCCCCGGTGAGAAGCCGCTGGCGCAGCCAAGGGAACCGGTCTCGGCGCGCCAAACCGACAGCGCGGCGTTGCTTCCGGCCGGCGCACCGACCGGAAATTCCGATGCGACCGACTACAGCGTGGCAGAGGACGATACCGTCATCGTGCAAGCGGCCGAAACGTTGGGGCACTTGGCGGATTGGAGCGGAGTCGATGCGCAGGTGCTGCGCAAGCTGAACCGCCTTCACAAGAATGCCATGGTTTCGCTCGGCCGGAAGATCAAGCTCGACCTTTCCCGTGTGACGGCGGCGCAATTCGTCGCTGCGCGCCGCGACTACCACCGGCATCTACAGGAGACGTTTTTCGCCGCACATAGGATCGCCGGGACCGAGAATTACAGCGTGAAGCGCGGCGAGTCGCTGTGGACGATCGCGCAGCACAGCGACTTACCCGTTTGGCTCGTGGCGCAATACAATCCCGACGTGGACTTCAATGATATGCGGCCCGGCACCGCGGTCACGCTGCCGCTGGTCGCCGACATCAATCGTCAATAGCCGCGCACGCAAATAGCGGATGAGGGTCTCGCGGGCGCCGCGGCCGGCGGCGAACCGAACCGCGGGCACGGCATCCGCCTTGAAATCCAGTCCAATAATCCGGCTCGACGCCATGCGCTTCAGCATTTGCACGCTGAGATCGAAATAGGCGGTTTGACCCCAGGACGCCACCGGGCGGTAGGGGGCGGGCGCACGCGTCGGGGGATCGATGGCCGACAGCGGCGGACGTGCAGAGCACCCACCGTCATCCCCGTGCGCTCGTCGACGACTTCAGCGGGTTTGATGGAGGATTGGGCGGCGCAGCCTGCCATGAGCCCCAAGTCGGCGGCGAGCGCAACGGCGAGGGCGGCGGCAGCTCGAAACCGCGGCAGAGGCGTGCAGTAATTATACTCAGGTCCGTGAGCTGCAGCCGGTTATCTCGCGCCCGATTCACGCTATAATTTTTTCGATGTTCAATCGAAGCCGCCGTCGTGATCTCATGCGTTTCGTATGGGCAGTTCTAATACTCGCGGCCGGCGCGCCGATCCTCGCCGGCGCCGACGAGGTAGCGACGGCGGACCACATCGTCGTGCATAAGTCGCAGCGTAAGCTGTATCTGTACAGCGGCGATCGCCTGCTCGGCGAATACAAGGTGGCGCTGGGCCTTTCGCCAGTGGGGCAAAAGGAGCGCGAACACGACTTTCGAACTCCCGAGGGTCGCTATTTTCTTGCGCGCCGCAACACGCGCAGCGACTACTTTCTGGCAATCCAGGTGTCCTACCCCAACAAGGATGACGAGTTGCGCGCACACAAGCACCGCTGGGAGCCGGGCGGCTCGATCATGATCCATGGCCTGCCCAATGCCCCTCGATATCCGCCCGCCTATTATTCCTCGAATGATTGGACCGACGGCTGCATCGCCCTGTCCAATTCCGATATGGTCGAAGTGTGGATGCGCACCCAGGACAACATCCCGATCGACATCTATCCGTAAGGACATCCATAAGGTACCGCGTGGAAACCACGATCCTATCGTCTGACATGGTCGATGCCAGAGTCGCGCCCAAGGGCAGCCTGGAGCACCTGTCGCAGCAGGAAATCGCTCAATTGCTCGATTCGGGCCAGGGCGGTCTGTATCCGCTGTTTCGCAAGTGTGCGCTCGCCGTGCTCAACACCGGCAGCGATCTCGACGATCCGCGTGCGATCTTCGAGAAGTATCGGGACTTCGACCTGCGCATCGTGCGCCGCGCCTGGGGGATAAAGCTCGAAATCAAGAATGCGCCGGCGGCCGCATTCGTCGACGGCGAAATGATCAGGGGCTTGAAGGATCATCTGTTCGCCGTGCTGCGGGACGTCGTTTTCATCTCGAACGAGATCATGGAGAGCGGGCGATTCGATCTGAAATCCTCCTCGAGCATCACCAATGCGGTGTTTCACATCCTGCGCAACGCCCGAGTGCTGGAGCTGCAGCCGCGGCCGAATCTGGTGGTGTGCTGGGGAGGACATTCCATCCGCCGCGTCGAGTACGACTACACGAAGAAAGTCGGCTACGAGCTGGGCCTGCGCGGACTCGATGTGTGCACGGGCTGCGGTCCCGGCGCCATGAAGGGGCCGATGAAGGGCGCGACGATCGGGCATTCCAAGCAGCGTATCGTCAACGGCCGCTATTTGGGGGTCACCGAGCCCGGCATCATAGCGGCCGAGCCGCCCAATCCCATCGTCAGTCATCTGGTCATCATGCCGGACATCGAGAAGCGCCTGGAAGCGTTCGTGCGATTGGGCCATGGGTTCGTCATATTCCCGGGCGGCGCCGGCACGGCGGAGGAGATTCTCTATCTGCTCGGCATCCTGCTGGATCCTGCCAATCGCGCGATGCCGTTCCCGGTGGTGTTCACCGGACCCGCGGACGCCGCCGACTATTTTCAGCAGATTCACGAATTCGTCGGCGCGACGCTTGGAGAGGGCGCCCAGTCGCGCTATCAAATCGTCATCGACGATCCCGCGGGGGTGGCGCGCGCGATGGTGCAGGGGCTCGCGCAGGTGCGCGACTACCGCCGCCGGCAAAGCGATTCGTACGGCTTCAATTGGCTGCTCAACATTCCGCTCGATTTCCAGCTGCCGTTCGAGGTGACGCATGCCTCGATGCGCGCATTGCGTCTCGCCCACGACCAGCCCGCTCACGAGCGCGCCGCCAATCTGCGGCGCGTGTTCTCCGGGATCGTGGCCGGCAACATCAAGGAGTACGGCGTCAACGCGATCGAGCGCCACGGACCCTACGAGCTCACGGGCGAAGCGTCGATCATGGAGCCTCTCGACCGCCTGCTGAGATCCTTCGTGGCGCAGCGGCGGATGAAACTCACCGGCGCCGAATACACCCCGTGCTACAGATTAGTGGCATGAGATCCCGATGAGCGATCCACTGCTCATCCGCTATTGCTTCGAATTGCCCGACGGATCGCAGAAGACGATCGATTTCACGTTCGATTCGACGAGTTTCCGGCTGTCGAACGCGCCGCCCGCCGAACCGCCGTTCTGGACCGAATTGCACTACAACCAATGCGCCAACTGTCCCCTGAACGCGCTCGAACACCCGCATTGTCCGGCGGCCCTGCAGATGGCCTCCGTTCTGGAGCCGCTCAAAGCGCTGGTTTCGGTCGACAGGGTCGGCGTCACCGTGCTGCAGGCCGAGCGCAGGGTGTATGCCCAGACCGATGCGCAGCACGCGATGAGCTCCGTGCTCGGATTGATCATGGCGACCGCAGGCTGCCCCTGGACCGATCACCTGCGCCCGATGGCGCGCTTCCACCTGCCGTTCGCCAGTGAATTGGAAACCGTGTACCGCGGCATTTGCATGTATCTGCTGGCGCGCGAAATAGCGGGCCCGGACGGACTACAAGGCTTCGCGGCCCTCGAGGATCTGTACAGAAATTTGCACGTCGTGAATCGCGATATGTCGCGTCGATTGGGCGCCGCCACACGTACCGATCCGGCGCGCAATGCGATGGCGCTTCTCGATTCGTATACGACCCTGCTGCCCGCGGCGCTCGAGCGCTCGCTCGATGAACTCAAGCCGCTATTCGACGCCTGGCAAACCAGGCGCGCGGCGCCCATTTAACTTACCGCGACGAGCTGTGAGATGCGCATCGCAATGCGCGCGCGCCTGAGGGCGCCTGCCGCTCGGCTGTGACACAGTTCCTGCCTATGGAAGTGGACGACACATACTGTCGGTCACAGCACAGAGGCACCCGATGAGCGACAGCAAAAATCAGACTCGATATACCGGAGTGGATCGCCGCGCCCCGCGCGCGGAGCCGGGCAGTCCGGGAATGGCGGCTCCGCGCGAGGTGTACAAGACCGGCGGCCGCCACTCGGCGATCACCAACAACCTCTACAGCTGGCACAGCTACAAGAACTGGGCGGACAGAGTTCGCGGCACCTGGGACGAGAAGAAATAAGCCGCCGGCGCCGCGCTCAAGCCGTTTCCGACAACGGGCTGATGCCGGCATTGGGGCGCCAGACCGCCTCTTTCGCTCTCAACCACGCGAGCAGCGGCTCCCAATCCTCGAGATCCTGCGCGACCAGGTGCTTTTTCATTTCGTGCAGGCCCACGCCCAGTTCCGCGGCGCGCACATAGTTCTGCGAGTCGCGCAATGTCGCGATCACCGGGATGCGCAGCGTCTCGAGGAACCGCATCAGCGACTGGTAGATCACGGTGTTGCGCTTGACGCGATTGGCGATCACTCCGATGCGATTTTCGTCGCGGCGCACCTTCGCGATCAGCAGCAAGTCGGCGATGCACCGCGAACAGGCGTGAATATCGATGTCCGAGGGCAGCACCGGAACGATGATGGCATCCGCATTCTTGGTCATGTCGGGCATGTCCTGCGCCATCACCGCGGCCGGCGTATCCACCACCACGTGCGCCGCATCGGGCGGAATGCGCATTTGCCACGCGCGAGTCATGCGGCTGTTGCGTTCGAAGGCCGCGACGCCGTGAATGAACGCCTGTTCGGGCTTGCGCTTCTTCAACCAGCGCGTACTGGATGCTTGCGGGTCGTTGTCCGACAGCAGCGGATGGTCGCCCTGGCTCGCGAAGTAACTGGCGAGATTGGTCGCTACCGTCGTTTTACCCGAACCGCCTTTTGGATTCAGGACGAGAATTCGCTGCATGTAATGCAGAGCCTACGCAGCCGCCCGCACCATAGCAAGTATGTGATCGCACTCACGGCGGCCCCGGAGACGGTCGCTTAGACTGATTCGGCATGGAATGGGTACTGCAAGTCGTCGATGAGCTCGATGACCTTTTGGGCGCCGCGCGGCACGGCTGGCTCGGGCTCACCGCCGAGCTCGGTGCGCTGGCGTTGGTCGGCATCGGCATCGGCGCAGCGGTCGCGGGTACCGCCCTTGGCGCCGAGCCTGCCCTGATCGGGGCGTCGGCGATCGCGGCGAATCTCGCCGCGCTGCTCAAGATTCGCGACTCCCGGATGATGCAGGGCGCCTAGCCCGACAATCACGGCCGACGGACGCGGCCAAATCCTTTAACATGTGCCGCCATGCGATTCCCGCGGATCGGCAAATTCCTTGCGGCGTCGAGCTTGGTCGCTTTGGCGGCATGCGGCGGTCAGCCGGCCGGCGTGCCGGCGGCCGCCGTGGATTCCCTGGAGATTCATGACCTGCAGCCGGGTGCGGGCGCTCCGATTGCCGCCGGCCAGCAGGCCGTTGTGCAATACACGGGCTGGCTGTACGAAGCATCGGCGCCCGATAAGAAGGGCAAGGAATTCGACAGTTCCGCGAACAGCGGCCGGCCGTTCCACTTCGTGGTGGGCGCCGGCCAGGTGATCAAGGGGTGGGACCAGGGAGTGCTCGGCATGCGTGTGGGCGGGCGCCGCCGCCTCACGATTCCAGCCGCTCTGGCGTATGGTGACAGCGGTGCCGGCGGCGTCATACCGCCCGGCGCAACGCTGATATTCGACGTGGACCTCGTCGGCATCGAATGAACCCTCGATCCGCCGCGTTCGAGCGACTCTCGATTGCGGGCCCGGCCGGCTCACTGCAGGCGATTGCCGAAGGTCCGCTGGAGCCTGCGCCGGATTATGCCGTGGTCTGTCACCCGCATCCCCTGTTCGGCGGCACCATGGACAACAAGGTCGTGACCACCCTGGCGCGAGCTTTGCACGCCACCGGAACTCCGACGCTGCGCTTCAACTTTCGCGGCGTCGCCGAGAGCGAGGGAGCGTTCGATGCAGGCATGGGCGAAACCGCGGATGCGGCCGCCGTCGCCTCGTACGGCGCGGCGCGCTGGCCGGGCCGGCGGCTGGTGCTCGCCGGATTCTCCTTCGGTGCGTTCGTGGCATTGCGCCTGGCGCAGCAGCGCGAGCTGTCTCGGCTGATTACCGTGGCGCCGCCGGTCGATCGGTTCGATCTTTCCGGCTTGGCGGCTCCGGCGTGTCCGTGGCTGCTCGTTCAAGGCGACGCCGACGATGTGGTGAATCCACACAGCGTGCTTGCTTGGGCCCAGGCGCTCGAACGCCCACCCAGATTGTTGCTCATGCCAGGCGTCGGGCATTTCTTCCACGGGCACCTGTCGGTGCTGCGGGACGCCGTCATCGACGCCATCCGGCGCGGCTGAGAGCCTCAGCCGCCCCGGACGAGAGGTCAATCAGTTAACGAATTCCTTGAGGTTCTTGAGCGCGGCGATGCGGACCTTCTTGCTCGCAGGCTTGGCCTTGAACATCATTTTTTCGCCGTTGAAGGGATTGATGCCTTCACGCGCCTTCGTGGCCGGCTTCTTCACCACTTTCATCTTCAGAAGTCCGGGCAGAGTGAACAGCCCGTGACTGCGCAGACTTTTCTTGATGGCGCCGGAAAGCGAGTCAAACACGGCTCCGACCTGCTTCTTAGAGAGCTCTGTTTCCTTCGAAATGGTAGCGAGAATCTCAGACTTGGTCGGTGCTGCATTCTTTTTCGCCATATTGTTTCTCCTGCTGGTAATTGCAAACGCGGGTGATTAAAGCCCGCAAATTAAACTCGGCGCCGAAAATAACATAGAAAAAAGCCGATGTTTAGCGCAAATGCGAAAAAGATTCGCGATTGGCGCGCGCCCTGAGCCTGGTTTTTCAGGCCTCCGCGTTGATAGAACTCGACGCCCGCACGCCCATACCAGATCGTTGGCAGTGATTTCAGGCATGTAGGCGCGCATGTTCAACGCAGTAGTATCAGCAGTGCGCCGATCGCGATGGACACCCAGAGGAATGAGAAATCGATTTGCCCGATGGGCGGTATCACGCGGCGCACCGGCTTCAAGACCGGTTCGCAGAGCTGCCCGAGCAAGCGGACGCCGGGCGAATAACCGCCGGGCGACACGAAACTCGACAGCCAATACAGCAGCAGGGCAAAAAGGTAGATGCGCAGAATCAAATCGACCAAGCCGACGATCGTGATGCGCAAAAACACCAGAGGATTGGCCAGCCCCGCGCCGCTCAACGCAAGGACGGTAGCCGTGCGCGCCGCCTCCGCCAAAAGCACCGCCAGGACGGTTGCCGTGTCGATCTTGCCCATTGGCGGCAGCACACGGCGCAGCGGCAGGATCAACCAATTGGTCACGCGCACGACGGCGTCCGCCATCGGATCGCGAAAATCGGCACGCACCAGCTGAAGCAGCAGGCGCAGCACGAAGGCGAGCGTCAGCAGCCACAGAAGGGTATCGAAGATATATCTGATCGCTTCCATGGGGCGGGGTGTCCTACGGCTTTCCCTGCGGAATACCTACGGGCGTAGCCTACGGCGTTCCGAACTCCGCGGCGAGTTCGGCCGAGCGGCGATCGGCCGCCGCCACTGCGTGCGCCACGATGGCGCGAAGTCCGGCGGCATCCAGCACGGCGAGCGCAGCGGCAGTGGTGCCTCCCTTGGAAGTCACTTGCTCGCGCAGCGCCGCAAGCGACTCGCTCGAATGGCGCGCCATCTGCGCAGCCCCAAACGCCGTCTCCAAGGTGAGCTTGTGCGCGACGTCGTTCGGCAGCCCACGCTCGTGCGCAGCCGCCTCCAGCGCCTCCATGAACAGAAAGAAGTACGCCGGCCCGCTGCCCGAGAGCGCGGTGACGGTATCCATCTGCGATTCGTGTTCGACCCATACAGTGGCGCTGACGGCGGCCATGATCGATTCGGCCAGGGCCCGGTTGGCGGCGCCGACGCTCGCGGGCGCGTACAGACCGGTCGCGCCAAAGCCATTCAGAGCCGGTCGGTTGGGCATGGTGCGCACCACCGGTATCTGCACTCCAAACCAGCGTGCCAGCGCCGCATGCGGTATGCCGGCGGCAACCGACAGCAGCAGCGGCTTTTGGTCGGCGAGGTGTGGGGCCAGCGCCAGGGCCACGGCCCGCATTTGCTGCGGTTTGACCGCCAGCACCACGACTTCGGCGCCCTTCACCGCGCTCGCGTTGTCGGCGGCGCCTTGGACGCCATAGTCGCGCACCAGGCGCTGCAGCTGTTCGGCGACAGGGTCGGCCACCACGATGCGCTCGCTGGGAATTCCCCGCCTGGTCAGGCCGCCGATCAGCGCGGCCGCCATGTTGCCGCCACCGATGAATGCCAGCCTGCGTATGTTGATCATCTGCGCCTCTCGTCGTTGAACTTGGCCCTCGCCGCCGCGGCGCCCGGAATCACCGGCTGCCGAAAATCGCCGTGCCGATGCGCACATGCGTCGCGCCCTCGGCGATTGCCGACTCAAAATCGGCGCTCATCCCCATCGACAGTGTATCGAGCTTCAGGCCCTCTGCATTCAGCGTCTCGAGCAGGACCCTCAATCGGGAAAACACCGCCCGCTCCGCTCGGGGCGACGGCTGCGGCGGGGGCACGCACATCAGTCCGCGCAACCGCAGCCGCGGCAGCTCGGCCGTGCGCCGGGCCAGCTCGGCGAGGTTTGCGGGCTCGATTCCACCCTTGGTCGGCTCCGGCACCAGGGCCACCTGCAGGCACACGTTGAGCGCAGGCGCGTGAAAAGGCCGCTGTGCCGACAGCCGGCGCGCCACAGTGAATCGATCGACGCTGTGGACCCAATCGAAGCGCTCGGCAATCCCCCGGGTTTTGTTGGATTGCACGGCGCCGATGAAATGCCAGCGCACCGGCAGGGCCGCCAGCTCATCCATTTTCGGCAGGGCCTCCTGAAGATAATTTTCGCCGAAATCCGTGACGCCCGCCGTGGCGGCCTGCCTCAGCAATTCGGCAGGCTTGGCTTTGGTGACGCCGACCAGGGTTATCGACGCGGGGTCCCGGCCGGCCGCTTCGGCCGCACGATTTATCCGAGACCGGACGCGGTTCACATGAACCGCTAAATTCTGCGGACCAATTAACATATTGGGTGGCGACACCCTCTTATATACTGTTAGCGGCTTTATACAGCCGGATTAGGAGCCGTAAATGGCGGTGGATATCGCGCAGCTTCTCGCCTTTGCGGTGAAGAACAACGCGTCGGACCTGCATCTTTCGGCGGGGGTCCCGCCGATGATTCGCGTGGACGGCGACATGAAGCGCGTAAATATGCCTGCGCTGGTGCATAAAGAAGTGCACAGCATGGTGTACGACATCATGAATGACAAGCAGCGCAAGGCGTTCGAAGAGTTCTACGAAACCGATTTTTCGTTTGAAATTCCGAAGCTTGCACGCTTCCGGGTCAATGCCTTCAACCAGAATCGCGGCGCCGGAGCCGTGTTTCGCAACATTCCGTCGACCATCCTGTCGCTGGATGAGCTCAACGCACCCAAGACCTTCAAGGATCTGTGCATGTTGCCCCGCGGTCTGGTGCTGGTCACCGGGCCCACCGGATCGGGCAAGTCGACCACGCTCGCCGGCATGGTCAATCATTGCAACGACAACCGTCCGGATCACATCATCACGATCGAGGATCCGATCGAATTCGTTCATGAGAGCAAACGCTGCCTGGTCAACCAGCGCGAGGTTCATCGCGACACCCTGGGCTTCAGCGAGGCGTTGCGCTCGGCATTGCGCGAGGACCCGGATGTGGTGCTGGTGGGCGAAATGCGCGACCTCGAAACCATCCGCTTGGCGCTGACCGCGGCGGAGACCGGGCATCTGGTTTTCGGAACGCTGCATACCAGCTCGGCCGCCAAGACCATCGACCGCATCGTGGACGTGTTCCCGGCGGCCGAAAAGGATATGGTGCGCGCCATGCTGTCAGAGAGCCTGCGGGCGGTGATTTCCCAGACCCTGATGAAGCGGGTCGGCGGCGGCCGGATTGCGGCGCATGAAATCATGATAGGCACGCCGGCGATTCGCAATCTGATTCGCGAGGGCAAGATCGCACAGATGTATTCGGCCATTCAAACCGGGCAGGGGCAGGGCATGCAGACCCTCGACCAATGCCTGCAGGAATTGGTGCAAAAGGGCGTCGTCAGCCGCGAAGAGGCGAAGTATAAGGCGCAGAACAAGGACAGCATCTAATGGATCGCGAGCAGGCAATACGGTTGATGCAGGATCTGCTCAAGCGCATGGTCGAGAAAAAGGGCTCGGACCTGTTCATCACCGCCGGCTTCCCGCCGGCCATCAAGGTGGACGGAGAAATTCGCCCCCAGTCGGACCGGTCGCTGAGCGCCGAGCAGAGCGCGAGCCTCGTGCGCGCGATCATGAACGACCGCCAGACCAAGGAATTCGACTCGACCAAGGAATGCAATTTCGCCATCTCGCCGCCGGGAATCGGGCGCTTCCGCGTCAGCGCATTCGTGCAGCAGGGCTTTACCGGCGCCGTGCTTCGAACCATCAATGCCAAAATCCCCACGCTGGAGGAGCTCGAATTGCCGCCGGTTCTCAAGGAGGTCGTGCTTTCCAAGCGCGGCTTCGTGATCCTGGTCGGCGGTACGGGCTCCGGCAAGTCCACCTCGCTGGCGGCCATGGTCGGATACCGCAACGAGAAGACGCGCGGCCACATCGTGACGATCGAAGATCCCGTCGAATACGTGCACGCCCACAAGGGCTGCGTCGTCACGCACCGTGAAGTCGGCGTCGACTGCGAGAGCTGGCATCTTGCGCTGAAGAACACGTTGCGCCAGGCACCGGACGTGATCCTCATCGGCGAAATTCGCGACCGAGAGACGATGGAATACGGCATCCAGTTCGCCGAGACGGGGCATCTCGTGCTCGCCACGCTGCACGCCAACAGTTCCAACCAGGCCCTCGACCGCATCATCAACTTCTTCCCGGAGGAGCGGCGCGAGCAGCTGCTCATGGATCTGTCGCTCAACATCCGGGCCCTGATATCGCAGCGTTTGATCCCCCGGGAGACGGGCTCCGGGCGCATCGCCGCGATGGAGATCATGCTGGCATCGCCGCTGATTTCGGATTTGATCTTCAAGGGCGATGTGGCCAAGATCAAGGACGTGATGGCGCGCTCCAACCGCCTGGGGATGAAGACGTTCGACCAGGCGCTGTTCGAGCTGTACGAGGCGGGCCTGATTTCCTATGAAGACTCACTGCGCAACGCGGATTCGAAGAACGAATTGCGGCTGCGGGTGAAGCTCGAGAGCAAGCGCGAGATGAAGAATCCGGAAGAGGGCCAGTCGGCGCTGCAAATCGTAGAGGAAGAAGAAGGCCAGGTGTTCTAGGAGCCTGCCTGCATATTCCACGTGGCCGCGACCGCGGCAGATTTCGCCTCAGGCGAGGCGGAGCCGACGCGGTTGGGTCAGCACCCAATAAGGAGGCGACAACGATGCGTGAGGCGAAATCTGCCCGGTCCCGAAGGGTTGGCCGGGTGAGGGGCGTCTGCGGCGTTGCGCGGCTTGCCCGTAGCGCTCGCTACGGCCCGCGCCGCGCGCGTTGCATCCGCTCCCTCGCTGAGGCGAAGCGGCTCACGCGGAATATGCAGGCAGGCTCCTAGTATGTCAGCCGCCGCGCCGGCTCAGGTGATGAACACCAAGCCGCTGTTCAAGTTGATGGTTGAGAGGAAGGCGTCGGATCTGTTTTTCACCTGCAACGCGCCCGTCAAGATAAAGATCGAGGGCAAGATCTTTCCGGTCAATAAGCAGGTATTGAGCCCGGAGACGGTGCGCCAGGCGGCGCTCGGACTGATGACCGCCGAGCAAATCGAGCACTTCAACGAGGAGCTGGAGATCGATTTCGCGATTTCCGAGCCGGGGCTCGGGCGCTTCCGCGTCAACGTGTTCTACCAGCGCGGCTATCCGGCGATGGTGCTGCGCTACATCTCGGCCGAAATGCCTAAGCTCGAAGATCTGGGCATGCCCGAGATCCTGAAAGAATTGGTGATGCTGAAGCGCGGAATGATCCTGATGGTGGGCGCCGCAGGCGCCGGGAAATCGACCACGCTCGCCGCCATGATCAACTACCGCAACGAAACATCCTCGGACCACATCCTGACGATCGAGGATCCGATCGAGTACCTGCACAGCAACAAGAAATCGATCGTCAATCAGCGCGAGGTGGGACTCGATACGAAATCCTTCGCCCGCGCCCTGCGCAGCGCCGTGCGCTCGGCGCCCGACGTGATCCTGGTGGGTGAGATTCGCGACCGGGAGACGATGGAGGCCGCCATCGCGCTCGCCGGGACCGGCCATCTGTGCATCGCGACTTTGCACGCGAACAACTGCGCGGAGACCCTGGACCGCATCATCAACATGTTTCCGCGCGACCAGCACAACCAGATCTTCCTGGATCTATCGCAGTATCTGCGCGCAATACTCTCGCAGCGCCTGGTCGCCGCGAAATCCGGTGTGCGGGTGGCGGCATCGGAGGTGATGGTCAACACGCCGCACGTGGCCGAGCTCATCAAGAAGGGCGACGTGATCGGTGTCAAGGAGGCCATCCGCACCGGCACCGAGCGCGGCATGCTGAGTTTCGACAGCTCGCTGTACAACCTGGTGCGGGAAGGCCGGATCGAGCTCGAGGAGGCGCTGGCGAGCGCGGACTCGCGCACCAACCTGGAGGCGAAGATCAACTTCGGTTAGGCGGTCTTCACGCGCGCGGCATTCGCCGCCGCCCGCACCTTGGCGTTGTGATCGGCGTCTAGCGGGGCCGGCTCATTGTGCGGCGTCTGCTTGGTGCTCTGCGAATGGCACGGCACCAAATTACCCTCGAATTCGCGCGTGCTGACATCCCAGCCGGACTTCAGCGCGTGCTCCCGGCAGATGCGCGGATCGAGTTTGAGCGCGCGCCGTGCGGCATTGGCCAGATCCACATCCAGCGCCCCGGTCACTCCGTCCTCGATGACGTCGATCGGACCGATCACCGGGTATGCCGCAACCGGCACCCCGCAGGCCATCGCCTCGAGATTGACCAGCCCAAAGGTGTCCGTGCGGCTGGGAAATACCATGACGTCCGCCGCCGCCAGATGGCGCGCGAGATCCTGCGCGTAGCGATAGCCGGTGAACACCACGCCCGGGTGCTGCGCCTGCAGGCGCGCGCGCTCAGGGCCGTCGCCGATGACGATCTTGCTGCCGGTCCAAGGCATCTGCAGGAACGCGTCGATGTTCTTTTCGACCGCGACCCGCCCGACGTAGGCGGCGATGGGGCGCGGCAGGGTCAGAAAATCCTTGGGGTTGGGCTTGAACACGTCCGTGTCCACGCCGCGCCGCCAAGCCGCCAGGTTCTTGAAGCCCCGCGATGCCAGATCCCGGCGGACCGACGCGGTGCTCACCATGCATCGGACCGCCGCGCCATGAAACCAGCGCAGCGCCCAATAGGAGGCGCCGAGCGGAATTGGGAACCGCGCGCGCACGTACTGGGGAAACTGCGTGTGGTACGAAGTCGTGAAGCGCATGCCGCGCCGCAGGCAGTGGCGCCGCGCCGCAAGGCCGAGCGGACCCTCGGTCGCGATGTGCAGCGCCTGAGGCGCGAAGGCGATGATGGCGGATTGCACCGCCCTGCGCGGCAGCAATGACAGCCGGATTTCCGGATAGGTGGGGCAGGGGATGCTGCGAAAATCGCGCGGTGTGAGCATCCGCACTTCGTGACCGAATCGGCCGAGCCATGCGGCGGTCTGAGCCAGCGTGCGCACGACGCCGTTGGTCTGGGGAAACCAGGCGTCGGTGACGATCATGATTCTCATGAAGCGCCAGATTCGCATCGCGCTGTGACGAATAGATGACCAAGCGCGAAGCTTTCCCGGCGCTGCAGGATCTTTACGGTTTTGCGACGCGCGTTCGCATGCGCGATCGCCGTGTAATAGGCCTGTCATGAAATTCCTATATTTGCTTCATGGCCGACTCGAATGCGCTTTTACCCGAGGAACCCTCTATGCAAAATTTTTGGGAAGAACTGCGAACGCAGCGATGGGATGATCACCGCTACTACCACCAGAGCCGAATCAATCAGTCCTTGCACCTGCTGAGCGCCATCAGCTTTCTCATCGCCTACGTCATGATGTTCACGGATCCGGTGGCAGCCGCCTTGATCGGCTGGCTCGTGGCCATGATAAGCCGCCAGTCTGGGCACTTTTTCTTCGAGCCCAAGGGGTATGACGAGCTCAATCAGGCCACGCACGAATACAAAGAAGAGGTCAAGGTGGGATACAACCTGCGCCGCAAGGTGATCCTGCACGCCATCTGGGCGGCATCGCCCGCGCTCCTGCTGCTCTCGCCGACTTTCTTCGGCCTGTTTTCCCCCAATTCCAATGCCGGATTCGTGCGGCGGGTGGGTGAAATCTGGCTCGTGGTCGGCATCGGCGCGCTGCTTTTCCGCACCGTGCATTTGTTCTATCTGCGGGACGTGCAGACGGGCCTCGTGTGGCTGACCAAGATCATCACGGACCCGTTCAACGACGTGAAGCTGTATTTCAAATCGCCGTTTTACTTGCTGCGCGGCGAGCTCATCGATCCGATGGGCCGCCCGTCGGGCCATGAACAGCGAGCTTGAATCATCTCCTTGAGGACGCGGCGCTTGATGGACTTGTTCGTGAGCTCGGGCTCCGCCCACCACCATCCGTCCTCCCGCATCGCCAGGGCCGCCGACAGGATTCTGTCGGCGACTTCGGCGAACTGCGCCGCGGTGTAATTGAGGCTGAAAATGAGGCGCCCCGTGCCCACCCAGGAGAGGGCGATACCCGCGGCGCGCAGATAGTATTGAAGCATCCAGTTGTACCGCGACGGCCGCGGATAATGGATGGTCCAGATCGTGGACAGATTCGCGACCCGCACCGGCAGCTGCGCGGCGGTGAGCCGTTCATTGAGAGCCTGCGCACGGCCGTTCCACAGCGCATCGAGATCGGCGTAGAGGGCGCGGACCGCATCGCTGTCCAGACGATGCAGGAATTCATACATGGCGCCCATGACGTAGGGATGCGAATTGAAGGTGCCCCTGGCGAAGCAGATGTCGGCGGGCCGGTGCTCGCGAAACCTGCGCATGTACTGCGCGCGGCCGCACAGAACGCCGATCGGCAGGCCGCCCGCCACGGTCTTGCCGTAGGTGACCATATCGGCGCGCACGCCGAAATATTCCTGTGCTCCGCCGCGCCCCAGCCGGAAGCCCACGAACACCTCGTCGAAAATCAGCACGATGCCGCGCGCGCTGCACACGGCGCGCAGTTGCTCGAGCCAGCGGCCGTAGGCCTCGCGGTCGAAGTGGGCGCTGCGCCCGCTGTCGACCAAGGTGGAGTCGCCGGGGGCGCTCACGTTCGGATGCAGCGCCTGCAGCGGGTTGACCAGCACGCAGGCGATGTCGCGCCGGGTATTGAGGACCTTGAGCGCGGCGGCATCCATGTCCTTCAGCGTATAGGTCTCGCGCGCCGCAAGCGGGTTGCCGACACCGGGCTGCACATCGCCCCACCACCCGTGGTACGCACCGCAGAAGCGCACCAGGTGGCTGCGGCGCGTGTGGTAGCGGGCCAGCCGCACGGCTTGCATCACCGCCTCGGTTCCCGACATGTGAAAGGACACTTCGTCCAAGCCGGAGATTTCCAGCAGGCGGCGCACGTTGAACGCGGTCACCGGATGGTAGGCGCCCAATACCGGCCCGAGGTCGCGCACCCGCTCACTGCCGCGTGCGATGCACTCCTTGTAGAAGTCGTAGCCGAATACGTTCACCCCGTACGCGCCCGTCAAATCGTACAGGCGGTTGCCGTCGAGATCGGTGATGGAGACGCCGGACGAGGACTCCACGAACGCACCGGCCTTGAAGTGATCGCGGACGAAGCGGCTGAACTGGAAGGGCACCCGGTAGCGCGAAGTGAACTGCAGGTCGGAGATGCCGTCGATGACGGCACTCGTCAGCTCCACGTTCTTCTTGTGGCGCTCCTGCCAGGCGGCAGCCAGGCGCATGAATCCGGCGCGCCGCGCCGCCGCCACCTCGTCGGGCGCACCGTCCACGCGAAAGAACCGCGCCTCGTCGTATTCGTAGAACGGCACCAACCCGGCAAAGCGGCGCGCCATGCGCGCATGCCCGGTGAGGGAGCGGTGCTTTGCGCGCGACAGCTGCAGCCGCATTTGCAACTTGCGCAGCAGCACGGCCATTACGCACACGGCCAGTACGAACAAAAATGTCGTCTTGATGGCGGATTTCCTCCGCGCGCACTGTATTGCAGGCGAATGACAGTTACATGACCAGCCGGTCCCTGATCGGGCGAATCGTGCAGCAGGAAGACATCAATTTCCTGCTGACCAATCGCATTCCGCGCCGCTGGCTCACGCAGTTCATGGGCTGGCTGAGCCGCATCGAAAATCCGTGGGTGTGCGCGGCGTGCATTTCCCTGTGGCGGGTGTTCTCCGACCTCGATCTGTCGGAGGCGAAGCAGACCCGCTTCAAGAGTCTGCACGATTGCTTCACCCGCGAACTCAAGGAAGGCGCCCGGCCCATCGACACCGATCCCGCGGTTTTGTCGAGCCCCTGCGATGCGCTGGTGGGCGCCAGCGGTCAGGTCCAGGACGGCTCGGTGCTGCAGGCCAAGGGGTTCCCCTATCCGCTCCTCGATCTGCTGGGCGATGCTGAGCTCGTGCGCTACTATCGCGGCGGCCAGTTCGCCACGCTGCGCCTCACCTCGAGCATGTACCACCGCTTTCATGCGCCCTACGATTGCCGGGTCGAGCAGGTCAATTACATCTCGGGCGACACCTGGAACGTGAATCCCATCGCCCTGCGCCGGGTCGAGCGGCTGTTCTGCAAGAACGAGCGGGCCGTCATTCGCTGCCGTCTGCCGTCGGGTGCGCTGCTCACCCTGGTGCCCGTGGCGGCCATTCTGGTCGCGAGTATTCGGCTGAAATTTCTCGATCTGCGGCTGCACCTGCGCTATCGGGGCCCCAACGTCATCGCATGCGACGCGCACCTGCGCAAGGGCGAGGAGATGGGCTGGTTCGAGCACGGCTCGACCATCATCGTGTTCGCGCCGCAGGGTATATCCCTGTGCGGCGGGCTGCGCGAGGGCGGGTGCAAACGCATGGGTCAGGCACTGATGCGGATCGATCCGATTATGCAGTCGTCCGGGCGTTCTATATGATCTTAAGTCGAAAACCGGAAATCATGGATCTGCCGAATGATGAAAATTGGGAGCCGATCGGTCTTTCTTGCCCTGATCCCGATTGCGGGCGCGGCGTATGCGCAAAGCGTCTCGTGGGACGGCTTCTACGCGGGCTTGAATGCCGGCACGGCCTCGAACAATACCTGCGACAGCTGGTCGCTGAACGGCGCGCCGATCGACGCCGCCATTGCGGCGGCATTTAACAATCGAAACTGTCCCAACAACAGCACGTTCGTCGGCGGGCTGCAGTTCGGCGACAACTTTCAGTCAGACCGGCTGGTCTTCGGCCTTGGCGCCGAATACGACGGCTGGAGCGCTAAAAGTCACAACCGATCGTTCAACTATACGGGCGACGTACCCCCTCCTGGCACCTATGCGTTTTCCGGCAAACTCACTCCGAGCGGCTTCGGGATCATCGGTGCGCGGCTGGGTTACGCGGGCGATCGTTGGTTTCCCTATGTCACGGGGGGCGCGGTCATCGCCGGGGGATTGCACAACAGCGCGCTGAGCTACACCCCGGCGGGAACGAGAGTACCCGCCGCCTCGTTCAACGGCGGCAAGAACTTCACCGCATTCGGCGGGGCGGCCGGCGGCGGCGTCGAAATCGTCTTGAACGGCCCATGGTCGATCGGAGCGGAGTTTCTGCATGTGAATCTCGGCAACGGATCGAGCTCCACGACGAGCTGCACCGGCTCCGCATCCGCGTGCGCGGAGTTCTCCGGCATATCCCTCGACAGCCTTCACAATAGCTTCACCGCGAACTTGTTGCGGGTCGACGTCAACTATTGGTTCGGCTATTAGCAGCCGTGAGCCGGCACTTCACAACGGCCTTCGATGCCGCGTCAGCGTCGCGGCAATCGACGCGAGCACCGCCATTCGAACCGCGACGCCGTTGTTGACCTGTTCGCGGATCACCGATCTCGGGCCGTCGGCCACCTCCGAGGAGATCTCGACGCCGCGGTTCATCGGGCCCGGGTGCATCACCAGCGCGTTCGGCGATGCGAGCATCAAGCGCCTGGCGTCCAAGCCGAACTCGCGGAAGTACGCCGCATCGTCGAGCGAAGCGGCCTGCGCCATGCGCTCCCGCTGAATGCGCAGCATCATCACCACGTCGGCGCCCGCGATGCCGTCCTCGATTCTGGTGAAGCGCTGCGCGCCGCGAAATTCGTCCTCCGATGGCAACAGGCTCTGCGGCGCCACGAGCCGCAAGTCGGTGGTGCCGAGGGTCGCGAGCGCGCGCGCGGTCGAACGGGCAACCCTCGAGTGCATGATATCGCCGACGATGGCCACTTTGAGGCCGGCAAAGCGGCGCAGGCGCGTCCTGATGGTCAGGGCGTCGAGCAATCCCTGAGTCGGGTGGGACACGTGCGCCTCGCCGGCGCTGATGACCGAGACGTGCGGCGCGACGTGATCGATCAGAAATTCCGGCAATCCGGCTTCCGAATCTCGGATCACGAAAATGTCCGTATTCATCGCTTCGAGGGTGTAGATGGTGTCCAGCATGGTTTCGCCCTTGGCGCGCGAGCTGGACTGCAGATCGAGGTTGATCACTTGCGCTCCCAAGCGCCGGCTCGCCAGGTCGAACGAGGCGCGCGTGCGTGTGCTCGGCTCGAAGAACAAATTGGCCAGGGTGACCCCGGCGAGCTCTCGGCCCTCATAGGCGGGCTGGCCGGGAAATCGGTGATAGCTCTCGGCGCGGTCGAGAATCGCCGTCAGCGCCTCGCGCGTCAGGCCGTCGAGGGAAATGAGGTGGCGCAAGCCCCCGGCGCTGTCAGTTTGTGAACGCATCTGCGCCTCATGTTTTTTCGTTGAACCAGCGTTCCAAGATGATGCACGCCGCCGCCGCGTCGATGTCCGTCTTCGACACCCGCCGCTTGCGAGCCCCCGACTCGCGCGCGCCCTTTAGCCGCGTCCCGGCCTCCAGCGACGAATAGCGCTCATCGACCAGCCGCACGGGCAACGCATAGCGTCCGGCGAGTTGATCCGCGAAGCCGCGCACGGCGCCCGATGCGCCGCTCTCGGAACCGTCGACATTATACGGCAGGCCGACCACCACGACTGCCGGGCGCCACTCGCTCATCAGCGAATCGAGGGCGGGCCAGGGCAGTCCCGCCGGCCCAACGGATACGCCCCCGACCGGCGCAGCGGTGCGGCTCACGGTGTCGCCGCAGGCCACGCCGATTCGCCGCCGTCCAAAATCGAATGCCAAAATGATCTGTCCCGCCGCGCGGCTTGCCGGTGCGGGCGCGACCGGCTCAGGCATTGCCGCTGATTGAACTGATGCGCGACAGCTCGACGCCCAGCAGGCGGGCCGCCGCGTGCCAGCGCGACTCGAACGGAAGGTCGAAAATAATGCCGGAGTCGACCGGGGCGCTGAGCCAGGCGTTCGCGCGGATTTCATCCTCCAGCTGGCCTTGGTCCCATCCCGCGTACCCGAGGGCGACGACCGCCTCCGACGGCCCCTCGCCGCGGGCCATGGCGGCCAAAATATCCCTCGAGGTGGTGACGTGGATGGTGTCCGAGACCTTCAGCGTGGAGTCCCATTCGCCGCCGGCGCGATGCACGACGAATCCGCGATCGGTTTGCATCGGACCGCCTCGCAGCACCTGCCGCTCGCTCAATGGACCGCCCGGCAGCTCGATTTCCAGCTGTTCGAAGATTTCGCTCATGCGCATCGGCAGCGGCTTGTTGAGGATCAGGCCGAGCGCACCGAGCGAGCTGTGATCGCACACCAGAGCGACGGTTTGCGCAAAATTCGGATCTCCCATCGCCGGCATGGCGATCAGCAGCTGATTCGTCAGATAACCCGAGTCGCTCATATGCCACCCATCAGCGAACCTAAGTTCGAATTACGGTGTACCGCCGGAGTCGTTTGGGTCAGAATAAAATACGCCGGAACCCTGCGCAGCACCACCCAGAAATTGCCACTCGTAAGCGATGCGAATCTGATCGTGCGCGGCGGCGAGTTCCCTTGGAAACGGGTCGTAGGGCGCCGCGAGCTTCAGAATCCGCATGGCCGCCTCGTCGATTTCCGCGTGGCCGCTGCTGCGGCGGATCACGGTTTGCAGCAGTTTGCCGTCGGCGCCGATCGTCACCTCGATCACCGGCGTCCCGGAGAGCTTCGCGCGGCGGGCGGCATCCGGGAAGTTCATCGTGCCCACCCGCTCGATCTTGCGCCGCCAGCTGTCCAAGTAGACGGCGACGTCGGACTCGCGGGTATCCGCGGCAATCCAGAGCTGCTTTCTCGCCTCGCCGCGCATGCGCAGTTCGATGCCGTCATCGTTGGCCGCCATGGCCAAGTCCGGCCTCTTTTCGAGGAGCAGGGGCAGCCGCGAGGGCTCATCGGCGGCGGCGGGGGCCGCGAAATACAGAATCTTCGTCGCCGCCATGCGCGTCGCGACCACCTCGTCGTCGCCTGTGTCGCGGCCGGATTTTTCGGCGGCGATCCCCTCGCCGTCCGGAATGCCCACCCGATCCACGGGCATCGGCGAGGATTTCGGTATGCGGCTGCGCTCGCGATTCAGCGTATTGCCCGACCCGAGCTGGCTGCGCTCGGACAGATAGGGCGCAGTCGGGTTTTTTGCGACGCTCGGAGCTTGGTCATTGACCAAAACGACCTCCAGAGCAGCCCCGTCGCCCCCGTCCGCAGCGCCGTTCGGCGAGCTGAAGGTGACGCCCAGGATCACGATGCAGTGAATCAGCGCCGCCACGAAACAGGTGGTCAGCATGCGGTCGTTTTCCGGCGGCAGCCCGGATTGAAGCAGCTCCGAATTCATCCAGCGTCCAAGGTCCTGGCCATCGCGTCCACCAGCAGGGCACCGATGTCGACACCGTGCTTTTTGTTTAGTTCGCGGATACCGGTCGGGCTGGTGACGTTGATCTCAGTGACGTAGTCGCCGATGATGTCCAGGCCGACGAAGACCATTCCGGCGGCCGCGAGCTTCGGTCCGATGATCGAGCACAGCCACCGGTCACGCTGGTTGAGCGGCCGGCTCTCGGCACGCGCTCCGGCGGCCAGATTTCCGCGGTGGTCGGCCGCGTCGGGTATGCGCTGCAATGCAAAGGGAACCGGCTCGCCGTCGATGAGGATCACCCGGCAATCGCCGCCCCTCACTATCTCCGGCAGATAGCGCTGCACGATCGCGTACCGGCGGCCGTAATCGGTCAAGGTCTCGAACACCACATTGCGGTTCTTATCCCCCTCTTCCAGCACGAATATCGAGCGCCCGCCCATGCCGTGGAGCGGCTTGCACACCGCTTTGCCTTGCTCGCGCAGGAATTCGCCCATGTCGTGCATGTCGCGTGTGATCAGGGTCGGCGCGCAGCATTCAGGAAACCAGGCCGTATAGACCTTCTCGTTCATGTCGCGCAGGCCCTGCGGCCGGTTGCACACCAGTGCGCCTTGATCGCGCGCGCGATCGAGTATGTACGTGCAGTAGATGTATTCGGTGTCGAATGGCGGATCCTTGCGCATCAAGATGACGTCGAACCCTCCCAGTTTGGCCTCGATGCCTGCGCCGCGCGCGAACCAAGTTCGCGGATCATCGAAGACCTGAAGCGGTGCGAGGCGCCCCCAGGCGATGCCGTCGCGCAGCCAAAGATCCTTCAGTTCGGCATAATGGAGCTGCCAGCCCTTCGCCTGCGCCGCCAGCAGGATCGCCAGCGTACTATCCTTCGCCGGATTGATGGCTTCGATGGGGTCCATGACCACGACGAGACGCGCTCCGCCAGACATGCTGATTCCTCTAGGATCTAGGGACAGGTGGCCCAGCGCCGCAGTCTAGCGCACGCGGACGCCGCGCTCACCGCATCAGCCCTCTTGAGAAAACTGTGAACCAGGCCACCGTTGTTTAACCGGCATTGGCCCGAAATGTCGACCTCATACCGTGGCTTGCGGGCCCCGGATATGTTAAAAAGCCACAAGATTCCAGCACCTACGCACATAGCCTCAAGTCCTTCAAGGTCAGTTCCATGGAGAGCATGATCACCAACGGCAAACCGAAACTCGCGGGGCTCAAAGTTCTCGTGATCGACGACAGCAAGACGATCCGCCGTACCGCTGAGACGCTCTTGACCAAGGAGGGCTGCGAGGTGTTTACCGCCGTCGACGGATTCGACGCGCTTTCCAAGATCGCCGACCACCAGCCCGATATCGTTTTCGTGGATATCATGATGCCACGCCTGGATGGTTACCAGACTTGTTCCCTGATCAAGCACAATAAGGTCTTCAAACAGATCCCTGTGATCATGCTCTCGAGTAAAGATGGCCTGTTCGACCGCGCCCGGGGGCGTATCGTGGGCTCGGAGCATTATTTGACCAAGCCGTTCACCAAAGACGAGCTGCTGGGCGCCATCGAAGCACACGTCGGCAAATGACGGAGAATTCAAGAATGGCATTGATCCTTATCGTCGACGATTCACCCACCGAAGTGTTCATCATGCAGAAGGCGCTGGAAAAGCACGGCTTCAAGACCGCGGCTGCCGAGAACGGCGAGGAGGGCATCCGCAAGGCGAAGGCCATGAAGCCCGATCTGATCTTCATGGATATCGTCATGCCCGGCGTCAACGGCTACCAGGCGACGCGGATGCTGAACAACGACCCCGAAACCAGCCTGATCCCGATCATCATGGTGACCACCAAGGGCCAGGAGACCGATCGGGTTTGGGGTTTGCGCCAAGGCGCGGTGGATTATCTCGTTAAGCCGGTGTCAGCTCAGGCTTTGGTCGAGAAAGCGCAGGCCGCGCTGGCCGTATGACCAGCACGATGAGCGGGAGCGACAACAGCTTACGCGGCTTGCGTGACCGTCCGTTCGAACTGCTCAAGGAGATGGAAAGGCGCAGCCGCACGGTCGCCGCCGGCAGCGCCGCGGATGCCGGTGTCGGGCGCGAATGGGTGGGCGTGGCCTTTCGCATGGGCGGGGAAACCTTCCTGGTCGCCCGCGAGGAGACCCGCGAGGTCCTGGGCTATCCCGCCGTGATCACCCGGATCCCGGGCGCCAAGAGCTGGGTGAAGGGGCTCGCCAATGTACGCGGGCAGCTCCTGCCGATGCTCGACTTGCGGCAGTTTCTCGGAAGCGGCTCTACCGCTCCCGGGCGCAATACGCGGGTGGTGGTGGCGAACCATCGAGAAATCCCGGCCGGCCTCATCGTCGATGAAGTGTTGGGATTCCGGCGCTTCGCAGAGACGGAATTCGACGCCGAAGCGCCGCCCACCGTGATTCGCTGCGACAGCTATCTCGCCGGCGCATTTCGCCGCGGCGGCGAGGTATGGCCGGTGTTGAGCTTGAAGAGTTTGGTGGAGAGCCAGAGCTTTTTACAGGCTGCGAGCTGACGCGCCGCCGGACCATACGCATGACCACGCGACAAGCCAAGTCCTCCAAAATCAACGTATTACCGGTGCTGCTGGCACTGGCTGTGGCGAGCCTGGGCGGCGCCGCGGTACTCACCGCGCTGACCCGAAGCGGCGCTCCGGTGGCGGCGCCCGCGGACCAGCTCGGCTTGGTGATCGAGCGCATTCCATTCGAGGCCCAAAATGCGCTGCGCGGCGAGGCGGGCGCGTTCGATGCCCTGGCCAAGAATATCGTGCGTCTGAAGAGCCTGGCGGCGAGCGGTGCGGTGTCGGACAGCCAGGTCAATCGCGACCCGGCGTGGGGCAAATTCAGCGCGGCGGCGAGCACCGTCGCCGCGGCGCGGCCCGCCGTGGAAATCATCCAATCGGCGAATCAAGAGACCCGGGAGCTGGCGCCGAAGCTGCTCTCGGAGCTGGGCGATCTTGCGAGCGCGGTCGGCGTACAAAAGCTCGAAGGAATGAGCCGCTATCTGGAGCGCTTCGAGCTCACCGTGCAGCGCATCCAGCAAGAGCTGAGCGGCATGGCGGCGGGTGTGAGCGATGCGGGCCCGACGGCGCAGCGTCTCGCCGACAGCCTGGAATTTCTGAATCAGGTGATGCGCGGCCTGTCCGGAGAGGAATCGGGTCTGGCGCTGACCCGCGTCACCGGCGCGGACGCCGAGCAGCGGCTGAAGACCGTGGTGCAGCGCAATCAGCAATTTGCCGGGAGTGTGCGCAAGGCGATCGGGGCCGCCGAGGACTTGTCAAAGGCCCAGACGGCCGCACGCTCGCTGACTGCGCTGGCGGGCAGCATGACGGCGCAAATTGCCGCAGCAGCGCCGGCCACCCCTGTTGAAGCCGGCTCTGGCTACAAACCGTGGATTCTGGCCCTGCTGGGCATAGCCGCCGTGCTGCTGGGCGCGCTCACGTGGCTGTTCGTCAAGTCAGTCAGCGCACGGCGCACCACCGAACAGCGGGTGCGCGAGAACGAGCGCAACCAGGAGGCCATCATGCGCCTGCTCGACGAGCTGTCGAGCCTCGCGGACGGCGATCTGACGGTACAGGCGACGGTCACGGAAGACATCACCGGTGCCATCGCCGATTCGATCAACTATGCCATCGAGGCGCTGCGCGAACTGGTGACGACGATCAACGACAGCGCCATTCAACTGGACGGCGCCGCGAAGCAGACGCAGTCGGCAGCCGCGCACATGGCAAAGGCGAGCGGCGCTCAATCCCGGCAGATTTCCTCAGCCAGCGAATCCATGGCGGACATGGCGGCCTCCATCGAGGAGGTGTCGGGCAATTCCGAGCGCTGCTCGGACGTCGCCAGGCATTCGGTCGACATCGCACACAAGGGCGGCGATGCGGTACGGCGCACCATCGACGGAATGAACGCCATTCGGGAAACCATCCAGGAGACGAGCAAGCGCATCAAACGGCTCGGTGAGAGCTCCCAGGAAATCGGCAACATCGTGGAACTCATCAACGACATCGCCGAGCAAACCAATATCCTCGCGCTGAACGCCTCGATTCAGGCGTCCATGGCGGGCGAAGCGGGGCGCGGCTTCGCGGTGGTGGCGGACGAAGTGCAGCGGCTCGCCGAGCGCGCGGCGAACGCGACCAAGCAAATAGAGGTTCTGGTGCGGACCATTCAAACGGATACCAACGAGGCGGTCGTTTCCATGGAGCGCAGCACCACGGATGTGGTCGGCGGCGCGCTGCTGGCGGAAAACGCGGGTGCCGCGCTCGAGGAAATCGAGCAGGTCTCGAATCAAATCGCGAATTTGGTGCAGAACATCTCCGCGAGCGCTCGTCAGCAAGCGGTCGCAGCGGGGAACATCTCCAAGAACATGCAGGTGGTGCGCGAGATTTCGACGCAGACCGCCGAAGGCTCTACGGCGACGTCTACGTCGATCGCCAAGCTGGCGGCGCTGTCCGCGCAGCTGCGCAAATCGGTTGCGGGCTTTCGGCTCCCGGACTACGGCGGCGGAACGACCACCGCCGTGAATGCGACCCCCCCTGCCGGTCTGGTGCCGCTGAAAGAGCCGGTCAACGTGGCCAATGCAGGAAAGCTGCGCAAGGCGAGCGGCGCCGGCGCCTGACGGCGCGCATGTTCTCCGATGACCGACATCAGCTCGCAAACTTTGCACATCGTCGCCAAGGAACTGACGGCGACCCTCAACGAAGCCAGAGCTTCGCTCGAAGCCTATGCGGAACGCTCCGACCAGCCTGCTTTCCTGGAAAAATGCGCCGAACAACTGCACCTGGCGCATGGCGTGCTGCGCCTGGTGGAAGTCTACGGCGCAGCGCTGCTCGCCGAGGAAATGGAGCATGTCACCCGCTATTTGCTGAGCACCGGCAATGATCAAAAGCGCCATGGAGACGGACTCGACGCATTGATGCGGGCCATGGTGCAGCTGCCGACGTACCTGGAGCGAGTGCTGTCGGGCGGCCGCGATCTAGCCCTGGTGCTGCTGCCGTTGCTCAACGACCTGCGCTCGGTGCGCGGCAGCCCGCTGCTGTCCGAGGGTACGCTGCTGCTGTTGAACCTCAAGTCCGATCAGCCGGCTCAGCCGCAAACGCAGCGCCAGGACGAGCAGACGATTTCGGTCGCGCAGTGGGCCCGGAGACTGCGTCCCCGGTTTCAAGTCGGCCTGCTGGGATACATTCGCGGCGAACGCGCCGTGCAGAATCTGGAAATCCTGGCGAAGGTCGCGGAAAAGCTCGAACAGGTAGCGACCACGCAGCCCGTGTTTCAGCTGTGGTGGGTGGTCGGCGCGGTTCTCGAAGCGGTGCGCGCGAACGGCTTGGAGGGCAGCGCCACCTTGAAGCGCCTGCTCGGCCAGGCGGACCGGCAAATCAAGGTCCTGTACGAACTCGGCGAGGCTCGCTATTGCGTAGACCCGCCGATCGACCTTTTGAACAACCTGCTGTACTACGTCGCTCGGGCGACGACCGGCGGCGGACGCATCGCCGCGGTACGCGCTTCGTTCAAGCTGTCCGAGCTGCTGCCGGTCGACGACACGATCGAGCAGGAGCGCGAGAGCTTATCGGCGCCCAGCGTCAAATTGATGCGCACAGTGGCCGCCGCCATCAAGGAGGATCTGTCCAAGGTCAAGGACGTTCTCGACATCTTCGTGCGCCGCGGCGGCGGGCGCAACGACGAGCTCACGCCGCAGCTCGAGCTCTTGAAGAAAATCAGCGATACGCTCGGCGTGCTGGGCTTGGGCGAGCTGCGCCAGCGCGTACAGCAGGAAGTGTCGGACTTGTCCGAATCCTTGAGCGGCGGGAAGACCCCGCCGGAGGCCGCGCTGGTCAAGGTGGCCGGGGTCCTGCTGTCGATCGAGGACAGCCTCGATGATCAGCTCGTGCGCCTGATTCTGCCCCATGCGGCGAAATCCGCGGCGCCCGAAGCGGCGGCGGATCAGGACTTCGAATTCCGCCAGGTCAGCGAAGCCGTGCTGCGCGAGTGCATCGTCAATCTGGCGCGCATCAAGGAGGCGATATCGGTCGCCGTCCAGAAGCCGTCCGACTTTCCGCCGCAGGGCCTGGACAACGTACCGCAGCTGCTGCGCGGCATCACCGCCGGCCTGTTGATGCTCGGCAAGGGCCGCGCGGTCGAATTGATGGATGCGATCGGTGTCCAGGTGCGCAAGCTGATCGAGCCCGGGGCCGCGATGCCGGACGCATTGCGCCTGGAGCGCATCGCCGACGCGATCGTCAGCATCGAGTACTACATGGAAACGCTGCAGAACGGGCGGAACGATCCGTGGTACATGCTGGACAACGCCGAAATCTGTATCAGGGCGCTCGCAGAGGAGATTCCGTCCCGAGTGCCGAGCGTGGAGCTGTCCGAAGAGGAAGTCGCCAAAACCCTCAAGATCGACGCGCAGGCCACGCTGGCTCTGGAGCGCGCGCCGCGAGCGCACGCCGCCACGCAGCCGGCGATCGCAGTTGAGCCAGCCGAGCCAGCCGAGCCAGCCGAGTCGGTCGATCCGCAGTTCCTGGAGCTGTTCATCGAGGAGGCCAAAGAGGAAATAGCCTCGATCCAGCGGGGCTTCCCGCTATGGGATCAGAATCCGATGGATCTGGAGTCCTTGGGATCCTTGCGGCGCAGCTTCCATACGCTGAAGGGCAGCGGCCGCATGGTCGGTGCCCGCTTGATCGCGGAATTCGCATGGTCGATCGAGAATCTGCTGAACCGCATCATTGACAAGACGCTGTCGCGCACGCCGGGCATGATGACCCTGCTGCGCAGCGCCGTCGCCGCATTGCCGCAGCTGGTGGAGCAGCTGGAAACTGGCAGACAAAATGCGGTGCCGGTGGATGCCATCATGGCGCGCGCTTCTGCCTACGCCGACGGTCGGGAAGCCGAACAGCTGGGCGCGGCGCTGGCACCGGAGGATCGCGCCGCCGCGACCACCGCGGTGTTGCCGAGCCATGCGCCCATGGATCCGCAGCTGCACGAGATCTACAGCAAGGAAACCTCGAGCCATTTGGCGGAAATCCGCGAGTATTTGCGCAAGCGCGCGGGCCAGCCCGCACCCCACGACCTGCCGGAGTCCGTGTATCGCGCCATCCATACCTTGAGCGGCAGCTCGAAGATGGCCGAAGCGCGGCACGGCATCCGCATCACCGAACCGCTCAACCACTTCATGCGCAAGGTATTCGACAGCGGCCGCGGCTTGTCGGATACCGGTCTTGCGGCGTTGGCGGATGCCGTGCGCGCCATCGACAATGTCGTTTCCCACATCAATGAGTCCACGGCATTCTTTTCGGAGCAGCCGTCTCTGCTCGGACGGCTGCACGAGCTCGAAGCCCAGCTCGATGTCGAGCTCGCACATGCCGCCAACGACGCGAGTGCGTCGGCGCTGGTGCCCAAGCTGCCCGATTCAGCCGCCGCCCCCGCCGCCCCCGCCGCCCCCGCCGCCCGGGACAGCTCGGCCGTCGAGGCCGGTCCCGCCACCGAGTCGGGCATGGCGGCCGAAGAGTTCGACCACGAAATCGCGAATATCTACAGTGAAGAGGCCACCGAGCTGCTCGAGGCGGCCGAAATGTCTCTTACCGCCTGGAATCGCGACCGCAAGGACAAGGATCGAGTCGCGGAGCTTCAGCGTCAATTGCACACCCTCAAGGGCGGTGCGCGCATGGCGGGCATCACGGCCATGGGCGATTTGAGCCATGAGCTCGAAAGCCTGGTCATACAAATCGACGGCGGCGCCGTGGCGGGTGACGATCGCGCGCACGCCGTCATGCAGGCGAGCCTCGATGAACTCGCGCGAATGCGTGATCTGGTGAGCAAAGGCGAACTGCCGCCCTCGGCCACGTCGCTGCTGGCGCAAATTCGCGGCTTGAGCTCCGCAACGGCCGAGCGGGCGCCGCCCGCCGCGGCGCCGGCCCCGTCACCGGTCGCCGCCGCTCCGGAGCCTGCGGTCTCCGAGGAATCGATGCCGGGGATGCTTTCCGAGGATTCGGTGTCGAATCTCGAGGTGAGCAGCACGCCCGTGCTTCCGGGCAGAGAAAACCTGCCGGCGGAGCGCGTGGAAATGGCGCGCGTCGACGCGGACCTGCTCGACACCATGCTCAACAACGCCGGCGAGGTGAGCATTTTCCGCGCGCGGCTCGATCAGCAGGTCAATTCCATCGACTTCAATCTGGCGGAGCTGGCGCGCACGGTTACACGGCTGAAAGAGCAGCTGCGGGGCCTCGAAATGGAGACCGAAGCGCAGGTATTGAATCGGCACCAGGACGCAGACCCGCGCCGCAATGACTTCGACCCGCTGGAACTCGACCGCTATTCCGCCCTGCAGCAGTATTCGCGGGCGCTTGCCGAGACATCGAGCGACGTCGCGAGCATCCAGGGCTTGCTCGAGACCTTGACGCGGGAGGCGCAGAATCTGCTCACGCAGCAGGCTCGCATCATCACCGAATTGCAGAACAGCCTGATGCGTACGCGCATGGTGCCCTTCCAGCGGCACGTGCAGCGCCTGACGCGCCTCGTGCGGCAGGCCGCGAACGACACCGGCAAGCGCGCGGAACTCGTCGTACAGGGCGCAGCCGCCGAGCTCGACCGGCAGATGCTGGAGCGGATGGTCGCGCCGCTGGAGCACATGCTGCGCAACGCCGTGGTGCACGGCATTGAAATGCCGGAGCGTCGCGCCGGGCTGGGAAAGCCGGAGGTGGGGCGGATATCGGTCAGTTTGACGCGCGACGGCGCGGAAGTCGTGATCGTCGTCGCTGATGACGGCAGCGGCATCAACGTGAAGCTGATTCGCGAAAAAGCCGTGGCGCTGGGCCTCACGGACCGCCAGTCGAAACTCACCGACGAGGAGGCCATGCAGCTCATACTGGAGCCGGGCTTCAGCACGGCCGGGCACGTCACACAGGCGGCGGGCCGTGGGGTCGGCATGGACGTGGTCGCGACCGAGGTCAAGAAGCTGGGCGGCGGCTTGTTCATCGAATCGACCGCCGGCAAAGGCTCACGCTTCACGATTCGTCTGCCGTTCACGCTCGCCATCAGCCAGGCATTGATCGTGCGTGTGGCGGAGGAAGTGTATGCGCTGCCGCTCGCCACCGTGGAAGGCGTGGTGCGGCTGCCGCGCAACATCGTGGCTCGCCATCTGGGCAAGGATTCCCCATTGTTCGAGTACGGCGGCCAGAAGTATCGGTTCCAGCAGTTGGGGCTCTTCGTCGGTCTCGGCGCCACGCGCCTGCCCGATTCGGACGTGTCGATGTCGGTCGTGCTGATCCGCGCGGGCGAACATTCCACCGCCTTGGTGACCGACGAGCTGATCGGCAGCCGGGAAATCGTCGTCAAGTCGCTGGGGCCGCAGATTTCGAGCATTCGCGGCATTGCCGGCGCGACGATCCTGGGTGACGGGCGGATCGTCGTCATTCTCGACATGGGCTCGCTCGTACGTTCGGAGTGGCGCGCGCGCCCCACCGAAACCGCAGTCCTGGACCAGCGCGACCGGCGCACGTTCGCTCTTGTCGTGGACGATTCGATCACGGTGCGCAGGGTCACTCAGCGCCTCCTCGAGCGCAACGGCATGCGCGTGTTGACGGCGAAGGACGGCGTGGACGCGGTGTCCCTGCTGCAAGAGAACCTGCCCGACATCATCCTGCTCGACATCGAGATGCCGCGCATGGACGGCTACGAGGTGGCCGCGCACGTCCGCAATGACCCGCGCCTCAAGCACATTCCAATCGTCATGATCACCTCGAGAGTCAGCGAAAAGCACCGCGCCCGCGCAATCGAGCTCGGCGTGGACGATTATCTCGGCAAGCCGTATCAGGAAAGCCAGCTGCTCGACGCCATCGAGCCGCTCGTCAACCGCCGCAGCGCCGTCGCGCGCTAAGGGATCCGATGTCTGATCTGCGCGATGAGCTCTACAGCCTATTGGTGCCGCTGGCGGGGGAGCGGCTGCTCGTGCCGCGCGCCTGCGTCGCCGAGGTCATCGGCTATCAGCCGCCCGCCGAAATGACCAACGCGCCGCCATGGTATGCCGGTCTGGTGAGCTGGGGCGGGCACAGCGTGCCGGTGGTGTCGTTCGAAGGGGCGTTCGGCCAGACGCTGCCGAGCGTATCGAGCCGCACCAGGATCGTGATTTTCCACGCCTCCAGCGGTAAGCTGCAAACCGGATACTTCGGTGTGCTGACCCAGGGGTTTCCGCAGCTGGTGCGGGTCAACGCCGATGTGGTGCGGCCGGACCCATCGCGCAGCTTTGCCGAAAGATCGCCGGTCGTATGTCAGGTGCGCATGGTCAACGAGACGCCGCTCATCCCCGATTTGCAGCGGCTCGAACAAATGATCGCGGAGGAAACCTCCGTCATGCCGTGACGGCCGCTCATCGCAGATCGCCGAAACGGCTCTGCAGCCAGGCAATTGCCGCCAGCGCCGCCGTCTCGGTGCGCAAGACGCGGGGTCCCAGCCTGACCGTCCTGAACCCGCAAACCCGGAATGCTTCGACTTCCTCGGCGGTGAAGCCGCCTTCCGGCCCTATGGCAATTTCCACCGCGGCCCCGACGTCGAGCGCCGCGCCGCTCGAGCCGAGGTCCGGTTCGAGGAGCAGCCGCGGGCCGTCCGCGCCGCTGCGTTCGCCGCTGCGCACGTCCGATTCCCCCAGGTAGCGGATCAGCTGGCCGGGCACCTCGATGACCGGCAGCCGGTTGCGGCCGCATTGCTCGCAGGCATTGACGGCGACCGCCCGCCAATGCGCCGCTTTCGTTTCCGCTTGAGAAGGGTCGAGGCGCACGACGCTGCGCTGGCTCAAGACAGGGACGATGCGCGCCACCCCGAGCTCGGTGGCCTTTTGCACGACGAAATCCATCCGGTCGCCGCGCGGTACGCATTGCACGAGCGTGACGGCGAGCGGCGACTCGCGATCGACCGCGCGACCGTCGCCGACCACCACGGTCACGCGGGCACCGCGAATGCTCTCGACGGCGCCGGCGAACTCGCGGCCGTCGCCGGTGAACAGAATCAGCTCATCGCCGCTGCGCGCGCGCAGCACCTTGGCCAGATGAGCGGCGGCAACGGCAGGTAACTCGACGACGCAGCCCGGATTCAAGGCCGCGTCCACGTAGACCCGGGTCAGCCGCACGGCGCGAGCTCGGCATTCATATGAGCCGAATTGTCGCATATGCTAGGAGCCTGTCTGAGCATGAGGATGCGGATTTGCAGGTCGACCTCGAAAGCGGGCTGATGCGCGGGGTGAGGCAGATTGCTTCACCGAATTGCGATTCGCGCCCGGCGGGCGCCGAGGTCGATCTGATCGTGGTTCACGGCATCAGCCTGCCGCCGGGCGAATTCGGCGGCCCGTGGATAGACCGCCTGTTCACCAATGCATTGCCGTCCGACGCCCACCCTTACTTTGCCGAGGTCGCAAGCCTGCGCGTCTCCTCGCATCTCGTCATCGGCCGCAACGGCGCGATCACGCAGTACGTGAGCTTTAACCAGCGCGCGTGGCACGCGGGACAATCCAGCTACGAAGGCCGCCAGGCCTGCAATGACTTTTCGATCGGCGTGGAACTTGAAGGCACCGATGAGCTTGCTTACGAGCCCGTACAGTATCAAGCGCTTGCCGAAGCCGTTGCGGCGCTGTGTGCGGCGTATCCCACGCTGGCGCCCGACCGTCTGGTCGGCCACAGCGATATCGCACCCGGACGAAAGACCGATCCCGGCTCGGCGTTTGATTGGCCGCATGCGCGCCGGCTGATCGCCGCCGCCTGCGCCGGGACGCATAGGACATAAGCTGTCGCGGCCGCCTGTAGGGCAAGGCCCGGTTCTGGGTGCAGCGTGATCTGCATCACCTTTCCTGCCAGCAGAAATCGCCGTAAGAGCCGACATCCTGCGTTGGGGCGGCGATTCCGCTCATCGTCGGCTAATTCGGAGGCTCATCATTCGCTGGTTCGCGGACCTCCCCATCGAGCGCAAGTTGCGGGTGGTCATCACGGTGCCCGCTATGGCCGCGTTCGCGATCGCAATGTTCATGCACGTGGCGACGAGTCTGCTTCACGTGCGCGAGGACATGCGCGCCTGTGCCGAGCGGATCGCACGCGACACCGGAGTCAAGGTCATCCAGGCGCTGCGGGCGGGAGACGACGCGGCGGCGATGAAGGCCTTGAACGGGCTGCGCGACGAACCGTTGGCAGGCGTGGCGGAAGTGTTCCTCGCCGACGGTCGACGGCTCGCAACCTATCGCCGGACGCCGAACGGCGCACATGATGCGAGACTGGAGCCGGCGCCCGCGCAACTCTCGATTCCGCCCTCGCAAGCGCCGCCGGCTTTCGAACCGCACCCGCCGCAGGTGTATCTGCAAAACAGCCGGCTGAATATCGCAGCGGCCGCCATGCAGAGCGGCAAAGCCGTGGGCTACGTGCACATCATCGCGCCACTCGATGCCATATCCCCGGATTGGGCGGGCGATCTGTTCATCATCGCGGCCGCCATTGCCGCGGCGGTGCTCACATCGTATTGGCTGGCCGCGCGCCTGCAGCAGCAAATCTCGAGCCCGATCGTGAATCTGGCGCACACCATGCAGCGCGTCTCGCTGGAACAGGACTACAGCCTGCGCGTCGAGCGCAGCTCGCAGGATGAGATCGGTTCGCTCATCGACGGCTTCAATCAGATGCTCGGGCAGATCAGGCACCGCGACTCCCGGCTGGAGCGGTACCGGCAATTCCTCGAACAGCAGGTGGCGGAGCGCACGGAGAATCTGGCCAACGCCAACGCGGAGCTGCAGCATGCCATCGACGAAGCGACGCGCGCGAAAGAGGCCGCGGAAAGGGCCAGCAGCGCAAAAAGCGAGTTCCTGGCCCGGATGAGCCACGAAATCCGCACCCCGATGAATGGCGTGATGGGCATGTCGGAGCTGCTCCAGGTCACCGAGCTCACGGCGCGCCAGAGGCGTCTCGCGCAAACCATCACGCGCTCCGCCGAGGGGCTTCTGCAGATCATCAATGACATACTGGATTTCTCGAAGATCGAGGCCGGGAAGCTCGAGTTGGAGCGGATCGAGTTCGGCTTGCGCGAAACCATCGAGGAGACGATCGAAATCCTGGCCGCGCGGGCGCAGGCGAAGGGTCTCGAGCTGGGCTGCGTCGTCGAACCGTCGGTGCCGGCGATCGTCCGCGGCGATCCGATGCGGCTGCGCCAGGTACTCATCAATCTGGTGGGCAACGCCGTCAAGTTCACCGAAAGCGGCGAAATCGTCGTGCGCGTGCAGGCAATCGGGCGCCAAGGACGGCTGCGCTTCGAAGTGACCGACACCGGCATCGGCATGACAGAGGAGGCCCAGCTCCACATATTCAGCGCCTTCAGCCAGGCGGACTCCTTCACCACCCGCAAGTACGGCGGCACCGGCCTGGGGCTGGCGATCTGCCGACAGCTGGCGACCCTGATGGGGGGCGACATCGGCGTGCGCAGCGCGCTCAACCGCGGATCGACGTTTTGGTTCGAGGCCCATCTGGAACCAATGGCGGATCACTCGGCGACTTCGGCGCGCCCGCCGAACCTGCGGCTCGAGACCGGCGCACCGGCCGAGGTTCGGACGCCGGAGGCGGCGGCACCGTGCGGCGGAGCGCCGATGATCCTGCTGGTCGAGGACAATCCGGTGAATCGCGAAGTCGCGGTCGGAATGCTCGAGAGCCTCGGCTGCAGGACCGAGGCGGCCGCCAATGGCAGGTTGGCGATCGGGGCGATGAACGATGCGACCTACGACGCGGTACTGATGGATTGTCAGATGCCGGTCATGGACGGGCTGACCGCCACCGCGGAAATTCGCCGCCGCGAGGCGAGCGTGGGCGCAGCACGGGTGCCCATCATCGCGCTCACGGCAAACGCCATGGAAGGGGATCGCGAGCGCTGCCTGGCCGCAGGCATGGACGATTTCCTGAGCAAGCCGTTCACTCGGCAGCAGCTGGCGAGCCTGCTCAGGCGCTGGCTGGCGCCGCACGAACCCCCGCGAGCGCCGCTGATCGACGCCGGCGTGCTGCGCAACATCGCCGCCCTTGCCCGGCCGGCGCTTCTCACCTCGCTCATCGACTTGTATCTGCAGCACTCGCCGCTGCTGATGAGCGCGGTCGAGGCGGCTGCGGCCAACAGCCAGCCGTCGGCGCTCGGCGACGCATTGCACACGCTCAAATCGAGCACGGCAAACCTGGGCGGCTCGCGCCTCGCCATGCTTCTCAAAGAATGCGAGGTCCTGGTGCGCGGCGGGGAAATTGCCGGAGCGCCGCCGCTCGTGCAGCGCATACGCGCGGAATATCAGGAATTTTGCGCGGCGCTCGCGCGCGAACGATCGGCCAACGCCGCGTGATCTCAAGGACACGATGAATACATCCGATCGCGATGCAAATGCGCTGGCCACCGTCCTCATCGTCGACGACGATCCGGGCGCGCGCCTGCTGCTCGGGACGGCTCTGGAGCTGGCCGGATTTCGCGTCACCTGTGCAGCGGACGGCGCCGGCGCCTTGCGGCAGTTCCGCTCGCAGCCGGCCGACTGCGTGATCCTCGACGTTGTCATGCCCGGCATGAGCGGCTTCGAGGCGTGCAGCGCCCTGCGCGCGCTGCCGGAGTGCCGGCACGTGCCGATTTTGATGCAGACCAGCCTCGATGACATGCAATCGGTGAACCGCGCCTACAACGCGGGCGCGACGGATTTCTCATCCAAGGGGATCAATCCGATGCTGCTGGCGCAGCGCGTGAAGTTCCTGGTGCGCGCCAAGCAGACTCAGGATCAGCTGCGCGAGAGCGAGGCACGCGTGCGCTACCTGGCGTACTACGACACGCTCACCTCGCTGCCCAACCGGCAGCGGCTGCTGCAAATCCTGGAACAGCAGGTGCAGTGGGCCGGGCCGGGCCGCGGCAGCGCGGCGTCGCGGTGCTGATGCTGGACGTGGACAATTTCTCCCGCATCAACGACACGCAAGGCCCGGCGGTGGGCGACATGCTCCTGCAGGACGTCGCCAACCGCCTGCAATTCTGTCTGCGGGACAGCCCGCGAGCGCCATCGTCGCCGTCGCCGGACAGCGAGCAGAGCGACGACATCAAAGACTGGGTTGCGCGCACGGGCGGAGACGAATTTGCCCTGGCGCTCCCCGGCGTGGCCACGGTCGACAGCGCGCAGATCGTGGCCCACCGGGTGCAGCTTGCCTTGGCGAGGCCGTTCGTATTGGCCCAGCAAGAGGTGCCGCTGTCGGCGAGCATCGGCGTCAGCATTTTCCCGCTCGACGCCGCAGGCGCCGGAGCGCTGGTCAACAATGCCGATGCAGCGATGCATCACGGCAAGAAGACGGGTCAGGGAGGGATGGAATTCTTCAACAAGTCCATCAGCACCCGGGCCGCCAAACGGCTGTCTCTGGAGGCGGATTTGCGCAAGGCGCTGGAGCGCGGTGAGTTCACGTTGAACTATCAGCCGCGCCTCGCGCTCAAGGATCTGCGCGTCGAGGCGGTGGAGGCGCTATTGCGCTGGCCGCATCCGCAGCGCGGCCTGGTGCCGCCGGAAGAATTCATCCCCCTGGCGGAGCAGAGCCGGTTGATCGTGGACATCGGGGATTGGGTGCTGCGCGAGGCCTGCGCTCAAGTGCGCCGCTGGCGCGATGCCGGTGCGCCCGAATGGCAGGTCGCCGTCAACGTCTCCGGCGTTCAGTTTCGCGACGGCTCGCTGGTGCGCCGTGTCGCGGGCGCCATCGACTCGGCCGGCATCGATGCGCGGATGATCGAGCTCGAATTCACCGAGGGGGCGCTGATCGAGTATTCGAGCGCCGTCAGCCAGGCGGTCAAAGCACTGAAGGAACTTGGAGTGGCCACGGCCTTGGACGATTTTGGGACCGGCTACAGCTCAATGTCGTACCTGCGCCATTTCCCGGTCGATACCTTGAAGATCGACCGCGTGTTCGTCCGCGACATTGCCTCGAAGTGCACCGGCAATGCGCCTCTGGTGGATGCCATCATCGCGATGGCGAAGAGCCTCGGCCTCGCGACGGTGGCCGAAGGAGTGGAGACGGAAGGACAGTGGCAATACCTGAGGAATCGCGATGCGAACCAGGTACAGGGCTTTCTGTTCTGCCGCCCGCTGGCGATTGCCGACTTGGAGCGCTGGCACACCGATTGGCTGCACTCGAACCAGCTGCGCGCCGCAGCCTCCTAGCGTCGCCGCCAGAGCACCTCGCCGCCGTGCGCTTCGCGCGCCAGCACCCGCCCCAGTACGAACAGTAGATCCGACAGACGATTCAAATATTTCAGCGCGTCCGGCGCCACCTCCTCGGCGCGCGCCAGCGACCAGCAGCGACGTTCCGCCCGGCGGCACACGGTGCGCGCGAGGTGGCATCCGGCCGCCGCCGCTCCGCCTCCCGGAAGAATGAACTCCTTGAGCGGCGGCAATGCCTCGTTGAAGCCGTCGAGTTCGGATTCGAGGCGCGCCACATGTGCCGGCGTGATCATGCGGTGGCCGGGGATGCACAGCTCCCCCCCCAGGTCGAACAGATCGTGCTGCACCTCCGTGAGACAGCGCCTGACCGCATCCGGCACCGCCTCGACGGCCAACACCACTCCGATGGCGCTGTTGGTCTCGTCGACGGTGCCGAAAGCCTCGACCCGCACGCTGTCCTTCGCGACGCGCGTGCCGTCTCCGAGTCCGGTGCTGCCGTCATCGCCGGTGCGGGTATAAATCTTGCTCAAGCGGTTGCCCATGTTGCGCTCGCTCCTCACTTTCGGGTGCGACGGTAGCACAAGGTTTGCTAAGGTTGCGCACATGAATCCTTCGCCGGAACTCAAGGCGGCGCTCGACGCGGCGGAGCAGGCGGCCATGATTGCGCGCTCGCTGTACCAGCACAACGTCGAGGTGCGCATCAAGGCCGATAAGTCGCCGGTCACCGAGGCTGACGTGCGCTGCGAGATCGCGATCCGCGAGATTCTCGAGTCGCGTTTTCCCGCCCATGGCTTCTTCGGCGAGGAGACCGGGTGGCGCGACGAGGGCGCCGAGAGCCTGTGGCTGGTCGACCCGATCGACGGCACCAAGGCCTTCGTGCGCGAGTACCCGATGTTTGCCACGCAGATCGCGCTGATGCGGCGCGGTGAAATCGTCCTCGGCGTGTCGAGCGCACCCGTCTACGGGGAACTTGCGTATGCCGAGCGCGGCAGCGGCGCGTATTTGAACGGCAAACTCATCGAGGTCAGCCAGGTGTCGACGCTGGAGTCGGCGGCGCTCTCCTCCGGAAACATGAAATCGCTGGCCTCCGGGCGGCAATGGGCCCGCTACGGGCGGCTCGTGTCGCAGGTGAATCGCATCCGCGGCTACGGCGATTTCCTGCATTATCATTTGCTGGCGGCCGGGAAAATCGACGCGGTGATCGAAACGGACGTGAATATCCTCGACATCGCCGCGTGCGCGGCGATCGTCACCGAGGCGGGAGGCCGCTTCACGGACCTTGGCGGAGCACCCATCACGCTCAGGTCGAACTCCGTGCTCGCGACCAACGGCCGGCTGCACGCTGCGATTCTGGAGGCGCTCGATTAGCTCCGGAGCGGTCCTGCCGGCTCAATCGGCACGCAGCGGCCAGCGTATTTCCAGCGCAGTGGCGGGGCCGATGACGACTTCATCGAGGTCAGCCGGCTGCTCCCAGCGTGTGGGCGAAATCATTCTGCGGCCCGCCATCAATTCCGCGAACAGCTGCGGGTACAGAGGCATCTGCCGCGGGTCGCCGTAGCCGTCGGGGAATCTCGGCGCATCGTCTGCCGGATCGTATTTGTCGCTGGCCCCCAGGGTGTGCAGCAGCTCATGCGCCATCACCACGTCATTCGCGCCGTTCATCTCAGGCACCGCAAATGCGTAGACCACGCCGATGAGTCCCCTCCGCAGGCCGAGCGAATGCGGCACCGACGGCATGATTGCAGGGTCGTGGAACAGCACGAACAGGCGAATGTCCTCCGGTTCCGGCACCCGCCCGCTGGCGCGCCAGGCCCAATATCGCAGCCGCAGGCTCCACAGCGCAGTCGCCAACATCCCGGCATCTGCCGGGCGCTGCGGCGGGCGTTCGTTCAGCGGCGCACGGAGCCGGGTTCTGACGGGTTCGTCGATGCTCAGGCGATAGCGCAATGCTTCGCGCTTGAAGAATTGATCGATCGGCTTGAAGCGTTCGGCATCCAGCCCCGCCACGTACGCCCGGGTGACGGGGCCATCATCGGCCGCGATCGGATAAATGGCCACGAACAGAGGTTCGCGCCAGCGGGTGCTTCGATAGCTTTCCTGCCAGGTGGTCAACGCGACCGCCAGCAGCACCAGAAGCAGAACCAAAATGCGCAGCTGCCTGAACGTGCCGGCGGGCTTCGCAGAGGTGCGGCTTGGCTGCGTCAATCGGCGGTTTCGACCCTGAGCTCGTCGATTTCACCGTTGCTGGCGGCGTACGACACCAGCATCGGTCTGCAGCACACCGGGCAGTCCTCGATGTACGACTGGCCGGGGACCGACAGGTCGAGAGTCAGATTGATGGTTTCCCAGCAATGGGGGCAGGTGGCGTCCCGGTGCTGCAGCAGAGTCACGGCGACATCCGTTCAAGGCTGCAAACGTGTGACCGACCAGGTCGTTGCGGCGTCGACGTCCTGTTTGAGCTCTGCCGTTCTCGTCCAGCGCGCGCGGTCGTGGATGCGGAACTCGCCCTCCACCCACAGCTCGATGGAGTCCACGCGCAGCCGATAGCCACCCCAGTGGGACGGGCGCGGGATCTCGGCGGCGACCTCTTCGGGCTCTTCCGTACCCGGCCCGCCGTAAGGAATCCCGAAACGCCGAGCGGCCGCGGCGACCGCCGAGCCGAGTACGGCTCGCGACTGCACCGGCTCGCTTTGCTGACTGGCCCAGGCTCCGATGCGGCTTTGCCAGGGCCGGGAGCGGAAGTACGCGTCGTTGTCGGCATCCGAGAGCGGCTCGACGCGGCCTTCGGCGCGCACCTGCCGGTGGCGGTGGTCCCAATGAAAGACCACCGCGGCACGCGGATTTACCTTCAGTTCACGGCCCTTGCGCGATTGGTAATTCGTATAGAACACGATGAAGCCGCCGTGCGCGTCGATTTCCTTACAGAGCAGCACGCGCGCCGAGGGGTGGCCGCCGCCGTCGACGGTGGCCAGCACCATCGAGTTGGGATTGGGCTGGGCGGCATCGATCCGCGCCTGGTTCAGCCATGCGGCCGCCAGTTCCAGCGGATTGGCTGGCAGGGGATCGGGCAATGTTTCCATGAAACAATGGTAGCCGTGCCGTCGCACTTGCGGTAGCCGTCCACGGCCAGTAAAAGGGTTGCGGGTGCAAAAATGGGACCGATCCTGCAATGAATTTGGAAGAACTGCGCTCCGCCCTGACCGAACTCGACGGCC
Source organism: uncultured Gammaproteobacteria bacterium (assembly GCA_963837045.1). Taxonomy (GTDB): domain Bacteria; phylum Pseudomonadota; class Gammaproteobacteria; order Steroidobacterales; family Steroidobacteraceae; genus Bog-1198. The sequence continues at coordinate 769,415 of CAWIMA010000008.1, forward strand.
AGCTGCTGCAGCTGGTCGCGCGCCGACAGGCGCTCAGCGAGCAGGTGGCGGCCGTCAAGCGCGCCACCGGGCGAGCCACACGCGACTTCGGACGCGAGCGAGAGGTCATTCTGCTCGGCCGCAACACCGCACGGCGCCTGGGCGTTTCGCCCGATCTGGCCGAATCGCTGCTGCGGCAGCTCATCCAGTCCTCGCTCGCCACGCAGGAGCAGGCGCGGGTTGCGGCACATGGCCAGGGCAGCGGCAAACGTGCCCTGGTGATCGGCGGCCACGGCAAAATGGGCGGGTGGTTCGCGGAATTCCTGGCCTCGCAGGGCTTTCGCGTCACCATCGCCGATCCGGCGGGCGGGCTGCCGGGATTTGACCATATTCCCGACTGGCAGGAGCATCCCCTGGATTGCGACCTCATCGTGCTCGCGACTCCTTTGAGCGCCACCGCTGAATTGCTGAAGAGGCTGGCGCAGCGGGCGCCGCGCGGCTTGATTTTCGATTTGGGGTCTCTCAAGACCCCGCTGCGCGCGGGCCTGGACGCGCTGGTCAAGGCCGGGTGCCGCGTGACCTCTCTGCATCCCATGTTCGGGCCGGATACCGAGCTGCTTTCCGGGCGGCATGTGATTTTCATCGACCTGGGGCACCGGGCGGCGCTACAGGAAGCTCAGGATCTGTTCGCCCCGACCATGGCGGAGCGTGTGGTCATGGGCCTGGATGAGCACGATCGTCTGATCGCCTACGTTCTGGGGCTCTCGCACGCCTTGAACATCGCCTTCTTCACCGCTCTTGCCGAGAGCGGCGAGGCGGCGCCGCGGCTGGCGCAGCTGTCGAGCACCACGTTCGACTCTCAGATGGAGGTCGCGAGCCGAGTGGCCGCCGAGAGTCCGGATTTGTATTTCGAGATCCAGAGCTTGAACGAGTACGGTGAAGAATCGCTGCTCGCGCTGCAGCAGGCGGTGGAGCGGCTCGTCGCGGCGGTGAAGACGAAGAACGCCGCCGCGTTCACCGCGCTCATGAACCGCGGCCGCGTCTATTTCGACGTGCGGGCCCAGGCGCGCTCGGGCTGAAGCGGTGGACGACATCGCTCAGGAGAACGAGGCGCTCAAGCAGCGCCTCAAGGAGTTGACCGCCGAGGCGGCCGCCAACGAAGCGATCCTGAAGCGCACCCAGGCGCGCGAGTTGACCTTGCTGCGGGCCGACAGCTTGGCGCAGCTGCTGCGCGCCATGGTCGACGGCCTGCGCGAATCCTACTCGCTCGACGCCGTCAGCGTCGTTCTGCTCGATCCGCAGCATGAGATTCGCCATTTGCTGGTCGCCGGCGGAGAGCGGCCGGAAGAGTTCAAACAAATATTTTTCGTCGATACGCTGATCAGTTTGGCGCCGCAGCTCGCCGCCCTTCACAAGCCGTGGCTCGGCCCTTACGTCGGTGCGGATCATCATCTGCTGTTCCCAGGCGCTTCGAATCTGAAAAGCGCCGCACTGGTGCCGCTGCCCCGCAAGGATCTCGCCACCGGGGCACTGTGCTTCGGCAGCCGCGATCCGACCCGCTTCACGCGGCATCACGGAACGGACTTTCTGTCCCATCTGGGCGCCGTTGCCGCCGTCTGCATAGAAAATGCAGTCAACAGGGCACGGCTGCTGCGCGCCGGAATCACCGATTTCCTGACCGGCTGGCACAACCGCCGCTACCTGCAGCAGCGCTTGAAGGAGGAATTGGCGCGCGCGCAGCGTCGGGCCGGGACCATCGCCTGCCTGATGATCGATATCGACCGCTTCAAGAGCATCAATGACGGCTACGGCCATCTAGCCGGCGACAATGCTCTGAGGGAGATTGCACACCGGGTAGAGTCGCAGATTCGCAGCATGGACACTGCGGCGCGCTTCGGCGGCGATGAGCTGGCGATCCTGCTGCCGGACGCCAGTGCTGCCGAGGCGGCGAAGCTCGGCGAACGCATTCGCGAAGTCATTGCCGGGGTACCGTTCTCGCTCACCGCGCAAATCGAGCGCACCTTGACGGTGTCGGTCGGTGTCGCCTCCGTGTCTCCCGGGAGGCACGAAACGGACTTGAAGGCCGTCGCCGATCGGCTGCTTGCGGATGCGGACGCGGCTCTGTACAGAGCCAAGGCGCTGGGCCGCAATCGCGTGCAAGTGGGCGCCGGCTAGCGGAGCCTGTCTGAGTAATCCCCGTGGCCTTACCTAAGGCTGATTTCGCTTCAGCCGAGGCGGAGCCGACGTGGTTGGGTCAACACCCAATGAGGAGGCGACAACGACGGATGAAGCGAAATCTGCCCGGTCCCAAAGGGTTGGCTTGGTGAGGGGCGTCTGCGGTGTTGCGCGGCGCAGGACGTAGCGCCTACTACGTCCTGCGCCGCGCGCCTTGCATCCGCTGCCTCGCCAAGCCAACGCGGCTCACGCGGATTACTCAGACAGGCTCCTAGAGCTCGCCGTCCCCGATTGAGCGCGCGATGCGCTCTGCGCTTCTGTGCGGCAACCACAAGCGGCTGGGCGCCCGATATGGAACAATTGCCGTCATGTCCGTGCAGCACACCAACGACACCATCGACAGGGACGGCTTCAGAGCAAACGTAGGAATCGTCTTAATGCGCAGCCCCGGGGAGTTGTTCCTGGGCGGGCGAGTGGGCGGACGGGGCTGGCAGTTCCCGCAGGGCGGCGTCAATCGCGGCGAACGGGTCGAAGATGCGCTGTTTCGCGAACTGAAGGAGGAAATCGGCCTCGTCCCGCAAGACGTCGAGGTTTTGGGCTCGACGCGCGGATGGCTGCGCTATCGGCTGCCGCGCCAATACGTGCGCGACCGCTGCATCGGCCAGAAGCAAAGATGGTTCCTCTTGAAACTCACTGCGGACGACGCCAAGCTGCGCTTCGACAGCACCGACCAACCCGAATTCGATCGGTGGCGGTGGGTTGATTACTGGACTCCGGTGCGCGAGGTCGTTTATTTCAAGCGACGCGTCTATGTACGCGCACTGCACGAGCTCGGCAACATGGTCTTCCCGAGCGGCCTGCCGCCTTACCCCGATTGGTGGCCGGTTTCGATGCTGCCTCCGAAGGAGCGGCAGAGCGTCAATTAAGCTGGGAGCCTAGGAGCCTGTCTGAGTAATCCCCGCGGCTCACGCGGATTACTCAGACAGGCTCCTAGGGCTTGACCACGGCCAGGATGACGATGCCGATCAACAGCAGCGAGGGCACTTCGTTGAAGAGCCGATACCACTTGGAGGTGCGCGTGTTGCGGTCTTGCGCGAAATCACGCGTGAATTTATAGCAATAAAGATGATAGACCACAGTCAAGGCGACGAGCAGCAGCTTGGCCCGCAACCAGCCCATGGTCAGATAGGTGGGCGAGACCACGAGCATGGCCGCGCCGAATACCAATGTGAGCGCGGCGCCGATGGTCATGATCGCGAACAGGCGCCTTTCCATGATTCGAAACCGTTCCACGCCGACCGAATCCCGCGCATCCGCGTGATATACGAACAGCCGCGGCAGGTAGAACAATCCGGCGAACCAAGTCACCATGGCAATGACGTGAAAGGCTTTGAGCCAGAGCAAAAGCCGCTCCCTACCCGCAAAGGCGGATCATAGCGTACCCTCTTCAGGAACGGCCGAGGGACTGAGTTGATGGCGGATTTTTTCGGCAAATTGGTTGTCCGGACGCATGAGCCGAAGCGCCGCGCGGTGCTGCTCGGGTCGGCCGCGCTGCTTGCGGCGTTCATTTTGTACTCGGTGTTCGAGCTGGGCCGATACGACGCGGGATTCCGCGTGGTCGATTCCGTGCGCGGCGCCTTGGCGGCGAGCAGCCGCATCCGCGAATTGGAAGCCGAAAATGCGCGCCAGCGCACGCAATTGGAGGCGGCGGACGTGGCCCGGCGCGTGGATCGCGAAGGCTACAAGCAGGTGGAGCGCAGTCTCGGCGACATGCAAAGCCAGATCGCCCGCCTCAATCAGGACCTGTCGTTCTACCGCGGTCTGGTGCAGCCCGACTCGCTGGTGCATGTCAAGGTGCAGCAGATGCAGATCGTGCCGGACACGGCCGGGCCGGGCGGCGCCGGGCCGGGCGACGCTGGGCAATACCGTCTGAAATTCGTGCTGATGCAGACGGGCAAGCCGGCCAGTGTGGTGGCGGGCAGCGCCTCGATCAGCGTCGACGGCCTGCAGAACGGCAAGCCGCGCAGCTTGAGCTTTGCCGAACTGTCGCCTAACCGGCGGATCAGCCTGGCATACTCTTTTCGGTACTTCGAGGACTACGACGAAATCATACAATTGCCTCAAGGATTCGAGCCGACGCGCGTCGGGGTCCAGATCCACAGCGGCCGGGACACGGCCCACGCTTTTCGGCAGGCGTTTGTCTGGAAGGCGCAGGGCATGTCGGTCGAAACGGAAGCAAACGGCGAGAATCACGCTAAGGGTGATGTGGATGTTCAAGCGGAAACCGAATAAGCCCGAAAAAATTGACACCCTGATCGGCGCCAAAACGCGGATCAACGGCGATGTTGAATTTGCCGGTGGGCTCCACCTGGACGGCCACATCAACGGAAACGTCACCGGGGATCTGGCCGGGGGCGCGATGTTGTCGGTGAGCGAGCAGGGATGCATCGAGGGCTCTGTCATTGCGACGCGAGTGCTCTTGAACGGCATCGTCAAGGGCGACATCGATGCCAGCGACCGAGTCGAACTCGGTTCCAAGGCGCGGGTCCTCGGCAGCGTGCATTACACGGTCATTGAAACCGCGGTCGGCGCCCAAATCAATGGAAAACTGATCCATCGGGCCGCCCCGGGAACCGGCGGGGGCGAACCCGAGTCTCAGCCTTAGACCGACCGGCTTTGATTGGCACCGGGTGCGGGGTACACTATGAGCATGAGCGCTATGTCTGAAACCGCCGCCGACTCCGATCTGGCTCCCCCGCCGCCCAACCTGCTGGTATTCACGGACGCCGCTGCGGGGAAGGTGGGCGAGTTGATCCGCGAAGAGGCCAATCCGAACCTGAAGCTGCGGGTATTCGTCTCCGGCGGCGGCTGTTCGGGTTTTCAATACGGATTCACCTTCGATGAAAACGCCGAGGATGGCGATTTCTGCGTGGAAAACGGCGGCGTTCAGCTGCTGGTGGATCCGATGAGCGCGCAATACCTTATGGGCGCGGAAATCGACTACAAGGAAGATCTGCAGGGCGCTCAGTTCGTCATTCGTAACCCTAACGCAAAGACCACCTGCGGTTGCGGGTCTTCATTCTCGGCCTAGGAGCCTGTCTGGCGGGCTCCTCCATGTTGACCGCCTAGATGAACGGCCGTCGTGCCGTTCCCGACGTCCTCGCCGCCGTCGATCTTGGCTCCAACAGCTTTCACATGGTCGTGGCGCGGTACTCGCACGGCCAACTTGTCATATTGGACCGGTTGCGCGAAATGGTGCGCCTGGCCGCCGGCCTGGGGGACAGCGGGCGACTAGAGGAGGCGGCCACCGACCGCGCCCTGCGCTGCCTCGAACGCTTCGGCCAGCGGCTGCGCGCGGTGAATGCGAACAGCGTCCGTGTGGTCGGCACGAGCGCATTGCGGCGCGCAAAGCGCAAGCGCTGGTTCTTGGAAAGGGCGCGCGCCGCACTCGGACATCCGATCGAAATCATCTCGGGCCTCGAGGAAGCGCGCCTGATTTATTCGGGTGTCGCGCACACCAGTCCGATGAGTCCGGACAAGCGGCTGGTGGTCGACATCGGAGGCGGCTCGACCGAAGTGGCCATCGGCGAGGGCTTCAATCCGCTGCTGCTCGAGAGCTTGTCGGTGGGCTGCGTCGGTTTGAGCAGCACCTGCTTCGACGACGGCAGGATATCCGAGAAACGCTTCGAGCGGGCCCGCACACAAGTCAGGCTCGAGCTGGAGCCGATTCAAGCAGCTTTCCGAAAGCTAGGCTGGCTGCAAGCCTTCGGCAGTTCCGGCACGGTGCGCGTCATCGGCGATGTCGTGCGCCGGCTCAACCCCGACTCCCCGCGCCTCACGCTCGATAATTTGCGCAGCCTCGCCGATCGCGTGATAGCGGCGGGTCACGTGGACGACCTCGAGCTGCAGGATGTCGATGCCGAACGAGCGCCGGTGTTTCCCGCCGGGCTCGCGATTTTATTGGAGATCGTGGAGAACTTCGGCGTCGACCGCGTGCGCGTCGCCGAGGGGGCCATGCGCGAGGGGCTGCTGTACGATCTCATGGGCCGCTTCACCGACGAAGATGCCCGCGTGCGCAGCGTGCGCGCCATGGAACAGCGCTACCACGTCGATTCCCTGCAGGCGGACCGCGTCGAGGCGACCGCCGTGGAGTTGCTCGGACAAGTCGAGTCCGATTGGGGGCTGGAAGATCCGCTGGCGGAGCTGGTGCTGCGCTGGGCGGCGCGCCTGCATGAGACCGGGCTCGACATCGCTCACTCCAAGTACCACCGCCACGGCGCCTATCTCCTCGAGCACGCAGACATGCCGGGATTCCCGCGCGAGGAGCAGCTGCTGCTGTCCGCGTTGGTGGGCGGGCATCGCAGGCAGCTGTTGCTCGAGGCGCTGGAGGATCTCGTGCCGCCGTGGGATCGCCATGCGGAGTTTCTGATCGTGCTGCTGCGCCTGGCGGTGCTGCTGCATCGCGGCCGCAGCCCGCAGCCGCTGCCGGAAGCGAGTCTGCACGTGAAGGGGCGGAACTTGAGTTTGGAGCTGCCGCAGGGCTGGATGAAGGAGCACCCGCTGACCCTCGAGGACCTGGAGCAGGAGCGCGCCTATTTGAAGGAGGCGGGCTTCCGCCTCAGCCTGAACCGCAGCGTCTCAGAAGCGCTGCTCAAGACTCCGTGAGCGCAACGCGCTCATCGTACAGGTGCAGCAGCAGGTTCTGGGCCGAGGTTTCGCCCGCGCCGCCGGCGCGCGAATATCGTCCGTCCGCATCGAGCTGCCACGCCTGGCAGTCGTCCGCGAGGTAAAGACTCAAATCGTCGGCGACGCGAGCTTGAAATTCCGGCGTCTCCACCGGATACGCCACCTCGATTCGGCGAAACAGGTTCCGGTCCATCCAGTCGGCGCTGGCGCAGTAGATCTCGCGCTGGCCGGCGTTCCCAAAATAGTAGACCCGCGAATGCTCCAGAAACCGCCCGACGATCGAGCGCACCCTGATCCGCTCGGAGACTCCGGGCACGCCGGGTCGCAGGCAGCACACGCCGCGCACGATCAAATCGATCTCGACGCCCGCCCTTGAAGCGCGGTACAGCGCCTGAATGATCGTGGGCTCGGTGAGCGCATTCAGCTTGGCGATGATGCGCGCCGGCCTGCCGGCGCGCGCATGTCCGGTCTCGCGCTCGATTTTTGCGCACATCGCATGATGCAGGCTGAAGGGCGCGTGCAGGAGCTTGCGCAGGCGCGGCACCCGCGTCAGCCCCGTGAGCTGCAGAAAGATCTCGTGGATGTCTTCGCCGATTGCTTCATCGGCGGTCAACAGGCCGTAGTCGGTATAGAGCCGTGCGGTCTTCGCGTGGTAGTTGCCGGTGCCCAGATGGCAGTAGCGCCGCAGGCCCCTCTCCTCGCGGCGCACGACCATCACCAGCTTGGCATGGGTCTTGAACCCGACCACGCCGTACATCACGTGCGCACCCGCTTCCTGCAGCCTGTTCGCGAGCTCGATATTGGCCTCCTCGTCGAAGCGCGCCCGCAGTTCGATGATGACCGTCACGTCTTTTCCCGCTTGCGCCGCCTCGGCCAGGGCGTCGACGATCGCCGAGTCGGTGCCCGCGCGGTACAGCGTCTGCTTGATGGCGAGAACTTGCGGGTCGCCGGCCGCGTGTTTGATGAAATCCATGACGGGGCCGAAGCCCTGAAACGGGTGGTGCAGCAATACATCACCGCCGCGCAGGGTTGCGAACAAATCGCTGCCCATGTGCAGCCGTTCGGGAATGCTCGGGGTGAACGCCGGGTATTTGAGCTCCGACCGATCCACGAGATCACAAATTGCCATCATGCGGTTCAGGTTCACGGGTCCGGAGACCTTGTACAGATCGTCGTCGGTGAGCGCGAATTGCTCGAGCAGGTAGCTGAGAATCTCATCCGGGCAGTCGTGCGCAGTTTCCAGGCGCACCGCATCCCCGTAGCGGCGCGAGGCAAGCTCGCCTTCGACGGCGCGCAGCAGGTCGTCCACTTCCTCCTGTTCGACGAACAAATCGCTGTTGCGCGTGACCCGAAATTGATAGCAGCCGCGCACGCGCATGCCGGCGAACAGCCTGGGCACGAATGCCTCGACGATCGTGCCGAGAAACACGAAATGCCGGCTCCCCAGCTCATCGGGCAGCCGGATGAGGCGCGGCAGCGACCGCGGCGCTTGGACCACCGCAAGTCCGCTGTTGCGCCCGAAGCCGTCCTCGCCTTCGACGACGATGGCGAAATTCAGGCTCTTGTTCAGCACCTTGGGGAACGGGCGCGCGGGATCCAAGGCCAGGGGACTCAAGACCGGCTCCACTTCACGGCTGAAATAATCGGCCAGCCATGCCGCTTGCTCCCCGGTCCACGTGTCCGGCGAGAGGAAAACCACGCCGCTCTTCGCCAGCTCCGGCATCAGCACGTCGTTGAGCAGCTGATACTGCTCATTGACGAGACGCACCGCGCGCGCGCGGATAGCCTTCAGCTGCTCGGGGACCGACAGTCCGTCCGGGCCGCCCTGCACCGCGCCGGCCTCCAGCAGCTCCTTGAGGCTCGCCACGCGGATCTCGAAGAACTCGTCGAGATTGGAGCACGAGATGCACAGGAATCTCACGCGCTCGAGAAGCGGTATGGTGGTGTCCTTGGCCTGCTCCAGCACGCGCTGATTGAATTCGAGGAACGACAGCTCGCGATTGATGTAAAGCCGGGGGGTATGCAGGTCGCTATCGTTCATGCGGATAAGTGTGACGGTACCATGATGACAGTTCTACGAGGGTCCGGCGTGCCAGGCGCACCGGTATATCCCGCCCAGGATGCGCGCGCCCGAGGCGTGCTGCGAATCAGTCGACCGACATCCGCGGCGAAGCTTCGACCACGTTCGCATTCGGCGGCGGCGCGGCGGCTGCGGAGACAGCCGGCTGAGGCGCGGCCTGTTGCGGCGCCAGCAGCGCGAGCCACGGCGCACTGTCGGTGCGGAATTTGTCCAATGAATCGGCGGGCAGCGGTTCGGCGCCGGCCAAATGCACGGATTGCGGGTCCTTGTGCACGCCGTTCATCAGATATTCATAGTGCAGGTGCGGCCCGGTCGCGAGCCCGGTCATGCCCACATAGCCGATGACGTCGCCTTGCTGCACATGCGAGCCGACGCGGAGGCGATTTGCGAAGCGCGACATATGGCCGTACAGCGTCTCGATGTTGTTGCCGTGGGCAAGCACCACCGCGTTGCCGTACCCGCCGCGCCGGCCTTCGAAGCTCACGCGCCCGTCGCCGGCCGCGTGCACCGGCGTACCGATGGGCGCCGCATAGTCGGTTCCCATGTGCCCGCGAATGAGATTCAAAATCGGATGCAGACGGTGCGGATTGAACACCGAGCTCACCCGGGTAAATTGCACCGGTGCGCGCAAGAAGGCCTTGCGCATGGGTTTGCCGTCCGCGGTGTAGTAGCCGGCAGAGCCCGCGTCGTTCACGAACCGCACGGCTCGGTACACCCTTCCACTGTTCACGAATTCCGCCGCCAGAACTTCGCCGTCGCGCAGATACTTGCCGTCCTGATAGATTTGCTCGTAAACCACCGTGAAGCGATCCCCTTCGCGGATGTCGAGCACGAAGTCGATATCCCATGCGAACACGTCGGCGAGCCTGAGCGCCACCGTATCGGAAATCTGCGCCGCCGCCGCCGCCTGGAACAATGAAGAATCGATGCGCGCCGTGGCGGTGCGTATGTGTGTTTGCACCGGGTTCTCGATCACCTTCGCCTCGAATCCCGCGTCCGCGCGCACCACCTGGAGCGTCTGCGTCTCGCTCACCTTGCGGGACAGCGCCTTGATCTCTCCGTCTGCATGGGTGAGCTTGATCGCATCGCCCGGTTTGAGGAAATCCAAGCTTTGGCGGATGCCCGGCAGATTGCGAATCGCCGCCAGATCGGCGGTGTCGAGCGCCATGCGCCTGAATATGGCGTCGAGCGTGTCGTTTCGACCGACGATCACCTCGATGGTCGCGGCGACGCTGGCTTGCTGGGCCGCAAGAGGAGCGGCGGTCGCCGGCGTCGGGGGTGTCACCGCGCCCGCGGCGGCGCCTCCCGGGTACACCAGCGGCGCTGGGGCGATCGGAGCCGAGCTCGGGACATCGCGCGCCGCATGCCAAAGAACCAGCGCGGCACTGGCTGCGGCGGCGTACGGCGCAATGCGCGTCACAGCCGAGCTGAAGCGCCGCGACCAGGTTGCGGCAGTTAGATTGTTGCTGCGCATCAAATCGTTCCAAGCTGAGGGCAGGCTCAGAGGCTAGCGGTCGCCCATGGCTCGGTCAATCGGCAGTGCACCGTTTGTGAGCAAAGACGCAGGATTGGCCAGCTAAACTGAGAGACCGCGCAGTGCCGCTTCCGATCCCCCGGCGCTGTCTACCCAGGGTCTCCTCGAACCAGGCCGTGGCGCTTCTTACCCACGCTGATCCGGGCGGTACCGCTCCGATCGAGATCCGCCGCCGTGACGCGGGCCGTGACCGACTGAACCGGCTGATCGTTCAGCCGGACTCCCCCCTGCTCGATCAGCCGGCGCGCCTCGCTTTTCGAGCCTGCCATGCCGAGCGCAACAGCCACGTCGATGATGAGCGCCGGTTTGCCGACCTTAAGGGCGAAAGTAGGTAAACCCTCCGCCGCATTGCCTGCAAAGGCGCGCGCCGCCGTAGCCGCCGCCGCGCGGGCCGCCTCGTCTCCATGGCACAGCCGCGTGGCCTCGGTGGCGAGAATCTCCTTGGCGGTATTGATGTCGGCTCCCTCGAGCCTCTCGAGCCGCCCGATTTCCGCCATCGGCAAGTCAGTGAACATGCGCAGGAATCGGCCGACGTCCCCATCCTCGGTGTTGCGCCAGAACTGCCAATAGCCGTACGGGGACAGGCGGTTCGGGTTCAGCCAAACGGCGCCGCTCGCTGTCTTGCCCATCTTCGCGCCGGAGGCTGTCGCTATGAGGGGCGAGGTCAGCCCGAACAGCTGCGCGTCGCGCAAGCGCCGGCCGAGCTCCACTCCCTGCACGATGTTGCCCCACTGATCCGAGCCGCCCATCTGCAGGGTGCAGCCATACCGCTTGTGCAGCTCCACAAAGTCATAGCTCTGCAGGATCATGTAGTTGAACTCGAGAAAGGTCAGCGGCTGCTCTCGCTCCAAGCGCAGCTTCACGCTGTCCATCGTGAGCATGCGATTGATCGTGAAGTGCCGGCCGATCTCGCGGAGGAACGGAATATAGAGCAGTCCCGAGAGCCACTCATCGTTGTTCGCCATGATTGCGCCGGACGGGCTGTCGTCGAAGCGCAAAAAACGGCCGAATATCTCGCGGATACCGGCAATATTTTCGTCTATTTGCGCTTCCGTCAGCAATTGTCGCGTCTCATCGCGCCCGGACGGATCTCCGATCTTGGTCGTGCCGCCGCCCATCAGCACGATGGGGCGGTGCCCGGCTCTTTGCAGATGGCGCATCAGCATGATCTGAACGAGGCTGCCCACGTGCAGGCTGTCGGCAGTGGCGTCAAAGCCGATGTAGCCCGTGATCGGAGCGGCGCTCGAATGAGCGTCGAGGCCGGCGGGATCGGTTACCTGATGCAGGTAGCCCCGCTCGCTCAGCGTGTGCATGAATTCAGACGTGAAATGGACCATCAGAAATGACCCGCCGGCAGGCTGTCGATCCTAGGGAGTTTGCGGCGTCGCGCCAAGCGGCGGCAAGCGTTCTTTTTGCCTGCGGAAAACACCTATATCGTCTCGGTCGGCAAGCGTTCTTTTGCGAAAATCAAGCTGGTAAAATCCGCCCAAGTTCGTGTTCAGCCCAAGTTTCGCGTCAGGCGGTTGACAGAGGCGAACCCGGGG